>DFOS01000007.1 GCA_002376845.1 Bdellovibrionaceae bacterium UBA3535 | reverse complement strand
CGCCTAGAAGACCGGGTTACGGATGATGGGACATAATGAAAAATTTAAGTTTATGTAGTTCAACCTGAGACCATTCAACTCTTTTGCTATATTTTTCTATTTGTTTGTCGTAGTCCATGAATTTATTGTCGTTGCATTGCTTTCTTATTTCTGAGGTAAGTACTACGTTATCTTTTATGTTGAAAGTTACCTTTCCATAGTTATTAACACTATCTTCAACGGTTCTAATTAAGATCTCTTGCTCTTCAAACTTATATTCTAATATCGATTTAAATATGCTGTCGTAGTCAGGGGTGTTAGCGTTATAATCAAGCCTTTTGCTTTTCGGGTCTATATCAAAACTAGCGGGCCATTCATCATCGCCGATCGATAATGTATATAGGTCATCGTCTGGAGTATCTATTTGCTCACTTAGATCTACAAAGAAATTCTCTGCCATTTTGGTCGATGTTTGACCGCTTAATTTTTGTAGTTCGTCGATTAGGCTTAAAATTTCATCTTTTTCTAGATTAGTTGTTGCAAGTTTAAACTGAATTTCTTTAATTTTCTCTGGTACATCTACTTTATTGGTCCACATTGCAATGAAAGGCCATACGCCGGAAACAACAGATATCCAACTGAAGAGTGGTGTTATTACAAGAAGATAAATCACATAAAAGATGTGTTGAAAAGCTGTCGCTGGACTATTTTTAAATTTACCACTCAATGGAGAAAAATGTAGCCCGATTTTTTTAAGGTTACTAACTCTTACCGAGTTAAGCATTGAAAACCCCATGACCATTTTAATAAAGCCTATTATTAAAGCAAACAGCCATCCAGTGAAATAAAACTCTCCCATTCTTTCCCCCAAGGTGTCTTAAGTTCATATCGGCATTTGTAGCCAACTTTTACGCTTTTTTGGTCCAGTTATAAATAATATTCTCAAAATGGTTCATTGATAAAATGATTCTAGTCACGAAGCACTAAGGAACGAATCGTTTTAGCGTACCAGATAGCCTTTTTGGATTTAGTTGGTATTTTCAAAGAATTGAAGATATTGGCTATGGATTGATAACTGAATCCTTGTTCTCTAAGCGACTTTACTTTTTCTATATTCATATTTTCTGTGATATGGGAGGTTAGCCTGCCATAGTGTCTGCGCTCTCCAAAACTAAGGGGTCCAAGTTTACGATCTTCTTCTCTAATTGGAATATTATAAAGTTCAAGATATTTCATAATGCATTGTCTGGAGGAAAAAAAGAGCCTAGCAATTTGCCTTGGATTCATACCCTCAGCAAGGTATTTCTGCCTTAATAGGTCCTCATCTTTATAAGGTGAATTCCAGTAAAATTGAATAGAATCAATAATATACAGCGGAGGAAAGGCTTGTTCGTATAGCGACCGCGATAGCCTACCAGAATCAAATACCACATTTCATACAGTCCTCGGAGCGAAGCTCCTGCGGAACTCATGTGGTATTTGATTCTGGTATTGGAAGTGGTGACAGTACGAAACCCGTTCGACAAAAATAGCAGGATGCTATTTTTGAGCTCTGGAAGAGCCCGAAGGGGCGAGTGTAGGATACACGAGCCAGTCCTGGTGTTTTTTCTGGTTTATGGGAATGATTTGTTATAGCGTTGGTTTGTGACCAACTTTATTTCTGCAAATGACAAGTGCTTAAAGCAAACAGACTGTCAGGAGCCTTCCTGTTCTGCGATCGAGAAAGTCATTGATGCGCGTGAAAAAGATCTGGGAGGATTCTCGGTTCGGCGGGTTTTACCATTTGCAAAGCAAAAAATGGTAGGACCATGGATTTTTTTCGATCATATGGGCCCTGCTGATTTTCCGCCTGCTGAAGGAATCAATGTCCGCCCACACCCCCATATAAATTTGGCAACGGTGACCTATACCTTTGAGGGGGAAATTTGGCATAGAGACTCTTTGGGTAATAGTGAAGCGATTCAACCTGGGGACATTAATCTAATGGTTGCCGGTAAGGGAATCACTCATTCTGAGAGAACGGCAGCGGAAAAGTTGAAAACGGGGCAAAAATTGAATGGTTTGCAGCTCTGGTTAGCGCTGCCGGAGCAACAAGAAGAGGTAGAACCCGCATTTTATCATTATGATGCTAACGATATTCCACAAGTTGATGTGGAGGGGGTGCCGGTTCGCGTGATGATTGGCGAGGCTTATGGAATAACTTCCCCCGTAAAGCAGTTTGCGGATACTTTGTATGTTGAAGCTCGACTATCGAAAGATCAAAAACTAATTCTTCCCCAGGCAGAGGAGCGTGCCATTTATGTGGTGAAGGGCCAGTTAGAAATTGCGGGGCAAATGATCCAGGCTTATCAAATGGCAATATTAAGTACGGATCAGAATATTGAGATTCAGGCCACGAAGGACTCTTTTATTACGGTCATGGGCGGAGAAAAGCTTGGGACTAGACATATCTATTGGAACTTTGTTTCTAGCCAGGAGGCTAGAATTGAAGAGGCCAAAGAAAAGTGGAGAAATGGAGAATTTGCCAAAGTCCCAGGTGATGAAAAAGAATTCATCCCCTTGCCTGAGGATTCCATATAATTTCTGATCCTAGGTCCCGTAGAGCCTGGCGCTTTTTTTCACTATCATTATTGTATGTCCTTCCTAATACTTAGTTTTATTTTTGCATCCACTAACGTTGATATAAATTTATATCAATCGGCTTTAGAGCGAACTGCCACAGGCGGTTATGATCAAGCGCTGCCGATAATTGAGAAAATCTTAAAAAACAATCCAGATCATGCAAAGGCTAAAAAACTACAAGCCTTTATCAATCGGATTGATAAATTGACGGATGAAAAAGAAAAAGAAAAACAGCGTATACTTTTTTTAGTCGAACTCGCTACGGAAAACCTGCAAACCATAAATAATGAAAATAAAAATTTATTAACAGAAGTAAAAAAGATGGAGCGATCGGCAGAGGTAAGTAAGGCCGTTCGTACCTTTGAAAAAAAATATTTAGCAAATAAATTTAAACCCTTTGCATACAAGCCGAGTAAGGCAGATTATGAAATAGTGGAAAAGGCAGATGAAATTAAGAAGCAGGATGCCACAAAAGCACAAAAATATTTATACGATCAGCTTTTAGCAAAAAACTGGAACCCATATTTAACCGGCTATTATTTGGCAATGCTGACCGAGGCTGAAAAATATGAATATGCTTTGGAAACGGTAGAATATGCCATTCAAATTCACCCCAAACAATTAAGCTTAAGAATTTACCGTGATCATCTTGAGAAGCTTAAGCAAGTCCGCACAAAAAAAGAGGCGAGCAACCTTCGATTGTCTCTAGCAAATGATTTGATTTTAATGACGAATTATTTGCAAAATTAACTAGATCTCTGTCATATTTCGACTATGCAATTAGAAGAAGAAGTCTTTTTTCAATGTCCCTACTGCTGGCAGGAAATCTCCATGCTTTTTGAAAAAGAGCTGTCCGAGCAAAAATATGTCGAAGACTGTGAAGTCTGCTGCCAGCCGATTGAAGTGACCTATGCCGTTGTAGAGGATGCGGTGGTGATTCAAGGTTTGCGGCGTTTAGATGAATAAAACCCATGTAAATACGCGTACTTATAGCGTTATTATGGCTGCTTTGTAAAAGCTATGATTGCTTTGTTCCGAGAAATCACGTAGAAGTTTAGATGAAGATTCACGGGCAATCGCGGCCCTCCGTAGGGGGGAGTCGAGGAAAGTCCGGACTCCATATGGCAGTGTAAGGGGTAACACCCCTCCGGCGTGAGCCGAGGACTAGTGGAACAGAGACGAGCCAGTTCAGTCTGGTTGAAACGGCTAAACTCTACACGGAGCAAGATCAAATAGGGAAGCGCTTGAGAGCGGCCAGCTCAAAGCTTCCGGGTCAGATCGCTGGAGATGGCGTGTGAACGTCATCCTAGAGGAATGATTGTCGATCCTATCGCCTAGGGAGCGAATAGGGGAACAGAATCCGGCTTATAGTGAATCTTCATCCCTGTTTTTTTATAGGCTGATCTTGCAGATCACTCTCTTTCATTAGAAAGAAGCATTTCTTTTTTACCATTGCAAAAAAATAAGATAAAATAAGTCATGGGATTATTAAAGTTAAAAGCAAATCCTGATTTAAATAGAAAAGCTAAAAATGAAGCCAAACGTTTAGCCGAGATACTATCTAGAAAATTGAAGGTTCAGCGTATTATTCTTTTTGGCTCTGCGGTGGAGGGAAGTTTTACGCCTGATTCTGACCTAGATATATTGTTGGTTTTTGCCAATCATGAGGATTTAGAAAATTCCAAAACCCTACTGTATGGGAAGCCCTTGTCTAGTTTTGCGGTAGATTTTATTTTAAAAACAGAAAAAGAATACAATCTGAGGAAAGATGTGGGTGGAGTCTGCTTTATTGCCAGTAGAGAAGGATTAGATTTGTATGGTGGATGAAAAAAAACGCCTATTTAAAAAAGAATATGCAAAAGAATTGGTCGCGATAGCGCGTGGTGATTTAAAATCCGCAATGTTTTTAAATCAGCCGCAAGCAGAGGGGCGTCCTGAAAATATCGTTTTCTTAGCACAACAAAGTGTGGAAAAGGCTCTTAAAGCGGTCCTGGTACATTCGCAAGTTTCTTTTCCCTTAGTTCATGATTTGGGCGTTTTGGTTGCTTTGATGCCAGAGGATCTTGAGCCACCAGGTGGCTTTAAACTTTCTGAGCTAAATCCCTACGCTACGATTCGGCGTTATGAAGAAGGGGTGAGTGAGCTGGGAAAAGAAGAGGTCGAGGCCTCGTTGCAGGCAGCAGAAGCGGTCGTCTTGTGGGCAGAGAAAAACATACAATAAATACCAATCTTCATCCCTGTTTTTTTATAGGCTGTATGAGTAATTCCCAAAAGCTTTGTTCTTTATCGGACCGAAAATCTTTTAGGCCTATATCTTTTTCTTCTGATCTTTGTAGATATGTATTCAACCAGCGGTCCCAAAAGGAAAAACAAAAACCGTAATTCTTTTTTTGCTCGTTTTCGGCAATAGAATGATGAACCACATGCATTTGGGGCGTGACAATAAAGTAGCGTAGGATCTTTTCTAGCTTGCCAGGTAGATGCAGGTTCGAATGATTGAAGATAGCAAATCCATTTAATAAAATTTCAAATACAATTACGCTAGTAGCTGAAAAACCAAAAATCAAAACAAATAAGGATTTATAAAAAAAGGAGAACACGATTTCTAGAGGATGAAAGCGTAGAGCGCTTGTTGCATCTAATTCTAAATCGCTATGGTGCACGCGGTGCAAACGCCATAGAAAAGCAACATGATGGGTAAGAACATGCTGTGCGTAAATCAAGAGATCGAGCATTACTAGCGAAGCTAAAAAAATGGCGGGATGAGAGGCTATATCTAAAAAATGAAACAATCCTAAAGACTTTTCATTTGCCCATACAGCCACGCCGGCGACCCCCAGAGGGGACAAAGCTCGAATCAAGAAGGAAGACACAAATGACATACCAAGGTTGGCAGGCCAGCGCGCAAAGCGTTTTGCGCTCTTTTTGCGATCGGAAAGAAAAAACTCTAAGCCAATAAAAAAAAGCAGAACTACGAAAAAGATGGCAAAGCGCAAGCGTAGTGGGTCTTGCAGCATTTAGGAGTTTACCTTTTGCAAGTAGGCCATAAACTCAATGCCGTGTCTAGAGTATTGGGGGGCCGACGGAAGGCGGTTCCAGTAAATAGGCCGAAAACCTTTTTCGCATCGCTTGGCTAGCTCCCACTCACTTCCGCCAAAGGGTGGGCCGTTTTGCTTGTCCATAGCAAAAAAGATTCCCAATAGATGTCCTCCGTCTCTTAAGAATTGATGCCATTTGCGAACAAGTTCATTCCGTCTTTTTGGCTGAATGGCGCAATAGGAGGTGTGATCAAAAACCAAATCGTAGACCCCAAGTTTATTGAAATCAAAAATATCCGCGGTGATCCATTTTAGTTGATCCCCCTCTCCATATAGGGATTTTGCTGCTGTTATGGCTTCACTTGAAAAATCCAGGCCGTGCACAATATGTCCCTGCTTTGCTAAAAATGCCGCATCATGCCCCTTGCCGCTACCGGTAACAAGAATTTTGGACTTATTGAGTTTTAAGGTGGAGATCGCATTCTCCAGCATGGGGTGATGCCCTTCTAGATCCCAGCCGGGTTTGTTGTTTTCTCTGTATTTAGCAGACCACCAAGAACTTTCATTTACGCTGGAGTTACTTTGGTAATAGTAAGGCGTGGGATAGATATGCCCTTCAAAGGTAATAGAATCGTCATCGTACTCGTCGCAAGCTTTGAAAACCTGCTCTTGTGCCGAATCCGTTAAAACAAAAGGGATTTGGTCTTTTGTGCGGCCTAACAATCTATCCCAATCATCTAGGTAGAGTTCATTCAAATTGATTTCAAACTCTACATCCTCTACAGGGCGAAAGAGCCATTTGCCTCGCTCCATGATTAGCTGGGGAATTACAAGTATCTGATCATAGGCTTCTATCACAAATTCACGATGGTTCGCTTGGCTGATGAAATAGTGGTCTTTAGCTCGAATATTTTTATAGATTTGCTTTAAAAAATCTACTTCTTCTACAATCTGTCCCAGCAATACAATATCGCCATCACTAGTGATTTGTATGCGCTCTTCATCACTTAAGGCAAAGTCTGTCATTGTATCCTTGATCGATCTACCTCTATCAAAATTTCGTCTTGAAACTCCACTTCTTCATCTCCCAAGGTAAAAGAATCAATGGACCATTTATTGGTGGGCGTATCATTTTCATAGATACGATTCAGGTCAGCAAGTCCTTCTAAAATAATTTTCACATTGCTATTTTCGGAATTCAAAAACTGTGAATTAAAAGCAATTTGAATTTCATCCTTGGAAAGAACCTTGGAGCGGATATTTTCATTAGATATTTCAGTGGCAGTAGGAACAGCCAAAAGAATGGCATCTTTTAGAATGATTGAAAAATCTTGCTGCATTTTCATATGGGTATCAAGAGAAATGGAGTTCATTTCTTGTACTGCATTTTTCGAAACAACAACCAAGGTAAAAAATAAAAGTAACTTTATATAACGCATACTTTTAACTTAAAATTGATTTGCCGAGAAAGCAATCTGCAATGCTTACTTCAAAGCTAGAATTCTTATAAGGGAAGCGTAAATAACTTGCCACCAAACCAAAGCGATGCGCGGCTTTAGCACCATACATCGTATCGCCTAGTATGGGGGCTCCCAAAAAAGCCATTTGGGCACGAATTTGATGGGGACGGCCCGTGTGTAACTGCAGCCAGTGTTGCTTCTCTATGACAGCCAATATTTCCATGCGGCAAAGCATGCGATCCGCAGCTGCATCTTCAAACAACTTTTTGGGTGCGGTTTTGCTCTTTTGCATATAATGAATGTATTCTCCCTGCTGAAGCTCGGCTTCACAATGCGCTTGGTAAATTTTCACAACTTGTTTTGTTTGTAGCGCTTCATTGAATTGACGTTGAAAGTCTTTGTTTTTAGCCAAAAGGATTAGTCCTTCGGTTTCCACATCTAGTCGATGGGTGATATAGGCCGCTTTGCCGGTTTTTGATTGCCATTGATAAAGAAGGTTCTCTTTGGCATTGTCGAGAGTGGCGTGCACGGGAAGGCCCGAGCTCTTGTGTAAAATCCAGAAGTCTTCCTCTTCCTCAACCAGCAGCTGCTCAATATTTTGGGGGATTCGAAAGCGTTTGGGCTGGGTATGTAGGCGCAAATAGCTACCAGCACGTAATTTTTGGTTTTTCTCACAGCGTTTTCGGTCGATGTAAATGCCGCCGATATCCAAAATTTTTTCAAAAAAGTCAGGTTGCCATTGAAGCTTGTCTAGGCAGTAATCTCTTAATGTGCTCTCTTTTTCAACTATGTGATGTTGGATTCTTACTTCCATGGATATTGCCCACTTTCTATGCTGCCTAGCATATACCATAGTTTAGATCCATTGCTAGCCATGCTAGAGCTTTTAAGGCATAATTTTCACATTTTCAGGGGAGTCGATTTGACGGTTTTAGATACATTACGAGAGCGCGGCTTTATCTATCAGCAAACCCATGAGCAGGAGCTAGAAAATCACCTCCAGCAAAATCGTACTTTTTATGTGGGATTTGATCCTACGGCAGATTCCTTGCACATTGGGCATCTTGTACCAGTTATGGCCATGGTGCATATGCAGAAGGCGGGACACCAAGCCATTGCTTTGGTGGGTGGGGGAACAGCTCGCGTAGGAGATCCTTCTGGAAAAAGTGAAATGCGGCAAATGCTTACCTCCAATGAGCTAGATGCCAATTCTAAAAAAATCGAGCAGCAATTAAAGCGCTTTTTAAATTTGGATGGCAAGCAAGGCATGCTTCTCGATAACAAGGATTGGTTGATGAAGTTGAACTATATCGACTTTCTGCGTGAGGTTGGCTCTCGCTTCTCCGTCAATCGCATGTTGACTGCCGAGTCCGTAAAGTTGCGCCTTGAAAAGGGCCTTAGCTTTTTAGAATTCAATTATATGATTTTACAAGCCTATGATTTTTATGTTTTGCTTCGTGACCACAATTGTAGTTTGCAACTAGGCGGGCAAGATCAATGGGGAAATATTGTCGCGGGAGATGATCTTTGTCGCCGCATGGGATTAGAAAAAGATACCTTTGGAATAACTTTGCCGCTACTGATGAATTCCAGCGGCACGAAATTTGGCAAAACAGAGAAAGGGGCGCTTTGGTTGGATGCAAGTAAGACCAGTCCCCTGGAATACTATCAATACTTTCGTAACTCAGATGATGCCGACATTGAAAAGCTAATGAAGATATTTACCTTTTTGCCGGTTCAGGAGATTGCCTCTCTGGTGCAAGCCAATGCCAATCGAGCAAAAGAAATTTTGGCCTTTGAAGCTTGCAAAATTTGTCATGGACCAGATGCTGCAGCGAAGGCCTATGCTACGGCAGTCAATCAGTTTGGCTCTGCCGATCCAGATAAAAAAATTACCACAAGCTCCGAGATTGTTAAAATAGATGTTCAAGCCCACTTAGAAGTCCCTACTTTTGCTGTGGAGAAAAAGGATTTGATGGAGATGAATTGGGCAGCCCTTGTAAATGCGGCAGGTTTTACCTCTTCAAAAGGAGAAGCACGTCGCTTAATAAAAGGTAGGGGCGTGCGCTTTGAAGATACCGTTATCGAAAATGCAGAAGATAAGGTGCCCAGCGAAGTCTATGCTTCTGGATCATTTTTACTTCGCGTAGGGAAAAAGAAATTCAAAAAAATTGAGGTCAAGAATGGATAATCTGGAAGTCTTAAAATCAAAGGTAGATGTCTCTTCCCCCACATTTATGGCCAATACGGAAAACTTGAAATCATTAACGCAAAAGTGGCGCCAAGATGTAGGGAAAATTAAATTGGGTGGCGGGCAAAAATATATCGATCGCCATAAAAGCAAGGGCAAACTAACTGCCAGAGAACGAATTGAAAAGTTACTTGATCCAGACTCTAGCTTTTTAGAGTTTTCTAGCCTAGCCGCTTGGGAGCAATACGATGGGGCGGCGCCGGCAGCGGGGATCATCACAGGTATCGCAAAAATCTGCAATCAGGAGTGCGTGATTGTTGCGAATGATGCCACGGTAAAAGGCGGAACCTACTATCCTATGACGGCCAAAAAACATTTGCGAGCCCAGGAAATTGCCATGGAAAATGCTTTGCCGTGCATCTACCTTGTGGATAGTGGCGGTGCTTTTTTACCCTTGCAGTCAGAGGTCTTTCCTGACCGAGATCACTTTGGTCGGATCTTTTACAATCAGGCGCGTATGTCGGCGGCCGGCATACCGCAAATTGCTGTGGTGATGGGTTCTTGCACCGCGGGTGGAGCCTACGTGCCGGCCATGAGTGATGAAACTGTGATTGTAAAAGAAACGGGAACCATATTTTTGGGTGGGCCACCACTTGTGAAGGCGGCAACCGGAGAAGAGGTCCAAGCAGAGGATCTTGGCGGTGCGGATGTTCATACTCGCTTAAGCGGAGTTGCCGATCATTATGCAGAAAACGACGAGCACGCATTGGAAATCACGCGAAATATTGTAAGCTTTTTCAATCGTCAGCAGCAGCAAGACTTGCCCTGTTTTCCGGTGGAAGAGCCGCTTTACTCAGCCGAAGAGCTTTATGGTTTGATCCCGCAAGATTCCAAACAAGCATTTGATGTACGCGAAGTCATTGCTCGTATTGTGGATGGTTCACAATTTCAAGAATTTAAAAAGCGCTATGGTGAAACTTTGGTTTGCGGTTTTGCCCACATTCACGGTTACCCGGTGGGGATATTGGCTAATAACGGCATTCTTTTTTCTGAATCCGCCCTAAAAGGGGCTCATTTCATTGAGCTTTGTACGCAGCGAAATATACCACTACTATTTTTGCAAAACATTACCGGCTTTATGGTGGGGCGAAAATACGAAAACGAAGGCATTGCTAAAAACGGGGCGAAACTTGTAACAGCAGTAAGCTCCACCCATGTTCCAAAATTTACTGTAATCATTGGCGGCTCCTATGGAGCGGGCAATTACGGCATGTGTGGCCGAGCCTATCAACCCAATCAGTTGTGGATGTGGCCCAACGCTCGTATCTCGGTAATGGGCGGTGAGCAGGCGGCCAATGTTTTATTGACTGTGAAAATGGAGCAACTGGCTCGTGAAGGAAAAAGCATGACGATTGAGGAGCAAGAGGCTTTTAAAAAACCGATTTTAGAAAAGTACGCAAAAGAGTCTTCGGCTTATTATTCCACCTCGCGTTTATGGGATGATGGTATCATTGATCCGGTAGATACACGCAAAGTGGTAGCCTTAGGAATTAAGGCTTCGCTTAATAAAAGCTGGGGCTCACCCAAACCCTTTGGCGTTTTTAGGATGTAGTATGTTAGATATTATTAAAAAAGAAGATCATTGGATTCTAACTTTGAATCGGCCTGAGGTGCATAATGCTTTTCATCCAGACCTAATTTCGCAACTAACCAATGCTTACCAAGAAGCTTCTCGGCATCAGGGGCTTAAGTTGGTTTTACTTCGCGGCGCAGGCAAGTCTTTCTGTGCCGGTGCGGATCTTAAGTGGATGAAGGAGATGGCGGCCTACTCGAAAGAAGAAAATCAAGAAGATGCCGAAAAGCTCTTTGATATGTTTGCTGCGATTTATTCCTGCTCAGTACCTACTATGGCCTACGCACATGGAAATGTATATGGCGGAGCCTTGGGTCTATTGGCTACCCAAGATATCGTCGTAGCAGAATATAATACGAGGTTTTGTTTTTCGGAAACTAAGTGGGGACTGGCACCTGCGACCATCATGCCGTTTGTACTTACGAAAATGGGAGTTTCGCAGGCTACACACTATATGTTAAGTGCCGAGCAGTTTTCTACCAAAGATGCAGTGAATATGAACTTGGTACACCATTGTGTTGCAGATAGTGAGCACCAAGAAGTGATAAAGAATCTTAGTAAAGGCCTTTTAGAAAATGGCTATGAGGCAATGTTGGCTACCAAGTCTTTGTTGCGTGAAATTTCCTACAAACCTCTTGAATATCGTAATTTAACTTCCAAGGTGATTGCAGAAAGACGAGTTAGTGAAGAGGGGCAAGCAGGATTAAACTACTTTTTAACTAAAGAGTTGCCGCAATGGAAAAAGTCCTCCCAAGGAGTACTCCTATGAAAATAAAAAAAGTGGCCATAGCCAATCGCGGGGAAGTAGCCGTTCGAATAATAAAAGCTTGTAACGAACTGAATATTAAGACCTTGTTATTGCACTCTGAGGCCGATGTTCATTCCCGAGCATACCGAATGGCCGATGAAACCATATGCATTGGGCCTTCCCCATCTAGTGAGTCCTATTTGAGTATAGAAGCCAATATCGCGGCGGCAAAACAAAAGCAGGCCGACGCCCTACATCCTGGTTTTGGTTTTTTATCGGAAAATGCTGCCTTTGCGAAAGCTTGTGAAGATGCGGGCATTCGCTTTATTGGTCCATCCGAGAAGTCCATTCGACTATTTGGTGATAAAATATCCGCCAAAGATTTGGTGGGAAAAGTCGGTGTGCCCATGATTCCCGGGTATCAAGGTGACAAACAAGACGAAAAATCCTTAATTCAAGAGGCTGAAAAAATAGGTTACCCCGTTTTGGTCAAAGCGGCCAGTGGTGGTGGTGGCCGCGGGATGAAAGTTCTTCGTAATTCTGAAGAAGCGGGAGAATGGATTGCTTCCGCTAAGCGCGAGGCGAAGCAAGCTTTTGGAGACGAGCGTGTCTTTTTAGAAAAGTATATAGAGAATCCGAAGCATATAGAGGTACAAATCTTTGCCGATGCCAAGGGCGAGGTCTTTCATTTGTATGAGCGAGAGTGCTCTGTGCAAAGACGACACCAAAAAGTAATAGAAGAGGCTGGCGAAAATATCTTACCTGTTGATCTTAGAGCAAGAATGTGTGAAGCAGCCATCAAGATAGCCAAGGAAGCCAATTACAAAGGGGCCGGCACCGTAGAATTTCTGCTAGAAGGAAGTGACTTCTATTTTTTAGAAATGAACACACGGCTGCAAGTGGAGCACCCAGTTAGTGAGATGGTCACCGGAAAGGATTTGGTGCAAGCGCAAATCCTTACTGCTGCTGGAGTAGATCTTGGTTGGAAGCAAGAGGAAATCAGCCTACATGGACATAGTATCGAATGCCGATTGTACGCCGAAGATGCCTATAACAAAGGAATTCCTTCAACAGGAAAATTGCTGGCGCAAGAATTTTCTGAAACTCAAGGTGCCCGTTTTGACTATGGTTTTGAAGCTGGGGACATTATTAGTGCTTATTATGATTCCATGATTGCCAAACTTATTGTTTGGGGAAAAGACCGCAAGCAGGCTCGTAGCAAGATGCTACAAGTACTTAGCAATAGTGTGGTCTTTGGCATTCACACGAATATTCCCTATTTAAAAGCAATTTTGCAGCATCCAGAATTCATAGATGCCTCGATGACCACTTCATTTATTGGTAAATACTTCCCCGAGGGGTTGGAGCGAAGAGAATATAGTGAGGAGGAAAAACAGGTTTTTGCCACATTATATTTTCAGGCATCAAAGTCTCGCGTGCTGGCTAGAGAGCAAAATCCGTGGTCGCAAAACTGGAGGTTGCCATGATTCGGGAAAAACAACTTGTGTGGCATGGCAAACCACATAGAGCCCAATTTTTAAAGGATGGAAAAAATTTGTGGATACACATCGATGGCGAAACCTATTGCTATACAAAGCCAAGTGTAGCCGAAGACGTAGAAGGGGCTTTTGACTTTGGACCCGTAAAATCTCCCATGCCTGGTAAAATTCAAAAAGTGAATTATAAATCAGGAGACTTGGTGCCGGCCGATAAGAGCATTGTGGTTTTGGAAGCAATGAAGATGGAATATGTTATGAAAGTTCCCAAAGAAGCCAAGCTTGTTTCTGTTGAGGTAGCAGAGGGGGAGCAAGTGAAAGAGGGACAAATACTATTTGTTGTGGAAGAGAGCGAATGAAAAAGGAAGTTCGAATCATTGAAGTGGGGCTAAGGGACGGCTTACAAAATGAAAAGAAAAATCTCAGTGTTCCTACCAAATTGCAATTAGCAAAGCGCTTAGAACAAGCGGGACTGCGCTGGATAGAATTGGGCGCTTATGTATCGCCGCACTGGGTGCCACAAATGAAAGACACAGATAAGATCGTTCGCTCCCATTTACGCAAGAATGCATCTACAGCGCAATACTCCGTACTTGTTCCCAACCAAAAAGGTATGGAGCGTGCCGTTGCTAGTGGCATCACAGAAATTGCTGTTTTTACTGCGGCTTCGGAGTCCTTTACGCAAAAAAATATCAATTGTAGCATTCGGCAAAGTTTTGAGCGTTTTCGTCCGGTAGTCAGGATGGCGCATGATCATAATATTAAAGTGCGGGCCTATATATCCACCGCCTTTGGCTGCCCCTATGAAGGGAAAGTAAGAGCCTCAAAGGTAAAAACCATTGCTGGTAAATTGTTTGATATAGGGGCTTACGAGGTTTCCGTAGGAGACACCATTGGAATTGCGCATCCTTTGCAATGCGAGAAAATGGCCCAGCTTTTATTAAAAGACTTTTCGGCCAAAAAGATAGCCTTCCATTTGCATGATACGCGCGGAATGGCGCTGGCAAATATTGTAAAAAGTTTAGAAGCAGGCATCCGCATTTTTGATACCAGTATCGGAGGCCTTGGCGGTTGTCCCTATGCAAAAGGGGCTAGTGGCAATGTTGCCACCGAGGATGTGGTGAACATGTTACATGCCATGGGATTTACGACGCGTATTGATTTAGAAAAACTGATACAAACCAGCAAATGGCTGCAAAAGCATTTTGATCGCCCATTGAACTCAAAAGTTGCAAAATTAGCCCTTGCCTGATGCAGGTGGCTAAGGCATATTCTCCGCATGGCTATTGGACCTTGGCAAATTATTATCGTTCTTGCGATTCTTTTACTTTTATTCGGCCCTTCGCGTTTGCCGAATCTTGGAAAGTCCATCGGTCAGGCCATTCGCGGCTTTAAAAAAGGAATCAGCGAAGATGAGATCGACGTTACCGATGGCCGCAAAGAGATCGATCAAGACGAAAAGCAAAACGAAGAAAAAAAATCTTAATTTTACTAAGTGCTCCCTTTTCATGCTGCTGAATTTTACCAAGCATTCGTGGTAGTGGATCTTTCGCAAAGCTTCAGGGAAATCCCTTAGCTTGCACCAAGCAGACATGAATTTTCTAGAAAATTTAATGACTTAGAGGCTTTGCCTGGCTGCTAACAAGCATAAAGGGGAGGCGTTAAAGTTTATTATTTTGAATCTTTTTCATGACTTTGCTAGCTTTGCTCCAATTCCAAAAAAAGGGGGGAATCATGAAATTGTTTTTTACTAGCATCGCGTTCTTACTGAGCTTTGCCTCTATCAATGCCATGGCAGAAAGTGATCGGGGTAGAATTGGTTTTGATCGTTTGGACTGCTACCACGGTCAGTATTGCGGCACTCAGTTATTCTGGCGAACTCGTTCGGAGAAGGCCGTACTTACGGTACAAAGAACTACTGCAAACGGCAGAAGAATGCGGGAAATGTTGGTGGCTTGTGGACGTGACGACTCTCGCTATATTGATTGGTTAGTTAAGGGGAATTATTATGTCTTCCGTTTGTATGAAGGCCGCTGCCCCTCTACCTACCCAAGTAGACACGAGCTTGGTCGAATGCTTGATAGAATGCAAATCAATCTATCTCGTTATGATGATCGCAATGATAGAAGAGATCGACGTGATCGAAGAGGTCCACGCAAGTAAAATATAAAGGCTCGCTTAGCGAGCCTTATTTTTTTACATCAACCTTTCTTTTACTTCTTGCAAAATGCTATCCGCACCCAAGCCATGCTTTTGATACAATTCTGTTGCCGTGTAGGCACTTTGACCGAAGCGGGAGCGAACGGCCAAAACTTTTGCTTCACAAGCAATTCGGGATTCATTTAGATTTTGCAACAAGATAGAGGCAAAGCCTAGGCGTTCTTGGTGGTCTTCTACGATGAGCAATTGGTTCTTAGTTTTTTTCAAATAAGGAGCAAGACTTTCCGTATCGGGTTCAGTAATGCATGAGGCGTGCAATACGCTAACTCCAATACCATCTTGTTCCAATTGTTTTGCAGCTTCAAGCGTTTGCGGCACTGTGGAGCCAACCGCCATAATGGTGATGGCCTTTTTATGTAGATCGCTGGAATCGAGCAGTACCTGCGCTCTTCCTAGTTCATAGCTGCATTTTTCTTTGTAATACTGCGGGAAGTTCTCTCTTCCTAAAAAGAAGATGGTTGTTTTGGGTGTTCGGCCAGATTTTCTGGCTGCTTGAAAGTTTTCAATGGCTTGACCAAAGAGTGCCTCCGCTTCTGAGGAGCAGCTTAGAGTGTAGACTTCCACATTGGGAATGGAGGCCGTCATGGCAATATAAGATAGCGCTTGGTGGCTGGCGCCATCTGCTGCGTCTTGAAATCCCGTATGAGAAAAAACACCTATGAAGGGTGCCTGCGATAAATTGGCCATTGTGGTGGGAAGTGCCCCCTTGGTTACCCCAAATTGTGCGAAGGTATCTACGATGGGTATAAAGCCGGACTTGGACAAGCCGGCTGCAAGCGAAATCATATTAGCCTCTGCCACTCCAATATCCAGATGGGCATCGGGAAATTCTTTTTGAAAGGCTTTAACCCCTGTGGATCCAGCTAAATCAGCAGAAACAGAAAAAAGAGGGTAGCCTTCTTGATATTTTTTGATCATGGCTTGGCTAATGCCAACTTGAATCTTTTCTTTTTTTACTTTTGATTCCGTGGCTTTTTTTGCAGGTAGATTTTCGATTTCCTCAATCCAGCTGTGTATTTCTTCGGGCATCTCCGTGTCTCCAAGAATTTCTTCTACGAAGCCTCGAAGTTCTTCGGCATTTTTTAAAGGAAATCCATGTCCGCCACTAGCCGACTGGGCAGTGGATTTGGTGCCAATGCCTTTGATCGTTTTTAAATGCAGAAGTACCGGTTGATGGGGGTTTTGTTGGGCGCTCTCGTAGGCCTCTTCTAGTGCCGTGCTGACCTTTTCTAAATCGTTACCCTCTTCCACCAAGATACGTTTCCAACCTTGTGTTTCCAAAGATTGAAAGTAGTTTTGCATGCTAAAAGCATCCTCATCAATACGGCCGCCCAATTTGGTATTGTTATCACTTAAAATACAAACAAAGGGAGCCAGTTTGTTTTTGGCTGCTAGACCGGGAATGGAGCTAAAGGCTTCTTTTGCTTCACCTTCCATGGAAGCTCCATCGGATATGGTAATAAATGTCGTTCGCTTGTGATCTGTCAATGCGTCCGCTACAGCAAGACCTTGTGCTTGTGCCAAGGCGGAACCTAAAGGTCCGTTAGACAATAAAACACCCTCAGGAAATAAATGGGATTCTCCATGGCCAGTGAGTTTGCTCTTTATAGAGCGAAAGGCTTTTAAAGATTGTAGGTTCAAGTCGGCATAACCATACATGGCCTTCAATGCGTAAATACCATTTTCGCAGTGGCCAGCATCATTCACTAGGTGAAACAATTCGTAGTATTCCTTTCCTTGCTTTTTAGCTTCATAAAAAGCCAAGGCATGAAGAGCTGAGGAAACTTCGGCAAAGGCAGCAGGCCCACCAAAGTGGGAAGCGGCTCCGCCTAAAACGGCATTCATATCCATACAGGCAATGAGTGCGCGAATGATTTCGGGTTTGGCCAGTTTTAAATCTCGGCCTTTAGGGCTTTTCCATTCTGCGTAATACAAGGGGGCTTGTTCGGGTGTTTTTGCCAAGCCTGTTTTCAGTTCATAGGGGGGATTTATTTTTACCACCATATACCTCGCATACGTTTATAAAAGTAGTAATCAAAACCGATGCATCGTCCAGCTCCAAACCAAGCCAGCGTAATGTTGATCGCAATGAAAGTAGTGTGCAAAAAGGCCTGCTCCGGCGGACTGATCCAAATAAAAAAGGTGGATACAAGTACGGCAAGTAGGCAGGCGGGGCGCACCAAATAGCCTATGAGTAAGCAAATGCCCAAGGCAAATTCTACCGAGGCAAGCAAATGCGCAAAAACCTGCCAGTAAGGAATTGCCACATTTTCCAAAAAGGAGTGTAGCCACAATGGCGGAATCTGATTTCGTAGGCTTTCGCTAATTGTTTCTGCTAATAGTGGTTGGGTTAGATAGTCGCTGGAATACTTCTCCGTGGCTTCTTGTAGATAGTAATAACCCATGAAAATCCGCAAAAAGGCAATGGGGAAAAGGTGACCTGCATATTTGATGCTTTCTAAAAAGGCAACTAGCATATGAATTGACTATCTTCTAAAGGTCTAGTCGTGTCAATAAGCCGAAGTCTGAATCTTTTGATTCCAGCGCATTTTTGATTTAGATTTGCCATTCTTTGAGGTAGTCTGAAACTATGAAATTATGCTTCCTACTTATCTTGTCTCTATTTGCATATGAGAACATTGATGAGGCTTTTAAATCAGAAAAAAAACACAGTGTAGAGCATTTGATGAAAAAAGTGCGAGAGCGCATTCGCCCGTTTAAGTGGGATGCTACATTTTTCCATGATAAAGGTTGGTTAATTGGTGGCTATTCGGTGAATGGTATGCCTTTGCTGTATTGGACATGTGGCGATCCTAAATCAGAGAATCGATCCTTGGTTTTATCTGCCGTTCATGGAGATGAGGTCACTCCCGTTTACTATGGATTTCGATTGGTGGAGTGGGTGAAGGCTAGACCTAAAGTTTGCGAAGACAAATTTATCGTTGTAGCGCCTCTCGTAAATCCAGATGGCTTTTTAAGGTACTCCAATGGAACTCGAACCAATTACAATAAGGTAGATTTGAATCGTAATTTTAGCACACCCGAGTGGGCAGAGAATGCACATCAATTATGGCGTGAGCGTTATAGTCAGAGGCGCCGCTACTATCCGGGGAAGCAAGCCGATTCGCAGCCGGAAACTTTTTTTCAAAAATGGTTAATACAAGAATTCAAGGTGCATAAAATACTGAGTGTCCATGCGCCTTTAAACATACTGGACTATGATGGTCCTCGCAGTGTGGCTGGAGATGAGCTTTTAAAAGCTTATTCGGAATCTTGCTACGACTTGAAAAAGCAAGTGGTAAAAGCTACGCCGAGTTTAAAGTTCTATGCCTACGGTACCTTCCCAGGAAGTCTTGGTAATTATGCTGGCAAGTACTTAGGGATTCCCACATTGACTACGGAGCTTCCCTCTACCAATGCCTCCAACGCGCCCAAGTATTTTGCCGATATGGAAAAGGGTAACCAAGTCTTTTTTGATTTTCTTATAAAAGACAAGCCTAGATACCTAAAAGAGCGAGGGCAAAAACGAATCCAGGCTTCCCAAGAAAGTGACAAAGGCAAAGACGCCCTCTAGTTATTTTTTGTATTCTCGCTGAGGGCATAGATCTATAAGAAAACACTCCTCACATTTTGCTTTTCTTGCGGTGCAAATGGCGCGGCCGTGATCGATCAATAGATGGGTCCAAATTACCCAATCCTTTTTCTCCACGATATTCATAAGTTCTTGTTCCAATTTTACGGCGTTGCTTCCCTTGCAAAAGCCCATGCGGTTGGACAAACGGCTCACATGGGTGTCTACCACCATGGCGGGTACACCAAAGGCCGTACCCAAGACGACGTTGGCAGTTTTACGTCCTACCCCTGCAAGCGAGGAAAGCTCTTCCACGCTTTGCGGGATTTGAGAGTCATATTTTTCTACCAGGACTTTACAGCAGGCCTGAATATTCTTGGCCTTGTTTTTGTAAAAGCCTGTAGGTCGTATCAATTCTTCCAAGCGCTCCAAATTCACTTCCATAAAGTCTTTGGCTGTGGGTAGAAACTGAAAAAGGCGAGGGACAACTTGATTAACCCGTTCATCCGTACATTGGGCAGATAAAATAGTGGCAATCAAGAGCTGAAAAGGTGATTTGTAGTGGAGGGAGCATTGGGAATCAGGATAGGCTTTTTTTAATCTTTTAACAATTTTTTGCGCGCGATCTTGCTTGCTAGCAAGCGACTCTCTAGGCATCTCCATCATCCCCGATAGCTTCTACCGGGCAACCCTCTAGAGCTTCTTGTACTAGCTCCTCTTCTTCAGGAGATTGGGGCTGTTTGACCACAAAGGCGTGTCCATCATCATCGTCCATAGAGAAATGATCGGGGGCTGTGGTCACACAGGCATCACAGGCAATACATGCTTGGTCGACATAAAATTTGCCTTTTATATTTTCGGGCCATTTTTCTTCTTTATCTGCCATATATCCTCTATGGAAAATTATATAACAGGCGCAAAGTCTAGAAACAAGGCTTTTGGTCCAAATTTCAACGAGTCAGTGTATGTCTAATTCTTTGCCATATATAATGAAAGGTATGGATGTAAAAGAGTTAGAGCCAAGATCCATTGAGGAAAGTGAGTTGCCCACACTGATTGCATTTTTGAATGACTCTCTTAGGGGGGCTTACAATTGGTCCATTGATCAAGAATATCCTCAAGTCTTTAATAAAACCTCTTTGCCGTATCTTAGGGTCATCGAGAAAGAAGGGAAAATATTATCGCATGCTGCCTGGAGACCCATCATTATCAAAACGGAGATGGGGATTTTCAAGGTTGCTGTAATTGGCTCCGTGGTAACCGATTCCAACTATCGTAAACAAGGTTTATCTCGTAAAATCATGGAAAGCATCCTGGTTGAGGCCCGTGCTTGTGGCTGCGAATTTAGTATTTTATGGAGTGACAAAACAGATTTTTATCAGCAGTTCGGTTTCTCGCTATCTGGCTCTGAGAAAACGGCCATCATCGATAAAAAACTGATGACTACGCCATCACAATTAAAAATCTTGGATACCAATCAAGTGAGTGCAGAGAGCATTCATCGCCTATACCAAAAACACACCGTGTCCAGTGTGCGCAATGCACTTGAGGTAGAAAAATATTTAAATATTCCGAATTCTAAAGTTTATACAGCTTGGCAGGGCAATGAATTAAAAGCCTATATGGTAGAGGGTAAGGGTGCCGACTTTGACTCCTACATTCATGAGTGGGCCGGAGACATTCCTGCTCTTAAAATCCTGGTGAATCATATTTTGCAAGAGCAACAAAGAAAGATCCACTGGATGATACCAGCACATTCGGTGAATCTATTAGAAACTCTCAAGTCCGAGCAAATCTTTGTGCACGAAGGTTATCTTGGCCTGATAAAGATTCTTAATTTTCATTCTATAGCGGCCAAAATTACGAGATTTGCGAAGGGCCATTTGCGATTTACCGATTTTTACATGGAAGAAAGGGATGAAAAATACTATTTAGGATTTGGTCCTAGGGCCCTAGAGTTCCATCAATTGGAAGATCTTACTATGCTAGTTTTTGGCCCGCAGTACCCCTCAGAAATACCGGCCATTGATACCAATATGGCAAAACAGCTCGATCTCATTTTCCCGATTAAAATGTGGATTTGGGGTTGGGATTCTATATGAGAAGATTCTATTTACTTTTGTTGGTAATACCATTGATGGGAATGGATGGTTGTGAGAAAGAGCTAGAAAATAGCGAGGGGCCAGAGGTAGCGGCCTCTACGGTTTTAAATGATATTTGCTATCGCCTATCGGCAGATCAGGTAAGAAAAATGAAGGTGAATGAGCTCTCTCTTGCGGCAAAGAGTGTTGCGGTATTAAATTCTCCCTCATACGTAGAAGAAATCCATCAACTGCAGATGAGTGAAATTTCTGATGACACCTGTTCCACAAGCACAGGGGATTCTGTGCTATGTACGGAATATAAGTATGCAGAGAGAATCAAGCATTTAGCGGATGATGAAATTTATGATTTTGAGCGAATCCTATATCTTCCAAAAATTGAGGAAGAGGTGCAGGTCCAGAAGATTCAAAAAAGAAGTAAGGAGCAAGAGCCTTTAGATTCTACCATCGATCAAGAGATTTGCTATTTAACACAAGATTTATACGAATCTGTTGGAATTAAAATGACCTATCACAATCTTCGAGTGGAGCGAGCGCAGATGGAAGTTCCGAAAGGACGGCAAGAGCGATTAGGTTGTGAGGATTATGAAGATTGTAAAATAAATATCAAGAGAATACGATTTGACCAGATTTTGGTTAGTGACAATCAGAGGTACCGCCGAAATTATCTTTATGAAATTTCCAACGAAGTTCCCTATTTGTCACGAATCTTGAAGCGTTGTATCATTCACTCCTTGCCCTATCATTTCGATGATAATGAAAATGGTCAGGTGGATTCAGGGGAAATGCGAGTGGTTGCCATCACAGAATGCCGAGATGTTCTTGATTTCGAATATGGGCAATAAATCCTATTGCTAGATATCAAATTATTCATTAGTTTGCCAGGCAAGTACTGGAGGTTGTTATGACTAAGAAGATAGCATTTGTTCTATCGGGTTGTGGCTATTTGGATGGAGCGGAGATAACGGAGGCTGTTTCTTCTTGGATTTGTTTAAGTCGTCATGGGGTGCAGGTGGATGCCTATGCGCCAAATGTGGATGTTAGTGAAGTGGATCATATCTGCCAAGAAGAGAGTGGGCAGAAGATCAATGTTTTAAAGGAATCCGCACGCATTGTGCGAGGTAAAATTCGACCTCTTAGTGAACTAAATATGAAAGACTATGATGGCATTTTATTTCCGGGTGGTTTTGGTGTTGCAAAAACTTTTTGTGATTTTGCCAGCCGAGGTCCAGAGGCCAGAGCTGATGCGAAAGTGGAAAAAATTATCTTGGATGCTCACGAGCAATCCAAACCAATTTGTGCTTTATGTATAGCGCCAGCATTAATAGCGGTGTGTTTGGGTAAAAAAGGTGTACAGGTTACGATAGGCAATGATGCCGCCACGGCTGAAGCCATCGAGAAGTTGGGTGCGCAACATATTGAATGCGCCGTAGATGATTTTGTCACAGATAGAGAGAACAAGGTAATCACTTGCCCTGCTTATATGTATGAAGAGGCACCTCACAAAGTCTATACTGGCATTGAGAAGGCGGTAGCAGAATTTGTGGAGATGGCGTAGTGGCGAAAAAAGACTCACGTCCTCGCTTTGCTGCGGAGGATTCGTCTTTTTTCGCCTTGCATAGGAAAGAAGAGACTCACGTCCTCGCTTTGCTGCGGAGGATTCGTCCTCTTTCTTCTTGAGCCGCTAGCATTCGTTCCGTAATAGCCGAGAAAATATGGATATAAAATTACAGATATGTGGACCGGAACAAGAAGAGATCGTGCAAGAGATTTTCGAAGAAACACCGGAGTACTTTTACAATACAGAAAGAATCCAGGTCACCAAAGGTTTGGCGAAAAAGGAGATGCAAGATCTACCTCCAGCCGAAAAGCGCTCGTCTAGCTATAAAAAAATATTCTGCTTAATGATCAGAGATAATCAACCTATTGGCGTTGTGGATTTGCATGTCAATCATCCACACAAAGGCAGCGTATATATTGGGCTTTTTATGGTTCGCGGTCCTATGCAAAAGAAGGGGTTGGGAAAAGAAGCCTACCAAGTAGTAGAGCGCTATATACGTAAAGACTTACTTGCAAAAAAAATCTTACTTGGGGTCTCTGAGGAAAACGATGTGGAAACGTTTTGGCAAAAAAGGGGCTTTCAGCGAAATGCCAAGATTTACCATTGGGGGCGCTTTGACTTTCAAACAAGGGTTTTTGAAATGCAAAAAGAGCTATAAATCTTTTTTAGAAAAGAGTGCTAGATGAAAACGACGATTTGTTTTTCAAGTAGATGTAATAAATCAAGCCAGTGAAAGCTCCTCCGAGGTGGGCTCCATGTCCGATAGGTAGGCCGCCGCCTTGGGCTTGCGCAATTAGGCCCCATATATCTAAGCCAATAAAAGCAAAGGCGCCAAAGATGGCAGGGATGGGGATGATGCCAAAAAATAATAACCTTTCTTTGGGAAATAGCAGAGAAAAAAGAAGGATCAGACCAGCCAAAGACCCCGAGGCTCCAAGGGCGGGGAGCCCCGGAGCATCCATGAAAAAATTAGAAAAGCTGGCATGGCAAAGAGAGCTAATGAGCCCCGCGATTATAAAAAAACTGATAAATCGCTTTGTACCTAAAAACCTCTCCATCATGCCACCAAAATTTTGTAGTACGATCATATTAATTAAAAAGTGCAGCAACATATTGTGCGAGAAGACAGATGTTAAAAGTACCCAGAAGCGCCCCTGCTCAAGGGCTGTCCAGCTAACAAGAAAATGATCCGTCATAAAGCGAGCGGGTAGCAAGTGCCATAAGCCAAAGACAAGGATATTTATGAAAAAGATAGTGGGCAGTGAAGTAAACCTGAACATATAAAAACTATAGCAGATTCATAATAAGAATCGATATTTAAATAAAGGAAAGGTTTGTGCCCTTCTAAAGTCATTTTTGTCAAATAACATAAAGACTTTTAAAAAGGTCAGTGTCTAGAGGTGGTTCAATCATCCCTGTAATATATTTATGTATTGCGAAATTCATATGATTCGTGACGCGTAATCCACTAAGAATATGTGTCATGACTATGGAAACGCTAACTACCTTTTCATTATTTGCTTTGGTTTCTACCATTAGCCCAGGGCCAAACAATTTGATGTTAATGGCATCTGGCACGAACTATGGCATTAAGCGAACCATCCCTCATATGCTTGGCATTGCCTTGGGTTTTGCCCTGATGATCGTTATTATCGGTCTTGGTCTTATCCAAACCTTTGAAGCTTATCCATATCTATTAAAAGTAATGAAAGCCATTTGTGTTGGCTATTTAATTTACTTATCTTACAAAATCGCCACATCTTCACCAACACAAATCCATTCGACTAGTAAATCTAAACCACTAACTTTCTTAGAAGCGGCTATGTTTCAGTGGGTAAACCCGAAAGCTGTGAGTATGGCCATTACCGCGATCACTGTATATACCCCAGGCCGCAGCACGGAAGAAGTAGTCATTGCGGGCTTGGTCTTTATGATTATCGACATACCATGTGTTTTGCTGTGGACTAGTATGGGTACTAATATACGAAGATTCTTAGGTACTACCATGCGTTTGAGAATTTTCAATTCTGTGATGGCATTATTACTCATGAGTTCGCTTTATTTTATTATCACTTAGCAGGAATCGAATTTTTAAGATATTTGTTCGCTTACTTTCTAAAGCGCTCCAATATTTTTTGGTGCTCGGGATTGCCCCAGATTTTTTCAAAGAAAGCAGCCTCTTCTTTTCGCTGGAAGTTCTTTAGGAAGTGAAAGCTTGCCTGAGGAAGCTGATTTTCTTTTTCAATTCTTTTTTCGCAAGCTTCTAGTATCTTGTCTCGCTGAAAAATGCCATCAATCAAGCCAATGTTTTTAGCCGTGTAAGCATCTACGAGTGCACAACTAAGGCTTAAGTCTTTTAGCCTTTGCTTGCCAATGCGTTTTTCCAATCTAGTGCCTCCGCCCCAGCCATAAGATAGTGCTATTTTTCTTTGCCAAAGACTAAATAAAGAAGACGGCGTTGCATATACTACATCAAATGCACTCAAAACCTCTAGGCCCCCGCCCAAGCAGTCGCCATCAACCAGTGCAAGAGTCAAAGCTTCGTGATTGGCAAAGGAGTTTAAAAATTTGCGAATTTTTCTGTTGGCCTTTTTGCCGGTTTTTAGGTCATGGTTGGCATAGAACTTTAGATTGCCGCCGGAACAAAAGGTTCTAGGCAAAGAAGATTCCCATAAAATGGCTTTTTTTTGTTTCAATAGAAATTGCAAGGGTTCTACTTCGTCTAGGCTAAAGGAGTTGCGGCTTTGGTGGTTGCCAAAGATTACATGCTGATAATGTTCTTTTTCAATGATTTCTAGGTTCACAGTTTAAATATTGGACAACATGATTTTATAAAATTCTTCTTTATTAATAAATTGCAGGCCTACAGCTTGCCCCTCATTCCACAAGCCATTGTTGTTTTTCCAAACCACTTTGGCAAGAACCATATGACTACGGTTTACTTGTTTTAAATTTACCAAAAGCCTTACCATATCTCCTTTTTTGAATCTAGCGTTTTGATCCAGTTCCAAATAAGCTCCGCTATGGGACAAATTAAAGATATGCGTTTTAAGTAGCTCGCCAGTAGAATAGACGTGTAGGTCGGCCTTTTGGTTGGTGCGGTAGCGCCGGTGTATCTGTTGTCCCACTCTTGAGCCATCGGTGAGTTTTTGAATCAGTCCCAAAAGCTCACTGATCTTGTAGGGTTTTTGCAAAACGACGGTTTGGTAAAGCTTATTGATTTCGAGCAAAACCTCGGAGTCGGAACTTTCAGCAATGGCAATCATCGGAATCAAATAGCCATCCTTTCTTAGCTTCTTGCTTAATTCCAATTTTTTATGGCAGAAATTTTTAAGCTGAAAGATAACCAAATCGTATTGATTGCTAGCAAGATCTTGCATGGCTTGACCGCTCGTATACGCTGTATAGACCGAGTAGTTTGCATGATAGAGCTGCTCTTTGATTTGCTCCTCATCCTTTCCTGCTTTGGATACCAAAAGGATCTTTTTATTCATATTGAAATGGCCCCCACAAATAGTTGATCGGGGAAAATATTCTCTTTCTTTAGTAAAAACAGTAAGTTGCAATAATTGAAAATCTTTTGATCAAATTTCAGCTGGAAACTGCGAAAAATTGCATAAGATTTTGATAGTCCTAACTAGAGAAGAAATAAGGACAATTCCGGCACAAAAATCATTACCAGGGTAACTAGAAGTAAAATAAATATGAAAGGGGGAGTGCCCCGTATTACTTCGAGATATGGTTTTTTAAATATTGCGACAGCAGTAAAAATATCACAACCAAAAGGGGGCGTGGCAGAGCCAATGGCTGCTTGCAGTGTTACCAAGACGCCAACATGTACCGGGTGAAGTCCAGCCTCTACAGCAATGGGATGAAAGATGGGGGCTAGAATTAAAATTACAACAATGGGATCTACAAACATGCAGCCCACAAAGTATGCGATGCACATGGTGAACATTATGCTTGTCGGACTGGAGCTAGCGCTTAAGCCAAGTGATTCGTTGACGATGATTTGCGGCAGTTGGGCGTAGGAGATTACCCAAGAAAAGGCAGCGCCAGCGGCAACCAACAAAAACACAACCGCTGTGGTCAATCCAGTTTGAAATGCGATGGATCCCAGTTCACGCCAATGCAATTCTCTATAGATGATGCATTCTAAAATTAATGCATAGAGAACAGATAATGCGGCCGCCTCCACGGGACTAAAGAAGCCGCCATAGATACCGCCAATGATTAAAACTGGAAAGCCCAAGGGCAGGACTGCTTTTTTTAAAAAGCTTAGGCGTTCTTGCCAGTTTTTTTGTGGAAGGGTGGGGACTTTGTATTTTTTGGCTACAATCCAAGAATAAAAGCAAAAACAAGCTAGCACAAAAAGACCTGGACCAATGCCGCCTAAAAATAAATCTCCAATGGAAGTTCCCGAAACCACCCCATAGACAATTAAGCCGATGCTAGGAGGAATCAATAGAGCGATGTCGCTAGAATTAATAATCAACGCAGTGGCAAATTTATCGCTATAGCCGTTTTGCATGAGTTTTGGTCTTAGTGGCTGACCTATGGCCACAACTGTAGCTTGGGTAGAACCGGAAATTGCACCAAACAATGTACAGCTCATAGCCGCGGTTATGGGAAGTCCGCCTCTTAGGTGGCCTACAAAGGATTCAACAAGGTTTAATAGGGAGTCCGCGGTTTTTCCGCGAGTCATAATTTCTGCTGCAAGTATAAACATGGGTACGGCAATTAGTGCTGCAGGTTGAATGCCGCCAATCATTTGCTGGGGGATGATGACCAATGGCAGCGCTTCAAAGGAAACAAAAAACGCGGTTAAGCTAGCGCAAATTAAGGTTACAACCAAAGGGAAGCCTAGAAACAACAAAACAATCATTACGGTCATCATTAGTAGTGCCAAGCTCATGTTTGTGCTCCAGCTTTTCGGTGTTCCTTCTCTTTCACGGAAAGATGTATGTCTTTACTTGTAAGATTTTTTAGAAATGCCAGAAAATACTTAATAGATGTTAGGCCAAGCCCTATTGGAAAAGAGAGGTAGACCAAATATAAGGGGATATTTAAAGAAGCAGAGCGAGAGTTAAGTTTTGCAATCACCTGCACATAGTCGATAGCCCAGTAGGTTAAGGCTGCCATTAATAGGGAAGTGCCCAGTGTAATGAGACACATTAAAAATTTGCGTACTGAGTCGGATTGCATGTCGTAGATCGCGGACATTCTTATGTGCCTTGCCTCTGTAACGGCGTAGGAAGATCCAATAAAGGTGACAAATAGGATTAGAAATTTAGAGATTTCCTCAGCGAACGCAATGCTAGTGCCAAAGAAAGTTCGACATAATACATTGGCTATTGTGAATAGCGCCATTCCCCATATGCCTGTCGCAATGATAAACTTTTCAATATTCGCAAGATAAGCAGCTAGTTTTTTAAGAATAGTGTTTGACCTATGTTTATTGTTCGTTAGTATTTCGTGTCCCTAGCCTTAGCAACAATAATGATTATCAGGCAAGTGATACCGCGTAGAGATGATAGAGGTGCAATATTTTTAAATGGCTTGTCTTAATTTTGGTAAATATTTTCTTCCTAGGCTGTGTGCAGAAGTCTGAGCAGCAGAGCCATTGGAAATTTGCGATCGAAGAAATATCCGGCAGTGTACAAGATGTCTATGCACAAGAGTTTCGACGGCGTATTGAAAAGGCCTCTAATGGGGAGATCAAAGTCACGGTATACCCTTATGGTACTATCGGTACATCTGACCAGATTACCGAGCTGGTAGCAACCGGTGCCATTCAGCTGGCCATGTCTTCCCCCGGATATTTAGGAAAATTAATTCCGGAGCTGCAAGTTTTTTCCATCCCGTATTTATTTCCCGAAAATATCCATCAGACAAAAACTCCTTTAACATCTGGGCCAACGGTAAAAGACTATATCGCGCCTCTTTATCGAAATAAAGGACTACATTTTTTGGCGTTTTTGCCAGAAGGTTGGCAAGTTTGGACAACAAATAAAAAGATCCAAGCTCCAGACGATTTTGAAGGCTTTAAAATGCGGGTGATGACGACTCCGCTTTTATTAAAAACCTTCGAATCTTTCCGTGCAAATCCTACAGCACTTAATTACTCAGAGGTATATAGTGCCTTGCAATTAAAAATGATTGATGGCCAGGTGAATCCACTTTTTGCCATTGAGGAAATGAAGTTTTATGAAGTAACAGATTATCTGATTTTTCCGCAAGCATCCCACTTTATCACGAGTCTCATCACTAGTGAGCGCTTTTATGAAAAATTGCCTGAAGATAAAAAGAAAGTGCTGAATCGTGTGGTTGCAGAGATGCAAGACTTTATTTTTCAAAAACAAGAGCAGATCAATCGAGAGCGACTGGCCAAAATGCAAAAGCAAAAACCTGATTTAAATTTGGTTTATTTGTCTGAGGAGCAAAAACAAAAGTTCCGTAATTTAAGTGAAAATGTAAGAAAAGAATACATAAAAATTGGCGGGCCAAAAGCCAAGATGATTCTTCAGGGCCTAGAGAAAGATTTTCAAGAGGCAGCTAATGACTGATGAGAATTTTCTAGTAATGGAAAAAAGCATCCCTGTTCCGGAGGGAGCGAAGACGCGTGTGACTACAGACTTGGATTTTGATCTGGAAGGCAAGCAAATATCCTATCTACGTATTCCGTATTCTCGCAATACATCGGCATGGGGACGGCTACTCATTCCTATTGTGCAATTCAAAAATGGCGATGGGCCTACGATGTTTATTAGTGGCGGAATTCACGGCGATGAATTTGAAGGTCCGGTTGTCTTAATCAAACTGATACAAAGATTGAAGTTAGAAAATGTGCAGGGGAGAATCATCATTATGCCAGCAGTCAATCTGCCTGCGCATTTGCAATCCACCCGTTTGTCGCCGATTGACAATGTTGATTTGAATCGTTGTTTTCCTGGTAGCAAAACAGGATCGGTAACACAGGTTTTGGCCCATTACATCAATGACTTTATTGTGCCAAAGGCAGACTATGTACTAGATATGCACTCGGGCGGTACTTCTTTGGATTTTGCACCATGCGTAGTTATGCACCAGCTAGAGGACAAAGAGATTGAAGCCAAAACACTAGCAGCAGTGCGTGCTTATGGGGCGCCTTTTGCTCTCTATTTAAAAGAGGGGGATCCAGATGGCTTGTTGGATACGGCTGTAGAGAAGGCAAAAAAAGTATTTCTATCTACCGAGCTTCGCGGTGGGGCAACTGTTACGAAGGATGCTGTGGACATTGCAGATAATGGCCTTTGTAATTTGCTCAACCATTTTGGTGTGGCAAAAGCCAATCGCTCCAAATACACTCGTTATAAAAATAAAACTACGACAACTTTATTAAGAACTGCAGATGAATCCTGTTTTATCACGGCAGAAGACGATGGACTATTTGAGCCCTTGGTCAATTTGGGCGATCGTGTAAAAGCAGGCCAGCCCATTGGTCAATTGCATCACATCACAACTCCGGCACGAAGACCATTTTTGTTAAAGGCCAATAGTGATGGCGTTTTTATTTGTCGAAGAGTTCAGGGCAGAGCTGAGGCGGGAGATTGCCTGGCGGTAATTGCCACAGAAGAAGAATGGGAGGACTTATGAAAAGCCATATTAATAAAAAAAGTGGACTGGGTACCAAATCCGTCTGGGCGGGTGAATTGGACGAATTTCCTGGTCAAGCTTCCCAAGTTCCAGTTTTTCACTCTGTAACATACAATTACAAAGACTTGGATTATTGGCACAATGTCTCCTTAGGAAAAGAAGAAGGGCATATTTATTCTCGAAATACCAACCCTACGGTGGAGGTTTTTGAAGAAAAGGTTCGTGCTCTTGAAGGAGCTGAGGCTGCAACAAGTTTTTCCACCGGTATGGCAGCTATCAGCAATACCTTGTTTACCTTTTTGCGTCCTGGTGATCGTGTGGTTAGCATCAAGGATTCCTATGGTGGAACCAGTTCGATTTTTCTAAATTTCTTGCCGCCCATGCAAGTGGAGGTTTCTTTGTGTGAGACAGGCAATCACGAAGAAATGGAGGCGGAAATCGATAAGGGTTGCAAGCTGGTCTATTTGGAAACACCTACTAACCCCACTCTCAAATTGATCGACATCGCCCGCATTGTTAAAAAGGCCAAGGAGCAAAATGCATTGGTGGTGGTGGACAATACCTTTGCCACACCCATCAATCAAAATCCACTGACTTTAGGTGCAGACATTGTTCTGCACTCTGCTACGAAGTTTTTAGGTGGTCATTCGGATGCCATGGGCGGCGTAGTTTGCGGCGCTAAGGACCTAGTGCAAAAAATCTTTCACTACCGAGAAATCACTGGGGCTACTTTGCATCCCATGTCTGCATATTTGCTAGCTCGCGGGATCAAAACACTGGAGCTACGTATCGAAAGGCAAAATGAAAATGCCATGCAACTTGCGAGATTTTTACAAGAGCAAAGCCAGGTAGAGGAGGTCTTTTACCCAGGCCTAGAAAGTCATAAGCATCATGATGTGGCAAAAAAACAAATGCATGGTTTTGGTGGGATGCTAAGCTTTTCTCTTAAAGGAGATTTTGAGGCTGTTAAAAAGTTTCTACCACAGTTGCGATACGCACATTTGGCGGCCAGTCTTGGCGCTGTTGGAACCTTGGCAGGGCCGCCCAGAGTTACCAGTCATGTTGAGCTGACAGCAGAGGAAAGAGCCCACCTAGGTATACCAGAGGGCTTGGTGCGCTTTTCTGTGGGTATCGAAAATATCGAGGACATCAAAGAAGATATTTTGCAGGCATTAAAGAATATTTAAAGCAAGGCAAAGTCGCGCGGGAAGTCAAATAAGGATACCGCACCTTTGTTTGTCACGCGAACCGTTTCAGAGATTCCCATTACCCACTGGTACTTGGGAAGCTGCATCCAGGGAATCAGATGAAATACCATATTTTCTTTAAGCTCCACTTCATTGCCATCACAAAGACTGAGTACTTGGCCTTCATCCCAGGAGGGGGCATAGGAAATCCCCATGGAATAGCCGGTGCGTGAAAAGCGGGTAGCTCCGATTTTTTTATAATCTTGTTTGCCGCGAGCCAATCGGTCCACTTCGCCTGCGGTAATGCCTGGTTTCATGGCTTGCATAATGCTATCAATATCATCGTTGACGATTCTAGCTGCTTCGAGCATTTCCTGCGGCGGCTGTTTGCCCGTAAAAACGGTTCGCATCATGGCTGCGTGGTAGCGGCGATAGCAACCAGCAACCTCAATAAAAACGGGTTCATTGGCTTCTATCTTTCGGCCTTCCCAGGTGGCATGACCAATGATGGTTCTTGGTCCTGAGGTGATATACGGAGGCACACTGGGATATTCTCCGCCAGCTCTATACATGGCATTGTGGGCTGCCGCGGCCACATCATTTTCACTTTTACCAACTGCGACTTCCTCAATGGCAGCGCGAACGCCAGCCTCCGTTACCTTGGCGGCAATTTGCATGACTTCTAATTCTGCTTTGGTTTTTACGGCTCTTAACGACTCTACCAGGCCGCTAGAATCTTTTAATGACAATGGCGCCAAGGCATCCGCAAGTTTCTTGTGTCGTTCTTGATTGAGAAAAAAGGACTCTTTTTCATAGGCAACATTTTTGCAAAGAGGGCTAAATTTTTGAAAGGCCTCTTTGATTTTTTCAAATGGACAGTCCGTATCGATAAAAGGATGTGTTTTCTCAATATAGGTGCGGGAAATAACATTGGACTCTTCTAGCAAGCGAGTTACCATATAGGGATCTTGATCAAGAGGGACAAAAAGCGCTTGTACTTGGTCATAACCACTAGTTTGAAAGCCAGTTAAATACGTAAGATTGTCCGGTGATGTAACGATAGTGAGGTCGAAGTTTTGTTCTTGCATTTTTTTACGCAATCTTTCGATTCTGTTATCGTATTCTTGTTTTTCAAAAGTATACTGACGCCACTGAACCACGAGTCTCTCCTGCGTATATGGGAGCCTAGAGCTAATGCATTTTTATTGCGAAAGCAACTGCATGTAGAGGAAGGCTAAAAAATTACAAAAAATAATAAAATTGGATTAAAACCCCCGGCCATGTTTTTTTAAGAAGGAAAGCTCTGCCGCTGTAGAGGTTCTTTCCAGTTCTTCATTGCGATGGGGGTAGCGTCCAAATTCTTCAATAATTTTATAATGGGATTCGGCAAAAGGTAAGTTTTCTTCTAAGCCTTTTTGTGAATAAAGCTGCAAACTTTGTTTTTGTATGATTAAGGATTCGGAATGCATAAAGGGCATGTACAGAAAGGCTTTTTGTTTGGCCTCTAGAGCTTTGTCGGCTTCTTGTCTTAGAGCCTCTTGCGATAGGGCTAAAGCCAGTGCATCCCATGCATAGGATTTTGCAGAGCCGCGAAAAAGGTTTCGAGAAAATTGATCGAGAAGAAGGATCTCTGCCAGTCGTCCTTCTGGGTGCTGGCGCCACTTGTCCAATTCGCAGGCCGCCGCTTGTGCATGAAGGCGGGAAAAGCGCTGGCGAATTTTTTCGTCAAAAGCATCACTTTGCTGAAACCAATTCTGCGGATCACTTTCGACAAACCAAAAATCAATGACCTCTTTCCACATGTCATTAGTCTAACTTGCTTCCATGTAAAAGCATAGTAAGGACTAAGCGTAAAAAACAGGCAACATTCTTGTGTAAGAGATTCCAAGTGGCAAGATAGAATATTAAGAAAAGCTTTCATCGCAATATGCCGCATATGACATGGAGAAAAAATCGGATAAAAGAGCCTTAAGGGGGGGAAGCAAGATGAAAAAGACCATCATAGCAATCATGATCACTTTATTTTGTGCTCAGGCACAAGCCACATTACTAATAGGTACCGTCAATGCCTTAGTCAATGCCGTCGTTATAACGGTAGCATCGCCATTTATTGGCACAACAGGTACCACCATTGCGGCTACAGATGGAAGAGAGGAAGTTTTAAAGACAGTAAAGGCCGATGCCTATGATTTTCTTACGTATGGTGAGAAGACGCAAGCGTTGGACGCTGTACTAGAGGCTCTTAGCCAAGAAGAAGAATTGCTGGGCAAAAGCGATATGGAGTTGGCCTCTATCATTATCTTAAGTGTAGACTAAGCTTAGGGTGTGACTTGAAGTTATTTAGAGTCATAGCACTTTTGTTTTTGGCTCCGAGCCTATTGTGTTTTGCAGATGACACACTTGCTGGAGGGTTTCGTCTCCTTGTGAAGGTGAACTCTCCGCAAGTAAAAGCTTTTTTACATGATTTAGAAGAAAAATTGCCGGATCATTTGAAAGCTACCTTGCATCGTGAAATTCAAATTCATTTTGTGGATTTGAATGATCTGCCAGAGCAGGAAGTCTTTCAATGCGGACAAGAGGGCAGGTCTTTGCGTTGGGCGGAAGTTCGCAAAGGTTTTTTGCAAAAACACAATCGTATTCAAAAAATCTACCTAGATAATAAGATTCAAAAGGCAATTGAATCCGGTTATAATCAGGAAATATCTAAGAATTGCTCACATAAAAGTTTAAGACTTTTTGTTGAGTCTTTGATTGTTCACGAATTGGCCCATCTTTACGACTATAGTGCCAAGCGGGTAGGTATCAATTTATTAGAGGAACAAAGGTGCAGGGAATTAGTACATGACTACGAGATTTTAAAACTACCAGGCATGGATTTCCAGGAAGATATCGTGCCCTGCAAAAGCTTTTTAATATCTCATCAATCGGTTTCAGATAGTCCCTATCTATTAAATAATCTGGGTTGGATCGAAAAAGGACAATTCACTTATGTACAAAATTTAAATCAAAACCAAGTACGTAGTCCTAACCCCTATGAGTTTGCTAGCCCCAAGGAAGGTTATGCTGTAAATTTTGAGTACTTTTTGTTGGACCCTGAGTTTAAGTGCCGCCGGCCAACCTTGTATGAATACTTTTCGCATATATTTGCAGTAAAGCCCCATAGCGAATACCCGTGCAAACCCATATTGTCCTTTGCCCTAAAAAGAGAGCAACAACTGGATGCAAGTGCATCATTGTTGAATCAACTTCATATTGATCCAGATCGTGTCTATCAGATCGATTATTTGTTTGCGGGAAAGGGCAAGCAGATGATTAGTAAATGGGGGCATGCCATGTTTCGTCTGGTGATTTGCAAAAAAGGACGAGAAATGGGGCCGCATTGTCGCTATGATTATGCCAGTCATATTGTAGTAAGTTACCGGGCGAATATGGATGAATTGAATATTGATTATGCCAAGGGTATGACAGGCAAATACTCTTCGCAGTTAATAGTCTTCGACTTTGCGAAGATTCGTGAAGAATACACCGCCGGCGAGCTTCGTGAATTGATTAGTTTGCCATTAAATCTCTCGGAAAGACAGAAGCGCAGGTTTCTTTATGCTGTGGCAGAGGAGTTTTGGAAATACCGCGGCAAGTACTACTTTATTTCCAACAACTGTGCCACCGAATCCATGAATCTACTTAAGCGTGCCATCTTTAATAATGAGTTTGCTCGAATGAATGTCGTAACACCTTTAGGTCTTTTTGATCTGTTAGCGAAATACAAATTGATAGATCCGGACTTGATTGCAAATAAGCAGGCAGCCTATAGAAATGGCTATTACTACGCTCCAGCATATTTAGGCTTATCAAAATCCTATGAGAATTTATTATATCAAGCAGGATCTTATGATAACAAAATTTCGCTTATGCAATTTGTGCGCGACCTTCAAGGAAGAGAGAGGCAAGATTTATACGTCCGAGCCCTAAGCAATGGGAAGAGCCTGGGCTATAGAGACAAAACGAAAATACTAGCTTCTATATCGCGAATCGAAGAATTCGTATTGCAGCGAAATTTATTGCTATTAAGAAAAAAGATCATCGCTATGTTGATGCAAGAAGAAGAGGACTTAGATGCAAAAAATGGTGCTGCCTTGGACTCTTTAATTGATAGATTTCAGGATATTTTTACATCCTCGCTACCAGAGAATATGCTTCGTGAAGGTTACGGAATTCCAACAAGTAGGGAAATGCAAGCTTTGCGTTTGGGGCATTTGGAGGAGCACTACGAAGAATTTGCCAAGCTGTATAATCAGCTAGAGCAATGGGCACAAAGACGTTTTCATGCAGAGACAGAAGAGCTGCAAACTACGGCCAAGTATTTAAGCGAAATAAAAACAGAGATATGTTATTTAAATTTGCCGGTGGACGTTTGTGATGCTGCTAAGAAACCGCACTAATGTATTGCGACCAAGACTCGGGGTAGCTAAGTCGCATACGCTCATAGATAATTTCCGGCTGCCAATGCGGCACTTTTGGTGGTCGCAGTAGTTCCATGCGTGCCTCTTTTGGTGTTTTGTTGGCTTTCTTTTGATTGCATTTGCGGCAAGCTGTTACAATATTCTCCCAAGTCTTCTTACCGCCGCGAGAAACCGGAATCACATGATCCAATGTAAGCTCTTTTTCAGGAAACTTATCAAAGCAATACTGACAAATATGTTCATCTCGGCGAAAGACATTTTGCCGACTAAAAGTTGCTTGCAGGCGGTGACGTCGTTTTACGTAGCTTTTTAAACGAATGATACACGGTACTTGAAAGCGGTTAAATGAAGAGTGTACAAAAAGATCGTACTGATCGACCACTTCTACTTTTTCTTGAAAGTAAAGAATGAGAGCCCGCTTCCAGGTAACTAATTTGAGCGGTTCATAACTGGCATTCAATAATAGGACTCTAATATGTCCTTTTTGTTCAACGGTATTGAAGGCTACCTCCTGTAATACCGCATACCCTGTCACTGTCTATTATCTCTAGAATTTTCATGCAGAACAAGTCTAGTTTGCTGTAGATAAAAAAAAGCCCCTTAAAAGGGGCTTTTGCTTCGAATTGAGACGAAATCTAACGATTTTCTATTGCAGTATAGCGAAGGCCCTCTTTGCCTACCCATTTGCCGCGAGGACGATAGATGCGGTTATTTTTCCACTGCTCCATAACGTGGGCCAACCATCCACTAACCCGGCTGGTAGCAAAAATGGGCGTGTAGATATCAATGGGAATTCCCATGGAGTAGTAAACCGTAGCGGAATAAAAATCCACGTTTGGCAACAAGCCTTTTTCTTTTTGAACCGTATCATCGATGGTGGTGGACATTTCAAACCAGTGCGGCTCCGGTGAGCGCTCGGTCATCTCTTTACTCATACCTCTTAGAATCTTGGCTCGCGGATCGCCATTTTTATAAACACGGTGGCCAAAACCCATGATCTTCTCTTTATTTGCCAGTGCATTGGATACCCATTCTTTGGCTTTTTCTACAGAGCCAATGTTTTTTAGCATGAGCATTACCTGTTCATTGGCACCGCCATGTAAAGGGCCCTTCAGTGTGCCAATGGCACTAACAATGGTGGAGTAAACATCACTCAATGAGGAGGCAGTCACTCGGGCAGAAAAGGCTGAACAATTTAGTTCGTGATCGGCATGTAGAATCAAGCAAGTATCAAAGATTTTTACGTGGTTGGGATCCGGCTCTTTGCCCGAAAGCATATGCATAAAATTCCACGCTATGGATTTTTCTGGGTTTGGCGCAATGGGCTCGCGGCCATTACGAAAGGCTTCAAAAGCGCAAACCAAGGTTCCCATTTTTGCCGTTAAGCGAGTGGCAACACGTTGAATCGCCTCGGGTTCGCTAGCCTGTGCTTCGGGGTCAAAATGTGCTAGGGCAGAAGTAGCACTGCGAAGCCAAGCCATGGGATGAACATCTTTGGTGGGCAAAGCTTTTAGAAAGTTCAAAAGTTCTTTTGGGAGCGACATTTGCGAGCGAAGTTCTTGCTGAAAACTTTCTAGCTCCGTTTTGGTTGGTAGGCGGTCGTTCCAAAGTAAAAAAACGGTTTCTTCAAAGCTGGAGTGTTCCGCGAGGTCTTCAATGGTATAGCCTCGGTAACAAAGTGTAGCATCGACTATGGAGGAGATCCCTGTGCTGCATGCAATTACACCCTCTAGTCCTTTATCTACGGCGCCGTCATAAACTTCCGTCATTATAACTCCCATGTTTGATCGTTAAGCATATAAGTGAGGATATGTTAGCGGAATTTCAAGGTGAATGAAAGGAAACAATTGCTCTGCCGATGCGCTTTCAAGACATGCATCAAAATGATGCAGCAAGGCAGCGCGCAGATTAGGTCAAGGATAGTTTGGCCAGGTTCGATGCAACATCGATCACCAATAGACTGCGGTCTTTTTTGCTATCGCAGTCTTGGCCAAATTTTTGCCAATCCAACCAGAGCTCGTTTCTTAAATCATGTACATCTTGAAAGCGTTGATTCTTTAAAAGGCGCACGATGGATTCACTGCCATATACATGGTCTTTGGTATTTTTTTGTCCAACAAAACCGGGCGAAGAAAATAAGATACGATCGCCCACTTGGTAACGAAAAGAATTTAATGGCAATTCCAAACTTTGTGTTGGTTGCAACTTTTGCGATTCCAATTGCAAGGTATCCACTTCATTGGACTTGGAATTCCAGCGTAGGGCGCAGATCTCTCCGCAACCCGAGTAGGTAACACGATTTTTTTTGCGATCAAATTCTGCATAGACCAAACTGAAAGCATCTTCATTTTTCATATGGGCTTGCATCTGCTCCTGCACTTTTAAACAAAATTCTTGTGGGTTCAATCCTTCTTTTTTTGCTAGCTGGTGGGTGAGCTTTAATAGCACCGACATAAATAAAGCACTGAGGGAGTACGCTGAACTAGAAGACATAATTACAGCAAACTTGTATTTATCTTCATGTTGTACAATTTCAAAATAGTCACCACCTTGCCCGCCGCCTGTTTCAAATTTACTACTAAAATGAAAACCCTTAATGTCACCGATTTCAGTAGGAACCAATAAAGATTGTAGGCTAGTGGCAAGGGCAAGATCGTTGTCGACTTGTCTTAAAATTTTACCTAGGCGTTCATTCATTCTTTGCAATTCTTCTTTGTAGATTAGCAACAATGAGTTTTTTTCTTCTAGTTCTTTCTCTAAAATTTGAATCCGCTTTTCTAAATCTTTGGTATCCTCGCTCATGTCTTGACCCCCAAGATGGTATCTGTGGCGCGAAGAAAAATGATAAAAACTATGATAGCAAGTAGATGATGAGCGAAAATGAAAAAAGCGAGAGATCCATAGTTTTTGTGAAGAATAAAATGATAGGCTTCCAAAATATAAGTGGAAAATGTAGTAAGACCGCCGCAAAAGCCTATAACTACCATAGCCTCTACCAGACTTTGTTGTGGCAGGTTTTTTTGCACCGAAAAAGCAATGGCAACCAGAAGACTTCCTAGGACATTGGCAATCCAGGTTTTTGTCGGTAAACCCCAGATTAAATGCTGTGGGTAGACTAGACCAATGGCATAGCGCAAGCATGCTCCGAGTCCACCGCCAATAAAAACGTAGAGATAAGTCATAAGCTCCTGATGTGGCTACGCTTTCATCTTATGACAATCAACCAGGAATAGGAAGTAGAAACTAAATCCCTAGTTTTCTAAAGCGGCTAAAACTATACTAAGAGTATGGATATTCGAAGCATCCTTCATGAGGCTGTTAGGCAAAAAGCTAGTGATGTACATTTGAAATACGGCAGTCCGCCAATGCTAAGGGTAAATGGCAAACTCATTCCCTTGCATGCAAAGGCTCAAGCTTTGGGGCGAAGTGAGTTGAAGTCGATATGTTCCCAGTTACTGGATGAGCGCTCGAAAAAAAAATTAATTGATAATAAAGAAGTGGATATCGCCTACAGTATCGATAAGGTAGGACGATTTCGTGCAAATATATTTCAGCAGCGTGGAACCTACGCGGTAGTGATTCGTAATATCCCGTTTAAAATTCCTGCCCTAAAGTCATTGCAGTTACCATCGGTAATAGAAAAACTCACGGATTTGGATCGAGGCTTGATATTGTTTACCGGAGAAACCGGCTCGGGTAAATCCACCTCTTTGGCCGCATTTGTGGATAGCATCAATCACAAGTATTATAAACATATCATCACCATAGAAGATCCCATCGAATATCTAATACCTGATGATAAGTCGATTATTACCCAGCGAGAAGTGGGTGTGGATACGATCAATTTTAGTGAGGCTTTGCGTGCTAGTTTGCGCCAGGATCCCGATGTGATTTTGATCGGAGAGCTGCGAGACCAGGAAACAGTGAAAACGGCCCTTATGGCGGCGGAAACGGGGCATTTGGTGATTTCCACATTGCACACAACGGACACGCGCGATTCCATCTTGAGGATTTTGAGCTATTTTGAGCCCCACCAACAACAACAAATCCAACTTCAGCTAGCGGCAAGTTTGAAGGCGGTGATCTCCCAGCGCTTATTAAAAAGAAAAGATGAGCAAGGTTTTGTGCCGGCAGCGGAGGTGCTAGTAAATAGCCCAAGAGTAACCGAAGCCATTTTGGATCTACAAAAGTTATTGGACATCAAAGAGGTCTTGGAGGAGGGGCATTTAACTTATGGAATGCAGTCTTTTGAGCAATGTTTGATGAGCCTTTTGCGCCGCGATCTAGTAACGCGTGATGAGGCGAGAAAGGCAGCTTCCACCACTAGTGATTTTGATCTTAAGATGCAGGGGATATTTAGCATCTCTCGTAGTGATCATCCGGATGATGACTTCCATTTAAATGCCGATACCGAAACCACCATGAAGCACCCGAAAAATGAGCTGCAGTTGGAAACCGTGGTTCGCAACAGATCCTCCTTTTTAGGGCTTAAAGGCAAGGCCAAGAAAAAGAAGAAAGCCTAAGATTCATCTGGCCTAGAAGGGCATTTCAAGTTAAGTAGTAGGCATGCAAAAAAACACAGCCGCCATTGATGTTGTCGCACGCTTTTTGGCAAGACGGGATTATTCGGAATACGAGCTGCGGCAGCGCCTGCAACAAAAAGACTACAGCGCTGAGGAGATCGATGCAGCGATGGAGGAAGCTATCCAGCGGCGCTGGCTTTTGCCGCCCGAGGAGCTGGCCACTCGAGTGGCCCGTGAGCTACACGCCAAAGGCAAGTCCTACCGCTATATTGCCAATTATTTAACTAGTAAAAAGTTGCCCCATATCCAGCGCGATGAGGACTTGGAAATTCAGAAGGCTCAGGGCTTGGTGCAGAAAAAATTTCATTTTTCACCCCCCTATGATTTTGAACAGAAGAAAAAAATACTTCAATATTTGCGCAATCGCACCTACGATGAACCCACGATCAGGACGGTACTAAATGAAGTCGAATGAAATTCGTGAAAAATTCCTAAACTATTTTGCCAAACACGGGCATACGCGTGTGCCGAGCTCTTCTTTAATTCCCAGTGGGGATTCTACCTTAATATTTACCAATGCCGGTATGTTTCAGTTCAAAAATGTTTTTCTTGGAGTGGACAAGCGGGATTATCAGCGGGCGGCTAGTTCACAAAAATGCGTACGAGCTGGTGGTAAGCATAATGATCTAGAAAATGTAGGTTATACGGCTAGACATCATACTTTTTTCGAAATGCTCGGAAACTTTTCGTTTGGAGATTACTTTAAAAAAGATGCCATTCGTTATGCTTGGGATTTTTTGACCAACGAGTGCCAAATTCCTAAGGATCGTTTGTATGTTACTGTTTTTGAAGAGGATGATGAGGCAGCTGACTTGTGGCATCAGCAAGAGGGAGTGCCCAAAGATAGAATCTTTCGGTTTGGAGAAAAGGACAACTTTTGGCGTATGGGTGATACGGGGCCCTGTGGACCATGTTCGGAAATTTTTTATGATCACTACCCAGAAAAGGGCAAGGTGAGCTCGAAGGAAGAATTTGAAAAAGGCGGCGAAGAGGATCGCTTTGTGGAAATATGGAACTTGGTCTTTATGCAATTTTATGAAGAACCTAAAGGTCAATTGAGCCCCCTACCAAAACCCTCTGTGGATACCGGTATGGGACTGGAAAGACTCGCTGCTGTTTTGCAAGGTGAGCATAACAATTACAATTCGGATTTATTTTTTGATTATATTGAGCAACTGGAAAAGTGGACAGGTAAAAAAGCGGAGGCAGAAGCTTTGGTTGCCATGCGAGTACTGGCAGATCATTCGCGCTGTGTGAGTTTTTTAATTGCCGATGGAGTATTGCCCTCCAATGATGGCAGAGGCTATGTATTGAGACGGATCATTCGCCGCGCCATTCGTTTTGCGCGGCAAATCTCCAATGAGAGTTTGCTGCCAAGGTTGTGTCAGGCCGTGATTGATAAAATGTCGGAGGCTTACCCCGAGTTGAAGCAAAAACAAGAGGTGATATTGCATACAATTGAAGGCGAGGAAGAGCGCTTTCTAAAAACCCTGGATCAGGGCACGCAACTTTTGATGGAAGAAATGGCGAAGGCGAAGGCCAAGGTTTTAAGCGGAGAGGTTGTTTTTAAGCTCTACGATACCTATGGTTTTCCATTAGATCTAACACAGCTAATTGCCAGAGAGAAAGGTTTTCAAGTCGATGAAAGCGGCTTTGAAAAGCAAATGCAGGCGGCAAAGGAGAGAGCGCGAAAGACTTGGAAGGGAGCTACAATGGACTCCGACCAAGCGCACCTATTAAAAATGGCGCAAAAATACGGAGCTACTAAATTTGTAGGTTATGAAAATACTGCCAATACCTCGAAGGTCTTGGCTCTATCTGATGGCAAACAAGAAATATCGGAAGCACAAGAGGGTCAGAAGATCTATCTGTTGGCCGATGAGACCTGCTTTTATGCGGAAAGCGGTGGACAAGTTGGTGACGTGGGAACTATGGAAGGAGAAGGCTTTTCTGCTATCGTTTCGGATTGTATCAAGGTTGAAGATACACATTTTCTTGTCGTGCATGTGGAGCAAGGCGTGCTCCGTACTGGGGCCGAGGTGCGAATGTTGGTGCAAGCTTCAGAAAGACGAGCCACTGCAAGCAATCACTCCGCCACTCACCTTTTGCATGCAGCATTGCGAGAAGTGCTTGGGGATCATGTTACGCAGGCAGGCTCCCTTGTAGATTCGCAGCGTTTGCGATTTGATTTCACCCACAATCATGCCATGAGCGATGCTGAAATTCAGCGCGTAGAGATGCTCGTGAATAAGGAAATCTCGTTGGGGCGTAAGGTAGAGGCGAAAGAAATGACCTATGATCAGGCCATGCAATCAGGGGCCATGGCACTTTTTGGAGAGAAATACGGAGATCAAGTAAGAGTCATTCAAATGGGCGATTTTTCAACAGAGCTTTGTGGCGGCACACATGTGGCGTCCACCTCGGATATACGAATCTTGAAAATTATGAGCGAAGCCGGGGTAAGTGCCGGAGTACGTAGAATGGAAGCCATAACGGGTGATAAAGCATTGGATTATTTGCTGAAAGCGGAAAGCGGAAATCGTGAATTGCGAAAAACTTTGGGCATCAAAGAGTCTTGGGAAAATTACTTAGAATCTTCAGGTGCTAATCAGCAGGCGGTGGATGCAGTCGAGCAACTACGAGAAAGCCTGAAAGCCCAAACAAAGAAGGTGAAAGCCTTGCAAATGGAGCAAGTGGATTATGCGCAAATAGTGAGTTCTAGTCCTGAAATTGGTGGTAAGAAGGTCATATGTTTTCACATGGATATCGAAGACCGTAAGCTGATGGCTGAGATGGCGCAAAGGTTTTTGGATCATTGCCAGCAACCAGCCGTTGTCATATTAAGTGGGGAGTCAGAATCCAATTATCCTCTATTGGTGGCGGTTTCAAAAGATTTAAGTAAAAGTTTAAAAGCCGGAGATGTGTTGAAATCGCTTACAGCGGTTATGGGCGGCAAAGGTGGGGGGCGTCCGGATCTAGCGCAAGGCGCTTTGGATAAAATAGAGAATTTGGCCCAGGAAGCGGAAAAAATTTTGATATGAGGATCAATCATGCGTGAGACAAACTTTGATGGCATTGTAGGACCTTCCCACAATTATAGCGGACTATCTTATGGCAACGTGGCTTCGCTGCAGTTTGCAAAAGATATCTCTTCTCCCAAGCAAGCCGCCTTGCAAGGCTTAAAAAAGGCGAAGACATTGGCCGATATGGGAATCCTGCAAGGAGTGATTCCGCCGCAAGTTCGACCTGATCTTTTGGCTTTAAGAAATCTAGGCTTTTCCGGTACGGATGCAGAAGTATTGCAGCAAGCCTACCAAGAAGATCCAACGCTTTTAAGTATCTGCTCGTCATCTTCGTTTATGTGGACGGCCAATGCCGCCACCGTAGCTCCCAGTAGCGATACCAAAGATGGTAAATGTCATTTTACTGTGGCAAATTTGCGTTCCAAAGCTCACCGTGCCATTGAACCGCAAAATACCTACCAATCCTTGCAGCAGATTTTCTGCCATGAGGATTTCTTTCGTGTTCATTCCTGTTTGGAATTGGGAGATGCCTTTAGCGATGAAGGAGCGGCCAACCACACTCGTTTTGAAAGCACGAAAACAAATCAGGCTTTGCACTTTTTTGTTTACGGCCGTGAGGCAATGAATCGTCAAGCCATTCAGCCAGAGCGCTTTCCCGCAAGGCAAACCTTGGAGGCTTCAAAAGCCGTAGCTAGACGTAATAATATTAAAGAGGAGCTTTGTTTTTTTGCCCAACAAAATCCGGCAGTGATTGATGCAGGGGTTTTTCATAATGATGTGATTAGTGTGGGTTATAAAAATGTACTGCTCTATCATGAAACCGCTTTTTTAAATACCAAAGCGACTCTTGATGAATTGCAGCAGCGAATGCAAGGAGATTTGATAGGGATTCGAGTAAGCCTAGATGATGTGAGCGTTGAGGCTGCCGTACAAACCTATTTATTCAATTCGCAAATTGTAGAGCCTGAGCCAGGTAAAATGGTATTGATTGCACCGGAACATTGTCAGCAAGAAGCTAGTGTGAAGGCCTTTATCGACAAAATGATTGCGGACCCCAATAATCCTATCGAAGAAGCGCATTACTTTGATCTATTGCAAAGCATGAAAAACGGTGGGGGCCCAGCTTGTTTGCGTTTGCGTGTGGCACTAACGGATGAGGAAATTGCAGCTGTCAATCCTAAGTGTTGGATCAATGACAATCTTTATAATGACTTGTGCCGTTGGGTAAATGAGTATTACCGAGATGAGCTGAATCTTGAAGACTTGCGCGATCCCAGCTTTTTACTACAAGCAAAAGAGGCCATACAAAGTCTACACGGCATTCTAGGCTTCACAAGAACTTGCTAGAAAGTAAAATTTGTTGCAGATTGTGTTTATGACTCCTGCCAACGATTTGCTTATTTGGTACAACGATAACTATAGAGATCTTCCATGGCGCAAAACCAAAAATCCCTATCGTATTTGGATCTCCGAAGTGATGTTGCAGCAAACAAGAGCAGTGGCGGTAATTCCTTATTACAAAAACTTTTTAAAAAGATTTCCCAACATTCAGGCCTTAGCCGATGCCGAGGAAAAAGAGGTTCTGGAGGCTTGGGCTGGACTGGGTTATTATTCCCGTGCCAAAAATCTACATAAAGCAGCGAAGCATTTAAAAAACAAAGGCTTTCCGCAAAGCTATGAAGAACTATTAAAGATCCCTAGCTTTGGCCCTTATACAGCTAGAGCCGTAGCCTCTTTTGCCTTTGGACAAAACTGTGCGGTTTTGGACGGAAATGTGATTCGTTTTTTAACGAGATACTATGGTTTGTCGATCGAGTGGTGGAAGCCGCAAGCAAGAAGAGAGCTGCAAAAGCGAGCGGATGCTTGGGTAGAAAATCAAGAATCTGCTACTGTGAATCAAGCCTTGATGGAAATGGGGGCTACTGTTTGTACAAGTTCTTCGCCAGCTTGTTTGCTATGTCCTGTTGCCTCTGGTTGTAAAGCAAAGAAGCATAAGAAGATCGAGCAGCTACCCATGGCAAAACCAAAAAGGAAAAAAGAAATTTGGTATTTGGAGTTCCAGTATATTGAATCCACCAAAGGTCTAGCTTTATCCAAGACGCATGCCTGTCCATTTTTGAAAGGTGAATATCTATTCCCTGTTAGAGCAAAGCAATTGGATAAGAAGCCGGATGCTTATATTTTCAAGCATGCAATTACTCACCACGAAATATACATTGGAAAAATTAATAAACAAAAAGCCTCTTCAATTCGTGATAAAAAACAGTTAGAATGGTTTGATGAAAAACACATAACAAAAACAAGCCCCTTTTCCTTAACCACAAAGGTGAAAAAATATGCCGATAAGAATCTTTAAAATACTCATGCTTATTTTTTCTTTTGTGGCCTGTGTTTCCTCTTCGAAGCTAGAAAGACCAAAAGATTTTATCGATCCAAAGCCCGCTTTGGATTTAGAAAACTTACGTTCCTATTATTTTTCTAGTGATGGCAAGTCCCTTTTATATGTTGCCGAGATTCTGGGGCGTAGTCCGCAAATATTTTTACGCAATTTAGAGAGTCAGCGCGTACGTCAAATCACGCACCAAGTAGGAGAGATCTACGAAGTAGCGTTTATGCCAGGGGAGCAAGAAATCATTTATACCTCCACCACAGATGAAGAAAAAGAGAATCCCATACTGCTGCAAATGTATCTAAACCCCGAGACGGTGAATCATGAAGAGCGCAATACCGAGATTTATATAAGCAATATGAATGGGTCCAATATTCGTCGACTAACCAAGCACCAAGGTTTTGATGGTTATGTGGACGTGCACCCTACACGCGGTGAAATCATTTTTACCGAAAAGGGCGCCGCTTTTTATAAAATTCGCTTGGCTGAAAAGCAGAAAAAACCACGAAACTATATTAGCTTAAATTCGAATGAAAAATTACCTCGCTTTTCACCGGATGGGAATATCTTGTTGTGGTTAAGTGACAGGAACGGAAAGTTGCAATTTGTATTGCGTGAAAACTACCCCAAAACGGCAGAACGGCTTTTGCCCCTAGATGGTTTTCATCGAGTGGATTCCGTGGCATTTCATCCAAATTCCCAGTGGATTCTATTTTCAGCGAAAAAAGATGAGCATCAGAATATTTTTGCAATGCGCCTAAAGGACGCTTGTTTGATGCAAGTCACATTTTCTAAAAGTCTAGATCAGCAGCCGCATTTTCATCCTGATGGTAAGTCGTGGTACTTTGTTAGTAATAGAAAGGATAAAGTTCGTCTTTGGCAATCGACCTATTTTCCTTCTGAAGCATGCAAACCCAAAGCGGAGGTAGAAAAAAATTGATAGCCTTGTTGGTAACTTTATTATTTGCGGCTCCTTACCCTTCTACTTCCTCTTCGGCGGTGGTCACAAATAGTTCCTATTTATCTACCAATTGGGGATTTGATCTATTGAAAAACGATCAGAACTGGTTTCGCTATATACCAGATGCGAAAGATCCTTTCCACATTGCCATTTTACGACCATTGCAGCACTTAGAGGGATCAAAAGTGCAATTAAGTGTACGAGTGGACCCCGTGTCGACTCGTAGTGAAGAGAAAAATGTGACATTGCAGTCTTATACCAACCACTGGCTCAAACAATACCCAAAGTTAGGAATAGAAGTTTTAAAATTTGAAACTACAAAGTTAAAGGAGCAAGCGGCAATTCGGATTGAAGCTTACAATATTAATAATCAAGTGCAAATGCGGCAGTATGTTGTGTGGTATAACGACAATGCCATTATTTTTACTTGTGCCGATGACAGAAAGCTTTTTAGCAAGACTTTATTCCAGTGCGAGAAGGTTTTGCGCTCGGTAAGCTTTCATTCCGAGAATAAAAAACCTACGCCTTCCAATACAAAAGATCTTTAGAGTCTAGTTTTGCCATTCTAGCATGCTGACTGCCGACCATCGTCCTGCAAGTTATTAAGGTTTTCTCATAATAAGCCGAAATTATTAATGGATCGTTGAATGCTTACGGAGGAACATTGCTGCGAATTCGATGGAGTGATTTTTTATATTTAATCCCTGTTATCTTGCTGTTAGGTTGTAACAAGCAAGAGGGGGGATTGTTAGAAAGTCCTATGCGAGCAGGAGCTAGCATACTCATTGCCAGTAACGATGCCAACAATCTCGGTATCACTCGTTATAGCCCCAATGGTAGTTTGCAAGAATTTATTAAGGATTACAGAGAAAGCATTGATTCCTATCCTAGGGGAATGGTGATTTTGGATCAAAACTCCATCTTGGTATCTCTTGACGGGGAAGATCGAGTGGAGCGCCTTTATTATAATGGGTCTTCCGAAATTTATTATGCCTCTGCGCAACTGTCAGGAAACATTCAGGGATTGGCCAAAGACGCGGCTGGGAATATATATGTGCTGGAGTCCAATCGTATAGAAAAAATAGACGCGAATGGTAACCGCGATAGTTCGGTATATATTGATACGACCGTTGGAGGATGCACGATAAATAGTCCTCGTCACTTGATTGTGAATTCGGCAGGACACTTGGTCGTGGCGCAAACGGGCGGCGGTGGCCGAATTATTACTTACGATATATCAGGAAGTAGTGGTAGCTGCATTTCTTCGGTAGTGTTTGGCAATAGTCCTAGTGCTTTGGTGGAACACCCCAATGGCAATTTGTATGTGGCAACTTTGGGTAACGATCAGATATATTCGGCAGATGCAGATGGCTCCAACCCCTCGGTGATCTGGTCCTCCGATACAAGCATCATCAACAATCCAGCGGCATTGGCCGTGCATCCCGATGGAGACTTATTGGTAGCATCATCGGCAACAGATACAATAGAAAAAATTAGCACTAGCGGATTAAGAGCAGGAAGCGATCCATTTATACGAGATATTTTTAGTAGCAATATTAACGCCATGTTGGTGATACCGGAAGACAATCTATGAAGTACTGGCTCGTCGTTACGTTCTTATTCGTTGGTGGTTGGGCAAAGGCTCAGTCCACGGATGATACGTTCTCTTCCCAAATATCCAATTTTGGTGTGGCCGTCAGTGGTGGCTTAGGAATCAATGACTTCACCATCACATCGCCCAATACGGAAGCTATATATTCTGGCTTTGCCATCGATACCAATCTATATGCTCCAATTTGGCAAAATGATATCTTTGCCTTAAATACCGGGCTTAGTTTTCGTTATTTGGATGCCTCCAACAATGCCAATTCGGGGGCGGGTAAGGAGTATGTGGAAATGTATGGGCCGGGTCTTGGCTTGAATTTAAACATTTACCGCCTACTAATTGGTGCTAACTATTATTTTATGAATGGCAAGCATTATTGGGTGGGGGACAATAGTGAGGAGCTTAAATATGATATGCAGGTTCTATCCACGTATGTAGGTCTGTATGTTCCGATCTCCTCTTCTATGAAAGTTATGTTTGCCTATAGTCAATCCAGTGGAGAGCTACCAAAATCAAAAACCAACTTTATAAACGACGCACCATTTGAATCGAATACTGTATGGTTCTATCTAGTATATGGCGCGGGTGATAGTGTTGGTCAATTTATCGAAAGACTATTTAAATAAATTAACGTGATAAACCTAAGGCTCTGCCGATTTTCTTTAGCAAGCCACCTGATTTTTTGGCGGCAGGTGTTTGTTGTCTAGCCACATTCTGCGTGCCCTGACTTCTTGTGGTTTTTTTGCGGCTATGGGAGCTTTTTTTGCTAGGTCCATTTCTTCTTTTTGAAGAGCTATGCTTTTTCGTGCTTTTCTTTTTATAGGGCTTTTGCTCGCTACGTCGGGAGGAGCTGGAGGCGTTGGATCTTTTGCCGGAATTTTTTGCGCCGGATTTGTTTCGACTCTTATTTCGGTTTTGCTGTTTGCCGGAAGAACGCTGTACGCTAGGGAAAGATTTGTATTCTTTCACAATTTCTTCATCATCTAGCCAGCCAATCTCAACTTTTTCTTTTAAGTACTTTTCAATTCTTTGAAGAGAGTCCACATCCAAATCACAGGCTAGAGAGTAGGCCTTGCCTATATCCCCGGCGCGGCCAGTACGTCCAATGCGGTGAACATAGTTTTCAGCATCATCGGGAAGCTCAAAGTTGATCACCAAATCCACGCCCTTAATATCTAGTCCACGTGCCGCGACATCAGTAGCCACCATGATATTACTTTGATTCTCTGCTTTGAATTGCTCCAATACACGGTTGCGTTGATTTTGATTCAGCAAAGAAGAGATTCCCATAGCGGGATAGCCATTTTTGTTAAGAAAGTGCACGATTTTGTCGATTTGATGACGAAAATTTGAGAAGACAATGGTTTGCCGTGGTTTTTCTTTTTTTAGTAAGGATAGTAGGTAGGAAGCCTTGTCCTTTTGCGAAATATGAAAAACATAATGATCGACATTTTCAGCGGTAGGTTGATCACGGTCGATTTGTACTTCAATTGGGTTGGCTTCAAATTGATAAGCCACCGTTAGTACGTCAAAATTCAAGGTTGCCGAAAACATTAAAAACTGACGGTTTTTGGGAATTCGTTGCAGTAGATAAACCATCTCATCTTTAAAGCCCATATCAAACATACGATCAGCTTCATCAAAAACAATGGCTCGGACCTGCTTCAAATCCACATGGTGCGATTTGTACAAATCTATCAAGCGCCCAGGTGTGGCAATGAGAAAATCTACTCCTGCTTTTAGTTTTTGCTTTTGCGCCTCGATGTCCATGCCGCCGTAAGTGGCGCAGGCTTTAAGATCTAGTCCTTGTGAAAAATCCTCAAAGGCCTTGAGAACTTGTTCTGCCAGCTCTCTGGTTGGCACTAACACCAAAGCAAATTCACGATCTTGGTATTTGGTAAAGTAGTCGAAAGTCTTTTGGTCGCTAGGTTCATCGCTGGGATTTTTTTTCTCTTCCTTTGCACGAAGAAAACGATGCATGAGCGGGAGTAAAAAAGCCGCAGTTTTGCCTGTGCCTGTTTGTGCAAGACCGGATAAGTCTTTGCCTTCGATGAGTGCGGGTATGGATTTTTCTTGGATGGCGGTGCATTCTTGAAAGCCGATTTTATCTAGATTTTGAAGTAGGCTTTCGTGCAGCTGAGTTTCTTTAAAGAGCATAGCCATTTCTGACATGCTTTACTAAAGATATCAAGCCTTTAGACTCTTTAAAAAACTTTCCAGGGCAGCCAAAAAAGCCTCACGCTTTTCAAAATGCACCCAATGCCCAGAGCCTTCAATGATGGAGCCTTGCGCGTGGGGGTTGCTTTCTAACATCTTTTCATAAACTTTTTGTGTAAGATCTTCTGAAAGGGCGCCGCGGATGACGAGTGTTGGCATTTTTATGCTTTGCCATTCCTGCCAACGGTTTTTTTCGCGTCCTTGATACAAAGACTCCAATACACCGTGTTTGGAAAAGCGCCAATTCCACAAGTCGTCTTTTTTTTCCAAATTGGCGTACAAGTAATTGGCAAGATTCTCTGTAAAATGCTCAAAAAATAATTCTTTGGCCTCTTCTCGGCTGGAAAAAGGCGCCGCAGCGATTTGAAAAATGCGTTCAATTTTGGCTATAGCAGCAGGATTGTAATCCGGGCCGATGTCCACCACCACTAGAGCCCGAAGCTTTTCAGGGTATAGGTGCGCAAATTCTATGGCATTTCGCCCCCCCATGGAGTGGCCAATTAGGATGAAATCCTGCCAATTTAGTTCCTCGGTAATATTGCGCAAATCTTCGGCATAATCTTCAGGGCGATAACCAGAGTCTGGGTGAAAGGATTTGCCATGACCCCTTTGATCGTAGGTAAGTACTTGATAATCTTTTTCAAAATGCCGAGCAATGGATCGCCAATTTTGCCCGTAACCCATGAGCCCATGCAAAAAAACCAACCTGGGGGCTCCCTGTTTGCCAAAGATTCGGTAATTAAAGTTTTGTATAAAGCTCATTTCGTGGCTATTATGCGATACCCATGACCGTAAAGCAAAAAAGAAAACTCCATCGCGACTGGGTCGACAAAGATGCCTTTAAAATCGTAAGGGATTTGCAGAAAGCCGGGCATACTGCTTATTTGGTCGGTGGCTGTGTGCGCGATCTATTGGTGGACCACCCCCCGAAAGACTTTGATATTGCTACGGATGCTTTACCAGTTGATGTAAAAAAAAGCATCCGCAATGCCTATATCATTGGAAAACGTTTTCGTCTGGTATTGGTCTACCGCTATAAAAAAGTTTTTGAAGTGGCGACTTTTCGTCGTAGCCCCACAAAAGAGGAAGTGGAAGACGAGGATGTACGCTCATTGGATAATTTTTTTGGTAGTCCCGAAGAAGATGCCAATCGCCGAGATTTTACAGTGAATGCCATCTATTACGATTGCGTGAATGATGATGTGATTGATTATGTTGATGGTTTAAAGGATATTGATGCGCGTTTGATACGTATGATTGGTGATCCTGATGAGCGTTTCATAGAAGATCCCATTCGGATTTTGCGAGCCATTCGCCTCTCGCATAAGTTGAAATTTCAAATGGAGGAGAATCTTCGAGCTAGCATTCAACGCAATGCTAGGGAATTGCAAAATGCTGCGCTACCTAGAATTCGTGAAGACTTTTTAAAAATCTTAAAGCTGCCGCAAGCATTTGAAGCCTTAACCGAAGCTTATGATTTAGGGGTTTTGCAAGTGGTAATGCCTAATTTGGCGAAACTCTGGGAAATGCCCGAGCAATTGGATTTGTTTCATTACTATTTGAAGCAAAAACCGCGCGTGATTTTGCCTGAGGCAGAGCCTGCCGAATTAATGGCTTTTATTTCTTATGCTTATTTAAAGGCTGTGGGGGAGGAGCGCAGATTTTCCTCCATAATGAAGGATTTTAAAGACTGTCATCATTCCGATTTTTTTAAAAACGAACTCTTTGTTTTTAATGCGGAAGCAAGTTGGATACGCAAGCTATTTTTGATGATGGAAAGAATTGAGAAAGCCTCTTTTACCAAAATGAAGGAAAAGTCTCGCAGACATTACGCAAGCCAAAGACATTTGTTTGAGGCATTAAAATATTTGCAGCTGGATTATAGCATTTCACCACTGGAAGCGAAAGCGTGGCTGACCTATGCGACGTCGGATTGATGATTGAGATATTTGGCGCCATATATCCAGCGACCATCACCCGCTTTTTTCTTCCAAATGATTTCGATGGGAATATGCAATTTCTTACCAGTAAAAGTGGAGTGATATAGATAGGGGCAGTCTTTTTTTGTTAAATCAATACGGGAATGAAACTGTATGCCGCCGGTGGAAATGTTTTTTACTTGCACAGGGCTTTTGTAATTTTCTTCAAAGCCTATTTCTACGCTTAAGTTGGAGGGTTTTCGCTCAAACTTTCTTTTGAAGTAGCCGTGATCGCGCAATATCCGCAAGCTAATTCCTGGTAGATCTTGCAATTCCTCGGTTTTTAAGTAGTAGATTTTTTGTTCTTCAAAAGGCGAGGCATCGATAAGCGCTGTGTCGGATTTGTATTCATTGGCAATTACAATGAGTGGTATGTCGCTTTGATGGGGGATGATGCTCTCAATGAATTTTGCATGGTGTTCTTCATATTTATCCAATGCCAAAATAACAAAGTGAAAGTAGCCACTGACCAAGCCGGATAGCAATCGATCTACCTCCCGTATTTCATAGATTAAGGAATCCATAAATTGCCGATGGAAGGTTTGGCGAACTTTTTCTTTAGAATGAAAGCTTTCATAGTAGAGGATGTAATTCACTTGGGTCATGCAACATAAGACTTCAAGAATCATACCTACCTAAGTCTAGGTATTGGAGATGAAGAAGAAATAATGGATAAAGGAGGTACTATTGATCAAGAAATTTACAATCTATCGTTGTCTCAAAACGAAACATTGATCTAATGCAATGGAGATACGAATTTTCTTTTAGGAGGACAAATGAAAAACTTGTTGGCAAAGATGAACTGTTATTTAGGTTGCTGGAGTGAGCCCTCCATACTGTTGGCAAGAATTGCTTTGGCCGTGGTATTTATTAAGGCTGGATGGGGAAAGTTTGGACGATTGGATCAGGTTACGGGGTTTTTTGAATCCTTGGGAATTCCTTTTGCGGGTTTGCAGGCTCCCATGGTGGCAAGCTTGGAGCTGTTATTAGGAATCTTCATTCTTATAGGTTTTTTAACTCGTATGAGCTCAGTGGTATTGAGCATAATTATGGTGGTGGCCTTGTTTACGGCACATGCCGGAGAAATTGATGGTATTGGCGCGCTACTTTCGCAAGCTCCATTTTTGTACATTCTATTATTTCTAATTTTGATGGGCAAAGGTGCTGGCAAGTATTCTGTGGATCATCGTATGAAGTGGTAGGGTGCTAGATCTGGCAATTTCCAGAGTCGCAATCCTTCTTTTTTGGTAGAAAAGGTCGAATCTCCGCAAAAACCTTATAACCTGCGTCCATAAAAAAACGGGTAACGGGATTTTTTGCCATCCACGCCAAGGGGCGAAAGATATTCAGCTCCTCCCAAATGGTGGCAAAGGCACCAACCCCAGTTAGAATCTCGCCGTTTTTATTTTTCACATGAAAATATTTGTTCACCGCTTTCGGATCCAAACCTTCACTTGCAGCATCAAAATCTGGTTGTGAAATATCCACAAGTCGCAAGCGCTTGTCTTTGTCTTCTTTGCGGTAGTGGGCCACTTCTTTGGAGCAGAGGTGACAAGCTCCATCATAAAATATAGCTACCTTTTCCATGCCTTCATTATAGCAAAGAAGGCAGTAAAATCTTGTAAAGTCTAAGTTTGGGACGCAGAAAATGGCCTGTATAGTTCATGCCTACCGCGGTGGCTTTCTTTCTAGCCTAAGTTACGGGCGTTAAAATATTGCAGGACCCCATGGAGAAAAAGATTTGCTCAAAACCGTAAGTTTATCGTAACTTCTTGTTTATGACGGCTGTACTACGCTTCATTTTGACAGGAACCGGCTTGGGCAAAATCCCCCAGGCTCCAGGCACATGGGGCAGTCTTTGGGGCATACCCTTAGTATGGGCCCTTAGCCAGGGCTCCGATATATTTTATCTGGGGTTTACATTTCTCTTAATCATATTCGGCATTTACGCCATTGATTATGCCTATCAGTTTGGCGCCAATGAGGACCCTAAAGAAATCGTTTGGGACGAAATCCTGGGTTATGCGGTGAGTATGGCTTTACTTCCTGGGGAGCTTTTTTATTATGTCGCTGCCTTTGCGTTATTTCGCTTCTTTGACATCGTAAAGCCCTATCCCATCTCTTATTTGGATAAGAATTTAAAAGGCGGTATGGGGGTGATGCTCGATGATGCGCTCGCAGGTATTTTTACCAACCTGATTTTGCATCTGGTTTGGTTTTATTGGGGGGAGAACATTCATGCCATCTTCTAGGGTTTTGACCGAAGAGATTCTCTCATTATTGCAAGAACGCGGGCAAACTTTTGCGCTGGCAGAGTCCTGCACATTGGGTTTGTTAACAGCAGCCTTTTCCTATAAGGCAGGTTTGTCGAAGTTTTTCATTGGTGGCGTGACATCCTATGCAAATTCCGCCAAACAAAGTTTGCTGGATGTGTCTTCTCAAAGTTTGGAAAATTTTGGTGCAGTCAGTGAAGAGGTGGCCATCGAAATGGCAAAAGGTGTGGCGGCAAAACTAAATAGCCACTGGGCTCTGTCCGTAAGCGGGATTGCCGGTCCGAGCGGCGGAACAAAAGACAAGCCTGTGGGCACTGTATGCTTTGCCGTACTTGGCCCGAAATTTGTAAAGGCATTTACTCGCCACTTTTCTGGCAACAGAGAGGCGGTGCAAAAGCAAAGTATTGATTTTGTTTTACGACAATTTTTACAGGAATTAAAAACAGTATAAAGGAGCAAGCATGCAAACAAGCGAAAAAAACAAAGCACTAGAGTTGGCGATTTCCTCCATCGAAAAAGAGTTCGGTAAGGGATCTATTATGAAAATGAGCGGTGAAAACGCTCCCAAAACTTATCCTCATATCAGTACTGGTTCCTTGAACCTCGACATTGCACTGGGGATTGGCGGCGTTCCTACAGGAAGAGTGGTGGAAGTCTATGGCCCGGAAAGCTCTGGTAAGACAACCTTGGCATTAAGCATTGTTGCACAAGCACAAAAAACCGGAGGTGTCTGTGCCTTTGTCGATGCAGAACACGCTTTGGATGTTTCTTATGCAAAAAAACTTGGAGTAAAAGTAGAAGAGCTTTTGATTTCGCAGCCAGATACGGGCGAAGATGCCTTAGAGATTGCCGAAACTTTGGTGCGCTCCGGAGCTGTAAATGTATTGGTGGTAGACTCGGTGGCGGCCTTAACTCCACGTGCTGAAATTGAAGGAGATATGGGCGATTCCCATATGGGCTTACAAGCACGTCTGATGTCGCAAGCACTTAGAAAACTAACGGCTACCATTAACCGCACCAATACCATAGTGATTTTTATTAACCAAATTCGTATGAAGATCGGCGTGATGTTTGGCAATCCAGAAACCACAACGGGTGGTAACGCATTAAAATTCTATTCCTCTGTTCGCTTGGATGTTCGTCGTATTGGTTCGATCAAAAACGGTGATGAAATTGTTGGAAACCAAACGCAAGTGAAAGTGGTTAAAAATAAAATGGCCCCGCCATTTGCAAAAGCAGTTTTTGACTTAATGTATGGAACAGGGATTTCCTTTGAAGGAGAGGTTTTGGACCAAGCGGTAAACAAAGGTTTGGTGGAAAAATCTGGGGCTTGGTATTCCAAAGATGGAGAGCGAATCGGACAAGGCCGTGAGAATGCAAAAATCTACCTAAAAGAACATCCGGAAATGTTAAACGAACTGCATCAGAAAATTTTAGAGGCCTATAACATTGATTCTAGTAGCAGTGATACCAAAGAGGAGGCTCTTGCTGCGAAAAGCACTGAGACAACAACGGCAACGACAACAAAGAAAACAACAAAAAAGAAAAAAACAACACACTAAGGAATCAAAATGAAAAAGATAGAAGATCTTCTAAAGGCTGCTTCCCCCATCTTGTTCTTGCTAAGCCGTGTGGCTTTTGGCGGACTTATGGTTTACCATGGATACCCAAAATTAATGGGAATGCCAGGTTTCATTGAAAATGTAGGTAAGATGGGCTTTCCGCTTCCTGTAGTGATGGCCCCCATGGCAATGGCCTCGGAGCTATTAGGAGGACTCTTGGTGGCCATAGGTTTTAAAACTCGCTTGGCATCCATTTTTATTTTTTTCACCATGCTAGGGGCGGCATTTATAGCTCATGCCAATGACCCCTTTCAAAAGAAAGAGTTTGCGCTTGTGTATGCAATCTTGGCCCTAGTTTTTATGGCAAAAGGCTCGGGCAAATTTGCCTTGGACAAGGACGGATAAGGCAAAACCACATCCCTATGTTAAAGGCAGGCCCTAAAAAGCCTGCCTTTTATTTTACAATGGTTTTGTTTTTGTTTCCAATATGCAGTTCCACCTTTAATTTTTTTGCCAATTCCGCTGCTTTATGGTGAACGACTTTCGCCCCATCTTTGGTTAATTCGATCAACTTATCATGCGATAAGGTTTTAAAGTGGTGGGCATCCTCATTTGCATTGGGGTCTTTGTCGTAGACTCCATCTACCTCTTTGATCAATTCCAAGTAGGGAGCGTTAAAGTAGTTGGCTAAAGCTACCGCGGTGGTATCACTGCCGCCTCGCCCCAAGGTTGTAACATCCTTGGTATCTGGGTTCACTCCTTGAAAGCCAGCCAATATGGTGATGACTTTGTTATTTAGGGACTCCTCCAAGCGATAGGGGCGAATTGCTTTTATGCTTGCATCATTGTGATTGCCACAAGTTAGTATGCCGGCTTGCGAGCCAGTAAAAGATCTTGCCGGCACTCCTAAGTCTAACAAAGCCATGGCTAGTAGTGCGCCGGATACTCGCTCGCCACTGGATAGAAGCATATCTAGCTCCCTGGTATTGGGATTGTCCGTGATGCTTTGTGCCTTTTTTAAAAGTTCGTTCGTCGTCTCACCCATAGCCGATACGACTATTAGAATCTTTTTTTGTTGTTCATAAAGCTTTGCTAAATCCTTAGCAATGGCTTTGATTTTTTCTGGTGTTGCCAAACAGGCGCCACCGTATTTTCTAATGATTAATGGTGCTTTTTTCTGCGAATTTGCTTGCAATGTACTGCCCCAACTGTTTCGAAGCGCCTTTTGGGATACGGATTCTGTAACCACTTACCCCGCTAGGAACATATTTTTTCACTAGTGCAGCATTCATATCATATAAGGATTTTTTTGTAATCTTTAAATGTTTGGCCACCTCGTCTAGATGCGTGCCGCCAGGAACGTAAAAGGTTTCGCTAGGCAAATCTTTGGCACTGGGAATGTCATGAAAGCCATAAAGCCGAGGTGTTTTGGCCATAAGCATGGTAGCAAGTAGTTTGGGTATGTATTGCTGGGTCTCTTTTGCTAGGCTTTTCGAATTGGCCAGCTGCCAAAAATCTCGCGTTTTATGTTTTTTGATCATTCGAGAGACTCTGCCTTCCCCTGTGTTATAGGCTGCCGCAGCAAGGTACCAACAATCAAAGCGCTCGTGCAGGTATTTTAAGTACTGAATTGCAGCTTTCGTAGATTTATAAAAATCTCGTCTCTCATCCAGCCACCAATTTACTGTTAGTCCAAAGCGTGTTGCGGTGGGCTTGATAAATTGCCAAGGCCCCACTGCTTGGGCATGTGATGTGGCATGCACCGATAAGCCACTTTCAATCATGGCAAGGTAAACCAAATCTTTTGGCAGACCTGCTTCCGCAAGCATTTGTTTCAAGCGTGGCACATGGATTTGTCCTCGCGACAACCATTTTTTGAACCAATTCCTTCCTCGCGTTTGGTAAAAGTTGATCCAATATTGTACTTGGGGATTGTAGGTAACAGGTAGGTCAAAGACATAGCCTACAGTGCCCTCGTGTTGAAACTCCAAGCTGGGTTTTGCCGACCAAAGTTGTAGGGCCATGAGAAAGATCATCATACTTATAGCATGTAGGCTTTTTTCTATTCATACAATACCTACGTCAAAATTTTGGATTTTTATTAGTTTTTGACGATACAAAGATCCAGGTCGTGTTTGTCACGTTGCCTACAGAGCGAATGCAGCAAAGAACCTAGATATACGTCGTAATGGCATAGGCTTTGCTTCATCGAAGATAGTGGGAGACTTATGACAAACAAAGGTATTTATACGGCCGTTAGTGGAGCCATAGCCCAATCACAAAAATTGGATACCATAGCCAATAATATTGCCAATGTGAATACAACGGCTTTTAAAAAGGATACGCAAGTCTTCCAGGAGTATCTTACGGCCTATGAAAAACAGGGCGATGTCATTGAAGTTCCCAAGGTTCCCGCAAGCATTGAAAGCTTTTATGATATGCAAGGCGGAGATCGTGCCTATGTGGATAATGCCGGTACTTTTGTGAATTTCCAACAAGGTGATATCAGGCAAACAGGCAACGCTTTGGATATTGGTATTGAAGGGCGAGGTTTTTTTGAAGTTCTGACTGCCAGTGGGGTTCGCCTTACACGTAACGGTAACTTTGTGCTCGACTCCCAGGGGAGATTGGCAACGAAAGAAGGGCATTTGGTTTTATCCAGCGATGCCAACGCGCCGTTAGAGGATCGTGTGATTCAATTTGGTCCTGGTGGGAAGATTGCCGTCTCCGCAAATGGGGAAATACGTCAACAAAATGAATTGATTAGCACGCTATCTTTAGTGGATGTAAATGATTTGCAAGCCTTAAAAAAGATGGGTTCCTCTCTTTTTGCTTTGAAAGAAAATATGAACCCACAAATCATTCCTGCGCAAAATATAAAGTTACACCCTGGACACTTAGAAGCCTCGAATGTGAATGCCATTGAAGAAATGACCGATATGATCAAAACCACGCGATTGTTTGAATCTACTCAAAAAGCCATACAGGCATATGATTCTATGAATCGCATTCTTGCCAACGATGTGGGAAAGATTGAATAGGAGTATGTATGATTAAAGCACTGAATACAGCTGCAACCGGGATGAAAGCGCAGCAAACCAATATGGACGTAACCTCCAACAATCTGGCAAACGTCAATACGACTGCGTTTAAAAAATCCCGCGCAGAATTTGAAGAGTTAATGTACCAAACAGAAAAAGAGCCCGGGACAACAACGGGTTTAAATGCCATTTCTCCAACAGGTGTGCAAGTGGGACTTGGAGTAAAAACTGCATCGGTGCAAAAGAGTTTTGAAGAGGGCTCTCCGAAAGTCACCAACAAGCCACTAGATCTACAAATTGAAGGAGCTGGTTTTTTTATCGTACAACGCCCCAATGGTGAGCTAGCCTATACGCGTGATGGCTCGTTTCGGCGCGACAACGAGGGACGCATCATTGATAAAAATGGCAATACCTTGATGCCGGAAATGGTAATTCCTCGGGAAACCATCGCACTCGCAGTGGCTCCTAATGGCACAGTGGAGATAAAAACCAATAATGGACCAGAAACACAAGTGCTCGGGCAAATTGAAATCGCCAATTTTGTAAACCCCGTTGGCTTAAAAGCAATCGGGCAAAACCTTTATGTACCAAGCCCAGGAAGTGGCGCTCCCTATCAAGCAATTCCTGGTTCTGAGAATTTAGGTCGAATCGCTGCCGGGCAATTAGAGGCAAGTAATGTGAATTTGGTAGATGAAATGGTGAATATGATGACTTCACAGAGAGCATTTGAAACTAACTCTAAGGCCATGCAGGCAGCAGATCAAATGCTTCAAGCAATTAACGGGTTGAGGTAAAAAGTGTTATTATTTGTTCTACAATTATTCTTCGCTCAAGCCATGCAGGTAGAGGTAAAGCCTCTATCTTATGTGGAATCTAGTCAAATTACTTTGCTAGATATTGTGGAACAAAAAAAACTATCACGACAAGATAAAGACTTTTTACGAAAAATAGAACTAGCCAATAAGTTGGAATCCAACTCGTATCGTGTTTTTAATCGTTCTTTCCTCGTGGAGCTAATGCGAACTGAGGACGTGCTAAAGAAAGCAAAAATTCAAATCCCTGAAAAGGCCTATGTAGCTAGTAAAAAAAGTCTTTGGACAAAGAAAAATATTGAACAATCTTTACGAACCAAGCTTGCAAAAGACTGCATGGAGTGTGAGGTAGAAACCAATATTGTGCAATACAATAAGCTTAACTCGGTTATAGGTTGGCAATTTGAAATCAATAAGGACATTCGAAATCAAAGAATTTATGTACCCGTTTCTATATCCTATATCCAAAATGGGGAGCTGAAACATCACCAGTCGCAAATTGTTGCCGATGTATTCTTTCGCAAAAATGTACCGGTACTAGTAAAAAACCTGAACCGAGGTGAAGTAATTAGTGAGGACGACATTGTGATGAAAAAGATTTTGTTGCCCAGTCATGGAAGATTCTACACAGCAAAGGAAGATGTTCTGGGGATGAAAACAAGAAAAGTTCTTAAGCAAGGACAATTGTTGCTTTTCAATGATTTAAATAAGGCTCTTGCCATTCGCCGCGGTGAATCCGTACAGGTGAAAATGAAAAATAACAATATTGAGATCTCCCTTTCTGCTATTGCTAAGGAAAATGGTTCAGAGGGCGAGACGATTCGAATCAAAATTCCAGAAACAGATAAAGTGATGCACGCAAAGATTCTAAGTTCTTCTGAGGTGGAATTACAATGAGATTCGCTTTATACTTAATTCTATTTTTTAGTTTCGTATCCTGCGCGGCCTTGGGTGAAAAAATCAAGCAACTTGCTGGAACGAGTAAAAAAGAGCCTGTTGCAAAAGAGCAGGTCGTTCCAAAGAATAATTTTTCACAAAACAAGAATTTTCAAGCCAGTCATGTGCCAACAAGAAAATATGGACGTATGAATCGAGATCGATTTGTTGAGGAAGCCCAGGTGGGGGAGGATTCTGGTTCGCTTTGGGTTGATGAAGGGCAGAGCTCCTACCTTTTTAGTCAAAATCAAAAGCGTTTAGAGGGAGATGTCTTGAACGTCTTGATTGAAAAACAAGCGCGTGAGCAATTGGATTCGAAAATTGCAACCATTGCAAACCTTATTAAAGAGAGAAAAGCTGCAATCAAGCGTAAGCAAATGGAAAAACAAAATAAACAGCAAGCAAAGGCTGGCGATCAGGCAAAAGAAGAGCAAGCTTCAAGCCCTGCTCCGAGTGTTGCCAAAGCACAAGAGGAAGCGCCAGAGAATCTACCCAAGCTAAATGCTGATAAAATCCCTTCGCGAGTAACGTCGTCTTATCCTGACGGTTCTTACCGATTAAAGGGCACGAAGACCATGTTGATAGAAAACAGAGAGTTTCAAGTTATGGTAACTGGCTTAGTTCGAGGTAATGACATTAAAGATGATAGTGTGGCTTCGAGTAAGCTATTGGATGCAAAGTTTGACATTGTTTCGCAAAGGAGACTGCGATGAAGTTCTTTTTGTTAACACAGCTGTGTGTAGTGGTAATGGCCGTAATAATAAATATTAGTATGATAGGCTAGGTATGAAGAAACTAATAATATTGGGCACTTTATTATGTACTTTGAGCGCTGAGGCGGCACGTTTGAAAGATATCGTGAACATTCGCGGCGTAAGAGAAAACCAATTAATTGGTTATGGCCTAGTCGTTGGCTTGGCCGGCACTGGCGATGGCAAAATGGAGTTCACCTCTAAATCCATGGCAAGAATGTTGGAGACCATTGGCGTGAAATTGGACAATGAAGATGTGAGCTCACAAAATGTGGCAGCGGTATTGGTTACCGCTACGCTACCACCATTTGCAAGATCTGGTAATAAGATTGATATAACGGTAAATGCCATTGGTGATGCCAATTCATTGGTTGGTGGAACGCTTGTGCAAACACCCCTAAGGGCAGCTAATGGGGATGTTTTTGCAGTTGCTCAGGGGCAAGTCATTGTTGGCAATGGTGAGGGAACAAGTCACAAAACCGTAGCTAGAATTCCAAATGGTGCCATGATAGAAAAGGATTTAGAGGCAAATTTTGCCGCTAGACGAATGTTCCGCCTTACTTTAAACAATCCAGATTTTACTACAGCCGTTCGTATTGCCAAGACACTAAATCAAGACTTAGGTGGCAAATATGCCACGGCTAACGACTCGTCAACAGTGGATATCATCGTGCCATCGCAATACCATGGTAATGCTGTGGAGTTTTTAGCTTTGATTGAAGCTCTTGATATTAGTCCTGATATACAGGCAAAAGTAGTTGTGAATGAAAAAACTGGTACAGTGGTAATAGGTGAAAAAGTGCGTATTTCCAAAGTAGCTATAAGTCATGGGAATCTTACTTTGAAGGTTGGAAATGCGAGAGAAGAGAAAAAGCAGGGTAAAAAAGACGAAGTAGACGGGGATCGCTTTTTCACTATAAATGACACAGCAAGTGTCGATGATTTGGTAAAAATGTTAAATACGTTGGGAGTGAAGCCAAAAGATTTGATTACGATACTGCAATCGATAAAAGCAGCAGGCGCACTTCAAGCAGAGATTGAGATTTTATAGATTATTAATTTTCAACACATGGAGGTGTTGAACGGGGGAAAGTGGGTCAGAGATCACGACCATGGAAGGACGGACAAAGTTTCTCGCAGGAAACAGTGAAGGGTCTAAAGGTCAAGGACTGACAAACCCAAAGAGAGTGAAAGTGCAGGATGCACGGATACTCGGGCTCACCGTACCCCACCTTTTTTTCTTCAAATTATTATGACAAAAGTACTTCCTATAAAGCAATTCCAACAGATGCAGCCGCAAAAGGATGCAGAAGCCCAGCTAAAAAAAGCGGCTCAAATGTATGAGCAGCATTTTTTAAATGAAATGGTGAAGTCCATGCGTTCGACGATTGACCATAGTGAGCTTACGAAGCCAACTATGGGGGAAAAGATCTACCAAAACCATTTGGATCAAGAGTATGTGAAGGCTTGGACCGGAAGAGGTGGTATCGGCTTGTCGGATCTTATAGCCAACCAATTGCGCGAAAAAATGGGACTAGGGGATAAAATTCAAAAAATTCATGGGCCTTTGCCTCTTGAGGAAAAAAAGAATTTTCAAATCAAACAGATGAATTCGGATCCTGAAAAACAAGAATTTAAAATCAACGTGAAAGAAAAATCACCGGTCTCTGCCATGTGGGATGGAAAGGTGATCAATCAGTTTCAACATGAAGGCCGCTCCGTGGTGGATATGTCCTTTCAAAATGGCTTAAAGGCTCGCCTGCTAGGGGAGGGAAACTTCTCTGCCACGAAAGAGGAATTTCGTGCAGGAGAGAAAATCCTCAATGCCGAACTCGACAACTTCTTTTTGCAGATTTATAGTTAAGCCATGTTGCTAATTTCATTTGCCTTTGCTGCTTTGCTTCGTCCTGAATTGGATGCCCCTTTTCGTCCCGATACAAATTGGGAAATTGTGCAGCAAATGAAAACGCAAGGAGTATACGCTTATAAAGATTCCAAAATATCCTTTCTTATCTATCCTAAATCTAGGATAAATGATTTTGGAGAACTCTCTCAAAAGGAATATGAGAAGCAGAAGTTAGAGGAATTAAAAAAGATTGGTGTTGATCAATACAAGATTCTCAGATGGCTAAGAAATGACTCAAATATACTGATTGAAGGAGAGTTTTCCGTAAAAAACAAAAAGTATATTTTTAAAGAATATTCATTTTTAAAAGGCAATAATTTGTATCAAATTACTTGTACAGGAAAAAGGCATAAATCATATTGCTTCACAGACTTTGAGGCTAAAAACTATGTTCGTTAAGACCTACTTTCGTAGGGCTAATTGACATATTCTACCGACTTTGTGAACTATTGCGTATCATATAATAGTGATTCTATTTCTTTTTATCTCTTTCTTGCATCTACAAGCCGATGAGCAATGTTTGCTTTGTAAGCCAACGCCAGGACCGACACAAACTACTTCACAGCAAGTCTGTGAAAGTATCCAAGCCTCCAAGCATTTTCAAAAGCAATGTGCTAGTTTTCCTAAGGCAGAATGGAAAAGTTGCGATCCGAACGCTCCTACATCAAAACGCATGTCCATAGCGAAGTGTTTTCAGGGTACTGCTGAAGCGACGAAGGATTTTGTATTTGATATAGGCTCGCTTTTGAAAAAAGGAGGAGAAGCCATCGTTGAAGGGGCGATTGTTGCAAAGGATGAGATGCTTGCCTATATAAAAGAGCATGGAAGATCAGCCCCTCTGTCGCTACTAAAAAGTCTTAAGCCAATTCTAAGCTATATTTTTACGGATGCAGCAGCCAATGCTAGTAAAACAAGTTTGCAATTGGCCAAGCAGAATTTAAATTTTGTTGTACATATGGTTACGGAAGAAGATATCCGTGAACGCTTTGTGGAAAAGGTCATGAGTGGTTTGCGTTCGCTGGAGAGTATTTATTGGCAACTTGTCGAAAAAGAAAGTAGTGTTATGGATTGTCTAAACCCAGAGGCTTATACTAAGCGGGCGTGTAACATACTATTTTCCATGATGGTGCCACCTGCCATTTTTTTTAAAATTGTAGGCAAGTTGATTGATATTAAAAAGGGGAAAATGGCTGTAGAGGATTTTACGGATAAGGACTTTAAACTCGCAGTGAGTAAAGGGAAATTGAATCAAAATATGTTGCCTAAAGATGCCGTAGAAAGACTGGAAAAAGAGGATATTACAAAGTTCACTCGACTCAAGCAGAGCTATGATTCTAATCTTCATCAACTCAGCGTTATTAGTAGTAGTGATAAAAATATAAAGAAATTACTAGATGATAATATCAAGTTTGCGCAAGAGGCACTTAGCTTATCCGGAGTAAAAACCAAAAAAAAGTTTCGCACTCCCAACAAAAGAGAAAAAAGATCAGGTGTAAAAAAAGTGCCATACTTAGAGGTAGAAGACTCCGAGCTGAACAATTTGATGGGTAGACTCTTGCGGAACCGAAATGCGAAAATGTCAAAATCTGAAATTAATAACCTATGGTCAAAAATACAAACTAAGCTTGGCCGCAAGCAACCAATAGAAGCAGGGGGAATTAAAAAAGTTCACTTGGATCCCTTTAAATTTTCGAATAGCCCTGATGGTGGAATGTATACCGTCGGTCATGGAGCTCTGAGCTTTGCACGTTTGGACTTTTTTATATCAGACGATCCCATAAGAAATTCTGTGATCCTACATGAAGCTCGTCATGCGGTTAGGGAAAGCAAAGTAAAACGTGGCATAAATTACTCGGGAATAAGCTTTACGCCGAAGGACCATAGATTTTCTGCAACAGATGTGAAAGGCTATGAAAATTATTTTTCGGCGGATGAAGTCAGTACACATGCTTACGAGATGCAGTACAATTTAAAGTTATTGCGAAATGAATTAATTCGTAAAGTCGAATCCGGGCAGATTGCACGAGGCGATGATTCCATTAGTGACTATGAAGAAAGTGTTTTGGAGTATCTAAATAACAATTTTTCTAGATACACAGGCTTTTATAGATCAACCAACAAATATCTTCCTGCCGCAGATAAAGTAATTAGAAATATGTCCGCAGCCGATCAAAAAAGTTTTTTTAAGAGGCTAAAAAAAGGAAAACCCCTCAATATCCCCATCGTTCTACAAGGTAAGAGCCTTGATCAGGAAATCATTGTCAATATCAGCGATACTTTATCCAAAAGCATAGGGAAATTAGTAGATAAGCCAGAGCAAGTCCCCAGCATACTTTCTAGAACCTTAAATGGTTTTGTACAAGATATAGAATCTAATCACAGGGCGCTAGATAAAGGCTTTCAAAAAATGGGTTTCAGCACGGACTAGCCTGGCCTAGACTATGCCAAAGCATAGATTCTTATGTTTTTATTTCCAAACAGGTAAAATCTTCTTTCTGGCTTTCATCTAAGTGTTTCATTATGGTACAATAGAAGTAGAATTCTCGGGAGGAGAACCATGAAAATCAAATCAACAGGGCTGGATCCAAAGGGCTTAGATCTGAATAAGGCGGAGAACAAAGGTTCAAAAGCAGGTGCTTTAGATAGCCGAAGTAATATTGGTGCGAATCCCCACGATGCGGCGAAGATCAATGTTTCTCAGCGTGCACAAGATATAAATAAAATCAAACAAGTTGCTACGCAAGCTCCGGATGTGGATCAAGCGAAGGTGGAAAAATTTCGTGAGCTAATCAATTCGGGTAAATATAAAATCGACGCTCAGGCCATTGCGGATCGTATGGTGGATCAAGAGTTGGAGATTGGTAAATTAGAGAACTAAGATGAAAAAAAATCTACAAAGCCTTCTTTCTCTTTTGCAACAACAGTACAAACTTTATAATGATTTGTACTACGTACTAGATGAGGAGTATGAGCACCTTTCCAATAGCGATACAGATGCAATACGCAAGGTAGTAGATACAAAATATAAGTTCATTGATAAGATCGATGAATTGGAATTTAAGCGCGTCAAGTTGTGTGAAGAAATAGCAAAAGAACTGAATTTAAATGAAGAAGCACGTCTTTCCGTAATAGCTCAGTATACAGATGAAGACACTGCCAAGACTCTTTTGACGTGGAAGGGTACATTTGAGGCATTGTTAACCAATATTAAAGAGAAAAATGATATTAATAATATGATGGCCAGTGCTGCGCTGGAAAGTGTTGAGAGTACCATTGATGCAATGAAGGATGCATTGCAAACAACTGATGTCTACCAGAACAAAGGTTCCAAAAAAAGTGGGGACCAGGTGGAACATCTTTTAAGTAAAAAAGTCTAACGGGAGACAGGATGTCTAAAGTTGGAAGCCTAATGGATTTAGGCCGACGATCGATGCAAAATAGCCAACTGGGCTTGCGTACGGTGGCGCACAATATCGCCAACCGTTCGACTGAGGGCTACTCCCGTCAGCGAGTGGATTTTGTTCACTCACAGCCGGTGGGCTCGCAGGGTAAACGCGTTGGAACAGGCGCCCAGGTCTCAGCTCTTGAGAGTGTTCGTAATGATTATCTAGAAAAGCAAATCGAGAAAGAAACGCAAAAGCTAGGTATGCACCAGTCTGAAGCTGACGGCATGGCTAGGATTGAGCAAATCTACAACGAGCAGCAAAACAAGGGGCTAAACCGCTTTGTTTCGGAGTTTTTTAATGCCTTTCGAGAGCTTGCCAACTCGCCGGAAAGCTTGCCCATCCGTACCTTGGTAAAGGAAAAGGCCGTGGCTCTCTCGGAGGATTTTGGCCGAATCCACAATCAGTTGCGTGATGTGCAAAAGGATTTGGACTACCAAATTAAAACCGAGGTAGAAGAAATCAATGCCATGACCCAGGAGATAGCCGCTCTGAACGAAGAAATCTCCATGGTGGAGCTGCAGGATCAAACTGCCAACGACGAACGAGATCGCCGTAACTTACTTCTAAAAAAGTTGGGGGAAAAGGTAAACATCAAATATGCCGAAAATGATGAAGGCATTGTTACGGTAATGATGGGAAGTACGGGGATTTTAGTTAGTGGTTATGATTCTTATAAGTTAACGGCAAGAGAGGGAACCGGCGACAGTGTTGTTCGTCAAGGAAATGTTGAGGTTCTGCTTCATCCAACCAAACATGGTGCGCCGGTAAATATGACCAAGCAGATTACTAGAGGAAAAATTGGTGGAGCCCTTCATATTCGGGATAATGTGATTGAAAATCTTTTGCAAAAAAATGACAAGTTAGCCTTTACCATAGCCAATGAAGTTAATAAGGCGCACATTCAGGGTGTGGATCGCTACTCCAAAAGCGGAATCTTGTTTTTTGACTTAATGCCTGAGCAGCAAGATGCTGCGGCAAAGATCCGCGTAAATGAAACCGTACAAATTGATCCAGGTAGAATTTCAGCCGGTTACCAGCCTGGTTCTCCGGGGGATAACCGTGTAGCCCATAGAATTGCAGCCATTCAATATAGTGAACTGTTTGAAGGCGGTGCCAACATAGATGAATATTACAACTCCATGGTGGGAGAAGTGGCCGTGGAAACCAAGCAGGCCAATATGCGCCACGAACATCATGACAAAATTGTGCAGCAGTTGGGAAATATTCGAGAAAGTATATCGGGCGTTTCTTTAGATGAAGAGACTACAAAGATGATTGAATTGCAAAAAGCATTTGATGCATCGGCTAGGGTGATTCGCACAGCGGATGAGCTCCTGGATACGGTGTTAAATATTAAGAGGTATTGATGCGCGTTGCGGATAAAATGAATTTCAATCAGGTTACGCGAAGTCTAAATGACAATCGTGGAGATATGTCGAAGCTTACGGACCAAGCTGCAACGGGTAAGTCGCTGCTAAAGCCATCTGACAATCCCGTTGCTGCCGCCAAAGTTTTAAAGGCACGCACCTCTTTATCGGCGGTGGAGCAGTTCCTGCAAAGCAACCAAGAAGCACAAAACTTTTTAAACTTTACGGAGCAGTCTTTAGCGGAGCTCACAGATATATACGTACGTGCTAAGGAGCTAGCTTTATCGCAGGCCAATGATCCTAGCTCCAGTCCACAGTCTATGGGAATGGTAGCCAGAGAAGTGGGGCAACTTTTTGCGGACGCTTTGGCCATCGGCAATAGAAGAATTGGTGATAAATTTTTATTTGGCGGATTTCGCACGGTGAGTGAGCCATTTGATCAAAACGGTAACTACTATGGGGATAGTGGCGATATTTTGATGGAGGTTCGAAAAGGGCAGTACTTGGCTGCAAATCTGCCGGGCTCAAAAGTATTTCTAGGAGAGGACTATCAGGCAACACCCGTAGATGGTACTAGTCCTATCGAGTCGAATCCCATTGAGCTCTATGATGGGGATTCAAAAAACCCCACCCCGGTTTTGCGCGGCCCAGCTTCGGTCAATAATATTGAGATCCTACATCCGGAACACGAACAAGAGAATCGTCCCGTTAGCGATAAGGAGCGCGAGGAGGCAAACTTTGCCCGTGGAACCAATATATTGGATGTTCTTAAATCCTTTCAAATTTCATTGGAAGCGGGAGACAAAAGAGGTGTGCAGCAAGCCATTGAAGATTTAGAAATCGCTCGCTCGCAAGTGGTAACTCTTCGTTCGCAAATTGGTTCCCGTATGAATACGGTGGAAAAAAATCTTGAGTCGCTAGAGAAGTTGAAGCTGGACAATCGTGTAATAGTTTCACAGCAAGAAGATGCTGATGCCTTCAAAGTCTATAGTGAGCTCAAGCGCTCCGAGGGCAACTTGCAAGCCACTCTGCAAACGTCGGGTCGCTTAATTCAACCAAGTCTTCTTGACTTTCTTTCTTAAAAAAAATACTAAACCTTCAACGAAGATCTGCCGAAGCTAGGTTGTGATCAGTTATTAACAGCTTTGACCAGGATGTTGAAGGGTATCTTATGTTAGTCTTAACAAGAAAAATCGGCGAAAGTATTGCCATTGACGACCACATCAAAATCACCATTGTCCAAATTAAAGGCAAACAAGTTCGAGTGGGCATTGAAGCTCCTAAGGATACCAAAATCCATCGTCTTGAGGTCTACGAGGCCATTCAAAACCAAAACCAAGAGGCAGCCTCTACGGACTCCAAACGCGCTAGAAAAGTGGCAAAATTACTGAAACCCGACTAAAAAAAGACCGTGTTTGCTAGTTTTAGAAACATACAGCAGGCATAACTAGACTTTAGACTCGTTGCATATATATTAGTTACAAAAATTGACCGATTTCACCCTCTGTGGTGTCGTATTATTAGGTACCTTTTTAAGGGGAGTCTATGCAAATTCAAACCACTCGTTTTGGGCCCATAGAAATCAAAGAAAGTGATATCATTTCTTTTGATGAGGGGCTGCTTGGCTTTCAAGATCTAAAAAAGTTTGTGCTACTAGATGACCCGGATGATGATATCTTTGCTTGGCTGCAATCTTGTGAAAATCCCGACATTGCTTTCCCTGTTTTAGAGCCAGAATTATTTTTGGCGGAATATCGTGTGAAGCTATCCAAGCGCGATATGGAAAGCCTGGGTATGACGGAGATGAAAAATTACTGCGTTTACACCATCATCACCATACCGGAAGATCCAACGCAAATGACGGCCAATATGAAGGCCCCTATTGTGATTCATATTCCTGCTAAAAAGGCGCGCCAATGCGTTTTGCAAGAAAATGATCTGCCGATTCGCCAGTCGATCTTTTCGCAGCTGCAGCAGCGTTTGGTCCAAGGTCCGATGACCGACCAGCGTGCTAGCAAAAATACGGATCTTGCGGTTCGCATTTTGCCTGCGGAAGCTTAAAAAATTACGGACATTCTTTCGAATCTCGGAACTCTAAATGAAGTTAGGGTAGCTATGCCTATGGCACGTTCTTTGTAAAAAGAAAGCCTGGCAAGGCCAGCCGATATAGTCCCCTCCTAAAGAAAAGGAGGTAACCATGAACAATAAAACTGTAATAATTTTGAATATTGTTCGGCTGCTTTTGCAAATACTTAAGTTGCTACTTTGTTTTTTTCTCTTCTTTGATTGGTATTTGTAAAATGTGGTTGGCTACTTATGAGACTTTCTTGTAGTGGGTAATAAGCAGCTCAGCTGCTAAACTCGAGGGGTGGTCTGGTCTTGTCTCTACCAAGGTCTAGTTTCACTGGGAAAGCATAAGGATTCCATCATCTTCGGCCGATAGAAAACTGAAGATGAAGACACGAAAAGCGCTTTTCTTATTTTTAGCGGGATTGTTTCTTGTGATCTCACCAGAGGCCAATTCCCTTTCTTTCCCGAATATTTATACGGGCGGGGGGTATTTTGGTGGCGGCTACTACCCGCAAGCTTTTCCACAAGCTTATCCAAGGACCTATGGCTACTTGCGTCCGCAAATGAATTTTAATCTGCAGTATCTCAACTATATGCAAAATCCTTATATGATGCCAGGGGGAATGATGATGTCTGGCTGGCGCGTTCCCTACAGTGGGCGTTACAATCTGTTTACGGGCACCTTTGCTAGCAGCCATCATCTGAACAATCCAAAAGTACAATTTGGACCGCACACGCGGGCCCTTGGCTATCGCAGCCGCACAAGTGGAATTAGTAGTAGTGGTAGGGTTCGCACGCGTCGTCCACAGGCTCCAGCAGTGGAAGCTGGGGTGACTACGCCGGCACCGCCGCCGGAACTTCCAGCGCCGGAAGTAGAGAAGTGCGAGCCGATGTCAAAAGATTATCCGAAGCCCGCAAGCGGTAAGTGTGAAGACTTGGTAGTAGGTACCGATCGATCCGAGTTGGATGTGGCGAAACGAACCACAGATATAAAACTTAAGAGTGGCGCGCCTGGTTGTAGGATTACCGTAGAAACCACAGGTGAGGATTGTAAACCCTTGTGTGAGTTTAATGATGATTTAAAGCGTTTAGTATGTGGGAAGGTTTGTCCAGATGATCAGGTTTGGGTCAGTGGCTCAGACAACAGCGGGCGCTGTGAAGATAAGGGCACAAGGGTGAGGCCTGTGATTGAAGATGCCGTTCCAGAATTAGAGCTGGACCCCAATCGACCTGATGCTATTTTGGCGCCCAGGCCAGAGACTCCAGCGCCTGAAAAAAATCCATGTAGTAAGCCCAATATGATACCTGATGAAAATGGAAAATGTATATGTAAGCCGACGCACGGCTATAATGGAGTGGGAAGTGCTGGAAAAGGTGCTCATTTAAATACTGTATGTCTTCCATGTCCTGAGGGTGCAACTTCTACGAAAATACCCAACCAATGTGATTGTGGTTCAGAATATGGGATAGAAACTTTAGATGATGGTTTTCGCTGTATTCCACCGAATGAGGAAACAGAAGGTGATACATGTATCGGTCATGAATGTGATGAGGTGAGTCCACCGGTTGCGAATCTGTGTGAAGCGATTGGTGTAGCATGTGATAATAAGTGCCGGCCGGGCAGTGAATTCAAGAAGAATGAAAATTTAGAAAAACAAGCAGGCTGGGATGGCTTAAGTACAGATGAGCTCACACATGCAAGATGTATTATGGCTTATATGTTAAAGGCTGACGACGTTAAAAACTTCGTAAAATGTCCTGGTAATCAAAAATCAAGGGACAATAAATATTGTTTAAACTCCGACTATTTTGAAGCGGTTTATTCAGGCTTTCAGGATGCGACCAGCTGTTTCTTTAATAACGAGCAAGATAAAATGTTTTTCTTAAGCTTACTGGGCCATGAATCACGATTTCAAGCCAATGCGTTGAATACGGGGGATCCAAGCGTTGCAATTGGTCAGACTTTATATAATACAAGTGGACCTGTAGTAGATTTTGATAAAGACGGCTCAATAGAAAGAGTTTTGAGTCGATCTTCCTTTAGTGGCTGTTCTGATGATGCCTGCCAAAAGTGTGAATCCGATTTTGATAAGTATTATAAAAAGACAAGGCCTCATTTAGATGGAAAAAGTTATTGTGCCTCCGGCATCACAGAAGATCCAAGACATGCCATGTATCTAGCCGCAGCCGCTTTTCGTAATAAACGTAAAGCTGCCAATACAGCACTTGTTGAAGGACCACTTTGCCTGAGAGAGGGTAAAAATGTACGAGTACCGTTTAATGGGTTTGATAAGAACAATGATGGAGTAGTAGATGACAAAAAGCTACTTAATCGTTTGGCTTCTATTGCGTACAATCAGGGGGAAGGTACGTTAAGTGCTCTTCTTTGCGGTTTTGAATTAGCTTCACAAACCGAATCCGATTCCCATCAAATGATTCGAGCGAAACTAAAAAAACAAAATGGTAAAGTAAAAAATATTTTAGATTTTAATATCGACGCTGTTGTTAATCGTGAAGGACGCGCAACACAGCCTAGAGACTTTCAGATTACTAGTAAGGACTTACGAGACATCAAAGCTGGCCGTAGTATATCGTCAAAAGGCTTTTGGAAGCTACAAGATCTTTATTACTCAAAAACAAAGCCAAGTGATAATTACTACTTTAAGGTAATCCAAGACGCACATAAAATCCAAGATACTGATAAAATGGAGGTTCCTAAATGTTCGCCCGATTTATAATGATGATACTTTTACTACCTAGTTTTGCAATGGCCTTACCTCAAGAAGTAGAGAGTTTGACTAAAAACACCTATCAGCAATTGAAAAAACTAAAAACCTACGAAGAGAAGTGGTCCGTTATTTCTCAATATAAGGCGGAGCTTGATAGCATACAGAAAACATTCAAGTCAGTAGTGGATTTGGTAGAATATGAAGGGCTAAAACTTACTTTAATGGAATTTGATAAGAATCAGTTGATGAGAAAGAACTGCTCTAGCATCCGCTCCAACCTAAAAGCTAAATTCTACCCCCGCGGTCTAGCTTCGAAAGATGGTCCGACCCATTACAAATATGCGCTCAAATTGCTGCAGCCCTTTTGCAAATAAACTTTCGTCTAGCCCCGTCTAGTTTTAAGACAATCCATAAAGTCTTCAATTGAAACGCCGAATAGGTATATGAACCAAGGATGGTTTGTTAGCGACACTAGGAAGGTAAATCACACGGATGGGGTGTCGTAATGTTTTTTATTTTATTATTCCAATCTCTTTTTTGGGGACAAGAGGCGAGCGTCTTTGAAGTTCGCAAAACTCTGCCCATGTCTGAGGGTGAAAAAATCTATCACGATTATTATATTAGTGCTGGTGCCAGCGATGGCTTGAAAAAAGGCATGCTAGTTACAGTTAAGCGCAATATGCCCTTCAAAGATACGAATCTAAGTAAGGTTGAAGAAGACTTGGTTGTAGACGTGGCGGTTTTAGAGTTGATCCACGTACAAAGAACCTTTTCTGTTGCAAGGCTTAAGGAGATGAAAAAGAATCTCGTTTTAGAGTTTCACACGGTAATGATTGGCGATCGAATTCCTTTAAGTTCGGCTCGTATGCCTTCTTCCGCAACGAAAAAAACAGCCGAGAAAAAAGCGGTCACAACAAAAAAAGTGGCAGCTCAAGTAAAACCGAAGGCAAAAGTGGAAGTAAAGGCTAGCGTATCGAAAAAGGCAGAGCAGCCAGATGTAAAAATTTCTGGTGAAATCCCAAAGGCCAACTAAGTCTTTACTCTCAATAGCTAGCTCTGTAAGGAACTACTATGCAGAGCTACTATCAAATTCTTGTTAAAAACCTCCCTAAAGAAAAAGAAGATATTTTTGCCGCACAGATATTTGAGTGGGGGGCTTCAGGTATAAGTGAAAAGCTCGATTTTTCTCAAAACCCCGACCACTATGAGCCACGTTTTTTAGAAAAAGATCATATTGATCTTGAGGTTTATTTTGAAAGCTTGCCGGCAAAAGATTTATTAGAAAATTTAAAAAGCCATTTTCCAGAAGTGGAATGCGAAATGCTGGAGGCCCAAAATCAAGATTGGCTGCAAGAATGGAAAAAAGGCTTTCAAGCATTTTTATTGGCAGGAGATACTTGGGTGGTTCCCTCTTGGCTCACAAAGCCCGAAGGCGTAAAGGATTGTATCTATATCGATCCTGGCTTGGCTTTTGGCACGGGCACCCATGCAACCACCCAGCTTTGTGCAGCCCTGCTTTTTGACTATATAGGCGCTCAGCGATTTGGAAGCATACTGGATGTGGGCTGCGGAACGGGGATTTTGAGTATTTATGCCGGACGCTTAGGATTAAAAAAGATTGATGCTACGGAGATTGATGAGGATGCACGTGCTTGCGCTAAGGAAAATGTAGAAAAGAACCATTCTGCATCGGTAAATATTTTAGATAAACAGGTGAGTGAACTGGATGAAACTTATGACTTGTTGGTGGCAAATATCATTGATGGGGTTTTATTGCAGCTAAGAGAGGATTTTATGCGAAACACAAAAAGTGGTTCCTACTTTTTGTTGTCAGGAATTTTGCAAGAAAGAAAAGAGATTTTTGAAACTAAATTCATACAAAAGGACTTCCAAGTTTTAGACTGCCGCCAGCAAGATGAGTGGCTTGCTTATGTATTAAAGAGGTATTGATGCGTCGTTATTTTTTAGAAAAATATGAATTGGAAGGCGATCTTATTACCATTTCCGGGGATGTCTTTCATCATATCATGCATGTTTGTCGGCGAAGTCAGGGAGATCACTTTGAAATTCTATTTGGTGATGGCAAAGCTTATTTGGTGGAGGTTTGTGAGCATAAAAAAAAATCCGCCAAGTTAAAAATCATTGAAGAACGAGAAATACCACCCATCAAAGCGCCCTACATTCATTTGGTGCTTTCTTTTCCAAAACCAGCCGTTTTCTCCAGTGTCATAGAAAAAGCCGTGGAGTTAGGAGTAAAAGAAGTAATTCCCGTGGTGAGCGATTTTAGTCATTTTAAAACCTTGGATCACCCAGGCATGCAAAAACAAGATCGCTGGCAAAAGATTGTGCTTTCTGCCTGCCAGCAATCGGGACGGGGCGAGGTCATGTCCATAGCGGTGCCGCAAAGCTTGGCGCAGTTCCTAGAAAGTTTTAACCGAAATGGTCCCGTTGCGGGTCTATTTGCTTATGAGGGGGAGAGCGCGATTTCTTGGCAAGAAGCACTGGACGATCTAAAAAAACAGCAGCCACAGGATATCTACCTATTTGTTGGCAGTGAGGGCGGCTATTCAGCAAAAGAAATCCAAGCATTTCAGCAGGTTGGACTGCAAGCTATGAGCATGGGGGGGCAGGTTTTAAGGGTGGAAACGGCTTGCGTTGCCTTGCTTAGCAGCTTAAAGTATGAGTTCAGGCTGTAGGGAGGATCCATTGGATAGAAAGGATGAATTCGAATTCAGGCCGCTTACGGAAGGCTTAGGGTTTCACAAAAAGACCGTGAATTTGCAAGAGGACCGTAAAAAGGCGGATAAAACACTTTTTAAAAACAAAAAAGTTTTGTCGGATTCTGCAGATCTAGAAAAACTCCCAAGAAATGAAGCCATGGATGAGGTGAAGAACTTAGTGGATAATTTTCCCTCCATCGAGAGTGATTTTCTAGACACGCCCAAAAAGCCAGAGGTAAAAATCAATACAGGGCTTCCTCGCAATGACTTGCAACCAAATTACGAAATGAATAGTGAAGAGGTTCTGGCCAAAAAGGACGATCTAAAAATTGATCCCACAGTTTTTGACCGCAAAATTGATCTGGTACCAGAGATGAAGCCTCTCATCGAGAAGACCGAAGAAAAAGTAGAAATTGAGAAAAAATTAGTGGAAAGACTTGTGCCATCGACCACCTCTTTTTCCGCCATGTTTATTGACCTACTTACCATAGTGGGTTTGACCAATATCTTTTTAGCCGCACTTCTTTTCATAACAGAAGTAGATGTTGTGAATGTCATGATTCATCCAGCAGTTAGTATGCAAACTCTTGTAAGCTTTGCGCTTCTGTATGTTTTTGTGAATTTGTTTTACCTGCTTATTTCCCGCGTTTTCTTTTTACGTACTTTAGGGGAATGGGCCATGGATCAACAATGTGGTACACAAGAGCAATCCATCATGTGGTCTTATCCAGCTAAAATCACTTTTCGTTTCCTTTTAACCTTAGTTAGTGGAGTGATTTTACTGCCATTGATATCTAAAATTGCAAAAAAAGATCTGGTCGGTAAAGCTACAGGTCTTGAGCTGCAAAAAAAGGAAATGCGGTGGGAATAGTTCTTTCGTGGGACGATCTCAAGGAAAAATTAGATTCTAAACACAACGGTCAGAAAATTGTATTTACCAATGGCTGTTTTGATCTACTTCATATCGGTCATGTGACTTATTTAAAAGAAGCCAAATCTCTTGGAGATATTTTAGTTGTTGGCCTGAATTCCGATTCTAGCGTGAAGAAACTTAAGGGTAAGGAGCGCCCTGTCCAAAACGAAATGGACCGAGCCAGTATTTTATCAGAGTTGCGGTCCGTAGACTATGTAACCATTTTTGAGCAAGATACTCCTGAAAAACTTATCAGCAAAATTTCTCCAAATATATTAGTAAAAGGTGGGGACTGGCCGGTAGAAAAAATAGTTGGTGCAGATCACGTTTTGTCTTCTGGTGGAGAAGTGAAAACGCTGAGTTTTGTTGACGGTAAATCCACCTCTTCAATTTTAAATAAAATAAAGCAGCTATGATTCTACTACTGATTTCATTTTTTCTTTACGCTGTTGACTTGCCTACCGGTCTAAACTCCCAGGAGCGTGACCAAGTAGTAGAGATCTTAGGTCTTGGCACAAGCTCGAAGATACTGACGATTCCTTATCCTTTAGGGGGCTATGCGGGCATTGAGTTTGGCCTTTCTTTGGAGTCACTTCCAGTGGAAAACCTCACTAGCTTGGGCAACCAAACGGCCAAGCAAGATAGCTTTGATTACCCTAAAATCTCCATTGGTAAGGGCTTATTAGAAGATACGGACTTGTTTTTGCATTTCATTCCCTTTAGCGAGCAAAGTGATTTAACGGAATATGGTGGGGTCTTAAGATGGAATTTTTATAAAGCAAAGAATATTCCAGGAAGTTTGTCTTTGGTTGGACATTTTAATAGTTCTAACATTAAGGATCAGTTTACAAGTGAATCTTATGGCTTGGATATTTTAGCGGGGATTACTGTCGAGTCATTATCACTATATTTTGGTATTGGTCAGGTGGAGGTAAAGGGTACCTTTGTTGGGGGTACAAATGCCATCACCGATAGCGGTCAGCAAGAAGTAAACCGCACAAAGAAAACCCATTCTATTATAGGCGCGAGCTACCATTTTCTTCCATATTTTATCGCTTTCCAAATTGATCAGTATGAAACCACTGTAATGAGCGCGAAATTGGGACTTCGCTATTGAGCGTAGGCAAAGCGAGAGTTTTTCGCGATATTTTCTTGGATAATTTTTGAACTACTACGAAAAGCTTGTCGTAGTTCCGGATCTCTTACTCGGCTGCGGCGAATGGTATTTGCTACAGCGATGAGTTCTTGATTAATTTTTTGCGATCCATATTCACGTATGTATCTTTGGGAGTTTTTAGCGATTTGCCCAATATAATCTGCTGCTTTTAGCGCTGTATCCGTGTAGTTATATTTTTTTATAGCCTCATGGAGAATGTCCAAACTTCTGGGCGACAAGTATACATCATTTAAAGCAATGGCAGCCAATTCATTTTGTCTTGAAAGATCCACCAAACGGCGAAAAGATGTAAAGCTTATTTCCCATTTTAGAAGTTCCACGGCTTTGCGCTCGCTTTGCGTGTCGCCATCTAAAAGCAATTCCTCAATTGCAGCATAATAGGCTTGCTCACTAATTTTCCCAGCATCATAAGCTTGGAAAAATTTATTTTCGCCGCGTTCCTCCTCACGCAATATTTGCAGCCAATCAATTTTCTGTCTTTTTACAGTTTGGCGATTTGTCGTGCGGTAAGATGGTACAGCGCCCTGGTCTTTATTGTTGCCAATCACATTGGCGCCGCCAGCTACATTTGCTGCTGCTTGGATGGCTTGGTCTTGGTAGTTCTTAAGTTGCTGATACACATTGGCCGTCTTATTTTCTACTGGTTTTTTTTCTTTGTTTTTAGCTGCCTTCTTTTTCTTTTTTGTCTTTTTTTTCTTTTTCTTTTTTGCTTGGTTTTTTTGTTCAAATTTTTGTGCCAATTTTTTTAATGTTTCCATATCATCTGATGGCTGGATGGCTTTAGCCTTTGGCTTGGCTTGTTTTTGTGGGCTACGTTTTTTTGCGACTCTGGTCGCCAGCTTATGCTGAGCTATCTGCTTGGCTGTAGTTTGTCTTTCGAGCTCGGCAATATTCAGCCTTGCTTGCGGCTTTTTGTTACTTAAATAAAGTATACCTGCCCCAAGGAGGATGAGTGCTATTGCTAGAATTTGGTTACTATGAAACTTTCTCATACCCCTATAGATTGCATAAGGGGTGCCAAAGGGCTTTGCCTATAAGTATCTGAAATAATTGATGCTTTTAGCGGGCGTGGAGATGTTAGAAATAAGCCGTCTGTTAGCCTACTAATGTCTACTAACAGGGATGCAAGTAATATTGAAATATATCAGTAATTTCAGCTATTTGTGATGTGTATAAAAGATTACAGTCATACGTCAAAAAACGTCGCCATTCTCTGCTTGTCATAAATAGGAGCTTTGCTAAAGTTATATGAGGTTAAGGGGGTGGCATTGCCGGCTTTTGAAAGAAATCTAGCCAATCAGTTTTTTGCAGATATAGTTTTTCGAGCTCGAAGCATGCATTTCCTCTTACTATTTGCCCTTAGTCTCTTTCTACTTTCCTGCGGAGATGGTGAAGACTTGGATGTAGACACAGATGCCACCGGCTATTCCACAGCCTGCCGGGGCTCTGCCGATTTTGATGAGCTTAGTGATAAAGATTGGTACATAAGTATAAATGGTAAAAAACCTACTGATTCTAGCGAGTATATTGAATTGAATTTCAATCCAGTTGGTCCATTTTTGAATGTTACCTATAAGTGTTCCGCGACTCGCGACGGTTCTTTGAGATCACAAGAGGCCTACAAAGCATCTGGCTTTTCTGTGAATCAAAAAACTTTTTTATTAAGCGGGCCAATAGAATTTGCCGTAAAAATCCCGCAGACCAATGCCTTTTGCAACCGTGTTTTTCAGGGGGCCTGGGCATTTTCCTTTTCTGGTTCCTGTTTGAAGCTAGAGCAGGGTAGCGAGAAATATTATTTTCAGGCAAAATAAAATCCCAATTTGAGAAAAAGCCTTTAGCTAGACGATGGTCTAGCCGATACGTTGTCGATGAAGATTAGTAGGATTTCGCCCTTTGTAGTGGCTCCTGCTCCTGAGACCGATAACAGCATGAAGAAAAGGACCGAAAATAAGGTAGTTCAAGCTGCCAATGTATCGGCGCATGCAAAAAACACGGATTCCGATTCAGAAGAGGTGGTATCAGCCTTAGAATACGCGAAGAGAAAAAAAGAAGAACAAGAGCGGAAAAATAAAGAGCGTATTTTAAAGAAGAAAAAGGGCTTAAAAAACTACTCCCGCCTCATTCATCAAGAGGCCGAAGAATTGATGAAAGACAACTTTAAGCGCAAAGCTTAGTCTCATTTCTAATCATTTCAAAATGATAAAAGTTTTAATTATAGCGTGTGATTTCAATTAACTAACGTTTTGCGTTATTTTTTACTAAAGTTATAACGCGATGTGACGATGAGAGGTCTGACTATAAACGACCGCCGTGTCTAGACCACTACTCTATTCTTTTCTGTCTGTGGGGGAGGAAAGGAAGACAAGGAGTAGCTTATGCCCATACGTATTGGAACCAATGTTTCCTCGATTGCGGCGCAAAACGCTTTAGAGAAGAATTTTGATCGCCGGGAACATGCCATCAAATCCCTTGCCAGTGGTAAACGCATTGTAAAAGCCTCCGATGATGCTGCCGGTTTCTCCATTGCAGAGAACTTGCGAGCACAAAAACGAGGCCTTGCTGCCTCAGAACGAAACATTCAAGACGCCATTTCTTTTATTCAAGTCGCCGAAGGCAGCATGAACGAACAAAACAACATATTAATAAGGATGCGTGAGCTCGCCATTCAAGCGGCCTCTGATACTGTATCTGATGTGGAGCGAGGTTTTTTAAATAAAGAATTCACCCAGTTGTCAGAAGAGCTGGACCGTATTGCCAACTCGACTTCCTATGGCCAGCAGAAATTGCTCGCAGGAGAGGTCAAAGAATTTGAGTTTCAAGTTGGTACAAAAAATGATGAAAACGATCGAATCAATTTTACCTTAGAAGCCGATGCTAGGGCGGATGCTCTGGGAGTAAATGGTTTGGACATAGAGGATCAAGACGATGCATTGGATTCACTGAGCGATATTGATGAAGGTCTGAGTCGAATTGCCGGAATGAGGGCCGAATTTGGCTCCATTCAATCGAGATTGCACATCGCAGCCGGACATGCAGCGACTCAATATGAGAATGTGGCAGCTGCACACTCCAATGTGGCCGATGCTGATGTGGCCAAAGAGACAGCGGAGCTAACCCAGGCGAATATACTGTCTGATATGGGGGTGGCTGTATTGGCCCAGGCCAATCAAAACCCCTTGCAAGCCCAGCGTTTGATCATGAATCTCTAGACTTTGGTCGGCCTTTTGCCGGCCATTTGATAATTTTTTTTATTTTTTTTCTTCAGTCATATTCGACACTAGATGCATCGCGTCTAATAAAACTAGACCTACGTCCTAAAGTTCCCTAGACCAAAGCCGAGAAGCAGACTGAACAAAACGGGGAAGGGCTAAATACGGTAGGTCGTTTATAGTCAAAATGCACCGCCTATTTTTCCTTTAGCCTCCGGTCTGAGCTAGTCACTCGGTCCGAGGCATTTCTCCAACATTGTGAACAAAGAAAGCAGGTAAGCTTTAGCTCTTCTTCTGCATGCGTTTTACGTATGGAAGATGTGTGGGGAGCTGTCTGCAATGAATTTGCGTCCAAAGGAGGAATTTATGGGCTTAAGAATTCAAACAAATGTTGCGTCTATTACCGCACAGAATAAATTATCGAAACAGCAAAATCGAGCAGAACACGCAATGGCGGCTCTAGCTAGTGGTAGCCGTATTGTGAATGCTTCCGATGATGCTGCTGGTCTTTCCATCTCGGAAAACTTAAAAGGTCAAATACGTGGTATTCAAATGGCACGTCAAAATGCCAACAATGCCGTATCCCTGATCCAAGTAAGTGAAGGTGGATTAAACGAAATCAATAATATTTTGATTCGTCTTCGTGAGCTGGGTGTGCAAGCTGCATCGGATACAGTTTCAGATGTGGAGCGAGGCTTCCTAAATCAAGAAGCTACACAGTTAATTCAAGAAGCGGATCGTATTGCCAAAACCACCATGTTTGGTAACAAGCCATTATTGGATGGTTCTGGTGAAGAGCTAGAGTTCCATGTTGGTCCTTTTGGCGGTGAAGACAATATCATTCGCTACGAGATAAGTGCTGATGCTACGGGTTCTACTATTGGATATGATAGCATTGATTTATCAGATAAAGAGGGAGCTCGTGATACTCTACAAATTGTAGATGAATCCATTGTGGAGCTAGGTAACCTGCGTGCCGACTTCGGTGCGGTTCAATCGAGATTGAATACTACGGTTGCAAACCTAGACATTCAAAATGAGAATCTATCTGCAGCAAATTCTCGAATTCGAGATGCAGACGTAGCTCACGAAACTTCGGAGCTAGCAAGTGCAAATATCTTGCAACAAGCATCGGTAGGTGTATTGGCTCAAGCGAACCAATTTCCACAGTCTGCTCTGCGTTTATTATAATACAAAAAATTAAAGCCTCTCCTATGTGGGAATATAGGAGAGGTCTAAGTTTATCAATTTTAGGTAGTGGTCCAGACATGGCACCTACTTAAGCCCACCCCGAGTCACCCCACATGGCTCGGGGTAACTTTTTTTAGGTGTCTTTTTAGGTGTCAGCTACCTTTTCCGCAAGCCAGTCCGAATTTCAGTCATCTATTTAATGAAAAAAGCAGCGCCATTTAGCTCGACCGTTCTTCTGTTTTTATCTGGTGATATATCAAATAGTCGCTTTTTTAATCCTTTTCGAATGCTTTCATTTTGTTCCTTGCTAAATTGATAGTTCAGCCATTCCTTATCTAATTCAATTTTTTGCATCGGCCTATGAAAGAAATCGACCATTTCCCAAAGTTCTTGTCGTTGATAATTTAATGAAGAGTACGGATAATCTTCGACATAATTAGTTAAACCAGCTCGAACGGGATTGTTGAAAACATATTTTACTGCATTCCAGTAATATTTTTCATTGTTAATTACGCACCAACGATAGCGACTTCCCCATAAGTGATTTTCACGTTTTGCCATCTTGTTCGTGATTCTGGTAATAGAGCCATTTAAGTGCTGAATGGACTCGCTTATATTTTGAAGAGGTGTTGATATAATTAAATGATAGTGATTATTCATAAGTAAAAAAGCATGAATTCGGCAACTATAGTCATTTTTTAAAACTTCCAAATGTTTTATAAAAACTGTCCATATTTGTTTTGTATTTAAGCAAAAGTGCTCTTTGTTATTTGTTCGAGTTGTAATGTGGTAGGGGAATTCATTTGTACGTATCAGTTTTTTTCTTGGCATGTTCACGTGCGCTACAAAGATCGTGCCAGTACCAGAATCTTATTTATTGCTAATAGGTGTGCAAGGTGTCCGGATTGTGGACGGGTATGCGGAAAAGGTAGCTGACACCTATTTTGACACCTATTTTAGGCGGGAGAAGACTTCGCGGTGCACTTCCATTAAGAAGGCCATAATGGTTTGCTCTTCCTTTGTGCTTAAACCAATAAACTCTGCGCCAACACGAACCTTAGGGAAAGCTTTGGTGCCACTATCACGGTAGTGCCTAACTTTTGCTTTTACATGTAAATCCAATTTGTTGCGGATCTTTAATTGTCCGTCCAGTTCTGCGCCGGGTTCGATTTGAAATTCTGCTGCATTAAACTCAAAGCTAAATCCACCACTACTCAAATCTAAAACTAAAAAGTTCTTAGCGACCTTTTCAATGTTTTGCAGCTTGCATTCAAATTTAGGTGCCCAGGACTGAGGAAGCTGCAAGCGAAAATTTTTTCTTCGTTGCAATTTATAAAGCAGGGGACTCAGCGCTATGAAACAATTCTTATCTTTTTGTGTAAGCTTCGTCTTTAAGAAGTATCTCTCATTATCAAATATAAAATTTAATATAACATTTTGAGATTCCGGTTGATCATCCAGTTGTCGAAAAACAACCAAATCATTTTTGATTCTACGATAAGACTTTACAGTAATTAAGGAGTTGTCCTGCAATTGCACCTGCAATTCAGGGGATACTTCTATTACGCCTTGATAAATCTTTTCGCGAAGGGTTTCGCTATCGATTTTGGCAAACAATTCCTTTTCAGACATATGTTATATTATTCCTAATAATGCTCAGCATTTCATTTCTATATTGTTTTCTTGCCTTTTAGTCCTGCAAGACTTTGAGCACATACAAATCAAAGTATGGATTTTCACTAGTTAAAAGTTTGGTTTTACATACTAAGGTCTAGTTTCATTACTACCTTGGTCTAGTTTCACTCGACCCGACTAAGGTATTCACAGACCTGGCCGAAGGGGTAATTGAGTGCATGATGATGCAAGACTAAAGGTCTGACTAACCTTTGTTATGTAAGTCTTGTTAAGTCCTGTCCTCGTTTTGTTCAACCCAACTCTCTAAGGAGAAGAGGTCCGTACAATATATATGCCTAGGGTTGGCATGGTGCGGGTGGGCCGGAGGCCCAAAGAAAAAAAGGAGACTCATCATGGGTATGAGAATTTCTACTAACGTTGCGTCGATAAACGCACAAAACTCTTTATCTAGATCACAGCATAGCATTGAAAAAAGTTATGCACAGTTAGCTTCTGGTAGTCGTATTACCAAGGCTGCTGACGATGCTGCCGGTCTAGCACTTAGTGAAGCCTTAAAAGGGCAAATACGTGGCTTCGAGATGGCCAAACGAAATGCAATGGATGGTCAGTCTATGATCCAAGTTGCAGAGGGTGGCATCAACGAAGTATCCAACATTCTTATTCGTTTAAGGGAGTTGGCGGTTCAATCAGCATCAGATACTGTTGGTGATAAAGAGCGCGGCTTTCTTAATATGGAAGTACAACAAATTACCGAAGAATTAGATCGTATTGCACGTTCTACTCGATTTGGTACAACCAACTTATTAGACGGTTCTGGCGATCAGTTTGAGTTTCAGGTAGACGTTAATAACAACCCTGACGTGGATCGTATCAACTTTAATGCCGGTGCTTTTGATGTACAAACTGCAGCTCTTGGTATTGATGGCTTGGATTACTCTTCACAAGATGGAGCTAGAGAGGCTCTAGAAGTGATCGAGCAGGCACAATATACGGTGAATGAGCAGCGAGCAGAGCTAGGTGCCGTTCAAAATAGACTTATGTCTACTCAGAACAACTTGTCAAACTCCATTGAGAACGTATCTGCAGCCAACTCTCGTATTCGAGATGCTGATATCGCAAAATCAACTGCAGATTTGGCCAAGAACCAAGTTCTTAAAAGAGCTACAAACAATGTACTAGTACAAGCGAACAACTCAACAGCGAGTGCATTGAACTTACTAGGATAATTTATGGTTACCCAACTACGAAGAGTCTCTTTTCTTTCGTAGCAAACCCACCCCGGGGGGTAAAAACCCCCGGGAATTTTTGGGTAAATCTAGACTTCAGATAGAGCTCCTCGCAACCGATAGCGAGGTATGAGCGTAAAGGAACTGGGACCAACAGGACAAATTCAAGACGTTTTTTCTATTAAGGATAAGCGCTCCAATGAGTCTTCAGCGGACAGAGATCCCAACGGACAACACCAAAAGCAAGATCAAGGTAAGAAGGAATATACTGAGGAAGATGTTCTGGAAGCCATTGAAAATCTAAAGAATCTTGAGGGTATTAAAAAGAATAACCTGACTGTAAAATACGAAAAAAATGGCTATGTATACGTAGTCTATGTCACAGATGTGACAGGTAAAGTTGTTAGGCGAATTCCTCAGCAGGACCTTATGCTCTACTTAGATCAAGATGATAGCAAGCCTTCCGGCCATATTATTAACAAAGCAATGTAGCCAACCATGCTTTTGTCATAAAAATCATTCGCCATATTATTGACTCACGGATTACGTGATTTTCTGTCATAATATAAGTAGTTAGTAGTATCAGGAGGATACGTTTGAAAGGAATTCCAGGCATAGGAAGTGCCTCAGGTTTACCACCAGATATTGTCGATCAGCTTATGCAAGCTGAACGAATTCCTGTTCAAAATTTAGAGAATAAAAAAGCCAAATCCCAAGCGCGTTTGGATTTGGTAAACTACCTTGGTGATTCCATCAATAAGATCAAAGAAAATATAGGGGAATTGGCTAATTCCCGTGGATTTCGCGATATGAAGCTGATATCCGGGGACGAAAATATTCTGCAAGGTACTGTGGACCCTCTTACTGCACAAAAAGGCAGTTGGAACATAGAAGTGGTACAAATGGCTGAAAAAGCTGCGGCCGTATCCAATGGTTTTCCGGATAAGGACACAACGGAAATTGGCGTGGGCTATATTAGTTTTGATACCAGCGAAGGGGAAAAAGAAGTTTACATTGATGCCGCGAATTCCACCTTAGATGGAGTTGCCCAGGCAATTAACCGAGCGGACGTGGGGATTCAGGCTTCAGTAATTCAGGATAAAGCAGATAAAGACTATCCTTGGAAGATCATACTATCGGGTAAAGGTGTAGGGGAAGATAACGTCATTGAATACCCCACTGTTTATATGCTCGATGGAGATATGGATTTCTTTTTTGAGCAGAAGCGAGAGGCTAAAAACGGGATCATTAAGCTGGATGGATTAGAGATAGAAGTTAGTGAGAATCAGTTGAATAATATAATCCCAGGTGTGGTAGTAGACATCAAGCAATCCGCTCCGGGACGGGTAGTGAATGTAAGCGTAAAAGAAGATCTTGAGGTTGTTTCGGGCAAGGTAAAGTCCTTTGTAGATAGTATCAATGAGGTCTTACAATTCATTCAGCAGCAGAACCAGCTAACCGAGGCAAGTGATACAAGTAAAACGCTAGGTGGGGACCAGGTTTTGCGTAGCATTGAGTATAAGTTTCGAACGCTTTTACAGGGGAGTATGATTGGTACGGGCAGTAGTATTCAAAGACTCTCGCAGCTTGGTATTGAGTTCAATCGAAATGGTACATTAGATTTTAAGCAAGAAACATTTGATGCTGTGTTAAGCCGCAATCCAGATGAGGTACAAAAGTTTTTGGCCGGGGATGGTTTTGCAACGGGTTTTATACCTAGACTTCGCAGAACTGTGAATATCGTTATGGATAATTCCTTTGGACCTGTTTCCAATAAGCGACGTAGTTTGCAAAATGAAATTGATCGAGCAGATCAGCGAATTGAAAGCATAGAGAGAAGATTGGTGAACAAAGAAAGAATGTTAAAACGTAAATTTGCAAATTTAGAACAAAATATGAGTCGAATAAAAGGGCAGGGAGCGCTGCTCGAAGCAAGATTGGGTGGGGGCCAGTAAGGGGATAAGAAATGAAAAAGCCAAACGGATACAATCAATATAAAAAAACATCGATTACAAGTGCTTCTAGGGAGCAGCTATTACTAATGTTATATGAAGGTGCCATTAAATTTACCAAGCAAGCTAAGATGGCAATGGAAGAGGGGAAAATACCTGAAAAATGCGAATTGATTGGCAGAGCCTTTGATATAGTCATGGAGTTAAACAACACATTGGACCATAAGGTTGGTGGTGATTTAGCGGCTCAATTGGAGCAACTCTACATTTATATGACGGATGAGCTTACACAGGCAAATATTACGAACGACCCTAAGCGCTTAGATAATGTATTGGGAGTACTACAGACCTTATATGATGGTTGGGTACAAGCAGTTGAAGAACTAAAAAAAGCATCAGGAGGCACCAATGTCTAAACCAATAGAGCTTATGCGAGAATGCAATCAAATTTTAATGCGACTTCATGATGTAAACAAACAACAGCTGGTTTATCTCAGACAAGGAGAGTTTAACAAGTTAGATATATTTACTGATAAACGACAGGCAATTTTAGAAATGCTTGATATCGTAGAAGAGCAGCTAGATAGGCGCTTAAATGAACTAACTGAAGATGAGAAGCCCGCAATGTCGAGGGAAATATCCTTAAGAAAAGAAGTGCTGCAGAGTATATTAAACCAAGAAATGGACCTGCATAAACTAGTAGAGCAAGAAAAATCCAAAACCATACTTGAATTGCAGGGAAGTAAGAAGCATAGAAAAGCTGTTTCTGCTTATAAAAGTGGTGTTGGTAAGAATAAGGACCTCAAAGAGGTCTAGTTGTAGTCAAAACTATGACAGTGTTATAGAATCGTGATCCAGTTTACAGTTCAAATAGCATATATTGCAAAGTAGAATTGGCATCTAACTTGCTCCCTAGTGGTTGAACCAAGGAGTAGGTGTGCTGCAGGACTTAAGTTTAAACAACAAAAATACTAAGGCCGGTAATCTGCATGAAACGGCAGTAAATCATTTTCGAAATAGAGATTTTAATAATTTATCAAAGGTGTGCGCGCAATTGTTAAAAGAAAATAGCAATGATTACTTTGCTATTGAGGCCTTATTGTTCTGTATGAAACAAGAGAACAATATACCTGCGCAAGAAAAGTGCCTTGAAGGCTTGCTTAGATTAAAGCCCATTCTTCGCAATCTGAACGACTATGCGCAGTTTCTGTATGACCAAGCTAGATTTGAAGAGTCCATGATTCTGATTCAGGAAAACTTGGCAAGTGTCAGAGAACAAAAAGACTCTGACCTTGAAGTGACAAATCGAATTTTAGGTAATTTATCTATAAAATTAGGGGATATCGAAAGCGCCGAGCAATATTATCATATGAGCTTAAGGCTTAATCCCAGAAGTGATAATACCATATCCAACGTGGCGGCACTGTATTTATCCCAAGGCGATCTTGACCGGGCAAGAGATTACTACCAGCAAGCTTTAAAAGAGAACCAAAGAAACGATAAGGCGTGGATGGGACTGGCTATGTGCCATCTATCAAAAAAAGATTCGCAGCTATTTTGGGCCAACATTAAAAATGCCATCGATATAAAGCCTTTTGAGAAAAAATATTTAAAATTCGCGGCCAACCAGGCGCTAGTGGACTGTGAATATGTCTACGTAACAAAAAAAATTGAGGTTTTTTTAAGAAACTATCCTCTTGATGAGGAAATGAATTCTTTTTTAATATCACTTCTTTTTCAAGCTGGTAAAAAGCAAAATGCCTATTTGCAATTGGAGCATTTAAAAAGTGTTAACCCTCATCACCCGGACATCATAAAGTACAAAGAGATATTGGGGGTTTCTGGTGATTGAGTGGATTCGTTCTAAAAATAATATGCTAGTACCGATAGTGGATGGTAAGGCTTTAACATCCAAAGTGGATCCTATGCGAGAGGCGCAGTCTTGGTCATCACGCATTCTTGAAGAAGTTTATGAAGATACTGATATTGTGGTGATACTAGGTATCGGAGCAGGCTATCATATTGATGTATTAAGTGATAAGACTGATAGGCATATTGTTGCATTAGACTTCATGGAGGAGTTTGTAAATAAAAGAGAAGATAAGGAACGGGTAAAGCACTACTACATAAAGAAGAAAGAGGATGTATGGTTTCAGCAAACATTCCAAGCCCTTGGTGATAAAAGGTGGCAAGTCTTTTTGCATGGTCCTTCTATATCATCATTGAAATCTTCTTATTTTCAGCTGCGTGATTATATTAATTTAAGAACACTTGATGCAGTTTCCAGGTTTGAGCAAGTAGACGGAGCAATTAAATTTCATTCTAATATCAAATTAAAAGATGATGCTAATGGACTTATAGATCTAAAAGAAAGTGTTAAAACCTTATCAGGTAAAACCAATCGTTCTGCATATATATGGAAGGCGCTTGAGGAGATTTGCAAATGAAGATTGTCTTTGTAAACACTTTGCGTCTAGGCGATAGTTTGATGGCATTAGAGGTTTTGCGTAGCTTAAGTCAAAAGTACCCGCTTGCTAAAATTGACTATGTTTGTTTCGATGAGTCTCGTCCGTTAGTAGATTTAGTGAATCTTCCTGTTCACTTTCATATTATCGAAAGAAAGAAAATACAAAGGTTATACACTGATCTATCTGTAGACTTTTTTCGTCCCTTCGATTTACTAGCGGAGAATTTAAGTGGCGTTTGGAACGAGAAGTATGATTTATGCATAAACTATAGCAATACAGTTATTTCTACACATATATGCAGTGCACTTCAGGCTAAGGCTAAAATTGGTTCTAACTTTAATTCACAGAATATTTTAAATTATGGAAGCAAGTGGATTGAGTATTTAGACAAAATAATAACGAGTGAACCAGGCTTGTTTCATTTCAATGAGATCTTCATGAATGCATTGTTTTTAACACCAGTGCAAACGAATCCGTTTCGAGAAACCAAAAGAGCTAAATTAGAAACACAAAAAGTGATTCACTCCAATCACCCCTATATTGTCTTGCAATATGAATCTAGTGATCCTAAAAAGGATTTGAATCTTCGGCATGCACAGATGATAGTCGACCGGCTTAGTGAAAAAGGTTACCGTGTTTGCGTTCCCTGCCCACCAGCAAAAGATGATGCTTATAAGTCAGCTTTGGATGGTGCAATAGTTGTGCCTTGCCACTTTGATGGTTTGAAAAGATTATTAGATTACGCCGAACTAGTTGTAACAGTTGATACGAGCACAAAGCAATTAGCTAATTACGTAAGCACCCCATTATTAGAAATTTCACTTGGCAGTAGTAAACCTATTCAAACAGGCCCTTATCGCGAGAACTCTTATATCGTGCAATCCAAGGTTGCATGCTATCCATGCCCTCATTCTTCTGACTGTGATAATAATTATTTGTGTTCCCGATCTCTTGAAGGAGCTGAGCTTTGCGCTTTAATACTGGATCTGCTTAGTAAAGACAAAATAGGGAAATATGAGTCCTTTGATATTAGTACGGTTTTAAAGGAGTCTAATTTTTATTTTCTAATTAAAGAAGATGGCAATCAGGCTAAGGATTTACTAACTAAATTAAGTTTGTATAAGCATTTTTCTACGAATCATAAAGTTACCGGTAAGTTAGTCTACAAAGTACATAGGCGTTTTGATTTGCTGCGATTAAAGGAGAAGCTGATAAAGCTGGATGCTATAAAGGCGAATATTGCCAATCTATCCGATTACATCGAGCTTGGTAAGCCGGTAGGCAAGTTTATATTAAGTAAGGATTATTTGGCGTTAGAGGAGGGGCTTGAGAGTTTATCTTTTCCTAGTGAGTTTTTGTCCCTGCAGCAAATACCTTTGGATAAAAAATTCGACTTCCATCTCATGCGTACAGCTCAAAACTTTTTAAAAGAGAGTCGAACTTATATTGAGAATATGAAAATGTTGATTTTAGACATCGAGTCTGAGGGAAGTTATGCGCAAAGATAATAAGAGTAGAGACTTGTTTAATAAGAAGATGAAAATTTTATTTGAATTGGCAAATTTAGAGGCTGCCAAATCCCTTCAAAATGGATTTGATAAAAAATCAAATCTAATGCTGCTTTATAAAGAATTTATCAAGGAGCAAATGGGGTGAGAGTTTTAGTTTTACAACTAACTAGATTTGGTGACGTTTTGCAGACAATTCCTGTTTTAAGTGCTTTGCAGAGAAAGTATCCCAATGCAGAAATCGATCTCCTGGCTAGAAAAAAGTATTCTGCTGCTGCAAAGATATTTCAGTATGCTAATGTTATTGATTTTGAATCGGATTATTTTTTAAAACCTGCATTCGAAAATGATGATTATTCAGAGGATCAATTTTGGCAATCCATTCACCATCTTGAATCTTTTTGTGATAATTTAGCCTTCAGAAATTATGATTTAATATTAAATTTATCATATTCGCCTATGAGCTCCTATATGACTCATTATATTTCTAATGGTGATACAAGTAGGGTCAGAGGCTATAGTCGGCATGCTGACGGCTTTTTAAATATTAGTGATGATACTTCTGCGTATTTCTACGGGCAGGTAGGCGTTAATCGTCCCAATCGATTTCACGTCATAGATCTATTTACCTCTGTGGTGGAAGTAAATTTAATTGATGAAGATTACCGAATTCCATTTGTTTTAAAAAATCCCATGATGCATGACAATTACGCGGTTCTACATGTAGGAGCTAGTCATGAAAGAAAGCGTGTGCCTTCAGCAAAGTGGAATCAGATATGTCGAGAGCTAGTAAAAAATAATGTGCACGTTGTATTCATCGGAACAGAAAGTGAAAAAGAGCTAATTGAATCATGTGCCGCTGGTATGAATGCAGAGGATTTTACTTGTTTAGCTGGAAAGACCAAAATGGAGGAGTTATTTGCTCTTATAAAAGGAGCATCTTTCTATCTTGGTGGAGATAGTGGCCCTCTTCATATTTGCAATTTTACCGATACTCACTGTTATAATTTAAGTAATAAAGAGGTAAATTTTTGGGAGACAGGGCCAAAATCTAAATACTCACGAGTCTGGTATGAAGACAACTTTGCCACCCTAGATGCTCGAGAGCTTGTCGAGAACATTCTCCGTGACCGTCATGGGCAGGAGAGCCTATTTATTAAAGGCAGTAAGTTTTCAGGATATCTTGTTAAAAATGAACCTTTTGAGTGGAAACTAATTCTGGCTCTGTATACGGGACAAGATTTTCCAAGTGCAGATCACCCATATATCATTCAGGCATTCTTACAGCTCAATGAAGTAAATGAGATTATATTGCATCAATTGCAGACATATAGAGATGGAAATAATGAGCAATATTCCATCATTCAAACCGCAGAACAAATAATGCAAGAAATTGCTAGGGAGTGTGTCGAGGTGGCTCCTCTTGTTGATTGGCTAACTACAGAAAAGATTCGGGTGGGGCCCACCAATACAGATTCGATTTTAAATCAATACAAAGAAATTCATTTTAAGATGAAACGAATTGCTAGTCTTTATATAGGTGAAGAGTGGCAAAAAAGTGAGGGAAGTCATGGACAAGATCGAGTATAGACGAAACGATTTGTTGCGAAAGTATTTTAACTGCAATAGCGCTAAGGAAATGCTGAGCGAAGTGTTTTCGGACTTGGAAAAAAACAACAAGGTTGTTTGTGCGGTCTATGTTAATGGACAAGAGTTGTCAGATGAGGGACAAAAAAATATTGATATGGAGATCGAGGAAGTTGACTTTCTAGAGATTGAATACTGTGATCATTTTGATTTTTATGCAGAGTTTTTAGACTCAACAAAGAGCTTTTTGCAGGATTTGATTGCCATATGCCCACATATGAGCCAAGCCCTGAGTGAGGCAAACTACCAAGTTTTTCATAAAATGTTCACGGACTTTGCCGACTCCATGGAATCATTTATCTCAGCTCTTTATTTTGTGCAAAATGAGAGCGGGCAAAAGATTGCTGAAGATAAGTGGAAAGCGCAAGAGAAGAGACTTTCTGCTGTGTTGCAACAAATGTTAGATGCGTACAGTGATAGTGATTATGTAGTGCTTGCAGATTTAATAGAATATGAAATGATGGATGATCTTAAGGTGTGGTATAAGATTATTGATCGGTTGAGCAAGGATGGAGAATCTACAGCAGCAGGCAAAGAGGCAGTCGGATGATGTTCCCGAGCTTCTAGTTAATAGAAGTTGTGAGCATGTCAGGGATATTTTGTGTGCAGCCAGTATTCCGTTCAAGCTGATACAAGTAGAAAACCGCAGCTCTTTTTTAAATAATCAATATTGTGTTTTAATTTTGCACGCCAACGATCTTGATCTTTGTTTAAACTCTTTGCGGCTGAATAAAAAGATTCACTTGGTAATTTTAGGTAGACCTCAGAATCTTCCTGTTTTGCAGAACTCTCAACATATTATTAATGAGAACCACCTAGATCAACTTGTTCCCATGGTAAATAAGTTGCGCGCCTTATGTAGGAAAAAAAACGAAAGAAAATCAACAATAATTGATCTGCGAGCTAAGCTAAAAAAAGATAAATATTTAAATGATATAAAGACGGCTGAGCGTAATTTCGAAATGGATCAGCAGGCTTTAGTTAAAGAAGAATTAAAAGCCTTTCGCCAAGAGAGCTTTGCCATTGGTAATATGATTCATTGGGTAATGGATTCTGGGGGAATTTATACTTACTTACAGAAGTTGCAAAATTTGGTGCAGAAAGATTTGAATTGTCCCGCAATCTATTTGTGTAAAAAAAAGCAGGCAGACCATGTTTTTCAGTTGTTTTACTTTAGTAAGACTTTACAAAGCCAAAACTTATCCATCAATCAGCTTTCTGAAAAGGGATTGCAAGCATATTTAGTCGATCTTTTTCAGCGTCCGATACTGAATTTACATATGAAAACATTATCTAACGACCTGTTGATCGCGTTTGAATCCCATAGTGCTAATGGCGAATTGATACATAAGTGGTGGGGACAACACCAAAATATGATTCGCTTTTGTTTACAATATCTTTTTTTAAAAGATGAATATTATAAGTCCATTAGCTTATGGAAAAAATCCTTTCATCATTTTAAACATCCATTGGTGCTTTTTAGTTCTAGCGACATAATCGAAGCTAACGATGCTTTTTTACAAGGATTTGCAGGTGATTTTGCTTCGCCGAATAATCTTATGCAGATGATTAAAAAGGAAGAGATTCAATATAAGGGTGAATTATTCAAAGTTAAGGTTTACCCGATGAATCTAATTTCAGGACACCAAACCTTTCTCCTGCATTTACAGAGCCAAGAGGATGCAAACTCTTTTTTTACCGACTGGCTGCAAACTAGTAAGATGACTTCCATAGGTAATTTGGCGGGCACCATTGCGCATGAATTAAACAACCCCTTGGCCGGAATTAAAATCAGTGCAGAGTACCTTTTGCAGAATACAGATTATGCAAATGAAGATATCGAGGAGATTTTTTCAGCCAGCAAACGAGCTTTGAAGATAATCAATAGCTTTAAAAATTTTAGCAATTATCATATCGAGGAGATGTATCAATTTCCTTTAGCCGATTTGATACAATCTAGTTTGTCATTATGTAAAACCTTATTGCAAGATGTAGAGCTCAATATTGATATACATAAAAATATTTATATACGTGGTAATTTTGAATTGTTGCAGCAGGTTCTTTTTAATTTAATTAGTAATAGTGCAGAAGCCATGTCGGGCAAGGGTAAAATATGGATTTCAGCCGTTGATGCTGGAGATGTGATACAGCTTGAAATATTGGATAGTGGTCCGGGTATATCGAAGGAAATTCATGATGAGATTTTTCAGCCGTTCTTTAGCACAAAGCAGCGAGATGGGACTGGGCTTGGTTTGAATATTTGTAGGCGTATTATGCAAATGCATGACGGAGAAATTTTTATTCAGGAAAGAGCAGGCTCCGGTGCGCACTTTATATTAAGGTTTCGTAAATGAAAAAAGTCCTTGTTATCGATGATGAGAAAATCATTCGACGTTCTTTAAAAAGAATCCTGTCGCAATCTGGCTATGAAGTGCATGAAGCAGAGGACGGTAAAGCAGGCTTGCTTCAGTGGCAAAGTCTTCAGCCGGATATGGTAATGGTAGATTGGATTATGCCTGGTATGAATGGAAAACAGTTGCTGTCAGAGGCTGGTTCATTGAAGGATGGGACTAAAATAGTAGTGATGTCAGCTTATCAGAAGGAGACAGAAAAAATATTTTGGCAGGACCATGGTGTTATGGCCTTTATCGCGAAGCCTTTTCCGAATATAGTAGATTTACAAAAGGTTTTGAAAGGTATATTGGATGAATGAGTCAGTAAAAAAAGTGAGAGCTTACCCATTGCCTGCAGAATTAACTATAGCAGGAAAAAAAATACCAGTTGAAATTCGTAGGCTAGAGATCCTGGGTCTATACATTGAGAGTACAAGCTTGGTAGTGACGGCTGGTACTAGGGGGCATATAAGCATTGCTCTTCCGAAGCAATATGTTCGCATTGAGGCGAATGTTATACTGGTTCGTAGTCTTGATTCTTTTACAGGTGAAGGTAAAAATAAGGGGCAAGTCGTACGCTTGCTGGAATTTCACTTTGTTTCTTTATCTGAGGAACAAAAAGATCAGATCGACTCATTTGCAAGTTCCATAGGTCAAAAGTGAGAATTATTGCGGGCAAATATAAGGGGCGAAGGTTAGTCGCATTCAAAGCAAAGCATATACGTCCCACCACAGACCGAGTAAAAGAGACTTTGTTTAATATCTTGGGCGATTCTGTGAGCGACGCAAAAGTTCTAGATCTCTTTGCCGGCACGGGCAATGTGGCATTGGAGTTTTTGTCGCGTGGGGCGCAGCAGGTGGAGGCAGTAGAATCTAGCCGTAAATCTATAGAAATACTAGAAAAAATAAAAAGCTTTTGGAGGAGCAAAACCTCCATATTGTTAAAAGTGATGTCTTTCAATATCTAAAAAATAGGGTTTTGGATGTGGATTTTGTTTTTATTGATCCGCCATTTACAGAAAAATTGGGCGATAAAATTATGCGCTTTTTGAGCACAGAAGTAAAATTTTCTAGCTCTCCCACCGTAATCATTGAAACCAGCAAGTTTGAAGACTTTCAACTAGAATATCCACCTTGGAAGTGTTATGACCAAAGAAAATTTGGTGATAAAAACTTATCTTTTTTTAGGCGTTGAATATGAGCAAAGTTGCAATTTATCCGGGGAGTTTTGACCCGTTCACTTTAGGACATAAAGACATCATTGATCGAGCTCTCCCATTGTTTGATAAAATATTTGTTTGTATTTCCGAGTCTTCTCGTAAATCTTATCTATTCAGTCTTGAAGAACGTCAGAGCTTAATTAAGGAATGTTTGCCTTACAAGAGCGTGGAGGTGGTTACCAACCCTGGCTTAACCGCGCATGTAGCCAAAGATTTGAATGCCACCTACGTCATTCGTGGCATCCGAACGTATATGGACATGGAATATGAAAAATCCATGGATGTAATGAATCGCAATTTAAATCATCAATTAGAAACTATTTTCTTTTTTGCCGCCTCCCACTTAAGTAGCGTGTCCTCCTCCTTGGTAAAAGAGGTGGCGAGTCTTGGGGGTGACATTAGCTCCTTTGTCCCTGAAAATATATTGAAAGCAACTTTAGAAAAAGTGAGGTCCTATGAAACTCAGTAGTCGTGTTGATAAAATGAAACCATCTCCCACATTAGCTCTAGCTGCAAAAGCAAAAGAGTTAAAAGCGCAAGGTAAGGACGTGATCGCTTTAAGTGTTGGCGAGCCAGATTGGACCACTCTAGAGCCAATCGCCAATGCAGGAATTGCTGCGATTGAAAACGGTCAAACAAAGTATTCGCCAGCGGCGGGGAATCCAGAGCTTAGGCAAGCTATCGTGGAAGATATGACCAGCTTTTTGGATAAATCCTTAGCGGTAGAAAATGTCAGTGTAACAAGTGGTGCCAAGTATTCGATATTTGCGGCGTTGGCTTGTATTCTTGATAAGGGGGATAAGGTTGGCATACCATGTCCTTATTGGGTTTCCTACCCAACCATGGCAGAATTATGCGAGGGAGAGCCAGTATTTATTCAAACCCAAGCTGCGAATCGTTTTAAATTGATCCCCAGCGAATTGGAAGACGCCCTAAAGAAGGGACTGCGCTTAATACTTATGAATTCCCCTTCCAATCCTAGCGGTATGATGTATTCCAAAGATGAGTTAGCGGCTTTGGGAGCAGTTCTAAAAAAATATCCTGACACATGGATTCTTACCGATGATATATATTCTCGTCTGGTGTTCTCGACGCCACGTGCTCCGCACTTGTTGCAAGTTTGCCCAGAATTGTTTGAGCGAACCGTGATGATTGATGGAGCCTCAAAGTCCTACGCCATGACAGGTTGGCGTGTGGGCTGGGCCGTTGGACCTACCAATTTGATTAAGGCCATGAGCTCTTATCAGTCACAAACGGTAAGCTGTGCCGCCACTTTTTCACAAATTGCGAGTGTGGTTGCCATTAAGGAGGCGCAAGAGCTGGTGCGAGAGTCCGTAAAATCTTTGGAGAAAAGAAAGGATCATTTTGCCGCCTTGCTAAGAGATATTCCTGGTTTGGAAGTGCACGAGCCTGATGGCACTTTTTATTTTTGGGTCGGTATCAATGCCTTTCTTGGCAAAAGTTTTGAAGGTAAAAAAATCCAAGATTCTGGAGATTTCTCCAATCTCTTGCTAGAAAGTGAAAATTTGGTGGCAGTGCCTGGTAAGGAATTCGGTATTGATGGCTACTTAAGGATGAGTTTTGCGGTAAAAGAAGAAACCTTAACGGCAGCCAGTGAGCGCTTAAAGTCGTTTATAGCAAAACTTAGCTAGACATAGAGCTAGTCTTTTTGACTTCTATTTTCTTAAGCCCGGACAGACAGCTAAAATAAAGTATGTCTGTTTGGGTATTAATTCAAATTTTATTCAATTTATTGTTGGTAGTATTTCTTTTTGTCTTATGGGTCAGAATCCAGAAAGAACCACAAGAAGATCCTCGGCTTAGCAAGGGCCTACAAGTTCTACAAACAAAAATTTCCATATTAGAAGACCTTTCGGATCGCACAGACCGGCAGGTAAAAGACTTGTGTAATATCATCGAAAGAAAATCCAAAGAAGTGGAACAGGCAGTTTTTAATTCGGAGGAGCAGCTGGCAAAGATTCAACTAGCTATGAAAGAAACCTTTGAGGCCGCCGAAATCTTTCAAGATCAATTGCCGCATGACCAAATCGTAGATAGACAAAACTCACAAAAATACATTGATGCAGCGATCATGGCTCATAAAGGGATGAGTAGGGAGGAGATCGCACAAAAAGTGGATCTTAGCCCCGCAGAAATTGATTTTATAGCGAAAGTTAATAAGGATCGCCTAATGTTTTCTGAAGAGAACTTGCCGCAATGGGCGAAGCAAAAAACCAAGAGAGACTATTCGGAGGTCTTCAGTCAGACCCACTATGACGAATTAAAAAACTTAGGGGAAAAATTTCGTCAGGCAAATATAAGTGAGGAAGCTGCACATTTGCAAGAAGAGCAAGATCAATTGGAAGAGCAAACTCAAAAGGCAGTTCTTGATACTCTGTCATGAATTTACATGAAATTTACAAAGCAAAGGTTGTGGAGGTTCTAGAAGATGGCTCCATTATTCTGAGTTTTCAAGGCTCGCTTATCCGCGTAGTAAATCAAAGTAGCAAGCGTTATAAAAATGAGGAATTGGTTCGTGTACAGGTGACCAAAATTCGGCCCCTCGAGTTTAAGCTTCTACAACAAAATCCCAGCGTATTTTAACCGTACCGTCAGTTTCCATAATTCCCTCAGGTGGGTTCGGAAAAGGGGCTGCATCCTGAAAGGCTTCTATGGCCGCATCATCAAGATCTCTTACGCCGGACTCCTCCAAAAGCTGTACTTTCATGAGATTGCCCTGTTGATTTAATGTGATCAATACGCGAGTTTTCTTGTCCTCTCTTGAGGCGGGGGCTCTGCCTTGTTTAAGTAGGTGTAGAAACTTCTTTTTGATGGAGGGCTCCCAATAACTCTGCAGTTGCCTGCGAATACGTGTGTAATAAGAATAATACTTATACTCGCGGGTATTTAAAATTGTTTGAGCTCCTTCCTTTACATCTTTTAGGTAGTCGGAGCTCCTTGCCATTTGACTTACCTGGCTGTCAGCGCTTTTTTGTTGTTCTTCTTTTTCTGCAAACCAACCTGTATCTGGGGTCAAATCCTTAAGTTTTGGTAAGGCTTTTTTTGTCTGTTTGTTGGAGCTACTACTAGATTTTGCTATCTGTATTTGATTGTTGAACCTTCCCGTATTGGCGGCCTTGGTTTCCTCCTTTACACTCTGGTTCTTAGCACTAAGGTAGGAGGCTTTTTCTGGTTCACTTTCATTGATGGATTTTTGGTCTTGCTCTACGATTTGCTGCAATTCCTCTTGGCTAATATATTCGATTTCTACGAACTTTGTTGACGAGCTGTCTTCTGTGGGGAGGCTAAAATTTAAAGAAATCAACCATAGCCATAGACCATGAAAAAGCAGAGATAAAATTAGATAGGAGTAGGGCCTTTGATTTAGCTTCTTCATTACTAAGGTTTTCGGAAAAAATTGCCCAGCTCTTAAGTAGAGAAATGAAAAAAGCGATGCATTTTTACCGACTTTCTTCTAGACTTAAAGCATGCAAGTGAAAGCCTACGGACAGACCGATATAGGGTTGAAAAGAAAAAACAATCAAGATGCCATTCTGGTTGCAGAGGACATTCATCTCTATGCGGTAGCCGATGGAATGGGTGGACATAAGGGTGGGGAAGTAGCTTCTCAGATGAGCCTGAAGGTTGCAGAAGATTTTTTTCGTGCCAACCAGAATATGGACCCTAGGGCTCTTACCAAAGAAATGTACCGACGGGCCTGTGAAAAGGTCTATGATGAAAGTCAAATTGACCAAAGTCTAAGTGGTATGGGTACGACATTGGTTTTGGCCTTTTTACGGGATACCAAAGTCTATTTTGGTAACGTAGGGGATTCTCGAGTTTATATGTTTAAGAACAACCGACTTTGGCAAATTACCGATGATCATTCCTTGTTGAATGAGCAAGTTAGGGCCGGTTTGATTGAAGAAGATAATGCCGATCATTTTGAGGGAAAGAATGTTATCACTCGAAGTGTTGGTTTTGAGCGCGTGGTGGAAAATGATTTTTTAGAGCGCGACATTGATTCGAATGAGTCCTATATTTTGTGCTCAGATGGGCTTCACGGGCTCATATCCAATGAGGAAATATTACAAGTTTGCCGAGACCACCCCCTGGAAAAATGGCCAGAAATGATGATTAACAAAGCAAAAGAGGCCGGTGGAGATGATAATGTCTCCGTGGTGGCCTTTTCTGTAGAAGTCTCTTCCTAAGCCCATTGACGCAAATTGATAAAATGATATAGCCTGATAATGCACTAAATATGCATAATTACTCCTCATTGTTAGGGTGGGAATGAAAAAAAACTATACCGTAATCATAGCTAGTGACCACAAAGCCAAAACCAAAAAAATGGTGATCTCTGCCGCATGGATGAAGCTTGCCGCTACCTTGGTATTCATTTTTGCTGTGCTTGGAGCTACGGCTTTTGTGGATTATGTCGGATTGCTATTTCAAAGTGTGGAGAACAAACGTTTAAAGGCGGAAAACCTACATCTTAAAAATCAATTCAGTGTGGTAAAAACTAAGTTGGATGAATTGGAAAAAGGCCTAGAGAGAATCTCGGTATACGCAACAAAGCTTCGCTTGATAACCGGCCCTGCCGATGAAGAAAATATCATGCGCTTGGCAATGGGACCCATCCCCAATGCAGGGCAAGCAGTTTACGAAATGAATGAACATATGGACGAGCGAAAGCCAGCTAGCTTATTGGGAGTGAAGGACTCAGTCTTTTTTCAAAAAGCGCCATTGGCTACCGACGGTGATGAAGTCTTTGCTAAGGACACAGAAAACTACGCCAAGGTTTCGGTGAAGATTGATAAGTTAACCAAGCAGGCCACCTTGCGTGAGCAAAACATTATTAAGCTTTGGGAAAAGCTAGGAAATCGCAAAAGTCTGCTTCGAGCTACTCCTGCGATACGTCCGACAAGAGGTTGGTTTACCTCCCGCTTTGGCTATAGAAAGTCTCCCTTTACCGGTCGCTTGATGATGCACAAGGGGATTGATATTGCCGCGCCTTATGGTTCACCGATTTATGCCGCAGCTGACGGTATCGTCTCCTACGCAGCCTTTGAGTCTGGCTACGGCAAGTTAATATCTGTGGATCATGGTTACGGCGTCACCACTCGTTATGGCCATGCCTCTGCCATTGATGTGAAGGTGGGCCAGAAGGTCAAGCGTGGAGATATCATTGGACGCATTGGTGATACAGGGCGTGCTACTGCGCCGCACGTTCATTACGAAGTTAGAAAAAATGGCGTGCCCGTGGACCCGGCTAACTTTATTTTGAGTGAGTACTAGTCTAGCTCGTATTCACTACGTTCGCTAAGATTTCTAGCCATTTCAGCTATAAAACCCGTATACCTTTGTCTAGAATTAGAGCCAATTCTTGGGAAATGAACATAATAATTCTTTTTTTTCGCTAAAATAATAGGGTGCGAAGGATTTGGTGGTTCGTCTTTTTTTTATTGGCTTGTTCCCCGGGTATGCAGCCTATGCAATTGAGCTCCGAGGGTAGTTTGGAGAGTGGTTCCGAGTCGGATGATGTCTTCTTTCAGGATTTACCCGAATTGAATCAAGATACCGTAGTCAATAAACCCAATTATGATTTTTTAGAAGATGAAGAATTTTGGCAAGAGGTGAAAAAAATTGCTAGTGTGCCGGGGTGGAAATCCTGTTCCAATACGGAGTCCTATGCGCATTTTGGAATTGCTCGCCTGGTTTATGAGAAAATCTACGGAGATCTTCGTTTGCTGCCCTTTGGAAACCAAAAACGCTATGTGCCGTTTTTTGAGGAATACCCCGAGGACACCACCCCCTATGAAGTCTACCTAACCACCGAGTTGATGAAGCGACTTAATGAAATCACTCGTTTTACCAAGCAAGAGTTGAATGTGCCATTGACCTTAACTTCACTTACTTTGCACTCGGGGGAGAAACATGACCGTCATTGTCGTCATCGATCTGGTACGGTGATGGACATTCGTCCCTTTCCTGCCACGCGTCCCATGACATGGAGAGACTCTGTCTATGATTACCAAATGAATCTAAGGTTTACTCGATTTCTATTAGCACATAAGGATGTTACGGTGGTCTTCTTTAATGATCCCCGTTTGCACGAGGATTCAGTGGTAAAAAGCATCATTCAAGAGAGGCAAGATGCCGGCAATCCAGTACTATTCCGCCAAGTGGCAGGGCATGACAATCACTATCATATAGAATTTCGACTGGATTCAGAGGTGGATCTGGTCACACGCTACATCAAGTCGCAAGTGGATTTTCGTTAATTTTGTATGTCGATAAAAAAAGGCAGCCCTAAAAGAAGCTGCCTTATGCAATGAAAGAAATGTTCAAAGAAATTATCTTTTAGAGAATTGAAATCTCTTACGTGCACCAGCACGGCCGTATTTCTTTCTTTCCACCATACGGGAATCACGTGTTAGAAAACCGGCCTTTTTCAGTTCTGGACGATTTTTCTCATCTAACAAACATAGGGCTCTTGCAAGACCATGACGAATGGCTCCAGCCTGACCTGTGGGGCCGCCGCCTTTAACCGTGATATTCATGTCGCATTTGTCGCGAAGTTTTAAAAGATCGATGGACTGCATGGCAATCTTACGAGTGGAAGCTAGGCCAAAAAAATCATCCAGGCTACGACCATTGACCTTAATTTCACCTTTTCCATCTTTTAAAAAGATACGTGCTGCGCTTGTTTTTCTTCTGCCAGTTGCATAATAAGTTTCAGACATTACCTAACTCCCTTATTTTACGTCTAATGCTTGAGGGTTTTGTGATTTGTGCGGGTGTTCTGCACCAGAATATACTTTTAAATGTTTAATTTGTCTGCGTGCCAAACGGTTTTTAGGTAGCATGCCTTCTACAGCTTGCTGAATGATGAACTCCGGATTGCTCTCCCGAACTTCAAAGGCCGTTTTCTCGCGCGTGCTACCAAAGTAGCGAGAGTGGGTATAGTATTTCTTTTCGTCCCACTTATTGCCAGACATTTCAATTTTGTCAGCATTCACTACCACGACAAAATCGCCAGTATCGGCGTTTGGACTATAGGTAGGGCGGTGTTTGCCACGTAAAATATTGGCAATTTGCGTAGACATGCGGCCTAAGTTTTTGCCGGCGGCATCTACGATCCACCATGATTTTTCTACTTGTTCACTGCGATAGGATTTCGTTTGCATGTTCTTTTCCTTCTCTCAAACTGAAGGGCTATATCTAAATTTTTCGGCACCTATTGTCAAGTTCGCTAGGGTAATAAAGCTCATACAAAAATAGGCCACAGGCCGGGGCCGGGCGAAAGGCCTTTTGCTTCGATTTTGCTTGCAGAATCTCCCGTATAAAAGCTGTATTTTTTTCCTTTTCTAGGGCTGCTAGCTGCAAACCCACCATATTTCGTACCATTTGCTTCAGAAAACCGTTGCCGATCACCCGAAACTCGTACAATTGCTCGCTTTTTTTCCATTCTGCCATTTCTACCTGGCGCTTTGTGCTACGAACTTCTGTGCCAGTATTTTGCAGGGCGGAAAAATCCATTTCGCCTACAAATTGGGCTGCATAGGCATTCAGTTGCGCCAAATCTGGTGGCCGTTTTAGATACATGGCCGTATCCGCAAGGAAAGGGTCAGGCTGCGTATCATGATAGCAATAGTAGCGATACTCCTTTTTTTCGGCGGAGAATCGAGCATGGAAGTCAGAGGGTGCTTCGTAGGCCGCCAATACAACCACATCATTAGGTAAAAGGCGATTGAGTGCATACTTTAGTTTGCGACCCCCAAGCTCGGAACAATCAAAATGCAGCACTTGGCGGCGAGCATGCACTCCCGTATCGGTTCTGCCGGAGGCATGCAGGCGAATTTCGCTATTCATCACCTCGCACAAATGCTTTTCGAGCAATGCCTGCACGGTTTGCTCCGTATGCCCCTGGCGTTGCCAGCCTTGATAATTGGTGCCTTTGTAAGCAATGTCCAAGCGTATACGCATGCACATCTTATCCATCAAGCACACAAAAATGACAAGCAGGCACTTTCGGCGTAATGATTTGATTTTCTATTCTGCGAAAGCTACAACAAAGCCATTAAGGAGAGTCCATGGCAGAAAGTCCACTCACCCCGAGTGTAAAATATCCAAATCCTCCCATGGTGGAAGGTAAGCCGCATCCGCAAAAGCCCAAGTGGCTTAAAGTGCCGCTACCGAAGGGGGAAAAATACAAAGATCTGAAGCAAATGATGCGCGATTTGAACTTGGCCACCGTTTGCGAAGAGGCGCGTTGTCCAAATATTGGGGAGTGTTGGGCCGGTGGAACGGCGACGGTAATGATTATGGGAGATACCTGTACTCGCGGCTGTCGTTTTTGCAATGTAAAAACGGCCAATCCCAAATTCAAATTGCCGCTGGATAAGGATGAGCCCTTCAAAGTGGGCTTTGCTGTGTCGCAAATGGATTTAGAATATGTCGTCCTTACCTCTGTTGACCGCGATGACTTGGAAGACGGCGGTGCCGACCACTTTGCCAAAACTGTAGAAACCATCAAAGAAAATAACCCGAAAATTTTGGTGGAAGTGCTTACCCCAGACTTTAATGAAGTTCGTAAAGACGTGGAAAGATTGGTTCGGGCTGGACCAGATGTATTTGCACAAAATGTGGAAACGGTGGAAAGATTAACTCGCAAGGTACGCGACCCAAGAGCTGGCTACAGAAAAACGTTAAATGTATTGCGAATGGTGAAGGAGATTGACCCAAGTCGCTACACAAAAACCTCTTTGATGTTGGGTCTTGGAGAAACGGATGAAGAGATTCTTCAGTGTTTAAAGGATTTACGAGAAGTTGCGTGTGATGTGGTGACCTTTGGGCAATATCTACAACCTAGCCCCAAGCACCTAAAGGTTGTGGAGTACGTTACACCGGAAAAGTTTCAATATTGGCAAAAGATCGCCGAAGACATGGGCTTTCTTTATGTCGCCAGTGGAGCCTTGGTGCGTTCTTCTTACCGAGCAGGAGAATTTTTTATGACCGGGATGATCAATCGAAACAAACAAGGACTTGGAACCGGACCCAGTCCATTACCAAAACAAGGAGTATAAATGGCAACGGTAGATATTAAACTTCCTGAAATAGGCGAAGGCGTTACCGAGGGAGAATTGGTAAATTGGTTGGTGAAAGAGGGCGATGCCGTTGAAGAGGATCAAGCGATCGTGGAGATCATGACCGATAAGGCAACCGTAGAAATTCCTTCCCACACATCGGGGACCGTTAAGGAATTAAAGTTTCAACCCGGAGATATGATCGAAGTCGATTCCATCATTATGACTTTGGAGTCAGGAGCAAGTGCAAAGCCTGCCGCAGAAAGTAAGCCAGAAGCGGCAAAAGATGATGTAGCGAAAGAGGCGGCAGCGCCCAAACCGAGTGCGCCTGCTGCAACTTCCAATGGTGGTAGCAACGGTCAAGCGCTGGCACCGCCAGTGGCTGCCTCCAATGTTTTGGCAACGCCTTCTACTCGGCGTTTGGCACGTGAGATGAATGTGGATATCAATCAAATGCAGGGCAGTGGACTAGCTGGAAGAGTCACCCGCGAGGATGTTTTAGCAAGTGGTGGAGGAGGCTCCGGCGGGATGGAAAGCGTGAAGCCCGCGAGCATGGAATTTCCAAGACCGGCCTTTCATAGTAATCAGGCCGATCTAGAAGAGCGCGAGCCGATTCGTGGTATTCGCAAGAAAATTGCCGAGAATATGCAGATGTACAAGCATATCATTCCACATTTTTCTTTGATGGATGAAGCCGATGTTACCTCTTTGGTGAAAATGCGTACGGATTTAAAAAAGGAAATGGAGAAAAGCGGTATCAAAGTCACTTATCTACCTTTTGTGATGAAGGCCTTGATTGCCGCCTCCCGGCAGTATCCTATGTTGAACGCCACCATAGATGATGATGCCGGTGAAATTGTATATAAGAAATATTTTAATATTGGTTTTGCAGCGGACACTCCGAATGGACTGGTTGTGCCGGTCATCAAAAACGCCGATCAAAAATCCATTTTGGAAATTTCTGCCGAGATCATGCAACTTGCGGACAAAGCTCGTAGTGGCAAGCTTTCCTTAGAGGAGATGCGAGGGGCTACCATCACCATCACCAACATTGGCTCTGTCGGCGGAACTGCTGCTACTCCGATTATCAATCATCCAGAGGTAGCGATTTTTGGAATGTACAAGATTAGCGATAAGCCGGTTCTTAGTGATGGGAAATGGCGTGCAAGAAAAATGATGAACCTTAGTATTACTGCCGATCACCGTTTGATAGACGGAGCCGTAGCCGCTCGTTATATGAATGAAGTGATTGCTCGTTTGCAAAATCCTGCACGTTTGATGTTGGATCTGATTTAAGGAGTTAGCTCAATGGCAAAAGAATTCGATACTGTAGTGATAGGAGCAGGACCCGGAGGTTATGTTTGTGCAATACGTGCTGCGCAGCTAGGGCAAAAAGTTGCCGTGGTGGAGCGTGAGTACCTGGGTGGTGTATGTTTGAATGTCGGCTGCATTCCTTCTAAAGCCATGATCAATGCCGCAAACTATTTGTATAAATCACAAAATGCATTCTCCAACATGGGCTTTCAATTGCCCGGAAATATTGAAGTTGACCATAAAAAACTACAAACTTGGAAACAAGGTGTCTGCGACAAAATGAGTGGTGGTGTAAAACAACTGCTTAAGGGCAATAAAGTAGAAGTTGTCATGGGAGAGGCCAATTTTGTTTCGAAAAATGAAATCAAAGTGGGGAGCGACACCCTAAAGGCGAAGAATTTTGTGGTAGCCACAGGCTCTCGCCCCATTGAAATACCAGGTTTTGAATACGATGAACAAACGGTTCTCTCTTCCACTGGCGGGCTAGCCCAAGATAAGTCGTTGAAATCACTATTGGTGATTGGCGGCGGCTACATTGGTTTGGAAATCGGAACTTTTATGGCAAAACTTGGGACAAAGGTTACGGTCATAGAGGCCGGCCCATCGCTACTAAGTGGTGTGGTAGAAAAAGACATGGTTCAGGTGCTGCAACGTAAGTTAAAAAAATTGGGTGTCAATGTAGTGCTCAATGCAAAGGCCAAGTCCTTTAAAAAAGCGCAAATGGGACTTTCCTTAAGTGTAGAGGTGAATGGTAAAGAAGAAACCTTTGATGGGGAGAAAATCCTCGTTACTGTAGGGCGAAAACCGAATTCGGATCAATTGAACCTTAAGGGCGTTGGGGTCGCCATCGATGAGCGCGGCTTTGTCAAAACAGATGCGCAAATGCGTACCAATGTTCCCAACATCTTTGCCATTGGTGATATTATCGGGCAGCCCATGCTAGCCCACAAGGCTAGTCATGAGGGCATCATAGCTGCCGAAGTTATTGCCGGCCACAACCGTGTTTTTGATGCCAAAACCATCCCAGCGGTAATCTTTACCGATCCGGAAATTGCCTACTGCGGAATGACGGAAGAGGAGGCGAAGAAAGAATTTGGAGAAGTCTTGGTTTCCAAGTTTCCTTTTGGCGCCAATGGCAAGGCTGTTTCGATGATGGAAACGGATGGTTTTGTAAAATACATAGCGGATAAGAAGGAGCATGTGATTCGCGGGGTACATATATGCGGCCCGCAAGCCTCGAACCTTATTAGTGAAGCCGTTCTAGCCATTGAAATGGGGGCGCGTTTAGAGGACGTAGCCTTAAGCATCCATCCGCACCCAACTTTGGGAGAGACCATGATGGAAGCTGCGGAAGCGACTCTTGGACACGCGATTCACGTTTTATAATGACGATTGAGATCATAGATTTGGGTCTAATAGATTACCAAGAGGCCCTTAAAAAACAAATGCATGCAGTGGAAGATGTCTTGGCCGGGGGACAAGAAAGGGTGTTTTTCTGTTCCCATCCCCCAGTGGTTACTTTGGGCCGAGCTAGCGAGGAGAAGGACTTGCAGGGTTGGCAAGGAAAAACCATGGAGGTTAGCCGCGGAGGCCGTGCAACCTATCATGGACCTGGCCAGGTGATTGTTTACCCCATTCTAGATCTTAGTAAACGTGGTTCGGATTTGCATCGCCATATGCGAATTCTAGAATTATCGGTGATTCACTGCCTAGATCATTATGGTATTGAAGCCGAAGGAGACCGAAAAGATGCTACAGGCGTATGGGTCGGTGATAAGAAGATTGCTTCTATCGGTATAGCCGCCAAACGCTGGGTCAGCTATCACGGCTTGGCATTCAATTTGGACCATGACCCAGAGGCCTTCAAGGGAATCTCTCCCTGCGGCTTTCAGCAATCGGTGATGACGAGTCTGGAAGATTTGCGCGGGGAAAAAATGGCCAGAGAGGAATTGCAGGCGCTACTAGAGGAAGAGCTCCTCGATCTATTATAGTGGAGGCATCATTTCTTTTATGGACTTAGGATTGTCTCACTTTGAGACAAGTCTGGGGGATCTTAGCCCATATCCATCTGAGACATTTTTAACTAAACTTTTCTCAAAAAGATACCGATTTACTCGTGAGAGGTAGATCTATGAGGTATGTAAAATCATCCATCTTTTTTTTCGCAACTAGTTTGCTATTGATTTTTTCCTATCAAAACTGTTCGGACGTAGCCTTCCAAACCACGGATGAGCTACTCTCTCAGGGCATCATGGGGCAACTGCGAAGTGTGGAGTTTGATCCAGAACTTGAGCCAAAGCCAGAAATCGAAGTGAATGCGATTGTGGATGATTCCGATAGTATGAAAGAGATTCAAGATAAGGTGCGCGATGCCCTAGTTTCCACCACTAGTATATTAAAAGAATTTGACGGTAGTGTGAAGGTTTATACCACTTCACAAAACCTATCCGACAGCGGGAATAAAAAACCGAATACAAGTACGGAAAAATTGGCAGAGGTATTAGAGGGCGGTAATCCAGGTTTATATCCTCTTGCAGATCTTAATTTACCCAATGCAGCTCCTTATAAGTACAAAGAAATTACGGACTATATCCTGCAACCTAAGTTTGGCAGCCTTCCATTTAATAAGGATATGTCAGGGAGTCAGTTTCAAAACTTTACCAATGCATTTGCCAATCAAATTGATGCGGTTGGCGTTCAAGGCTCCGGGCAGGAGCAAGGCCTATGTGCTTTATTGCGATTGGCAAAAAATAGAAAAAGTGACGGTAAATTTCATGCTTATATTGTCGCTACCAATGAAGATGATGCCACAGATTGGCGTGATTGTTTGAAGCAAAAGGAGCGAGTAAGAGAAAATAAAGCCGTAGCAAGTACCTCCAATTGCAGTCCAGGTAGTCCAGGTTGTATTAGCAACTATCAAGTAAAATACAAGCCGCTACAAAAAGAGGAAGTGCGATATTCTTATATGCAATTAAATGAATACCTTGATTACCGTAGTTTGGAGTCGGAAATCTCCTATAAAGGAACTCTAGAGTATTACACAACAGAATTAAAAATTAAGTACAAACGGCATAGAAACCAAATCAAAACGACTTACGTACCAACAGTTTTTCCGGATCAAGTGCCAAGAGCGGGAGATCCTAAGTCTACTTACAATACTAGTTTAGGTCTTTGCACCTTTTCTTCAAGAGAGTGTACACAAAGCGAAAAGGATAATCTGAATGTATTTCCTGGAAGTACATGTACCGTTACGTGCAATGATTCTAAATCTGGCTCGTATTCTTCGAGTGGCTGGTACTACCAAAGTTTAAGTAAATACAAGAGTAAATATGGCCGCAAAAATGTAAGTGATTTTGGGGTAAGTGCTTCGTTGTGTGCCTCAGATTTGGAAGAGGTTAAGGGCTCGATGTCTTTGGCAACTTGTGAATACTATACCAAGCAAAACCGTAGTCGTAGGACTCTTTCCATGAGTTCCAGTCCCAATACCTGTAGTGGCTATCATAATGTGGCATGCTCCTCAGCAGAAAAGAATAATTTGATTGCTATGGCAGGTGGAGGTTATGCGAGTGCACCATCGGCAGAGGTTACTTGCACCAGAAATTGTAGCGAAACCGTGGATCAACCCAAAACCTACTCGATTAGCTCCGCGCGTAGTACATGTCCTGGAATGGGCCTTTCGCAGGAAGGTGAGGTGGCCGTTGCTTCTTGTAGTCCTTCCGAAGAAGATATTGCTCGCCAACGTCTAGGTGTTGGGCCGGGAGCTGCCATCGAATGTACTAGAATGTGTAAGCAAGATGTAAAGAGTGCTACCAGAACCATGGCAGATAACACATTTTGTAGCCCTGTGAGCCAGCAGGCTTGTAATGCCAATCAAGAAACTTTTGCTCGTGGACAGTTTAGTGGCAGTCTGGTAGATTGCTCCTATTCATGTAATAACAAATCACCAGCCACCTGCAATTTTTCTTCAAGCAATGCCAATATGTGCTCCACAAATCTTGTGGCCAACGGTTCTTGTCCGAATAGATCTACAAGTTTGGATATGCCAACTTGTCGTATAAGTAGTTCCTCGGCTTCTGCACAGAATTTTCAATTGCAAAGCGGTAGTACGAAAAACATATTTTTTACGGAAAACAATGAAGACTTGATCCAAGCAACGGCGGGCGAGCTGCGCAGTGCACACAATGAGCTATTTTACTTGGCGGCCTTTATTATGCCGAGTGATAGCAATAATTCTTGCCCGCGAATTGATCCTTCTTGGACAAACGGTGTTCGCTACGAAGCGCTAAGTGAGATCTTGGGTAAGAACTCGGATACGTATCCGGTGTGCTTGGATAATTATGCTCCGTCTTTCGATGCGATCTTTAACTTGGTAGCAGATAAAGCTAGAAGAAGTTATGTGATCAATTTAAATAGTGAAGCAGGGGAGTGGGTTTACCGAGTAAAAGTCTATTTGAGTGATGGTCAAATTTTAACGTTGAATGAACAAGACTACTCTTTATCTGGAAACACCTTAAGTATAGCAGACAATATACCAGTTCTAAATGCCACAAAGGTGAAGGTGGATATTGTGGTGCCATTAACTGAGGAAGAAATACAGCGGCTTTAGTTATTGAAAAAGCTTCTTTGCTTCGATAACTTTGGCCACTTCTGCTGGTACTAGGTCTTGCCATGTAGATTCTTGCTTGCGAATCATCTGCAAAACTTCTTCCGACATAATATTGCGGCATAAATCGTTATGGCATTTTAAATCTTCAATTAAAAATTTCTGCTCTATATATTCTGTAATATTGCTTGCTCTAGTAGACTCTTTGAAAGAAGCAAAATTGCTTTGCTTTCCCTTGTCATCACTATAAGGGTAAATAAAAAGATTGGTATTGCCGTTGAGTAGTTTGCCCATGCCTTCAAGTAGGCCTCCATCTAAGTGCTCATAATGCTTATCCTCAAAGAGCTTGGGTAGCAGATTGCCCCCTATCACAATGGAGATAGTCTTTTGTACAAATTTCTCCAAATGTTGTTTGAGATTGTGAAACAAAAAGAAGTTGGAGACTAGAACTGGGTGACCCAAGGCTCTGAGGGCCTCCATTCTATCTAAAAATAATTTTTCCTCTTCTTTGGAGCCCGAGGTTAGGGTCTTTAAGGTCATTTCAAGAATTACTATGGGATGTATGTTCTTTTTTTCCAATGCATCTAAGCTGGCCGCAATCATATCTTCATGTACTTTGGTGACAGGGCAGAAGTTTCCTCGTAGTAGTAAGACATCTTTTTGAAATAGAACATCGGCAATATGTAAAACGGTACCATCTGGAGAAAAGATGGAAGCTCTGGTCAGGTTTTTTTCTACAATCTTAAGACTCATCAAGCGATTGTCTATGTGCGAGGTGTTTTCTCCAGAGAATTCAATAAAATCAATTTCTAAGCGCTCGTGTCCAATGTTGTCTAGTAAGGAGTCTATAAATCGATCGGGATCATCTAAGAGATAAAAACATGCGTAAAGTAGGTTAACGCCCATGGCACCGACCGCTTCTCGTTGTAAACTAAGAGTGCGGTTTTTCATGCGAATATGAGCCACTACCTGATTAATAGGACCACCGATTTCTTTTTGAAATTTTAAGCCCACCCATCCATGGGAATCCAAATTTCGCTTTCTACTGCCGGTGGTCAGAGTATTGGCATAGGCAAAAAATTTCGAGCGATCGCCCCGCTCAGCACTTAAACGACTCTCCACTAGGCCGTATTCATAATTGAGCATATTCTCTACTCTTGCTTGGCAAACATATCGCTTGCTTTTTTCTTCTCCGTAGATGGCATCGCTAAAGGTCATATCATAGGCCGAAATGGTTTTTGCAATGGTCTTGGAGGAGCGGCCGGCTTCAAAAAACTGGCGGGCAACTTCTTGTCCTGCGCCAATTTCCGCAAAGGTGCCATAAATAAAATTATCATGATTGATTTTTGATGCTTTATCTAAAGTAGAAAGATTTTCCATATTTACTTCGTTGTTGAAATGGCAAATTTATGAATGCCAGCTTTTTTAATAAGATCGATAATACGAATCACTTTACCGTGAGCGGCCGCTTCGTCTGCGGCAATGGAAGCAGAGATTTCAGGATTCTCTAGCAAGCGCTCTTTTACAATGCTACTAATGTCCTCCTCCGTTATGTCTTTTCCATCAGCTTGTAGAACGCCCTCTTTGTCGATGACAAAGGTGAGTAAACTAGGCGGGCTATCCTCTCCTGTTGCTGCTTTAGGTAGCTGTATTTTGATACTATGATTTACAATCATCGGTGTTGTTACCATAAAAATAATAAGTACAACGAGTATGACATCTACAAAAGGGACAATGTTAATGTCTACAATTGGCTCGTCATTATCGCTTCCAAGCTTTCCGGCCATTTAAGAGTCCTTTTTATTCATGGTGTTTGTATAGGCTATGGATAATTCTCTCACGCTTTCTAGGCCACTCATGATTTGCTTTACTTGTTTTTGAAAGTAGTTGTAGGCAACAATGGCTGGTATAGCAACAAATAGGCCTATCGCAGTGGCTACCAGAGCCTCAGCAATGCCCGCCATCACCACCGACATATCTCCTTGGCTGATGGATAAGTCTTTGAAAGCCTTCATGATTCCAAAAACCGTTCCTAATAAACCTACAAAGACGGCATTAGAGCCGATGGTTGCAAGTAAGTTTAAGGAGCGCTCTAAGCGTTGTTTTTCCATGATCATAAAGGACTGAAAAACTTCCCCAACTCCAATGGGGCCATTTTCTTTGGCATGACGAATGGCATAGGACAATGCCTTTGATTCTAGGGAATCACGACTCGTAGCTATATGCTCCAAATCCTGTAGATTGTTCGATACTAGGGCGTCTTCTATTTTTTCTTGCACCTTTTCGCTGCTACTTCGTATGGCTCTTAAGCTAAAAAACCGCTCCAGTATCACGGAGATGCTAACCACACTTAAAAATACCAAAAACCATAAGATCGATTCTGCTCCATGTTGTGCCACATTAAATAAATTTTCCGTTAGCATATATACCTCAATGAAATTTTCCCTTATTATCACTTGAAAGAGCATTAGGAGCAAGCTTTGGAAAGACTCATTATCTGGACTTTTGTTAAGGTTCTTTTACTAACTACCGCCTGTAGCTTTCCGCAGCAGAAGGAACATCCCTCATTTCTACTGATTGCAGTTGAAAAAATTCCCTATACCAGTGAGATTTGCGCAGAATACAATCAAAAAAGTAGTGGTGCAGGGATCAGCGAGGTTTGCGAAAGTTTCATTCGTTATACTCATATGATTAGCCCTTCGCCGCAATCCCAAGCAGCCTTAGCGTCCTTGTTCACAGGGCTTTATCCTATCGAGCACAATGTATGGCACAATGGCAATCACTTTTTGCATGAAGAATATGAAAGTGTGCCAGAGGGGTTTTATAAAAAAGGCTACCGCACTTCCTTTTTTAGCGGTGGTGGCAGCATTTGGCGTAAATCTGGCTTTGCTCAGGGCTTTATGCTTTTTGATGACTATGTATCCATTCACCTAAACAACTACTATCGACCAGCAAAGAACTCATTTCAGCGTTTTTTAGACTGGATAGAAGGAAAGAAGTCCAAGCCTTTTTTTAGTGTCATATATGTGCCAGACTTGGTTTTTCCCACTGTTACAACAATCAATGAAGAAGGGATCAGCCGTGAGGCCTCTTATACAGGGCAGTGGAGCAATTTTTCTGACAGTTTAAGTTATTTATTTCAAGAGTTAAAAAAGCGGGGCCTTTGGCATAAAACCAACATTATTCTAACTGGTCTTAATGGCGTCAGCGGGCCGAATCGCTTCAAAGAATATGATGCCTACAATTTATTATCGGAAAACACACAGGTGGCATTTTTTTATAAGCCTGCGGATAAAAAGCGGGATACACAATTGGTTTGGAAAGATGACAACTATCATTCGCTAGTGGATGTAGGATATAGTTTCCAGAAGTTCCTAGGAAAAGAAGTGCATTCCAGCATTCCTCTAAAAAGACATGATTTATTTGATTTAAATAGAGAGCCGGATTCGCCGTGGATACTCATTGAATCGGCTTGGCCACTATGGAGAAATAAGTCCAATATTCGCTACAGCCTAAGAAAAGGCAATATGGCCTATATTTTTGATAAAAAAACAAAGGTCTATAATTCCCTTATTGATAGGCTAGAGACCAATCCGCAATTTATGGAGGAGTTTCCGCTTGAGGTTAGCCAAATAAAAGAACAAATAAACTTTGATCCTTGGAACGGCATTGAGACAAGTGAAGTCTCGAAGATACGCCTAGGAGAAAAGCTCTGGAATCCTTTGGATGAGGATTATGATCTGCAGGCCTTTTTAGATTTATTTTACCAAAGTGGAGACATTCAGATACTAGAGTGGATGGCCACTATATGCATTGATAAGAAAAAATGGCAGGTTCTGGAGAATATTGGGGTGCTTGCAGATCGGCCTTTGTGGCGGCTGATAGCAAAGGCCAATTTAGAAAAAGATTACCTGCAGGAATTGCAAGATTTAAGTAACAAGGCTTGTATACGTCAGTTTTTTTCAAGCGATCTGCCAGATAAGAGAAAGCGTGATATATCTGGTTCTGAGTGTGAAGACCGCGCCATGAACCATTTGTACGAATGGGTACGAAAGGGCGAGAGGGCTGCGGCAGATAGAGAAAAGTTAATCCAGATCATGCTTGGAAAAACGATTTTAAGTAACATATACAAATTGCATTATTTGGCCAGTTTGTCTTGGGATATAAGTTTGCTTTACCCTAGAGGGCCGAGTGATCTAGATTTGGTTTTGGCTCTAGATAAATACAAGATTTATAAAAGATTTATCTCGAATCGCATTGAGATGAGTCAGGATGAGAAAATTGTTTACTAAAAACGTAACTCTGCCAACCAATAGGGACACTCTTTGTCCAATTGAATTTTTGATTCAATGCTTTTAAGGTCCTCGTTCTCTGTTATCACGGGCATTCGGTCACTCATGAGCAAATAGTAGGTATCTTTTTTATCGTAGCGAAAGCGGTGGTAGTGCACGGTTTTTTTTACTTCCCCACCTATAAAATTGCTAGGTAAGGGATATTTTTTGCTAGCATCAAATTCATGTCCTAGATGATGACTGTTCACATAAGTGCTAATGCCAGAGTGATGTTTCTTGCACAATAAATTGGGGCCACCACATTGAATCACGTTTAATTCTCGGTCTTTAACGGCTATAACCAATATTTCTGTTAAAGCCATGAGTTCTTCTTTGTTAAATTCATTGTATAAATTGTCATTTGCCAACATTACAGAAATTCTAAGGTGATTGGCAGCTAGACTAAGATCTTTTTGTAAGGGAAAGGGAGGGGTGAATTCATCATCCATTCTAGCTGAAAGATAGTAATCTTTGATTGTTGATACAACTCTATTTGTGGCATCTTGATTGCCCCATGTACAAGTAAATATTGCCAACTTCTGATCTTCATTTATGTCAGAATGAATCGTTGGATACTTAGAGTGCTTACCGCGGTATTGCTTTTCTTGAAACATTAGTCCCCATATTTTTTTAGTTTGGATTTTGCTTTTTGATAGTAGTTGCCCGACGGGACATCTGTATCTTTGATTTTTTTCCAAAGTGATTTTGCTGTCTCAATATTTCCAAGAGATTCTTCTAATACCGAGTCACTATATAATGACTTCATGTCTTTGTTCAACTCGCGGGTAACTTTGGCTAAGAGGTCCTTTGCCTCTTGCGTGGATGGATCTAGCTGCAATGCTTTGTTAAGATTCATTATGGAGCCACGAAAGTTTTTTGCCTCATAGTCAGCTTCGGCTCGTCGGGTGAGGGTATCGACTCTTTTTTTGAGGTTAATGCTAAGTTTTTTCTTTTTTGCTGCAGAAGTTTTCTTTAAATTACTAGGGTCTGGATAAGATGAGGCCAGATGGCGATCGTAGGCAGAGATCGCATCCAATATTTTATCTTTCTTTTCTAGCTGTAGGGCACGATTGAACAAGTTTTTACCCTTGTTCACTTGTTGTTGATAAGCGGCACGGTTGCGCTGGGCTTGCATTCTTTGCTCGGCCTCTTGCTCTAGGCGTTGAATAATTCTTTTCGCTCCTACATTTTCAGGATCTAATTCGTAGACTTTAGCTAGGCAGTTGTGAGCCTGTTCCACGCTAGTGCCAGGTTTTGCTTGCTTGTCACAATAATCCACCATAGCCGCGACTTGCTCTTTTAGTTTCCGTTGCTCCTCTTGCATACGACGAATTTCATCTTTCTCGGCTTGAATTTTGATGGCTGCCTTTGCGAGTTTTTCCAATTTTTTTGAATCTTTATCTACTGATAGATCCAAATACCCCTCTTCTGGAAGAAGACGGTGAATCTTTTGCGTTTCGTTTAAAGATTTTTGATAGTCACCTTGAATGTAATATCGGTAGGCATTGTCATAGAATCGAAGTACGAGTTGTTGATTTTCTGTAGACAAAGCCTCAAAAGCGCTTTGTTTCGCTTCTGATTGGCCTGGATCTTTACTCACTTTACTTGTGGTATCTGTGGGTTTGTAAAACATAGCGGCTAAAATTACCACAGTAGCAATAGCGGCGTAGATTAATTTTTTCTTATCATTTAGTTGGTTATTGGTTTTTAGTTTATTATCCACACGTATCGCGGCCGCATTTCCATGATTTGTTGGGATATTCACAGATGGATTAGGTACAGCGAAGGGGTTAGGCGGGGCTACGGCCTCGGGAAATTTTTGTATTTCTTTTGCGATTTCTTCGTTAATGAGTTCAAAGGTAATACTATGTTTGCCTATCTGGATAACATCGCCACTTACAAGTGGTGCAATCTTATTAGGCTTCATCTTTTTCTCGTTTAAGAAGGTACCATTGGAGCTGCCTAGATCGCGCACGAAAAATTCGTGATGGTTGCGTGTGATCATGCAGTGCTTTCTGCTAGCTTGCTTGTCTTCTATCTGTATTTCGCACTCGGCGCTACGCCCTATGCACCATTCTTTGCCATTTAGTTTTTTAGGTTCAAAATCATCAAGATCATTCGAAATGTTTACATAAGGGCTTACCTCTAGGCTATCTACATTTGTGTCGTCATCATTTATAACATCGGCATTTGCATAGGCATTGTCATCTATGGCGGCAGAAGGTGATTCTGCTTCCTCAAAGTTTGCCGCCGGGTCTTGCTCGGCTTCCTCCTGCATGACAAATACAAACTGATAGCTTTGTATTAAAAATTCCTTATCACTATCAAGATCTAGATGCTTGAGTTTCTCGCCATCAAATTCTAGCTCAGAATATTTCGATAGAACTTCCACTTGCCAATGCATATCATAAAAAACACGTAAGTGTTTACGCGACAAAGTAGTATCTCGCAGTACTAAATCCACATCACTTTGACGACCAATGATGTACTCATTGCCCTCTATCAGCTCTAGGCTAGCGATATGATTAGAATGGGAAAATACCTTAAGCAATGCCATTAGAAGTTCCCCTCGATGATAGCCCTTGCTTGCTGCAGTTTTGCATTCGCTGCTTTATAATTAGGGTTATTCTTATCCTTTATTAGTACCATTACCGTTTTGTATGAGGAAATAGCCTTTCTATACTGACTGTTTTCAAAAAAGCGGTTTCCTTCTTGCATATAAAATTGAATTTCTTCGCCCAGTTTTCTTTTCGCTAGGACGAGGTATTCATTGGCTAAAGGGTGGTGGGGGTATAGAGCAATTGCCGCCTCAAAGCTCGTGATAGCTCTGGGGTAGTTACCTTCTCGATAATCCCTGAATCCTTTTAAATAGGATTCTTGTGCATCTAAATATTGCTTTGTCTCCTTACCAGAAGTGTGACGTTTATTAGCCAATTGTTCCGCTATTTTTTTGCTTTCTTCAATTTCCGTTTGAATCATTTCCTGATCACGCAACGTAATAGGATCTTCTTTTTTAGGTTCATTGGAAAGGCCTAAGTAAGCCAAAGCAATTACAATCAAGACCAAAATATAAAAAATAGGGCTACGTTTTTGCTTTTCTTCTACTTGAGGTTGAACATTATTTACCGCCTGCGGCTCCGATACAGCGGGGGAGTTTTGTAAGACTAAAACCAACTCTGTATTACCTATTTTTAATACTGATCCCGCTTGCATATGGGCTTCTTTGCATTCTTGGCCATTCACATACATGGGAGCTTTGCTGCTTAAGTTACGAACTTTCATTCCTTGCGCATCAAAGTCAATTTGTACGTGTTTACGGCTCACTTTCATGTCATTGAGTGTGATATCATTTTCTGGTGAGCGACCAATGCTAAGTCCAACCCCTGTCATTTGATAGGTTGTTCCAGCATCTTCACCTGCCTGAATTTGCAAAAAGATCTCCATACCAGAGGTGTTTAAAGCTGCATTGCCTATAAGACACCTCCTTGCTGCTTGATAGTAAGTACATAATACTCAATATTTTTAGCACCCATAACGGCCTGTGCATCGATTTCCATTTGAATGCCGCTAAATTCAATTTGATTCGAAGCAATTAAGGAAGGCTGCTCTTTGCAACGATCGATCAAATCCTCTATGCTCAAAATCAAAGCTTGATCGTTTAGGGTGTCTAGGGCCTGATTTTGAATATTACCAGAAATAACCCCAGTTAAGTTTTCAAATTCCATATTACAATCAATGATGGTTTTATCCTCTCTCACAGATATCGCTGCATTGGAGAACAAGCGAACAATATTTTGTGCTTCGAAAGACTTGTCATTATTTTCAACTAAATCAAAATTAGGCCCTTCTGTACCAGATTCATTTGCGCGAGAGACTAGAGAGTTTATATTCGTCAATAAGTCTTGTAGAGGGGGAAATTGATAAGGTGTTTGAACCTGCTTGCCATCTTTCATTGCATCGTTGATGTCATGATTCAATTTAGCGATGGGCTTTTCTACAAGACGGTATAGAAAAAAGTAGAGTATAAAACCGAGTAGACAAGCAATAATTAATGTTTGCATGAATAGACTGATACTTTGTCCGTCATCCACACTAATGGCGGAGGAGTCATATAACACTATGGCGTAAGCTTTGATAATCGTAGTTTGTTTGGAGGGGTCATACATGCGTATAGGAACACTAGCACCAATGGTGCCATCAATCATGGTTTCTACATATTCATAATCTTTGTAGCGCTCCACCTCTCTTGCCATATTTAGAAAAGGTCGGTTTTCATAGGAGCCAGCTTTTGCCGCAGGTGCGAGTATTCTACCAGTGTCTGCATCAATAATGGCTGCCAATTTTACGCCTTCCTCTTTATTGGCTACTCGAACGGTTAAAGAAGAGGTGAGGTTTTGCTGAATTAAGGCCTTATTCTTATCTACTATATAGCGGGCAATTGTTAGTGCGCGGCGCTGACTTTCTTTTTCTATACTAGATTTGGTAATCTGAATCATGGGGATGGTAGATAAACTGCTTACCATCACGATGAATGCTAAGACAAAGCCCCCGATAACCCACCTAAGCTCATAATTTTCGATCAACTTATATACCAACGGCATAACAACATTTTCAATATAGAGTTCTACGGTCTCCTTTAGACTTTTAGGCCTTTCCACCTTCGCTTCAGCCGATCCATCCTCATGATTTTGATTTTCAAAGATGGAGGGGGCTTGTTCGCCTTGGGGCTTGGCGGGTAAATTGGGAAATGCAATTACATTTTGGTTCACATCTGCAATGACATTATGAAATGCAATTTTGTCACCAGGCTGTAATACATGTTCTTTGATCATTTTTCCATTCACAAAAGTGCCGTTGCTAGAGCCTAAATCAATTAGGGTGATGACGTTGCCTTCAACTTTGATTTTGCAATGTCTTTTGGATACACCTTTTTGACTCAAACTAATATCTAGGTTGGGGTTTCGGCCAATAAAATTCTCTCCCTCTTTCAAAGGATAGTTTTCACCGGATTGTGGACCATTTAATATTCTAAGTGCCCACATACAAATAGTCCCCCTCTTGAACCTTCATACCAATTTTTTGCGCGTTAAATTCAAATACAGAATCTGCTCCCAATACGGGGAGTGTAAAACGCCAAGGTTTAATATCTGTTTTTACTTTTAAAACTTGCATATCTTTATTTACAAAAACCGCATCAATCGCAAAACGCATAAAGTGTGTGTGGATCTGGTTACATGATTTTATCCAAAGGCATTCCTGTTGATCCAACTCCTTTTTTCCCATCAAGCCCATACAGCGTTTTACCAGGCTGTCCGCAACGCTAACCTTATTTGCCAATTCAATGTTTTTATCTTGAATCATTAATTTCATTAGCCCTGCCCCATAAACTGTAAAATGATCGGCCCAAAGACCATGATAAAAACTGCGGGTAAAATAAAAATCATCATTGGTAGTAGCATGAGCTGTGATGCTCGTGCTCCAGCTTTTTCTGCTCGGGCAAATCTTTCCATTCGCATTTGTTCTGACTGCTGTTGCAATACAGACGCGATACTGGTTCCCGTAGCATCGGCGTCTAGCAGGACGGCTACAAAGCTGGTGATTTCACTCATATCCAATCTTTCTGCCATATCGCGAAGAGCTTCTTTTCTTGATCGTCCTAGTTTGGTGTCTTGCAAAACGATGGCAAATTCATTTGCAAGTACAGAGTCTTCCGCCTTTTCTACTAGTTTTTGTATGGCACCAACAAAATCCATACCAGCCTTTGTTGCTAGCGCTAGCAGGTCAATAAAAAATGGTAAATCTAAGAGTACGGCCTCTTTTCTTTGGTTTCTTTCGGAGCGGCAATACTGTACGGGTAAATAGACTCCCAGTACTCCCATGAAAACAATCACCAAAGGCGAGAAGCCAAGTTGTAGGGAGAAGTTTACGAGTGAAAAGAAAATCGGAAATAATATTCCCCATAGCATTTGGATCGCGATAAACTCATCTACGTTTAGTTCTCGAGATAGACCCGCCACTTTAATCAGCGCGTGAATTCGCTTGCGGTAAGTTTGCAGTTTCCAGCGCTTTGCTAGATTGAGGGCAAAACGGTGTGCAAGTGGACGGGAAAATTCAATAAACGAAGATTTTGATTTTTCCGGCTCTTCGCCGCTAGCCCAGCTCAGTGCCGCTTGTTGGTCTTCCTCACCCAGGAAGAAAGAAACAAAAAGGTACACCGCAACTCCCAGAAGAAGTAGACTTGCAATCAGTAATATTTCCGCTATACCCATAATTAACAACCTATGTACAAACTTGTATTAGCATCCTCATCTCCACGACGACGCCATATCCTTCAAAAAGCAGGTTATGCTTTTCAAACTTTCTCAGTAGAAATATCGGAAAACATTAGTGAAAATATGAGCTTGGAGGATGAATTAATAGCATTATCTAGACGTAAGGCAGAAGCCGTGATCCAGACCTTTGGCGAGCAAATATCTACTGACTCTATAGTACTAGCAGCAGATACCATTGTGCTGCATGAAGGGCATGTTTTGGGCAAGCCCAAAGGCCAGCAGCAGGCAGAAAAAATGCTTCGAGCACTTTCTGGAAGGCAGCATGAGGTAAAAACAGCCTTTTGCCTATGGAATATGGAAACAAGTGAAATAATTAGTGAAATTATCAGCACTAACGTTTTTTTTAAAGTTCTCTCCGAACAAAGCATCCAAGACTATGTAAAGAGTGAAGAGCCTTATGATAAGGCCGGAGCTTATGGTATACAAGGGAGAGGGGGAGACTTCGTTGACCATTTTGAGGGATCCTATGACAATGTTGTGGGTTTACCTTTATTGGAAGTGGAACAGGCTCTGAATAGAAAAAACTGGAAACTGAAAAGAGAATAATATGCAAAAATGGATACAATCTTTAATTGCGGCAAAAAAAATAGGTTTTCTTGGAGCTGGAAACCTTTCCAAAAGCATCATTCAAGGCTTAACTAGAGCCTCCGTAGTTCCGGCAGAAAACATCATCTTGACCAATCGCAATGCCGAGAAAAGGCAAAAAATTGCCAGTGAAATTCATGGCGTTCAAGCCATCACGAGCAATGAGGAATTACTAGAAAAAGCAGGCATTATTGTCTTGGGCGTCAAGCCCCAGGATCTTGTCTCGGCAATTGAGCCGATTCGTCACTTGATTCATAAAGAACATATCATCATTAGCTTGGCCGCAGGTGTAAGCATCGAGGCTTTGAGCAAATTAATTCCCACAACAAAAAATTTAATTCGCTGGATGCCTTCTACGGCAATGAAGGTACAAGCCTCGGTTACCGCTTATACCACGATGGAGCAAAATGAAACCTTGATACAACTGAGTGAGGACCTTCTTAATCCACTTGGTTTGGCGATACAGGTAGAAGAGGGGGAAGAGTTAAACTCCATTATGGTTGCCTGTGCCAGTGGCCCTGCTTTTATCTACGAATTTATGCAGATCTGGGAGTCTTGGTTGGAGTCTTATGATATTCCACAAAATATTGCTCGCAAACTTTGTATACAAACCTTTTTAGGGTCTGCAAAAATGGCGCAGCAAGCGGCGGAACTGAACCTGCATGATTTGCAAAATCAGGTGATGTCAAAAAAAGGCGTTACCTCAGTTGGGATTCAACATCTAAGGTCTGTTGAGTTTGAAGATTTGTTAACTGCAGCCTTTGAGAAGTCTTTCAATCGAGCTAAAGATATGGAGCAGGATTTTGAGATGAACCTACAACAGATCGATAAAAAATAGGTCCGGACCTAGGGCCAGGATTAAAACTTTCGTATAAAAGCCATTTAACACTAAGTCTAGCCTTCGCTAGAATCATTTTAGGCAAGTGGATTGCCATTATAGCAGTCAGGAGGATTGAATATGAAGTTAGCTCCCATAGACGTATCGCATAAGAGTTTTAAAAGAAAAGCCTTTGGTTACGATGCAGATGAAGTGAACGAGTTTTTGAAAATGGTAGCAAATGAACTGGAAGAGGTTATCCGCGAGCGCAATAAATTGCGCGAAGAAAACCGCGAAAAAGAAATGGATTTGATGGACTACAAAGAGCGTGACAAAGTACTTCGTGAAACCATTGCGACTGCACAAAAAATGTCAGAAAAAGTTAGAGAGGACTCTGAGCGCGAAGCAAAGATCATTCTTAGTGATGCGAATCAAAAAGCAGACATGATCGTTCGTGACGCAAGAGATTCATTGAAGCGCGTGTATCAAGAAATCACCGATATAAAACGCTCCAAGATACAATTTGAAAGCAACTTGCGAGCATTGGTGCAATCTCACCTAAGCATGCTAGATTCCAACAAGAATTCTTTTCCAGAGATGAAATTTAGCAATCAGAATTTTGTGGATGGAAATTCATCGCAAGAAACTGAAACACGCTCTACCAGTGTTTCGCCGCTATCGACATAAAGACATTATATGTAGTAGACTTGATGTGACATTACACTAAGAAACCTTTGTTAGACCAAATCGGACAGTATGACACCGGAGTTCAATAGAGCTAGCTTGCCCGTAAAGGCGCGTTATTTAAAACATTCGATTTAGAAGCTTTTAATGCGCGTTTAGATGATTCTTAGTACGAAAATCCATTACTCTTTAATAAAATTTTCTAGCCTTCATCCTTATAGAAAATACCTAACAATTTAAGACTTGTTTTTTACTCATATAAAATGTCTAAAAGGTGTACCTAAAAAATAGGGGGAGGATTTTGTTATGAAGAAGATTTTATTATTTCTTGTGATTTTATCAAATGTAAGTTTAGCAAATGCAAAAGATATTCGTGATATTGAGACAATGAGCTGTTTTGATTTTATTCAAGGTACAGAATATTTTTATTCGAAAGCAGAAGGGCAATATGACGCTGTAGTATTTCGTAAAAGTAATCCCAGTAATGTTTTATACTTAACTAACAAAATATATACTAGTGATGTAGAAGCTGAGGGGCACTTTCAACTGTTAAAATTTAAAGCTAGAGCAAACAGATTGCCTGCAAGCCTGGGTGCTGATTACTGGGCACAAAGAACCAAAAGAGCAGAGTTGGCATCACTTGAAGTGTCTTCAAAGGTTACTGAATTGGCACTTATCTTATTTGACAATGAGGAAGGGGAAGATAGCGCAGGAAATATTGCGTTAAACTGTCTGAAATAAACCACTTGGTTCTGAGGCAAAACTTTTTGCCTCTCTTGAGTCATAAAATCAGCAAAATTTTGCCAAAAATCGAAACCCCAGCCTTTCGATGCAATCCGAGCACCTAGGGTTTGGCGACCAACCGGATCATTAAAGCGAGCTCTAGCGAGAGGCTTGAAGGGCCATTTTTTTTGATTTAACGTGGTTTCGGCTATTTAGGGCACCTTAAAAGGATTTGATTAGTGACATGATTAATATTGAAGTATAGATTTCTACCTCTTGGGAGGAGGAATTATGAAATATTTATTTACTTGGTTAGGGTTATTATTAGGCATGTCCAGTACAGCATATGGACAAGGTGTTAAAGTATATGAGGCAATATCACGCGGTGGTTATATGTACAGCTGTGACTACACAAAAACTAATGAAAATCACTTAATTAGAGAGGGTTATTTAAAAAATATTTTTGAAGCTCAAACTAAAGCAAAAGAAGAATGTGAAACAAACACAGGTAAAATTTGTGGGATTATTTTCTGGGGTGATTATCAGGATGCAAAAGGACAGTGTTTTGGCTATGCTAAAGCAAAAGTAATTAACTAGTTTAAACCGCTTCGTTTCGTTGTGGAAAATTTCGGTTCTATTGGGCTCTAAAATGTGGATTTTGTGGCTCTGGAAGGACAGCCCCTAGCTCGCTCAATTTGAGCATATGGGGGGCGACCAGCAAGATCATCAAGACGAGCTTTCGCGAGAGCCCTGAAATGCCGTTTTTTTCGATATAATGTAGAATTAGATATTTAGTCAGCTTAAACGATAGGGTTTTAACGAACAAATAATATGGTAAATAAATACATATTAACCCACTCACTAAACACTTTGTTATGTGAAAGATTGTATTTTGCCTTTTTATTGTTAAAACCCATCTATGCATTACGAAAGCTATCACGAACTATTAATAGAAGAATTTGAACAGCGAAAGCTAGTGAATGGCTCTTATTCTATGCGTGCCTTTGCTAGAGATTTAGGTCTCTCAGCACCACGTCTGAATCTAGTTTTAGCAAAAAAACAAGGGCTTTCCATGAAAGCAGCCGAGCAAATAGCAAGCAAGATGAAATTAGATAAAGAGACTAGGGATTGGTTTTGTTTATCGGTAGGAGCTCAGCATTCAAGAAGCCAAAAAGAGCGTGCGAATTACCAAAAAAGAATCTCAGAATACAAGCATACAGAAAAAAAGTTTTCTCTTATTCAACTTGAATTTTTTAAGGTTATTTCTAACTGGTATCACTTTGCTATCTTGGAACTGACATACTTAGATGATTTTATATATGATATTGATTGGATTAGTAATAAGTTGGGTATCAGTGCAAATGAGGCAAGATCTGCGATTGATAGATTAATAAAATTAGAATTATTGAAAGAAGAGAATGAAACTCTCATTGACCAGTTTAAATTTTTAACTACTCCAAACGACACGCCCTCCGCCTCGCTTAAAATGTTCAATGTGCAAATTATGAAAAAGGCCATGGTGGCGCTACAAGAACAATCGGTAAGTGATAGAGAAATCGCTGCCAATGTATTTGCAATGGATAAGGCAGACTTACCAAAAATCAAAGAAAAACTCAGGTCATTTAGACGTGAATTAGAATATGAAGCAAGTAAATCAAAGACCAAAAACTCAGTGTATTGCTTGAGTATGCAGTTCCATGAATTAACGAGGAGAGGGGAATGAAAAAAATAAAAAGTGTATTTTTAGCACTATTGGTAACTACGCCGTTATTAGCAAAAGAAGCGGGGAATGGCAATGCTGGGTTTTGTTTTGCAGAAAAATGCACTACATTAGCAAAAGCTGGCCTCATAGTTGATCCAGAGTTTAGAGCTTCAACGTATGATATATCTTGGGAACTTTCAAAAAAAGTGGAAGAAATCATTGGAGCCTTACCTTTACATGAAGAGGATAAGAGGAGGCTATTGAGTTACTCCCTTGCCCAAAAAGGTACTTTTCTACCAGTATTAGAGGTGGATCAAAAAAAATATCAGTCTGCATTAAAATCTTATAAGGAAATTTATAAAACGAAAGCTCCAGATGAAGTGGATGATATTATATTGCTGGCCATATCTGATAGAAAGTTAAGTGATAAAGAATTGCAACGCAGAAAAAGAAAAGGGCAAAACCTCTTTAGCCGGACGTACCTTTTACCTGAGTTTTTTAAATCTGATTTAGAAACACAAGCTTTAACCTTGATACATGAAGCCTTTGTAAGAGAGAGGCCTGCGGATGTATTACAAGCGGCATTGGAGTTTGATGGGCTTGTGCATAAGTACCTTTATGAAAAAAATAATTTTGATGCAATAGTATTTTATTATGTATTTAATGAGCGTTTTAGAACCCGCTATTATGAAAAATACATTTTACGTGAAATCTTCACTTTAAATGGTGGGCAATTTAATTGGGAAGCTTTGTGTAAAAATGACGTGCCAAAAGAAGGAGACTTTGATTATTGTTATGCTGGCAGGTCTAATCTATTAGGGATTTCAAGGCTTCACCCATTATTAGGGCAAATGCTGAATCGTATAAGCATAAAAAATCGGGACTTGGGCATTTGGCAAGCTCTTGACCTGAGTATATATGAAAGTATTTATGATGCATTTAGTATTGTTAGTGACAATAGAAATATTGGTTTTCGTGATAATATTGAAAAATACAAAGAGGTTTTTGAGAGACGTCATTTAGAATATTCAATGGACTCTGATTATGTAGCGAGGATAGTTATAAATTTTTGCTACGCACAAGATCCTAAAGGAGAAGACGTGTTTTTTACTTTTATGGATACAAAGGATGATGGAGAGGATGGACCAGTTTATATAGATTGCCGTGTAGGTAAACTAAGAATTAAACCAGTAAGTTATTATGAGTTAGATTTGAATCAGATTCGTTGATTTTCTGGCAATTCATAATTCAGAGTAAAGTTTTCATGTGTGAAACCTTTAATAACAAACGAAAAGGCTCAAGTTTCTATTGAGCCTTAAAACCCAAATACTTCACACGAAATAATATACCTTTTGATGAAATCGATTTTCCATTATTGATTGGTCATTCTTTTATTTATTAGAGGCTGTAAGAAATTTTGTTTATGAATGAGCGGCGTCACTACCTGATTTAGGCTTTCTTAGCCAAATATTATTATTAGGGCAAGGAAAACTTCGCTGTATCCTTCCAAGCACAGCACAGTCTGATCCGGTAATGTTGGCTGGTCAAATATTGCCAGCCTTCATTTGCAACCAGTTGCTTTTATTCTAGTTTTTCATAGGGCAACGAACAGTGGTACCACGCGCAGTAAATCCATCAGTACTCAGAATCGTTATAATGGCCAACTTTCTTTCATTTTCAGTTACTATTTCTACACCAACTGAATAAGGTTGGAGTATAACGAAATCATCACCTCTACTCTTCATATAATCAGCTAGGCAATTAGAGTTTAATAAATCTACATAAGATGTTTCCAATAATATTAACTGAATGTCTCCGCTATTTTCAGTAATATACTTGCCATTAAATTCTGAAATTCTCATATCAGCTCCAAAAGCAGAAAGAGCGGACAAAAGCGTTAGTACAATTATTATTTTTTTCATAATATCTCCTATTCATATATCTATAGTTTTAATTGCATTAGGTAATAACATTTTCCCAGCATTTTTGAGCGACAACTTTCGGAGGACTATAATAATTTCTCGTTTGTCAATGAGTTGGACGATTTGTCCTTAAGTATCTAAAATTAAAGCCTTTGTAGATTGACTAGGCCTTTAATTAGAGACCTAGCCATACTACTCTTAAATCAGGTCCAATTCACCCCTATCTTCATATTGAATTGAAAGCTAGGCGATAGTTTGCCCCGACTTCTATTTACTACACATAATAAATAAAAGATCTGAAGAACCGGCCTTTCACTTCAAAGGCCGATTTTTTTATAACTATAATAGGAGTTATTTTTTAATCGTTCTTTTTCTTTAATTGAATCTCAAAGTCTTTTTCTAGGTCATCTAGACTTTCTTCTTTTTCTTGGCGATATCGGATCTTGCCCCTTCTGTTGAAGACATCTTCATCTTCATCATAGGCTTCATCAAATTTGTAACGAAACTTTCTTTTTCTTTTCTGTGTTTTGGTCTTTTTTAACTTTTTTAAGTAATCTGCATTGCTACCACCAAAGTTAAAACCTAAAAGTGCACTGATAGTTGTGCCATAGTGAGCATTTTTACCAAATAAGGTTTGTTTGTATTCACCACCAACGTAAAAACTTTCACTAAAATAAACTTTGGCAAAGGCGTAGGCAGAGGTAAGACTTGGGTTCACTGAATAGTAACGAAAAGAACCTACATTGCTTTGTTGTAAAACAGCTAGACGAACAGGATCATCATCTTCATCTTCGTCGGCCAAAATGGAATAGGAGGATTCAAAACCGCCACCCAAGCTAAAGCTTCTAGAATGGTATAGAAGTTCTGCGCCAAAGGGCAAGAGACTAGATAGGCCGGCAGTGCGGTAGGTAAATCCCGCATAGGCAGATAGCATTACATTTTCCCATTGCGAGCTTAAATACATTCTAGCGTCTATATCATAGGAATTATTATTACCAAAAGCTTCCGCCACATTGTCGCCATAGGTCTCTAGTGGAATTCTTAACAAAAGCCGCGGAGTAACACGCATATTGTTGTCCGATAGCGTATGCTCAAAGCCGAGGTATAAATCCGTAGGCGCGGTATTCGAACTCGATATGCTTGTGGAGCTTGCTTCATAGGAGTTGACCACAAGCTCTGATATCAGAGTGGTCGCATCTGAGGTATCCCATTCCAATTTTACGCGATTTTTTGTCTCCGAATACTCGCCCGAGTTGGCAAGATCCACCACATCTCCGCTGGAATCAATATTCTCAGATGTGGTAAGAAATTCACTTTTTAAATCAAACTGCCAGCGGCCGCTCTTTTTACCATATGGGTTGGCCCATATCTGCAAAGGTAGGAGAAAAATAATCAAGAAAATGGAACGCATAGTATGAAAATAACACAGTTCATTTTTCAAGAGACCTATTGCCATAGAAAAGCATTGTATTCTAGACCAAAATCCTTAAGTATGTGCGCCATGCAAAAAGGGAAAAAAGCCTCTTTAATCATCGTTTTTATGATTGTTTTTATGGACCTAGTAGGCTTTGGTATGATCCTGCCGCTGTCTACTTATTTGGCAAAAGATTTTAATGCCAGTCCTACCGAAATCGGTCTGTTGATGACTTTATTTTCTTTGATGCAGTTTATATTTTCTCCTTTTTGGGGAAAATTGTCCGACCGTATTGGTCGCCGGCCGGTTTTGCTCATGTCGCTTCTATGCTCGGGGCTTTCCTATATTGGCTATGCCTATGCAAGTGAATTGTGGATGCTGTTTTTATGGCGCGGCCTTGCAGGCCTATTTAGCGCCAATATATCCACGGCGATGGCTTATATAGCAGATATCACAGAGGAAAAAGACCGTTCTAAAAGTATGGGATTGATCGGTGCTGCCTTTGGCCTGGGTTTTATGATGGGGCCTTTTATCGGAGGGTTGCTTGGCTCTAAGGGTTCTTTAATATCGAGTGAGCCGCCTTTTGGACAAAATTTTGCTGCGTTGATTGCCGGCTGCATTTGTATACTAAACTTTCTTTTTGCACTAAAAATTTTAAAAGAATCAAAAAAAGATTCCAAGGTCAGGGAGAGAAAATCTCGCTTACTTTTGTTAAAGCAGCATTTTCTAAGACCAGATATAGGAAAGCTGCTACTATTAACATTTTTGTCCGTTTTTTCCATGGCGCATATGGAGTCGACCATTTTTCTTTACGCCATTGAAAAATATGATTGGTCTTTTGAAATATTAAATTATGGCTTTGCCTACATCGGTTTTGTGATTGTCTTTACCCAAGGCTTTCTGATCAGAAAGCTGCTACCCAAATTTGGTGAAAAAATACTACTTCGTATGGGAATTTTGTCCGCTTCGCTGGGTTTGTTTTATATACCATTTGTGGAGGGCTTATGGGGCATGGCTGTTAGCCAAACCTTTTTTGCTTTAGGCACCGGACTAATTAACCCCAGCCTTACAGGTAGTATCAGCATTCTAACTTCGGCGGAAGAGCAAGGCGAGGTAATGGGGGTGAATCAGTCCATGTCCGCTCTTGGTAGAATACTAGGCCCTGCCCTGGGAGGTTTTATTTATGGACATTTCGCGCAAGAGGCTCCGTATTTCTTGGCCTCTTTGTTGATGTTTTTGTGCATTGCTCTAATTCCAAAGGGTCTTAAAAACTCGGCGCTAAACAATTAAATCAATCACTTAATACTTTACGTGCCTCAAGTAGATTCTCTGGCGGCACATAAAGTCTTTCAATGCGTCGAATGCCTTCATACATCTTAAAAATTTCAGTGGCCTCGCGAAGCTCGATGACAGGGCTTTTTTTATCATATTCATCAATTACATATATTGAATGGATTTTGTGTTCTTTGGGGCTGGTAGCATGATATTTGGATAGTCTAGTTTTCGAGTTGGAATAGATCGTAGAAATACCGGCATCTTCTACTTGTTTTTGCATATCGGTAACTCGGTTGCTATCGGCCATAGAATGCAATTCAAATAAAACCTTATAGGGTTGTCGTTTGGCAATGAGATTTGCCCAGTAGTTTTTAGAAGTTCTTAGGTGCTCATAAAGAAGGTAATCTGTATAAAGTAGGTATTCGTCTATATCGGCAGGCAAGGCAAAGGCGCATTCTGGATCTGTTAAATAGCGATTTAGAATTTCATCATAGATGATCGATTTATGATGAAAGTAGACCTGCAAATACATATGATGCCGGGAAATCAAAAAGTTATCAAAAGTGTACAGAGCTCGCCTACCTAGTGCCAAGTGCAAACGGTCATCGACAATATGATAACTGAGATTGTTTATGATCCACTCCATATCAATGGCGCCATAATTGGTACCAGAAAAATAGGAGTCACGCTGTAGATAATCCATACGGTCCGCATCCAGTTCGGAAGATATTAGCTGCGAAAGTAGTGGGCGAAAATCGAGGCCATCTACAATAAAGTAATTCGAATTGTTTTCAATGGTCTTATCAATGAGCTTTGCCACCTCAATGGCCGGCAAATTTTTATAGTTTTTCTCAATGCAGTTTTTTAAATCTGAATCGGTGATAAATTTGATCGTATAATCTTCGTGGTTGGCTTGTCTATCGGGTCGATCTTTGTAGGCCGGAATTGCCAAATCCCTTAGCTGCGGCATCACCTCTTCGGTGGTATGACTTAAGGGACCGTGCCCAATATCATGCAATAAGGCAGCTAAAATTGTAGCATCCCGAAGGCGCAATCTGTCAGCATCATTGGCAAAGGGATAGGTGTTAAAAATGGAATCAAAAATCTTGGCGCTTAGGAAGGAGGCGCCTAGCGAGTGCATATAACGATTGTGAGTGGCCCCGGGGAAAGAAAATTCTCCAAAACCTAGTTGTTTGATCTGCCGAAGCCGCTGGTAAACGGGGTGTTGCATGACCTGCTCTTGCCTAGGATCGATATCAATATTACCGTGTACCGGGTCACGTATTTCCATGCATTACCCCTTTATATCTTGGATATATGACAAATCGCAGTAATTGTCCAAGCGTATCAGGGCTTTCCAAGTAAGAAATGCATGAGTAGTCTATCTAGTGGAGGAAGTTCTGTATGAAGCAATATCTAGGATTAATGAGACATGTTTTAGAACACGGGGTGGCAAAAGAGGATCGCACCGGAACAGGTACCAAGAGTGTTTTTGGCTATCAAATGCGCTTCCATTTGGAAGAGGGCTTCCCCTTGGTGACCACCAAAAAGTTGCACTTGCGCTCCATCATTCATGAGCTTCTTTGGTTCTTAAAAGGCGATACCAATATTGGCTATTTAAAAGAAAACAAGGTGCGTATTTGGGATGAGTGGGCGGATGAGGATGGAAATCTTGGCCCGGTTTACGGTCATCAGTGGCGCTCTTGGACGGGGGCCGATGGTCAAACCCATGACCAAATTAAGAATCTAGTGGAGCAGATTAAAAGCAATCCTGATTCTAGAAGACTGATTGTGAGTGCTTGGAATGTAGGGGATTTAGAAAAGATGGCCCTTCCCCCCTGTCATGCCTTTTTTCAATTTTATGTGGCGGAAGGTAGGCTTTCCTGCCAGCTTTACCAAAGAAGTGCGGATATCTTTTTGGGCGTACCCTTTAATATTGCTAGTTATGCTCTTCTGACTCATATGGTAGCGCAAGTCTGTGATTTAAAGGTGGGGGATTTTGTCCATACCTTTGGAGATGCGCACCTATACTCCAACCATTTTGATCAAGCGCAGCTGCAATTAAGTCGCGAGCCTAGGCCGCTTCCAAAGCTGCAAATTAACCCCGATGTGAAGGACTTATTTTCTTTTCAATATGAAGACTTTGAGATTCTTGGCTATGATCCTCACCCAGCTATCAAAGCGCCGGTGGCCGTATGATTTTATGCCATATTGTTGCCGCCTCAAAAAATCGAGTGATTGGTAAGGGCAATGATTTGCCTTGGCATATACCGGAGGACTTTCAGTATTTTAAAGACAAAACCCGTGGACACCCAGTGATCATGGGTAGGCTCACCTATGAATCCATTAATAAAAAACCTCTGCCAGATCGAGTGAATATTATTGTGTCTCGCTCTTTGAAAGAGGCGCCAGGCTTTTTGGTCTTTCCCACTATAGAAGAAGCAGTGGAAGCGGCCGCGAATTTAACCTCTGAGGATAGTGATGAAGTCTTTATTATTGGTGGCGGGGAGATTTACAAGCAGAGCATGGAGATGGTCGATCGTATTTACTACACGGATATAGATATGCAGGTGGAAGACGGCGAAGTTTTTTATCCGGAGATTCCAGATTCCTTTCAGCTTGTAAAAGAAAGCCCTTGTGAAGGCTTCACCTTTCAAGTCTACCAAAAAACTGATTTTAAAAAATAGCCTTGCATTGAAATGTAAGGCTAGATTCTAATAATTGGTATTTAGTCGTCAGCGGGCAGCACATACGTATAGCGGCTAAAGGACCTAAGTGCCTCTTTTGCTATATTGCTAAATCTTATGTCGTCAGGTCTTTTGTAGCACAAGTCTTCAATATATTTCGGATAAAGCACCTCTGTAAAATACACATTTTTTAAAGTATTTGGGTGCTTGCTATAATAACTCTCTGGATAATTAGCGCTTTTTACTTCAAACAGCGCATACGAGCTAATCGAAATAGATATTGAGAACAATTCACATAATTTTTCTTTCGAATCATTTATGTACGTAACACTAGGAGAAAAAGTAGACAGAGAGCTAAGCAAGTCTAATATTTCAATATGATTTTCATACAATTGATGTTGGTGCTGACTCTGCCTTTCGTAAGAGTCTGCTAAAAGATAATTGCTGTTGAAACAGCATAGAAATAATAATAGGAATCGTAACATTTTTCTTTCTCCTTGTTTATTTAAGGGCAAGTTGTTCATAAATATTATCTAGATCACTCTTGTAGAGGCTTAGATCGAATTCCAGTTTTGGCCAGCTTTCAATTTCCTGAATGGCCAAGGCATATTCTGTAGCTAGTAAATGGCTTCCAGTGATGATCGCACTATTACGTGCGTGTTCCTTACCAAAAGGCATAAGGCAATATTGATATGCAGCACTAGTATGGGAGAGGATGCGATCTAAATCTTGTTGAAAAGGCAGCATAATTTCAGGGGATTTAAATCGATCGTAGGATTGATTTATGTAGCGTATTTCGATGCCGGCTTTTTTGATATTCTGTACATGCTGCTGCAAATACCTGCAGAGCAAGCGTTGGTCCTTGACCGTAAAGTCCAAGTTTATTTGGTAATCGGTAGCTCTTTCAAACATAGAGGTAAGCATGTCATTTTCGTTCTTTAGTTTGCTAAAGATCTCGCTACTTCGTTCCTTCAGATCTACCAGGTAGGTGGAATCATCTTGTGCGTTTCCGCTAGAGCTCGCAAAAAGTACGAGCAGAAAAATATATTTAAGCATACGTTTGTTCCCTCATGCCTTAACTAACATAGAGGGGGGAGGATTTGTGAAAACATTGCCTCTGCTGCAATATTTTTAGGTAGTGTAGTATCTCTATACACTGTGGTTCTTGGCCGTAATCAAGGGCTCGCCGCATATACGGCAATATTTCGCATCCTTTTCATGCCCCTCGGTCATGCAGTGGCCACAGGTCTCAGTAAATAGGGTAGTTCTTTTGGCCTCCGCCAGTTCCACCGAAACAATCCCTGTGGGAACTGCAATGATACCATAGCCCATGATCATCACCACCATGGCCAGCGCTTGGCCCAACGGGGTTTGAGGGGAGATGTCGCCATAGCCGACAGTGGTTATGGTGACAATGGCCCAGTAGATGCCCTTTGGTATACTGGTAAATCCATGCTCTTGCCCCTCAATGACATACATAAGTGCACCAACGGTAACGGCCAGACCAAAGACCGTTACCAGAAAAACAACGATCTTATAGCGAGAAGCTTTTAAAGCTTTAATTAAAATATCGCCCTCACCAACATAGCGGCTCAATTTAAATAGACGAAAAAAGCGCAGTAGACGAAAGCCGCGAATAACCATTAAAGAGGCCCCGCCGTCAAAAAATAGAGTCATATAGCCAGGGATAATCGCCAAAAGGTCAATGATGCCATAGAAACTAAAGATATAGCGGAAGGGTTTTGGAGAGCTATAGAGTCTTAATATATATTCGATGGAAAAAACTGCCGTAAAAAAGTACTCCAGGTTTAAAAAGATCTGTCCATATTCAAGGCGATAGGCCTCCATGCTCTCAATCACTACGGTGGCGACGCTGGCGATAATCATCCAAAGTAGAGCAATATCAAATATTTTCCCGGCTTTGGTCTCGGCCTCAAAGATGATCTCGTAAATCTTCTCACGCATAAAAAAACGCTAGCATGGCTGCGAGCGGCTGTCAGCGAGCAATTGAGCGAAAAACAGCCCATCCTTTGTCCAGAAAGTCTCAGACTGAGAAAAAATTGTTAAGGATCAGAATGAGACGCCGATAGGTCAGATGTAGGTAGGATGCCTACGAGCGAAATCCTCTCCATATCAAGGAAGATGTGGAGAATAACTCAAGGAGGAGGGTATTATGGGATTACGTATTAATACCAACGTGTCCTCATTAAATGCACAAAGAAATTTAATGGGAACAAAATTAGCGTTGGACAAAAGTTTTGAGAAGCTATCCTCAGGCTACCGCATCAACCGCGCAGGTGATGATGCAGCCGGGTTGGCAATCTCAGAGAATTTAAGGGCGCAAATACGCGGTCTTAAGCAATCACAAAGAAACGCACAGGATGGTGTGTCTTTGGTGCAAGTAGCAGAAGGTGGTTTGAACGAAGTATCAAACATCTTAATCCGACTTCGAGAGCTGTCGGTACAGGCTGCTTCCGACACCATCGGACCTGTTGAGCGTCAATTCCTAAACGTGGAATATGACCAGTTAGTCTCAGAAATCGATCGTATCGCAGATGTGACCGAGTTTAACGGTACACCTCTGTTAAGTGGAACAGGTGCGATTCTTGATTTTCAAATCGGCATTCGAAACGACCCCATGCTGGATCGTTTATCATTTGATGCTTCGAAAGCCGATGCGAACTCTGCCGCTTTAGGTGTAAACCTTACGAGTGTTGCAGACAAAGCGAGTGCACAAAACTCCCTTTCAGCCATTGATGCGGCAATCATGTCAGTATCAGCCATGCGAGCGGACTTTGGTGCGATTCAAAACAGACTGCAATCGACAATTTCAAACTTAGCGATTGCAACAGAAAATATGTCTGCAGCGAACTCGCGTATTAGAGATGTAGATGTAGCTGAAGAAACAGCAGAATTAACAAAGAATAACGTGTTGATGCAGGCGGGTACGTCCGTATTAGCACAAGCAAATCAGTCCACCAACGTGGCACTTTCACTATTGAACAAGAGCTTGGGTTAATATCCTAGCTGTGGTTCATGATCTTTGATCAGGGTAAAAATACCCCCGGTTAAAGTGAGTGGGTTGAAGGACTGACTTTAGACAACAAATGTTTCCTGCAATAAAATTAGTGGGTGAGTACTCATGAAGTGCTCGCCCACACCCTAAAATTAAAAAAATATTTCCCCAATAAAATCAAAAAAATAGAAAAACTGGACTCAAGGAATTTTCATTTTCTGTCGAACCGTATGATGGAAGAAGTGTTTCTTCCGAAATGTTAACCCATGAGGTTTTGGGCATAGGATTGCTGAGTGAACCTCATACAACAGACACATGATGTGTCTTATGGCCAATATGGATGGCCACTTATCAAGGAGGATATGGTTATGCAAGGAGGATAATTATGGGATTACGAATCACGACAAATGTTGCGTCGTTAAATGCGCAAAAGAATTTGTACGGAACCAGACATAAACTAGAGAACTCTTTAGCAAGATTGTCTTCAGGTTTCCGAATCAATCAAGCGGCAGACGATGCAGCAGGCTTAGCGATAAGTGAAAACTTAAAAGGGCAAATTCGTGGATTGTATCAAGCCAATAGAAACTCACAAGATGGAGTCTCGTTGGTACAAGTAGCAGAGGGTGGTTTAAATGAAGTTTCCAGTATTTTAATACGCTTAAGGGAACTAGCTATCCAAGCGGCTTCAGATACGATTGGCGACACAGAAAGAAAGTTTCTTGATGTGGAATACCAACAGCTAAAGTCAGAGATTCAGCGTATTTCGGAAGTGACGCAGTTTAACGGTATTGATCTTCTGAATGGTACGGGCGGCATTATGGATATCCAGGTAGGTATTAATAATGATCCGTTTAAAGATAGAATCTCTTTTAATACGGCAGCAGCAAATGCAACCACAGAAGCTTTAGGGTTGGTAGCAGAATCGGTGGGAACTAAGCAGATGGCGCAAACGAGCATTGCGCGAGTAGATGATGCAATTGTTTCCGTGAATGCGATGAGAGCAAATTTTGGTGCTTTGCAAAACCGACTGCAGTCAACGATTACGAATTTGAACATATTTAATGAAAACTTATCCGCAGCGAATTCAAGGATTCGTGATACAGATGTAGCCAAGGAAACGGCTGATTTAACCAGAAACCAGATTCTAATGCGAGCTGGTATCTCGGTTCTAGGCCAGGCAAACACCGTATCACAAATGGCTCTGGATTTACTAAGCTAAGGATCAGCACACAGTTGCCTGGCCCCAAATAGGATGGGGTCAGGTAATTTTTAAATTAAGCCATGTTTTGCAACATCAAGGAGGATTTATGCTTGCAATGCAATTAAAAGAGTGGGGCTATTGTTTGGTGCCAGTTTTTGCTTTGGCGTTTCTATTTATGATTGTATAGATATAGCATATCTATCTCATATGTAAAGACGTACTAGGACTTGTAAAAAAACCTACATATGTTGTTATACTCTGCATGTGTGGAATAGCAGGAAGTATACATTTTCATAGAGCGGGTATAAATGCCCAAGAATTAGAAAAAGCTTCAAAGGTTTTGCAGCCTAGAGGGCCGGATGATTTCGGCTTGGTAGTCGATAAAAAATGGGCTTTTGCCCATACTCGCTTAAGTATCATTGATTTAACTGAATCGGGTAAGCAGCCCATGCAATTGCCACATTTAGGCCTAACCATTACCTACAACGGCGAAATTTACAACTACCAGGAAATACGCAAAGAATTAGAGGCGGCCGGTTATAAATTTGGTTCGAGCAGCGATACGGAAGTATTAGCAAGTGCCTACCATTTTTGGGGTCTAGACTTTGTCGAACAGCTACATGGCATGTTTGCCTTTTGTATCTATGATCACAAAAAGGATGAGTTTGTATTTGCTCGAGATCGACTGGGGATCAAGCCTTTATACTATGCAAAGGATGCAAACCGTTTGGTCTTTGCATCCAATATAAAAGCTCTATTGTGTTTTGAGGGCATCAATACCGATATAAATCCTGTGGCACTACACAACTATATGTCGCTGCATGGGATTGTTTTGGAGCCCAACACTATATTTAAAGGCATACATAAAATCCCTGCAGGCCATATTGCCGTCTTGCAGGCCAATGGGGATATGGGGCTTAGATCTTACTGGCAACCAACCTATGGCGAGGATCCAGATAAAAAAGATTGGAGCGAAGAGGATTGGCTTCGCGCCACGGAAGAAGCCTTAAAAAAGGCAGTGGAAAGAAGGTTGGTCGCCGATGTGCCGGTAGGCTTGTTCTTATCAGGAGGAGTGGATTCAAGTCTGATTGCAGCTTTGATCCATGAAAAGCAGCCAGAGAGTTTGCAATCTTTCTCTGTGGGTTTTCAGGGAGCAAAGGGGGAAGAGGGCAACGAATTTAAATACTCGGATATTGTCGCTAAAAAATACTCTACGGAGCATAATAAGATTGAAGTTAGCTCAAAAGAAATCTTAGAAAACTTGCAGGACTGTATAGGTGCCATGAATGAGCCCATGGTCAGCTATGATAATATTGGTTTTTACTTATTGTCCAAATTTTCAAGTAAGCATGTAAAAGTAGTGCAAAGTGGTCAGGGAGCAGATGAGGTCTTTGCCGGTTATCATTGGTATCCCAAGCTTGTAGACTCTCAGCGTCCTGCAGAAGACTATTGCCAATTATTTTTTGATAGAGATCACCCTACCTTAAGTGAAGAATTGCAGGATTCCTGGATATCTGATGACTACACCCGTATGCAAGTGCGTGAGTACTTTTCTGAGATGGAATCTGGTTTGGACCCTGTTGGCAAGGCTCTCAAAATTGATACTCATCGTATGCTAGTGGAAGATCCGGTTAAAAGGGTAGATAGCAATACCATGCGTTGGGGATTAGAGGCGAGAGTGCCATTTCTAGATCATGAATTGATTGAGCTGGCAGCCAAAACCCCCAGTCATTTGAAATTAAAAGGCAATGAATCCAAGTATATCTTAAAAAAGATTGCGGCAAAGTACATACCAGAAGAGGTGCTATATCGGCCTAAAGGGTATTTTCCAGTGCCAGAGTTGAAGCACATACAGGGTCCGTTTAAAGACTATGTTTTAAATTTTGTTGATAGTAAGAGGTTTCGTGATCGAAATATATTTCAAGCCAAATTCATTGAAAAGTTATTGGCACAGCCCGATCACTACATCACGAATTTACAAGGCAATATGCTTTGGCAAGTGGCAAGCCTTGAAATTTGGCTACAGGAGATGGGCCTATGACCACGCATGCGCGCAAAGATAGCCGCTATATTAAAACCATAGGGCCTAGTTTAAAAGGCTGGAAAAACTCCATTCATAATTATAAAAAAATAATCGATGATAATACCATCGTACAATGTGGTTGGGGTAGGGTGATATTTGCCAACACCTTTGCGAGCGCAGAGGAGGTTTTGCAAGTATTGCTGAAAGAAAAACGAAGCCAACGTGACATTGCCTTTTATGTCAATGATCCCCATGTTTTCACCTCTTTGGCTACGCAAGATGTGTTTTTAGATCCTTCCCATACTTATCGTTTGTGGTTTGAAAAATACCGTGCACCCAAGCGGCCGACAAAAGGGGTGATCGTTCGGCGTTTGCAAAAGAAAAAAGAGATTCAGAAGGTGAATGCCATTTTGCAATCAAGAGGCATGGTGCCTCTTAATACAGAGCAAACTGTGAAACAATTGAACTCACGCAAAGTTCTAACGTTGGTAGCAGAGTCGTTACATGATGGAAATATTGTAGGTTTTGTCACGGGGATTGATCACAAAATGGCCTTTAATGATCCAGAAAATGGTTCGAGTCTTTGGTCACTGGCCGTTTCACCCAATTGCCAATTGCCTGGCGTGGGCACGGCTTTGGTGCGCTACTTGGTGGAGTTTTTTCAAGCCAGAGGGAATTCCTATTTAGATTTGTCTGTTATGCACGACAATCAAGAAGCTATTAAAATGTATGAGAAGCTTAACTTTGTGCGAGTGCCTGTTTATTGTGTCAAACGAAAGAACACCATCAATGAAAAGCTTTTTACTCCAAGTAAATTTCAAAAACACTTGAATCCTTATGGACAAATCATCATCAATGAGGCTGCTAGACGTGGGATCAAAATCGATATTATTGATAAGCCCGCAGCAATTTTTCAACTCACTCATGGTGCTCGCAGTATCAAGTGCCGCGAATCTTTAAGTGACCAAACCACCTCGGTTGCGATGAGTGTATGTGCAGACAAAAGAGTAACTCACCGGGTGCTGAAAAAAGCCGGTATAAAAATGCCTAAGCAAATAAGCACTCAAGAACCAAAAGAAAAAATACAAAAATTCATTGAAGAAAATCGCCCGTTAGTTTTAAAGCCTGCTAGTGGGGAGCAAGGCCTTGGTGTTAAAGTTGGCTTGAATACTAAAAAAGAAATTCAGCAATCCATTAAGGAATATTCCCAATACTATAATGATTTAATTTTGGAAGAAATGGTTAGGGGCTTGGACATACGTGTAATTGTTATCAATCAAGAGGTAGTGGCTGCCGCCAAGCGAGAGCCGCCAAGTATAGTCGGTGATGGACGCTCTAAAATCTCCACGCTGATTAATAAATTATCTAGAAGGCGTGCTGCTGCAACTGGCGGGGAAAGCAAAATCCCTATAGATGATGAAACTCTTAGGGTATTGAAGGCGAACAAAAAAACTTTGGATTCCGTTTTGCCCATGGGAGAAGAGCTGAAGGTGCGTAATACTGCGAATGTGCATACAGGTGGACTCATTCTGGATATTACTGAAGAGCTCCCTACATACTTTAAGGAGATCGCCTTAAAGATAGCCTCTAGTTTAGAAATTCCCGTCGTTGGTTTGGACTTTATGATTCCAGATTTAAACAAAAAAAAGTATTGGTTGATTGAGGCAAATGAAAGGCCGGGTTTGGCCAACCATGAGCCGCAACCAACAGCAGAAAAATTTATTGATTTTCTTTTTCCGATGACCAAAAAGGAAGCGGTATATGAAGCAGATTAAGATTGATCCAGATTATACAAAAAAGGTGCTTGCCGAGCTAATTTCTATCCCCTCGCCATCCGGCTACACAGATCAGGTGGTGCATTATGTATGTGATAAGCTGAGTGAATTAGGTATCCCTTTTGAGCTAACTCGCCGTGGTGCCATTCGCGCTACCCTTAAGGGCAAGTCTTCTAGTCCTGCAAAATCCATTGTAGCACATTTGGATACATTGGGAGCTATGGTAAAGTCATTAAAGAGCAATGGACGACTCAGCATTGCGCCCATTGGGCATTGGTCCTCACGTTTTGCCGAAGGCGGCAGGGTTTTAATTTTTACAGAAAAAGAGCCCAAGCGTGGAACGGTTCTGCCGCTAAAGGCTAGTGGTCATACTTATAATGAAGAAATTGATACACAAGAAACCTCTTGGGAACATATAGAGGTGCGTGTGGATGAAAACACGGAGAGTGTGGAAGATTTAAAAAAGCATAGCTTTGAAGTGGGTGATTTTATCGCATTTGACCCAAACTTTGAGATTACACCTAACGGATTTATTAACTCCAGACATTTGGATAACAAAGCCGGCGTTGCATCTTTATTGTCCACAGCAAAGTCCGTGGTGGACTCAGGTGTGGATTTGCCGACAAATGCTCACTTGCTATTTACCATTATGGAGGAAGTGGGCTCTGGAGCTTCAGCGGTATTGCATGGTGATGTGGCTGAGATGTTGAGCATAGACAATTCGACTGTGGCTCCCGGTCAAAACTCGAGTCCTAACGGCATTACGGTTGCCATTAAGGATTCAACAGGTCCTTTTGATTATCATCTAACCAAACATGTTTTGGATTTATGCAAAGAGAACCATCTCAATTATTCTCGAGATGTTTTTCGTTACTATCGCTGTGATGCGGCCTCAGCCATCGAGGCAGGCAATGATATAAGAACGGCCTTGGTCTGCTTTGCATGCGATGCTTCCCACGGCTATGAGAGAACCCATATTGATTCTTTGCAAGAGCTCAGTAAGTTGCTCTCTTTGTACCTACAATCCGAAGCAGTTTCAGAAAGAGATAAAAACCCACTTAATGAATTAAGCGGGTTCTCGACACAGCCGATTGTAAAAGATCCACTTATTAATCCAGAAAAACCTGTGCGTTCGGATCAATATGAGGATGACGAAGGTTAATCATCAACGAACAATTCAGAAGTTGATAGATGCAAGTAATGAAAATGCTTTTCATATTGGGTCACGGCATCGGCAATGATTTGCTCCTCGGTATAACCAAAAACATCATAGCTTTGTCCGCCGCTTAGAAGAAAGACTTCTACCCGATAGTAAAAAGGTTGCTTGGAAGCTACATATTCAGGAGTTTCGAAAGTTCTTAAGTGAATTTCATAGCGAAAGTCTTCATGATCACCGTAGGAAACTACTAGTGATATGGCATCATTGCCCTTATCTTTTAAATGCACATCGATTTGCTTTTTTAGCATTTCATCGCGCAACTTAGTTAGTGCCGGCCTTGCAACTTGATTAAGAAATCTGCGAGCTTCTTCTTCGGTTGGATGGGAGCTCAACGCATTTAAGCGCTCCTTCCATGCCGTTGAAGTTTGAGCGTACTGCACCGTGGTGGTGTGATGCTGCACAGAAGTTAGTAACATATGGTCCGCGCGCAGAGACTTTAATAAAGCAAATGTGCCAAACGCAATTAGTAGAATCATGGGAAATGCCGAAGCAATGGTCATCGTTTGCAATGCCTCCAAGCCGCCTGCTAATAATAAAATAGAGGCAACGATACCTTCTGTAACCGCCCAAAAAATTCTTTGCCATACGGGCGGCTCTTGTTTTCCGCCAGAGGTAAGAGTGTCAATTACTAGGGAGCCAGAATCTGATGAGCTAACAAAAAATGTAATCACCAAGCAAATGGCAATCAGAGATAAAAATGAGCTCATCGGGAAAAATTCTAAAAATTTAAATAGTGCAACTGGCGTGTTGGCATTTACCGTTGCTACTAGATCACTGGCATTTTTATCAAGCGCCAGGTTTAGGGCATTGTTGCCAAAAACTGTCATCCACAAAAAGGTAAAGCCTGTGGGGACAAATAAAACGCCGAGCATGAATTCACGAATGGTGCGTCCACGAGAAATACGAGCGATGAACATGCCGACAAAAGGTGACCACGAAATCCACCAGCCCCAATAGAGCAAGGTCCAACCACCAATCCAGTCTTCTTTTTTCTCATAGGCATAGAGGTTAAATGTTTTGTTCACAATATCACTAAAATACGTCCCCGTGTTTTGAACATAGGCCTTCATGATTTCCACAAAGTCGCCAAGTACCAAAACTGCCAGCATCAAACTGATGGCGAGTACAAGGTTGATATTGGAGAGTTTTTTGATTCCTCCATCCAAGCCCAAAACTACAGATATCGTGGCAAGTGCTGTAATGGATGCGATCAAAATTATTTGTACACTAGTGTTTTGTGGCAAATCAAAAAGGTAAGACATACCGGCATTGACTTGAGAGACGCCAAAGCCGAGGGAGGTTGCTACACCAAACATAGTGCCAATCACAGCAAAGGTATCTACCATATCGCCAATAGGACCATGCACCTTATCACCGATCAGAGGGTAAAAAGCCGAGCGGGGGAGAAGTGGTAGATTTTTACGATAACAAAAATACGCCAAGATTACAGCGAGAATGGCGTAAATCGCCCAAGCGTGAAGTCCCCAATGAAAAAAAGTGATTTGCATGGCCTCTTTTGCACTGGCAATGCTTTGTGGATCACCCACTGGCGGAGCTGCAAAATGCATAACTGGTTCGGCCACACCAAAAAACAAAAGGCCTATGCCCATGCCGGCAGAAAAAAGCATGGCGAACCAAGAAAAGTTGGCGTAATCGGGCGCCGAATGATCTGGTCCAAGTTTAATATCACCTAAGCGGCTAATCATAAGATAAATTGCAACCAACAATACTGAGCCTACAGCTAGAACATAGATCCAGCTAAAATTGTGAATGAGCCAGGTTTGTACTTCTAAAAATATTTGGTTGAGCGAGTCTGGAAAAATGGAGCCAATTAAGGTAATTAGGGCAATAAAAAAAGTGGAGGAAAAGAATACAGTTTTATTGATATCCGTTTGAACAGAGATGAGTGGCTCCTTTGTTTGGGTATGTGGAATGCCTAGCAATATATGACATGAAGTGCAAGGGAGCGTGCTTATAGGATTGCAATATTTTCAAGTTCTAAAAGGCGTAATGGCACCTTTTTTGCTCGGCAGAGCTTTCAAAAAGGAGCGCCTTATGAAACCTAGCCGTATAGCCATTTTATTACTAATTTTCGGATTGATTTCTTGTTCGCCGGACAAGCCAGAGTCAAATTCGCAAGTTCCCATCAGTCAGTACCAACTACGTATAAAGCCATTAAATGATAATTTTACGATTTCCTATACAAATTGGAATCGTGCTGATTTGCATGATTTTATTTTTGTGGAAGATACAAAGGGCGGAAATAAAAGTTTTTCAAATCAAAGTTTAGAAGCCTATGAATTAAAGGAAAGAATTCAACTAATATTCAAAACCATATGTAGGGGGGATGCGGATCACTCCTATTATCATCAACACAATGCCCGATCAGCCAAAACTCGTGTATTTGAAATCTTACCGCCACAAATCTATTTAGAGCCCTTTGCTGAGTACCAATGCTCCAGCACGGTTGTTATGATTAGGAATCAAGTTACAAAAACAGATTTTAAAGTGAGCTTTTCGTATTTTGGAAAAAGCAATTTGCAGCATTTTGAAGAGGTGAATTTTGCCGACTCGCTGATTTTAGAAAGGCTAATAAACTTTGATAAAATCCAATGTATGGATGTAGACAAAAAGCTGTTAACAAGAGAGCAGCTACCTCAAAGCAATGTGGCTGCATGCCGAAATTTTGTGTCCAAACAGGAAAGCCACTTGTACATCGGCAAAGACTTATCTCCAGTCAAAGTGGAGGTGAAGGTGAACCTGAGATCACTTCAGCGCATAAACGGAAAACATCAAGCCTACGACATCCCACTTGCGAACTTATTCATAGAAAATCAAACAAAGGATACTCTTCATTTACGTTTGCCCAAAAACTGGGGAAGGGTTTACTACCTTAATGGCAATGATTATCCCAATCCAAATCTACCTGATCGAGTGATGCATGTGCATGCATTCCCACTCACATTGAATGCAGCAAACTTGTACGCAAAAGAAAGCCAAGGGGGATGGCAATATACGCTGCGGGCACAGGAAAGTCTTGAAGTAGAATTGGGTAGCCCTTGCATTGCGGGAGCCACGCTTAGCGGCTTAGATTGGAAGGGCTTTCCTACGGAATATCGGCTACATAATGTACTGGATATTGCCTACTCCCTAGATAAGCAGCACGGCTTTCGCTCAGCTTTGCATATGCAAGAATATTTACAGCATGTGTTTCAGCAGCATTTACTAAAACTGAGCTATGCGCAAGGTGAGGAATTTACCCTTGATAGCTGGAATGATTATTGTGAATGGCGCAAAAGTGGAGTCCGCTGGCATAATGCCAGGCGTCTTTAAGGAAGATAAATGACAAGCAACAGCATTTTTACTAATGTCTTAACATTATGAATGAGAATCAGTGTGCTACCTGCGGCAGCCGAAATAAAAGCGTTTTTTGCCATTTGGTAGATGCAGACCTGAAGCAAATTGATGCAAAGAAGGTTTGCAATTTCTACGAGAAGGGGCAGCACCTTTTTGTGCAAGATACTCCTGTGAATGGAGTTTTTTGCGTATCTTCTGGCAAAATCAAATTGGTACAGACCGACCCTAACGGAAAAGAAACCATACTAAGAATTGCCAAGGGTGGCGATGTGCTTGGTCACCGCAGTATGCTGGCGCACTCAAACTATCGTGCCACGGCGACTGCTTTAGAAAAAGTAGAGGTTTGTTTTATTGATAAAAAGTATTTCTCTGAGGTGATAAGTAGTAAGCCATCTGTGTCCTTGGAGCTCTTAGAAAAGTTAAGTGATAGTTTGGGAGATTCTGAGCGGCGCTTAACAGCCTTTACGAAGGAGAGTGTGAAGGAGCGCGTAGCCGGCTTTTTATTGTACTTGAATCGTTCTTTTGGCAAAGAGGACCCTACCGGAAGGCGCTATCTTGATATCAAGCTTACAAGAGAAGAAATGGCCTCCATGGTAGGTACAGCTCCAGAAACCATGATTCGTACTTTATCACAATTAAAGAAAGATGGTATGATATCTCAAGAAGGCAAGCGCATGTTTATCGAAAATGTGGATGAGCTATTAGATTTATCCGGAATTGGCGACTAGGCCCAAATCTTCTTTTACGGAATGATTCAACAAAATTACTCGAGATCCCGCCGTGATTTCAATTCGGTAGGGAAACTGCGTTTTGCACAAAAATTCCTCTAAGCCAACAAACTTCATGCCCGTAAAAGTATCTATGTGCTTCTTGTGCTTATAAAGGTTAATTTTTCCTTGAACCAAAAGCACAGCCGAATTGAGTCTTTGCTGCTCATAGGAGTACGTGTAGTCTTTTTCTATGGTAAAGATCTCACAATGGTCGAGCAGTGTTTTGGCTAATTTTGTATCATATAACATCGCCTTCATGATGTACCAAATACAGACCTATTACTATGACTTGTATCAGCCTGGGCTTAATAATATTAATTTTAAATAATATGATCTGGGTCATCTCTATGGAGAATAATTGGTAATAGTATGTGATTATTATGGAAGTGGTAGGTTCGAGTCTTTCAGACAGCACTGATGGTGCGCTCTGTGTTCACTGTGGTAATGCAACAACGAAATCAGGTTTTATCAAGGACAGTGAGGCCTATTGTTGTACCGGATGCTACATTGCAAGAACGAGCATCCTAGCTTGTGGACTTGAAAATTATTACCATATTCGAGATGGCTTATTGGCAACGACCCAGCCTTCCGAGAACTCACAGAACGAGTTTGCCTATTTAAATCAAAATGATATTCGAAAACACTATGAAATCAGTGAAAATGAAATGGAGTTTTTTGTTGATGGCATTCAATGTGCTGCTTGTGTATGGCTTTTAGAGCAATTGGCCAGACACTTAGATGGTGTTGATACTATACGAGTGAACGCCGTTCATAAAACATTGAGAATGCGTTATGAGCCGATGGCAGATCTCAACAAAGTTTTAAATGAAATAGCTAGTTTTGGTTATCCGCTTCGCCCTTTGCACCATTTAGATGACAAGCAAAATCTTATGGAATCAAAGAAAATGCAAGATCTTAAACGCTTGTCGGTTGCAGCGGTTTGCGCTGGAAATATCATGCTACTTTCTTTTGCGGACTACTTTGGAGCAGAAGCTAAATTTGCACAAGTTTTTCGTCTAGTTTCTTTTCTTCTGATTCTTCCGATCACTTTTTATTCCGCGGCTCCCATTCTAAAGAATGCTTTTTTTACCGTCCGAAAACTACGATTTAGTATGGATTTACCGATAAGTTTGGCCTTTGTCTCTGGGCTTGTCTTAAGCCTTTTTTCTTTGGCTCTAGGAGAGGACCATATTTATTTTGATAGTATCGCTTTGCTTGTTTTTTTAATTTTGCTTTCACGCTACTTTATAAATCGAGTTCAAGAAACCTATCAGCAGAAGCTCAATCAGCAGGATGGGCTAGTACCAGTTGCCGTAAAGGATTCTCAAGGCTTGTTCCATCTAACAAAACACTTAAAAATTGGCCAAGTGCTAAGTCTAAAGCCTGGAGAGACTTTTCCTGCAGACGGATATGTAGAATCGGGCCATGCTTGGATTAGTGAGGCAATACTTACCGGGGAGGCGTCAAAAAGGTTTGTGAACCAAGGCGCAAAGGTTTTTGCTGGAAGCAAAATTGAAAGTGGTGATTTGCAAATGGTAGTAGAGCAGCCGTTTCACCATTCAAGGCTGGGCCGTATCATTCAAAAAGCCAATGAAGCCTTGTTATTTAAGAAAAACATTGGCTCGCTTGAAGAAAAATGGGCTACCTATTTTACGTCCGTAACATTCTTGCTGGCGATGACCACCTTCATTGTTTTTAGCGGCCAATGGTTTTTAGCCTTTGAAAGGTCGTTAGCTTTATTAATCGTGGCCTGTCCATGTGCAATCGCATTTGGTTCACCGCTGATTCAATATCAAATTCTTCTGCAATTAAATAAAATGGGGATATACCTAAAGTCTGCTGATGTTTTGTCTAAAATTTCTTCTATTACCGATATATTTTTCGATAAGACAGGCACTCTCACAACAGGTAATTTTCATGTCTTAGACTTCCAGCTACCTAAATCGGAGCTTACTGCCATTTTATCCCTAGAGAAACAAAGTCAGCACCCTGTAGCTAGGGCCATAGTGAATCATTGCAACGACCATCATATTGTAGAAAAAGTGGAAGACTTCGAAGTGATTCCGGCAAGGGGTGTTAGGGCCAAAATTGGTGGGCACGTCTATGAAGCTTTAAGTCGACAAATTGAAAGTAAAGATTTGTATATCGATTTTTTTAAGGATCAAAATAAAATTGGTCATATTCAGTTGCAGGATAGTTTGCAGCCCGGCATAGATCTTTTGGTTCAATCATTGGCAACAAATCATAGACTACATATAGTTTCTGGTGATCGAAATTCCATTGTGAAAACTGTGGCCAATGCCCTAGGTATTCCATTTTGGCAAGGAGCTATGAGCCCCGAACAAAAAGAAGAGCGTATCAATCAAGTGCCGGCAGCCATGATGGTAGGGGATGGTATTAATGATACTACGGCCTTGGCAGCTGCCAATATCGGTATTGTAGTTGGTGGCTCGATTGAAAAGGCGCTTAGTGTTGCGGATATTTTTGTTGCTAGTGACCAATTACCACATCTTACAAAATTGTGGTTAGCAGCTAAGAGCAATCATAGGATTCATAAAAGAATTTTTCTGTTTAGCATTTTGTATAATAGTTTGGCGGCAAGTTTGGCGTTTTTAGGTTTCATCAAGCCTGTTTTCGCGGCCATTCTTATGCCGATAAGCACATTGAGTATTTTGTTAATTGTTTTGTTTTCATTTCGTGGAGGTTTATGGAAATTCTCTACGTAATGCTAGGCATTTCATTATTATTATCATTTAGTTTTTTGTTGGCATTTTTTTGGGCAAGCAAGCATAAGCAATTCGGTGATTTGGTCAGTCCAGCTTGGCGCGCGGTCTATGATGAAGCAGAAAAAGTAAATAACAAACAGAATGAAGGAGAACAGCATGAGCGAGAAGTTTGAAACTTTCTCTTATGATGATGCCATCGTAAAAAAGTTTTTACTGGCTACTGTAATTTGGGCAGGAGTGGCTTTTTTACTAGGTATTTTAATCGCATTGCAGTTGGCATTTTGGCAGCTGAATTTCAATACGGAATGGCTAACATTTGGTAGGATGCGCCCATTACATACTAATGCGGCAATATTTGCTTTTGCGGGCAATGCGATTTTCGCTGGTATATATTATTCTACCCAGCGGCTACTAAAAACCCGAATGTATAACGATATGCTGAGTAAAATACATTTTTGGGGTTGGCAGCTCATTATTCTTGCCGCTGCCATTACATTGCCCTTGGGTTTCTCTCAATCCAAAGAATATGCTGAGCTAGAATGGCCGATCGATATTGCGATCACAGTTATTTGGGTGATATTTTCTTTGAATCTTTTTGGTACCATTGCGCGACGTAGAGAACGACATCTATATGTGGCGATTTGGTTTTATATAGCGACAGTAATTACTGTTGCCGTATTGCATGTGATAAATTCCATTGAGTATCCAGTGAGCCTCTTGCAGTCATATCCTGTATATGCTGGTATCCAAGATGCATTGGTACAATGGTGGTATGGTCATAATGCGGTGGCATTCTTTTTAACCACACCATTTCTTGGTTTGATGTACTATTTTATTCCCAAGGCGGCGAACCGTCCGGTATATTCCTATCGACTGTCCATCGTGCACTTTTGGTCGCTAGTTTTTATCTACATATGGGCAGGCCCGCATCATTTGCTATATACCGCTTTGCCTGACTGGGCGCAGACTCTTGGAATGATTTTCTCTCTCATGCTCTGGGCACCGTCATGGGGCGGGATGATCAACGGTTTGCTCACGTTACGAGGAGCTTGGCATTTACTTAGAACCGAGCCAATTATTAAGTTCATGGTTGCGGCAGTAACATTTTATGGAATGTCGACCTTTGAGGGGCCGCTTCTATCGATCAAAAGTGTAAGCGCACTAGGGCACTATACGGATTGGATCATTGGACACGTTCACAGCGGGGCGCTGGGTTGGAACGGCATGCTCTCCTTTGGTATGATTTACTTTTTAATACCAAAGCTATGGAAGCAAGAGATGTATTCCAAGAAACTTATGACCTATCACTTCTGGTTTGGGCTACTTGGAATTCTACTTTATTACATTTCCATGGTTACCGCAGGGATTACTCAGGGGATGATGTGGCGAGCCATCGATGCTACAGGGCGTTTGGTTTATCCTGACTTTGTGGAAACAGTGATGCGAATCGTTCCCCTTTATTATGTCCGCGCTATCGGTGGAGTGCTTTACTTTATTGGTTTTTGTTTAATGGTATACAACATATACAAAACCTTGAAAGCGGCGCCTAAGGATAGCAAAGAAGAGGTCTATAAGGCCATGCCAATGGAGGCGAACCCAGAAAAACCAGATGCCAAATGGCATCGACGTTTGGAGGGTAAGGGCTTTGCTTTTTCTTTATTGGCGTTTTTGGCAATCATAGTTGGTTCTATTATAGAGATTTTGCCGACCTTAAATATTGATAAGTATGTACCGCAAAATGTCTACGTCGACCCGTTTACTCCTTTAGAGCAAACCGGACGTGATATTTATGTGAAAGAGGGTTGTTATGTCTGTCATTCGCAAATGATACGAAAGCTACCCGAAGAGGTATTGCGCTACGGAAAAGCCTCTAGCATTGCGGATTCTATGTACGATCGGCCATTTCAGTGGGGCTCCAAGCGTACAGGACCTGATTTGGCAAGAGTAGGTGGTAAGTATCCAGATCTTTGGCACTATCGTCATATGTTAGATCCAAGGGCTGTGACGCAAAACTCTTTGATGCCGGCGTACCCGTGGTTATTCGAGAAAAAAATTGATTTCATGTCGACTCGAAAAAAATTAACAGTTCTTCAGAACTTGGGTGTGCCGTACACGGATGAAGAAGTAGCCAATGCGGATAAGCTTGCTAGTGAGCAAGCAGAAAGAATTGCTGCCAGTCTTGCGACAGAGTTAAAAAATCTAGATCCGCAATCTCCGGTTACCGCTAAGTCCCTTCGAGACAAGGAAATAGTAGCTTTAATTGCTTACTTACAAGCTCTTGGTACAAAGGTGGATGATAGTGAGCTTGTGGAGGCTAGTGAATGAAGCAGGAAGGTTTAAAGTATTTTACAGACACCCACTTGACCGCCATTGCGCTGGTGATCTTTTTTGTATTCTTTGTGGTTATGGTGGCCGTGGTTTATTCAAAAAATCGAAAGAAATATTATGAGCGACTATCAAAGCTGCCGCTAAAAGGAGATAGCAATGAGTGATATTAAAGACGACGAAAAGGAAATTTTACTAGATCATGATTATGATAATATCCAAGAGCTAGACAACCCTTTACCCAAATGGTGGTTGTTAACTTTTTATGGCACCATCATTTTCTCGGTATTCTACTATGCTTATTATGAATTGGGCAGTGGTCCCAGTTTGTCGGAAGAGCTTAGAGAGGACATGCAGGTGGTAGAAGCAAAGATGCGTGAAGCAGACCGAAAAGCAGAAGCCAATATTGATTGGCAAGCTTTGGCCAAGGACCCAGAGGCTTTGGCTGTGGGCAAATCTATTTACGATAAAAACTGTGCTTCCTGCCATGCAGCTCAGGGACAGGGATTGATAGGTCCTAATTTGGCGGACAATTATTGGATTCATGGCGATGGTAGTATGCCAGAAATTGCCAAAATTTTAAAAAAAGGAGTTTTGGAAAAAGGGATGCCGCCATGGCAAGAAATCTTAAAGCCTGAAGAGCTACAAGCAACAACAGCCTATGTTTACAATATGATTGGAACGAATCCTCCCAATCCTAAAGCTCCACAAGGAGAAAAGATCGAATTATGAAAGTAGTAAAAGCTAAGGACATGCCAGAAGAAAGACTAGCGACCACGGATGAACACGGCTGGCGCGTTTATATTTTCCCTGCTTATGTGAAAGGTTTTTTTCGTAAGTGGAGAAACGTGGTGCAAGCCGTATTGATTGCCATTTTTCTTTTGGCTCCTTGGATCAAAATTGGTGGCGTGCAGTCCATTTTATTGGATATCCCACGTAGGCAATTTGCATTTTTTGGTTTTACCTTTTGGGCGCATGATACCCCCATACTCTTTTTTATTTTGCTGTTAAGTACATTAGGCCTTGGTTTTGTTACCGCCATTTGGGGTAGGGTTTGGTGCGGCTGGGCATGTCCCCAAACGGTTTTCATAGATGGGGTCTTTCGCCGCATAGAGCGTTTGGTGATTGGCTCCAATTTGAAGCAAATCAAATTGGCAAAGCAGAACTGGGATAGAGAAAAAATCACCAAGTATGCAATCAAGTGGTCCTTGTTCATTTTGGCGGGACTTATAATTAGTCATAGTTTTTTAGCTTACTTTGTGGGGAGTGACCGTTTATGGATCATGATGCAATCATCGCCCACAGAAAATTGGCTTACCTTTCTGTTTATGTTTGTTATCACAGCGCTCATACTCTTTGATTTTACTTGGTTTCGTGAGCAGTTCTGTATCATTATGTGTCCCTACGGCCGAATACAATCTCTTTTGATGGATGATACTTCTTTGGCTGTAATCTATGATGAAAATCGCGGGGAGCCTAGAAAGGCCAAGGATGTGCCAGCAGAAAAACAAGGTGATTGTGTGGACTGTGGCCGCTGCGTGAGCGTTTGCCCGACAGGCATTGACATTCGCCGTGGTGTGCAAATGGAGTGTATTGCCTGCACCGCTTGTATAGACGCGTGCGATGAAATTATGACAAAGGTAAACAAACCTAAGGGCTTAATTCGTTACGATTCAGTACAAGGGATTCAGGGTAAAAAGAAGAAGATTTTAACTCCACGTTTAGCTCTATACTCGCTGATTTTAACATTGGGTTTTTCTGGCTTGGTGTATGCGGTAGCAACAAAAGATAGTATGGATGTTACTATTCTGCGCGGCAATGATAAACCTTATCAGGTAATCGAGGGAACCGGAGATTTAACCAATCACTATAAATTGGTTTTAAAGAACCGAACCTCCAATGAGCAAGAAATTCGCTATGAAATTCGCGAAGATTTTTCTGGAGTAGAAATGATTGCTCCGCAAAACCCCATCAGTTTAAAAGCCGGAGAGCATCGCCGAATTTCTTTTTTCCTAAGATTTCAGCCCGAACTTACCAAGGGCAAGGGCAATGTCATGGTGCCAATGGTATTTTATGGTAATAAGAATGGGGAAAATTTAATAGAAAAAGAGGTTTCCCTTGTTGGACCTATTGAGTGAAATACGCTCACAGATTGCTAGTTACCCGCCGGCATTGATATTGCCGGTAGTCTTTGTCGTGGGTCTACTGTCTTCCATCCATTGCATTGGTATGTGTGGCGTTTTTTGTATGGCGGCAACCAATCAAAAGCCCTACCTTTCGTGGCTTTACCAAGTGGGGCGTTTGTTTTCCTACATGATATTGGGAGGATTGCTGGCTTTAATTGGCGAGCATTTGCTTTATTCTTTGCAGCCATATTTACTAGGTTTATTGCTGATTGTCTTACTTGCCTTCGCTCTTTGGCAATCTAAGCGAATCAAGGGCTGGCTTGTGCGTCTTTATAAGCCCAGTCAGTGGTTTATTACCCGAGCCCAAAGGCTATCAGAAAAGCCTAGAGCTTTTTTGATTGGTGCCTCTAGTGCCATGCTTCCCTGTGGTCTGCTATACACCTTTTTATTTGCTGCCATGGCTGTGCAGTCTTTTATTTTGGGACTTGGAATTATTTTTGTTTTCTGGCTCTCCACGTGCCCAGCCCTACAATCGCTGGTTTATTTGCAAAATCGCTTGCCGTTGTTGCAAAGATTGCAGACTTCTAAGTGGAATTATGCCCTGCTGACTGTGTTTTTCATCTATTCTCTTGTGGTGAGTGCGCAAAGAATGCAGTCTTTGCCCGAGCTGAATGCACCGGCAAATGAAGCCATGATCTGTCATTAGTATTTGGTATGTCTACAAGAAGTAAAAAATAGCCGCTAGTACCAGAGGGACAATGCTTGCTATGGGAATTTCTCGCCAGGAACTTTTTATCTCACTATCAAATAGCATGGCGGCTGCAATGATTAGTGCTGCCATAATAAAACCCTTAAAGACCATTTTCGCAGAATAGCGCAGGCTTTTATTGATATCCTCAATACCTTCTACATGCACACGGGTGGAGTAGTTCGGAGAATTTAGCTTTCTAAGTAGCTGCTTCAATTGCCTTGGCAGGCTAGCTATAAGTTCAATGGAATCGCGGCTGAGCACACTCAAATTTTTCAGCCACATAGAAGGATCATATTTTGCTTTGATGATTTCACTGGAAAACTGGTCGATATACTTTAAAATATCAAAGTCATGGATGATATCTCGAGCCATTCCTTCTATGGTCACCACCGATTTAAAAAACAACAATAGTTCTTTTGGAATTTTCAGGCCGTGCTGTGAGGCTATGGTTGTAGATTCTAAAAGTAGACGCCCAGAGTCTACATTCTTAAAGCTAAGGCCATGGTAAGGAGCAAAGAGGCTGCGAAGGTCGTGGGCGAATTTGTCCGCCAATACAGCTCCCTGATAGGGAGCTAAATCAATGAACTCGTAGGCGAGCTGCTCGTAGTCCTCATGAGCCAATGCTAATAACATTACTGAGATCGACTCCCTGGTTTTTACACTAAGTCGCCCGACCACTCCAAAGTCGATGAGTGCAATTTTTTCCTCTGGGGTTACAATAATATTTCCCGCATGCAAGTCGCCATGAAAAAAACCATCGCGAAAAACCATTCGTAAAAAAGCCTTTAGACCTTTTTCCACAATCAAAATGGGATCGACATGCATGTCTTTTAAAGCATCTTTTTGACTAAGTCTTTTGCCAACAATTTCTTCCATCACCAGTATGTTGGAAGAAGTATAATCAAGGTAAACTTTTGGAATATAAATATCAGAATCATCAGCAAAATTATTACGAAAGCGAAGAATATTGTTGGCCTCTATTACAAAATTGGTTTCCAATTCTAGTGTTTTAAAGAATTCGTCCACAATTGCCACGGGGTTATAAACACGAAACTCTGGAGCATAGTCTTCAGTTAAGTTAGCTAAGTTATATAGAATGCCAAGATCTTCTTGGATTACCTTAAGTATGCCGGGCCGTTGCACTTTTACCACGACTCGAGAGCCGTCATGCAATACCGCACGATGTACTTGTGCAATAGAGGCAGCAGCTAATGGCTGGGTATCAAAGGTTTGAAAGCTTTGTTTGTAGTCACCAAATTCTTCATTGAGAACAGGCTCAATCTTCTCAAAGGGAAGAGCGCTCACATCATCTTGCAGTTTTTTAAACTCTTCCACAAAGTCTTTTGGAACAAGATCTGGGCGAGATGCCAATACTTGTCCAAATTTGACAAACGTAGGGCCGAGCTCTTCAAAGGCTAGTCGTAGCCGTTCCGCATTTGAAAGATGGCGCACCTCTTCTTTGGTAGAAGTTTTAGAGAAACTATCGAGATGAATTTTTTCGGCGAGATTTTGAAACCCGTGACTTGCCAGAACTCCGACGATTTTTCTTAGTCTTTTTACGCTTTTTAGAGTGCTTCCTGCTTGTCCGATTTTTTGCAGAATCATGATTACTTCCCTTTAATTCAAAATCTTTTGCTAGTACAAAGTCGATCTGTCCTAGTTCGACATTCACGTTTGCCACTAGGATACGTAAGGTTTGGCCGAGGTGGAAGCGAAAATTCGAACGTTTGCCAATGAGTTCCAATCTTTCTTCGTCATACTCAAAGTAATCGCCACCTAAATCCTCTACTCGTATTAAGCCGTCCACATCGTATTGTCGAAGGCTAACAAAAACTCCAAACTTTGTAACAGAAGTAATAATCCCCTCAAACTCATCCCCTAAAAAGCTCTGTATAAAGCGAGCCCTTTTAATACCAATCAAAAAGCGTTCTGCTTTTACAGAGCGTTGTTCTGTTGCCGATAGATGGGTGGCCATGGACTGTAGGCGATCCTCTTCTATTTTGCGGTAGGAATGATGGGTCGGAATTAAGGATTTAATCTGTCGATGAATTACCAAATCAGGGTAGCGTCGAATTGGCGAGGTAAAATGTGCATAATGGTCAAAGTTTAAGCCAAAATGCCCAATATTCTCCACGGTGTAGGAGGCTTGTTTCATCGAGCGTAGGACTAGGCGAGATAGTATATCACCTTCCATGTGCCCATGGTATTTTTGTAAGACGCGAGTTAATTTTTTTTGCAGGGATTTTTCGCCAATTTTAATGTCGGAGCCAAAGCTTTTTAAAAAGCTTTGCAAGATTTCAATTTTTTCTTTGTCAGGACGTTCATGGGTACGAAATAAACCGGGATAATCGTGTTTTTCGATAAATCGAGCGGTAGCAACATTGGTGATCAACATCAGTTCTTCAATGATTTGGTGGGCAAAAACACGTTCCGAGCGAATGATATCCACCGGCTTGCCACTTTCATCGATGATCACCTCGGTTTCGGGGATTTCTAAGTTTAGCGAACCTTCTTTGTAGCGCTTTCCCATAAGAATTTTTGCCAGATCAGAAGCTTGTAGAATCATGTCTTTTACATGTGCAAACTTTTCTAAGTTTTCCCCGTCAACAAGCTCTTGCGCTTCCCCGTAAGTAACCCGCGCATGGGAATGAATGACTCCTTCATAGAATTTGTATGATTCCAATTCGCCATCGTAGGCAATGCGCATCTCGCAGACCATGGTTAGGCGATCCACATTTGGTTTTAATGAGCAAAGTTCATTGCTCAAAACTTCTGGCAACATGGGTTCCACATAGTGCGGAAAGTAGGAAGAGTTTCCTTTGTTGTAAGCGTCTTCATCTAGAGCCGAGTTTTCTTTTACGTAGTGACTTACATCGGCAATGGCAACCCACAAATGAAATCCTTGGGTATCACTTTCCACGTAGATAGCATCGTCAAAATCTTTTGCTGTTACGCCGTCTATGGTGATAAATTTTCGGTCACGCAAATCCTTGCGTTTGGCAATGTCTTCTTTGGTAACTTCTTTTGGGTAGCCTTGGGCTTCTTTTAAGGCTTTGTCACTAAAGCCCTCCGGAATGGAATGCATAATAATGGCTCTGCGAGTATCCGTTTGTGGATCGCCTGCTTCGCCGATAATACTACTGACTTTGCCCGTGAAACCTTTTGGGTGCCCAGGAAAACTTAGTATTTCGACTTGTACAAGTTGGTTGTTTTTTGCCCCCTGCAGGTCTTGTGGCTGAATTTCTAGGTTTTGACCCCAAAGATTTTCTTTGTCCTCTAGGGTCCCTTTGCCATTAGGCTTGATATGTAGAACTCCGAAGACCTTGTCGCTAGCACGTTTTTCGATGCGCATCACATCGCCATAGAGACGGCCATCTTTAGGGTTTACCATGACACGCACTTGCACTTTGTCGTTGGTCATGACCCCAGTCATGGAGTGTTTTGGTATATAAACATCTTCAATTTTTGTGTCGTCGGGCAGGAGAAAACCAAAGCCGTCAGGATGTCTTTTGATGATACCGCTGGTGTTAAAAGGTGCTTTCGTCACAAAGTCATTAGAGCAGATGCCCCTCAAGGGGTCAAAGTGCTTTTATGAAAGACGCAGTTTCTGTTCATTTAAAACCTGAAACTCATCTTTTAATTGCTGCAATTGCTGTCTGTCTGCAGACACCACTTCTTCGGGTGCGTTATTGACAAAGTTTTCGTTCGAAAGCTTTTTCTCCAAAATTTGTATGTTTTTATTCACTTTTTCTATGCTTTTTTCTACGCGCTCTAGTTCTTTTTCAAAGTCAACAAAGCCCTCCAGTGGCACCACTACTTCTATTTGTTCTTGATCGACGCTGACAATATTGACGGCAGATTTTTGCTTTTCCGTATCCTCCATGACCTGACACTCAGCCAGGCCGGACATTCGTAAAATAAGATCTTTATTGGCGCTAAGGGTTTTTTGTAATTTGTCGTTGGAAGGCAGCAAATAGGCAGTCAATTTTGCAGATGGTTTGATGCGGTTTTCGCCGCGTATATTGCGAATGGCAACGATCACATCTTTGATGGTATCTAATTTTTTTGCCTTCGCCTCCTCAGCTAGGGCTAACCAGCTTTTTTGATTGCTAACGGTAGGATACGAACTAGTAGCCAAAAGCTCATCATTACCAGGGATTTTGCTATAAAGTTCTTCGGTGATGAAAGGGATCAAGGGATGCAGAAGCTGCAGGCAGCGGCCAAAGGTATAAGCCAAAATATTTTGACTGATTTTTTTGGCCTCTGAATCCTCGCCATAAACTTTGGGCTTAATGAATTCGATGTACCAATCACATAGCTCATGCCAGGTAAATGCATACAAACAAGAAGCCGCATCAGAAAAGCGGCATTGCTCTAGGTGTTCATTGGTTCGGTCTATGGTGTTCTTCAATTTAAAAAGTATCCACTGATCCGCCAAGCTCAGCTTGCCCTTCAGCTCCGCAGGATCTTGTATTAGCTCCATCTCTTGCATGGCTCCTAGAGCAAAACGGCAAGCATTCCAGATCTTATTATTAAAGTTGCGTGCCGTTTCCAAGCGTTGTTCAGAAAAACGAATGTCTTTGCCGCTTTGTACTTGCGATAGTAGGCAGAAGCGTAGTGCATCCGCTCCCTGATCGGCCACCACCTCCAGAGGATCAATGCCATTGCCTAGAGATTTGGACATTTTGCGACCCTGTGAATCGCGTACCAAACCGTGAAAGTATACTTTTTTAAAAGGTACATCTTTTTGGAACTCCAAACCCATCATGATCATGCGCGCAACCCAAAAAAACAAAATATCGTGGCCTGTTACTAAAAGAGAATTGGGATAGAATGTTTTTAAAGCTTCACTTTTTTCTGGCCAGCCAAGAGTGGAGAAGGGCCAAAGAGCAGAGCTGAACCAAGTATCCAAGACATCCTCGTCTTGTTTTAGCTCCTGGCTTCCACAAGACTCGCATTTACTAGGAGCCTCTTCACTTACTTGCATATGTTCACAAGATTTACAATACCAAACAGGAATGCGATGACCCCACCAAAGTTGTCGAGAAATGCACCAATCATTGATATTATTGAGCCAATGCAAATAGGTTTTTATCCAAAGCTCGGGTTCAAATTCGATGGTTTTGGTTTCTACAACATGACGAGCCGGCTTTGCTAGCTCTTGCATTTTTAAAAACCATTGTTCCGACAAATATGGCTCCACCACACAGCCAGTACGTGAACAGATGGGGGTGGTCATTTTGTGCGGCTCTTCTTTTACCAGAAATCCTTCTTGCTTTAAGTCTTCAAGAATTTTTTTGCGCGCCTCTTGCACGTGTAGGCCGCGATACTTTTCCGGCACCTCATCATTTAGGTGGGCATCCTTGGTTAGGATATTGATCATCTCCAAATTGTGCCGCTTTCCCACCTCATAGTCGTTGAAGTCGTGGGCGGGAGTAATCTTTAATGCTCCAGAGCCAAAATCCTTATCTACATATTCATCGGCAATGATGGGTATGCTTCGCTCGCTTAAGGGTAGCTTTACCAATTTGCCGATAAGCTTTGTATAGCGGGCATCATTCGGGTGAACCGCAATGGCAGTATCGCCCAATAGTGTTTCTGGGCGTGTAGTGGCAATTTCTATGCGCTCACTGCTGTCCTCAAGGGGGTATTGAATGTGGTAGAGACTGCCGTTTCTTTCTTGGTTATCGACTTCCAAGTCTGATATGGCCGATTCCAATTTCGGTGACCAGTTCACTAGGCGCTGGCCCTTATAGATCCAGCCTTTCTTGTATAAGTCGACAAAGACCTTTTCTACTGCACGGTTGGATTTATCATCAAGTGTAAAACGCAGGCGGTCCCAGTCCATGGAAAAACCCATGGCCTTGGATTGTTCCAAGATCTTTCCACCATGCTCCTCTTTCCATTGCCATATGCGCTGGACAAATTTTTCACGACCCATATCTTGTCTTCGAACTTGTTCGTTTTTCGCCAGATCTTTTTCCACCACGGACTGCGTGGCAATGCCGGCATGATCCATACCCGGCATCCACATGGCATTGTAGCCAGACATGCGCTTAAAACGAATCATCACATCTTGCAGCGTATAGTCCAGAGCGTGGCCAATATGTAGGGCCCCAGTCACATTGGGCGGCGGTAAAGTGATTGAGTAGGGTGGTTTGGTGGATTGGTCTTCTGCTGCAAAAGCTTTTTTATCTAACCACAATTGATAGATCTTGGCTTCAATGGCTCCGGGATTGTAGCGATCTTCGATTTGCGTCATTCTGGCCCCTTAGAAATGCCAAGAGATTAGCCTAAACTCTAGACTTAGACAAGAAGGGCTTAAAGATTCGGGTCGATATCCTGGTTAGAACTCAAGGTGGGCTCTACCTTTGGGTGGTTCATATGATGGATTTCTTGAATCAGATGAAGTTGATTCAAGATTTCGTTCATGGAACTTTCCAAGCGTTGGTGGGTGTTTTTCCCAGCAAGTCGACCGATTTGAAAGCTCAAGACCGTAGTTATGGATAAGATTAACAACAAACGCCAGCTCATATTGAAATATAATGCAATTACGGTTCCATATTGAAAGTGCCAAGAATGCGCAGATGACGGGGGCTTTTTGAAAATCTTACAAGAACTTCGTGGAAAGTGACGATTTGTGCGCTAGTTATCCGGTCGTAAGTGAAAATAGACGATGGTAACCTCTGAGCCCACATGCATATCGGGATAGTAGGATTTGAGGCTCTGCAATAGCTGGTAAAAGCCCTCCTCGTTGGGAGGGTAGTTTTCTCTTCTTAAAATTTCTGGGTGGATATGGTCTTCCTCCCACACGTAGTAGACAAAGTCCACATACTCGATCTTTAGGGGGATGACGCTGCCGTCGGGGAATCGAGCATTGCCGCTGCCGTCATTTTTGGTGTAATCGCGGGGGTCTTTTTTGCCATTCCGCCAACCATAGCGTATGGTCGCCGTTTTTTTTCCCTGCAAAATGGCGGGTTTTAAACGGGCGTCAAAGTCAAGCTGCAAGGTTTGACTCCATATAGGAACTAACGTAGCAAGTAAAACAAGCATGCAATATGCTTATTCAATTAAGTGGGAATGTGCCAAGTGAAAATCGCTCTTTTGGATCATTTTGATTCTTTTACATACAATTTGTCAGCCCTATGTGCCAATGCTTGGCCAGGATCATTGGTAAAAGTATTTTCCCCCGGTTTTTGTTTTACGGACCTTCACAAATTTTCGCCCGATTTGATTGTCTTGGGACCGGGACCTGGAGAGCCTAGTCACTACCCCCAAACATTGAAAACCATAGAGGGTTACTATGGCAATAAGCCCATGCTTGGAGTTTGTTTGGGGCTACAGGCAGTAAATGAGTGTTTGGGCGGGTTAACGAAAATCAGTTCGATCCCAGTACATGGGAAGGTTTCGACCATCAGCTTTCTTCGTCGTCTTTTGCCTCTGCCGAATGAGTTTCAAGTGATGCGTTACCACTCCCTTTATGTAGAGCCGGCAAAAGATTTAAGTTTGTGGGCGGTGGCCAGTGAGGATCAATTGCCCATGGTTCTTAGCGGCGAGAAGTTTTGGGGTTTGCAGTACCACCCAGAATCTTTTGCTAGTGAATATGGTGTAGAAATCATGCGGACTTGTTATGAAAGTTTTTGATTTGTATCGTAAACACCAAAAGCCTTTTACCTGTGTGATTCCCAGAGAGGAGCTATCTTACATTGGTGTGGAGGCAGCAGATTTTTACTACGATCTTGCCAGTTTGGAGTCGGCCATGCAGAACTACCCGGATGCATTTTTTGCCGGTTATTTTGCCTATGAAAACCAATTGGCTGGCTTGCCGTTTTGTCTTGCGCAAAAGCCTTTGCTTTATCCACATCACCCCATGCTTTGGATTCGTTATAGTAAGTGGGTGGAAGTTCATGCGGATGGAAGAGAGGTGTACAAGGAGAGTGCGCCGGGAGAATCGCTTTGGCTTCAGCCAGATCGTAGCAGCATGGGGGAATATCAAGCGCTTTCAAAAAACACTTATGAAAAAACAGTATTACAGATAAAAGACGAGATTGCCCGAGGCTCTTATTATCAAGTGAATTATACGCATCCCTTGCGCGTTTCTTTTTCGGCCAAGCCGTGGGATCTGTTTGAAGCGTATTATAAGAAATTTGCCGCAGGCCATTTTGCTTACTTTGATTTGGGTGATACGCAGGTTTTGTCATTTTCACCAGAGCTCTTTTTTGCTCAGGATGGAAGAAGCATAAAGGTGCAGCCAATTAAAGGCACTCTGGCTAAGGATGGGGATCTAGACCTATTTTGGAAATCCAAAAAGGAGCAGGCAGAGCTTTATATGATAACAGATTTGATGCGAAATGATTTGTATCAAGTATGTGAACCCGAAAGTCTTCGTGTTGCAAAGGTGAAAGCTCTTTTGGACTTGGGAAATTTGTATCATTTGTACTCGCAAGTAGAGGGGAGCTTGAAAGAAGATGCGAAATTTAGCTCGCTAATGCAAGCCTTGTTTCCGGCTGGTTCCATTACAGGTTGCCCAAAAATTCGTAGCCAAGAAGAGATTCAAAAAATAGAAAAATACCAACGAGGGATATATACGGGCAATATAGGCTATATTTATAAAAATAAAATAGAATTGAATGTGGCCATACGAACTGCAGTGACTTACAATGATGATATATTTTATCACGTGGGTAGCGGTATCGTTTATGATTCCATCCCTGAAAAAGAGTGGCGGGAATGCCAATTAAAAGCCCAAGCCTTTAAGGAAGTTTTGGATGCTAGCGTTTTACAGAAATAAATTAGTTACGGATCCAGAAGCCTTTCAGGTGTTTACCAGGGAGTGGGCCTACTTGGATGGATTTTTTGAGACCATGTTATTGCGAGATGGTGAAGTAGTAGACTTGGAGCAACATATGCAGCGGCTGGAGTCTTCACTAAAAAAACACAATGCATCCGTGGATATTGCAAAAGTAAAAGAGGAATTAAGTCTCATTCTCGAGGAGCACGACATCCCAAAAAATTGGGCATTGCGTTTGATGATCTTTCAAGGTGAGGCATACTTTTTATTTCGACCATTTCAACAGAAATCACAATACTCCTTATTGTCCTATGATTTTTCTGATGTAATGTATCCCTATGGTCATAAATCTATGCTTTATCAGGATTTTTTAGATGCAAAGGAGTGGGCTCTAGCTCGTGGCGGGGATGCGGCTCTGCTTTACGAGAATGACATTGTGTTAGAGGCAGATCATGCAAATCTTATTTTTCTAGATGCAAAGGGCGAGCTTGTTTGCCCGGCTAGTCCAAAAGCTTTGCCGGGTATTGTCTTGCAGCATTTAAAGGAAAAGAAAGTAGTAAAACCAAGGGAGATAAAATTGTCGGAAATCGCAAGCTACCAAGCAGTTTTTCTTTGCAATTCCTTGTTGCGAGTAAAGCCTGTCGTTAAGATCGATGCGATAGAATTTGGTCTGCAGCAAGAAAAGTTGTCGCTGCTGCAAAAAGCATGTGGGTGATGGAAATGGATGACGTTCGTGATAAGCTAGAAAAGGAACTGAATACAGTGGAGTGGCCAGCTCTCAAACCGCATGCTGAGCGGGGAGCACTGTTTTTGCTTTCACAAAAAAACGACTTGGTAGAGGTGGGAGCGCGGGTTGCCGCTGATGACAAGGCGTATATTCAGGCTTTATTAGAAGCAAATCAGCTTCAGCGAGTGGAACCGGAGCAAATAAAAAGCTTGGATCAAAGCCCCTCCACAACATTTGTTTTTGTTATTGTGCAGCCCTATGTCTTTGCACAAGAGGTTTTAAAACAGTAGACCTTTATAAATATTCTGCCATACTAAATTTATGTCGAAGCAAATTCTTGTACTACAAGGTGGACTTGGCTCAGAAAGAGAAGTGAGCCTGAAAACCGCGGCTGCTTTTTGTAAAGCCCTAGATGCCTTAAAATTGGATTATAAAGTTTATGATGCGGATGAAAACTTGCCGCAATACTTAAATCAAAACAAGCCAGATTTGGTCTTGAATGCTTTGCATGGCAAGTACGCAGAAGATGGAACCGTGCAAGGGATTTGTGAGTATTTAAAAATCCCCTATACGGGTAGCGGCGTATTGGCCACGGCATTGACCATGGACAAAATAAAAACCAAGCAAGTTTTGGCGCAGGAGTCGATTCCCACACCGTTTTTTCAAGTACTGAACGCCAAAAACAAGAAATTAGAGGCAAAGGATGTTCATCTTTCACCGCCTTTTGTAGTCAAGCCTTCACGTGAGGGCTCTAGTGTTGGAATTACCATTTGCAAAGAGGAGGCGCAGGTTGCCAAAGCGCTAGAGGAAGCGCAAAAATATGATTACAAAATTTTAGTGGAGAAATTTGTGGAAGGCACAGAGGTTACCGTGCCAATAGTTGGCGGGGTAGCTTTAACGCCCATAGAGATTCAGCCAAAAAGTGATTTTTACGATTACAAGCATAAGTATACGAAGGGCATGACCGATTATATTTTGCCACCCAATTTAAGTGAAACCTTGGTGGAACGATTAAAAAAGTTAGCAGAATCAATTTTTGCAATTTTGGATTTACGTGCCTATGCGCGGATTGACTTCATGGTGGACAAAGAGGGGAAGATCTATTTTATAGAAGCCAATCCGCTGCCTGGTTGCACCGAAACCTCTTTGCTGCCCAAATCGGCGCAATATGATGGCCTAGAATTTAAAGACTTAATATTGAAAATCATAGAACTAGCGACAACGGATTATGAAGGCTTACGTTAAGGGTTTTTTCTTAGGCTTTGCCGCTCTTTTTTGCTTTTCCTTTGTGGTCATGATGGCCGACTACCAGGGCTATTTTAATCTTAAGAGTTTTGATTATTCGATTCTTCCGAATAAGCGTATGCAGGGTGCTGCCATATTTGATTTGTACAAGGCTTCTAGCTCGCAAGCCTTTCAAGGTCTGCGCGGCAAATCTCTATTGGGGATTTCGGTTGCTGGCATTCGGGATAGCTTGATGCAAGAGGAGTGGGTCGAGGCAGTGCATATTCGCCGCGTGTTTCCTAAGTCGTTAAAAATTGAAGTGGTACCCAAAGAATGGTGGGCGTATTTCGAAAAAGATTCGCAGTTTTATCCCCTTACCAAGAGTGGGGACTTGTTGGGCCGAGTGCCTGTGTTGCAGGGACCAGATCTTCCCTTGATTCGTCTTTCTGAAAAGGATTTTCATCTGTACAAACATATCATCATGCAGGTATTAAAACGCCTTCCCGAAGAGGCCTTGTTTAGTTTTCGATATTTGCAAGAGATTGGAAGGGACCGTGAGGGTTTGTACTTTGTGATACAGCCGGATCATATGAAGGTGCGTGTTGGTACAGAGAACTTGGACCTTCGTATGGCTCGGGTGGAAAAGGTATTACATTATTTAAAAGATCACGACTTGCAAGGGCGCGTTATCAACGCGGACTTCACTCAGAAAGTTGTTGTCAAGCTGCGTAAGGCTCGATAGCCTTTGGTCAGGGGCGTCTAGTGTTCAATATCACTAAGAAAATCAGTAGATGCCTTAAAAACCGGCCCTAGGGAGGGGATATGTGGAAGGCCACTGGAGAAGGCCCGCAAGCTTCGCAGAATCATATGGTTCGTATAAAGCCAAGACTTTTTGCAGGTTTAGACATCGGTTCTAGTAAAGTCAGTTTTGTTATTGGACAAGTGAATCAGGAAGAGCGACTCGAAATCATCGGGGTCGGGAAAACGCCTTGTAATGGTATGAAAAACGGAGTGGTGATCGACATTGAAGCCACTACGCAGGCGATATTAAAGGCAAAAGAAGAGGCCGAATTAATGGCCGGCTACCAAGTAGACCGTGTGCTTTTATCCATCGGCGGCTCGCACATCAAGTCCTTTGACTCCAAGGGTATGGTTGCCATAACCAACGAGGAAATTAGCGAATCTGATGTAAAGCGCGTAATTGATGCCGCCAAGGCCGTTGCCGTTCCCTCCGACCGAGAAGTATTGCATATTCTACCAAAAAAATTCCGTGTCGATGAACAGGATGATATCTCTGCCCCAGTGGGTATGAGCGGTGTTCGTCTAGAGGTCTCCGTTCGTATTATCACCGGCGGACATACGGCCATTCAAAATGCAGTGAAGTGCACCGAGCGTACAGGTTTAAAAGTGGATGCCATAGTTTTGGAGCAACTGGCCTCAGCGCTTGCCATTTTAAGTGAAGATGAAAAAGATCTAGGGGCAGCCGTTGTGGACATGGGCTGTGGGACTTCAGATTTGATTATTTATTCCAACGGCTCCGTATCCTATACCGCCTCTTTGTCGATTGGCGGCAGACATGTGAGCAACGACATTGCGGTAGGGCTTCGTACGCCGCAGTCTGCAGCAGAAGAAATAAAAAAGAAATATGCTTGTGCTCTAGCCAGTTTGGTCAACGAGGAAGAGAGCATCGAGGTGCCCAGTGTTGGCGGCACCAAGACCCGCAGTGTTTTACGCAGACACCTAGGAGAAATCGTAGAGCCAAGAGTTGAGGAAACTCTTAATTTTATTCATAACGAAATTCAAGCTAGCGGCTTAGCAGAGATGCTGGGAGCTGGAATCATATTCACTGGCGGAGCATCACAGTTGGATGGCTTGGTAGAGATGGGAGAATTTGTTTTTGATCTACCTGTTCGACGAGGGGCCATTACAAAAGTGGCTGGCCTTAAAGACGTAGTTCGGTCCCCTGATTTCGCAACCGCAGTGGGTTTGATCATCTATGCCAAAGACAATGCTGCGAAAAACGCAGTGGTCTGGGAACAAGAAAGTAAAGTAAATCAATTTTTTCATCGTTTTAAAAACTTTTTCAGGGAAGTAAATTAGGAAACAGGAGGTTTTATGTTTGAACTAGAGGACAATACAAGTCTAGGTGCCAATATCAAAGTCATCGGCGTAGGCGGTGGCGGCGGTAATGCAGTGGCCACAATGATTGATGGAGGTTTAAGTGGTGTTGAGTTCCTAGTTGCAAACACCGACGCTCAGGCATTGGATGCGCATAAAGCTTCCATAAAGATTCGTTTGGGTACAGAGCTAACTAGGGGCTTAGGTGCTGGCGCTAATCCAGAAATTGGAAAACGTGCGGCCATTGAGTCCTACAATGAAATTGTCGAAAAGTTAGAGGGTGCCGATATGGTATTTGTTACTGCCGGAATGGGCGGGGGAACAGGTACTGGCGGAGCACCTGTGATCGCCAAGATTGCCAAAGAGTTAGGGGCTTTAACCATTGGTGTTGTTACCAAGCCTTTTGCCTTTGAAGGAAAAAAGCGTTTGAAGCACGCCATGGCGGGAATTCAGGAGCTGAAAGAAAATGTAGATACATTGATTGTGATTCCAAATCAAAAATTACTAGCAATATCGAATGAGAAAACTTCACTTTTAGATACTTTTAAAAAGGCCGATGAGGTTTTATTACAAGCCGTTAAAGGTATTTCGGATCTAATCAACATTCGCGGTCTGATTAATTTGGACTTTGCGGACATTCGTACGGTAATGGCGGCCAAGGGTATGTCGATCATGGGTACAGGTCGTGCCAATGGTGAAAATCGTGCCGTGGATGCTGCTCAAATGGCAGTTTCCTCTCCATTATTAGAAAATATATCCATCGAAGGAGCTACGGGTATTATTATCAACGTGACGGGCGGAGAGGACCTGAGTTTGTTTGAAGTCAATGAAGCCTCCATGCTAATCACCGATGCTGCCCACGAAGATGCCGAAATCATCTTTGGTGCTGTGATTGATGATGAGATGGGAGAAGACATTCGCGTAACGGTCATTGCTACAGGCTTTAATCCCGAACAAGAAAATCAAATTATGCCGCACGGCTATCAGCAGATTCACCCGCAGCCACAACCTCAACCACAGATGCAGCAAGCAGCTCCCGTGCAAGAGCCTAGCGTATCGATACACGAGCAAGAGGTAATGGCAGCACCGCCGCCACCTCCTAGTCCGCAAGTAAATACGGAGCCTAAAGAAGATAAGCCTCTTCCTAGGGATGTATTATTGGCTAAAGTAAAAGCCTATCGTGAGAGCCAAGGAGCTCAGCAATCCGAGTCGCAGCCAGAGCAGCTAAAGATGGAGCTTCAACAAGATGACCCTGTTGAGGCAGCTCGCAAACTGGCGCAAGAGGTGACCAAATCTCCTTATGACAATCAGTCCTTGGATGTGCCTGCCTATATTCGCAGACAGCAAAGACAAGATGGAGATTCTTTCTAAAATTTTAGTTTGTAAAATCCATGGGCCAGGTCAATAGATCTGGCCTTTTTTTTTAACTTTCGTTAAGTTGAGTCATGATTTACTTTCTATCCGATATTCATTTGCGTGATGATCAAGAGCCAAAAGCGCAAAAGCTTATAGACTTTTTAGATAGTCACCCCATGGAGAAATTATTCTTACTGGGAGATATCTTTGATCTATGGGTAGCCAACGGCAAAGTTTTTCATAAAAAATATAAGCGCATCATTGATAGTATACAAAAGTTAGTAGATGCAGGCGTTGAGATACATTATTTTGAGGGAAATCACGATTTATATTTAAAGCGTTTTTGGCAGGAAAAGCTGGGTGTGAAAATTTATGACAGCGCTGCATTTTTTAATTTAGGCAATTACCTTGTTCGCATGGAACACGGTGATGAAGCAAACCCGGAGGATGTAAAGTATTTGGAATATAAATCCATTATAAGAGGAAAGTTTTTAGCTAGTATCGCCTACTGGATACCGGGTAACTTATTAGATTATTTGGGTACACGAGCCTCGCAGTCATCACGAGCTGAGGAGCATCGTTACCCATGGGATGTTTCAGATGTTTTGCGCAAGCATATTGAAAGAGTGTATCCTGAAAAACCTTTTGATGTTTTAATTACTGGGCATATGCATAGACAGATAGATGAAGAAATTATGCTTAGTGGCAAAGCGGTTCGCAATATCAATCTGGGTTGGTGGGGCGATAAGCCTAGGGCTCTAGTCTTTCAAGAAAATAATTTTCGTTGGCTCGAAATTTAGAACCACTCGTAATTGAAGCTAAAAGAGACTCGATTATTACTTACTGGTTGCGGTGGTACTTCATGGCGCATCCAGGATTCAAATAAAACCAATTGGCCATTTTTTGCTGGAATATGTAGGTAGTTTTGTTCTTCCGCCTTGGCATTTGCCTTACGAGGCGGTGCGTTCATGAGAAATGGCATCTTTGGATCTTCTAGCTTTAAGGCGCTAGATCCCTTTGGTATGTCAATGTAGTAGGTACCGCTAATAACAGATAGGGGGTGAGTATGCATAGTGTGATAAGTACTCTTAGGCATCATGCTTACCCAAGAAACGGTCATATGCAATTTGCGTCCCATCAAATCCCAATTTAAACTGCGAGCGTATTTTTTTACGTGCTTATCAATGGCCTTTCGTAGCTCAATGAAATCAGGAAATCGCTCATGTAGATCTGTGATAGAGCTATAGGAGGTGTATCCCCCTTGGTAATGTTGCTTGGACCATGCAATGCCCTCTAAATCTTTTTGACTCAAGATCTCGATGTCATGTAGTAGCCCCTTGTTCAGCTTGCGGTAATGCTCCAGCTGCTCAATGTAAATTTTTGTAGGAAAGACACTTTTAGTAGGCACTTTGTGCTTCCTTCAAAAGTTCTTTGGCATGGGCTAAGGATGTTTTACTAATTTTTTCACCAGATATTAGGCGGGCGATTTCTAATGCTCGTTCTTGTTGATTCAATTCTTTTGCCTGCATTTTTACTTTTTTTGCTTTTGGATCTTTTTCGATAAAGAAATGAATGTCGGCAAAACTAGCTACTTGCGGTAAATGCGTAACACAAATTACTTGTTGGCCTCGGGATATTTGTTGCAATTTTCTTCCAACTTTTTCAGCAGTTTCACCGCTAATACCACTATCGACTTCATCGAATAGGTAGGTCCGTGCAATTTCACTTGCACCAATTACATTTTTGAGCGCTAGTAAAATACGACTGAGTTCACCGCCACTAGCCGTTTTGGCTAAAGACCTAGCTTGTGTGTTTTTACCTTGCTGGCACATAAACTCAATATCATCCATGCCGTTTTTACCAAGTTCCGCACGCTTTTGTATGGATACGTGAAACTTAAGGCCCTTCATATTTAGATCCTTGAGTTCTTCGTTTACAGAAGCCGTCATAACTTGTGAGGCATTGTGCCGAGTTTTAGATAGCTGTGTCGCCAAATTTTTTAATTTTTTATAAAGCTTTTCTATTTCTTCTTCTTTTTCTTTTACGACAACATCAAAATTTTCAATTTCATGGATTTCTTTTTCAATGTTTTGCAGCGCGGACAAAATGTCCTCAACTCTGTTGCCGTATTTTTTTTGCAACTTGCGAAGCTGACTAAGGCGCTCCTCAATGCTTTGTATGTTCATATCATGGAAGTCTTCATTTTGAATGTAAGACTGTGTTTGAAAAGCAATTTCATCTAGAAGATTGGTGACTTCATCCAATGAATTTAACTTATTTTGAAAATAGTTGGCATCAATATCACAGAGTTTGCTGAGATAGCCTCTGGCAGTATGCAGGCGAGCAAGTGCGCCTTCTGAGTCAGACCAAATCAGAGATTCTAAAGCCAATATATTTTCTTGAATTTTTTTAGCATGCCGTATTTGATTGTAGGCGCTCTCAAGTTCTTGTTCCTCATTTTCCTGTAAGTTCAAAGACTTAATTTCTTGTTGTTGAAAAACCAGATAATCTAACTTGCTTTGGTTTTCACTGGCTCTGTTTTTAAAATTTTCTAAGTCTTCTTGTAATTTCTGATATTTATAATAGTAATCACTATACTCTTGCCTTAGGGAGCTGCACATTCCGTACTGATCCAAAACTTGTTGGTGATAGGCGCGGGTCAGTAGACTTTTGCTCTCATGTTGGCTAGTCAACTCAATTAGGGGAGTAGCATTGCTTGTGACTTCTACCAATGGAGAAACTATCGAAGCCAAGTCGTTGAGGGTTGATAGGGAAGAGTTTAAATACGTCTTGCTTTTTGATTGAGAAGAAATCACGCGTTTCACAACCAATGTTTTTTCGTCACAATCGATGCCCAGCTGCTCTAGACGTTGAATAATGTCGGGGCGTTTTTTTAGATCAAATAGCCCTTCAATCAGAGCTTGTTTTTGACCGGGGCGAATCATATCGGGGCTAGCTTTTGCACCCATTAATAAGCCAAGACTCTTAAGTAAAATGGATTTACCAGCACCGGTCTCACCACTAATAATATTTAGGCCACTGCGAAAGCTAAGTTGTAAGTCGTCAATGATTGCAAAGTTTTTTACTTGTAATTCACTTAACATTATTCCCTCTTACCATAATGCAATTTTTTTCGTAACAATTCATAATAACTAGAATTGCTAGGGCTAACCAAAGTGTGCCTTACCTTCGCAATCTCAATATGTAATTCATCGCTTGGCGATAGAATTTCTACTTTTTGCCCATCCACCATAAAATTTGCCTTTTGTGTGGGGCTTTCAATTTTAATACAGATTTTGTGCGTTTCTGGCAAAACGAGAGGTCGTTGCGTCAGGCTGTGCGGGCAAATTGGTGTGAATACTATTGCTTGGGTTTCAGGATGTAAAATAGGTCCGCCGGCAGCGAGGTTGTAAGCGGTAGAGCCTGTTGGTGTGGAGATAATAATGCCATCGGCACGTGATTCATTCACAAAGTCTTTGTTGGAATACATTTGAAAGCGTATTAATCGGGAATAGGGGCCTCTTTCGAAGACAATATCGTTTAGAGCTAAATAGGAACTGGATTTACCACGCTTCTTTTTTACCAAAACTTTTAGCAAGCTGCGCGATTGATAATTGAGCTTACCTAAAAGGGCCAAATCCAAAACATTGTACATTTGTTCGGCCGGCGTTTCAGTAAGGAAGCCCAGGGAGCCCCAGTTAATTCCTAGTAGAGGGATATTTTTGTCTTTCACAATACTTGTGGCATACAGATAGGTACCATCGCCGCCAAGGACAATCATCAAATCCAAGTGCGATAGGTTCTTTGAAGTAAAAACTCTTGTTTTTGCAAGCTTTAACTTATTGTCTTCAAGGTAAACATTGATGCCTTTTTCTTGTAGCCAACTTACCAACTTAATGGTTTCTTTTTGTGCTCCTTGGCTTTTTCTGCGATAGACAATGGCGACATTTTTTAGGACCGGAGAAATAACTTTTTGTTTCATAGAAAGAAGTTAGCACTAGATAAAAGTCTTGTCAGGGTGAAAGCCGCTATTGCTTCGTGTTATCGAAGCGCCAGTACGGCCTCTAACCAGCTGTTAACAGTTGGGTTTTTCAAAAGCACAAAGGAATAAAAATGCATACCAAAGAGGAAAATCGTGGTAAGCAAAAGAATATATAAAAAATCACGCAAACGAACCATATACACCTATATACAAGATCCATACCGTTTCTATCGTCTAGATGGCAAGAAAATTAGCAAGAGAATCAAGTGTTTAGCTTGCTCTCAAAAGCGGATCGATGTCGAAATACTTACCAAGCCTGTACTTTTTTTCTAATAAGCAAGCTAATGGTCCGAAAAGAAGGAATCTTATTCGGCTCCCTTTTAAGTACTTGTTAACATAAAGTATGCGCGTTGTTTTAATGATGCTTATCATTGTTGGTACTTGGGATATTGCGGAAGCACGAATATTTCGTTTTGGTTCGGAAAGTTTGGCAGGCTACTTTGCCGGCACTGGCTCGCTATCGAGTGTAGGTGATGATGCCTACGCAAAAACTAGTGGTGCCGATACTGTCTTTGATAAAGAGCCTGGCTACAACTACTCAGGAGAAGTAGGCTTACTTTTTAATTCGCAAAATTTTGCCGTGCTATTTGGTATTGAGTTTTTAAGCCCACAGAAAATGCAATTGGGAGGTCTTAGTAGTGGCGGCACAAAGTATATGGATATGACTTCCAACATTCGTGCTACCATTTTAAAAATGGGATCACGTATAGCCATCACTTCTTCCGATACCTATCGCTCCTACATAAGTGGCCATGTTGGTTATGCCATGATGTCATTGGAAAACACCTATGAGCTCACCGCTGCTGGGCAGACTCAATATTCCTTGCCCGCAAATCTTTCTTTAGAGGGTGAGGCAAACGTCATTATGGGCGGGATCGGTATGGGCATTGAATTTAATATTGCCGATACCAGCACGATGTCCTTGGAAGGGGGCTATCGCTATCTACCCGTGAGTTCTTGGGAGCATAAAAATTCAGGAACTGGTTTTAATGGAGCCTACACGAAAGGGGATAATATTAAAACTCAGTCAGGTGAAGACCTAGAAACGGAACTGAGTGGAATGTATATAGGCATTGGTTTTCAGATCTATATTAATTAAATATAAGAGGAGTCAGGAGCGTACAAGCTGGCGATCTCTTTTTTATATTTTTCATCACAAAATTTTCTTTTTACTTTCAAAGTCGGCGTAAGCTCGCCGTTTTCGACACTAAAGTCATGACTAAGAATCAGAAAACGTTTAATGCTTTCATAAGATGCCAAATTTAAATTAACATCCGCCACAATTTCGTGAATCAAATCATTTACTTCGGGATGGGTGTTTAATGCTGAGGCCCCAGTATAAGATATATTTTTAGCTTTTAAATAATTCATTACCTCTTGCGCCTCAAGGCATATTAGAGCAACAATATATTTTTTGCGATCACCGTGAATCAATACATTGGATATATACTTATTCTTACGAAGTGCAAACTCCAGCTTTTGAGGGGCCACATATTTGCCAGCAGAGGTTTTGATTAGATCTTTTTTTCTATCTGTGACAAATAAGAAGCCATCAGCATCTAAGAAACCTATGTCGCCAGTGGACAACCAGCCATTTTCTAGGGCCCCAACATTGTCTTCTTTATCTAAGTAGCTTGGCGTTACTTTACTAGATTGCACAAGAATTTCCCCATCCTTATCTATTTTGATTTCCACATCACTAAGAGCTTTGCCCACACTACCTAATTTGTAAGAGTAGGGAGTATTAAGTGTGACGGCGGCAGTGGTTTCGGTTAATCCGTAGCCTTCACAGATCAAAATGCCAGAGGAATGAAAAAACTTGGCTATCTCTAGGGATAAGGGGGCGCCGCCACTAATGGCAAACCTTATTTTGCCACCGAGCTTCTGTAAAAGGACATCATAAACCATTTTTTTTGCTAGTTTGTATTTAAGGCTTAATGCAAAGGGTATGCTTTGCTTTTGTCTTAGTTTTTCACTGGTTTCCATGCCAATTTTTTTTGTCCATTCGAATATTTGCATTCTTAAGGGGCTTGCTTCAGCTTGGGCCAATACGCCATTATAGATCTTTTCAAATACTCTGGGAACGCCAGTAAAAAATGTTGGGCGCAGCACTTGAAAACCACTGCGCAAATGTCCCATGCTTTCCGCTATGCCAATGGCAAAACCGGCCTTTGCGTGAGCCCAAAGTTCCACACGTGCTAAGATGTGGGCCAATGGCAAGAACAACATGCTTTTGTCTTCTTTCGAAACTGGTAGCGACTTCAATAATGAATGAACTTCCGAGGTGATTTGCGCGTGGCTTAATACAACTCCTTTTGGAGTTCCGGTCGTGCCGGAGGTAAATAAAATGGTAGCAATGTCCGTGCTTTGAATCTTTTGACTATACTGCTTTAAATCTTTTAGAATTTCTGGTCCACGAATTTTGTCAATTATATGAGATAAAGCCTTTATATCTTTTCTTATGGGGTAGAAGCTAATAATCTCTTGAATATAAGGGTGCTGCTCTTTGTCTTTGTCCCAATGGCTGACCAAGTCTTTGTTGTCAAAAAAGACCATTTTTACTTGGGTTTTATCCAATATATATTTTATATCTTGGATGCTTTGGTTGCTATATATGGGCACAACACTAAGGCCATAAAAAAGTGAAGCCCAATCAATGATGGCCCATTGATAGGATGTGTCGGCCAAAATGGCAATGCGATCTCCGCGCTGTATATCGGCTTCTTGAAAATACTCAATAAGAGCATGTACTTTTGCTGCATAATCTTGCCAATTTAATTTTTTCCAATAGGCCTCTTTATAATGTAGGGCAAGTCTATGGGGATGATGGGTCACCGTGGATAAAAAATCTTCGCAAATATTGGTCATTTTAAATTATTTCTTTTTTGGGAATAAATTGATTCTTTGATGCGTGTCTTCATTTACGCTTACCACCACTCGGTCTTCCGCCTTCGTATAAGGGTTTATGGCCCGTATAACCACTCTTTCTGATGCTTGAATAGCATACTTTTCAATAGGTGGCTTTTCACTAATTTTTATGTTGTTGATGTAAATTTCAACATTTGGAGTGGGAACATATATGGATATATAACCAACATTGGATTTTTGTAGGGTAGCTACAAATTGCTTGCCCTGGCCTGTCGCCTTTAATTCCTTATGATAGTCTAAGTATCCTCGCTTACGCAGTGTTAATTCAAAATTTTGATCTTTGAATATGGGAATTCTACCCGGTGTATAAAAACCCGTATCTTTTTCGTTGATGTATATCTTGGCTCCTGAAGGCTTGCTCTTCACATGAAAGTTGACCACTTCGGCCTGTGGAGTGGGAAGAGCTTGAGGCGTTGGCTCCTTTTGTGGCATGCGATCTGTGGAGCCAGTTAAAAAGTGATCCATCTGCATGCCTAAATTGGCCTTCAACGTTTGTTGTGCTTCTGGATCCATATACAGATAGGTCGATACAGCCAAAATAAACATCGAAGCTACCATCAAAAAACGATTGGATTTTGGCTTGATTTGCGTCTTGGTATGGTGAATGCCACTTTGTGTGTTGGATCTTGTAGAAAGTGTTGCGCGCCTTTGAGTATTGGTCGTCTTGCGGTTATCTAGTGTGATCTTCTCTTTAAAATTAATGCTAGAAGTATTCGTGTCAGGTTTTTGAATGATGGCCGTTGCCAAATCACTTGCCGTCTGCGTAACCGTACGAGTAACTTCTGCAGATTTTGAGGAGTTTCTTGGAACTTCTACTTTTGAATATTGTACCAATTTTTCTCGCATATCCATAATTTCTTTTAAGTAAAGATGCTTCATAAAATTGGCAAAATCAGAAGAAGTATAATCAGGATAGTGTTGATTCAAGTAGCGATTTAAATCGCGATGCAAATCACTAGAAGATTGGTATCGTAAACTACGATCTTTCGTAAGGGCTTTATTTGTAATGCGCTCAAGTTCTTCATCTACCTCTGGATTGATACGTGATAAAGATGGAACTTCACAGGCTTTGATTTTCTTAATTGTGTTGATTTCATTATTGGCGATAAACAAACGGTCTGCGGCAAGTAGTTCCCATAAAATTGTGCCCAGAGAAAAGATGTCGGTGCGGTAGTCTAATTCCAATCCCTCTACCTGCTCGGGACTCATATAGCCGTACTTACCTTTAAGTGTACCTGCCTGTGTAGCCTCTAGCTTGCTTTCGGCCTTGGCAATACCAAAATCTACAATCTTAACTTCCCCCTCATAGCTGAGCATCACATTTTGTGGGCTCATATCTCGATGAATGATGTTTAAGGGTTTTCCAGTATTGCTGTCGATAAAACGGTGCGCGTAGTCCAAGCCTTTCGCCACTTCATTAATAATGAAAACAATATGTTCTAGCGGTATGATTTTATCACTTTTCTTAATCTTACTGATTAATTGGCGCAAGTTTTTGCCCAGTACAAATTCCATGGCAATATAGAGCTGCGAGTCCACCTCTCCAAATTCATAGATGGGAACAATGTTGACATGGCTTATGTTGATCGCAATTCGAGCCTCGGTTTTGAACATATCTACAAAATCAGAATTGGAAGAGTATTGTGGCAATATGCGCTTTACTGCAATGTACTTGGAAACACCCTCCGCACCAGATGCTTTGGCTAAATAGACCTCGGCCATGCCACCAGCAGCTAGCTTTTCCAATAGTAAATAGGGCCCACACGATTCATATTGCATTTCACATCCTTATCGTAATAAATAGGTAAATTATTTAGCTTACTTATAAAATATGGACCATTTGCTTCTATTATTTTTTCGTTTTTCATTTTGCTGGGTATCGGCTAGACTTTTGTCATGCAGTGGATTGGTATAACGGGTGATTTGGGCGCTGGAAAATCAAGCGTGGCAAATATTATAAGGCAAGTGGGTTATCTAGTATTGGATGCCGACAAGGTGGTACATGATTTGTATGCACAAGACTTAGATCTAGCAAAAGACTTGGCAAATGTTTTGGGTGAAGAAATATTAGTGAACTCCCATATAGATCGGCAAAAATTAAAAGACAAAATTCTGCAAGATGAAACGAAGCTACCTTTGGTTGAGAAGATTGTACATCCTTATGTAAGAGAATATGTAGAAGCTTGGAAAAACGAACATCTCCATCAAGATTTACTGTTTTATGAAATCCCGCTACTTTTTGAAAATGAATTGGATGCACACTTTGATGCCATTGTATACGTTACTGCAGATGAAGAAATAGCGGCCCAACGTTTGCAAGAGCGCAATGCATGGAAGCAAGAGGAGATCCAGCAGCGAAGAAAATGGTTGTTGGATACTTCGCTAAAAGAGGGGCGCTCTGATTATGTTATTCGCAATGATGGAGATCTGAACCACTTAGAAAATAAAGTCCTAGCGCTACTAAATGAGCTAACTAAAAATTATAAATCGCGTAAAAATTAATTTGGTAATAAGACTCATCTTTACCAATAAAAACCTTTAAGTCATTGCGAAAAGAAAAAGGCCGATCACGTAAATTCCACTCGTAACCTGCGAGCCCTCCGACTAAAATTTTTTGAAAGTTCACAAAATTTGCTAGGCCTTTATCGGCATCAAAGGTCATCCCTAAAAGGGCTCCATAATGATAACGAAAACGTTTCGTAAAAGTATTGACCCATTTTTTTCCTGCTTCCAGTCTACCGTCGCCATCCATAATATTAAAGGAATAGTCCCAAGCCGAAAAGTCTTTTAAGTAATAGGAGTAGGTTAAACCAAAAGCCACACGATCTTCTTCGGCATCGATCAAGTAAGCTGGGCCGACAAAAAAACCAGCAGAGCGTTTGTAAGAAAAATAATAAGGTTTCTCAGGTGGAGGTAGTTTCTCAACATTAGGTACTTCACTGATACTCAGGTTATCGTAAGCTTCAGTATTGTCAAATTTCATCGGACCCGAATCACTAATGGGTCTTTCTTGCTGCTGTTTCGGTGCAGCAAGAATATTATGACCAAAGCCTAATACGCTGATGATTAAAAGGAAAAACGTCTTAACACTCACTATGCCTATATCATACTATAGATGGGGTTAGTGTATATTTTTTTTTAAAGGATTTTCTATGAAGCAGTGGATTTGTGTCATCTTATTTTTATTTCCAGGCCTAGTAATCGCCAATGAAGATGTAACATTGGCGATTCACCGCCATTATGTAACTCCAAGAGCCTTGGGAATGGGTGGCGCTATCAATACCATTGTGGATGATTATAGTGCTCTATTTTTTAATCCAGCAGCTTTGTCGCGTCTTAAGGAATGGGAATGGAATGGTAATCTACAACTAGCAGCATCCACCGATTATCTTGATTTTGTGGATGAATTAAGTGAAGCCACTGAGGTAGGAACCAGTGATACGGATTCAGCTAGATCAGAGGCGATTTTAAATGTATTGGATCGCTACCGAGGTGAGCACTTTCATGCGAGAGCCAACTTAGGAACGGTTTTTGCGGGGCCCAATAAAGGTTTTGCTTTTATCCCTTTGGATCTAACTATGGAAATGGGAATCAATCGTACCATTGGTACAGAATTGAGTGCTGAAATTTATCAGGATACCACTTTAGCTTTTGGTATGTCGCGCAAAATTCCAAAATGGAAGGGTACTACTGTTGGAGCAACGGTGAAGGCAATTTATCGGGGTTTTATTGGTAGAGACTTGCAGGTTATTGATTTGATTGATGATGAAATCATTGATGATGGTGATTTTCAAGAGGGACTTAATGTCGATTTTGATTTGGGATTGTTGTATGAACCGCATTGGTGGAAGAGCAAGAACTTTGTTCCCACTTATTCATTGGTGGTGCGCAATGTATTGGATTATGGCTATTTAAAAAACTACAACCTACTTAACGACAATTCGACGGAACCACCGAAAATGCAAAGAAGAATTGATGTGGGGAATGCTTGGGAGCTTCCAGAATTCTGGGTATTTGATCCAAAAGTTGCCATAGAAGTGCATAATATATTGCATGATTATTTTAATCTTCAAAAAGGTCTGCATATTGGTGCGGAATTGGGATGGGAAGCCTACTCATGGTTAAAAGGTGCGTACCGAATGGGGCTGAATCAAGGCTATTTTGCTGCCGGAATTAGTGCTCAGCTATGGGCATTTAAATTAGATGTTGCCACTTATGCAGAAGAAGTGGGAACCGAAGATGCACAAATCGAGGATCGGCGGTATCAAGTGAATATGAGTTTGGACTTCTAAACTGCTCCCTTTTGGTGTTGTTAGTTTTTTTAAAGATTATCTAAGCCCTTAATA
>DFOS01000001.1 GCA_002376845.1 Bdellovibrionaceae bacterium UBA3535 | reverse complement strand
GTTTGCCACCAAGTATCGACTATGGGGCATCTTTTATTGCCCACCACCTCATGGTACCAGCGCCAGGCTTCTGGATTGATGGGCTCACCCACCGAGCCCAAGAGCTTTAGTGAGGAGCGATCGCTTTTACTAACAAAATCATTGCCCTTTGCCATCATGGCGCGAATGGCGGTGGGAGCCGTATAATAAATATTCACTTTGTATTTGTCGACGATTTGCCAATGGCGCGACATATCTGGATAATTGGGTACACCTTCAAATATTACCGATGTGGCAGCGTTGGCAAGGGGGCCATAGACAATATAGGAATGACCCGTGATCCATCCCACATCAGCCGTGCACCAATAAACATCTTCTGCTTGGTAATTAAAAACCAGTTCGTGGGTGTAGGCTGCGTAAGTCAAATAGCCGCCAGTGGTATGCAAGATGCCTTTTGGTTTTCCCGTAGAGCCCGAGGTGTAAAGAATGAAAAGCGGGTCCTCGGAGTCCATCACTTCTGGTTTGCACTCCGCTGCCTGCGAGTCGACCAAAGATTGCCAATCCACATCACGGCCTTCTTGCCACGCAATATTGGCAGCGGTGTGTTTGTAACATAAGACTTTTTTGACGCCGCCGGATTTTTCAATGGCTTCGTCCACATTCTTTTTTAAAGGAATGGTTTTGCCGCCGCGTTTTCCTTCATCTGCTGTTAAGACGTATTCACTTTTACAATCCCGAATGCGTCCGGCAATGGATTCAGGCGAAAAGCCGCCAAATACCACCGAGTGAATGGCGCCTATGCGGGCGCAAGCCAACATGGCATAACAAGCCTCGGGTATCATTGGCATATAGAGAGTAACACGATCGCCTTTTTTAACGCCCATTTCTTTTAGTCCATTGGCTAAGCGGCAGACTTCTTCATAAAGTTCTTGGTAGGTGATGGTTCTAGATTTTTCTTTAGGATCATCTGGCTCCCAATAAAAGGCGACTTTGTCGGCATGTTTTGCCAAGTGGCGATCAATGCAATTGTAGGAGGCATTGACTTTGCCATTTAGAAACCATTGAATCTTTACCGGCTTTTCAAAGGTCCAATCACTGACTTGCTCAAAGTCTTTGTACCAATCAATTCGCTTGGCAACTTCGCGCCAGAAATTCTCATTGTCTTCAAGGGATTTGGAATGGTCAGGGTGATGCATTTGCGCCTCCAAAAAAAAAGGGGTTGAACCAACCCCTTTACTCTCATGGAATTTTTTTTAAATTGCACGGCGCAATTCGTCTAGCGCTTAGCTAGGTAGTCGCCAACACTTTTTTGTGTGGTTTGAATGGCATCTTCGCCCTTTTCCCAGTTCGCTGGACAGACTTCGCCATTTTCCTCAAAGTGCTCAAGTGCATCTACCATGCGTAGGGCCTCTTCTACACTACGGCCCAGTGGTAGGTCGTTCACCACTTGGTGACGTACAATGCCTTCTTTGTCGATCAAAAATAATCCACGAAAAGCAACGCCATCATCATGAAGAACATCATAGGCAGAAGCGATTTTGCCGCCAATGTCGGAGATGATTCCGTATTCTACACCCTCAATTCCACCTTTATCTTTTGGCGTAGATAGCCATGCTAAATGTGAGAATTCCGAATCGATGGAACAGCCTAGAACTTCCACGCCGCGCTCTTTGAAGGCATTGAGTTTCGCTTGAAAAGCGTGTAGCTCGGTAGGGCAGACAAAGGTAAAATCTAGTGGGTAAAAGAAAAGTACGACATTTTTGCCTTTGTAATCGGACAAAGATATTTCTTTAATGTCTTGCTTAAATACAGCCTTTGATTTGAAATCCGGTGCTTGTTTGCCTACTAATACAGCCATTGTATCTCCTTTGTTTAATGAACCGCCCCATTATGGGGAGAAAATTACGGTTCTGCAAGATGTCTAGCTTTACTTATGATATGCGTCAGTTTTGTCTATCAAGAATCTCTTGTAGGCCTTTGGCCGCCATATCCGCATGCTTTTGTATTTCTTGTCGAATAAAGTCACGCCTAGTTTTGGAGGAGCTGTTCCCATAGTCACGCACCGCCTGCAATAGCTCTTTGCTATCATGAACTTCTCGAACAATAGGCAGGGATTCATGATAAATATTTTTAAATTCCAATGCTTCTCGGTTGTTATGGTGATGCGGCCCTACAATTACGGCGGAGCCAGCCACTAGGGGTTCCATGACGGAGTGAACTGAGCCCTTAAATGATCCTCCCACAAAGGCTAGATCACAATTTTTGTATAATATAGCAAGAATGCCTACCACATCCACAACCACTACATCCCGCTCCAGAGGCTTTTCCGATTTGGAATACAATTGGAAGTCTATATGGGCTTGATTTAAGTTTCGCAAAAGATCATAGAACTGTGCGGTTTTGACTTCATGGGGCACCAATATGCATTGATAGCCAAGCTTTAAAATGTCTTTCAAAACAGGCAGAATGACTTCCTCATCTTTTGGCCAAGTGGAGCCAAATACGATGAAAGGTTTTTCTGGTTTTGCGATTTCTGATTGCAAATTGTTGAGGCGGTAGAGGCACTGAAGGTAGCGTGTGTCGCCGGTTACGCTTACGTGCGGCACCTCTAATTTCTGCAGAAAATTTTTCGCATCTTCTTGATCCACGCAATAAATATGATCTAGCCAAGAAAATAAAGTGTGAAAAATTTTGCGCGTTAGGGCGTTGTGAATTTTTTTGTTATTATCCGAAAGGGTGGCAGAAAACAAAAAGGCGGGAACTTTAGCCAAATGGCATTGATATAGCATTTCCGGCCAAACATCCGTTCGGGCAACATACAAAGATTGCGGATTTAACCATTGAATAAAATCCTGCATATGGCTTGCAAAATCATAGGGGGCGGGTAGGTACAAATCTATATTCGGATCTTTCTTTAAAGCACCTTCTACACTAGGAGAGAAGTAGGAAACAAACACATTGTCTCCCCGGCTTTTTAACTGGCGAATTAAGGGTTTTGCATATTCCAATTCCCCGGAGGAGCAATGTAGCCAGATGGGCCGGGCTGGCGCTTGGTGTTTGCGCCAAAATTGCCCCCTACGAACACTAAAATAGCGCTCCAATTTGGGATGAGTAAAGGAGAAAAGGCGCAAGAATAAAAAGAGCGCAGGATAAAGTAAAAAACGGTAAATCAGAATTAGCCAATTCTCTTGCATAATTTATCAAAAACCTCTTCTGGTAAAATGCTTTTCATACACTTTTGGTATTCTGAATTTTTACATCGACCACTGCCGTCTTTCGAGCATGGTTTACAGGGTAGTGGTTTTTCCAGTACCTGAATGCTTTCTGATAGTGGATAGCCAAAGGCAGATGGTCCAATGAAGGCAAAACCTTTTTTTTCTAATTGGTCGGCAACATGCAGAAGGCCTGTGTCATTAGAGATCACAAAATCGGCCGCTTCGACCACGGCGCTAGATTCAAGTAAGGACAGTCGTCCACTTAAATTCATACAGTTATTATTTTTCGAAATCTCTAAAATGCTGGCGATAAAATCATCTTTGGGTCCGCCCAAAAAGTACCAAAAAAAATTCTTTTCCGCACTCAGATCAAGCAAGCGAACCCAATAATCACTGGGCCATATTTTTAGCGGCCAAGCAGCCGAGGGCATGACGGCGATGGTAGTAAATTCTGTTTTCATCAAAGCATTGGCGAATTGCTTTTCTTGCTTGGGGATTTGCATGGCTTTTATTTGTGGGCGATGTTGTATGCCCCAGCTTTTCAGGGGCTCTAGATAGGAGATTTGTCCCACAAAGGGTTTTGGCAAAAGGTTGTAGCGCAATTGGAATAGTAGAAAACGTTTGAAGCGGTGCTTGGGGCGAACCAATATATTGGCTTTCGTAAAAAGCAAAAGCGTGCGTAAAATCAACGAGCGAAGGTTATTGTGAGCGTCATAGATGTGGCTGTAATTTTCACTTTTGATTTGCTGATACAAGGCCCACAATTCTTGCCATTTGGCCTTATTGCTCAACCTATGCACCTTATCAATCCCAGGATGGTTTTTTAACAAATCGGCAAATGCATCCTTGGTTAAAAAATGCACTTCTGCCTCGGGCCATTCGGATTTGATGGCCAATGGACAGCGTAAAGATTGAACAATATCGCCGAAACTAGAAAAGCGAAGGATCAAAACCTTTTGTTTCATAAATCTATCCTACGTAGAAAGAAGGAAAAAAGATAGCCGCTTTACCGTTACATAATACTTGTTTTTTGTTTTGCAATATTTATTTACCTAAAACATAATTGCTTCATGGGAAAAAAAGATGTTGGCATAATTAGTATATTTGGCAGAGGCCATTGGTTGGCTAAAGAGTTAGCACAAAACGGCTTTCAAGTAAGTTTGATCGATCTCTCCAACAATTATCCTCGTACCACACCTGCCGACTGGGAAGGGCCCTTTGGTGTTTTTCGTTCGCAAGATCTCAGTGACTCACAAATTTATAGTATGACCCACGCACAAACCATTGTGGAGTCCGATGCTGGTTTCTGCCTGTGGCCAGAGGCAGGCCCCATTGAATGTACCGGGCCACTGTCCCGCTTGCAGATGCGGCGCTATGCTACGGATGCTCTCTTGGATTATTTTCGCGATCTAGATCGTGGGCATATCACCAAAGATGTATTTGCAAAAATACAAAAACAGACATTTAAAAATGCATGGCCAGCTTATTTTGCCAATCATCTGAGTTCTTTACGCTACAAAGAAAACAAAGAAGCTCTTTCCAGTAAAACTTTGGCAACACCTTTTTTATCGCCTTTTTTTCATCGACTCGCCTCTAGGCAAGCGGTGCAAGAATCCCTTGAGGATTTAAAAAACTCGGGTGTCGAGGTATTTGAAGGCGGCTTTTTGCGAGATATAAGTGAAGATGGTAAGACCATTCAAAGACTGGAGTTAGAGGTTAGCGGCCGATCCTTTTTGATTGAAGCCAGCCGTTGGCTAATCATGTTAAGCGGTATTGAAATCAGCTTGCTCGATGAAAGAGTGCAAAAGATTTTACAGCCCTATAAGGCGGCAGCGCCGCAATGGTCATGGATACGTTATGGTGTTGAAGTAAAGCAAATAGAGGATCTTAAGTCCATACCTCCCCATTTTGTGGTAATCGATGATGTTTATGGGCCTTGGTACAATACAAATGTAATGATTTTTCAAATGACCACAAATATCAATCAATTTGATATTTGGCTGCGAATACCTAACTCGCAACGCTTTCAAAAGCAGTATTTGGAAGACATCAAACTGGAGATTCATCGTTTGATTGGCAAGCGTTTGCCAATGTTAGACATTACCGACACTTTGATGCCGCAAGAATATATTTACAGTTTTAACGATTTAGGTCCGCCGCGTTTTTGTATGTATTCCACAAGTGATTTAAATGCACAAAAACGTAAGTCCTGGAGGAACGTAACTTGGTCCTCGCCAGAGGAATGGCCTGCGCAAGATGCAACCAGCATCATGCGAGAACAAACAAAATTATACCATTTGCTAGAGGAAGCCAGAAATCATGATCGAACGTTATAAGAATCCAGAAATGGCACGCCACTGGGAAGAAGAGGCTCGCTGGTCAGCCTTATTGACCATTGAAAAGACTGTGGCAGAGGCGCAAGCAAAATTCAAAATCATTCCGCAGGCTGCAGCTTCGGCCATTCAACGAAAAGCAAAATATGATATTGAAGGCATTAAAAAAATTGAAGCCAAAACAAAACACGATGTGATTGCCTTTGTGAGCAATGTGGCATCTTACGTTGGTGATTACGGCCGCTATGTACATTATGGAATGACTTCTTCAGATGTATTGGATAGTGCCACCAGTTTACAAATACAAAATGCAAGTGAAGAGCTTTACAAGGCATTGGATATACTTGATAAGGCCTTTTTAAAGCTCATTCGTCAGCACAAAAAAACTTTGTGCAGTGGTCGAACTCACGGTATGCACGCTGAGCCCACAACATTTGGCTACAAGATGGCAGGCTTTTATCAAGAGTTTTTGCGCAACCAAGAGCGTTTAGAAATGGCTTTGGATCAATGCCAGGTGATCAAGCTGTCTGGCGCTGTGGGGACTTATTCTTTTCAATCTGAAAAAGTAGAAAAATATGTCGCCAAAAAACTGGATATGCAAACAGAAATGGTGGCCACCCAGGTGGTGCCGCGTGATCGCCATGCAGAATTAATCCTAGCCTTTGCACTATATGCTGCTGGACTGGATCGCTTGGCTATTGAACTTCGGCATTTGCAGCGCACCGAAGTAGGTGAGGTAGTGGAGGGCTTTGCAAAGGGGCAAAAGGGCTCCTCAGCTATGCCGCACAAGAAAAACCCCATAAGCGCGGAAAACATTAGTGGTCTGTGCCGAGTTTTAAAATCCTATTCTCATATAGCCTTAGAAAACGTTTCGCTTTGGCATGAAAGAGATATTTCCCATTCTTCTACCGAAAGAATCATGTTGCCGGATGCATTTGAGCTCATACATTATGTTACCTTAAGGATGGCTCGCTTGCTCAATTGTTTGCAGGTAAATAAAGAAAGAATGTTAGACAATATGAAGCTATCGGGTGGATCTTTGTTTTCCTCACATGTATTGTTGGCTTTAATTGAAAAGGCTAAGTGGAGTAGGGAAGAGGCTTATCAAAAGGTGCAAGCCTTATCACATTCTTTAAAGCCAGGTCAAAATCTGGCAGATGCGCTTCTTAAGGATCGGGAGATAAAAGCGGTGTTAACTAAAAAAGATGTCAAAGATATTTTCTCTGGCAAAAGGCATATCGAGACGATCCAAAAGCGCTTAGAAGATCTGCTTTAAGACTTTACTTAGTGTAACATTCTTCTTAAACTAAGAGTCCACGGAGGGTTATTGGTTGCAGACAGTCTTAAAGAAAAATGATTCGATTTATTTGGTCGCTCCGAGTGGAATTTTTAACCCGAGTTTGTTGCAGCAGAGCAATCGCTATTTAAATAAACATAATTTGACGGCTTTGTACCATAATGATGTTTTAAATCCCCATATGCATTTTGCTAATGATGATGCATTTCGTTTTCAAGATTTAAAAAGAGCGCTTTTACAAAAGCAAGCAAAGTATCTCTGGGCCTTTCGCGGTGGTAGCGGGGCGCAAAGATTGCTGCCGTATTTACAGCGTATGCAAAAACCCAAACAAGAAAAGATTTTGATTGGCTTTAGTGATGTTTCGTTTTTACAAAACTACTTTGCTCTTCATTGGGGTTGGAGGGCTTTGCATGCTCCGGTGATGAATCGTTTGGCGCGTGGCTTAGCAAGCCAAACGGAAGAAAAACGTTTATGGTCCTTGTTGAAAGGCTCAGACAATATTTTAAAAGGTCTGCGCCCAATGAATGAAAAAGCAAATAAGCAAAAGCAAATCAAGGGCAAGATCATTGGCGGTAATTTAACTACATTGCAAGCTTCCTTAGGATCGCCGCTAAACTTCCGAGCAAGTGGTAAAATTTTATTTTTAGAAGATGTGGCAGAGGCTCCCTATCGTATTGACCGTGCACTCGTTAGCTTAAAGCAGGCAGGGGTTTTGCGAGCTGCTAAGGCGATTGTCTTTGGGGGTTTTACAGATTGCCAACACAAGGCGGGCACTCCCAGCATACAAAAAGAATTGCAGAGCTTTGCCAATGAATGCTCTGGCATACCTATTTACCGAGGAATCAAAGTCGGGCATGGCGCCATTCAAATGCCCTTGTGGATCAATCATTTTTCAATTCTAAAAGACAATAAATTGATTCAAGAAAGTCCATTAAAATGAAAAATCTAGATAGTAATACCTTAAAAGAAACATCACCCGCAGGCGAAATCATGGCGTTTCATAGGGGGGAGCTTTGCTTTCATCAATCTTGGGGGAAAACCTATAAGTATTATGATTTGGCATCACTTACAAAAATCTTATTTACTAATGATTTGTTGCAAATGGCGATAAAGCAAAAATTATTGAAGTTGAGCGACCCGGTTCATAGGTTTTTGCCCTATTGGCACAAGGGTGTAAAAATTGAAAACTTATTACGCCATGATGCAGGTTATACATGGTGGAAGCCGTTTTATCGTCGCCTACCATTGCATGCTCCCATAGAATTAAAACCAGCATATCTGCAAAAACTAATAGTTCAAGAAAAGCCAGTGAAGTCTAAGCAGGCCGTTTACTCGGACATTGATTATTTTATTTTGGGTTTTGTTTTAGAAAAAATATTTAATATGCCGCTATCGTATGGTTATGAACTTTTGGAGCACCCATTTCATTTTAATGTGGGCAATCAAGCCAAGTACAATAAGTATTTCTATGCGCCTACAGAAAAATGCTCCTGGCGCGGTAAGCGCTTGCAAGGCGAGGTGCATGATCAAAACGCCTGGGCACTTGGCGGCGTAGCTCCCCATGCGGGATTATTTGGTAGCATTCAAGATATGAGAACTTGGTTTTTGGATTTTCGTTTGCGTTTAAAGCGCGATGCCATTTTAAAAAACTTTTGCCGGCGTGCCATGCCAGTTAGCCGCGGCGACTGGGCTTTAGGTTATATGATGCCAAGTAAAGGAAAAGCTTCCTGCGGCTCTAAATTTTCTCTGAAGTCTATTGGTCACACGGGATTTACCGGCACGTCCTTTTGGTATGATCCCGAGGTCGATTTGGGGGTCATCGTACTTAGTAATCGTATTTATCGCGGGGCCAATCATAAACAGATTCGTAAAACACGCCCCTGGATTCATGATCATATCTACGAAAGGTGCATTCATGTCTAAGATATCAGATTTGCCAGCAGGCGCTCACATACACTTGATGGGGATTTGTGGTGTTGCTATGGCATCTTTGGCCGGACTGCTGAAAAATATGGGCTATAAAATTACCGGGAGTGATCAAAACGTTTATCCGCCCATGTCGACGCTCTTGGAGGATTTGGAGATTCCCATAATGGAGGGTTATAAAAAAGAGAACTTAGTGCCAGCTCCTGATTTTGTCATTGTGGGCAATGTCATTACCAAAAATCATGAAGAGGCCATAGCACTACTAGAATCTCCTATCCCTTATACCAGCCTGCCAAAGGCAATGGGGGAAGTCCTAATTGCCGATCGACGCTCCATTGTGGTCTCAGGCACTCATGGTAAGACCACTACCACTTCGATGATGGCATGGATACTAGAGGATCTTGGCAAGAGGCCTGGCTTTTTAGTAGGTGGGATTGCCAAAAACTTTGCGAAATCCTTTCAGCTGCCGAAGTCCGACCTATTTGTTATCGAAGGAGATGAGTACGATACAGCCTTTTTTGATAAGGTGCCAAAGTTTAATCACTACCGACCCTATTATGTTTTGCTCGGAAAGATAGAATTTGATCATGCCGACATTTACAATTCTTTAGAGGACATCATGCAGGCATTTTATGGTTTGGCGGAAAGGGCAAATCCTGATGGGATTTGGATCTACAATGCTCACTGCGAAAATGCCACAAAGGTTAGTGCTAAGGCGAAATCCCGATTGGTGCTCTCCTATGGTATTGAAAAAGGGGATTATCAGGCTCGAAATATCGTGTACCAACCTGAGGCCATGCAGTTTGATATGTATTATCAGAACCAAAAAATTATTACGATCCAAACAAAAGTTTTTGGTGAGTACAATGTCTTGAATTTAATGAATGCCCTGGCTTTGTGTCATCAACTCGAGTTGGACATGAATCAGGTTGCTCAAGCCGTATGGAAATTTGCAGGAGTTAAGCGTAGGCAAGAAATATTGTCAGAACAAAACGGAAAAGTATTGATAGAAGATTTTGCCCATCACCCTACGGCGGTGCGTATGACCATTGATGCAGTAAAAAAGCGCTTTCAAAAGGGGAGGGTTTTGGCTGTTTTTGAGCCGCGAAGTGCTACCTCACGCCGCAAGGTTTTTCAACAAGACTATATTGCTGCCTTTCAGAACGCGGACGAAATATGGATCAAAAAAGCGGGTATGCAGGAAAAAATACAGGACCAAGATCGCTTCTCATCAGAAGAGCTAGTAGATCATCTAAAAGCCTCTGGTAAGATTGCGCATTGCTTTGACCATGTTGATGAAGGCGCCAGACAAATCAGCGAATCTGCCAAAAAAGGAGATGCCATTGTCGTGATGAGCAATGGCTCCTTTGATGGTATCTATCAAAAAATTCAATTAACCTAACAAGCTTCTTAGCATCCAAGCTGTTTTTTCATGTAATTGAATTCGCTGGGTAAGTAGGTCCACAGTCGCTTCATCATTTACTTCACCTGCTGTAGGTAGTACCGATCGTGCTGTGCGAATTAAGGTTTCGTGGCTTTTTACCAAGTCTCTTACCATATCAAGGGCTTCCGGTACCTGGTCCACCTCTTCGATGGATGTTAGATCACTAAAGGCCTTGTAGGACCCAGGAGCTAGCACTCCTAGAGCGCGAATTCGTTCTGCAATGTCATCTACAGCTGTTGCCAACTCCGTATAGTGCTCCTCAAACATGGCATGCAAGGTTTGAAACATGGGGCCGGTGACATTCCAATGATAGTTGTGTGTTTTAAGGTAAAGCGTATAAGAGTCTGCCAAAACTTTTGATAAGCCCTTGGCAATTTCATTTCGTTCCTTTTCTGGTATGCCTATATTTACTTCCATTTCTTACTCCTTAATGGTTTTAGATAATATTTCGTATGTATTCGAAGAGAGTTTATCAGGATCTAGCACATTATCAATGGCGCGCTTCATAATAGTTTTACGTTTTTGATCCAGCCTAGGGTAATCATTAAAACAAGCCGCCAATCGGGCCGCCACAGTGGGGTTGTCTTTATCTAGTTCGGCAATACGTTGGGCCATCAATTGATAGGTTCTGCCATCAGGGTGATGAAAAACCTTTGTATTGCTTAATCCAATGGTGCCGTAAACACTGTAGTTATGATTTGGCATAAAGCGATCATAAACTTTGGGATCAAGTTTTTCGATCTCATCCAATACCGAAACATCCTCTTGCCCAAATAAGAGTTGAAAGTATTTGGTAATGGTTAAGGCATCATTTTTCCAGGTTTGGTAAAAGCTGGAAAGGTGCTGCTGAAAACTTTCTTTGTCGTTTCCTGAAAGGGATCTAAGGGCGCCGAGGGTGTCGGTCATATTGGTGGAAGTGGTGAATTGTTTGCTAGCGTAGGAGCTATCCACCATGCTTAAGTAGTACAGTATTTGGTTTTTGAGGCTTCTGGCCTCAGGTGTTTTGATAGCCGCAACTTCCTCATATCGATGGCGAAGTTGCTTTTCCAGTGCCGTTGCTAAACTTGTCTCAATTTCTGCTTTTGCTTGAAAAAAAGCATCAATGGGAAGTTCCGTGTAATCCAGAGCAATATTTTCAAATTGGATATTTTTAATAAATAAAGAGCTAAATTCCATATCTTCGCGTTTTTTGCTTAATTCTGCTTGATAGAGTTGAATTAGCTCTGTTGGCTCTTTGATAGCTACGTTATTTTCAATACTTGCAATGGCATTTTTAAAGGTTGTTTTTAAAACGCGGTAAGCGGCATCCCACTGACTAAATGAATTTGTATCATGAGTGGCTAAGTGTACTAGGCTAGGCATAGACTGCGGAAAATCCACCTCTATGGGGGCCGAAAAATCGCGAAGTAAAGATATTTCCAGGCCTTCTAGGCTATCAAATTCAAGACTTTCTTTTTCTTTTGTTAATTCAAACAAATAATCCTTAGCCTTGCTTTGATAATCGCATGAGCTTGAAAGAACTTTAGGTTCAGCAGGTTTGCCATTTTGATCAATAAAACCTAATTTTAAAGGAATTAAAAGAGGAGATTGTAGCTGTTGAATTTCTAAGGTGTTGGCATGCTTTTCCATCTTGATTTTAGGGGTACCGGCTTGGGAGTACCATTTTTGAAAAAAGCTAAGGTCCTTACCGCTAGCCTCTTGCATGGCGCGACAAAAATCTTCGGTTCGTACGGCTTGGCCATCAAAGAGTTCAAAGTACTTTTTCATTCCCTGTTGAAAGGCCTTTTCGCCAATTAGGGTATGGATCATTCGTATGATTTCTGCGCCTTTTTCATAGATGGTGGCGGTATAAAAATTAGAAATATTCAGAGCCTCTTTGGGGCGCACTGGATGAGAGTTAGGTCCTTGGTCCTCAGGGAACTGCGCCTTGCGAAGCCTGATAACATCATCAATGCGTTTGACAGGGCGAGAGTTCATGTCAGAGGAGAACTCTTGATCGCGAAAAACTGTTAGGCCTTCTTTTAAACTAAGTTGAAACCAGTCTCGACAAGTTACGCGGTTGCCGGTCCAGTTATGAAAGTATTCATGGCCCACGACGGCTTGAATGTTATAAAAGTCTTTATCTGTGGCACTTTCTTCATCGGCCAAAACGTATTTTGAGTTAAATATGTTAAGCCCCTTGTTTTCCATGGCGCCAGAGTTGAATGTGTCGGTGGCAACAATCATATAGCGGTCTAAATCGTATTCTAAGTCAAAACGCTTTTCATCCCACTTCATAGAGTCTTTTAAAGACTGCATGGCATGGGCAGCTTTTTTTGTGTTGCCTGGGTCGACATAAATTTCTAGTAGCACCTTATTGCCACTTTTAGTGGTAAAGTGATCGTCTATTTTTTCAAACTGGCCGCAGACTAATGCAAACAAATAAGAGGGCTTGGGGTAGGGGTCGTGCCATACCACTTGTTGTTTGCCATTATCTAGAGTTTTTTCTTCTATCAGGTTGCCGTTGGACAATAAGCTATTAAATTTCGAATCGGCAATGATGCTTGTGGTAAAGGTGGAGAGAACATCTGGGCGATCTTGGTAATAAAGAATTTTTCGAAATCCCTCAGCTTCGCATTGGCTCAAATAGTTTCCATCGGCGGCGTAAATGCCCTCGAAGGATTTGTTATTTATGGGGTCTATTTCGTTATGAATTTCGATAAGAACATCCTCTTGCTCTGGATGTAAAACTAAATCCTTATCTTCTAAATATTCCTGAGCGTTGAGCTCTTGGTCATTTAGTTTTAGATAGGTGATTTTTTGACCAGCGCCGTTAAGTCGTAGCTCATTGCCAATGGCAATTGATGATTTTTTTAATTGTAGCTTTCCTTTCACTAGGGTCTTAGGCTCATCAATTGTAATTTCTAAATCGGTTTTTATGGTGACATAGTCAGGAGCTTTATAATCTGCTAGTCGAAGTTTTTTAGGCATATTTACTCTCCTTGTAATGGTAGATGTTAACACAAGATTAAAGAGGGGCAATGCTTTAGCAAACAAGATTTTATATAAGGCATAGATTTTGCTTATATTTATAGGAAAAAGGCGGAAAGCAATGAAAGCGAAGTACACACGTGAGTTCATAAAGAAATTGCAAAAAAGCGAGGAATCCTTACATACTTTTTGGGATTTGGAATGCCGTTTTATAAGGCCATCCACAGTGGATAAAAACCCCCATAAGATGGAAGATCAAAGCGCCAAGATGCAATCGGATGCCATGAAGTTTCGTAATATTCATATGCATTTTTAATTCATTTAGCTAAGGCTAAATTCTGCATTAGAAATTCATGGATCTTCTTTCTTTAAAAGCAAAGTTTATATAGCAGGGCTAATTGCCGTCTTACTATTAATATATCTAATTTATTAACTCCATTACCTTATACTTATTTCCTAAAATCCAGATAATCTCATTTTTCTCTTATAAGCGCTTTAGTATTAGCCACAAAGGGAGAGCTAGTTTGCGATTTACTCTAATTTGTCTTTTGCTTGTTTTTTTTCATACACCGCTAATAAGTTTGGCGATAATGAATGGCGTAGAAGTGGGGGAGATGGATGCCATTCAAACTTATCTTGTAAAGTTGACTTCTTGTACGGGCGTACGCATTGATTATCATACCGTACTGACGACGGCACATTGCTTTCCAAATGCCACTAACATTCGTTTTTTAGATGGCGATGAATATGTGGAATACAATCTTGGTAGTAGTTCTGCAAATTGGGAAATTGTCGGTACTGGAGCCCATCCCATGCTTGTTGTGATCCATATAGAGCCAAAGAAGCAAAGATATGAGGACTTTCGTCCGCTGCGAGTGAACTTTAATTTTGCAGATAACTTTGGTTTGCAAAAAGGAGATTCGCTTCTTGCCGTGGGCTATGGGCCAAATCGTCAGGATGCAGGCTTTGGCGTGCTACGAAAAGCTAACTTGCAGTTCTTTAAGACCTTAAAAACTGGCATATATGATATAGATAAGAATGCTATTATTGTAGAAGCCTTAAATAAACCTTACGTAGTCCGGTTCGGTGATTCCCCAGCATCCATGGGGTTTAGGCCAAGGTATTCAGCTAATGCGGCCCAAGCGGTAACTGATCTGCAAATACCACTTCCAGGTGATAGCGGCGGCCCCTTGTTTAAGGTGTTGGCCAATGGGGATTTTGAGCTAATAGGTATATTAGAGTATACGGATTTAACTCTTTGGCGATCAATTTATTATGATTTAAGTGATTTGGCGTCTATACGGTAAAAAAACATATTATATAGTAACATAATATAGCTTATCGGATGTTAACAGGTTCTCCGGGGAAGTTGATATATCTATATGATTATGTCTCGCCTCTATTTTTATCTAGGCCGCACTAGTCTCATTTAAATCATTTATAAACTTAAGTAGTTTTGTAACATTATCCAGGGTTGGATTGGTAGTTGGCTCACACATACGGTAGAGTGTGCTTTTTGACAAGCCTGTGTGTTTCGTTATCTCTTTATAGTCATATTTATCTAATAAAATCGATATACAGCCCTTGAAGGTGTCAAAGTCAGCTTCAAATAGAGCTTCTGTAATAGCTTCTTTAATACCAGAAATAGAAACATCATTGCCTGGTGAATATAACCCTGCCTTAGGTTTCTCTTTCGAGGATTTTACGAGCTTTTGTGATGTCTTTGCTTTGGCCATTTTTATTACCTCCTATATAATACAAGGGTAAGTTCTTCTTTTAAAATCAAAGAATAATAAACTCTTCTGCCATTTTTCCACTTTAACTCTAAAAGATCTTCGCCCAATGGTTTATGATCCCCAAAATAGTTAAATAGCTCTATATTTTTTAGCCGCGAGTCTATTTGTGCTTTCGCTTTTTCTGTCTGTTTATCAAACCAAGCTTTAAATTCTGGTGTGCGTGCGACTTTCATTCCCACTATATTCCTATATATGGGAATGAAAGTCAAGCTTTATAATATATTTAAGGAAAAGACGTATGGCCTACAGGATAGAATCTATGTCAGGACACTTCTATTGACAATTAAAGGTGACAAATTCCCTGAGAAATTACAACTTCGCCGGGGAATTTGTATGTGGGGGCACGTAGTAAATAAGAACGATCTAATGACAATTATAAGTATTGGAGAACCACCCTGTAAATCTGCAAGGTGGTCAAAGATATTAAAGTGCTATATCAAGCTGAACATTGTAATTGCGATCTGTACGGCAAGAAGGTGTTGGACGAGAGCCCATCCCGCGCAAGTTTTCTATGGTAAATTTATCATCCCATACCCAGAAGAGCTCCGCGATAAGGGCGCAATTGTCCCATCCTCTTAACCGAATGCTCGTCATCTCGGCCAGCTCTTGCCCATTAGGATCGTACATCATGGTGTCAAAGCTTCCATGAACACGAGCTATGGTGGTGATGCCGCCCCAAGGCTCTAAGCCGCCGGTGCAGCGAATGTTAATGTTTGTAGCCCCTAGATCTTCTAAAAAGCTCTCTACCTGGCGCTCGGCCGAATCGCAATTGTAAAAGATTTGACCGCTCGTGCCGGTATTCATGCCAATGGCCGTATTTACCTTATGAGTCTTCCAGCTAACTGGTATGGTTTCCGCATTTGCGCTGGACCATGAAATGACTATGGCTATGGTGAAAAAATAAAGTAGTTTCATAATTGTCCCTCCCCTGAACATTTTGATTCTATCTATGAACACTTTTAATTTACGACTTCTTGTAAAAAATACAATTCTAAAAATACGATGACGGACTTTAAATAAATCAATGAAAAAAGGGTCAGCCTTACTTTGCTTGGGCTTTGGTGGCAAAATCAAACGGAAATTTCACCAGCCTGGTTTTCTCTGCTTTTGGCAATTGCGGAAAATCCCAAGAATAGGTTGCCTGCAAGATGCAAGCATGCAATGGGCTTTTGCTAGCAAAGCTGCTTTCTAGAATACTGGTTTTACTTAGTTTGCCTTCTTTATCGAATTCGATCCCTAACAGTATTTTGCCCTTGGTCCCGGGTTTTTGCTCAATGGCAGCGGCATAACATTGGTAAACGGCATTTTTATTATCAATAATCACTTGCCGCACACGATCCATGTCCGCGCCCTCTTTTTTTGATTCTGCTTCTTTCTTGCAACTAGCAAATGCCAGTAAAAAAATAAGAGCTAGTACGTACCTTAGTATTTGCATCATTCCCATCAATCCAATTCTTTATTTACCAAATCACACTTAAAACCAAAGTGTGGACTAAACAATTCTCCATAAGCATGGATGGCGCCCCAAACTATGTCTTCGGATTCTTCATCAACGGCTTTAATGCTAGCATTTTCTAGTGAAGTACAAAAGTACACTGCATAAAAATGTTCGCAAAATTCTCCCCGATCTAAACCCCGTTTAGCGAAATCAATCGCTTGGTTCATTCTGGCGCTGGGGTATGCATACTGTTCCAAAACTTCAATGGTATATTCCGCGCGCTTTTGCGCTTCACAATTAGCTTTGGCAAATGAAAAAGAAAAAGTGCTTAAAAATAAAATGATCAGTGATTTCATACAACCCTCCCCTGAAATCCAGCAAAGGATAGTCCTAGCCAAAGGTCTCGTCAAACAATAAGAGGAGCGTTACAAAAGCGGCAAAATGCTACTGGTTCAATTTTTCTATGGTTTTCTCTAGTGCCTGGATGGCGCACTGAAGTTTTTTGATAAAGGAGGTTTGGTGTTTCACAAAAACAAAATTTTTGTGCTTTGACCAATAGCTTTGCAGCTTCTTATCCAGCTCCACCGCACGCAAATTGTCCTCATTGCGTATGGGGTTGCCCATTTCAATGGAAATGCCGCCCTTTGCCGCCGTTTCAAAAAATATCACAGCGTCATAGCGGCTAAGCTCCCCTTCATGGCTGGTATGCATGGCTTGAAAAAAGTCTTCCCCATTACCGTTGGGCCAATAGGCTGCGCCGTCTACGGTTCCGCGGTCACAGAGCAATACCCGTCCTGGATACATGGCGTGCACCACATCCTCGATGTTTTGCTGCACATGGAAGATGGCTTTTTGTGCGGCTATCTCTGCTTTTTGATCGCAAAGATCGGCTCTTGGAAATCCGCCGCTAAAAAGCATGGTGGCCGCTTCCGGAACCACAACAATCTTCTCCCCTAATTCTCGACGAATCAAATCGGCTGCAGTAGTTTTACCACCACCTGGGCCACCTGTGAGTACGATTCTATGGGTATTATGGATCATATTAAAAGCCTACCCAAGCCCCCAAATATTGGCAATCAAAGCTGAACGGGTGACCAAAAATGTCACTAAAATGGGGCTAGAGCCAATATAAGCAGCTTCGTTTCGGCATAGAATTCGCATATTTATCTAGAAAAGAGGAGAATATGATCAATATTAAGGAAATTGAAAGCACCACCCAAGAGATTACTTTGTTTGTAACCTTTGTTGCAGCTATCAGTATGTTGTTTGGCGGCTATTTTTATCTATCTCAAGACAGCCAGATTCTATCTCTTACGGGCACTTATGGCCATTTGGCGTTTTCTACTCTGTTCGATTTATTAGGATATTCCTTATTTTATCTATCTGTTGCCATATTTTTTACCGGCAAGTTCATCATTGCCAAAGCACAGCAGCCCAAGGACATTTACCAACATTCCTATCCAATTGTACTGCGTATTACCGCCCATCTATTTACCATGATCATTATATCTAGCCTTCTTAGTGTGGCGCATATTTATTTTGCTTTTGATGTTCCTGAAAAATTAAACTACGGGGCCGGCGGAGCTTTAGGTAGCATCATTGGTGGAACAAGTTTTGAACTTTTTGGTCTTATGGGCTCGTTAACTATACTACTAAGTCTGGCTTTGATCGTGAGTATGATTGTAGGTTCGTTCCATCTAGTATCGACCTATTTATTTGTAAAAGATATTATTGTTACATTGCTTGCAAAGTCGCAAACAAAGATCCAAGTGATTTATGTCGCGACAAAAAAACAAGTATCACATACTGCAAGCCTAATGAAAGAAGATATGGCGAAAATACTTCCCATATACGAGTTAAGTCCTTTAGGTCCAGACATACAAAATGTAGAGCTTGCACCAAAGCAGGAGCCACTAGTTGAAAAGGATAAGAAGGCTGATAAGGATATGTTGCAGTTGATTCGTAAATTGGATGAGCAAGTGGCGCATCTACAAGAGCAATTAAAAGATGGTGCTCCTAAAGCCGTTAAACAAGATTCCAAGCCAGCGGATGTGCTGGAAGACGATTCCACAGAGCAAGAGGAAGTTTCAGCAGAAAAGAAAGTGATTTCGATTTCTGATTTTAAAGGTAAGTACACCAAGCCAGAGATTCGTCTTCTTGCCAAAGCTCCGAAAGCAAAGGGCTTGAGCAAAACAGAAATAGAAAAACAATGCAAAGAATTGGAAGAGCGTTTGGCTAGTTTTCAGTTAAATGGAAAGATCATCGCCGCACATGTAGGTGTTAGTCTTACCATGTTTGAGTTTCAACCCGCGGCAGGAGTGAAGTTAAGTAAAATTTCATCCCTGACCAATGATTTGGCCCTAGTATTGGGAGCAAGCTCCATTCGCGTTTTGGCACCAATACCTGGAAAAACCACGGTGGGAATTGAGGTGCCGAACAAGGACCGCGCCATGGTCTCCTATCCAGATCTCATCGAGAAAGTGCAAAAGCAAAAAGACAAGGCTCTACCAATCGCCATGGGTCTAGATATTTATAATCAGCCTCTAATTTCGGATATTAGTGAAATGCCGCACCTACTAGTGTCGGGCACTACTGGATCTGGTAAATCGGTTTTTATTAATACCCTAATTACTTCGCTATTGTTTAATAAGTCTCCTAAAGACTTACGCTTTTTAATGGTGGATCCTAAGATGATTGAATTAAGTCCTTATAATGGTATCCCCCATTTGCTAAAACCCGTGGTTACCGATGTGGAGGAAGCAAAAGATCTTTTGGTTTGGGCCGAAGAAGAAATGGACCGCCGCTACCAGATGTTTGCGGATGTGCAGGCTAGAAATATTAGCTCTTTTAATGAAGCCATCAAAGACGGTAGTAAGAAAACGGCAGAAAGAAGATCTGGCAAAAAAATTGAGTGGAATTGGCAGCATATGCCTTATATTGTAATCGTGATTGACGAGCTTGCGGATCTGATGCTGACGCAAGGTAAGGAAGTGGAAATACCCATTACTCGAATTGCACAAAAAGCCAGGGCAGCAGGGATTCACTTGGTGATTGCGACTCAAAGGCCTTCTGCTGAGATTGTAACAGGGCTGATTAAGACGAACTTCCCAACAAGAATTTCTTTTAAAGTTTCTTCTGCTGTAGATTCTCGAACTATACTAGATACTTCTGGGGCAGAAAAACTACTTGGTAAGGGCGATATGCTCTATATGCCGAATGGCAAATCTTTAGTAAGATTGCAAGGCGCCTTCGTCTCAGAAAAAGAAGTCAAATCCATCGTAAAATCTATTCGTGATTAATTGTCGATTCGTTTTAGAACTTCGTAGGTTCTAAGAACGGCCTCCGCTCTCCCCTTTTGATTTAAAACGGGGGAGATATACTTTTGACGAATCAGATAGGAGCACTCCTTATCGGAAAATCGCTCCTTAATATAGTGATCTTCCACATCTGCCGCTATTGTTTCGCAGACTTCTCCGCGCCTATTGAAAAAAATGTCAATAG
>DFOS01000028.1:70826-84875 GCA_002376845.1 Bdellovibrionaceae bacterium UBA3535 | reverse complement strand
ACCGTCTAGAAGACCGGGTTACGTATATCCGGGTCATCGAGTACTTTTATCAGTCCCAGCCAGTATTTCATCATATAGGCCTGAGCTTTTCCTAATTCACTTTTGGGTGTGGTCCTGATCGAGTGAAGATGATCCCTTATCTTATCGATCACATCTTTTGATTTGGTTTTTCTAATTTCTAGTCGTTGATCAAAGTTCTTATTCTCTAAGTCATCTTCTACTTTATACAGATCACCGATTAAAGTTATCATGGTGTCAGCATCCGGGCTTACATCTTTTATTTTATAAAACTTACGTCTTGTATAGGCCCAACAGTTGGCAATTTCAATTTGCCTAGCTTTAGAGGGCTGATTGTATGCCGTGTAACCATCGACTACTAAATATTTTGCACTAGAGCCTTTAATCACATCATTCGCAGCATCTTTTGATCTTGAATCGTGCCCTTTATAAAAAGCAGATCTTTGATTAAAGTAGCCCCATAAGTACCAAGACTTCTTCTCACTATTTTCCATCATCTTCCAGGGCGTCTCATCTGCATGTATTACTTTGGATGCCTGGACTTCTTTTTTTAAATCTCTGTAAACGGATCTCATAGAATCAGCCAAATGATGCGTCTGTTCAATCAAGGTTTTGTGATCTATACCTTCTAATCCTTCTCTATGTAGCTGCTTTTTGATTCTCTCCACCGGTAAATGATCGGCATACTTACTCGTAGCCACATCAATAATAAAATCATCACTATAAATGCCGCCAGGTACTATCCTAGGGATTACCGGAGTGGTGAAAATATTGGATTTACAATGGTTACATTTATATTTCTGCCTTAGCTGGCGCTTAATATAAAACCTACGCGGTACACACTCTACCGTCTCACTTACTTCAAAGCCCTTGATCTTTTCCATATCATGATCGCAGCACTTACACTTAGGGGCGTTTTTAAAGCTAATATTCTCTGCCACCATCTCTAGATCAGGCCAGCGGCTAGAGGGCTTTTGTACACTTGGTTTTCGCTTCTTACTTTTTGTTTTTTTACGATCTGGCTTATCTTGCCTAATTTTTTCACTGCTTTTGCCAAATAACTCACGGCTTAATAAATAGTGATCATCACCTAGAGATAATTCTTCTTGCGATTTTAAACCAATGACTTCTTCTAATTTTTTTACTTTCGTTTGAAGCTGATCCAAAGTTTTAATTGTAGAAACAAAATTTTTTGCCAGCTCTTCCTTGGGCAAACTTAATAATTTATCTAATAGTATTTTCTCTTGCTCGGCTTTTTGTTGATCCATTTATATTTAGATTACTCATCGGTAACTCAAATTCAAGCCTTGATTCGATGAATCTTTTCTTTATATCGCTTCCCTCTAAAAACAACGAAAACTCACTACCAGTCATCTCAATCCTATTATGTGCTTCATTAAAACGAGTAAATTGACCACTTTCCAATCTCTTGCAAATCAGCATAAAACCCGTACCATCCCACACCAGCGCCTTACATGTGGTACGCTTTCTATTTACAAATAAAAATACATGGCCACTCATCGCATCTTCTTCTAGCAAAGTTTTCGCTGTAGGCAGACAAACGATCATAGCTTGCCCGCATATCCACAGGCTTTACACATGCGTATATCTTGGTAAGACGGTTAAAACCTAACATCTTATTGCCTTGATTATCTCTGCCGCATCCTTTGTGCTAGCCACTTCTATTGCCATATCGTTTAACTTGATAATAATAGGAAATGTTTTAGGCCGAATTGGCTCCCTAATTGAAACTGCTTTAAAATCTTCTTTCTTTATGGATATACTTTTCTTTACACGTTTTTTCTGCATACGCGATAAACCAAGCTTGGATCGGGGAAGCATTTCTTGGCGACGAGCCACGCTTATCAATCCATAAAAATACTTTGCTTCAAGACCAATCGTCTTAGAAAAATCTGATTGTGATAATCTACTTAATTTGTATGTCTCGATTATAGTGCTAAGGTTGCTGCGGCACCATTTTTTCTTTGATTCTATGTCCTGTACTTGTAAAATCTCTTTTAACTCTACGATTTCCATGAAATGGCTTATCCCACATATTCATAGACATGCATAGATGGGCTAGGTGTACGATTTACAATATTACAAAGGTATTTTCTATTTCATCTCAATACTTGAGCTAAACGCTTGATTCCTGTTTTTACCAAACATGAAGCTCGTAAATACCTATTGCTAAAGTTTCTATACTGAATTTTCTAAAGAACTTAAAAAGAGAGATGCTTTTGAGAATTGAAAATAATACGCGATGAGTCATAAACTCTTGAGTAAGAGTAAGAGTAAGAGTAATTATTCAAAATCTAAGGAGAATTGAAATGAAAAGACTTTTTACGACGGCTATACTTGTTGGTTTTTCAGCGGTTTCATTTGCAAATGTTGAAGTAAATGGGCCACTTGATAAAAAAATGTTTAATAAAGAAGTTAATGAAAACAAAAGCTATTATGAAACTCTTGGAGATATGTTCCAAGTAGGGTCAAAACCTGAAGCTTCTAAGCTAATTGGAGTTTTATGGTCAGGTAGATGTTTTTTAAAAGATGAACCATATAAGCCAACGAATGGAGCTTATCATTTCAGGAAAAAAAGATATGAGGATGTAGGGCCATTGGGGAATAATGCAATTTCTTATGAAGCTGCAAGTATTTGGAGGAGAAGTGAAGCTCCAAATTATTTTGATGATAAAGATTTATCGGTATTGAAATCTTTAAAATTTGTAAAATTTGATTATTTAAAAGTGAACTCAAATCGTGATAGCTTTGAGATTGCTCCTAACGAAAAAGTAAAATCTTCATTAAGAGTGTCTGGAAAATATTTAATTGAAGAATTATCTATATTAAAAGAAGATGTTGGGCCACTTGGCGAAGGTTATCAGGTTTGGGGTAGATGTTATTATTTTATTCCTGAATATGCTCGTTAATTAGTTATTGATTTTTATAATGTGATTCCATATACACGCCATGATATGGGGCGTGGATTTAACCTAGAAGCTAAAAGGGCTGGAATGTCCTTGGATGACAGGGCTTTAATTCTCGGTCATAGTAAGGAGGTGAATGAGAGTCATTATTGTGGAAAGCCTGATTTTAATGCTGAAAAGATAGCAGAAATAATTAATACAAAAATGGTGGATAAATCAAAAAAACTGAAGATTGTAGGCTAGTAATTTTGGTGGCCCCGGGGAGACTTGAACTCCCACGAACCGAAGTTCGGCAGATTTTGAATCTGCTGCGTCTACCAATTCCGCCACAGGGCCATGTTACTATGTTGTTACGTTGTCTAGTTTAAGTATTTCAAAATCAACATAAAAAAGTTTGTAATCTTTTGAAATGCTTATTCTTTTCATCTTTTTAAATCTCCTTGCACTTTGTAGACTCCGGTTATTTTGAATCCGCTGCGTCTACCAATTCCGCCACAGAGGCAAATCTGTGAACTATCTACAAGTTGCATCCGGGCGGATATGAAATGCGCATGCATCACCAATTCCGCCACAGAGGCATTTTTTCGCCTCACCAGCCGAATCATGAAATGCGCGTGCATCTACCAATTCCGCCACAGAGGCAATTAAAGCTATGGCCATTAGATAAAGAATCACGGGGTATTATTCAATGAGAAATCAGGGAATGTGCCTACTTTTCAGGGTTTTTGCCGCAAAAGGGGCGTTTTCAGGTGCCAATAAATTTGATTTGAAGTGCCACTTTACGCCTCGTTTTGGCCATTATCTGTACAAAAACCGTTTCATTTTGAAACAATCGACCCCCTATAAGGCTGTGTAATCCAGTAATATCAATAATTTAGCTCGCTCTCCTGGCTTCTCCAGGATTCGGCACGGGCTTTGCTCCATATATGTATGAATTATTAATATTTTTAAGAGGTATTATATGAAATACAGCATTTTTATCACATTCGCATTGATTCCTTGGTTCGCCCAAGCGCAAGTGCAGAGCTCTGATATTGTTGTGGTGAACCCACAAGCGGCGCAAGAGGAATTGGTAATTGAAACCAGGCCAGCTCCTAAAAAAGAAATCCTGGCCGCATCTTCGCAGTCGTCCGTAGTGGAATCACTGCCGGCTACCTATGTACAAGCTGCTCCAGTAAACGAGTCAGCAGCCGAGCGCATCCGCAAGCAAAGAGAGGCGGCGGAGCTAAATACGGAAATGATGATTGTGGAGCAATTGGAGCAAGACCGCATTCAAGCTGAAAGAGAGCGTGCTAAAAGATTGTTTGGTCTTGAGCAAAAACAGTCGCAACAAGCACCTGTAAGACAGGAGCCAATTGAAACGGATCCTGGGCTAAAACAAGAAATTCAAGAGATTCGATCTTTATTAGAAGAAAAACAAGTGGAAACTGAAGAGCCAGAGGTAGAATCCCACTATGCTTACAAGCCCAAGAAGAATGACAATGATTATGATTATGTAGAGCAATTGGGTATTAGCGGTCACTTCGGTGCTGCCTCCTATCCAGGTGTGGACAATATTAAAAGTTTGTATGCTGCCGGCATTGCTTTATCAGCCTATTATGATTATGGTTTGATATTGGAATTGGCATATACAAATTCTTCCTTTGAAATTTTCACCCCACAATATGCCAACAACCGTGTGGATTTGGATCAACACACCATAAGTGGAAACGCCAAGTACCGTTTATTTGATGGACGCTTTTCTCCCACAATTGGTGGTATGCTGGCCTATCATCGTCGTAGTTACGACTTTGCTTATATACCTTTTGGCTGTTACGGTGGCTTCTGTAACCCAACTACTTCTACCGAAGCTACATCGGATGCGATTGATTTGGGTTTTATTTTGGGTTTTGATATGAATGTATCCAAGCGTTTTAACATTGGTGTGGATTTAAAATATACGTTTAACCTAACCAATGCCGTCAATGACCAATATCGTAGTTTTTATAATAACGGTCGCTACTTTGCTGGCTCAACTCCGATTGAAGAGTTGGATGGTTTAATCCTTGGTTTTAATGCTGCTTTTAAATTCTAAAAGATTGCATTTCCCACCTCTTAAGTTAAAATAAAAGCATGCTCAGCATGCTTTTATTTTTTCTACTTCATGCGTATGAATCCAAGGTAGTTGGAGTTGCGGCAAAGCAAATCGTAACTTCTAGACAAGTAAGAGCGCATACAATTTTCACTGCCTATTTTGATACAAAACCACAAAAGATGGCTTACTCTTTGCCTTTAGATCAAAGCTCTTTGATGAGCGCAACCTCCAACCTGCTGATGGAGTATCTAGTTGTGGCAGAAGCCAAATCTTTTGGTTTGGCAAAAATTACGGATGCGGAAGTAAAAACGGCCATCAACAGATTTAAAAGCCGTCTCGCAAAGAGTCCCTATAAGCAAGTATGGTCCAATTTAGAGATAAGTGATAGTGAGCTCTTAGATCTAGCAAAAGTAAAACTAAGAAGTAAAAAATTTCTATCTACCAAGGTGGCTTCCTTTACCGTGCCCGTAACAGAGGTGGAGTTAAATGCAAAAATGCGTAGTCTATCGGATAAAAATGTAGACCCTGAGCAAGTAAAGAAACAAATCCAAGAAGAAAATAAGCAAAGCGCTTTAAGTGAGTGGTTTCAATTACTAAGAACAAAATATGTCGTTAAAAATTTACTCTTGCAGCCATAAAGAACTGAGTCTTGAGCAGATCGATCAGATGATCTCTTACTACAAGCTGAATCAAGCTCGTAGTAATTACCATTTATCGGCTACACATGATCCTCTATATCTTGCTAGTAAACCCGACTACCTATTGGCTAGCCAAGGCACAAAGCTTGCCGCACACCTTATCTACAAACAGTCTGTGGATTTGCACTTTGAAGTTTGGCAGGTCATGGTTCATCCGGATTACTGGGGCAAAGGTCTAGGGGACCTTCTTTTGCAATATTTTCACAGTCATATTTTGCCAATAGGGCAGCGTGCCAGCTTGGAAGTATCGCAAGAAAACCTTGCAGCAAGGAACTTATATCTGCGAAATCATTGGCATATAGCACGGCGCAGAAAGAATTATTACGCCGATGGCTCCGATGCCTATATTTTAGAATTGTATAAAGACCTGGAATCTACTTTAGAGCCTTGAAAAAGCTCCCTGATTCTGCTAATTTACTAGCAGTTTTTGCAAGAAATTTTCTTGTTGCTTTTTTCTTTGTAAGAACTTTGCCGCCCCAAAAGGAAACTTTTGGGGTCTTTTTTAAGTGGGCATTATGCCCATTTTTTTTTGTGATTTAGGTATGAAAGAGAAACTAATAAAAATTGAAGAACAAGCGCAGATCTTCTGCCAGGCACGCGATTGTTATGTCTATGCTGTGGAATTTGCACGCGGCTCCAAAACATTAAGAATCTATATTGATAAAGATGCTGGCGTGGACATTGAAGATTGCAGTGAAGTATCGCGGCAAATTTCTAATTGGTTGGATGAGCAAGACATTATGGAAACCAATTATGACTTAGAAGTTTCTAGCCCCGGGCTTGAGCGGCCGCTGCTAAAAGCTTGGCACTATGATAAGGCCGTTGGCCAAGTGGTGGCCATTAAACTATATGATCGCCTTGGCAGCATCATCTCTGTAAAAGAAAATCTAGCCAAAGCAAAAAACATTAAAGCAAAATTAATTAATTTTAAAGAAGATAACATACAACTAAATATAGAAGGCGAAGATTATGTTTTGCCCATGGATAAAGTGGCAAAAGCAAATATCGTCTTTGAGATGAATTGAGGTAAATCATGGCAACGGAAAACTTTTTTTCGGATTTAAGCAAAATGATCGAGCAAGTTGGTAAGGATAAGGGCATCGACCGCGGAGTGGTTGTGGACGCCGTTGTGCAAGGAATGCTAACTGCAGCTCGCAAAAAATATGGCACCTACCGAGAAATTGAAGCGAATTATAATGAAGATAGTGGCTTGGTGGAGCTGATTGAGTTTAAAGAAGTTGTGGATGATAAGGACTTTATTGATGAATTGGTGGAAATCAAACTAAGTGAAGCTCTCGAGTTGGATGAGGATGCCCAAGTTGGGGATTCCATTGGTATCGAGTTGGAAACTGGAGATTTGGGCCGTATTGCTGCGCAAACCGCAAAGCAAATCATTGTACAAAAAGTTCGCGATGCCGAACGAGAGATCATTTATGAAGAGTTTCAACAGCGTGAAGGCGAAATTGCTTCTGGTATTGCAAGACGTGTAGAGCGAGGAGCTATAGTTGTAGATTTGGGTAAAACAGAAGCCTATTTACCTTACAAAGAACAGATTCCAGGAGAGGTCTACAAGCCTGGTGATCGTATTCAGGGTTTTATTCTTGAAGTTCGCCAAAGTCCTCGAGGCCCACAAATTATCATGTCTCGTGCTTCTGAGCTTTATTTGATGAAACTTTTTGAAATGGAAGTTCCCGAAATATATGAGGAGACCGTTGAAATCATATCTGCAGCAAGAGAGCCTGGTCAGCGAGCCAAGATTGCCGTTCGCACCAATGATCCAGCTGTGGATCCGGTTGGCGCTTGTGTTGGCATGAAGGGCTCTCGTGTGCAGAATATCGTACAAGAGCTTCGTGGTGAGAAGATTGATATTGTGGTTTACGATCCCGATATTACTCGCTTTGCTGTAAATGCCCTAGCTCCAGCAGAAATTTCCAAAATCTTTTTAGATGAAGTGAATAAAGAAATGGAAGTTGTGGTTGCTGACAATCAGTTGAGTTTGGCCATTGGTAAAAAAGGTCAGAATGTAAGATTGGCAGCCAAATTATTGTCTTGGAAATTGGACATAGTATCAGAAGAACAAGCTGCAACAAAAGCCGCAGAAGCAGTCTTTAATTTGATGTTGATCCCTGGTATAACCGATACCGTAGCACAAGGTCTTTATCAGTACGGTTTTGATAGCTTCTATGCAGTGGCCGACGCAGAAGTGAATGAGCTGGTGGATTTGCCGGGTATGGATGCAGAAAAGGCAGAAGTATACATTCAAGAGGCGAAAAAGCTTGTAGAAAAATATGCAGATGAAGGAGTAGAAGTTCCAACAGCGGCTCCGGCAGTAGAAAAAAGCAAATTCTCATCGAAATCGGATGCAGAAGCTAGATTGCAGGCGGAACTTGCAGGTTTAAACGAGCAAGAAAAAGCAGCTGCAAAAGTAAACGAAGAGGCTTTGGAGCAGGCTCAAGAAGCAAAAGGAATGGATGAGGAAATCTCGGATTCCGCTACTAAGGAAGTAGCCGAGGTGAAAGCCGATAGCGAGCAAAGCGCTGAAGATAATGCTGAAGAGGCAGTAGAGCCGGCAGCAGAAGAAAAAACAGACAGCGAGGATAAAGAAGCATAAATGGGAGATAAAGTGCAAGATTTGAGAGTCTACGAATTCGCAAAACAGATGGGCATCGAGACCATTGCGCTCATGGATAAATTGCGTGAGTGGGATATAGCTGTGAAAAGTCACATGGCGACTTTAGATGCAGACACCATTCAAACAATCAAAGAGAAAATGGAGGCAGAACAATCCTCCAAAAAGAAAAAAGTAACGAAAAAGAAAAAAGTTGCGAAGAAAAAAACCAAGAAGAAAAAAGTAGTTCGCACGAGGAAAGCCGCTGAGGTTAAAGCCAAAGAATCAGAAGAAGCTCAAGAAGAGGCCGCTAAAAAAGTGGTTCGAAGAAAAAAAACGGCTGAAGATCAAGAAGCCGTCGAGAGCACAAGTTCTACTGATAGCAAAGACACGGCGGAAGCACCAAAGCAGGCCGTAGAAGAAAGCAAGGAAGTCAAAGTCCCTAAAAAGCCGAAAAACATTGTGGGCAAGATTGATTTGGCTAAGGTAGAAGCCTATGCCAAGCAAAAGAAGGCCGAATCTAGACCTTCGCGCCCGACAACGGATTCCCGTTCCCCTGCTTCGCGCAATATACCACAAGATATACCTGTTGAAGGGCCTGCAGGCAGAAAAGAGCGTGGCCGCAAGCGTTTGGCGCGCAATACAGGATCGGATGATTCCGGTCCAAAAATGACTCCGCAAGAAGAGGAGAATGTATCTTTCAATCGCACCGACTTTCGTAAGCGTGAGGCGATCTTTCAACCTAAGAAAAAGAAAATTGGCCCCTCCGATGGCAAGAAAACAGAGATTACCAAACCCAAAGCCATTAAACGTATCGTAAAAGTTGAAGGGGCCATGTCAGTGGCAGAGTTGGCAAAAGAAATCAAGGTAAAGCCGGCACAATTGATCGGGCATCTGATGAAAGAAGGAGTGCAGGCTCGTGCCAATGATATGTTGGATTTTGATACCATTGCCTTGATTGTACCAGAATATGACTATGAAGCCGAAAATGTAGAACTAAGTTTGGAGGACCGTTTACAAGAAGCGGCCTTTGGTGATCTTCAGGCAGAACCAAGCTCTAGGCCACCAGTTGTCACAGTCATGGGGCATGTGGATCATGGTAAAACATCAGTGTTAGATGCCATTCGAAAATCTGATGTGGCCGCCGGCGAAGCTGGAGGCATTACCCAACACATTGGTGCCTACCAGGTAAAATTGGAAGATGGTCATTTGGTAACATTTTTGGATACTCCAGGTCACGAAGCCTTCACGGAGATGCGTGCCCGGGGAGCAAATGTTACGGATGTTGCAGTGATTGTGATTGCTGCCGATGATGGTGTCATGCCGCAGACTGCAGAAGCCATCAACCACGCCAAAGCGGCGGGGGTCCCCATCATTATCGCCATGAATAAAATGGATAAGCAGGGAGCCAACCCAGAAAAAATCAAGCAGCAAGTAACCGAGTTTGAACTAGTTCCTGAAGAGTGGGGTGGTAGCACCATGTTCATTCCTACTTCTGCAACAGCAGGGGAAGGCATTAAAGAACTATTGGAAGCCATTCATCTGCAAGCAGAAATGTTGGACATTAAAGCCAATGCCAAGCGATCCGCGCGCGGTATTGTCATCGAGGCAAAAATGGAAAAAGGCCGCGGTGTAGTGGCCACCTTTCTAGTGCAAGAAGGTACACTGAAAAAAGGCGATGAAGTGGTGGCCGGTGCTACCTATGGCCGTGTACGTGCTTTGATGGACGATAAGGGTAAGCAACTAAAAGAAGCTGGCCCTGGAACTCCCGTGGAAATTTTGGGTTTGAACAATGCCCCCATGGCCGGAGACACCTTTGATGCTTGCAAAACAGACAAACAAGCAAAAGAAATCGCCGAGGTTCGCCAAGAAAAGTTAAAGCAAGAGGCCAACATACAGCCATCCTCCAAAATGAGTTTGGAAGACCTATTTTCCAAGGTGCAAGAAGGGGAAGTAAAAGATCTTCCCGTTATTTTAAAGACAGATGTGGCCGGAAGTGCGGAGGCCATCAAACAGTTGTTCCAAAAGGTATCCACAGAAAAGGTCAATGTTAAAGTAATACATAATGCCGTAGGCGCGATCACGGAGTCGGATGTTTTATTGGCTAGCTCTGCTGGTGCAATCCTAGTTGGATTTAATGTGCGACCTGATTCCGGTGCTCAAAACGCGGCAAAACGAGAAGGCGTGCAAATAAAAACCTACAATATCATTTATGAGCTTGGCGATGACATCCGCAATGCCATGAAGGGTCTCTTGCAGCCAGATATCGTGGAAGAAGATCTAGGAATTGCAGAAGTGCGTGACACTTTTAAAGTTCCAAGTGTGGGAACCATCGCTGGTTGCTATGTCACCAAGGGTAAATTTTCTCGAGACTCCTTTGTTCGCCTGGTACGTGATGGTAAACAAATATATGAAGGTAAGGTCGATGATCTACGCCGCTTTAAAGATTCTGTAAAAGAAGTGGCGGAGGGATATGAATGCGGTATCAGCATAGAAAACTATAATGATATTAAGGTCGGTGACTTTATTGAGGCTTATGTGAAAAAAGAAGTGGAGGCAGAGCTTTAATGTCTTTACGGACTAAAAAGATTGAAAAACAACTACAAGACATCATTAGCATGTATATGTTGAGTCATTTTCCTTATAAAAATGACTTAATATTAAGTATTACCAATGTAGTTGTAAGTCCTGACTTGCGTAGTGCGAAAGTCTATTTCTCTGTTTTTTCTCCTTTAGCAAGCGAGATAGAGCCCGAGAGCGTTTTAGAAATATTGGAAGAAGAACGACCCAACATCCAGGAACAGATTCATACAAAATTGAAGATGAAATTCACCCCGCGCTTAACTTTTTATTTTGATGAGACCATTGCCGAGAACTTCAGACTTATCGAAAAACTAAAGGCATTGGGATATGCCCAGGATCTTCAATCAAATGGATTATAGCGGAATACTCTTATTAGACAAACCTAGTGGTATCAGTAGTCATGATTTGGTGGCCATTACTCGCAAGGATTTGGGTATGAAGCAAGTGGGTCATGCCGGAACTTTAGATCCTCTTGCTAGTGGTCTAATGGTATTGCTTTTGGGAGAAGCCACGAAAATATCGGATTATGTACTATCCGATGACAAATCTTATGAATGTGAAATTCTTTTAGGTCAAACTACTGATACCCTAGATATAGATGGTAAGGCTACATCCAACAAAGAAGTGGATTTGGACTTAGATACGATTTTGCAAGTAGCCAAGTCTTTAAAAGGAGATTTTGAATGGGAAATCCCCCTTTACTCGGCAAAAAAAATCAAAGGCAAAAAGCTTTATGAGCTGGCAAGAGAAGATATCGAGATAGCGACCAAGCCTACCAAACTTATGTCCTTTTCCAGCGTTGAGGTGCTCTCCTACGAAAAGCCCTATGTTCGAGTGCATTTAAAGTGCAGCAAGGGTAGTTTTGTTCGAACTTGGGTGAATGAATTTGGCAAAAAATTAGGCTGCGGTGCCTGCGTGTCGGCTTTGCGAAGAAAATCCTCAGGCTCTTTTCATATTGACCATGCCATTACGACCGAGCATCTAAAGAATCGCAATTTTGGTAAGTCCTACATAGATATCAATCGAGCTCTAACAAAGTTTCCCGCCATCGAGATACGAGGGATAGACCGACATTTGGTGCGTAATGGACAGATTTCCCACCTTTTGCAAGCCCGATTGGCCATGGTAGATCGTTACCAGGAGCAAGTGGTGGATGTAATCAAATTGGTAGATGATCGGTCCAAATTATTAGCATTGGTCAATCGGGGACGCGGAGGCCGCTTTCGCTTTCGCCGGGTCTTTCAGGCTTGACGATATGCTGCATAGACTGTAAGTAGTTATTTCTACTCTGTTTTACGAATGCCAAAACGTTTGATGGGGTATTTATTAGGAGGAAATATGGCAATAACACAAGAACAAAAAAAAGATACGATCGCAAAATTTGCTCGCGGTAAAATGGATACAGGCAGCCCCGAAGTACAGGTGGCCCTACTAACCCAACGAATTAACGATCTTACCCCGCATTTTCAAAAAAATAAAAAGGACAATCACTCACGCCGCGGTTTATTGCGTTTGGTGAGTCAGCGTCGAAGTTTATTAGATTATCTTAAAAAGAAAGATCTTGAGCGCTACCAAAGCTTGGTAAAAGAATTGAACCTAAGAAAGTAAAATGTCTAGCCTAGCAATGCTAGGCTTTCTTTTTTTATAGACAGGAGAAGGAATGAATCCAACAGAAGTTAAAGTAAAACTGGGTGACAATGAAATAAAGTTGCAAACTGGGAAGTTGGCAAAGCAAGCAGATGGCTCCGTTTTAGTATCGTGCGGAGACAACCAAGTATTGGTTACGATTGTATCTTCAAAGCGTGAATCAGATGCAGACTTTTTTCCATTAACGGTGGAGTATCAAGAGAAGTTTTATGCTAGCGGAAGAATACCTGGTGGTTTCTTAAAGCGAGAAGGACGTCCCTCAAGTGAATCCATTTTAAAGTGTCGTCTTATTGATAGACCACTACGTCCTTCGTTTCCAGAAGGTTACAATAAGGACACACAAGTTGTTGTCACCACTCTAAGCAGTGATGGTAATTTTCCTTTGGACATTCTAGGTTTATTGGGGGCTTCTACAGCGGCACATATCAGTGACATTCCCTACAATGGACCCATAGCCTCTGTAGAGGTAGGACGTGTGGATGGGCATTATGTTGTGAACCCCAATCCCGATCAATTAGAAAAATCAGATATGCAGATCACGGTTAGTGGAACGAAAAATGGCATCCTAATGGTAGAAGGAGAGGCCAAGTTCATTTCTGAGGCCGATGTTTTGTCAGCTCTTAAATTCGCTCACGAATCCATTCAACCCTTATTGTCTTTACAAGATGAATTGAAAGAAAAAGTTGGAAAGCCAAAACGCGAATTTACTCCGTTTGTGGTAGATGAGGGTTTTCGTGCAAAGGTTGTTGAATTTGTAGAACCAAAAATCCAGGCTGCCTTGAAAGAAACGGATAAGATGCTTCGCTATCAAAAAGTAGATGAAGCCAAGGCTGAGGCAAAAGAAGTTCTTTTAAAAGATGTTGCAGATGAGGACTTAGAATTACGTCAAAAGGAATTGGGCATCGTTATTGAAAATATTAAGTACCGTTTGATGCGAGATATGATTCTTAAGGATAAAGTTCGAATTGATGGTAGAGATACGACAACCGTTCGTCCTATTTGGACCGAGGCAGGTACTTTACCAAGAGCCCATGGCTCGGCATTGTTTACTCGTGGAGAAACGCAGGTTTTGGGCGTGGTTACCTTGGGCACAGGTGATGATGAGCAGATGATTGACAATCTTGAAGGTGTGAGCAAGAAGACATTTCTTCTGCACTATAACTTCCCTCCCTATTCGGTTGGCGAAACGGGTCGATTTGGTGGGCAGTCTCGCCGTGAAGTCGGTCACGGTTATTTAGCAGAGCGAGCATTAAAAGCCATCATACCCGATCAAGAATCTTTTCCCTATACAATCCGTGTGGTGAGTGAAGTCTTTGAGTCCAACGGTTCTTCCTCCATGGGTACAGTTTGTTCAGGCTCAATGGCCTTATTAGATGCCGGTGTGCCAATCAAAGACAATATTGCTGGTGTTGCCATGGGTCTTATTAAGGAAGACGATGATGTTGCCGTTTTGACCGACATTCTCGGAGATGAAGATCACTTAGGTGATATGGA
>DFOS01000028.1:0-70511 GCA_002376845.1 Bdellovibrionaceae bacterium UBA3535 | reverse complement strand
GATATGGATTTTAAAGTTGCAGGCTCTAGAAATGGTATCACATCTTTGCAAATGGATTTAAAAATTGATTCCGTTAGCTTTGAAGTCATGGAGCAAGCATTAAAGCAAGCTTATGATGGCCGTATACATATTTTGAATGAAATGGAGAAAACCATTTCGAAGCCTAGAGGTGAAATATCAGAATTTGCGCCTAGGGTAGATATTATCAAGGTTCATCCAGATAAGATCCGTGAAGTGATTGGTCCCGGAGGCAAAGTGGTGAAGGGCATCATTGAAGCTACCGGTGTTAAAATCAATATCCAAGATGACGGTACGGTACAGATTGCCTCCAATGATCCAGAAGCACGTAAAGCAGCTAAAAAGATGGTAGACGACATTACCGCAGAAGCTGAAGTAGGAAAGGTCTATAAAGGCAAGGTAGTGAAGATTACTGATTTTGGAGCTTTTGTTGATATTTTACCAAACACTAGCGGTTTGCTACATATCTCCGAGATTGCTAACGAGCGTATTAGATCAGTTAGCGATGTGCTGAAAGAAGGCGAGGATATTGAAGTGAAGGTTCTGGATGTAGATCGTAACGGTCGCATCAAGCTTTCTAGAAAAGCCTTGCTAAGCCAAGATGCACCCAATTAAGATAGGGGAGTAGCGAGCTCCCTTATGCCTAAATTTCAAGAAAGTAGATTGGCCAATGGACTTAGGATATTGAGTGAATATCATCCTAAGTCTGCGGCGGTTTGTATGTCGTTTTCCGTACACGTAGGTAGTAAGGATGAGCCAGAAGAGCTTAATGGCATTTCGCATCTGATCGAACATATGGTTTTTAAGGGTACGAAAAAGCGAAGTGCCTACCAGATATCTGAAGAAATTGAATTACTAGGCGGCGACATTAACGCCTATACAGGTAGGGAAATTACCTGCTTCTACACGAGTCTATTAAGTGAAGATTATCAGCAAGGTGTGGACATACTCAGTGACATTGTATTTCGATCGAAAATGAAAAATGCAGACCTTGAAAAAGAAAAGCAAGTGGTATCCCATGAAATTGCCATGACCGAAGATCTTTATGAAGAGCAAATCTTTGATGATTTCTATGAGTATATCTATCCGGGTCAATCGCATGGAAAGCCCATTTTAGGTACACCGCAGAGTCTAAAGAATATAGATCGTCGAAAAATTATGAAATTCATGCGTGATTACTATCAGCCAGAGAATATGGTTTTTGTATCATGTGGAGGGGTGCCGCATGACAAAGTTGTGAAAGCGGTAAAAAAATATATGCAGGGACTTGAGAAGAGAAAAGCAAAAACTCTTAATAGACTTACGGTACCTGATTATAAGATTGTTAAGAAAAATGTACGTAAAAACAGCGAGCAAGCACATGTGCTTTTGGGTTTTCCTCTTTCCTCCTATCAAGATGGTACTAAGTACGAAGTATCCATTTTGAATACCTATTTGGGATCTGGAGCCATATCCCTATTGTTCCAAGATCTTCGAGAAGAAAAAGGTCTATGCTATTCTGTTTATTCCATGTTTGCCCCCATGGAAACTTCAGGGATGATGCTGATATACTTAGGAACGGAAAAGGGCAAGATTGCAGAGTGTTTGGAAATAATCCGTTATCGCTTGCAGCAAATTAAATCAGAGTCTGTGCCTGAAAAAAGTATGAATGACATTAAAAAATTGTGGATAAAAAGTCTTAAGCTACAAGATAACGATATGGATGCAAGGATGAATCAGATCTTGCAGGACGCTTTTTTAAAGCGGCCATATAGAAGTTTTCAGCAGATTAAAAAAGGAATTGAATCGGTATCTGTTGAGAGCATGCAAAATTATATCGACGAATATTTTAATATTGAGCAGACTTCTTTGTTTATGTTTTCTGATTTAAATAAAAAGCAATTCCAGAATATTCTGAAGAGGTATTATGCATAGAACCTTGTATATATTTCGCCATGGGCAAACGGATTGGAATATTCATAAGCGGTTTCAGGGCCATACTGACATTGAGTTAAATGAAGTTGGCCGTGAGCAAGCAAAAAGGCTTGGTGGGTATTTTGCTAATAAGCCCCTGAAAAAGATCTATACTAGCGATATGAAGCGAGCGGTGGAAACGGCGAAAATTGTAGTTGCGGATAAATCCATCGCTATTGAAAAAACATCTGTTTTAAGAGAAGCGCATTTAGGGCAAATGGAGGGTCTGCATATAGATGAAGCCCGCTCCAAGTTTGGTGAAGAGGTGATTGATCGATGGAAGTCCAATGAAAAGCAGCATTTGGATCAGCGATTTCCTGGCGGCGAGAGTAAAAGGGAGATGTTGGCTAGGGTAAATCAATACATTGATACTGTAATTCACCATGAAGCTTTTGATCATATTGGCATTTCTACCCATGGAGGTGTAATTCATAAATTGATATCTCATTTAATGGGAGTGGAGCATTTTAACTATCCCGTAACGAATTGTAGTTTGTTTGTTTTTGAGTTCTTTGACAGTCGATATAAATTTATAGAATATCAAGATTTTTCTAAGGAGTAATAATATGAAAGACGATATTTTCACAAAAGAAGCGCCCATGGCCGTTGGCCCGTATTCGCAAGCCATACAGATGGACAAATTTTTATTCTGTTCCGGGCAAATACCAATAGATCCAAAGACGGGAGAAGTATTAAAGGGCAGCATTCAAGAACAAAGTCATTTGGTTATGAAAAATGTTGGAGCCGTCTTGCAAGCTGCAGGTTTAACCTATGATAACATAGTGAAAACCACCATTTTTCTTAGTGATATGTCTTACTTTCAAGAGATGAATGCCGTATACGAATCTTATCTTGCTAAACCCTATCCAGCTCGCTCTTGCGTTGCCGTCAAAGAGCTACCTAAGCAAGTGGATGTTGAGGTTGAGGTCTTAGCGGTCCGCTGATGGCTAAAAAAGTATTCCTCATTCTTGCCGTATTTGTATTTCTAGTCTTCACCGAGTACAGAAAGGTGACTTCTACCCCCATGCAATCGTGGGTGGATGGCAGTAAGGGAGACTGCGCAGTCGTCTTAACGGGCGGATCAGGTAGAATTCAGGAGGGCATGGCTCTTCTGAATCAAAACCGAGTAAAAAAATTAATTATTTCTGGTGTCAATCCAAGTTCTTTATTGAGTCAGATATTTCCCCCGATTGCCTTTTATGGCCAAGTGCATGTGGAAGATATCATTTTAGAAAAAAAATCTAAAACCACCTATGGTAATGCTCAGCAATCCATTGCAATTTTAGGGGCCCTGAAGTGTCAGTCTGTTATCTTGATCACATCTAGGCTCCATATGCACCGAGCGTTTCGCGTTTTTCGGGAACATATGCCTGCAGATATTCAATTGGTGGCCAGAGCCATTTATTCAGAAAAAGAAGAGGATAGCCTCATGGACTTAGGTACGGAGACACTGAAGTCGCTATTCTATAATATTTGGGCTTACTAGTCTTATTTACGGTTATATTTTAGCTCAAGATGCCGAAAAATACATATGGCTTTCTTCTATTCCTGGGTACAGAAATGGGCATATTTTGTGGTTTCATTGCATGAAGCATTGGATTTGTTCGTTAAAAGCATGGTATCTGGTTTAATCGAAGAAAGGCAGAGTTTTCGTTCTATTGTACAAGTCATATCTGCGCAGGTCTATTTTACCGGCGTGCAAGCCATGCCCTTTGTGGCTTTTTCTGCAAGTTTAATTTCTTTTGCTGTCATGCTGCAGGCCAATTTTCAAATGTCGCTTTGGGGGTCAACAGATCTGCCTGGTTTTTTATATGTTACCATCGTGTTTCGCGAATTGTCGATCATTGTGCCGTCTATTTTCCTAGTAGCCCGATCCGGTTCGGCAATTGCTTCGGAATTGGCAGCCATGCGGGTGAACCGAGAAATTGATGCTCTAAAAATTATGGGAATACACCCTTACTCCTACATTGTCTTTCCGCGTATAGTTGGTGGCTTTATCAGTTTGTTGGGCTTAGCAATTTATTTCAATATTATTGGCATAGTGGTTGCTGGTCTAAGTGTGAACCTGCTTTTTGATATGGATAGTATTCACCTGATAAGTATGATTTTTGATGAAATCGTCATGATAGATGTGTTGATCTTTTTTGTGAAGATATTGTTGTCAGCTGCGATCATATTCACGGTGTGTGCATTAAAAGGCTTAAAGGTTCAAAAATCTAATCATGAAATACCGCAGGCAACTATGTCGGCGGTTATATCTAGCTTGCTATATGTATGCGTATTTCATTTGATGTTTACCGCAATATTTTATGTTTATAAATTGAGGTTGATCTAAATGTTTTGGATTGAAAGATTAAATTTAAGAGGCGTGGTGATCGAGAGTTTTGAAATCTCTACGAATAAAAATATGCATTGGCTGGGTGACTACGATTTGATTTATGATCTATTTCAAATTCTATCAGGTCTGCAGGACAATTACGAAGGAAGCATTCTTTGGAATGATAAAGATATTCGCCAGCTAAATGCCGTAGAAAATAGAAGCATGCGTCGTGAGCTTGGCTTTGTTTTTGATTGGGGAGGCTTGATAAGCAATCAGACATTGCTACAAAATATTCTATTGCCACTACAGTATTATAACGAGTTTCACGAAGATATGATTCATGAAATCGAGGGCATTTATAAAAGAGCTGGCTATGAGAAAGAATTATATGATAGGCCCTTTCATGTAGCGCATCCTGTGCGAAAGTTTACTAGTTTAATAAGAGGTATATTTAGCGGTGTGAAATGTCTGATGGTCGAGGATATTGCAATGGGATTAAGACCAAAGGATATAGAATTGATTCATGATCTTTTAGAAACTAAAAATCTTAATGTGCATTACTACGATAGTCTTGGAAAGTTTTCGCTAGAAAATTCCGATTCAATGAGCATAATTTCCAATCAAGAAGAGAGTGTTGCGTGAAATTAAATAAATACGAAAAAGTTTCCTTTGTTTTTGTTAGCGGCTTTATTGCAGCCGTGGCCGTATTTATTTTTAATCTTGCCATTCATCAGGGCTGGTTTTCTGCTAAAAATACTTATTTTGTAAAGGTGGAGCAAGTTGAGGGGGTATTCCCCGGTACAAAAGTAAAAATGGGAGGGTTGAAATTAGGCCGGGTGAGCGATATTCAAGTGCAAGAAGATGGCAGCTTTCATGTATATTTCGAAGTTTTTAAGAAATATGATACTAAGTTTACAGACAATACCGAAGTGGGTTTTTTGCGACCTTATATAATTGGTGAAAGAATTCTAGATGTTGTTGCAAATCAAGGTAAAAAACTGCCAAGTGGCTCACAGGTAAAGTATACTGACAATTTTGATATAATCGAAACTTTCAATGGTAAAAAGCTAGGTCCATATCTTGGAGACCTGCGGTCTTTATTTGAAAACATATCCTTTTTGGCCAAAGAGTTTTCTAATCCACAAAGAAGTAAGGATTTGGTGATAATATTTGATCAATTAAAACCATTACTTAAAAATGCCAACCAAGCCACAATTGAATTAAATAAAATGGCTGTACAAATGACGCGGAACAATCACTTGAAGACCTTAGTGGGAAATCTGGCTACAACAACTACGGCCGTGAATGGTTCTTTGGACGAAATTGTTGCTTTTACCAAACAATTGCCTGAGTTGGGAGATAATACCACAAATGTGATGTACAATCTAAGTGAGCTCACTTATCATTTAAATGCTTTGGTTCCAACCATTGAAGCCATTGCACCAGATCTACCAGAGGCTTCCAAGTCAGCCCTAAATGCTTTGCAAGAAGCCCTAATAGTATTGCAGGCGATGCAGAAAACGTTTTTGCTTGAGGGTAGTGTAGAAGAGGTGCGTGAAGAAATGCAGGAGCGTCAGCGCGATATTGCCAACGAAAAAGAAGGAAACAAATGAGCCAGCCCAAACCTTATTCTTATGACTTTAAAAAGCTTGGGCAAAAGCTACAAGAAATTAGTGCGGATTACATCAAAACCGAAAGGCAGAATATCAGAAGCCGTTGGTTTCATGCAGATCATGTGGATTTGTATGTTTGGCAAGATGAAAACTCGAACATTATCAAACAACAAATTTCTTTCTATGGATTGATTGTGGAATGGAATTTGGTTGATGGGGTTCGTACAGGCATGGTGGTGGAGGAGGAATCTCAGGATGGTAGTCGTTATACCAACGAAATCATTCGTTTTGATGAATTTGCCAATTCCTTGGCCACCGGGCAAGCTATTGAGATCATTGAGTTTACAGAGGTCATTAAAGAGGATTTACGAAAAACTTTGATCCATAATTTTCATCACTCTCCCACTCTTGATACGATGAGTTCAAAAGATATATTTGCGAACTACACATATTTAAAAAAAGACTCTCTGTCGCTTTGGCAAAGATTGAAAAAAATTTGGAAATACTTTGCGCGTAAGTAAGCTTCTACCTATATTGGTAGTATGTTGCTCTATTTTACTAGAAAGCTAATTTTCTCTAAGAATGCCGGCAGTATAGTACGAGGCATCTCTTTTTTATGTATGACGGGAATAGGGCTATCAGTTTTTGCTACCATATTGGTTGTTAGCATTATGCTTGGTTTAAATGATTCCATTCATGACAGAACCCTTGCTATTGAGCCCTACTTCGAGCTTCGGCCTAAGCCCGATACACCTACGGAAAAACAAGTGCAAGAGCTCAAAAGTAAATTGTCTAGTTTTTCTGGCGCTCATATTTTTGCCGCCAGCAAACAGGATCTCTTAGTTCGTACTATTGATGGTTTGAGCTCGGGTGTGGTGGCTTATGGATACGAACAAAAAGAATGGGAATGGGTTTGGCAACGAATCCGGGCGAAAAATGAATTTTTGGATGCCCCTAAATTGTATCAGCAAGGGATCGCAGTGGGCATCGATTTGGCGCATGAACTTGGTATTTACGAAGATGAAGAAGTGGTTTTGTTTTCCCCTGAGTCGCTTTTGGTTGCTGCCACCGAGCGGCCTGAGTATCAGAAAGTTAAGGTTGCCAAAATCATTCGAACCGACAGTCCTGCTTACGATTCTCGTGCCATATTTTACGACGCGTTTTTAGGTCTGCCGCAAATCAGCTCGGATTCCTCGAAGCAGGATAAAATACACATTCGTTTGAATGATAAAAATGATTACAAGGCAATGAAAAGAAAATTAAACTCATTAGGACTTAGCTTTACAACATGGGAGGACAAAAATCGCTCTCTGCTTTTTGCTTTGAAAATGGAAAGATATGCAATGTCTTTGTTTTTGTTGTTCACGGTTCTAATTGCTAGTTTCTCGATATTTTCTGTACTCTCCTTGGTAATCAATCAAAAGCGCAAAGATATCGGTCTGCTGCAAGCTTATGGCATGTCCAAAAATAAGGTGCGCAATATGTTTTCTGGAGTCGGTCTTTTGTTGTCACTAGTAGGAATTTTATTTGGTGGTTTTGTCGCCATATTGACGGCCTTGGCACTGAAGGAGTTTCAGTTCTTGCAATTGCCACAGGATATTTACTACGATTATAAGGTGCCCATTCGTATCGATCCTTGGTTCATTGTATCGGTGCTAGTCGGTGCAAGCTTTGTTGCTGCGGTCGGCTCCATCATTCCCTCTGCTCTTAGCCTAAAAGAGAGCATCGTAGATCTTATTCGAGGCAAAACTACATCCTAGCTTGCCAATTGCCTCGCTTTTCGCTAGCAATTTGTTTATGCAAGTAAATGTCATTGGCCACAGCACTTTAGGTTCTCCCATCTTTTCTTATGTTTTTGGTGAGGGAAAGGATGTCTTGCTCCTTGGTGGAGTGCATGGGGATGAGATTGAAGGGGTATTTTTCGCTCAAGAATTATTGGCCAAAGTCAGGGCTGAAGCTGTTCCGAATTTACGTCTTCATATAGTGCCACAAGTAAATCCCGATGGAATTTTGCTGAAGCAGCGTGCGAACTACAACAACATTGATTTAAATCGCAATCTTCCTACGAAGGACTGGCACCCAGAAGCTTTCAATCCCCGTTACAATCCAGGGACGCAGGCCAATTCAGAGGCTGAGAACAAAGCTTTGGTAAGTTATCTAGATCAACATGACTTTCGCTTCCTATTTAGCTTTCATTCTTTTGAAAAGTATTTGTTGAATGTAAATGGGGACTGTGAACCCTATGCATCGATTTTATCGGATATTACCAGCTATCCAATTGAAGAGTCCATGGGCTATCCCACGCCAGGATGCTTGGGAACCTACACGGGCTTGGAGCGAGGCATCCCCACTATTACCTATGAGCTAGAAAGAGGCAAACCCATCAAAGAATTGCTTGATCTGCATAGACCTGCCATGCTGCAGGTCTTAAATAAGATGTCGGAGGATTTATGAAAGAAGTAATCGAAGGTGCCTTTCAGGGGCAACGGGATCATACAGAAAGAAATGTTATTGAAGCCGTTTTAAAGTGCATGGAAATGCTAGATCAAGGCAAGGTACGCGTTTGCGAAAAACAGGGAGATACTTGGCAAGTCAACGATTGGGTGAAGCAGGCCATATTGCTCTATTTTCGCATTCAAAAAATGAATGTGATTCAGGCTGGGGATCTACAGTTTTTTGATAAAATTCCCTTAAAGAAATTCAATGAAAGCCACGGCGTAAGGGTGGTTCCCCATGCCTTGGCAAGATATGCCTCCTACATCGAGCCAGGTGCGATCTTGATGCCTTCATATGTAAACATTGGCGCTTATGTTGGTAGTGGTACCATGGTGGATACTTGGGCAACGGTGGGCTCCTGCGCACAAATTGGTAAAAATGTGCACCTATCTGGCGGGGTGGGTATTGGTGGCGTGCTGGAGCCTGTACAAGCTCAGCCGGTGATTATTGAGGATGATTGTTTTATTGGTTCCAGATGCATTGTGGTGGAAGGAGTGCATTTAGAGCCAGGAGTGGTTTTGGGGGCAGGGGTGACCATAACGGCCTCTACAAAGATTTTGGATGTTAGTGGCAAGGAAGAAAAGGTTTACAAAGGCAGAGTGCCAGCCAATTCTGTCGTGATTCCTGGTAGCCAAAACAAAAAGTTTGCTGCTGGTGAGTACGGGGTACCTTGTGCTTTGATCATTGGGCAACGTAAAGAATCCACGGACAAAAAAACTTCTTTAACCGATGCTTTAAGGGACTTTCAAGTAACGGTATAATTATTTGTTCAATACGATTCCTAGGAATCCGTAATGTACCATGCCCGTAGGTGAGCCTGGAACCTCTAGGCCGATATGGGGGCCAGCTCCCATAAATGGAGATACGCTTTGACCGCCAGTAACTAGAGCAAAATTGCCGGTATTGGAGTTGACCAAATCCCCCACGCTAACAAAGGCAAAGCCTGGTAGCTGAATGGGTGGGCGCGAATAAGAGATGGTATAAGTATCAATACCACCCATTCGGCCTTCCGCGTTCACAGCTCGAGCCAAAAAGGTAATGTCGCGATTTTGTAGTGGATTGGGGACCGCGTAGCGAATCATAAAATTGCCATTTTCACATTCCCCGATAAAACTACCAGCGGTTCTGGTGGCTGAGGAGGAAACTTCCGCGTATTGCTCGCCATTATCCACAGATAGCATCATTTTTGCGGTACTTGCCGGGCAGGTGCCCATGAGAATTACATCCACTTCAACTGTAGATACGGGAGTGATATTATGAGTCACGATATCGGGCTTAACAACCCCTTGATCCTCTTCAATGCTGGGCATACAGGCGGCCAGCAGGAATAAAAATAAGACGTATACGTACCAATTTTTCATGCTATTTTATTCGGTATTCGTGCAATAGAACTTAAGACAAAAGTAGAGATTATCTCAAAATGATCCAATATTTTTAATGGTTTAGACCGCTACCACTTCTTTTAACTCAGGTAGGGCCTGTTTGAGACGGCTCTCCACTCCCATTTTAAGGGTTTGCATGGAGGAGGGGCAGCCAGAACAGGCACCCTTTAGTTGCAGTTCCAAGCGCCCGTTTTCATAGGCATGAAAGGTAATATCGCCGCCATCTAAAGCTACCTGCGGGCGAATTTCCCGGTCCAAAATCTTCTTAATGGTTTTGATCTCTTCCGTATCTTCCGGGCTATCGCTATGTCCCTGATTGCTTAGCACAACAGGCTCACCATTTTGAATGTGCTCACTTAAGAGCCCGCAAAGTGGTTCGGTTAGGATTTCCCAGTCCACCCAATCCTGCTTGGTGATGGTAATAAAATTGGAGCCAATAAAAACAGCCTGCATCCAAGGAAAACCAAAGAGCTTGTTTGCCAAAGGGGAGATATGTGCTTCTTCGGAGTTGGCAATCTCCACCACACTTTCACTGATCACTTGTGAGAAAAGAAATTTTTTTGACTGTGGATTTGGCGTGTTTTCCGCCCAAACTTTAATCTCTGACATAATTACCTCTAAAAGCTCTAAGTATCACAAAATTCTGTATTTTACAATCCTTGTCAAAGATTCGGAGCTTGATTTAGACAGCCTTTCTTCATAGGCTTCTGGCATTCTTTTGGAGACAACCATCATGAACGAAAACGTGAAAAATATCCTAGCAAATTATGGAAGTGAGAATCCAGGCTGTTTGGCACAGATGGCCAGACTTTTACAACATGGACGCACTGCCGGTAGTGGCAAGCTGGTAATTTTGCCTGTTGACCAAGGCTTTGAGCATGGGCCAGCTAGAAGCTTTGCCAAAAACTCGGCTGGATATGATCCTTTTTACCATTACCAACTGGCGATTGATTCGGGATGCTCAGCCTATGCAGCACCCTTGGGTTTTATTGAGGCTGGGGCACGTGAATTTGCTGGTGAAATTCCCTTAATTTTAAAAGTAAACAATTCCGATTCTCTTTATGTAGATAAAGGCGCCCCCATTTCGGCACTTACCTCATCCATTGATCATGCTCTGCGCTTGGGCTGTGTCGGCATTGGTTTCACCATCTATCCTGGCTCCGGGGCAAGAAAGCAAATGTATGAAGAGATAGCCTGTCTTACTCAAGAGGCGAAGAAGGCAGGTCTATTGGTCGTAATTTGGTCCTATGCCAGGGGAGAGCAAATTTCTAAGAATGGAGAAACGGCGGTGGATGTGATTGCCTATGCGGCGCAAATCGCGGCACAATTAGGGGCCCATATTATCAAGGTGAAACCTCCCACAGCACACATCGAACAAGAAGAAGCTAAAAAAGTATATCAATCCGAAAACATTAAAATTGATACATTGGAAGATCGAGTTCGCCACGTCATGCAATCGGCTTTTGATGGCAAGCGTATTGTGATTTTTAGTGGCGGAGCTGCGAAGTCTACGGACGAGGTGCTTGAAGAAATCCAAGGTTTAGCAAAGGGTGGTGCCTACGGAAGTATTATGGGCAGAAACGCTTTTCAAAGACCCAAAGAAGAAGCTATCAAACTATTGCAACAAACTATGGATATATTTACAGGAGCTTAAGTACTCATGAAAGAGAATCCTTTAAGAAAAGAAAAACGTCGCAAGCTAAAAGAATTTCGTGAGAAAGGCTACAACCCCTATCCCTATAAGTACGAGCGCAGTCATGAAATGCAGCAAGTGCAGGAGCAGTATGCTGCTTTGTCAGAAGGCGAAGAAAAAACCTCGGATCATCTAAGTGTGGCGGGTAGGCTGATGACCAAGCGGCCTATGGGCAAAGCCGCATTTTTTCATTTACAAGATGAGAGTGGGCGTTTGCAAGTCTACTTAAGAAAAGAGGATCTGGATCAAGCATCACTAGATGCCTATGCTGCCATGGACATTGGTGATTATCTGGGAGTACAAGGCTATATTTTTAAAACCAAAAAAGGCGAAGTCTCCGTGCGGGCGCAAAAATTGGAGATGCTATGTAAAAGCCTGGAGCCTCTGCCAGAAAAGTTTCATGGTCTTACAGACATTGAAGCAAAATATCGCTATCGCCACCTAGACTTAATCATGGACCCTGATTCTCGCGAGGTCTTTCGAAAGCGCACCCAAATACTTAAGAGCATCAGAGAATATTTAGATGGTGAGGGTTTTTTAGAAGTGGAAACTCCCATTTTGCAAAACATTTATGGGGGAGCGGCGGCGAAGCCATTTGTTACTCATCATAATGCTCTAGATATGCAATTGTTTCTAAAAATTTCGCCAGAGACCTACCTAAAGCGTTTGATTGTAGGTGGATTTGAGAAAGTCTACGATATGAACCGTAACTTTCGCAATGAAGGTATAGACCGTACGCACAATCCAGAATTTACTATGATTGAGTGGTACGAGGCTTACACGGATTATTTTGACCAAATGCAAAGAATTGAAGACTTAATTACCTTTGTTGCGAATAAGGTTTGCGGCACGACTACCATTACCTTTAAAGAAAGGGAGCTGTCCTTGGCAAAACCTTGGAAGCGATTGAGCATGCACGATGCCATTAAAGAATACGGCAAAATTGATGTGAATGATTGTAGCGACGAACAATTATTTGCTGAGATCAAAAAGCAGGGTAGTGATTGGGAAGAGCCCAAGAGCCGCGGGGAAATGATCAATGAGCTTTTTGAATTGGTTGCGGAAGAGCATCTTTGGGAGCCAACTTTTATTACGGACTACCCGGTGGAAATATGCCCTCTAACAAAAAATCACCGAGAAAAAGAAGGCTTGGTAGAGCGCTTTGAGTTATTCATAGCAGGTATGGAAGTGGCAAATTCCTATTCCGAGCTGAACGATCCCGAAGAGCAATTGCAGCGCTTGAAAGAGCAAGAAGCGCAGCGAAGTGTTAACGAAGAAGCACAGCCGATGGATGAGGATTTCATGCATGCCATTGATGTTGGAATGCCGCCTACTGGGGGCTTGGGTTTGGGTGTTGAACGTTTGGTAATGCTACTCACGCAAAAGGAGAGCATACGTGATATTATATTATTTCCAACGTTGCGGCCATCTTCTAAGTCCTAGTCTTGTTTTCTTACTTATTGCTTGCACCTATCCGGCAAAAAAAACGGCTAGAATCATTGAGCAAGAGGAAAAAGCTTTGCAGCAAGAGGCCATCTTCCTAGATGTGCGCCCTTATTTTTCCTATGGTACCGGACACCTAATTCATGCCCACTGGCAGGATGTGCAGCAATACATCAAAGCCCAGAGTCTTGCTAGGATGCCCCAAGTTTTGGCGAGAAAGGGCATTGGACTTGATTCTAAAGTGATGGTTCTCGGCAAGGCCCAGCAAGGTAAGGCGGAAGAATGTCTGGTGGCTTTGAGTCTTTACAATATGGGAATCAAAAATGTTTTTATTCGAAAGGAGCAAGCCATAGAGGGCAAAAGGCATATGCAAGAAGTACATAGCACGAAAAAGCCTTCACCCTATTGGCAAAGTCAGGATGCCGGCATTATTGTAAACGCCTTGCCGGCACAGGTAGAGGCAGTGGATAGCCAGCAATACAAGTGGCAAAATTGGTTAGAGAAAACTTCGGGGCGTTTGATTTTGCCGCGCAATGCAAAAATGGATAAAGCATTTTTGCCGCGAAACAAGAAGCTTTACGTGCAAGATAGTTCGGGCGATTTTGGCGGCGCCTGTGTGGTACTATCCATGCACAAAGCTGGCTATGATAACTTTCATTACGTAATGAAAACGAGGTAAGCATGCGTCTGCCAGAGCATCTTTATCTTTTAGAAAAAAAAATGAAGTTTTACCAATTGCAGCAGGCAAATTTTCTTTTTGCCCTTTCCGGCGGACAGGACTCTTTGTCCCTTCTGGCTGCTTTTTTGGAATTAAAAAAACTCTACCCTCTATCCATTCGCTGCATACACGTTCACCACGGGGAGGGGCAAAACAAAGACTATCGCGATCAGGTTTTGCAGCATTTGCAAAACCTATGTGAGGCGGAAAAACTTACTTTGGTATGCAAAAAAAATCGAAGCAAAGAGCTGTGTTCGGAAGAAGACTTTCGTAATTTTCGATGGCAATGCATTTATGAGGAAAAACAAGCAGATGAGCTTGTGGTTACGGCACACCACTGGCGGGATCAATTTGAATCTCGGATGATGCATTTGATACGGGGCTGTGGCCCAGAGGGCCTACTGGCCATGCAGGAGTATGCAGAAGGCATTTTTCGCCCGCTGATTGAATGCAATGAAAAGCAGTTAAAGATGTTTTACCAAAACCATGATTTCACCGTTATGCAAGATCCCAGCAATCAGGATATGAGCTATTTTCGTAATTGGCTTCGACATGTTTGGTTGCCGCAATTGGAAACGGCAGAAAAGGGCTCCTATCATAGAATGGCTCAAAGTCTTGTTAATATTTCGGAGCAATGGATCAGTAAAAAGGCAAGCTACCAGCAATGGTTGCATGGCGAGAAATTACTAAGGCGTTTTAGCTTGGATTTAGACTTTTCGCATCAATTGCAGGTGCTAAGCTTGTTTTTGCGTCAGAATCGCATATTTGGCTTCCAGAGAGGGCAGTTAGAAGAGATTTTAAAGCGACTTGACTGCCGGAAAAAAGACTACATATTTAGCATGTTGGGAAGGCAGTGGCACGTAGGTCCAGAGGAAATTGTGCTGCTTGATCAAAGTGCAGATGAGTCTTAGACACAGGATTAGTCTACCGGTCAAACTTGTTTCTTTCGCTCTGTACTGATATTCTGGATATAATTTTTTATAGGAAGTTCATATGCGATCTAATCAAAAAACTCTAGCTTTCTGGGCGCTTCTGTTAATTGGCGCCATGGTATTGTATCAATCCTTTGAGAAACAACAATCGAAAATGGCCAATCAATTTAATTTCGCCAAATTCATGCAAGCTCTGGAGAATGAGGAAATTCAAAAAGATAGCATTGTTTTTCGAGACAACGGCGAAATTTTGGGTAAATTCAACGATCAGGGCAAACAATCCTACAAAGCAGAAAGCTTTGTCATTGTTGGGAATACTGGCGATGAGGTCTATAAAACCTTAAAAAATGATTATGGTATAATACCCAACTACGAAAAAACCGAGAACAACTCATTTTTCACTACACTCCTGGTAAATTCCTTGCCCATTATTCTCTTGTTAGTGATCTTCCTCTTTTTTATGCGGCAGTTGCAAGCAGGTGGCGGCAAAGCTTTGAGTTTTGGTAAGTCCAAAGCCAAGCTTTTACATGAGTCCAAAAACAAAGTTACTTTCAACGATGTGGCCGGGGTAGAAGAAAGCAAAGAGGAATTGTCAGAAATTGTCGAGTTCTTAAAAGATCCAAAAAAGTTCACTCGCCTTGGAGGCCGTATACCGAAAGGTGTATTGCTTGCGGGATCACCCGGAACAGGGAAAACCCTACTTGCAAGAGCTGTAGCCGGCGAAGCGGGTGTACCATTTTTCACTATTTCCGGTTCGGACTTTGTGGAAATGTTTGTTGGTGTGGGTGCCTCGCGCGTTCGTGATTTATTTGAACAAGGTAAAAAGAACGCTCCTTGCATTATATTCATTGATGAAATCGATGCCGTTGGTAGACACCGCGGCGCAGGTCTTGGCGGCGGACATGACGAGCGCGAACAAACCTTGGATCAATTGCTTGTGGAGATGGACGGCTTTGAAAGCAATGAAGGTGTTATCATCATTGCGGCGACCAACCGTCCTGATATTTTAGATCCGGCACTACTTCGTCCAGGTCGTTTTGACCGACGGATCATGGTACCACGCCCGGATGTTCGTGGACGCGAAGAAATCCTGAAAGTGCATACGCGTAAAACGCCGCTGGCACAAGATGTGGATTTGCACCGTATTGCTGCGGGATGTGCTGGTTTTACTGGTGCGGAAATTGAATCCCTTGTGAACGAGGCGGCGCTAAACGCAGCTCGTACGGGCAAAAACCTACTTACCATGCAAGACTTTGAATATGCTAAGGACAAGGTGATCATGGGGAGTGAGCGCCGCTCGATGAAAATCAGTGAGAATGATCGTAAAATTACGGCTTACCATGAAGCAGGACATGCATTGGTGGCAAAAATAGTTCCAAACGGCGATCCAGTAAACAAGGTTACCATCATTCCTCGAGGCATGGCTTTGGGTTACACCCAAGTGCAGCCCGATGAGGATCGTCTGAACTATTCTAAGTCCAAGGCTGAGGCAACTCTAGCTTATATGTTTGGCGGCAGAGTGGCTGAAGCCATTGTGTTTGGCGACATTACTAGTGGTGCTAGTAACGATATTGAACGTGCAACCGAAATTGCCCGAAAAATGGTTTGTGAGTGGGGAATGAGTGATCGCCTAGGTCCGATTGCCTACGAAAGCAATTCGGGCCCTGTATTTTTAGGTTTGCAGCAATCGCAAGATCAACACAATTACTCTGAAAAAGTACGAGAGGATATTGATAAGGAAGTAAAAGAAATTGTTGATGCCAATTATAAATTGGCGAAAAAGGTTCTTGAAGAAAACCGCGATAAGCTAGAGGTTCTCTCTCAGGCTTTGTTGGAGTTGGAGACGGTAGACGGTGCTGAAATCAATATGATTTTGGAAGGCAAACAACTAGATGATATCGTTCAGCGAAGAAAAGACATGGAAGAAAAACTGGCCAAAGAAGATGAAGAATCCAAACGAAAACTTCTAGAAAAGGAACGACTAGAAAAACTGAAACAACAAGAAGAAGAACAAAAAGACGGCTCAAAAGATCCCGTAGGTGATTCTGGACCAGTAATCGCATAAGAGGTTTGCGTTGAACATTACATCCATCATTCAAAACCTCTCCCTAATATGGTCCCATCTAGAGTGGTATGATTTTTTGGATGTTATCTTTGTTTGGATCATAATTTATAAAATTCTAACATTTATACGCGGAACTGGTGCTGTACAAATCTTGACTGGTTTGGCCGTCGTGACTCTAGCGTATATTACATCCATCTGGTTGGAGTTAAGTACTCTGCATTGGGTTTTGAAACAGTTTTTTGATAATTTGTTTTTGATTATCATTGTTTTATTTCAAGGCGACATTCGCCGTGCTCTAGCTCATATAGGGAAAAGTCCTTTTTTAGGAGGTGTTTCGGCAAATCAAGAGATGCATGTTTTGGAAGAGCTATCGAAGGGCACATTTGCATTGGCCAGTAAGGGTTATGGCGCGTTGATCGTACTAGAAAGAGAAATCGGTCTTGATAATTATATACAAAAAGGTACAGATCTGAATGCAGAAATAAGAGCTGAGCTGCTATTAAGTATATTTCATCCAGAGGGCCCCTTGCATGATGGAGCCATATTGATACGGGGCGGGCGTGTAATTAGTGCCGGAAGCTTTTTGCCACTTTCAAAAAACCCAAACCTAGCGGCAAGCTACGGCACGCGCCATCGAGCGGCTTTAGGGATTTCGGAAGATACGGATGCCTTGGTTATAATTGTGAGTGAGGAGCGTAAAACAGTAGCCGTAGCCGAACAAGGTGAGATAAAAGTTTTTGCACGCAATGAAGATCTTATGCACTTATTGATAGAAGCTTTTCAAGTAAAGGCTCCTAGAGGGGGCTTGGCCCATGCTTAATTTGAAAAGCATCTTATTTGAGAATTTCACCTATAAGATTTTAGCTCTATTCATTGCCATTATACTTTGGCTCTTTATTATTGGCCGGGACGATATGCAGGAAAGCGCACAGATTCCCATTGATATTAAAGTGCCGCAAAACTATGTTTTAAAACGAATGGATCCAGATCAGGCGGATGTGGTCTTTCGCGGGAATCCTAAATTGATCCGACGTTATTTAAGAAGTAAACCACGCATTCAATATGTCATATACAATACAAAAAATCCTTTTTTGCGCTTGGAAATTCGCGAAGATAAACTAGATTTACCCTTTGGTGTGAATCTTATTTCCATTCAACCAAGATACTTAAATATTGAAATTAGAGAGGCAGATGAAAATGGCTAAAAATTTATTTGGAACCGATGGTATTCGAGGAAAGGCCAATGAATATCCAATGACCAATGATATTGTATTAAGAGTGGGCCAAGCACTGGGTCATATTTTACGAAGAGATGCAAAGCCTGGTCATAAGATCTCCGTGCTTATAGGAAAAGATACCCGTTTGTCGGGTTATATGATTGAGATGGCATTGGCTTCTGGATTGAATTCTATGGGGGTGCATGTTCAACTTGTTGGGCCACTGCCCACACCCGGGATTGGTTTTTTAGCTAGAAATATGCGAGCCGAAGCAGGAATCGTGATTTCGGCAAGTCATAATGCCTACTACGACAATGGGATCAAAATTTTTGGTGCTGATGGCTATAAAATATCCGCCAAAATGGAAAAAGAAATTGAGGAGCTTGTTTTTTCCGGGGAGCTTAACGATAAACTAGCTCCTTCTAATGAGGTAGGTCGTTCCAGAAGAATTGACGACTCCCTTGGGCGCTACATAGTTTTTGTGAAAAACTCCTTTCCTTGGCAGGACTCGCTAGAAAATATTCGCATTGTTTTGGATTGTGCCAACGGGGCAGCTTACAAGGCCGCTCCAGCGGTATTTCAAGAGCTTGGGGCTGAGGTCAAAGTCATTGGCAATGAACCTAACGGGACCAATATCAATGATGAGTGCGGCGCCTTGCACCCGCACCGACTAGCAGAAGCCGTATTGGAATACCGAGCGGATGTGGGGATTTCTTTAGATGGCGATGCTGACCGAGTGATTATGGTGGATGAGACAGGTAGAATGATCAATGGTGACCATATATTGGCTATTAGCGCCCTATTTCTAAAATCGAAAGGTCGTTTGCATAAGAATACCATCGTTTGCACAGAAATGAGTAATTTTGGTCTTCGTAAATTGATGGCGGCCAATGACATTCAAGTAGTAACAACGAAAGTAGGGGATAAGCATATTGTAGAAGAAATGCGAAAGCACCAGTATGTATTGGGCGGAGAGCAGAGTGGACATATTATCTTTTTAGATCACTCTACTACTGGTGATGGCTTGATTGCCTCTTTGAATGTCCTTGCGGTAATGAAGGAAAAAAACTGTAAGCTTTCAGAATTAAATTCCGTAATGCAAGATGTGCCGCAAGTCTTAAAAAATCTTAGAGTTAAAGAAAAGAAAGCATTTGAGGATTTGCCTGCATACAAAGAAGTGGTAGCAAAAGCACAAGACCGATTAAAAGGAGAAGGAAGAACTTTTGTTCGTTATTCAGGTACAGAACCATTGCTAAGAATTCTTGTTGAGGGGCCAAGCATGTCTCTGATTCATAAAATTGCCGATGAAATATCCGATGTTCTGAAAAAAGAGCTTTTATGACCAAGATTCGTTTAGGCGTAAACATTGATCATATTGCTACTCTTCGGCAAGTTAGGGGATGCACAACGGATTATCCTGATCTACGTGAAGCGGTGAAAATACTCGCAAAGCAGCATGTAGATCAAATCACCATTCATTTACGGGAAGATCGTAGGCACATTCAAGAGGAGGATGTAAAACTTTTGTGTGAAGAGCGTTTGCTTCCCATTAATTTGGAGATGGCCGCCAGCGAAGAAATGGAAGCTATGGTGTTGAAGTATCAACCGGATTGGGTTTGCTTTGTGCCAGAAAAACGTGAAGAGTTAACTACCGAGGGCGGGCTTGATGTAGCGAAACAAGAGGGCAAACTGGCAAAACTAGTTGCCACCTTTCGCAGGCACAACATTCGCTCCTCCATGTTCATTGAACCCAGCTTATCGCAAGTTCAGTCCTGTAAAAATATTGCTGCCGATGCCGTGGAGTTTCATACAGGTAAGTGGGTTTTACTCAAGAATGAAGAAAAAATGCAGGAGTGGAAAAAGCTAGAAGAGGCGGCCCTTGCTGCCAACCAGCTAGGCTTAAATGTACATGCAGGTCATGGTTTGGATTATCAAACGACCAAAGAAATTACTAAGCTACCACACCTAAAAGAAGTGAACATTGGGCACGCCATTATTTGCTATTCTGTCTTTGAAGGATTGGAAACGGTGGTAAAAAAAATGCAGGCAATACTAAGCCGCTAATTGCGAATCCTCAGGTTCTAATAGTGCCATTTCCTCTAAATTTTGAATCTTTATTTTCTTGGCTTTGAACTTACTAGTTATGCCCACGATCATGGATTGGATTTCATTTCCTTCAATTACCGGCACTACAGTAATATGCTCAGGCAGGTTTCCGCCGTTGTATGCTTGTAAGAAGGCATTGTTAATTGGATTGGCCACCATATATCCGTGATAAGAGTGTTTGGTTTTGTTTACAATTTTAAAAATACTGTTATTCGATAAGTCTACTTCTAAAGAGGCATTTTGATCCAGCGGCCACTCACCAAGATGTGTGTTGTAGATTAATTTATTGTCTTGTTTATCTAGTTGCAGTACGCGATCAAAATAAGGCTCGAAATTGTATATCAAGTCTTTCATTTTGTGTGCTAGAGAGTTTGTGTCGGTGTGTAGAGTTGCCGTCTTTTCTTGCGCGACAAAGACATCTTCGTCTTGCTCTTTTTCGGCATTTTGACTTTGAGGTTCAGGGCTTGCTTGCGGCATATCGCCTTTGCTGATTTGGGCGGGCTCTTCCTCTTCTTGCGATGCAGGCAAGCTTTCTTGCTGCTGGCTTTCGCTTTCTTCATTTTTGGTAGGGTTTTCATTTACCGTTAAATCGCTAAAATCTAGATTTAACGAGCTAGTACTTTGCGCTTTCTCACTTTCTTGCTCGGCTTGGTCATTGCCTACAACGGGTGCTTCGGCAACAGGCTGGGCATTTAAATTTTCAAAGGATAATTCCGGCATGGCTGCGGGTTCTACCTTTTCACTAAAAAGACTATTGTAAAGTTCTTCTAGCTGTTTAGCTGGCGCTAAAACTTTTATATGTGGCACTTGAATTTCTTCACAAGAAATATCTTCTTTAGCTAAAGCAATGATGATTTTATCATCCCATATTGCCACAGGCATTTTTTCTTTTGACCAATCATTGGATGCGGTCAATAGATTACTTAAACTATTGCTATCTAAGTTTGCAAAAAAACTAGATTTTAAAAGTGGTAATTGCATCATCAGCCTCATTTTCTAATCGGTAAATATGCTGGAAAATAAACATTTTCGAACTTCTTCTGGATGATGGTCGGGGGTTTTTTAGAAGCGTGTTTTGTATAAAAACTTTATAGCAGCATGAAGTTTTTATCAAGACCTGCATCAATATGAGACATTTGAGCTTCTTAGGAAGGATTATTTTAATTCTTACTTGGCACTTATTTCGCATCTTCATATAAGAGTAATGTCCATAGGGGATGGACGTTCAACAAAAGGGGGGGTATGAAAACAGCACTTGTTTTCGCAAATCAAGGAACAATCGATTTTTCAGAAGTCCGTTCAAATGTTATCAGAATACCAGAGGTCGTAGCTACTTTAAAAGAAGCTCAGATTTGTATTGACCAAATTTGCCCGAATCCGGTTGATTTGATTTCTTTTATGTCTGCAGATGATACTCGTTTTTGGTCAACGGAGAAGTTTCGCAAGCTATGTGTTGGTTTGGTGCAAATCGGTCTTTGTCGCCGTTACTACAAGTCCAAAGAACCTGCAGATGTACTTGTATGTGCAGAAGATGTTTATAGCCCTGTGAAGGTTTTGACTTCTACAATCAGCTTAAAAGAGTATGTAGAACTATGTTTGTTTCAACAAGATAGCAATGAGGTATTTCAACTATCATCGGGAGTCTTGCCGCAAAAGCTAGAGGCCTACAAGCTCACAGATGAGGGATACAAGGTCTTAATTGAAAAGCAGGATGATGTGGAGTCCATGATCGTACAGCTAAGAGAGGATCATGCCATTGGGCGCGTCATCAATGTGGGGCCGTGTAATACATTGGTGTCCTCTTATGCAGACCCAGTTCTGTTTTCTGATATGCAAGTCGAGGAGCTAATCAATATGGACCCCATGTTGACTTGGTTTTGGGACTCTATGAGTCGTGATTTGCAAGGCATTGCAAACTAAAGGAAGGCAATTTCAAAATCAGGTATGGTATCACTTGGAAGGTGGGTGAAGGGCAAGTCTTCACCTGGTTCTAAAACCAAGTAAAGTCCGAATTTGCTTTTGGTATGCACGACATCTTTAGGTGGTTTGTACAATCTATCGTTTTCAAAACTTGTATAAACTAAATATTGGTCATTCGAGCAGAATTGTAAGGATTCATGTAGCAGCCGATGAAAGATGTAGGGGTTGTCTGCATTCAGGTGGGTAAGAAAATAAAAGTCTGCCATACTACCAGGTGCGGGCATATTTTTGGTAATTCCCATATAGGAAGTGATCCGGTTCAGTTGCCGCATATTTTCATAAAAGTCGTTGTATTTGATAATTTCATAGCGCTGAGTTTTGCGCGTATTCCAAGGGGCAACGCAGCCCACGATATTACCTCTAGCATCGTAGGCAATTAAAAAGTTCTCCTTGTTGAAATTGATCCATTGATTCATTCTTTGTTCTAATAGTTCTACAGAATAGCGATAAGCTAAGAATCTGCGCTTGGCTTTACGAGCTAAATAGCGGCTAAGGGCCTCAATATTGTGGTTGTCGAGCGAGCGAATTCTCAGGGTCTGTAAAGGAAAATATAGAAAAGGAATTTTTGCATAAACGGATACGCGGTAAAAATTGGTAAGCAAATGAAAGCGAGGATGGTTTTCACGCAAAGATCTTGGCCGTATAAATGTGTTAAAAGCAATTTGATTGGTCTTGTTGATAAAACTTAAAATAAAATCTAAGTTTTTTTCTCGTCGTAGTTTTTTTATGTCTTCCAAAAAATGATCAAAAAAATAACGTACGGCTTTTCGGTTAGAGGACAAGCGCAAATCCGTGGCCCAGCCAATATTTTTCCAGTCCTGCAAAAATGCCTCTCGCGTATTAATGGACAAGCAGGCGTGAATCTTTTCTTCATCACTTAGCATCAAAGCATCTGTGGCCGCAAAATTTTGCTCAGCATGGGCAAAAAAACCAGAAGGCCTTTCCACTTTGTATTCTATGCTGCCGGGAATGGGGATTTGCTCAAAAAACTTGCGTAAGTTAGGGTCATCGGATTTTTGCGTAAGCTGAATTTGCATAATTTATTTTGGCAGACAATTTCACATTTGCAACCTCGCAGAATGCTACATAATTTTTCTTGTCGAAAGCTATACATGAAAAAAACTTTTGTATTTTTGTTGGATTATGATCTCGAACATAGTTAGTATATATCAATAAGTTATCATTAAGTATTCTATACGCTTTCAAAAAGGAGCTTTTATGAAATCAAATCGAAGAGATGCGCTAAAAAAAGGCTTGTCCCTAGTAGCTGTTGCCAGTGTTGCAAGTTCTGTTGCCATGCCGGCCTTTGCTCGTCGACGTAAAAAAGACGGTGGCGGAGCCGAAATGGTGAAGCCCGGAGAAGGTATGGCCGCTGGTGTGAATTATCAGCATGATAAGGCAAAGATTACCGATGATAAGCTAAAAGTAGAAAAGCAGGGAGTTGCTTTTAAAGATCAACACTGTAAAAACTGCGTGCTTTATACAGACAAAGGCGACGGCAAAGGTGCTTGCACACTCTTTCCTGGAAAATTGGTAGCAGCGGATGGCTGGTGTACTTCTTGGTCGAAAAAAGGCTAAGAGCAGCTTTTTATCTTCTTTAGTTGGTGGGATGTGGCCATTATGGCTTCATCCACCACGCATTTAAGCTTTTTCTCATTGTCAATTTTCGAACAAGCTTCCAAGTATGAGCTAGCCTGGTTCCTGTCCAAATAGTTTATGGCTACTTTCGTACATACCCAGGCAAATCTGTCCTTAATTTTTTGACATTGGTTTTTCGCACTTTTCTTATCTAAATAGGCCTTAGAATACATATATTGGGTGCAATTTGATGCTATGGACTCTGGCTCAGAAGCAGCCAAAAACCAGGGACTAATGAAAAACAATATAAGCCAATATTTCATATTTCCTCCTACTAAGTCCATTCAGCAAGATATGGGCCCGCCATTGGTAAAATATGCCTAACTCAACTGCAAAATTGACGCGCATGACAAAACTTGTTAGATACATTAGGTAGAAATTTCAAAAGAAGGGTCGTGGGCCATTGTTTTGAGATTTCCTTAATACCATAAGGAAATAACTATGCAAAAAGACTTACTAAACGATCTGCCGTTATCAGAACTCGAAGAGCAACTTGTATATCGCTTTAAAAATCCAGAATTTTTGATGACTGCCCTTTCTCACCGCTCCTACGCCAACGAGAAAAACCGTCAGGGCGAAGATTCTTATCAAAACAACGAGCGTTTGGAGTACTTGGGTGATGCCGTGCTCGATTTGGCTTTAAGTGAAATATTGATGCGTATAGAGCCAGAAGCTAGCGAGGGCTTTTTATCCAAAAAACGAGCTTCTTTGGTCAATGAGGCCAGTCTTAATGAAATCGCTCAGTCCTTAAATCTATCAAAATATGTTTTATTGGGTAGGGGGGAGCGCAACAGCGGTGGTCAATTCAAGCCACGTCTCTTGGCTTGTTGTGTAGAGGCCATCATTGGCGCCATCTTTAAAGACAGCAATTACGAGACAGCAAAAAAAGTGGTGGTCAGGCTCTATGAAGATTTGTTGATTCATCGAAGTCAACAAGATGCCTACGAGCAAGATTACAAAACCCGCTTTCAAGAGATTTGCCAGCAAAAGTATATGGAACTTCCTAAATACGAAATCACCGATGCGATTGGGCCTGCACATGCTAGGCGTTTTATTAGTGAGGTCTCGCTTGCTGGTCGCTGGCTATCGCGTGGCCAGGGAACTTCCAAAAAAATTGCTGAGCAGCAGGCCGCCCGTCGTGCCATGGAGGTGATCCATGTCCTATAAAGCAGGTTTTGTCGGTTTGATTGGTTTGCCCAATGCGGGAAAAAGCTCGCTGGCAAATATGCTGGTTGGAGAAAAGTTCTCCATAGTTTGTCATAAAGCACAGACCACAAGAAAAAGAGTATTGGGGATTGTCAATCAAGAGGGTCTACAGGCGATACTGATGGACGCCCCTGGTGTGATAGGTAAAAGCAGCGGCTTAAATCGTTTTTTGCAAGATGAGTATAAAGACGTAATGCAAAAAGCCGATGTTCTGGTGGCCTGTCTTAATATGGATGCCAAGAGCATGGAAGATCTATTGCGTATTGCGGATATGACGGCCGCCTCTGGTAAAGCTTGGATGATTTTAATGACCAAGTCAGATTTAAAGCCGCACCGCCAGTTGATTTTAAGACAGAAGTTACAAGACTATGCTGTGCCCATTTTGTCGGTTAGCACAAAGCAAGAAGTAGATAAGCATAAAGAATTAATACTGCAGGAATTTGCAAAATTACTTCCTCAATCGGAGGCTCCTATTTATGAGGAAGATCTTTTTACTTTGCAATCCACGAAAGACTGGGTTGCTGAAATCATTCGAGAAAAGTGCTTTTACAATATCCATGAGGAAATCCCTTACGGATTGGCAGTTCAGGTACGAAAGTATGAAGAGCTAGAAAAAATAGACCGTATTTTTGCTGATATCGTCATTGAAAAAGAATCCTATAAATCCATCGTTTTAGGTAAACGAGGTGAATTGATAAAACGCATTGGTACAGAGGCGCGAAAAGAAATAGAATTGCAATTGGATAAAAAAGTTTTTCTAGATCTACATGTGCGAATCAAAGAAAAATGGACAAAGAATCCGCAAGCGATTCGGGAATTGGGTTATGTCGTCGAAGCTTAAGCAATTGGCCATTGTAGGTCGACCCAATGTAGGAAAATCCACACTATTTAATGTTCTTACCAACACAAAAAAGGCTTTGGTAAAAGATTATGAAGGTTTGACTCGTGATATTCAGGTGGAGCGAGGCGATTGGCTTGGACATGAATTTGAAGTGATCGATACAGGTGGGATTACAGACCGAGAGAGCCCCTTTGCCTTGCAAATCAAACAGCAGGTGCAAAACCTTTTGTCCACGGTGGATGCCATCATTTTTGTGGTAGATGCTCGGCAAGGCTTAACTTTAGAAGATCGTAATGCCTTTCAGTTTGTACGCAATTCTGGAAAGCCCTTTGTGATTGCGATTAACAAGGTTGATAGTGTTAAGGATGAAGAAGTCGCAAAATACGATTTTTATGAACTTTCAGAGTGTCCCTATTCTTGCTCCTTTGAGGCCAGAAGGGGAGTTAGTGATTTGCTGGATGCTTTAATGCCCTATCTGCAAGCGCAAAGTATAAAAGAAGAAAAGTATTTTACCATGGCCATCGTCGGCAAGCCCAATGCAGGAAAGTCTTCCCTTACCAATCAATTGCTTGGAGAAGAGAAAATGTTGGTTTCCGATACGGCCGGGACGACTACGGATTCCATTGGTGCTGTTTTTCAATATGCTGACAAGACTTATAAGATTGTGGATACCGCCGGTATTCGAAGACGCTCCAAGATGCAGGATGGGGTAGAGGTACTGTCTAGTATCAAAGCCAGGGAGTCCATTCGTAAGGCAGATTTAGTTCTACTTATTGTGGATGGATTGCTCGGACCCAGTGATCAGGATACCAAGCTCTTATCTTATGTTGTAGAGCAAGCTAAGCCGGCCATTCTAGTTGCCAATAAAAGTGATTTGGCAGAAAAGCAAATTGCCGAATACAGAAAGTCTTTCCGTGAAAAAATGCAAGAAGAGTTTCATTTCTATAGTGATTTGCCCATAGTTTTTGTTAGTGCCAAAACCTCGAGTGGAATTAAAAAGCTTTTTATGCAAATAGAGGAAGTGCGCGAAAAAATGCAGCGAAGAATAAGTACATCAAAATTGAATCAATTCTTCTCTGAAGTTACAAAGCGCACACCGCCGCCAGTATACAAAACAAAGAATGTTCGTTTTCTTTATATGACACAAACGGAGCAAGTTCCGCCATCCTTCATATGCTTTGTGAATCACTCAGAGGGTGTTACAGACTCTTATCGGCGCTACCTTATTAATCGACTGAAGGAGACTTTTGATTTGCAGGGCATTCCTCTTCGGATTTATGCCATGCGCTCCAAAGCATCCTTAACAAAAAATAAGGCAGAGATTTTGGCGAAAAAGGAATTAGAAGTTCACACCTAGTATGGCATACAAGGTGTATAAATCACCGTTCAAACGGAAGCTTGTATTGGTTGTACCATCACTTAAGAGTTTGCCTTCATCATTGAAATTCACATAAGTATACTTTGCCTCAAGGCCAAAATAGGTGGAGTTTCTAGCAAAGGGAACTTCAAAGCCTGCACCGGCATTAAAGCCCAAAGACCCATCCCGGCTGGAAGCTGCCCCATCTATATCTACTGTACGATAAATTTGTGAGAAGCCGCCAATAAAGTAGGGATTGAATCGACCAAGGCCTTTTGTGACATTTTGTGTGTTGGTATAATATTTGACTTCAAACGATGTGGCAGTGGTTTCGTTCGCACCGAGTATGGTATTGCGATAGTTAAAGTCATGGTCACTTAGGGTGTAGCTAACTTGCAGGGCAAAACGAAGATCAAAAAAGAAGGCAACAAATAGTCCAAAAGAGCCTCCTGGATCATTGATGGAGCCATAATTCTCTGTATAGCCACGTAAGCCGCCCAGCAGGCCTAGGGTGAGAAAGCGTCCATTGCGAAAAAAGTGGATGTCGGCTTCCTCTTGGGTGGCTTCTTCAAACTCGGAATAATCAATAAAGGGATCAAAGCCATCCGCTTTGGCAAAGCTGCTTAGAAAAAAGATTGCAATTAGCCAGTATTTCAAAGTGCCCCCTCTAGAGAAATTATAAGCAATTCTCGTACCTTGTCTAGTGATTATAATTTGTAGTCTGGGCGAAGCTTTTAGTCAGATGTAAAAAATATGAACGCTAAAAATAAAAGATTACCCCTGCACTAATTGGGCTTTCGCCAATGGTTCTAAATGTCACACCGTCGTCCTGCGAAACGATACCGATGCCGGCTTCAAAGCGAAAGGCCAAAGAATCAAGGCCGGTAAAGAAGTATTCTGCAGCTGCCAGAGCACTTACTTCAAAGCCTGAATCACTTCTGCCATTTTGTTCATCAGAAATCACTGCGGCGCCACCACCCATAAGAAAATTTAAGTTTTCTTCTTCAAAGATAACTCGAAAGGCCTTGAATAGAAAACCAAACTTCGATTGGTCATCTTCGGTGTTCACACCTAAGGCTACGCCGATATTGGTTCGGCTACTGGGGTAATAAGACAGCGCGAGGCTGGGCAGTTCAAAAGAAAAGGTATTGGAATAGCCAACGCCAAGTCGATGCTCCAAATTTTTCGCATAGCTGGGGCTTACAAAAAAACAAATCATTATTGCTAACAAAGTACGCTGCATTCCAACCTCCTGGTGCGCCTAGTAGAAAATATGGAAAATGGTGAAAATTCAAGGATTTCATTTGTCTTGCCATGTGCAACAAAGTGTCTTAATAAGATGGTGCAAAGAATATGGGGATATAGCTCAGCTGGTAGAGCATTACGCTGGCAGCGTAAGGGTCAGCGGTTCGAGTCCGCTTATCTCCACCAAAAAGGTATATTCCGGATACATCCTTTACACTTTATTCCGGGCACATAGTTTACACTTTTATGACGTATCATTTCCCTACAGGGAGCGTGATGTGAGCGAAAGGACTTCGGGGTGGTTAGGCGGAGAAATGGCTGGAAGCCATTGCGAGCGCTTGACCGAGTCCGCTTATCTCCACCATTAGCGAAATAAACCTTTGCAAACACCAAAAGGCAGAACCTCAGCGCTTTGGCGTTCTCGCTCTTGTAGCAATTCTAAGGGGTGTTGCTCTGTAGTTCTATGTATCTGACTCATCGGCTTAATATTGCCGTTTTTAGTTTGATCCGACAGGGCCAATAGCTGGGGTTTAGCAAAAGAGGACCTGCTGGAAAAATGCATTTTCGCTTCGGGTAGGTAAATGAATAATTCATTTTGAATCTTTCTTGCAAAATCGTCCACGTCAATTTTTACATCCGCATAGTAGTCGATGTGCACTTTTGTTTGTTTGGATAATCGGGAAACAGGACTTATTTCTGCGCGTTCCCCAATTTTATCAAAGATTTTCAAAAGCCGGTCTCGGTCATAATCCAGTGCTTGTAAGGTGTTTTCAAAGCCCCAAAGTTTTGTCATCTGCGCTATGGCAGAAAGGCGAATCAGCGAGTGCATGCTTTGGTTTTTCGCGACAAACTTTAGTAAGGCATAGGTGTAATTGTCTTTTAGATAATCCAAGTTCATATAGGATCGCAAGATAGGTATCATATCATGCTCTATACGTAGATTACGAAAGAAATCAGGATAGTAAGAAGGATGACTTTGCAAATGTTGTAGATTGGCCAGTATTGCATAGGAGTTAAGTGCCACCATTCTAGAGGAACTAAGTTCAGCCAAATTTAGAGTCGGGATTTGCAAATCTCTTAAGAAAAGGGAGGCAGTTTCCACAAATGCTTGCCGTTTAGCCGAAAGTAGCTGGTGCTGATTTCTAAGGAGAAGTTGCTGGCGCTGCTTTTCTTCATAGTCTTTTTTTTCTATTTGTCGCTTTTGCGCAAAATATTTAGCCTCATGCTTTCGCACTCGCTCTTTTAACTGGTAATCAAAGCTTTGCTCCATAAGGGAAAGGTTTTTATCCACATCTTTTTCTTGAATGCTAAGTTTTGAAAGATTTGTAAGTATGATTTCGTATCTGTCCAGCATCGTGGAAAATGAATCTAGGCTTCGCTTGGTGTCTTTGTCTTTTATGGGCTGTCGTTGTTCTTTTAGCCTGAGTAAAGATATTTTTCCCTGTTGAATGCTATAAAGCAAAGAGCCAAGATCCACATAATTTAGATGGCTTCTTGTATCTTTAGCCCGGACTTGAAACTGATAATCGAGCCGATCATCGGCCTGAAAATCACCCATAATCGCCCGTGCAGCATTGCGAATATAGACTTCATTCAATCGGTCTAAGTCACTAATGGTGGTAGAGGCAAGAACAGGGACTTGGTAGAATACAGCCACCATGGCCAAGATTTTTAGGGATTGCATGAAATCATTCTATACTAGGACTTGCTAAAATGAAAATGACGAGTGGAGTATTCCAATAATTCTATGGAGTGTAAAGATATTCGACAAGCTAGGGGATTGGGCCTATAAATACTCTTCATGTTGGAAAAATGCCCGCTTTTTACCACGAACCAATACCAGATGAAAATGGGAATTCAGCCCATTGGGAGCTCGGAATGGTTCCTTTTGGATGATCGACTTTGTGCGGATTCGGGGCAAAAAAAAGACATTTTGGCTAGCGAATCGGAGCTGGTTTTGTATTATGAGCCTGCCATGCAAAATTCTGTCTTGGAGCTGCAAGATCTGCTTTTTGATAATTTGCTTCAATACCACGGTCAACATTATTGCAAAAGTCAAAATGCTTTGAAGCGCATGGCGGATGGCAAGCTTTTTTCTAAAAAGCAGGAGGCACTTTCTGCGCTTAGGCAGTTTGCTGAAATCGTGCAAGAAGATCTTTGTTTTTTGGACGGGCCCTCTAGCACCCTGCTTGGGGGACTCGTTTGTTTTCCTTCGCGCTGGAACCTGCGCGATAAAATCGGCAAAAACATGGCACAGATCCATCAGCCGGTCCCCAATTTTGCAAGCAAACTGGAAGGCTTGGTGACAAAGTACATCGATTCTATCCCAGTGAATAAGCCTGTAGAAAGATGGAATTGGACCATGCATGATTCGGACGAATATTTTTGTCCCTTTCCAGATAAAAAGAAGCCAGAGCATCTCGAAGAAATCTTGTTGGAAAAAGTTTTCTTGCGCCTTGAAAGGCAAACGTTGGTACGTCTTCCAAAGAGCCAACAAGTGGTTTTTACGATCCGAACCCATATTCAAAACCTGGCGTCCCTGCCAAAGTCTGTTTTACGCTCTTTGCGTGAGCAAATAAAAAGTATGCCTACTGAAAATCGCGATTATAAGGGGATGTCAACATTTGTCGAACCTCTATTGAAAGGCTTGCAGAATATATGAAGATACTCATTATAGATGATGAACCGCAGATCATTGAAATATTAGAAATGGAGTTAAGTGACTTGGGACATATTGTTGTGTCGGCAAACTCGATCCAAGAGGCGAAAGAAAAATTGCATGCAAACGCCGCGGTGGATTTAATTCTATCAGATATGAAAATGCCGGATGCGGATGGTCTGGAAATATTGAATTACTTAAAATCAAAAAACCTGCAAATACCAGTGATTTTTATATCTGGTTCCCTACAAATAGATATTAATGATTTAAAGGCCAAGGGGGCGAAGGGCTTTATTATGAAGCCAATTGACATTGATGACTTGCTCGGCATAATGAATTCTATATGAGAGTGACTTGGCGCCAGGTGGATTTTATTGACATTGAAAAGGACGAGCAGGGTATATCCCTATCGGCCAGTGGCTGTCATCCATTGGAAGAGGCCGTAAGCCGAATAGGAAAAGTGCCATATCATCAAGTGGATCAGGTAATTCAAGGTCTGGGCCATGAACATCAGGACATTCTGATCAAAGAGGCGCTACTTAAGGCCACTGACAATTGGCAATTTCCCTATACAGAAGAAGAGCTATGCCATTGCCGAATGATCCCCGCCAAAGTGGTGGATGAAGCCATCATAGGAGGCTTGCACACAGCTCAAGAGGTGGGGCGCTTTTGCTCGGCCGGTATTACTTGTGGTAATTGTGGTCCCGATGTTCAAGCCATCATTGATTACCGGCTGAAGTGATCTATTTCTTTTTATAGTCTTCAATCCATTTTTTCGTAGTTGTGCGGCAGGAGCCGCCGCAAGGGCCAACACCAGCGCCGGTAAGATCATAAAGCTCATCTGTATTTTTAACTCCGTCTCGAATGGCTTGCATGATGGTATCCCTTCGGATTTGATTGCAAAGGCAGATAATGGGATTCTGTGTAGGCTTTTTTTCTTTCTTCATAGATAGTCTTTAAAGTAAACCATTCCTAAGCTGGCAATGCCCAAAAAGGCAAAAAAACCAGCGGCATCGGTTAGAGTTGTTACTAGGACCCCGCTGCCGGCTGCGGGGTCTTTGCCCAAGCGTTTCAGTAGCATAGGAATGCTGGCGCCAAGCAATGAGGCGACCATAGAATTAATGACAAGAGCGATCCAGATGACGATGGAGACCATTAAATTGTCTTTCCAATAGTAGACTAAAACCGCGGCCACTATGCCAATGACAAAGCCATTAAAAGAGCCCACCATGACTTCCTTTAGAATGACTCGCCACCGAGATATATAAGAAAAGTCCTCTAACGCTATACCTCGTGTTACCACCGTTAGAGTTTGGATGGCGGTATTGCCACCCATTCCTGCCACAATATTGTTTAAGGTAGCGAGAATGATAAGCTCCTGCATGGTTCCCTCAAACAAACTGACGACGCGAGATACCCAAGCCGCCAATCCTAAATTCAGTAGCATCCAGGGAAAGCGATGTTTGATACTAAATAATATGGGCGAATAAACACGGTCATCTTCTTGCAAGCCGGCACTGGCATAAATATCGGCTGTGGCTTGCTCTTGAATGATGTCGATCACATCATCGATTTCTACAATTCCCATAACTTTTTTGTCTTCATTGACTACGGGGATTGCCAAAAAGTTGTATCGTTCTACAAGAATGGAAACCTCTTCCGTTGTGGACTCTAGGCTGGTTGCAACAATGTCTTTTTTTGCCAAGTCCATGAGTGGTGTATTGGCCGCAGCGGTGGCCATTTCCCTTAGAGAAACAACACCCACCAAGCGAGCTTCATCGTCGGTAAGATAGGCGTAGTAGAAAGGAGCATCCTTTGGCTTTTGCCGCAAATACTCAATTCCCTCTTCTGCGTTAAGATTTGCCGGAATGGAAAAGACTTCGGTGTTCATAATTCTGCCCGCCGTATCTTCTGGGTAGCTCAGGATTTGTTTCAATCTTTGCGCTCGGCGTGGACTCAGCAAATCTAAAATGGTCTCTTGTTTGTCTTCGTTTAAAAGACTTAAAAAGAAGGCACAATCGTCTTCCGCATAATCACTAAAGAGTTTGCGAGTTGCGTCCTCATCCAGCGCCTCAAGAAGGCTTTTTAGTTGCGGCTCAGGTACTTCCTCCAGCACTTCTGCGGCTTGGCCCGTGCTCAATAGTGCCTGAATAAGATGCATGTTTTCGCGCAGCGGATAGAAACTAAATAGGGTGGCGATGTCTGCTGGCTCACACTTGCGTAGGATGGATTTTAAGGGGCGCGAACTCTTTCCCGTTAAAAGTCGTTTGATGATGGCAATATTACTGGTGTTTAGACGCATGCCGGGCCGCTCCAAATCGTCAATTTTACGATAGTTTCGCTCTTTGTATTGCGTAGGTCAAAGATTTTAGGTATAAGCCTTTGCTTTATTGGAGGGCAGATGTCGGATACACTACCTATTACCTTGCAAGGTAAGAAAAAATTAGAGGAAGAATTGAAGCAGCTGATGCAGGTAGAGCGGCCCAATGTTGTAAAGGCAATTGAAGAAGCTCGCTCTAACGGCGATTTGAGTGAAAATGCCGATTATGATGCAGCCAAGGAGCGACAGGCTTGGATTGAGGCCAGAATTGGTGAAATTAATGCGCAATTGGCTGGAGCTCAAGTGGTAGACACCTCCAAGCTTTCAGGAGATCGTGTTGTTTTTGGGGCACATGTACTACTTAGTGATTTGGAAACAGAAAAAGAAGTAAGTTACCAAATCGTGGGGGTTAGTGAAGCTGATGTAGCCGCTGGTAAAATCTCCATCGTTTCTCCGCTCGCAAGGGCTTTGATCGGCAAAAAAGTGGGCGATGAGGTGGTGGTGACCACTCCGTCGGGAGAAAAAGAGTACGAAATTTCTGATTTATTTTTTAAATAAACTGGAATCCCATAAAATGTCTTTTTTGCCTTCAAGCTTATTTAAATACCGAGAAAGCACGAAGAGATAATCACTGAGTCGATTTAGATATTGGGTGATTTCTTGTTTGTAGAGAATAAAATCTTCGCAATGAACCACGTGGCGTTCCGCTCTTCGGCAGACACAGCGAGCCAAATGCGCAAAACTTGCTCCCTTAGTGCCGCCTGGCAGAATGAAGTTCTTTAAGTCATCCAGCTCCGCTTGCATGCGGTCAATGGACTTTTCTAGCCCCTCACACATGGATTCATCAATGGGGGTCAAGGAGGCGGCCAAATCCTCTTGATCACAAGATAAAAAGGAGCCGATTAAAAATAAGTGATTTTGTACTTCAAAAATTTCTGCTGCGGATTCTTCTGAAGGACTATGACTTAGTACTAGTCCTAAGCAGGAGTTTAGCTCGTCCACACTGCCGTAGGCCTCAATCCTTGGGTGCGCTTTAGATAGGCGTTTGCCACTCCAGAGAGAAGTGGTTCCCGTATCACCGCTTTTCGTGTAGATCTTCATGCTCTTGTTTTACGATCTTGTATATTTAAGTCAAATTATTTATTCTCAACCTAAGGTGTGATGACTTGAAAAAATCAAAAAACTCTGCATTTTATTTTTTTCTACTTTTTGTGATCGCAATTTTTTCGATCACCTTCTATAAGTCCGTCTATGCGGTTCTATCGCCTAAACAACTGCGTTCATTTTTGCAAAATAAGTTAGAAAACGAGGTGGATTTAAAAAGTTTTGAATTGCAAGATGTGACTTTTCATTTCTTTCATAACTATTGGTTTCACCCAACTGTGCAGTGGACGGGAGTGGATCTTGCGTACATTAAGAATTGCAATCAGATTTCTTTAAAAAGCCCCGATCTTTTTGTTTCGCTTGATATCCTGAGCCTTTTGCAGAAAAAAATTAAAGTAGAGCAAATCGAAAGTGAGGATTTGGAATTTCAAATCCTGCGCAATAAAAAATGTGAAAACTTGAGCCAACAAGAGAAAAAAGTTTTACCTTCTTTGGCAAAAGAGAGTGAAAAACCTAAAAAATTCACAGCTAGTGTGGATTATGTAAAGGATCTCCCTAATTTTTATGTGCATAGGTTGAAGTTTTCTACGGAGAAAAATCCAGGTAGATATTATGTTTTTAATGAATTGGAAATTAAAAAAAATGGTGAGAACTTTGATTTTCGTTCTAGTTTAAAGTTTTCGTCTGCTTCCAATCTTGGTTTTCTGCCGCAATTTAATTTGCGAGGCTCCTTTGATCGTTTCCAGAATATCAATCTACAAGCACGTATTCGAGAAGCCAATTTGTATCTTTATATTGAGCCTCTGGGTGAGGAGAATTTTAAAACCTCCTTAGAGTTTAAAGATTTTCCCTTGCAATACGTGATGCAAAGCCTTGGACGCAAGGAATTTACAGACAAGATGCCCTCGCACTGGATGAATTTAAAGTTTTATACCATAAGTCATTGGGATGATTTTTTTGCCAAAAACATCCCCTTACAGGTGGATCGCTTGGATGTTTATGGTGAGGAGGTCAAAGCAAGTGCCAAGCCTTTTACTTTTCATTTAAAGAATCGTTACTTGATGCAGCCATTTACCATACATGTAGAAAAAGCAAACTTGAAAACCTTCAAACGAATTTATCCTGATCTTTGGCAATCCTATTTGCCGTATGAGGGGCAGTGGGCAGGTAATATTCAAGTTCAGACTTTCGACAATATAGAATGGCAAGGGGTGTGGAAGAATTTGCGTTTCATCCTACCTCTAGAAGAGGATTTGTTACTCTACTTCACGAAAGCCAATTCCAAAGGTGCCATAAGACAGCTAGAGGCCAAAGAAACCATGACTAGCGCCTTCTACCAAGAATCTCCCATACAAGGCGAGGTTCGTTTGGAGTGGTCAAAAGACACAGCCGCCATTTTAAATCATGAATTGGCACAAATGCCGAACGCTGCCATGCCTTTGTTTAATGATTCTGCTGGCATCGGGCTAAATACAAGGCTAACACCTTCTATGCATAGTATAGAGCTTCTTTGGCAGGATGTGAGTGCCGATGAATACAAGGTGGCAAAAGCTAGCTATAAGTTTCGCCGGGATTTGGATATAATACAAAAAGATTGGTTGTTTCAGAACTTAGTTTTTACGGACGATAATAGTTTTTTAAATGCATTGGCTTCCGTGCATACAGGGATTGCCCAAACCAAGTCGATTTATACGGCAGAGCGCCAGGCCCTTTATAAAAATGATAGGTGGCAGGCAGAATGGCACCTGCAATTAAATCAACCACGATTGAAATTGCAGCTCAAAAACGAAAGCATAAGTGATTGGCATATCATCAAGTCCATTCCTGAATTGCAGCAACAAAAATTGGTTTTTCAAGAAGATGTGCTGCCACTATAAATTGACATTCCAGATGCCTTCTCCTACCACTATTTTATGGTAAAAAAACTCACGCCATTAATGGCTCAATACCAAGAGCAAAAAACGCTACATCCCGATAAAATTCTGTTTTTTCGAATGGGCGATTTTTATGAGCTATTTGATCAGGACGCCATTACTGCTGCCCCCATTTTGGGGATTGCCCTAACCGTTAGAAATCGAAAGGCAGAGGACAACACCAAGATGTGCGGCGTACCTCATCACTCCGTTGCTGGGCCAATCAACAAGCTTTTGTCGGAAGGATTTAAAGTCGCCATTTGTGACCAATTGGAAGACCCAAAACAAGCAAAAGGCATTGTGAAAAGAGGCGTAACAAGAATCTTGAGTCCAGGAATGGTCTATGACCCAGAAACCTTGGATGCTAGTAAAGCCAATTATTTGTGTTCCTACGATGAAAGCACGATCGCTTTTTTAGAAGCAAGCACGGGAGAAGCCTTTTATTATGATCGAAGTGAAAAAATGCAGGTGGCAGAGGTTTTACGAATATTGCAGCCCAGCGAGTTGGTTTTATCGGATGCGCAAAAGCAAGAGTATTTAGCCAATAAAAAGCAAGTAGGCGGACCATTGGTAACTGCCTTCGATCTAGTGGAAGAGCAAGATGATATGCCCGCAGCATTTTTGCGTTTGAAAAAATACGCGGTAAATATGCAAGGGGATGGAATCTTATCTACCATACAGCCCTTAGAAAAACGGCGCTGGCATGCCCATTTGCAAATTGACGCCGCTGTTATCCAGCATCTGGAGTTGTTAGAAAGTTACAATGGAGAAAAGAAGAACTCTTTTTTCCAACACTTGAATCGCTGTAAAACTTCCGCCGGCTCTAGGTTGTGGAAGAAGTCCATGCTATTTCCACTTTTGGATGTAAAAGAAATTTTATTACGACAAAATAAAGTGCGCTTTTGGGTGGATCACTTTCATCCGGGATCGCAAAGCCCAGGTGTAAAAGCCGTTCGTGAAAAATTATCGCATTTGGGGGATGTAGAGAGACGTTTGGGTAAGATATCCCATCCCAATTCAAGTCCGCGTGATCTGCAGTCTTTAGCCTTGTCTTTGGAGGCAGGACTGGAGCTTTGTGCGATGACGGATTTTTTTCGTTATGATGTGGATGCGGTAAAAGCCTGCGACTCCTTAGTTCAAGAAATCCACTCAGCTCTTAAGGATACGGCACCCACTAGCCTTAATAAAGATTACTTTATCAAAAAGGGCTACCGCTCCTCCCTAGATGAATGGATCGAGCTAACCGAAGAAGTAGAGGGGCAACTTGCCACACTACAAGAAGAGGAACGGCAAAAAAGTGACATTCCATCTTTGAAGATAAAGCACAATAATGTATTTGGTTACTATGCGGAGGTGACCAATACCCACAAAGCTAAAGTTCCAAAACACTATCAAAGAAAGCAAACCCTTACCAATGCTGAACGCTACACTTTCTCAAGCTTGCAAGAATTGGAAGAGAAAATTTTAAAGGCAAAAGCCAAGCGCTTTGAGTTGGAGACAGGCGTATTTCAAGAATTAAGAGAGAAGGTCTTAAAGAATGCGGCATGGATACTGGCTTTGGCGCAGCAATGGGCCGAGATTGACTTTACTGCTGCATTGGCACTCTTAGCTGTTGAGAATCGATGGAGCCCGCCGATTTTTTCTGATGCCTATCAGTTGGAGGGATTGCGCCACCCGGTAGTGGAGAAACTATTGTCCAATCCTTTTGTTGCCAACGACATAGATATGAATAGCGGTCATATACATTTGTTAACCGGGCCGAATATGGCTGGTAAGTCCACATTTATGCGGCAAGTTGCCATTGCAAGCATCTTGGCGCAAATGGGCTCCTACGTTCCGGCCAAAACGGCAAAAATGCCCATCATTGATCGTATTTTTACTCGGATTGGGGCGAGCGATGATGCCAGTGAGGGCTTGTCGACTTTCATGGTGGAAATGCGGGATTGCTCACATATATTTCGCCACAAAAGTCGAAATTCTTTAATCATCATGGATGAAGTGGGTAGGGGGACTAGTACTTACGATGGAATGAGTCTGGCGCAAGCCATCTTGGAAAAGCTTGCGGAAGATCGGCAAGGCTTTGTCTTGTTTTCAACTCATTATCATGAATTAACCAAGATGCAGGCAAAATACGAAAATGTGCATAACTATCATATGTCCATAGCGGAATCCAAAGGGCGCTTGCGCTTTCTTTATAAAATCAAAAAAGGCGCAGCCGGCAAATCTTACGGCGTTCATGTGGCAGACTTGGCAGGAATGCCAAAGTCGGTAGTAGATAGGGCAAAGAGCATTTTGCAAGACTTAGAAAAACAAAGTCCTAGCCAAACGCAAATGGATCTATTTTCCTCAGCGAGCCTTGATTTGGTTGAAAACGTAGAAGATACTCCGCATCCGCTGGTGGAGGAGCTCGCCAATGTGGACCTAAATCAGATGAGTCCTATGGATGCATTAAATTGGCTGCATGAGAAAAAGCTAAGCCTTAATTAATTCAAGAAAACAAATGCCAATGGCAGCAAGTAACATAATAGTTTTTTATTTTAAGTATAAGTAAGCTTCTCTATGCTTTATAATTTCCTATACAGCAATAATGAGTCCAGTTTTTTTAAGAAAGAAAAAAGTCTGGCTTGCGAAAAGTCCTAGCATCTGTAAGACTTTTAGATGGGAACATATCCCTTAGTACTATAAACCAATAACCAAAATGGAGGGAGCAAGGATGCTCAGAGAAATCCTCACTCAAAAAGGTTTGTCTAATAGAGAAGCCGAAGTAGCAGAATTAGTTGTGAAGGGTTTGTCCAACAAGGAAGTTGCAAACCAATTATTCGTAACCGAAAAAACGGTAAAGTTTCACCTAACCAATATTTACAAAAAAATGAGTGTGAAATCACGTGCTCAGTTGATTGTATGGTGCATGCCTTACCAGAGCTTTGTGGAAAACAATACGCAAGAGTCTAGCAATACTACGAACAATTCCATTCCTGCTGGCAGCTCAACGATCAACAATAACAATCAGGGTTTTCATTCCACTGTAAGCGAGGAAGAGCCTAGCTTAAGCAGCGGTGCGGGTAACTTAGGTCGCATTCCTACAGACCGCGAACCAGGTTCTGATTTAGGTAGTTCTGGATTCTAAATTCTATGAGTCCATCGGCAAAGGCGGTTCGTGAATCGCAAGTACGAATGACCGAACTGCTACTGCCTACTCACACCAACGCCCTCGATACAGCATTCGGGGGCGTTATTATGTCTTGGATAGATATATGTGCTGCCATCGCAGCTCAGCGCCACGCCGGGTGCCAAGTAGTTACCGCCTCCATTGATGCTCTCAATTTTGTCGCTCCAGTAAAAAAAGGCTGGGTGGTAAATCTATTTGCTAGTGTCAACCGTGCTTTTCGTTCTTCCATGGAAATTGGGGTTAGGGTGGATGCCGAAAATCCCATTTCGGGACAGAATCTTCATACTGCTACGGCTTATCTTACATTTGTTGCTCTGGATGACTTAAGTAAGAAGCGCGAAGTGCCGAAAATAATTGCAGAAACACAGGAAGAGAAAAGGCGCTATGAAGAGGCTCAAAGACGAAGACAGCTTCGTCTACAATATATTAAAACCACTTAGAAACAATCATGCCGTGACGCTCATTGAAATCGTGATAGCCTCTGGCATCTCGCTCATTGTTAGCATGGCCATTGCGAGCATTTATATCTATGCAGTCGAGCAATTTGTTATAATGGTGGAGATGAATGAGGCGCAAGAAAACGCCTTGTGGTTGTCCTATCATACTAAGTCCTCGTATATGCAGGCCATAGATTTGGACGATCTAGCCGCTACTGGGGCCTCTTTTTTAGTTCCTCATACCACCACCACAGCACCGGCCATGGGGGCCGCCCCTGATCCAGCAAACATTAGCGGCAGTACTCGCTGGCGCTTGCTAAGCACCTTTCAACGTGAGTGGGGCAATGGCATTCCAGGAGACCCTAACGAGCAGGAGCTGCTGCAAACCCAAGTGTCCATGATTCTGCCTTCGCAGGATCGGGACGAGTTTGGGCAGGGTATTGTATTCTTTGATATGTTTACGCCAGATGGCCTTACACCAAATCCGGGTTTTGATGATTTGTTTTATGACAAGGTCGTGCAGTATGATATTGGCAACCTTCGTTCGGCAGGCACTGGGCCAAATGTTCGAACCGAGTCGGCAGATTTTATTATTACCACAAGGTATCATCGCTCCTCACAGCCCCTGGAGTGGATGTGGTGTTCGCCCAATGATCCTTGCGCGGCGGCACCCAATGATGCGGGCTGGTTTGATATCCGTTACGATTTTAATGTTACCTTTCGAAACAATCGGGCTTTGGATGATGATGAAAATGGAAACCCTTTAAGCGCCCACGGCGGGATTTATTACTTTCGCTTTGTGCCGCCAACATTGGATTTATAATGTGTTTCAATATGAGTCATAAAATCACAAATAATGTTGATTTTCTATACTTTATGGTAAAATGGGGAGTGGAGGAAAAATGTTAAAACTATTGCGAAGTCAAGAAGGTAGTATGGCCATATTAGGGGTGATGATGATCTCCTTGGCGATTACTACGCTGCTTTCCTCCTTTTATATCTACACCGTCAATCAGGCCAAGTACCACGCCCGTATTAAAGAGGCCTATCAGATGATTAATGTCACCGAGAGGGTGGCGGCGGCTGCCAGAAAGGCCTACGATCAGGGCATGGCGGCCAATGATAATGGTGAAAACTGCGACGGCGGTGCTGCACCAGTAGAGGTTCCTGCTGGCTCAGGAATATGGATCTGCGGCGGAGCTGCACAAGAGATCTGTGTGGAGCGAGAGGATGCGCAGGAGACCTATTGTACCACGATTTTTGCTAGCAATGCTTATGACAGTGTACCGGGTTTGCAAGAAACTTATTATGTGAGAAAAACGGACAAGCGGCCGGCGTGGGCCAAAGCTTGGCTTGGAAAATTACATGCTTTCTACGATGATTCGAATCCAAACTTAAAGACCATGGAAATGCTAGCGCAGGCGCAAACAAGAGCTCTCAATAAACCCAGCCTTTTGCAAGTATTTACAAAAAGCGATCGGGCTTGGGCAGCTGATGACATGTCTGATGTTACCTATGTTCCCAACCGGGTATTGGGTGCAGAAGGTTTTGAATACCTAAGTGCGGATTACCCTCCTGCAGAGGAAGATAAAAAGGCCGTTTTTTGCAAGCGCAATCCGATGGTAAGTGGATGCCGCCCAGCGGATGATGGGATGGCAGAGCCTGTGCCTGTGCCGCCATCTTATGTGGGTTGCAATGAATCGCAAACTCTGGCTTTTCGTTGGAATCAAGGAGAGGACAATTTCTTGCCAAGTGAAGTTAACAATACCGATATGTGTTCGACTTGCGCAGACAATGCAGAAGGTGTGTGCACGGGCATGACTACAGATAGCATGACCGATGGTACGGATTTGGCTAACGATGCATTAACGGCAGTTTCTCCTGCACAACAGAATTTCTTTATAGTACGCTAAGCCTATGAGGCTTAAATCTATACTGGCTCTAGGCTTTCTTTGCCTATGCTCCTGCAATCTCTATCAGAGCGAATCTTCCTATCTTGAAGATTTAAAAGAACACGATCTGGTTTTGATAACTCGCAACTCTTTGAGTACCTATTTTTTTGATCGAGCGGAGCAGTGGCGTGGATTTGAGTATGACTTGATCAAAGAATTTTCTAAAGATCATGATTTAAAATTAAAAATAAAATTGGTTCCAAGCACGCAAGAAGGCTTTGAGGAGCTCCAGCAAAATAGGTATAGCGTCTTGGCCGCAGGTCTGGCCCTTACAGAGGATCGAAAAAAGAAATTTCGCTATAGCAATCCCTACCATTTGATTCGGCAAGAGGTGGTATGTCATCGTTTTGGTAAAAAGGCGAGTACTCGAAAAGATTTAAAGAATATTGATTTGACTGTGGTGGAAGATTCCTCCTACGAGCTAAGCCTAAAGCGCCTACAAGAAATCATGCCTGAAATACAGTGGCAAACCACCGTGGAAAATTCGGAACAAGCTTTGTATCATGTCTATCGTAAGGAGAGTGATTGTACCGTGGTGGACTCCCACATTCTAGCTCTACAGCAGCGACTATATCCAGAGTTGCAAGCCACCTTTGCTCTTAGCCCACTAGAGGGTTTGCATTGGTATGTAAATAAAAAGGACTACCATCTGCAGCGACTACTAAATCGCTGGATCGATGAGCATCAATCCAAAGTACAAGAAATTCGGGAGCGCTATTTTGGCGCCATTGCAGAGGATTTTGATTATTACGATAATAAGGTTTTTGAAAGACGCATTCGTTCCCGTTTGCCGCGCTGGAAAAAACAATTTCAAAGAATTGCGAAAAAATATGATATGGATTGGCGCTTGTTGGCGGCTTTGAGTTATCAAGAATCCCATTGGAATAATGCAGCGGTGAGTCCGACGGGAGTGCGGGGATTGATGATGCTAACCCAAAGAACGGCCAAAGAACTAGGGGTTAGCAATCGTTTGGATCCCAAGCAGTCCATTGACGGCGGTACTCGGTATTTTTTAAAAATCAAGACTCGTTTGGAAAAATACGCGCAAGGTGAGGATTTACTTTGGCTAACATTGGCATCATACAATGTTGGACCAGGTCATATTTTAGATTTGATTCGCTATCTTGAGGACAAAGGTGTGAAAATCACGTGGCGAAATTTAAAAAAATATTTGCCTAGGTTGAGTGAACCGGATTTTTTTAAAGAACTTAAATACGGCTATGCCAATGGCAATGAACCCTTGATTTATGTGGATCGCATACGCAATTTCTACCGCATCCTAAGGCTGAAGGTTTAAAAAGTGGCTTGCCAACACAAGTATATGAAGTGAGGATAGTCTTACTATGTCAAAAAAACCAAGTTTAGAAGAATTGGAAAAAATTGGTAGCGCAAAAGGTGCCAAAGAGAAGGTCGACAAAGACTTCCATAAATATAAAGAGAAGAATCGCTCGCGCATTGCCTTTATCAACGAGCTAGAAAGCCTTTATGATTACCTTACTAGCGGCAAGGTTTCTACAAAACACAAGGCCATTATCATCGGTACACTCATCTATTTTATCAACCCCTTAGACGTAGTGCCAGACATTACGCCGATTCTTGGCTTTGCAGATGATTTTGCTTTGGTTACCTTTGTCTTTAAATACTTGGCAAAACATGCGCAGGATTTTAGAACCAAAACATGAATTATATTACGCAAAAAGGCTATTTAAGTCTCAAGCAAGAAATGCAAGACCTCTTACAAAAAGAGCGGCCAAAATTGGTAGAAACCATTGCCTGGGCTGCCAGTAATGGCGATCGCAGTGAAAACGGCGATTATATTTATGGAAAAAAGCGCTTAAGAGAAATCGATCGCCGCATTCATTATTTAAAAAAACGCATTGAAGATGCGGAAGTGGTGCAGCCCGAGACGGCCAGGCAAGACCGAGTGGTTTTTTCGGCGACGGTGACCGTGGAGGATGAAGAGGGAGAAAAGAGCTATATGATAGTGGGAGAAGATGAGATTGACCCAGAAAATGGGCGCATTTCATGGAAATCTCCCATTGCAAAGGCTTTAATCGGAAAAAAACTAGGGGATATAGCTCTTGTGCGTCTACCAGCAGGGGAAAAGGAGCTGGAAATCACCAAGATAGAATTTAAATCCTATTAATTTAGCAAGTTGATTCCAAGTACGTACGGATAATGCCCACCACAGATAGCTCTTATCTTGACTCTAAATATTGAAAACCGTAGCCTTCTTTTATTACAAAAGGAGAGAATATGTTATCGACCGACAACCAAGGAAGTACTATGGCTACGACGATTGTGGAGCAAGCAAAAAAAGTGGACTATTGTGTTACTCCCGAAGCAATGAAGGATCCAAAGCGCTTTGAAGAACTAGCTACCTGGGGCCGAAAAGAAATTGAAATTGCAGAAAAAGAAATGCCTGGCCTAATGGCGATTCGTAGAGAATATGGAGAAAGCCAACCGCTTAAAGGTGCTAAGATCACAGGTTGTTTGCATATGACCATTCAAACAGCGGTATTGATTGAAACCTTAACGGCACTTGGCGCTAAGGTTCGTTGGTCATCTTGTAATATATTTTCCACCCAAGACCATGCTGCCTGTGCCATTGCGGCAACAGGAGTGCCTGTTTTTGCTTGGAAAGGGGAGAGCGAAGAGGAATATTTATGGTGCATTGATCAAACCATTCTTGGATGGGGAGAAGAAGGTTATGATATCATCCTAGATGATGGCGGCGATCTTACCAATGTTATGCACGAAAAGTATCCTAAGATGTTGGAGCAAGTTTTGGGAGTTTCTGAGGAAACTACTACTGGTGTACACAATTTAGAGAAAATGCTGAAGCAAGGGAAACTAAAAATACCCGCCATCAATGTGAACGATTCCGTTACGAAATCCAAATTTGACAACCTATACGGTTGCCGCGAGTCATTGGCAGACGGTATCAAGCGTGCCACAGATGTTATGCTAGCAGGTAAAGTGGCAGTGGTAGCGGGTTACGGCGATGTAGGTAAGGGCTCGGCCCATTCCCTTAAAGCTTATGGTTGCCGCGTGATTGTAACCGAGATTGATCCCATTTGCGCTTTGCAAGCGGCAATGGAAGGCTTTGAAGTAGCCCGTATGGAAGAAGTGGTAGATAAAACCGACATATTTGTAACTGCCACTGGCTGCTGCGACATCATTACAGCGGAGCATTTTGAAAAAATGCGCGATGGTGCGATCGTTTGTAATATTGGGCATTTCGACAATGAAATCGATATGGCTTGGTTAAATGCAAATTCGCAAAAAACCAATATCAAGCCACAAGTGGACGAGCATATGGTGAATAAGACGGGCAACAAGATTTTGGTTCTTGCCGAGGGTAGATTGGTCAATCTTGGTTGTGCTACAGGACATCCATCTTTTGTAATGAGCAATTCCTTTTCCAATCAAGTATTGGCGCAGATTGATTTGTATACCAATCGCGATGCATACAAGGAAATAGGAGTTTACCGCTTACCAAAAGAATTGGATGAGAAAGTGGCTGCCTTTCACTTGGAGCAGATTGGTGTTCGGCTAACTAAGCTAAGCGACAAACAATCCAAGTATCTTGGAATTAGCGAGACAGGGCCATTCAAGCCGGAGCACTATCGCTACTAAGTCGACTTTTATAAATATTTGCTTAAAAGCCTGGTCAAAAAACAGGCTTTTTTTTGTTTTTGCTCTGCGAGACCAGGCTATTTAAGCTCAAAGTTTAAGCATAATTAATAGTTAAAACCTGTATTAACGCATGGCTTCATGAGTCATCTGCAAAATAATGAGTAAAATCAATAGGATAAAAGTTGGACAAGACTTGTGCAAAGTTTAAGATTACTTAATATTTAGTTAATAAATCCTTAACCTTCTTTAAGTAGATTGCATCGTGAAAGGAGGAGAAGGAAATGAGAATTAGGGATTTATGGATCAAACAAACAAACAAGGGGGGTGCATTAAGAGGAGAACGTGATGGCAAAATTAAACAGTGAATACATAAACAGTGACCGCTTTCCCATGGATACAGATATTTCCGTCTTAGATCTTGATGACTATGACTATGATTTCGACGAGGAAGAAGACTACTCGTTGGATAGAAGTGGGACTTTTGACAGTGAAGAGAGCATTAGTCTGGAAGAGTACTTTGCTCTTCATAAACTAGGCTACTACTGGCCAATAAAAGGCGAGAGGTAGTCATGCAAGAGGAATCTTATTATTTAGAAAAGGTAGATTGGGATCGGCTGGACATTTTGCAATGGATTAAATTGGGCGTGTGTCTGTTTTGTTTGCTGCAACTGATGTCGCACTAAGATCATAGCTTTTCTATATAATAGAATGCAGGGTGGATACGCTCTGCATTTTATTTTTCTGGCGCAACAAATTTATAGCCGGAACCATACTCGGAGCATAGGCATTTAGAATAGGGGCTGATTTTTTTTCGCAATATAGAAATATGAGTATCAATGACCCGGTCCACAACATGGTGGTCCTTCGACCATATCAAATCCAGCAATTCTTGCCGGGAAAAGACTCGTTCTACATTAATTAAAAAGGTTAGTAGTAGGTCGTATTCTTTTGAAGTTAAATCTAGAGCTCTACTTTCATGGTTTTCTACAATATAAATGGTGCGTTTTTTGGTGTTTACATGAAAGGGCAAATTTTTGGGCAGCAGCACTTCATTTTTTTGCTCCAATCTTCGAAAATAATTGCGCAATTTCAAACGAATCTCGGCAGGAAATAGCGGTTTTGTGATGTAATCATCCGCGCCAAGCTCTAGGCTAGAAAGCTTATTATAGGTATCTGCATTGGCCGATATAATAAATATTGGTAGCCATTGGTTCTGCTTGCTGTTTCTTACGCGGCTACAAAAATTGAGTGCGCTTCCATCAGGAAGATGAAGTTCCATAATACAAAAATCAATGACTTCTGTTTCAAAAATATCAATGGCATCTGAGAGCGAATTTGCAAAAAGCAATTCATAGTCATTTTCCAAGGTATTGCGCAGAATTTTGTTTTGAATTTCATCACGGTCCACAACTAGTATCTTTTTCATAGACACCACTTTATATGTGAAACACGCTTTAATAATATGACCCTTAACATATTCTTAATATTTACTATAAATATTCGATTCCTTTAAGGAATATCTTAATTACACGATGCAAATATGTGGTTGGGTATAATATTTATATACTTCAAATACTATCGATGGCTCCCCTTTGGTCTTCTTTAGGGGATTCCAATACTTAGAAATGCTGTGAAAATCGTTGGAATTTCGTGCAATCCCAAAATAATTACTGGCTAAATAGAAAATCAGACTACCTTTTTGTGTTGAATGAATAGCTAAAGTCCCTAAAAGGCATCGCTTCGGGCTATTCTGGTATTTTTAGGTATTGCAGATAAAATTTGAGCTCCGCGATACTTTCTCGAATATCATCTAAAGCGCGGTGCGCATCCTGTTTTTTAAACTTAATTCCATGTATTAATTCGATCACAATTTTGTAGCTACTTACATCCAGCATACGATAATGCAATCGCTCTTCCAATTTGTGCCAGTAGGCATGAATGAATTTGCGATCTTGGTGAATGGAGTTGCCTGCTAGCATAGGCATTTCCTTGCTTTTCCAATGCTTAGCAATCCATTGCAAAAGCTCCTCTTCGACGAGATCTTCTTTTTTTCCCTCTTTCACGGCAGCTTTTAAGCCACTAGCACCGTGCTGTTTTTGGTTCCAATCATCCATGGCATCTAGAAATTTTTGATCTTGGTAGACAATGCTATGATAGGAATCCAGTTCCTGCCATTTTTCATCGGTAACAATTGCCGCCACCTCAATGATGCGTTCTTTGTTTACATCCAAGCCCGTCATCTCCATATCTAGCCAAAGTAATTTCATTTTTTGTCCCCAACCTGCAGCGTTACATAAGGATTTATCATATGTATTTCTTTACTAATGCATTAATACTACTAAAATTGCGAGAGAAATAAAGGAGTATCTGATGGGGGCACGTCAACATTGGTCCAATCGTTTTATGTTCATTTTAGCTGCAGCTGGTTCTGCCATTGGTTTGGGTAATCTTTGGAAATTTCCTTATATTACCGGTATCAATGGTGGGGGAGCTTTCGTTTTGCTCTATTTGCTTTGTATTGCCATAGTGGGTCTCCCGATTTTGATCGCCGAAATGTATATCGGACAACAATCACAGGTGAATGCAGTAAGTGCTTTTGAGAAGATGCATCAGCCAAGATCGATGTGGCGTGTAGCAGGTTTTGCAGGGCTCCTCTCAGCCGTTTTGATTCTATCCTTTTATGCTGTCGTTGGTGGTTGGGTATTTGATTTCTTATACCGATCTGTCTTGTTTGAATTTCAAAGCATGTCGGAGGCAGGTGTGGAGTCCACGCTTTCCACACTTTTTTCTAGCCCGTTAAGACAAGTGATTTGGTTTACGTTATTTATGCTTCTTACAGCAGGCATCACCGCCGGCGGGATTAAAAATGGTTTAGAAAAATGGAACCGAATTTTAATGCCATCACTATTTGTGATTTTGGTAGCACTTTTTGTATACGCCCTATTTCTGCCTGGTTTTGCTGAGGCTTTTACCTTTCTATTTCGTCCTGATTTCTCAAAGCTGAATGCTTCTAGCATTCTAGAGGCAATGGGCCATTCGTTCTTTACGTTGAGTTTGGGGATGGGATGTATTCTTACCTACGGCTCATTTTTAGATAAAAAAGAAAGTTTGCCGCGCATTGCTTTAACCATTGCTGGTCTTGATACGGTGATCGCTTTAATGGCGGGTGTGGTAATATTCTCCATTGTATTTTCCTACGGCTTGGAGGCTTCTAGTGGGCCTGGTTTAATGTTTGCGACACTTCCCGTTCTTTTTCAGAAAATTCCCATGGGCAATTATGTTTCTATCTTGTTTTTTCTACTAGTATCCTTTGCGGCGCTTACCTCCGCGGTGTCCATGCTTGAGGTTGTTGTTGCTTATTTAGAAGAAAAACGAAAGTGGCTTCATAAAAAAGCTGTGGTTGTGTCGGCATCGATGATTTACTTATTGGGGTTTTTGAGTTTGTTCTCTACGAATATTATGTCGGACTTCAAAATATTCGGAAAAACATTTTTTGATCTTTTTGATCTTTTGACCTCAAGTTATTTGTTGCCTTTTGGTGGGTTGATTATCTCCTTGTTTTTAGGCTGGAAGCTTTCCTATGAGGCAGCAGAAAAAATCCTAGGAAAAGGACATGGTTATTTAGCAAAAGGCTTGGTATTTACTACAAGGTTTCTGGCGCCGGCAGGTGTCTTGGCTGTTCTGGTTAATAAAATTGTAGAAACTTTGTCTAATGCATAGAGATTAAAAGATTTCTTGGCCTTGCGCCGATATGATAGGGTTTCTTATGTTTGCAATATTATTTGGCTATGTATTTGCCAGTCAAACTTGGCTTTTTATAGGCGACTCCTTAACCGAAGGTTACGGATTGTCCAAAGAGAGTGCGTTTCCAGCAAAACTAGAAAAGCTCTGGAACGAAAAACACCCTGACGATACCATCCAAGTTTTTAACGCGGGAGTATCCGGCGCAACTTCTGCCATAGGCCCGCAAACCCTACGATTTTACTTAAAAAAGGACGTGGATGTTGTATTCGTAGCTCTTGGGGCTAACGATGGTTTGCGTGGTCAGCCCATAAAGGCATTGGAGAAAAATCTGGAGAATGTCATATCTCTATCTAAAGAAAAACAATTGTCATTGGTCTTACTGGGTATGAGAATTCCCACAAATTACGGGCAAGAATATACAAAGGAATTTACCCAATTATATTCTAAATTAGCCAAGAAACACGATCTTTTACTATATCCTTTTTTGCTGGAAGGTGTTGCTGCCAACAAAGACTTAAACCTAAAAGATGGCATTCATCCAAATGAAAAAGGTTATTCACTGATTGCGGAAAAACTATATAAGTTTATAAGAAAGAATTATGATAAAATTAAATCACATTAAAAAGTCCTTTGCTTTGCCGCAAAGAAGTATCGAAGTTTTAAAAGACATTTCTTTTTCTTTAGATAAAGGCAAGAGTCTTAGTATTATTGGTCCGAGTGGATCTGGTAAAACCACATTATTAAGTTTGCTTTCAGGATTAGAACACGGTGATAGTGGCGAAATTGAAATTGCTGGTGTAAAAATAAATAATTTATCAGAAAATGAGCTAAGCCATTTTCGCGCACAAAATATTGGTATTATTTTTCAAAATTATCATTTGGTATCCTATTTAACTGCTAAAGAAAATGTGGAGCTTGCCAGGGATATAAAAGACAACCAGGAAGATCCTTTGAAGTGGCTGGATCTTGTGGGGCTAAAAGACCGTGCCAACCATTACCCCCATCAATTAAGTGGGGGAGAGTGTCAGCGGGTAGCCATTGCTCGGGCGTTGATTATGAAGCCTGAAATTATAATTGCGGACGAGCCTAGTGGAAACCTTGACCGCGAGACAGGTAATCGGGTGATGGATATGTTGTTTGCTCTTTTGCGGCAACTACATTCTACTTTGGTATTGGTAACGCATGATGAAGAATTGGCAGCTCGCACAGATTTTCGAAAAAAACTACATAATGGAACATTGATTGATGTGGATTAAGCATTTTATTTGGTTGCAACGTAGTGTTGTCCGCTATCTTAAGCGTTCTTGGCTGTATACAATTTTTGGTCTCATCGGTCTTAGTTTAGTTAGTGCTTTTAGTTCTTCCCTTGATCAAAAAATAATACGTGATGGCAAAAAGCTTCTTACTGCCGATATTATGATGTCGGTTCGTGGTAAGTGGGAAGAGGATATAGATCATTATTTGCAGCCTATCCAGGAGCAAATACAGGACTGGCATGAAAATATTGAAGTTGTAAGCATGGCACGCACGGATAAAGTCTCTCTTCTCGTCAATTTGGTAGCCATTGATAAGAAGTTTCCATACTACAATGAAGAACTAGAAAGTGACGTTCAAAAAGCTAAACAACCGGGTTTTTCCGTCCTATCTAAAGAAGCTTCTGCTAGACTGAATCTGAATCTAGGAGACAGTTTTTATGTTGGTGATAACGAATACCAAGTTGCAAAAATTTTAGATAAACCGCATGCCACATTTAATTTTCAGGCGTTTTTGCCATCGATTTATGTGGCTAAACAAGGCGTGGAAGGCTCGGCCTTAATAGGTCCTTTAAGCTCGGAGACCCGAAAACTACATTTAAAATTAAAAGAAGATGTAGATATTAAGGTGGTTAGTTCTGTACTATCTTTAGCAACGAAGAATACTAGCATTAGAATTAGATCTTTTGATGAAAACTCTAGTCAATCCATTCGAGTTGTAGAGCGCATGACACAGTTCATGTCGTTGATGGCATTGGTCTGTTTTATTTATGCGGCCATTGGCTGTTTATATAGTTTTCGGCAATTTTTACTGGAATCTTTTTCTGATATATTGATTCATAAAGTCTTGGGTTATTCTACAGCCTATATTTTAAAAATATGGAATTTTGTAATTCTTGAAATCTCTATCTTGTTCTTTTTAATTGTAGCTGCCTTGCAATGGATTTGTGTTCTTCTAGTTCGAGATCTATCTTTTTTTCGTGATATTGATTTAGAGATTTCTTGGTTGTCACTAGTCTATACCTTTTTGTTTTCTTATCTTTTGCATGTATTAATATATTTTATCTACCGCAACAATATACGCACAAGTGGTGCGGCAAAGTTATTAGGCGGTGATTTTGCTGCCTATGACATAAGGCTTTCAAAAACTTACTTGGCTGTTTTTGTATTGTTTCTACTAGCTTTGGCTTTTTTATTTACTAACTCCATTATGATGACGGCGATATTTATGGTGACCATCTTACTACTGCTAGTAGCGATTTGGTTTTTTCTTCAGATCTTTATTTATTTGCTCTCAATGTTTAAGAATTTATTTACCATCAAGTATGTTCGATTGTTGTTAAAGCGCAAGCAAGGTACTTTTCTAAGCATATCTTTTTCTTTGGTTGTCGGTATGACTTTGGTGCAGGTCATACCTCTGGTTACAAGTAATATCGAAAAGGAACTCTTGGTAGAGAATCATCCCAATTTATTTTTGCTGGATATACAAGAAGATCAGCTAGATCCCTTGAAAAGCTTTTTAAATGATAGTTTTGCGGTCTCGCTGAATCTGCCCTCTCCCTTCATTCGTGCTAGGCTAATTTCTATTAATGATCGTGAGGTGAAGGATTCTAGTTTTCTTGATATCGAGACACAAGAAAGTCGTAGAAAAGAATATTTTCGCAACCGAGCCTTTAATCTTACCTATCGCAAGGAATTAAGTAAGGACGAAAAGCTACTTAAAGGAATCGATCTTAATGAATACAAAGGGGACTATGTACCTGTAAGCATCGAAAAGCGCTTTTCTGAGAGAACGGATATCTATATAGGGGACATACTTGCCTTTGATATCCTAGGGCAAAAAATAAAGGCTGAAGTTGCCAATATTCGCTATGTAAATTGGCTTAGTTTTCAGCCCAATTTCTTTGTGCAATTTGGTGATGGTCCACTAAATGACTTTCCGAAAACTTATATAGGCACAATCTCAAACCTAAATGAAGAGCAAAAGGCGCAATTGCAATTTAATATTAGTGAGAGATTTAGCAATATTTCAAGCGTTGATTTAGATAGTATCATCGCGGGAGTTCTTGATTTAATGTATGACTTTAAGTCTTTGCTGCAGTACTTAAGCCTATTTTCCTTGTTTGTTGGGGGCATAGTCTTTATTGCAATTTACCAGCATTTTATGAAAACAAGGCAGGAAGACTTTCGTATCTTTTATATCATGGGTCTATCACAGAAAGATATGTCTCAAATGTTGTTTGTGGAGTTGATTTCACAATTTTGTTTCTCCTTTCTTACTTCCATGTTGGGTGCTTATTTTCTATCTATGTACATAGTGGCTAGTATATTCAATATGAACTGGACATATAGCTGGAAATACTCACTGTATATCGGAGTATCTTTCTTGCTTTTCTTCCTCCTAACCTTTGTCTGGGAAGCTAAGATTTTGCGGCAAAAAAAGTTTCAAAAATATTGAGATTTTTTTAGGTCTTCCGATAACAAAGTATGTCCAATCGCTTAGCTCAAGAAATCCTGTGGAAAGCCATAGTAAAAAATGCCAAGTATAAAACCAAAGGCACTTTGATCTCCTTTCTTAAAGAAATATATATCTTTCAGTCACTAAGTGATTGGCAAATAGCTCGTTTAAGCAATTTTTTATACAAGCGAGTCTATGAAGTAGGGGAATATATTTTTGAAGCCAAGCATCCGGGGGCTGCGTTGTTCTTGGTACAAAAGGGAGAAGTAGATATCGAGATCAGCAAAAATGATCAGAATTATACCATTGCGACCATTCGAGAAAAAGAATGTCTTGGGGATATGTCTTTGGTCGATAAAAGTGAGAGATCAGCTGCAGCTAGAGTGAAAAAAAGAGCCATTGTCTATGCTTTACACCGTAAAGATTTAGAGCGAATGCTGTATACAGACCCCGATATCGCGGCAAAGGTATATCGTTCGTTGGCGGGCCTGATTGCCGAGCGTTTAAAATCCATGAACGATTTATTTGAAAAAAACGACTTAGGAAATTCCAATGAATTCCAGTCAGCAGGATAATCATAAAAAATATAGATCTATAGCCTTTTATACCATATTGGGGCTATTTCTATTGCTAGTCACCTACTATGTATTCGTAGGCATACGGCCGCTATTAGTGCCGATGATATTTGGTGCGCTGCTGGCATACCTATGTAAGCCGGTGATTGCCAATATGCGTGTGCGAAATGTAAAATCTTTCGCGAAGCTATGTGTATTCACCTTGTTAATTTTTAGCGCTCTGGCTATTGCGGCTAGTCAGGTAAAAAACGCGATTCCCAATGCGGAGGAGCAGCTTTCCTTAAAGATTCGCTTGCAGTATAAGATCAATCAAATCTATGACAATATTGTCGATAAGGAAGGCTCTTATTTGTCTACGTGGTTGAAAGCAGAAACAGCTTCTCTGCGTAACAATATCAATACTTTGTTAACCTTAAATGAACCAGAGCAAGCAGAATTTGAAAAAATATATTTGAACAACCTCGATGAAAATGAGGAGTATAGTATTGTTTCCTACTACTTGTACGTGAAGAACAATTATTATGGGCAAGTTAGAAAATTAGCGAGCTCGAAAGAAAGCATAATCAATAGTTTTAATGTCAATTTATCTGAGATTTACTCATCATTCACTGCGTGGTTATTAATGCCAATTGTTTTTTTCTTTTTGCTGTTTGATCAGGGTAAAATTCGACGCTACCTGGTTTCGTTTATTCCCAATCGTTATTTTGAATTGAGTTTAAATATTGCTTACAAAGTAGATAAAGCCATCGGAAGTTATTTGCGAGGAACTTTTGTACAGTGCTCACTAGTGGCGCTAAGTTTGTTTGTTTGTTTCTTTTTAATAGGCTTTCCCTTTAAAGCAGCCTTGCTGATTTCCATTATTGCCGGGGTGGCCAATGCCATACCTTTTCTTGGGCCATTGATAGGATTAGTAATTGGTCTATTGTATTCGTTAATCATTGAGGATGTGAATGGTATATTGCCACTATTTTCTGTGGAAAATATTTATTGGGGAGTGATTCTTTCAGTGGCGATCGCGCAAGCTTTGGACAATATATACTTTCAACCATTTGTTTTAGGGAATGCTGTAAATCTTCACCCATTGATTGTGGTATTAGGTGTAATGGCTGGCGCAGGATTAATGGGGTGGGTCGGCATGCTTCTCGCGGTACCAAGCATTGTAATGTTAAAAGTGGTGGTGGAAACGCTCACACAACAATTAAAGGCATATAAAATTATATGAAAAGACTTAGGCGTATTTATTTACTAATAAAATTATCCATAGCCGTAAATGTGGCTTTGCTAGTTTTTAGTCTGCTTGCTAGTGCTTTTTACTTTCAGCATTTTCATGAATTAAAAAATGCCATTCATTACCAGGTAAATCAGGAAAAGCTAAAGGCCTTGCATGATCTTACGGTTAAAGAAATTCTAGCTACACCAGATTTACGTTTGCAAATGCAGAGCGTGCTAGCTAACTCTTCTGGTGATGGCGCATCCATATCGACCATGGCGCAAAAAGTAGAGGCTATGGAAATGTATTTTTATCTATTTGCTTTGGGTTTTCTATTTAGTTTGGTGATCTTGGCCTTTTTGTATTTTTATCTGCAAAGAAAATGGAAGAAAATCTTAGATCAAGAAATCAAAAAGTATATCCATCTGGCAGCGGAAATTTCGGCGAAACATGCAAGCGGAATGGCTTGGACAGAAGATTTGATTCTTGCGATTTTGGAGCTGCAAAATTGGGAGCGTTACAAACCGCTAGTACGCCTTTACTTTGAGCAGCAGCAAGGTCATAAAAAAGCCGGCTGATTTTATATAGCCAAGTCCCATTTTGACACTACAAATTTACAATTTGCCGCTTGTGGTGATGAGATTCCTGTTAGGTACCTAAAGTATATAATTTTTACTTGCTTAAGTGGCTGAATTTCTTTAAATCTGCAGCCAGGGGGTAGGGATATGAAATTATTTATCACAGTATTAGGTATAATACTTACAAATCCATTGTATGCGACGGACAAATCATTGCTGGTGGATCCGCTGTATCATCAAATCAAAAAAGTCGAAGTCCGAGAATTAAGTGATCTTAGTTTGGAGGAGCTTGCGGCTAAACTTAGAGAGCATAAAGACTCCTATATGTTGGTGGAAAGCGATTATTTAAACCTTTCCACACCCATAGTAAATTTACAGGGGGAGATTGCACCAGGAGCCTCGGGTAGCAGAGTTGTAGGGCAGCTATATAATTTCTCTAGATATGGAAAGCTTATTTATCAAATCATCAAGGAAAATGCACCGGTAAGACAAACCGAGTGGGATGCTTTGAGCGTATTGCCTGAAAATGTAAAAAACTGGTCGGAAATGTCAGGCTGGAGTGCACCAGCTTCAAAAGTCTACCAAGTTGCTTACGTGAATGCTTACGGCATGGAAGTGGTGACCTTTACTTATAGATTGTCGTATTCCTATGGCGGCTCTTACAAAGGAACTGGTTCCTATTTAGGAAATCTACAGATCAGTCCTGTGCAAGTTCGCGTTCTTTGGGGCTACAAATTGAATGCCAAGGTAATGGCATCAGATATTCGAAATGTAGGGCTGGAAAAATCACCTGTTCCTGGTTTAGATATGAAGGTGCATTATGAAATAAGTACCATGATCGTAGATGAAGAGCGTGTAGATCTGTTCTATGTTACAGGTGACGGAACTGCCCAACGCTTAGAATAGATAGCGTTGACAACCTGGGGCTGTCCTTGTTTAACCTTGCAATAGGAGGCCCCATGGATTTCAAATCACAGTTTCCCCAACTGGTTCAAAAGTATGCAGTTTTTCAAGAGCAATACTTATTAATAGAAAATTGGAAATGGTTGGCCTTATTTGGTATTTTTCTATTTACGTTTTTTATACGTAGAATCCTGCATTTCTTTCTCATGCGCATCTTTAATATTGCGGCCAAAACCAAAACTGATTGGGATGATCGCCTGCTGGAAACCATTGAACCCTATTTGAATAAGGCTTGTGTAGGGGCCTTTCTTTATTACACCGTGCCTTTGGTTGTTCTTGGCGGCGAGGTGGAAAAGGTGTTTTTATTCGCCTTCAAGGTATACATTGCCTATGCCTTGATTATGATGACATACCACTCGGTGGATCTATGGGTAGAATTTTTTAATAAAGGCTTACGAAGAAAGAACATCCATCTTGATAATCAAATTATTTATTTTTTAACAAAAACTTTAAAAGTTTTGGTCGTAATTTTCGGCATACTGGTCATGATTCAAAATTTAGGTGTGAATATCATGTCCGTTCTGGCTGGTTTGGGTATAGGAGGCTTGGCCTTTGCCTTGGCGGCGCAAGACACATGTGCCAATCTCTTTGGCTCGATTATGATCTTATTAGATAAACCATTTAAAATTGGTGATTATATTGTGGTTGATGGAGTAGAAGGAAGTGTGGAGGATATTGGTTTTCGCTCCACAAAAATCCGAACCTTTTACAATTCACAAGTTATTATTCCTAATGCGCAGTTAGCAAAGGCCAATGTGGACAATATGGGAAGAAGACCTTACCGAAGAACACTAACCTCTTTGGGACTTGAGTACTCCACCAGTCCTGAGGTGATGGAACTATTTATATCGTCAGTAAAAGAAATCTTAAAAGCAGAGCCGCAAGTGGTGAATGATACCTATCAGGTAGCCTTTGAGTCGTACGGTGATTTTAGTTTGAATGTATTGCTACTATACCATGCTGATGTGGTGGATTATCGCGATGAATTGGAAGTGCGGCAAAGAGTATATCTAGCTATATACAAAATGGCAGAAAAAATTGGTGCTGGCTTTGCGTTTCCTACTCAAACGCTACATGTTCATAAGAATTGATACATTTTTTCTTGTATAGGCAGTTTTTGGCTAGTCCCTCATCATGATAAGATACAAATGCCTTCAGCTCCATAGCAAGATCATCTTTGGGGCTGATCTTTGTAGGGGAAGATAATGTCTTTGGCTCTTGCTGGAATTCATAGAGCATAAATTCATCTTTTACACGGTTCCACTCTATTACTTGCTTGTCCTTCACCATTCGGTAGGTGGAATTGGCATAAAAAATAGCCCGCCCTTCATTCTTGGCAAATAATGAACTGCCAAATTTCAAACTTGGCTCTTCTTTTAATCCTAAATAATCGAGGATGCTAGGTTCAATATCCGCATGTTGAGCGATGCGAATTGTTTCCATTTTTAGGTCCTTATCCGGGTGGAAAAACAAAATGGGTACCATATATCTACCAGTGATACTTTCATAGCCATGCGATGGTCCCATTTGGGTATGATCGGCAGTAATTATAAAAAGTGTGTTCTTATACCAAGGGGAAGATTTTGCTGCTTGAAAAAATTCACGCAAAGCATGGTCGGTATAGGCGATGGTTTCGGCAATAGGGTGATTGCCCTTAGGAAATCTACCTTGGTATTTGTCAGGAATTGCATAGGGCTGATGGGATGAAAGACTAAAAAATATGGAAAAAAATGGCGGTTCAAAAGTATCGAACTTATTTTTTGCAAACTGCAGGAAGGGTTCATCAAAGATACCCCAGTGGCCATCAAAATCTTTCTCTGGATGAGGATATTTTTCCATGGGATAGTAATCCTTCACCCCAGAAAGATAGGCCATATTATCAAAGTACATGCTACCAGCCTCAGCCGCATGAAAAAAGCTCGTCTTGTACTGGTAGTCACTTAAAATTTTTGCCAATCCATGCCACTCATTGAATTGGTATTGCGATTTGGCAAAGGGAGTGTCCATCAATGAGGGGAGGCCAAAGGCAATAGCAGGAAAGGCCTGCATGGATCGCCTACCGTTCGCGAAGGATCGAAAAAAGACCGATGACTTTTGACTTAGCTCATCAAAAAGGGGGTATAACCCTTGCCTCCATTGGCAAGACCCCAAAACTCCGTGGCAAAGCTTTCCAATATGATGACCACAACGTTTACTTTTTCTCTTGGGGGATGAAAGGCCCATTTTCTTTTAGGTATGTGTGCCTGAATGTCTTGCCAATCAACAAAATCCTTGATGGGAGCTACTTTTTCGTAAGTTTTCGATTTTAAAATCGTAAAGCTAGAGTTTAGGATGTATAGGCCTTGAAGACCAGATGTGTACTGAAAAGCATGAGAAGGTTGCAAAACTTTTTTTTGTAATCCGCCACGTATGCCAATAACACTAAAGCTCAAACACAAAAAAGCAAACAGTGGGTAGGACAAGTAGCCAATATGCTGGTGGCGTCGAATGGGGCTATAAAATCGCCAAAGTACGATGGCAGCAGCCATCAGGATGAAAACAAAGTACCAGTAGTTGATAAGGAATTGGTCGGCCTGCCGAACTAAATCGGGCCATACTGCTAGGATATGATTGTAGTTGAGGCGTGTGCCTGTAAATTGAGAGTATTGAATGTCCCCTAAGTTAACAAATATGAAAAAAAGATGAATGCCAATAAATAAGCTTGAGGCGGTATTGTTGAACCATCTTGGGTAGTTCAGTGGTAGTAGGTAAAGCAAAATCCACCAAGAGCTTAGTAGCAGAATAGCGGACAAATCAAAGCGAATACCAATTAATAGGTAATAAATGTTCGAGATTTGTAAGAAAGCACCTAGGTTGTCACTATGAAACCAAATAAAAAGAATCCGGCACAGAGAGTATATAATTAAAATTATACTAAGGTTCTTTAAGAAAAATTTTAGACGTAATTTCCAAGCAAGGTTCATAACATAAAATCTTTAAGACTTAAGTTTCCTAATATCCATGAAACTAAGCTAAGAAGCAGTATAAAAGCGATCAAAAAGCCATGGCTAAAAAGTGCTGGGGCTTTAGGAAATAAAGCCACCTTTTTTAGATAGCCCAAACCATAGGCTGCATAGATCACAATGAAGTAGTGAATGGCGCCAACAATTTCTAAATGTTCCTTAGCACGGTCATGATCAATAAATAATTCAATGGCTATGGCAGCCGCGATATAAAAAAACGTATGACTAAGAGGAGGAAGAAAAAAACCATTTTTGTCAATCCACTCAGCAAGCCACTTTTTCTTTCTAGCGATAAGGGGAACAAATAGATTGTGACTGAGAATGACTAAAAATAAAATTTTACCAAATATTAATTTGTTAATTTTGACGCCATTTATGGTTAGATTATGCAGATTGGTTTCGGCTTGGGCATTGTGCTTTAAAAAGAAATCACTGGATTGTATATCTGCTATTCGTTGAAACCAACTAACCTCTTCCATGGCTCCAAAGAAAAACAGGAATTGCACGCCAATTAGAGTAAGCCCCGCAGTATTGAACAAAGGTTTTTTTAGCTGAAAAAAATAGTGGTAATTGTACAGCGCCATAAATAGGAATGTTGATACAAAGAGCAAAAATGTGAACCACTCCATGAAGCCATCCTCTTTGGTATAGCGAGTGAGTAGCTCCTGGTTGGTAAAACTAAAATAGATGCCAATGGCAAGGATGATGCTAGTCCAAACGACTTGAATATAGAATAATTTTGATGTTTTCATAGCTAACATTGTAGCGTAAGCACGCAGGGGAGCAAGTATTTAAGTTAGTCTTGGAAATTCCTTAGGGGTGAAAATGAATTTTCATATGTATTCCGATGGTGTGCTCAGAACTAGGGTTGAGTTCGTACTCATAGCGGGGCACTTCCACGCTAGCAAAGCCAAAATCAATGCTCTCAAAGAGTGGCCTTTTGCTTATACTTAGAGCGGCATCTTCGAGGGCTTGCGAAGGGTCAGCTACTAACATAACGATTTGCCCAAGAGGTTTGGAGCCTGCTAAGCGGCCATCGTTATTACGAATATGATTGGCTGTATTATAAGCAATCTCTCCAAACACTATGGCTAGTCCACTGTTTTTGGCAATGTTTTCCATATCTTCAAAGTCCACATTTTCCGGCCATAAGAAATTGCTCACGCCAGTGGAGAAGGCAAAGGACTCCACGGGGTCCATACCGGCTTTTCGAGCTGCTCTATAAATGCTAGCACCAGCTAGGTGATCCATTCGCTCCTGGAATTTCGACTTATTGCTGCTATGGGCTTGATTTACGGATGTGATATCCTCCAAACTATAGGTTTGCTTTGCAGGATAAGGGCTGTCTTCATGGCGAATCACCCGAAAAGCGACTTGCTTTGCTGCTATAAATTTTTCTACCTTATTGCGTAAACCTGAGTTCATGGCCTTAACATTCAGTTTTTCATAGGACGTTATATGAAAGTCGATGGGGATTTGCGTTTGTGCGATTTCTTTTTTGATTTCTTGCCACTCACGAAGACTTATACCGGGGGGACGGTATTCCAGGGCTTCTCTTATAAGCGCGAATTGTTTCTCAGTGACGTTTTTTGCCATTGAGATGGTAGGCAAAAGGCTTAGAGCGAAAACAACGAGGTATTTCTTCATACCTATCTAAGGGCTGCAAGAAGAGGGCCGGGTTTAGCGGAGCTTTAAGTAGAAAAAATAAAGACTCATACAGGAAAAAAACAGGATGTTGGCATTGCTTATAATCTTCAGCGTAAGGCTAGTAGATAGCCTGCGTTTCTTATGAAATAGAATTTGATGATTCGTTAGGGCAAATAGTGGAGTGGTTAGAAAGCAAATGGTGGTAGCAAAATCTGCCATTACTTTCATGGAATCAGAAAATAAAAGAATTATTACATATGCCAATAGACTAATGCTAAGAATGATGGGCGTATCTAGTTTTTTGGACTTGCTAAAATATTTGTGAATCAGCCTTAAACTTAAACGTTGATAGCCATCCATAACGGCAAGGCTTGTGGAAAACATAACAAGAAGAATGCAGGTACCAACAAGTGGGTAGGCCCAATCACCTAGTGTTTGCCGAAATAGGCCTAGAATCTGCTGCGAAAACTGTATTGGTGAGGCAGCAAAAGATATGCCTTTTTGGTACATAAGACTGTAACCCAAAAATAAAAATAAAATTGCTAGAATGGTGCAGGACCAGTAGCCAGCATGAAAATCAAAGCGAGTATTCTGGCTGGAGATTTTGGTGGATTTATGTTTTTCCAATGTCCACATGGAGCTGTATATTGGCATGTCCAAAGGCGCTGGCATCCACCCCATGAGAGCAATAACAAAGTAGATGGCAGGTTCCCGAAAAATCTCCATGCGCGGCACGAAGTTGATATGAGAGAAGTCGCTTTTTGCGACTAAGAGTGCCGCACATAATAGGAGGCTGATACTTAGGGTGATATAAACGGGCTTCATGATTTGGTCCAACAGTTGGTAGTGCCCTTTAATAAGAATGTATACCACCAAGGCCATGACCATGGCAGATAGCAGAGAAGCAGGGAGAGGTAGGCCAGTAATTGCGCCCAATAGTCCACCGCTCATTAGGCAAACGGCGGCAATCACAATGAACATGGTGGATACCAGGGTTACAACCACCAGTGCCAAAAGCCATTTGGATATATGCTCATAGGCGTGAATCAAATCGTTTTTGTATCGGTCTACATACAAAGGTGCCGCATAGAAGGAGGGAAATTTTAAAATATTGGCAAGCAAGATCATTGGCAGAAGTTCTAAGCCATAAGAAGCACCGGCGCGTGTTGATTGTACCAGGTGCGATACGCCAACCGCCGCTCCAGCTAAGATAAGCCCAGGTCCCATTTGCTTGAAAGAAAAGACTAAGCGAGCCAATACGTCTCCTATGAACCACAGAAGAATGCGGCAATTCAGGAAAATTTTGCAAATAAAATCCCATTATTTGCCGAATAAATAGGCATATATTAGATTGTCAGTATGTTCTCCCTATTAGTTCTATTCATGACTTTTGCAAATACGGATCCCTATGACTCTTATGCAAAGCAGTATCTCGCATCGATCGGCCTATCGGTAAGCGACTTAAATGCAGAGATTTTGGATAAAGCAGTAGAATTTGCGCCCTCAAAAGAGGGATTGGAAATTTCTTTTGAAAAAAAAGATTTTCCTAGTTTGCTTGCAATGGAACAAAGGCGGCGTGAGGAAATCTCCAAGCTTTTTGCAGTAGAACGACATAAAAGACTTTTGGGGCAAGATGAATTTCGTGAAAAAATGGAACTAGGCATAGACTTGATTCAATCCGAGCGCTTATTGATGTCTTGTAAAATCGTCAGTGATAATTTTGCACAAGGTATGCATTCCACGAAGCATTTCCATGTAAATGACGCTTTGTCTCTTAGTCAGTGTTATTTTCAAATCCCCGTGGAAATTTACTAAAGCCTACGTTATATCTTTCTGCATGCGATACATAATACTTCTTGCACTGCTCACTTCTAGTTATGCCCATGCTAAATTTCAATTTGAAGAAGAGCTAGCCTTGCTCTCCACAAGTGGAAATACAGAATTGCAAACCTATGATGTAAAATCCAAAAACACCTATACGTTTCAAAAAGAAAGTTTGCGGTTAGATCTATTCTATACCTATGGTGAAAGTGAAAGCGACACGAATGCTGAGAACTGGCGTGTGCTCCTGAGGTACGATCATACTTTGGATGAGAAAAACGATGTCTTTTTAGGTCATTTGGTGGAATCGGATCGCTTTGCCGGTTTTTCAAGGCGCTACAATACGGATGCTGGTTGGAAACGCTTTCTGATGAAGACGGATACTTATACTGCGTTCAGTGAAGCAGGTTTGCGGTATGTGGTGGAAAATAAGACTGTGACGGCTTTAGAAAGTGAAAAGACTACGCGTTCGCGTTTGTATTTAGAGGGGCTATATAAGTTTCGTGAAGAAATGCAGGGTAAAGTCTGGGCAGAATATATTCAAAGTTTTGAGTCCTCGGATGACTACCTTATCAATGCAGAGGCTTCACTTGCGGTGACCTTAACTAATACTTTAAGTCTAAAAACTTCTTATTTGTACAATTTCAATAATGATCCTGTGGACGCCAAGGAGCGCGTAGATACTAAGTTTGCTACCAGTTTGCTAGCGAAATTTTAATTTCATAATGATTTCCTGTTAGAACCTATACTCTTTTGCAATGCCTCTTGGTAGGATGAAGTGGAGAGGTTTTATTGGCTTACTTGTATGTAAATGAAAAAATCAAGATTCCCATGCAGGAAATAAATTTTCGTTTTGCGAGAAGTTCCGGGCCTGGCGGCCAAAAGGTAAATAAAGCCAATACAAAGGTCCATCTAGTATGGAGTTTGGATTTATCAAAAAGCATGGACTTAATCTTAAAAGACTATCTTAGTATGCGTTTAGCGAAACACTTAAATGATCGTGGTGAAATTCATATTTATTCGGATCAATACCGTAGCCAAGATCGGAATAAAAAGGATTGTTTGGATAAGTTAAAGCAACTTCTAAGCCAGGCCTCCAAAACACAGAAAAAACGCAAAAAAACCAAGCCCAAAGCAGCGCAAAAAGAAAAACGCCTTAAAGAGAAAAAACGTCGCGGAGAAATAAAAAGTCTTAGAAAGAAGGTCGAACACTAGTCTCCCTAAGCTTGCTAAATGTCTTGAATACTTTTAAGCTGGTGCAGTGTTTCGTAAAAATCATCCTATTTATGCTATTGGCGACATACACGGCTGTGCAGAGGAGCTGAGAGCGCTTTTGCAGAAACTCCCACTGTCAAATAAAAGTACGGTGGTCTTTTTAGGTGATTATGTGGATCGCGGCCCGGATGCTAAAGGCGTAATTGAATGCATATTGGATCTACAAAAGCACTGCCATGTCATTTGTCTTAAGGGCAATCATGAAGCCATGATGTTGGATTTTTTAGAAGATCCCAGCTCGCTTTATGCGGCACTCTTTATTATGAACGGCGGTGGCGCCACTCTTGCTAGCTACTCAGAGGATGCTAAGGGCTTTCAGATTCCCGAATCCCATATGCAGTTTTTCAAAAACCTTCGATACTTTTACGAGACAAAAAAGTTTTTCTTTGTCCATGCCGGGGTTCCGGTTATGGATTTGCAAAAACTAGATTTAAATCAGCATGCAGAAGAGATGATCTGGATTCGAAAGCCATTTTTAAACAGTGATCACAATTGGGGAAAACTAATTGTACATGGTCATAGCCCCGTTGCAGATGTAGAAATTAAAAAGAATCGCATCAATCTGGATACAGGCTGCGTGTATCAGGGCAAACTTACGGCCATGGAGCTTCATTCGAAAAAAGTATGGCAAGTGCCTAGGCAAAAGCCAGTGGAGACAAAGTACCTAGAAGAAGAATACGGTACGCAAAAAAGACCCAAGCGTTTTGCTGCCCATATACCAGTACATATTTTCTTAAATTCAGAAGAAAAAATATTGGAAGTGCTCAATTACAATGAGTTTGGTCTCCTGCTCCAAGAAGATAAGGGTAGCGGTCCGCAACTAAAAATTGGCATGCAAATTCAGGGCACAATCGGAGATGAAAAATTTAAAAGCATTAGTTTTGAAGGAGAAGTGGTCAGGGGTCGGCAAGACGACAATTACTACTACTATGGCATCAAGTTGGCCTCGCTAACGAAGGATCCTCATAATTAGATATAAAGGGGCTACATTCTTTTTTTGCCGCCATTTTGCAAAAATAAGCCTGCAGCAGATTAGCTGTTGACAGGCGTAGATGCGACGCGTAAATAGCCCTATCCCGTAAGGAAAATTGGAATTAGCCATCTTTCTTTTTCGAGGTAAAAAAAGGAAGAATCCATGACCAATTTTCAAGAATATCCATTTGCCAATTTATTAAAAGATGCCTTAGAGAGGATGTCTTTTACAACGGCCACAGAAATCCAAGAGCAAGCTATACCGATCTTACTAGAAGGCAGTGACTTGATTGCCTGTGCACAAACTGGCTCCGGCAAAACTGCTGCCTTTGCCTTACCAATGATTGAGAAGCTTCTTCAGTCTCCAAAACAGCAGGGACTGATTCTATCCCCCACGCGGGAGCTTGCACAGCAAATTGCAGACTTTTTACGTAAGCTCTTAGAAGGCGATAAGAAAATGCGTGTGGCCCTATTGGTAGGCGGGCAAGACATTCGCAAGCAATTCCGTATCTTACAAAACAAGCCGCGCATTATTGTGGCGACTCCTGGTCGACTGATCGATCATCTAAAACGCAATACTGTACAAATTCATAAAGTGCAGCAGCTGGTTTTAGATGAGGGGGATCGCATGATTGATATGGGCTTTGCGCCGCAGTTGGAGCAAATCCTAAAGTATCTGCCTACCGAAAGACAGACCTCTTTTTTTACAGCCACATTGGATAAGAAGGTGAAAGCTTTAGCCGCTAAATATTTATCCAATCCTAAGTATATTTCGCTAAACAACTCCCTGCCAGTTGCTTCGATTCATCAGTCAGCAATTGTAGTAAAAGCAGATAAAAAGATGGACCTAGTTTTGGATCAAATCAATGAGCGCAAAGGCTCCATGATTATATTTTTGAAAACCAAGCACGGTACGGACAAGCTAAAAAAGTATTTGGCTAGTTACAATTTGGCAGTGGATTTGATTCATGGGGATCGTACGCAGGGGCAAAGAAAGCGTGCCATTACCAATTTTAAAAATGGCAAAACCCGCATTCTATGTGCCACTGATGTTGCCGCTAGAGGTTTGGATGCGCCAAATGTGGAACATGTTTTAAATTACGATTTGCCCATGCAAGATGAAGATTATGTGCACCGAATTGGCCGAACAGCAAGAAATGGTGCTAGTGGTGAGTCCATTAGTTTTGTTACACCAAGAGAGCGCCAAGCTTGGAATCGGCTAGTAAAGAAGTACGATATAGCCGATGCCATGCTCGATGTGCCGGTAGAAAAAGGCGAGGGCTTTCGACATAAAACAGGTCAAAAACATAAATCGAAAAAGAAGAAGGCCTTTTACGGTAAGCGCAAAAGAAAAACCTCCGAAAGAAGGCAAGCTCGCTAGCCATCTGTCTTATCATTAGGGCTTTTGATAAAGCGGTTTAAGACCACACAGGCGGCCAAATCCCCCGTAACATTAAGGCTGGTGCGAAAACGCTCCAGTATGCGGTCTGCACCCAATATGAGTGGTAGACCCGCTAGCGGGATGCCAGCGCTGCTGAGCACTCCAGATAGAACAATGATGCCCACTCCAGGGACAGCCGGGGTTCCGATAGAGGCGCCTACGGCTGTGACGATAAGGGCTGTTAGTGCGCTAATGGATAGATCAAGACCGTAAATTTGTGCCATAAAGAGTGTGGTAAGGCCTTGATAGCAAGCAGTACCACCCATATTGATGGTTGCCCCCAGGGGGATCACAAATTGCGATAGGGAGGTGGGGATTTTCAATCCTTCCTCTGCACTTTTAACAGTGATGGGCATGGTTGCCGCGGAACTATTGGTGGAAAAACCAATCAATGTGGGCTCACGAATCGCTTTAAGGAAAACAATGGGAGAGACTCTTCCGAGGGCAAAAGCCAAGAAAATATAGAAAATGTATAGCAGTGCTAGAGCACCAATGACGGCAAGGGCATAGATGCCGATACCCAAGAGCGATTCTGGCCCTGTGGTAATTACGGACTGGGCGAGCAAACCAAAAACCGCAAGTGGAGCAAAGCTCATTGCAATGCCTACGATCTGCATACTGACCTCTTGTATGGAGCCTGTAAGATCTAAAATTGGGCGTGCGGATTCGGGCTTAAGTAGCAGCATGCCCAAACCAAAGATGATGGCAAAAATAACGATTTGTAGCATATCGCCTTGGGCGATGGAGTGTATGGGGTTTTTAGGTAAAATGCCCGTAAATTTTGCTGGCAATTGTTTTAATGGGCTCACATCTTCGGCCGAGCTCTGATTTGCGCTTTGCTCTTGGATCGCAGCAATCTTTGCCTTCGCAGTATCGGATTGCACGATTTTTTCGGTATCGATGTATTGCCCTGGTTTAAAAAAGATTCCCACACTGATGCCCAGGATTACTGCCAGAACGGTGGTGGACATAAAGAAAAAGGTAGCCGACAAGCCAGTTTTCTTTAACTTCTTGATGTCTCCGGCTGCCGCAATCCCTTGTAAAATAGAGGTAAAAATTAAGGGCACAACTATCATTTGGATCAATGCTAAAAATAGGCGGCCAGGCAGAGCTAGCCACTCCCCCATAATATCGGCAGTGCTAGAGGAAACTAGGCCCATAGAGGGGCTAAGCAACCAGCCGCAGGCAATCCCCAAAAACATGGCAATCAATACTTGTAGCCATAGTTTGGCAGTGCGAATATAATTTAACGATTTGTGTAGGGTCTTTAAACTTTGGATGGGTATATTTAGTATATTATCAGTCACCATAATCCATTATATATCACTACGAAGCGCACCTGAAAAGGTGCGCCGATAGAAATAATAAAATAAATTAGAGCTGATCGAGCCTTCTAGTGAAATCGTAAATATTTAAATAATGTATGATGTAGCGATAGCTCTTAGTATTTGTTTTGTAGCAATGGGAGGATAGTACTTGATAGTCTTTTTCCATGGCCGTTGCTACTTGCTCTCGAACTTGTTGGCACTTAGCCGCATCTTTATAGGCCGCAGACATTTGGCTTCTAACCGGATCCAGCGCTTCATAAAGATACGTTAGCTGTCTTTGTAGTTTTCCACCGTGATATACGCAAGAGGTAAGAACTGGCTCGACTTCGTCTTGCTGTGACCAATTGGCTAAGTTTTTTGCCGTATTGCTGCAGCTTTGCCCTTCATCTAAATCTTCTAACATGATGGTGTTTTGCCCATAATGATTGTTAGAAATATAATAAAGCTGCAAAGAGGTGAGTTGCGTCTTATTGTATTCAAAATCGGCGCAGCGTGCGTGAATTACGGAGGAATTCAGATTAGCTAAACTGGCTTTGACTTGCGAAATTGCAGATTGGCAATCTTCCTGGTTTTTATAAACCATGATTTTACCAAGCTTTGCGATATCTTTGCCGGTTTCAAATAGGTAGTCGAGCTTTAGAGCTTGCTTGTCGCACTGACTTTGGATAACGGAAATGCCAGCGCTGCGAATTCGATGAAGAATCTGGTCCTTCTCCAGTTCACACCGGGGGCCAACTTCTAATTCAAATTCATCAATATAAGTAACTCCCGGAAAGCGAAGTAAAAATGTTGCCGAGTAACCGTGGACTTCATCGCCTGGTAGAGAATGATAGAGCTCGCGGCATTCTGACGAATATACATCCACTTCAGTTGTTTGTAGTGCAAGAGAAACTTCGGTCATTTTCTTTTGGCAAAGTTGTAAAGCTTTTTCTAAGCTAATGTCTTTGCTTTGATAATAATAAGCAGCTGTATATTCGCGGATCGATTGAGATGCGAACGCAGTAGTGCTAGCTATTGATAGTATTAAGATGAGAAATTTAGACATTTCACCCGCCCTTCCTTGAGTAATTGCAATCCATTTGCACGAAAATCATAGGATGACTCTGCTATAGGAATCAGTAAAAAACGCATTACAGCAATCGCTTTTTCGTCGATTTCTTATAAGTTCAGCAATTTCTATTGACTTAGAGGCGAAAACTACAACTTATATCCCTCCATGATCACAAAAGTATTTTATATTTAGGGCAGGGGCTGTGCATTTCTGGGAGCAGCATTTAAAATCATTCCTATCACAATATACCAAAGACTTTTATTGGCGTGCTTCAAATTTTTTATCTGCACAGGAGGTGGAAGTTTTACTTTCTGCTGCAAAATCGGCAGAGAAGAAGGCTTTGCTTAGGCCTGCAGCCATTGGCAAAGGTGAGCGTAAGAAAAAAATCAAAGAGATTCGCTCGGACAAAATATATTGGGTAGATGATTTTACGACAGATTCTGGGAAAATCATGCAAGCAGTTTTTTTAGGTTTGCTAGAGATTGTTAGAAAAGAATTGTATATGCCGGCAAAAAGGTTTGAATGTCACCTTACAAAATATGAAGTAGGTGATCGCTACTTGCTACATCGAGACCGCCATTCGGTAAAGCCAGGACGTCTTTTAACCTGTGTGATTTATTTAAGTGACTGTGCAAGGGGTTCGGGGAGTTTGGTGCTTTATGATCAAGATCTCAAGCCAGTAGTCATTCAGCCAAAGGCAGGTAGCATTGTTGTTTTCGACAGTTCTTTGGAGCATGAGGTGAAAGAAGTGAAAGCGGATCGTTATAGCTTAACCGGCTGGATTCGTGATGACTTGCATACGGGAATTAGATTGTAGGGATAAACCAAGAATCTTTCCACGCTGCTGGATCACTTGCATATGCATGACTTATGCTTGTACTGAAAAATTTGAGTATAAAAATGAATGATTTTTTCAATTTAGTACCCTCTTTTGGGAGGCTTCTACAAACAGATATGATTATTCAAGCAATGACGTTAGCTCTCAATTTAATATCTAAGTATTGAGGCTTTTTTACGTAGGAGATCGCGGGGGAATCGAGAACTATCAAAGGCAATGTATGGCGGATAGACCTCGTATCTTGACAATTCATGAAATGTCATGATAGTATGATTTCTATAGGAGTCAATATGAAGGCTAAAAAGTTTGCCACCCAAATCGATGAAGAGGTGCTTAAGGACTTAAAGTCCTATGTGAAAGAGGCAGATAGAAGTATTTCCAGCGTAGTTAGCGAAGCGGTAGCTGAGTACTTACAGCGCGCAAGAATACGCCCTGCATTTCGTAGCGCTATGGATGAAGTTTTGGATGATAATGAAGAGCTTCTAAAGCGTTTGGCTAAATGAAAGTTGTTCTATACCCAACATTACAAGAGACTTTAGAACTTCATTCTCGTTTAATTGAGCGCTTTGGTGGTCAAGGAGGCGTGCGAGATCTGGGCTTACTTGAAAGCGCTTTAAAGCGCCCACAAACTGGTTATTATAAAACCTTATCCCTACAAGCGGCGGCTTTACTGCAAAGTTTAACACAAAATCATGCTTTTATTGATGGAAATAAGAGACTTGCTTTTGCTACCACCGCTATTTTTTTGCGTATGAATGGTTATCGTTTAAAAGTAGATCCAGACAACGGGGAGTCGTTTATCATCAATGATCTCATCAAAAAGAAGATAGACTTAGATGAAATTGCTGGTTGGCTTGAAAAACATATGAGAGCTGTAAAAGACTAGTGTACTTCCTGGCACATAGTTTACACATTATTTGAACTAGTCACGACTTAATC
>DFOS01000017.1:45297-52242 GCA_002376845.1 Bdellovibrionaceae bacterium UBA3535 | reverse complement strand
AGTAGCTTTCTTGCGAGTAGCTTTCTTTCTTGTTGCTTTTTTCTTTGCCATAACTCTCCTCCATGGATGAGATAAGTTAATAAACATCCCTATGATGCCTTTACTTAAAGATTGTCATTCTGATTATAGGATCGTCAATAAAAAGATTTTACTTTAGCACTTTTTTTGCAAGTGAATCACTTCATGATGCTACTTACGTTTATTTCTACTTTTATAAAAAACATATCCGTTTTTGTGGTTACATATCGGATTTTGCTTAAATGTTGTATGAAAGACACAATTTCATGCGTTTTTGCGTTGATAATCGCAATAATCTACTCGTTTGATTCTTTTAAAAGTCTTTTATGCCTAATTGTTTTTATCATTTTCATGCTCTTTCAACGATTATTCGTGCCAAAAGTTAAAAATTACCTTCGAAATAACCAAAATAGAGAGGATTATCTGCATTTTTTGGAAAAATTAAATTTAAAAATACAAAATCAACAAAGCTTTTCTTTTTCAATTAAGCAATTACGTCTAGAAAGTGATGCGTTTATGCAACAAAACGCATTCATATATGATGAATTTGTGTTGTTTTCCCCACAAAAGCGTCAGCTTTCGGTGTTTCAACAGCATGTTTTGCGCCAATTAAGCTATATTCATGATAAACCTCATTGTGTTTCGGACTACCTGCAAACACTTTGGATGGAAGAAAAACAAAAATCCATTTTTCGACATAAGTCCGGACAAATCAGCTTTCAGGCACGCTTTCAATGTCTTTTAATGCTTGGCATGTTTTTTGTTATAGCCATTTTACAATACCACTTTGTGGATAAGAATTTGTTTTTTCGTTACTTGTTCATGGCATTGCCGTTCATGTTGTTGGCAATTCTATGGATGTTACAAATTATGAGGTCGTTTCGATGGAAAGTATAAAGCCAAGTCTTGAGCTTGCCTATCATGTAAAAAGAAATCTAAAGGCAGGAAGGTCTATGGCAATGACGATTAAAGATTACCTGCGTATGCAGGATCGGGGCTTGCATGATAATGTGATGCATTTGTATCAAAATTGGCTGGAGAACCAGCCCATGCAAGTCAGCTCTCAGTTTAGCCCTAATACTACGGCACTCATGGATTTAATTTGGTTTTCTTTAAATGGCAAAAGCATTGATAGCTCACTAAATTCTTGGATTGCAAATACGGAAAAATTATCCGAAATCGAAATGGATGCTTTTATTGCAAAACTCCCGTTTCGTTTGTTGTTGCCATTGATGTTTCTGCAAGTGCCGGCATTTTTAATGGTTTTATTTGGACCAATAATCGAAAAATTTATGGAGTCATTATGATGATTTTTGTCTTTTATATGTATGCAGTCGCACAAATCGATGTTAGCCGGGCTCAAAGTCTAGAGGAGGTACATCGCTTACAGAACTTGCTCAAGCAAGAAGACATTTGCTATGGACAGGATTATATCAGTAAAGCGTACATTCAGTCCTGTTTGGCATATGTAGAGGTCATGCCCGTCAAAAGAAGTGAGTTGGACACAAGATGTGCGAAGAAGATGGAGTCTTCTGCAGTATGGATATTAAAAAATTACAAATGGCTGACCAAGCAAAATTGGCAATTGCTGCCTAAATGCAGGAAAAAAATTCATCAAATAAAGGAAGATTACTTTTATCGGCAAGCTAAAAAATAATGGCATTGCATTTGTATGTAGGGTGGGGGTGAATCGATTCAAGGGCGAAAATAAATCTTATGAAATATTAGAGGAGCTTGGACAGGGAAGCACTGGTATCGTTTATAGAGCTAAGCGCTTTTCTTTGTCAGGCTTAATGCAGGATGTGGTTGCCATAAAATTTCTAAAAAATGGGAACTCTATCCAGGAATTGATACAAGAATTCGATGTGCTTACAAAAATTCCAAGCAAATATGTCGTGAAGGCATATGCCCTAGAAAACATAGCCGGTAAAACAGCTCTGGTGATGGAATATATTGATGGTTTGCGTCTATCTTGCTTAATGAAACAACAATTAAGTGAAAATCTACAGTTATATATAGGACAAAAACTAGCGGACGCCTTGCTGGAGCTAGAAGATTGCGGCTTGTTTCACGGTGATTTTGCTCCACAGAATATTTTGCTGGATAAAAATGGTAAAATTAAACTCATCGATTTTGCCAACCACTATCAAGAAAAATACAAGCAATGTGGAACGGCTGGTTATATGCCTGATGAACATAAGTTGGGCCAGCATCAGGGATTGGCTACAGATTTTATGGCATTAGGCCTGATGTTTCCTAAACCAGCAAGCGAAAAAGCCATTGATACCAGTGCCGCTTTGCAAGAAGTAAAGAGCTTGTTTTGGTGCAACCAGGAAGAATACAAATGCACACAATACATAGTAGAAGCGAAGCGGCTATTTAAATTATTGCCTTTGGCGGCCTCCCTCGTATGTTGCTTCTTGCTCGCTTTGCCAAAAAACTCCTTTACGCAGCATTTAGATGCTTCCTCCCACAGTATCAGCATTCGTTCTAACAAGTGGTTTCGTATTCGTAGTAGAGTGGGGGATGGCGATTGGACTTATGGTCCGGTGAATTGGCAAAGAAAAGGTTCTAAGCTGAAGGTGGAGTGGGAGAATGCAGAAGGACGCTTTGTTAGGGAATTGAATTTACCAACCAGTAAATCAAAACTGCGCATACAAGGTGAGAAAATCCTAATTATTCAGTGATTTCTAAATAAAAGCTAATTAAACTGATTTTATGTCATGGATTGATGCTATATTTTTAGGTTTTATTCAGGGGCTTACGGAGTTTTTACCGGTGTCCAGTTCCGGGCATTTGGTGGTTTTTCAAAAACTGCTTGGTCAGCTAGAACATGATATATTTTTTGATGTGGTGGCGCATGTTGGCACCCTCTTAGCCATCGTTCTTATTTTTAAAGACAGTTTGAGCAAAACCCTAAGTCCTATCTTTGCAAAGAGCCCTCGTCATGAAGCATCCATAAAGATGTTAAAGTGCATAGTCATTGCCTCTTTGCCCACAGCAATTTTGGGGCTCTTGTTTAAATCTTTTTTTGAATCCATGTTTTCCAATTTGCAGGGCGTAGCCTTTGCCTTTGCCTTTACTGCCATTGTCTTGTTTTTCACTTTGAAGGCAAAGGACAACCGTAAAGTATTTGATATGACACAGGGGCTTGATGGCATGGATAGTCTTTCTTATTGGAAAGCTTTGTTAATTGGTCTGGCACAAGCGGCCGCCATTTGCCCTGGCATCAGTCGGTCGGGACTGACCATTGCAACCGGTCTGTATTTACATGTACGAAAGGATACGGCGACGCTTTTTAGTTTCTTGATTGCGATTCCGGCCATTCTTGGGGCCATGTTAATTATGCTCATTCGCAGCCCATGGCATTTACAGGATTTATCAATTTACTTAGTAGGTTTTCTATCTGCTTTCGTCTTTGGCTACATTGGCTTAAAGTCTTTAATAGCTATGGTCAGAAAAGGCAATTTGGCCATTTTCAGCTTCTATCTCGTTTTGCTGTCAATTTGGTGCTACAACGGCTTAAGTTTTTAGCATTCAAGTGGAAAGATCGGACTGAATTCCCACTAAAATGATGCAATTTTAAGGCTTTCCCTTATAGTGTTCACGCTAGGGGAGAGAATATGCAAGTACACTCATCGGTTTTAGATCTCATTGGCAATACGCCGATGATAGAATTAAAAAACATCCGTCCCGATTTGCCACATCGTTTTTTTGCAAAGGCCGAGTATCTTAACCCGGGTGGCAGTGTGAAAGATCGTATTTGTTTGGAGTTGATTGAAAAAGCGGAACAAAGAGGGGATTTAAAGGAAGGTGGCCTTGTGATTGAGGCAACCTCCGGCAATACCGGAATAGGCTTGGCACTAATTGCTGCAGTGAAAGGTTATGGCTGTAAGATTGTCATGCCAGAAAAAATGTCGAAAGAAAAAATTGATTTGATTCGCTCCTTTGGTGCAGAGGTGATCTTAACACCCACAGGTGTAGCCGCCGATGATCCTAGGTCGCATTATTCCGTGGCAAAAAAATTGGCGGCCGATACGCCAAATTCTTTTTATGCCAACCAATTTCATAATCCGGACAATTTTGAAACCCACTACAAAACTACAGCTCCAGAGATTTGGCAGCAGTTGGATGGAAAGGTGGACTACTTGATTCATGGGGCAGGAACCGGCGGTACCATTTCTGGCTGCGGAAAATTTTTAAAAGAAAAAAAACCAGATGTAAAAATCGTCTTGGCAGATCCGGTGGGCAGCATTTTGCATGATCTTTTTCATTATAAGGAAATCCGCGAAGAGCCAAAGCCCTATTTAATCGAGGGGATTGGTGAAGATATGCTACCCGAAAATGTGCGTTTTGAATACATTGATGATAGTATGCAGTTCACGGATAAAGAGGCGATGCTGCTTTGCCGCGAGCTTCTAAATAAAGAGGGATTATTTGTTGGACCTTCCTCAGCAGCCCCACTTTGTTGCGCCTTTCGAATTGCCGAAAAAATTCAAGAGCCAAAAAACTTTGTAACTTTTTTGTGTGACAACGGAGACCGGTATTTGAGTAAAGTATTTAACGATGATTGGATGCGTGAGAACCATCTACTTGAGGAGTAAGTTATGAATTGGAAAGAAATGTCTTTTGAAACCAAGGCCATTCATGCGGGGCAGGAGCCGGACCCTACTACCGGTGCAATCATGACCCCTGTTTATTTATCCTCTACTTATGTGCAATCTTCGCCGGGTGTGCATAAGGGCTACGATTATTCACGTGCGGATAACCCTACCAGAAAGGCCTATGAGAATTGTTTGGCATCTTTAGAGAACGCCGATTACGGCTTTGCTTTTGCTTCAGGTTGTGCCGCATCTACTACGGCCGCCCATCTTTGTCGGGCTGGTGATCATATTATTTTATCGGACGATTTGTATGGTGGATCGCACAGACTTTATTCGCAAATTATTCAGCACAACGGCATTGAAATTTCCTTGGTGGATTTATCAGATGTTGAAAACTTAAAAGCGGCAATTAAAGACAATACCAAAATGCTGTGGTTGGAAACACCTACCAACCCCATGATGAAATTGGTAGATATCAAAAAGTCTGCAGCTATTTGTAAAGAAAAGAACATTATTTCTGTTGTGGATAACACCTTTATGAGTCCGTACTTTCAGAAACCTCTGGATTTGGGTGCTGACATCGTCATGCATTCTACAACGAAGTACATCAATGGGCATTCAGATTTAGTTGGTGGTGCCTTGCTTACAAATAACAAGGAAATTGCTGATAAACTTTATTTTCTGTCCAAATCCATGGGTACTATCCAGGCTACGTTCGATTCTTTTTTGTGCATGCGATCCATCAAAACATTGGCGGTTCGGATGAAGGCACACCAAGAAAATGCCATGCAAGTGGCAAAATATTTAGAATCCCACAAAAATGTCGAAAAAGTTTTGTATCCAGGCTTGGAGTCGCACCCGCAACACAAGCTGGCGCGTGAGCAAATGAGTGGCTTTGGCGGTATGTTGAGCTTTTATATAAAAGGCGGCATATCTGAGGCCAAAAGCTTTTTAGAAAAGACGAAAATTTTTGCCCTAGCAGAATCCTTGGGTGGGGTGGAGTCCCTGATAGAGCACCCAGCAATTATGACCCATGCATCCATCACAGCGGAGCAGCGTGCAGAACTAGGAATTGGCGATAACTTCATTCGCGTAAGTGTTGGGATAGAAAATATTGATGACCTAATAAAAGACTTAGAGCAGGCCCTGCAGTGACAAATGATTTAAACAGCGCCTTTGAATTGGCAAAACAAGTTATGGCGAAAGCTTATGCGCCGTATTCTAAATTTAAAGTTGGCGCTGTTGTGAAAGCAAAAGGAGAAGATCGTTTGTTCAGTGGGGCGAATGTAGAAAATGCGGTAAACGGGGCCTCGGTTTGTGCTGAAATCACGGCGATTAGCCAGATGGCAAGTCAATGTGATGCAAAGGAACTGGAATGGGTAATGGTTGTTAGCGAGCAAGAAGATCCATTAACGCCTCCTTGCGGTCTTTGTCGACAGTGGATTTTTGAGTTTACGGATGATCTGAATCTGCCAATTTATATCTATTCTGTATCAGGTAAAAATATCCAAACTACTTTGGGCGAGCTACTACCTATGGCCTATAAGGGCAAAGAAATCCTGAAATAATTATTTTCAAAAAACAGACCACAAAGGTCTAGTTTCTCCGCATAAAATTGACATCGCTACCAAATCGGCTAGGCTGTATGCATGAAAGAAAGTCAATGGATACCCAATCGATTGATGGCGACATCTTTTGGTGGCGGCATGACAAAATCGAATCCCAAAGAGGCGCGTCCATTTTCTTCTCGTCTTGCAATGCATGTGGTGTTTAAGTCCTCCCTGGCAAAGGGAGGGCTTCGTTTTTCAAAGCACCGTGCTTTTTTGAAAAAACTGATACACAGGCAAGCAAATCTGCATGCGATTCAAATCCAGCAATGGCAAATTGTTGATAAGCATGTGCATTTTGTGATTTACGCCAAACGACGAAAAAGGTTTCATGCTTTTTTGCGAGCTTTTAGCGGATTGTCAGCCCGTTATTTTCTAAATGCGGAACGCGGTAGCCCTAGGGGTAAAAAGTTTTGGGATTACCGCCCGTTTTCACGCCTTCTAGAACAGATAAATTATGATTTTTATAATTTTACGAGGCAAAATTGGCCGAAAAATCTACCTAGCAAGTGGTCCTATATTTTGCAAACCATGCGCTTGCTACGAGCCATTCGTGGTCCTGGCTAAAGTCATTATAGACTTTACCTTAAAAAAGCTTAATACAGAGGCATGTCAGGAACGGCAGGATATAGCTTTTGACTCTTTTGTCATTCAGGGGTACATCCTGTTTTTCGTGGCCCGGTAGCTCAGTCGGTAGAGCAGAGGACTGAAAATCC
>DFOS01000017.1:0-44968 GCA_002376845.1 Bdellovibrionaceae bacterium UBA3535 | reverse complement strand
TCCTTGTGTCGGTGGTTCAAATCCGCCCCGGGCCACCATCCAAATCCTACCATTTCAACTAGGAATTATTGACCTCAAATTAAGCAGGCGCTAAACCCATTTTATGAGTCTATTGCAGCAGTTAAAAAACAATCCATTTGTATGTGCACCCATGGCGGGGATTACCGATATTGCCTTTCGTGCCTTCATTCGCGAGATGGGCTCAAGCTTCGTCATTACGGAATTGGTTTCGGCAAGCGGTATTGAATATGGAGGAGAGCGCACCTTAAAGCTCATGGCCTTTGAAGACAGCCAGCGGCCCGTAGGAGTGCAGCTATTTGGAGAAAGTCCCGAAATTGTGGCCAAGGCGGCTCGATTTTGCCAGGAGCAAGGTGCCGATTTTGTCGACTTAAACTTTGGCTGTCCTGTTAGCAAAGTGGTAAAGAAGGGGGCTGGTTCCGCCATACTCAAAGACTTAAAAGCGGTGGAGCAAATGTTTCGCACGGTTAAAAGTTCTCTTAGCATACCCTTGACGGTGAAAATTCGTACCGGTTGGACCTATGAGCAAAGAAATGCATTGGAGTTGGCAAACATTGCCTATCAAGAGGGGCTTAGCTGGGTGGCGATTCATGGTCGCGACCGGGCGCAGGCCTATAAGGGAAAAGCGGATTGGGAATATATTGGTGAGGTAAAAAGCAAAAGCAAAATTCCTATACTAGGAAATGGCGATATTCTAAGTGGTCGGCAGGCTTGTGAGCGTTTGGAAAAATACAATTTAGATGGGGTTATGATTGGCCGCGGCTGCTTAAAAAACCCATGGATTTTTCAGGATGCCATGGCCATTTGGCAGGGCGGTAGCCCCTCTGAAAATAGGGATTTTATGGCCGTATTTGCTAAGTTAAAAGGCTATTTAGAATCTTTCACAGATGAAAGGTTGCAACAGATACAGCTAAAGAAATTTGCTTCCTGGTTTTCAGCAGGCTACCCTGGCTCCGCCTCTTTTAGAAAAAAATTATTTCAAACAAAGTCAGTTGACCATACCCTAGAGGAAGTGCAGTGTTTTTATCAATCTCTGAAAGGGATACAGCAAGCAGATACGAGTGATGATGGCTTTCTTATGGGCGGTCACGGCTAATTCAACCAAGGAAATATTGTGTATAAGGACATTCGAAACATAGCAATTATTGCCCATGTGGATCATGGCAAAACTACCCTTGTCGATGCGCTTTTAAAACAAAGTGGTCTTTTTCGAGACAATGAAGATACGGAAGAGCGCATGATGGATTCTATGGATTTGGAGCGAGAGCGAGGCATTACCATTGCGGCCAAAAACGCCTCCTTTATTTATAAAGATACAAAGGTAAATATCGTAGATACTCCAGGTCACGCCGATTTTGGTGGAGAAGTGGAGCGCATATTGAATATGGTGGATGGAGCGATCATTTTGGTGGATGCTTCAGAAGGGCCCTTGCCGCAAACTCGTTTTGTGTTGTCGAAAGCTTTGGAGCAAGACATTAAAGTAATCGTTGTGGTAAATAAAATTGATCGCCCAGATCGCCGTATTGATGATGTGAATGATGAGATTTTTTCTTTATTTATCGATTTGGCTACTGATGATGCGCAGGCAGAATACGATACTCTTTATGCTGTTGGGAGAGATGGCTACGCTGTTTTAGATCCCAATGATAAAGGGGAGGATTTGAAAATACTATTTGATTGGATTCTTGAAAAATTGCCAGCACCAAAAGTACAACAAGAAGAACCCTTTCAAATGTTAATATCCAATCTAGGGTATTCAGAATTTGTTGGTCGCTTGGCAATAGGCCGCATTCAGCGAGGAAGTTTAAAAGTGGGCCAAGATGTTATGTGCTTGAAGGCCAACGATCAGAAAAAGAAGGCAAAGATACGAGCAATCTTTGCATACTCTGGTATGCAGCAAGTTCCTGTAGAGGAGGCGCATGCTGGAGATATTGTCGTAATTGCTGGAATTGATGAAATTAGTATTGGTGATACGGTTTGCGATCCGGAAGCAGCAGAGGCATTACCAAGAATTAGTGTGGAAGAGCCGACAGTGTCCATGATCTTTTCGGTAAATGATGGTCCCTTTGCTGGTTTAGAGGGAGATCATGTTACTTCTAGAAAAATTCTGGAAAGACTTGAAAAAGAAACCTTGCACAACGTTGCCATTCGTATAGCTCCCACGGAATCGCCTGAGAGTTTTAAGGTTATGGGTAGAGGTGAACTGCAACTGGCTGTTTTAATCGAGCAGATGCGAAGAGAGGGATTTGAACTTCTTGTTAGTAAGCCGCAAGTTGTGACAAAGACTATTGATGGGGAATTGCACGAGCCGATGGAGCTAGTAACTGTGGATGTACCGGAGGAATTTGTTGGTGTGGTCACTGAAAAGCTAGGTACGCGAAAAGGCATTATGCAAGATATGCAAAATCTTGGAGAGCGTTCTCGAGTGCAATTTCTAATACCATCTAGAGGCTTGATAGGCTATCGCTCAGAGTTTTTAACGGATACTCGCGGAAATGGTTTGATGAGTGCAGAGTTTCAGGGATTTAAGCCTTTTGCGGGGGAGATCTCCCATCGAAGAACAGGATCACTTGTAGCGGACCGAAAAGGCAAAACCACTACCTATGCACTTTTCAATTTGGAAGATCGTGGTCGCTTATTTATAACGCCTGGTGTGGATGTCTACGAAGGTATGGTAATTGGTGAAAATGCCAAAGAAAACGATTTGATAGTCAATGCCATACGTGAAAAGAAACTGACTAACGTCCGTGCTTCGGGTTCTGATGAAAAGCAATATTTGGCACCTGTGAAGCCGTTAACGCTAGAATATGCTATGGAGTGGATTAGTGATAATGAATTGGTTGAAGTTACGCCGAAAAATATTAGAATTAGGTGTAAGGAGTTAGATCCACATAAAAGAAAAAAATGACCAAATTCGTACTTGAGGCAAGAGGCCTAACAAAAAAGCAAGAAGGAAATCTTGTACTAAACGATGTTCACTTCCATCTATCTAAGGGAGAGTCAGTAGCCTTTTTAGGTGATGATGCCTCTGCCAATAAAACCTTATTAGAAGTTTTGTCTACCATGCGGCCTGCAGATAAGGGTGACTTATTTATAAATGGATTAAACACAAGCTATGAATTAAAGCGTACAAAAATGAATTTGGGCTACCTCTCAACATGCTTTGATAATGAGATAAGTTTGTTGAGCAATCTGGACATATATTCCCGTCTGTATGACATACCCAAAAAGCAAATTGAAAACCGTATCAGTGAATTGCTTCGAATTTACGACTTAGAAGAATATATGGGAAATTCTCCAAAAGATTTAAGCCGTATCAACCAGTTTAAGTTGGCATTTGTCAGGATCAAAATCATAAAACCAGATATTGTTTTTTATGAAGAGGACTTTTCTGCTTATAATGATGAAGAATTGGTAGAGGTTTTTGAGCTAATTGAAAATATCAAGCAAGAAAGCGCGCTACTAATGACTACGAAAAGCCCAGTTTATGCCTATAAAATTGCGGACAAGGTGGCAATTTTTACCAATGCAAAAATATATGAATATGACGATGCAAGCGATCTATCCGAGCTCGCAAATGATGTCATTGAGTTTAAATTTCGTGAAGACGAGGTCGACTATTTTATTTCCAAGCTACCAAAAAGCTATGAATATCATCTGCTGAATGATCGTTTCTACCTCTTCATTAAAGACAGTAGTAATATTCAGTCTTTGTTAAGCTTAATACATAGTGACGAGGTATTGATTCGCAAGCCTGATATACGAGATTTGTTGATTCGGCATAAATCCAGAGAAGAGGTGGATCTATGATATATCCCAAGGTTACTAGAGCCACCGGTGTTTTGATATATAGAAACTTCAGCGTTTATTTAAGTAATTTTATTTTTCAAACATTCGAAGCCTTAGTGCAACCCTTATTATATCTACTGTGTTTTGGCTACCTATTAGGTTCTTGGTTCGATATTACTGTTGTGGATTCCTATGCCAACTATGTCTATATTGGTTTGCTTTTTTGTGTGCCCATGTCCATATCCTGCTATGAATCGTTTTATTCCAGTAGTAGCTTTCTATTAGACAGTGAATTCAAAAAATTCTCCTTAATGTTGCCCATAAAAAGCAATGATATATATGTGTCCGCGTGCCTATGGGCAGTTTTAAAATCTATTTTTATCATGGGGTTTTTCTTAATTATTGGCGCTGCTTTTTCTATTATTACGATTTTTGAGTTTTTACCGGCTCTTCTTCTTGGTACAGCGGTTGCTTTAATTTTCTCTTCGCTAAACCTATTGTTTTCCACCTACTTTCGTTGGCAAAAAAATGATTTTAATAATATTCTTTATTTCTTGATTCCTCTGTTTTTATTTAGCGGCACTTTTTTTCCAACCACGAAGCTGCCCTTTGTATTGCAAGAAATAGCTACTTATAATCCCCTTGGCTATGCAATTCATCTTTTTAGAAACTATCCTTTAGAATCTCATCTTGTTCACTATATGGTTTACCTATCTCTGTGCTATCTGTTTTCATTTCTTCTTCTAGCAGTATGTCTTCGTCTTCACCAACAACAGCAACGTAAAATTGACTAGCCTCTGTATAATACCAAGGGCTAAATGGTAATTCTATAAGTGCAGAGCGAACTTGCTCAATGCTTATTTTTTCATACTCGTATAGTTTTGCAAGAATCTGCTGCATCCGCTCTATGTAGCGATCCTCCTTCTCTATTTGCAAAAACTCTTGCTCTCGCTTCTTAGGGCTAGGTAATAGTTGAACTAAGAAGGTGCTTTCCAATAAACTTAGATATTTTGCCGGTTTTTGAAAATAATGCTGACTGGCATTTTGCAGGCCGTATACATTTTCACCAAACTCAACCATATTGAGGTAATATTCCAAAATTTGTTTCTTAGTATATTTTTTCTCCATTCGATAGGTGGCCACTGCCTCTAAAAGCTTTCTGAAAATGGTTTTATCCTCGTATAAAAAAGCGTTCTTGATTACTTGTTGAGATATTGTGGATGCGCCTCGTAGGTTTTTTCCCTCTAAAATATTATTGCTTATACTTTCTTTGATTTCATAGAAATCAAATCCATCATGATAGAAAAAACTGGCGTCCTCAGATATTAACAAGGCGTCAATAAAATGTTCAGGGACGATTTCTATATTTATGTAATCTGGATTCTTATTACAAAAAGATACGCTATTCATGCTTGTGATAAAACAGGAGGATAGTTTGTTGACATCAGGAATTAGAAAAACAAATAGCAATACAAATAAAATCCCTAGCGCTAAAAGAGATAATACAATATAGGCAGTCAGTCTTTTAAATATAACCATGATTTTTCGCCCACTTTACACTTTCTTCGATGGCTTTTTCGGCTGGCTGAAAGTTCATTCCCAGCTTTTGTTTGGCGTTTTCGTTGGAGAACCAATGAAATCTTGTAGAGGTAATGGCGTTTTCAACACTAATGGGGCCACGAGCGCCAAATTTTTCTAAAAATTCCGATACGTAGGCGATGGCAAAAACAAGTAGGTTGGGCAAATAGATTTTTGGTGGACTTACTCCGCTGGCCTTTGCAATCATAGTAAATAATTCTTTAATTCGAAGGTTTTCACCGCCCGCAATAATGCGCTGGTTGAATAGCTTCTGATCATAGGCGCGAAACATCAGATCTACGACATCTTGCACATGGACAACATTGACTCCACCGGAGGTATAAAAGGGAAACTTGCCCTTCGCCACCTTGATTTGTATTTTGCGACTCGATTTACTTGCATCCCCCGGGCCATAAATGGTGGAGGGATTGACAATTACAGCATTAAGCTTTCCGGCTTCGCAGTATTTTAAAACACGTTTTTCTGCTTCATGCTTAGAATCAAAGTAGCCTAGCTTTAGATGCGCGATATTGTATGGGCTATCTTCATTTAGTGGAAGCGGTCTGTTGTTTGCGCCAATGGCGACCACCGAGCTCATATAAATCATTTCTTTTACGGTAGCTTCTTGCATGGCATCTAGTAGGTTTTGTGTGCCCTCTACATTGGTTTGCCACATACTTTGGTATTCTTTTCGTTTGTAGGCAATTTTACCGGCCAAATGAATTACTAGATCTTGTTCTTTGCATGCAGCGATCAAAGTCTTTTTATCGCTAAGATCACCAATGATTTTTTTGATAGGTATGCCTTCAAGCTTTTCTAGGGAACTGCTTTTGCGACATAATATAGAGATGTCATAGTCTCTTTTATGGCACTCTCTTACTACCCACTGTCCTAAAAAGCCGCTTGCCCCAGTAATCAACACACGCATAGATTATAGCTACCATGAATCAGATATTAGAACAAACTGGACATTGGTCACAAGTACTGAAAAGCGCGTTGCTCGCACTATGGAAATGTTGAAAAATAAGTAAAGCAGGGGGCTTAGATGTCAGAGAGCTTACTTAAAAAAGTATATTTGTTCCGTGATATGAATAGTGATCAATTGTCGATGATTCATAATATTTCTAAAATTGAAACCTATGGGCCCGGTGATGAACTATTTGTTCAAGGGGATAAAGCGATTTCCATGTTCATCATTCAGTTTGGATCGGTAAAGATCTATCAAAATACGGAAGAGGGCGATCGAGTGGACATTGCCACTTTGGGGACGGGCTCACATTTTGGTGAAATGTCCTTTCTAGATGGCGAGCCTAGGAGTGCCAATGTAAATGTTCTAGAAAAAACCGATATACTGGTAATAGATTATGACAAATTGGATGGGATCCTGCATGAGCATCCGGCCATGTCTATATTATTTTATCGCGCGCTGAGTATTTTCTTATGTTCAAGGTTGCGGCAAACAACAACCGATCTAAAGTTCGCTAGAGAATTGAATCTGCGCCACTTTTAGGGCAAAAAAAACCCAGCTTCAAGCTGGGTTTTTTGTTAGACATGGCACCTTAATTATTAGCCCTTACATTTGTCTTTGAACTCACGGTAAGTAAATCGTCCGTGTCTTTCCACCATGGTTTTTAAACTCATGAAGCGTTCCATATTTCTACCGTTAACACTTACCATTTCCATGTTTCCAGCATTCGCAGCAACATCTCTCAAAAACTCGGCTAGATTTTCTAAGCCACGTTTTTGCCATGTATTGCTTTTGTTATTTACTGTTGCGCGATCTAAAATATAAACCTGCACAAAATCATTAAGCAAACGAGCGTCCTCAGCAAGCATGCGATCCAGTTCTTTCACATTACGGCTAGCTAGAGCTTCGTACATATTGAATACTTCTTCGATAACCATTCTTTTTTCGTTGGCAAGAGTCGAGCTGCTTTCTTCTAACTCCAATCTTCTCTTATTTAGTAAATCCAACATCTTCGGAAGATTTTGCTTAGGATTGGCTCGAGCGATTACCATTAGACCATGTACGTTGGTTAGGTGTCGGCCGGAATTATTAACTACTTGAATGATCTTATCGCGGGCCATTCGCTCAAAGGAGTCTTCCACTCTTTTGTTATTTTGCTCCTTACGTCCCTCAACAGCTTTCACTTCTTCTTTGCTTTTGGGCTTTTCCAGATTTTCAATAGGTTTGGGTCTTACTCGACCGTTGCGATTGGCGTAAGCCGAATCCATAACCATAAGCATACCTACAGCTAGAAAAATAAATGTCTTCATAGCAACCTTCCCTCTGTTTATTTCATTTGCCTTTTTGTAATAATTACAAGTTTTATTCATTGTACTTAAAATTCCCACCATCTAAGGTTTCGTTTACTTTTTATGCTATTTTCATACCAATTTAAAGATGAATTCCTTTTCCTATCATTTTTTCAGGCGGTATCACTTCGCAATACTAGAGCCTTTGTGTTTTTCCTGGCCTTTCTCAACATCTGCTGATTTGTAAAGCGTTTTACTGGCAATATTCACCATTTCCGCAATTTTGTAGGCGTCTTCGCTCACTTGGAGCAGTTGGTTCAGTACTTGTCGAATTGTAACAATGCCATCCCCAACAAAATCTTTGTTATAGAGTGTTGGACTAAGCGGCATATAATGGTTGGCAATCTCGGAGATATTTTCTCGATAAGCTTGATCAACATATTTGTCTGTAGCTAGGCGCCTTTCTAATAGGTTTACATATTCATAGCGCAAAAGCTCTGGGTCATCAGGCCATATCTTTTGCCGCATATATGCCAAATCATCTTTATATTGCGTTAATTCTTCTGAGTCATTGGGATTAAACATTGTTTCTTGCTTCAGTTTGTTGTCGGGATAGATAAAGAGAGTTTTTAACTTCTTATAAAGCGCCATAACCCGACCATAGCTTTCTGCCACCTCAATATTGGAAGCTTCCGTAGCTTCTGCGATTTTTTGGGCGTAGGTTTCTGCATCCAAACCAGTATCTGGTTGGCTCAACTTTTCACCTCTAGCAGTAAACTTTTGCAGCATATCCTTGATGGCCGCAATATACTCCTCTCGCAATTGCATCCAAAGATGCGCTTCTACGGCGTATTGATTTTGTTGTCGCAGCGAAAAGTAATAAGGCTCCAATATAGCAAAATAGGTAGTTATAGAATTCTTGTATGCAGTAAATAGGTTCTCGGGAATTTCCGAAAAAGAGTCCTGTATGTCTTGCGGCACATTTTCATTAGGTAATAGTTTCGGCACAAGATAATTGTCGACATTGTGTTGGAATTCTAAGTTCAGGTCGGCAAATTTGGAGTCCACTTGGTTTTCAATATTTTCTAACCAATAGTGATCCAGCGAAACTTGATCAAAGCCGCTTAGTTCCGCCCGCATATCCTGCAAGGTAAATTTAACAATATTAGATAGTCCCATATTATGTGCGAGCTTTTCTTGGGCATACTTTATCGGCTCTATGTTTTGCGCCACGTATGCGTTGTCACACAGATCTTTGGGCTTAGAATTGGTTAAACGTGGGAGCTGAAATTTTATAGTTCCCATCCAGGTATTGTGTAGGATATTAGCTTCCTGCGAATCTGCACAGGCCATCTGTTTTAAAACATAATGTCCTGGTAGGCCGCCAAAAACTTTGGCGTACTCAGGATCTAAACGATACATCTCTTGGTTAAAATGCTGTAAAAACTCTTCTCCAGCATCTAGTGGCATAAAGGAGACCGCCTTGCCGCCCATGATGGCAAGTAGGTTCATTTCTCCAACCAATAATTCGGCTACATTTGCAAATTTGTTTGTTATTTGCTCGTCACGGATTTCCGCCGCCTGAAGTCGTGCGTAATGAAGGTGGGTTAGTGCTTCGCGAACCAGGCTTTTATTTTTTTGGCTGATTTGAGGTTGCTTGATAATGTTTGCGCCGGTTGAGCCAAGCTTGTACTCATCTTGCGCTTTACATTCTACAAAAGGTTTTAAAAATGCAAGCTGTCGTATGCTGGCATCCACATGTCTCTTTGCCTGATAGCCTTCGTTCATCGCAAAGGCAAAGTTGATTCGAGAATGCATCACACTATTAGAGTAGCTGGTATCCAAGCTTTCTTTTAAATCCTTTATGGCACAATAGGCATGCATGAGACTGTTCATTCGAAGCTTTTCTTTACTAAGCAAATTCAATGCGGAAGCATCGGCAAGTGTATTGCCATTTGTATCAGCCATGCGTAGGGCATCCATGTACATTTCATGTTGCAGGGGGTGTTTTTGATTTAAAACACCATAGTTGGCAGTACCTTGTTCCAAATCACGAGCCAGTTCAAAATAACTACTATAAAAATCATAGCTTGTTTGTACGGCCGAGTTAAAAGAGCCGACCATGCCAAGCCAGTTATAATACTTCGTCTGAAATTCTTGAATGATGGTATCGCGCCATTTTTTGCTATGCTTGTAATAGCCTTCTAATAGTGTGTTGAATTCTATGCTTTTCACATGATTAAGATTGTACTTTGCATCTGGGTCGGAATGAATTAAGCCACTAGTAAACAATCGGTGGAAAAAGCCTTTTTTCACTAGCTCAGGTTGTCCAAGTTGAAAAACGTCGATATTCGCACCTGGTTGATTTGCCATAGGTGAGATGCCTTGATTTGGCTTAGACTCAGCATCGGACAAACTCGTTATTTGATCGAGTAAGTTTTGCGGCATTTGCTCGTAAGAATAGGTTTTGAACTCTGCTTGTTTTAAGCGCGATAAAATTTCTGCTCTATGCTTTTTCATGCTCGGGCCAGAGTCCATATTTTTCTGCACACGATGCTGAAAATAGGGGTAAACAATTTCTTCATCGACTTCGAAGAAAAGAACTAGGTTGATGGCCTGTTTTGTCCAATGACCCAAAAGATTCGCTACTTTTCCTACACCTGGAGTAAATAATAAATAAGCCATAGGAAGACGTGTAAAAGCCATGCGGTATTTTAGCGGTATTGCCATGGAGCGAAGATTTAATTTGCCTCCAACAGCTCGGATCGAATTGGCCGCCACAAATGTACCAGTCATTAAGGCTACGTTAGATACGAGTAATGAGCTAACAGCAGTGACGTATTCATAATACTTGTCACTAGAAAGTAAGTATTCATAGGTTTCATCACAATACTTAATGACTTCCGGGCTAACTTCTTTTTTGTTTAATAGGTCTTTTTTCCATCGCTCGCCGCAACCACCGATTAATGTAGCGATATCATGAACGATGTTAGAGGCGATACCACCGGCGGCCATACCTATTTGCGGTAAAACCAATTGATTGAGTGTGCGTATTTGTGCCTGCGAAATTCGACCTTCGGCGATGCGAAGCAAAAAGGAAGAAAGGCCTGCATGGGTGGCTCGATTGGCCGCCACAAAGGCCATAAAACTTGCAAACGATACGGGGTCCGTTAACATTTGGCGAAATTGACTTAAGGCTTGCGGGTTTTCTTCTGCCTCTGTTAGAAGGTTTAAAACGGAATGTAGTCCCAAGCCATAATAAAAACCTGCAGCTTCAATGCTGAAGCTTCGTACGTTTTGATCGAATCTTTCCATTCGGCTGGGATTGTTTTCATTCATTTTATTAACAAAATCATCCATCGCAGTTTTATCGAATAAGTTGGATGGACGATCTTGCCAGGCTCTTTCGGGATTGTATTTCACTTCCACTTCAAAGCTATTGCCGTTTCTTGGGTCCGTTACGGTGTAGCGGTTAATGCGGTTTGTACGGTCCTGTTTTAAAACGGGCTCAATGTATTGATAATTGCGATAGTCTGCCGCTTGCGTTTTTACATCTTTGCTGGTCTCGGCACGCTCGGACGCGTTTAGTTTGCCGCCATTGGCACGGTTAAGACCAATGTATATGGGTCTTTTACCAGCTTCTTTTAGGCTTTGTTCGAGCTTTTCCTCGCTAAGGTTCTCAAGCCAAAGAGGGGAATTCTGGTTCTGGGCGTGTGCCGAAAAAGAGAAGATAAGTAGGGAAATGGCAAAGATCTGCTTCATGCCCCAATAGGTATACAAGAATAGGGCCAAGTTTCGCAAATCTTGTAAATATTTAAAGTAATAATTTTAGTTACTTAGAGGGGCGGCCGGCACTTGTAGTGCTCGCATGGCCGCAAATTGTCTTTACAGTCCTGTAAATTTACCAAAAAAGGCTCACTGGCAATCAAATTCGATGGACTCGATTTTTACATCCACCAGGGGTTTGTTGTCTACAGGGTTTACCTTCACTTTGGAGATTTGATTTACCACATCCATACCATCAATCACTTCACCAAAGACAGAGTGTTTGTTGTCCAACCAGGGCGTGGCCTTCACCGTGATAAAGAATTGGCTGCCATTGGTATTTGGTCCCGCATTTGCCATGGAAAGAATGCCTTCTTTGCTGTGCTTTAAATCGCTATGAAACTCATCTTCAAAGGTATACCCTGGCCCGCCGCGACCGGTTCCAGTAGGATCTCCACCTTGAATCATAAAACCATCTATTACACGGTGAAAGATCGTGCCGTTATAGAATTGGCCCGTTACTTTTTTGCCGGTATCCTTATCTTTGTATTCTTTTGTTCCCTGTGCCAGGCCAACAAAGTTCTTCACCGTCTTGGGTACGCGCTTGTGAAAAAGTTTAACCTTAATATCGCCTTTATTTGTTTTGATTGTTGCTTGCACTTTTTTACTCCCGGCTACTTCGCATAGGTTTGTGGCAGAATCGCTTTTGGTTTTTGTTTCATTTTTAGCTTCTGCTGAAAAATAAACCAACAAAAAAGCTCCAATATAAATTAAGAAAATTCGACTTAGAGATCCGCTTTGTTGCATAGACACCTCTCCATAACTTTCGAACATATTGCGCTGAAATATTTTCAGGGTCAACAATAGGAAAGACTTGCCAGAAAAATCGCTAACTTATTGGGATTTATGATAAAAAATCTTTTGGCTGAGTGCCAATCAGCCTATTTTTTCGACCATTTTGGTTGGTAGTAGTTGTGGTTGTCAAAGGTGATGCGTCTCTCATTGGTGCCGTCTATATTCACAATATAAACCTGATTTTTACCGCTCCGATCACTGACGAACATAATGTGCCTACCATCCGGAGAAAATGAGGGGTTTTCATTGTTGGCCATTTTGCCATTTTTTTTGCGGGCAGAAGTTAGGCGAGTAAGTCCGGTTCCATCGGCATTCATAATAAAAATATCGAAATGACTTTTATCGTAGCCGGCAAAGGCAATTTTTTTGCCATCAGGGGACCATACGGGACTAGCGTTGTACTTACCAGCTCGAGTGCGTCGAGTGGTTTTTTTGGTTTTAAGATCCATGGTGTAGATCATTGGTCGGCCACTGCGATCAGAAGAAAAGGCCATGGTATCTCCATCGGGAGAAATATCGGGCTCCACATTCATTGCGCCAGCAGGTCCGCTTGTAATGCGCTTTAAATTGGAACCGTTCTTATCTACTTTGTATATATCGGGTGTGCCCTTGTTGCTTATGGTTAGATAAATATCTCTTCCGTTAGGGTGAAACGTAGAGCCAGAGTTAATGCCTTTTTTAGCTGATAGCAAATAACGTTTTTTGGTATCCAGTTCATAATAAAACAAATCCGCATTTCTTGTTTTGGTTTTTTTATGCATGGCAAAGGCGGTATAAGATATGGCCTTACCATCCGGCGACCAATTGGGCGAGATAGCGATGGATCTATGACGAGTGATTTGTTGCATGTTTTTGCCGTTCCAGTCCATTACAAATATTTCTTTCCACTTTCCGCCGGCTCGATCTGTAGAGAGAACCACCTTCGATAAAAACATGCCCGGCTTTTTTGTGAGAGCAAAAATCAAGTCATTGGAAAAGGTATGAGCAATTTTTTCTGCATCACTTACGGGGCCAGAGTATTTTTTGGCCATTACCACATCAGCCTTTGGGACATAGTAAACATAAGCTTCCATTTCAATATTTCCATTGATAACTTGAAAACCAATACGAGTTAGAAACTCTGTGCCAATGGCTTGCCAGTTTTTAAATTTAAAGCCATTGGAATACTGTGGAGCTGGTTTTAGCCCAACCTTGGCGGTATTTTCTAAATAGGCGCTGGGCTTAATAAATTGAAAATAAGAACTTACTTCTAAATTGTATTGAATGGTGTTGAAAATTTTATTGCCATATTTTTGATTGCGACTCATGCCACTTTTCGAGCCGGTATAAACCATAGGCGTTAGTGCCATCAAACTTTTTTTAACCTTAGCGTCCGTAATCTTTATATAAACGCCAGAGCTTTGCGCGCTTAAAAATGAGGGACTAAGAAAAATCAAGCTAAGAAGTAGTAAACGCATATTAAATCTCCCGGTTGTCAAATTCTATGGTAACGCCTTTGTATTCTAGTGTTGAGGCTAGATTTGCAGGTGGTGCTGGAAAGGGTGAGGCGGCATCTATCGCCTTTAGCGCATAGTCATCGTAATCAGGATTGCTAGACCCTTTCGATATTTTGCGAAAGATAACAAAGCCTCGTGAGTCAATGCGAACCAACACACTAGCCGTTAAAGCTTCTTCTGATAGCCAGCGCGGCAAACTCCAATGTTGTTTGATATAGGCATCTAGCTCACCAATATAAACATTCACTTGATCGGATACCAAACCATCTAGGCTAGAGCCTTTGGATAAAGTGTTGCCTTTGAATTCCTTAATCTTATTTAGGGCTGCGCTTTGCGTATCCTTTAGCTCTTCTTCTTTTTTTAATCTTTCTAGTGCTTTCATGCGATCAATGGCGGAGCTTTGTTTTGCTTTTAGATCAACGCTTTTAGTAGGTTTTTTTGGCGGCGGCTTTTTGGCCACAGGTTTTGGCGCGGGTGTTGGTTTGGCTGGCGTTGGTTTTTCCGGTTGTGAGGGGCTGATTTTGGGTTTGTTTACAATTTTATCTGGTAAATCAATGATATCCACTCTAACGGCAGACTTATAATCAATGCTATCATCGGAGAAAAAAAAAGCTTTAAGGGAAAACGCACCTAAGATAGCAACATGCAAAATGATGCTATACTGAAAATCTTTATACAAAGTGGTTTGTTGCTTATGTTTATTTGGCATCATCAATCAGTTTTGGGAATGGTTATTAAACCTATATTTGTAATGCCGGCGGCTCTTACCTCGCCCATTACTTCTGCTACCACACCATAATTTACATTTTTATCAGCCTGTATATAGATTTGCTTGTTTTTTCGGGTGGCAAAAATGGCGTCAATTTTTTCTCCCAAATTATTAACGCTTACACTAGCTTCCCCAATGAATATTTGTGAATTCTTTTTTACCACAAGCACAAAAGGCTCTTCGCTAGTACTTACGCCTGTATTTTTAGTTTCAGGCAAATCCACATCGAGGCCTTGTTGCATCATCGGAGCTGCCACCATAAAGATGATCAACAAAACCAACATCACGTCCACAAGGGGGGTGACGTTGATATCACTAATATTTTTTTTGCGTTTACCTCTTCCAGAAGAGGGATGCGTCATTGCCATATCAATCCACTACAAAGTTGCGACGAACAATATTTAAAAAATCAGCCTGAAACTGTGAAAAATCCATTTCGACTCGTTCTAATTGATTATTAAAATGGTTGTAAAAAATAACGGCTGGGATGGCGGCCAACAAGCCCACGGCAGTAGCGACTAAGGCTTCCGAAATACCAGGAGCAACAACTGCTAAACTAGCGGAGCCTGTAGCACCAATTTTTTGAAAGGCATTCATGATACCCCAAACCGTTCCAAATAGACCAATAAAAGGACCCGTGGCACCGGTAGTTGCCAAAAAACTTAGGCGGTTTTCTAGACGATTCATTTCTACATCACTTGCGTTGCGCATCACTCGGGCGATGTTATCAAGTTGGCTTACGGCAAATTTTGCTTCCTGTTGGCTGCTATCTACGATTTTAAGAAGCTCATTGTAGCCAGATTCAAAAACTTCACACAAAGGACTGTCTTTATGGTCACGCAGTCTACGGGCCACCTCTTCAAACGAAGCAGCATCCCAAAAAAATTCCAAAAAGCGACGATTGCTTTCTGCTACTTTTCGGTACTCTTTGCGCTTGTGAAATACAATGGCCCAACAGACCACTGACATAATGACCAAAGATAAAAGTGTAAGCTGTACCACCGGGGAGGCGGACATGATGGCATCCCAGGTACTGCCATGACCCATTGTGATTTTTTCTGCTGCATACAAGTAGTTCATAACCAATAGGTTAATGGCTTTTTATCTCGCTTGCTAGCATTAGATGGGTGCGGCATGAACTGGACTTTGGTTTAGTAGAGGTGCGCCCGGTAGTTTGTGTAAAATGGCAATGTTTTGGTGGGAGCAATCAAATAAATTTTCCTGCGCTCAAGTTCATCTAAAGGTAATTCTGATTGCCATTCAGGGGATAGGAATTCATCGGTGAGTAAAAGTACGCTATCATGCAAGGGAGATAAGCTTTCTAAGCCCAACTTACCAAGTATTATGCTTAAGAATAATTCATTTGGGCTAATGCTAGTTAGCCAGCGCGGGCGCATCTTTTGAATGTTGCGTAGAATATTGCGAAAACGAGAGGCGACAATGATTTTCTCATGTAGGCCATACTTTTCCACAGCAGCATTTAATAGATAATTGATCCGTTCGCTATCTTGAACAATGTAAACTAAAAAAGCTTTTTGTGATGATTTTAGGGCGCTATCTAAGTTTTCTTGTCCTGCGGGAGTTTCAAAAATTAAATTACCGTCCTCTTCTTTTACATAGAGCAAAGGGGAATAGGAATCCATCCGCCATTTTGCTTCATCTGGGCTGAATTTCAAATTAGTGAATTGATCCAATAGAGGGTGTTGCCGAAACTTTAAGTTCTTTTGGTATCCATAAAAACGAGCTGCGCCTATGCTACACAAAATAAATAAAATGGACACCACGATGGCTTGGTAGATCTTCACACCTTTGAAATAGTCTAGTGGGGGTATTCGGGTCAATTGTGAGGCGGTTTTGGCAAGATTTACGCAATATCCAACAAATAAGTTAAAAAAATACTTATATATTGCTATTTTTCCGATTCTCATTTAGCTTGCAAATAAAATGCAACATAACATGGAGCTAAATTGCTGAAATTAAATAAGAAATTGGAATATGCTTTGATTTCTCTCAAACACTTGGATTTGTGCGGCAGATCGCATTTGTGTTCGGCAAAAGAGATCACTTTGCATTATGCCATTCCATTTGATGTTACCTCGCGGGTGCTGCAAAAGTTGGCGCAAGCTGGCTGGCTCCGATCGGAGCAAGGACCGAGCGGCGGCTATCAAATAGAATGGGATGTTTTTCCGCATAAATCGCTCTACGAATTGGTGGAGGTAATTGAAGGCCGACATGCTGTGGTCAAGTGTCTAATAAAAGACAAAGACTGCCCGATTTTAAGTAAATGCAATGTGATGAGTCCGATGGAAAAATTAAATGAAGAGCTTAAACGCTTTTTATCCAGCATACCCGTGCAAAGCCTATTAACAGAGCCCGAGAAAATACAAGAGGTTGTAAATGTCTAATGTCAAAGCGAGTGAAGAAATAGTAAACAAAGAATATCAATATGGCTTTTACACCGACATAGAGGTAGATCAAGTCGAGAAAGGGCTAAATGAGGATGTGATTCGCTTTATTTCTGCGAAAAAACAAGAGCCCGAATGGATGCTAGAATACCGCTTAAATGCCTACCGGCACTGGTTAACACTGACAGAGCCTAGCTGGGCGGATGTAAATTACCCGAAAATTGATTACCAAGATATTCGTTATTATTCCGCTCCCAAAAAAATGGAAAAGAAAAAATCTTTGGACGAAGTGGATCCTGAGTTATTAAAAACCTTTGATAAGCTGGGCATTCCACTGGCGGAGCAAAAACGCATAAGCGGCGTAGCGGTGGATGCAGTTTTTGACTCGGTTTCCATTGCAACTACCAACAAAGAGGTCTTGGACGAAGTTGGGGTTATTTTTTGCTCCATCACCGAAGCGATCCAAGAGCATCCGGAGCTGGTAAAAAAATATTTAGGCAGCGTTGTTCCTTATAAAGATAATTATTTCGCAGCTTTAAATGCTGCGGTTTTTACCGATGGTTCATTTTGTTATATACCCAAGGGCGTAACTTGTCCGCTGGATTTGTCGACTTATTTTCGAATTAATGCTGGGGAAACGGGGCAGTTTGAGCGTACCCTAATTGTTGCCGACGATAATTCATTTGTGAATTATTTAGAGGGTTGTACAGCCCCGCAAAGAGATGAAAATCAGCTACATGCCGCTGTGGTGGAAATAGTAGCACTGGAGCAGGCAGAAGTTCGTTATTCCACCGTGCAAAACTGGTACGCCGGCGATGAACAGGGGCGGGGAGGCATTTATAATTTTGTTACTAAGCGTGGAAAGTGCATTGGTAAAAACTCCAAAATTTCTTGGACACAAGTGGAATCCGGTTCGGCCATTACTTGGAAGTATCCATCATGCATTTTGCAAGGAGAAAATTCAGAAGGCGCCTTTTACTCTGTTGCTCTAACTAAGGATCATATGCAAGCCGATACAGGCACCAAGATGATCCATATCGGAAAAAACACCAAATCCACAATTATATCAAAAGGAATATCAGCGGGTAAGTCTAAGAACTCCTACCGTGGTCTGGTAAAAATTCTACCTGGTGCGGAGGGAGCTAGAAACTATTCTCAATGTGATTCCATGCTTGTTGGCAAAGATTGTGCTGCCAACACTTACCCCTATATTGAAGTCAAAAACAAAACAGCTACTGTTGAGCATGAGGCAAGTACATCTAAAATTAGTGAAGACCAATTGTTTTACTTGCAGTCTCGCGGCATCGACAACGAGGCGGCAATATCCATGATTGTAAATGGTTTTTGTAAGGATGTGTTTAAGACCTTGCCCCTGGAGTTCTCGGTCGAGGCAGTAAAATTAATTGAAATGAAATTAGAGAATACGGTTGGTTAGGAGTTACGTATGTTAAAGATAGAAAATCTAAAAGCTAGAATTGCCGATAAAGAAATACTAACGGGTTTGAATTTGCAAATTAAAGCTGGAGAGGTACATGCCATTATGGGGCCAAATGGCTCGGGTAAATCCACACTTTCTAAGGTCATTGCAGGGCATCCTAGCTTTGATGATGTAGAGGGAAAACTGATATACGAAAAGGATTTTGAGCAAAAAGAGCTTTTAGAAATGGAGGCCTACGAAAGAGCTCGAGAAGGTATATTCCTGGCTTTTCAGTATCCCGTAGAAATTCCGGGTGTTAGCAATTTTGATTTTCTGCGAGAGTCATTCAATGCCGTTTGTAGACATAATGGCGTAGAAGAAATGTCGGAGGAAGAGTTTGAGATCTTTGTTTTAAAGAAAATGCGCGAACTTGAGATGAGTCCAGCCTTTTTACATCGCCCAGTGAATGAGGGCTTTTCAGGCGGAGAGAAAAAGCGCAACGAAATTTTGCAGCTCTTAGTATTAAACCCGCAACTGGCTATTTTAGATGAAACGGATTCTGGTTTGGACATTGATGCTCTAAAAGTTATATCCAACGGAGTGAACACCTACCGTACCAAGAACAATGCAGTACTGCTAATAACCCATTATCAGAGATTGCTGGACTATATTAAGCCGGACTTTGTCCACGTTTTATCAGAGGGGAAAATCATAAAAAGCGGCGATGCTAGTTTGGCAATGGAGCTGGAGCGCAAAGGCTATGATTGGCTTCGTGGGGAGCAGCATGCAAATTAATTTACCTGCAAACAATTCTATTTCTCGGCACGCATTTCAAGCTTTGCAACAACATGAAAAGCCGCATCGTAAGTTTGAGAATTGGCGTTATACACAATTGGGAGACTTTTTTCTGCCGCAAGAAGATCTTTCGGCGCACGAGAGTCCGCTACATACACCGTCCTTTGTGGAATACGGCATACGCATGCAGAATCTAAACATAGAAAACATGAATTTACCTGCGGGAATTCGTGAAGTTGAAACTGGTGCAGAAGATTGGATGCAGGATATGGATAAAACCTATGATGCTACCAACTACTACTCTCTTTTTGCGCTTGCAGCTAGCGACATAATGAATTCTTTTTCTGTAAAGGCAGGTACAAAAAATACTTTTGCCTTGACCAACAATTCCACTCGGCAGCATGCGCATAGTTTTCGATGGATTTTGGAGGAGAATTCTCATTTAGATTTAGTTTCCCTACATGAAAATATTGGAGCACAAATTTTAGAGAATTTGGTTTTTTATGTTCGAGCAGGTGCTGAGCTAAATCTTACAGCACTCCTTAACAATCAGAATAGTGACTATTATGGTAAATGGATCATCCACCTAGAAGAGGGGACGAGTCTTAAATTTACTTCTCTAGACTTAAACGCAAGAAAACAAAAACATGAAGTCCATGTGTTTTTACACGGTGAAAATATTGAGCTAGATATGCAAGGTTCCTATTTGCTGCATAAAAGTGAGCATGTAGAAAGATTTTTGCGCGTTCACCACCTGGCTCCAAACTCCAATTCACGTCAAGTGTTTAAGGGTATGCTAGATGATCGCTCTCGCTATGTTTTTGATGGACGGGTTTTTGTAGCAAAGGGTGCAGATCAAACTAGTGCTGAGCAGCTCAATCAAAATTTGGCACTTTCTAGTAAGGCAGAAGTAGATACAAAACCGCAATTAGAAATATACGCAGATGATGTAAAGTGTAGTCATGGAGCTACGATTTCAAGGTTTTTAGAGGAAGAGGCCTTTTATCTGCAAGCACGAGCCATTGATCCTGCAAAGGCATTGGATATGTTGGCTAGAGGTTTTGTTCGAGGAACCTTGGCAAATATAAACCATAAAGAAGTGCAAAATTATTTTTATAAAAAATTAGAGGAGAAGATCGTTCATATGCGTGAGGTGCAAATTGCTTGAGCAGATACGCAAGGACTTTCCTATTCTTTCTAGAACAGTATACGACAAGCCTTTGGTATACTTGGACAATGCAGCCACGACATTAAAACCGCAGGCAGTGATTGATGCCTTGAATACGCACTATGCCCATGAAACTTCGAATGTACATAGAGGAATTCACTTTCTTAGTAATTTGGCGACAGAAAAATATGAGAATGCCAGAAAGAAAGTGGCGCATTTTATTGGAGCTAAGAGTGAAAATGAGATTGTCTTTACCAGAGGAACCACAGATTCCATTAACTTAGTAGCTCTATCCTATGCACGCAAGTTTTTGAACGAGGGCGATCGGATCGTTTGCACGGAGATGGAACATCATTCAAATATGGTTCCCTGGCAAATGTTGGCACAAGAAAAAAAATTGGATTTGGTCTACATACCTATTTTGGATAGTGGCGAGCTTGATATGAAGCAAGCAGAAGAACTGATTAACGAAAAAACAAAGTTGCTCACATTTAATTGGGTTTCCAATTCACTAGGTACAGTGAATGATGTAGAGCAACTGATCGCTTTTGCAAAAAAGGTAGATGCGAAAGTACTAATAGATGCTGCACAAGCGGTTTTGCATTTTCCCTTGGATGTGGCCAAGCTGGACGTAGATTTTCTAGCGTTTTCATCTCATAAAATGCTGGGAGCTACGGGTTTGGGAGTTCTATTCGCAAAGGCAGAGCTATTAGAATCGATGCCGCCGATACAGGGCGGGGGAGATATGATTGAAGAGGTGCGTCTAGAAGGTTCTACTTGGAATCAGGTGCCCTTTCGTTTTGAGGCGGGCACACCCCATATTGCTGGAGTTATCGCATTGGCAGCGGCCATCGATTATATTCAATCCCTCGGCTTTACGTTCATACAAGAGCAAGAAAAAAAGCTATTATCTTATGCCAAAGAAAAGCTTTCCGATATTCATGATATTCGCATTTATGGCAATGCTAAAAATAAAGTGCCGATCTTTGCTTTTACTGTGGAAGGATTGCATGGCACAGACTTGGCCACCCTTATCGACCAAGAAGGCATTGCCGTGAGATCAGGGCACCACTGCACCATGCCGGTTTTACAGAAATACAATGTGCCAAGTTTAGCTCGGGCATCGTTTGCCTTTTACAATAGTGAAAATGAAGTGGACTCTCTTGTGAGTGCGCTTAAAAAAGCCGTGGAGATGTTAAAATAATGGATTTACAAATTATGGTGCAAGACACCCCTAATCCCAACGCAAAAAAGTTTGTAATGAATAAGCCGGTTAAGCGTGAAGGCAAGTCTACCTATCACAACCAAGAAGAAACTTTTAACAATATTCTGGCTCATGACCTGATGGGTGTAGCACATGTGGATTCGGTACACTTTTTTAAAAATGTAATTACCGTCACCCAAGATGGCATGGCAGAATGGGAAGACTTAGAGTGGTTGGTGAAAGCCATTTTGGAAACTAGAATGCCCATTCACAATCCTGATTATCAAGATAAGCCGGCTGAGCCACAAGAAAAACCAAAGCCCAAAGATCCAGAGCTTTTAAAGATTGATGAGATATTAGACCGCACTGTACGATCTGCTTTGCAAGTGGATGGAGGAGACATTGAGTTGTTGGCCATAGAGGACAATTACTTAATGGTTCGCTATTTGGGTGCTTGCGGATCTTGTCCTGCTTCCACTGCCGGAACTTTGCAAGCCATTCAATCCATTTTGCGCGATGAATATCGAGACGACATTCAGGTGGTTATTGCATAATTTTTAAATCCGCTGGTAGATTTGGTTTATCAAAGCCTTTGATTTCCAATTCTTTTGAAGCCTCTATATCTTTAGGAAACCAAACGGCAGTATAACCCAGATGGTTGGGACCATGAATGTCCAAATATATCATTTTTTGTTTATCAGGCCATTCTTGCCAATCCACTTCGATACTTAAAAATATGTATTGCTGATCTTCTTCGATGTATCCGGATAGCTCTCCACTTAAAAGTTGAACGTGTTGCGGCAGGCGCCATTCATAGGAAAAGCCCCTTTCTGCTACTCGTCGCTCAATGCGAGCTTCTAATAAAATTCCATATTCTCCTTCAGAGGCACGGATATGTGTCATATAAGCACTGCGAACTTTACTAGCTAAAACTTTTTTTGTGGTCAGACTTTTTGCTGAAGGCGTTTGTTTTGCCGAAGTAAAATAAAAAATGCCTCCTAAGATGAGTGCAAAAAAGATTAAGTAAAAACGCTTCATGGGCACACCTTGTTGGAGTTAACAAAAACAGAATAGCCTGCCGTGCTGGTTTTTAAAATACCAGAAATAAATGTGGGAAACACCTTAACGTTGAGCAAATATTTTCCTGCACTTAGATTGGTGCTGAAGGACTCCGTAGTGGAGCTGGTGGAATCACTTTTTGCTAAAACAGAAGAGGCACTTCCATAGGTATAATCAGGTCCGTAAAGATAGATGTCCAGGTCTTGAACGCCATCATGGTTCATGCTTACGCTTAGGTTGCCGCCTGCATGGTCAATTAGATAAAAATCATTGGAAGCAAATTGGTTGGAGTTGGCAAAACTGCCGTCTTCGGCCTTATCATTGCCATTGCCAGGGCTAATGGAAATATCGCCGCAGCCATCACCAGCATCTGGAGTTGCATAATGATCCAAAAAATCAGAGGTTACGGCGTCATATATTTTTTCTGTATCTAGAAGAGATTTAATATCGGTTCTACCGGCTAAATTATCATGTAATTGAAAGAAATTTCCAGCAAAGCGGTGCTCCAAAGAGGAGTTGGCAAAACCATTGCTACCTGCCAATATTGTCCATATTTCAGCAAAGCTAGCTTCTATGCCGTCGTTGTCAAAGTCACTTGCATCAGTATCCGTGGCATCCACTAAGGCGCGTGCAATGGCAAACTCACGAAAGCTGCCTTCTCCATCTAATTCTGTATAAGCAGAGGGACTTGGATCGCGAACGGGCAAGTTGCGCTCCATATTGTAATAGATAAGATTTGAAGTGGAACCATCTGTATTGCCTTTCGTATCCTGGTAAACATAAACGCCGCTAACTTTGGCTGCAAAATAAGAGGCCCAGGCCTCACTCCAGGCAAGTCTTGCATCAAGTAAGGAATTACCATTATGGGTTCCACCAGGGGAATCGGATATACTATAGGCATCTTCTAAAAAATGGCCATATTCATGCAGGATAATATTGTCATCAAAGTGATCTGTATCGGTACTGTCCACATCGCCGTTGACACCACCAACAATATAAAGCCGAGATGAGCCATTTACATAAAAGCTCACGGTATCGCTAGCATCGGCGCAATAATAGGTGGCAGGATTGAAGCCCTTCTGCCAAAATACCGTAACTTTATTGGCCACACTTACTGGTACGCAATCGGCAAAGGAGCCACTACAGCCAGCGGTTTCAGTAGCTAAAAAAGAGCTCGCTTCATAAATCAAATCCAAAATATTAAAAGCTCCACCTTCCAGACTGCCATTATGAGGAGCGTTGATGGTGCCCACGCTCTGATTCGTATTTCCTATTACGCTTGTGGATTGAATGGCATGATAATTTACATCGGTATGATTATCTAAGACACTGGCTTTCAAGTTTGCATTGTTGGCGCGAGAACGTACCTCCACATAAACATTGGAATTGGTGCGTTCGATATCGATACTAAAATCGCCATTGCTGTCGGTGGTACCACAATTTAAGACATTACCGCCGCTATCAAGTACGGCAACTTCAGCGAATCGAATGGCTTTGGGCGCAGCGGGGCCACCCAAACCAGAAGGAATGAGATTTCTTTTGGTGAAGGTAGCAGTGCCACTTATGGTAACGGCATCGCCAGGCACAATCACATTTGAGCAATAGGATGGCTCTGTTTTGCTAGGTGTATTTACCTGGCAAGAACCCTGTAGGGCCGTAGTCTCTGAAGAGCAGCCCGCAGCTATAAAAAATAGAAATAATAGACGTGCTTTCACTAGTATATATATCGGAAAATATTGCCAAAAATTTAAATGAATGCTTCAATGTTTTCGATCAAATGGAGGGGCTTTGCAAAAAGGCATTAACACCGATTTAAGTGCAGATGGCAAAAACTACCACGTCCAGACGGAAGACTGGGGAATAAAAAACCCCTATTTGGTGACTCGCATTTATCGAAATGGTGCTGTACTCAAAACAATTAAGCTGCCATACCAAAGAGTTTTGGAAGGCAAAGAGCAAGACTTTCAAGAGACTATACGTTTGGCTATGAAAGAGCAGCATTACGAAATTCTGGACCTCATCCATTCTGGTCAAATAAAATAAGTCTTTGTATCATATCAAAATGATACAGCTTCAGCATGTCTACAAGACTTATCCGGGGCCCGTCCATGCCCTACGTGGAATTAACCTAAATATTGAAAAAGGGGAGTTTGCTTTTATAACAGGGCCGAGTGGAGCGGGGAAAACCACTTTATTCAAAATGCTTTCGGGTTTCGATATTCCTAGTTCGGGAAAAATTGAGGTAGCAGATTACAATTTAAGTGAAATTAAGAAGTCAGACTTGCCGTATTTAAGAAGAAAAATAGGGGTAGTCTTTCAGGATTTTAAACTATTGCTGGATAGAAGCGTATATGAAAATGTGGCCTTACCGCTGAAAATTTTAAATGAAAAGCCAGGAAAAATAAAATACCTAGTAGAAGAAGTTTTAGAAAAAGTAGGGCTGGCTGAAAAATCCAATACCGTTGCCTCTTGCCTCTCGGGAGGAGAGCAGCAACGAGTCGCGATAGCTAGAGCCATAGTACATAAGCCAGATTTAATCATCGCCGATGAGCCTACGGGGAACTTAGATCCGAAACTCTCGTGGGAAATTATGGAGCTTTTTCACCAAGCCAATCAAGATGGTATGACTTTAATTATCGCTACACATGATTATAGTTTCTTTGAAAAGTACAAAAAGCGCCGCATTGATTTGCGAGCAGGTGAAGTGCAGCTATGAACTTTCAATACGAATTATTTGAAAATCTAAAAAGAACTGCCAGGCTGCAAATCACGACACTGTCTGTAATTGTCTGTTGTTTGTTTATTTTGCTCACGCTGTTTACGGTACAAAGCAATTTGGACAAAATATTCTCCGCCTGGACGCAGAATGTGCAAGTTACGGCATATATAAAAAATGGTTTGGAGAAAAATCAAATATCGAAAATTGAAAAGCAAATCAAAAAAAACGAAAGTGTTGCAAAGGTTCGGTTTGTCGATAAAGAAGAGTACAAAAAGCAATTTGATGAAAAATTGATTCAAGCGATGCCAAAACTAAAGGCTCTGCAAAGCATAGAGAATCCTTTTTTAAATGGATTTGAAATTGTATTGGACGGTCTATCAAGCGTTAGCGGATTAAAACAATATTTAGAAAAACTAGAGCTATCTTTAATTGGTATTGAGGGCATACAAGAAATTTCATACGGTAAAATATGGATCAATGAGTACTCTCGATTGGCCAAATTTATATCCTATTCCTCTTTGTTTATCATATTTGCTTTGCTACTAAGTATAGCCTTTATAATTGGGAATGCGGTAAAAACTCTTTTGGAGAGTCGACGTAAAGAAATCCATATTATGAGTATATTAGGTGCTACTGATAAAACCATATTCACACCCTTTTATATGAATATTCTGCTTTTATTGTTTGCCGGATTTTCAATAAGCTTGGTTTTAAGTCTGCTTTTTAAATTGCTCATGGAAAAAATGTTTGTACAACACTTAAGTCTTTTAGGAATTCAAATATCTTTTCCTAGTGCCATGTATTTGTCTGTTTTGTTTCTGTTAGTTGGATTGTTTTCATTTTTAGGCTCTCATTTTCATTTGGTTAGAATGTCCAATAATCGGTATAATTATGATGTTTAGTTTGCTTGTGCTAATAGCTTTTTCTGCTACTCCCAACGAGGAGAATATCGCCAAGAAAATCAAAGTGGAAAAGCAGAGTTTTATTAAGAAAGATAAGCAAGTTCGGTATCAATTGGCAGAGCTATACAAAATACAAAAACAAGTAAAGCATCTCGATGAAAAAATCCAAAAACTAGAAGAGCGAAAAGATAATCTAACCAGAAAAATTCGTAAGTTGAATCAGAATATAGAGAATGTCGAAGAAGAGATTCGACAAAACAACAAGATATTGCAGGCGCGCATTCGTATAGCTGCGCAAATTTTAGATTCATCCCTACAAGAAATCATTGTACATTCTAAAAGTCCTAATGAAATTGAAAGAGTTTTAAAGGGCCTAGAAGCATTAATGGAAAATGATATCTATATGATTCAAGATGTTGCTAACAAGAAAAAAGACTATAACGAAAAAAAGAGCGATCTAAAAACCAAAATCACTGCCTACGCCATTAACAAGAAAGAAATAAAAAAATCAATTAAGGAGTTAATGTCTTTACAGAAATCAAAGGAATCGGTCGTCAGCAAATTAAAATCAGATAAAAATAAACATATGTATGCGTTAAAAATATTGCGCGAGCAGGGCGAGGATATGGCTCTACTAAGTGAAACGCTTACAAAGAGCCTGGCGCGTGAAATATTGGTAAAAAGTTTTTTTGAGTATAAGGGGCAATTAGTTCCGCCTATAGAAGGCAGAATTGTACGAACCTTTGGAGAAAAAAAGGATGGTTTGTTGCGTTTTCTATCTAAAGGTATATGGATTGATGGGAATTTTGGTCAGGAAGTAAAATCCATCGCAGATGGCAAGTTGGTATATTATGGAAAAATTGACCAAGTCACCACAGCCATGGTGATTCAGCATGATGATAATTATTTTAGCATCTATGCGCCCTTGCGTGCTGGCAAATACAAGGTTGGCGACACAATAAAAGCCCAGGAAGTGATTGCCACCTTAGACAGAACTTTATTAATTCCGGGGAATGCCCTATATTTTGAAATAAGACATTTTTCAGAGCCGTTAAATCCGCAAAAATGGTTACAAATGCCATCAAGAGCGTTAACCATGTCTGAAGGAGAGAAAAATGAAGTACATTAAAATTAGCATCTTGACTGTTTTGGCCTTAGTGGCGGTTAGCCTAGGTTCATTGTTCTCCACTTCGGTTTTGTCCTACGCCCAGGAAAAGTATACGGAACTGCAAACTTTTTCTAAGGTTCTTAACATCGTACAAGAGTATTATGTGGAAAAAGTAGAAGTGAAAAGGCTCGTTCAAGGAGCGATCAAAGGTATGCTCAGTGAGCTGGATCCGCATACCAACTATATGAATAAAGAGATATTCAAGGAGTTTGAAAAAGAAACTACGGGTGAATTTTCTGGCCTTGGTGTGGAAATTTCTGTGCAGGATGAAATTTTGACGGTTATTTCTCCCATTGAAGATACGCCAGCTTATAAAGCAGGGATTAAAGCTGGAGATAAAATTGTCAGTATCGATGGTAAGTCCACAAAGGGTTTGAATTTAATTGAGGCGGCGCAATTGATTAAAGGTAAGCTTGGGACAAGTGTCGAGCTAAAGATTTTCCGCAAGGGACAAAAAGAGCCACTTACTATCCACGTTAAAAGAGCAAGGATTAAAATCAAATCCGTTAAATATACAGATTTGGAAGATGGTTATGCATATATCAAATTAACTAGTTTTATTGATAATTCTTATAGAGACTTTAAAAAAGTAATAAATAGCCACACTAAAAAAGATGCAAAACTTAAGGGTTTAATCATTGATTTACGTAACAATCCAGGTGGGTTGCTTACACAGGCAATTAAAATCTCCGATTTATTTTTAAATGAAGGCGTGATTGTATCTACAATCGGGCGAAATGAAAAAGAAAAAGAAGTGGTTTACGCCACTCCGGATGACACTCTTAAGGAGCCGCCAATTATAGTCCTGGTAAATGAAGCTTCAGCGAGCGCCTCAGAAATTGTTGCTGGTGCTTTAAAGGATCATAAGCGTGCGGTAATTATGGGACAACGAACTTTTGGTAAGGGCTCTGTGCAATCGGTTATTAAATTAGGCGACGGTTCAGGTCTAAAATTAACAGTGGCGCGCTACTACACCCCTAGCGGGACCTCCATTCAGGCAACGGGCATTGTGCCTGATATCGAGCTGGAGCATGTGGACTCAAAAGCCTTTCAGAAAGCCATTGTGAAATCTAAGGCAAAGCGTGAAGCTGACATTGAAGGTCATTTAAAAAATGATAACGAAAAGAAATATGAGTCCTTCAATCCTTCAGATCTGTTTTGGCTAGAGTCAGATAAGGATAACAATAAAAAACTAACGGCAAAGCAAAAGCTTTTAAAGAACGATTATCAGATATTCCAAGCTTATAATTATTTAAAAGCTTGGAAGGTCTTTGAAAACCATTAAGACTCTAGTTTGTCTTTGCTAACTTCGCTAACGTTTGCGGCCTCAGCAAGTTGATCGACTACCTTTTCTTCTAGAATTTGGTAGGATAGACGGCTGCGGCTGTCACCTTGTTTATAGAATTCCTCTAGTTGAGCAACATCAATTCCTGATTCAGCAGCATACTCTTCCAGTTTTTTACGAATGTCCTCGTCGCCAACTTGAACATCATTTTCTTTAGCTAGGTGATTGATGACATATCCGGACTGTACCATGAATTTGGCAGTTTTATCCAAATCATCGGCCCATTTTTCTGCATAGTTGGCTAGTTCCGCCTCTCCCATGCCTTGCTGTTCAAAACGCTGTTTTACGTCTTGGAGCAATAGTTTTTTTTGTTCTTCTACCTGTGCTTTTGGGACTTCAAACTGATTGTTTTCCACAACAAGTTCCAGCAGACGCTTGCGAAAATCTTCATCTATGCGTTTTTGTTCACGCTTTTCTATGCTTTCGCGAATATTTTTCTTTAGGGCCTCTAAGCTCTCATAATCACCAATGGTCTTAGCGAAGTCATCCGTTAATTCAGGAACTGATTTTTCTTGAATTTTATTTAATTTAACATCAAAGACCACCTCTTTGCCGGCGATATCGCTTGCATGGTAGTCCTCAGGAAACTGCAAAGTGATTTTGCGCTCTTCGCCCAACTTCATGCCGATCAGCTTTTCTTCAAAGCCGGGGATGAATTGATTGGAGCCAATCTCTAGTGGATAGTCTTCCCCTTTTCCTCCGGCCAGTGCTTCGCCGCCAATGAAACCTTCAAAATTGATGGTGGCAATTAGCCCGTTCTCTAGAGTATCCTTTTCGCTATCCTTGTGCTCTACTTTTGAATCCTGCAGGTTTTTTAAAACATCGGCAATTTGCTCGTCGCTAACTTCTAATTTCTCTTTTTTTACTTTGATACCATCCACTTTGTTTAGGGTCACCTCAGGTTGAACCTCCAGTGTGGCGCTAAATTGAAAATCCTGGTCTTCTGCAAGCTGATCAAAGGAGATTTGTGGGAAAGAGACTGGGTTGAGTGCGTGTTCTGTGAGTGCTTGAATGTAGGCCTCTTTGATAATGTCGTTGGCAACATCACTCATAACAGATTCGCGGTATTTTTTGCGAATCATGTCCAACGGGGCTTTGCCCTTGCGGAAGCCGGGTAGTGCCGCCTGTCTTTGAATGCTTTGGTAAGCCTTCAAAAACTTAGCACTTACCAAATCAGAGGGAATGGTAAAATTTAGCTTTCTCTCTAAATCCGATAGCTTCTCAAGATTTGCCTTCATTCTGTCTCCTTTTTAAGCGGCTAAACTAGGAGATGCAAAACCTGATTGCAAGGAATTAATGCGAAAAATAAAGCTTTTTCATGGACTTAAGTGGCTTTTGCGTCAATGATGGGGGCATGCACTCGGGATGTCACATTCACTGGGTTAGTGGCAAAGGTGGAGTGGGAAAATCCACATTTTCTTATCTACTGGCCCAAGAATTCGCCGACAAGGGTGAGCGCTCCCTAGTGGTAGAAATTGGTGATCGTAGCTTTTTTTCCTACGCCCTGGGGCAGGACTTTCAATATCAAGAAAAAAAAGTAGAAGAAAACGTATTCTTAGCCCACTGGCATTGGCAAGAGTGCCTTTTGGAGTACATTTTGCATTTTGTGAAGCTACCTTCGCTAGCTAATTTGTTTTTTTCTAATTCCATTATGAAAAATATTACTGCCGTTGCCCCTGGCATAGCAGAAATTTCAATATTGGGAAAGCTAACTAGTGGTATCCGGAATGTAGGCCCCGAATTTCAGTGGGATCACATCATTTTGGATGCCCATTCCACGGGTCATAGTAAATCCTATCTGCTAGCTCCTGCGGCCTTGCATGATAGTATTGGTATCGGTCCACTTGGTCAGCATGCTAAGGGCATTGATGAGGTTCTACGTAAACAAGATCGTATCTCCTATTACCTGGTGACTCTACCCGAGGATTTACCAACCATTGAAAGTTTGGAGTTTCAGAGTGATATGCGGGATTTGATGGGAATTGATTTTCAAATCATATTGAATCAGTATTTTCATACCTCTTATTTTGAGAATGTGGAGTCTTTGGCCCCAGATTTTGCAAGCTATGTAAAAGCAAAGCAAGAGAAGCAAGAAAAGGCGCTTGTCGCCTTGGCTAACACCGGCATTCAGCGCAAGTTGGCATTTTTAGGCCGTAAGGGTGATTACTCCGAGTGGATTCGAAGATTGCGGGAGAAGAGTAGTGACTTGGTTGGATAAAAAATTACTGGTCACCATGGGAACTGGGGGTGTGGGTAAAACCACTTTGTCTGCTGCATTGGCCGTTAAGGCGGCTTTGGCGGGTAAAAAAGTCTTAGTGATGACCATCGATCCTTCGCAGCGATTAAAATCTGCCCTTGGTCTTACTAGCCTGCAAGGTGAGCCCGTTTCCATTCCTATGCAGGAGGCAGAAGGCGAGATATGGGCTTCCTTGTTAGATCCAAAATATGAGTTTGACCGATTTATCGAAAAAAATACGGCTAACCAAGAGCAAAAAAATAAGATACTCAACAATCGTTTGTATCAACGCCTAAGTACATCGCTAGCTGGCTCGCAAGAATTCACCGCAATGGAGTCCGTAGTCTCGCGGGTAGAGAGCAAGGATTACGATTTGGTAATTTTGGATACGCCCCCAGCAACCAATGCTATTGACTTTTTAAGGGCACCACAAAAATTTTACTCCTTGTTTGAAAAAGATGTTATGTCGTGGTTTGCGCATGGTAGTGGCGGATCGTGGATTAAACGAGCATTGTCCTCGGGCACAAAAAAAGCCATAGATATTCTGGAAGGTTTGGTGGGCAAAGAATTCTTGGGTGAAATATACGATTTTTTTGATGCCATACAGGTGGTGGCGCCTAGAATTCAAGAGCGTGCCATCGCCGCGCAAAATATGTTTGCACATCAAGAAACTGCTTTCTCTTTGGTGAGTATTTATGATGAAGCCAAATTGGCTGAGGCCAAGGAGCTATATAAGGCACTTAAAAGGCAAGGCTATTTCTTAAAGTATTTTTTTATCAATAAGGTTTTTCCTTTTCATAATGCCAAGGATTTACCGCCTCTCGGTGAAAAGTGGCTGGCAAGCTTTTCTTTTCAAACGGCTGTTGGCGAGCAATTAAAGCAAGATTTTGCACGTGACGTCTTGGTTTATGAGGTTTATGAGCGGTCAGAAGACATATCCAGTCTTGATGCTTTGTTAAAATTAGGTAAGTCTATAGATATATGAGAATTTATCTTTGGTTTTTCATTGTAACTTTATTATCGTGCGCGCAGATCAAAACGCCACGCTTTTCTAATGATGAAGCCAAGGACTTCCAAGCAGGCCTATCCATTATGCGCCAAAACAACTATGCAGAGGCGGCAGATTATTGGCAACATTTTTTACAGCGATATCCGATCACAGATCTATCCCCATCAGCTTATTATTTGTGGGCAAGATCTCTAGAAAAAACAGATCATTGTGAAGTGGCTATTGGGCATTACAAAAGTGCCTATACATTGTGGGGAGTTCGCCCTAGTAAAGATAAGGCACGTACAAAACTTCGTATTGCTTCTTGCTATCTTAAAAATGGACAAAGTGATTTGGCTATAGCCGAATTAAAAGAGATAGAAAAACAAAGAAAACTTCTAAGTTGGCAAGACTACTATATTGAGAGAAATTCGTTGTTGGCCATTGCCTATGCGCAAGAAGGAAACGCCAAGCAGTCCGCAACACATTATCAGTTAGTGGATAAATATATACAGCAAGCATTGAAATCGAAAAGAGAAATTGAAGAATCATGGCTTTCGGATCTTTATATGGATTTAGCAACGAATTTGGATGCTTTTTCCGGCGACTCTTTGTCCACGGAAGTCATGAAAATGAAGCAAAAATACTTGAGTCGTGTAATTGAGAAGGCGGATAGTGAAAAGGCAGAGCAGGCGGCAGCTAAATTAAAAGAAATGTATACCAAGGCTTGGGATCATTTATTGCAAAAAGAGCCTAAAAACCGAAACTATAAAAGTAATATGGCCTATCAAAAATTACGCAGTCTTGCGGAGGCCATTCAGGCAGTTGTGTTGTCATTTGATTTAGAGTTTTCACCTGTATATGAGGAAACGCCATCATTACGAGAATTAAAAAAATGGGTTGTGGAATACCAGGTGCAATTACAAAACTGGATCAATCAGCCTCTGCCAAGTCAGGAGATAAGTGAGGAAGCCAAATCTAGGCAGGCCCCCAAAGAAAAGGGCAAGTTGGTGCCGGTGAAAAAGGACCCCAATCTATGACTTTTATGAGTCAATTCATGTGGGGATTTACCACCTTTTGGGGCTCTCTTGCTACGCTTCGCAAGCACAAGGGTTTAAAAAAATACATATACCTACCCATCTTGATCTCCATCTTGTTTTTATTTTTGTCTTTTTATTTGCTAGGCGGTGAGGGCAGTGCCTATCTAATGTCACTACTTCCTATAGAGCAGGGCGGCTTCTTTTATTGGCTGATCTATTCGGTGTTTTTCGTGTTTGCCTTTTTATTTAGTGTATTGTTTGCCTATGTATTTGCAAACATCGTGAATATTCCCTTTCACGCCTTTTTATGCTCGGCCTTTTATAAGAAAGCATATTCTTGGTCGGAACCTGATTATAGTGTTTTGCAAGTCATTAAGGTTTCTATATACTTTTTGATTGTCGGCATTATTAAAACGCTAATACTGCTGGCCATTTCGATTTTATGTTTTTTGCTCTCCTTTTTTCCACCCCTAAGCCTGTTTGTGGCCTTTGTTGGTCTTATGGTTGTAGCATTTGATTTTTGCGATATATCTTTTGAGATATTAGAGTTTGATTTGTCTAAGCGCTTTCACTTTATAAGAAGAAATTTCTGGCAATTTGTTGGTTTTACATGTGGTCTATCAATTGTATCATTGATTCCAGGATTTAATTTCTTATTTATGCCATTCATGATATTAAGCGCATCAAAAATGGTTTATGAATTGAATAATAAAGAGGACTAAATGTTCAAAAATGCTTTGCACCAAGCAATATGTAAAAATTTAGACAAGCTAGAAGAATGGTATGACAAAAAAAGCAAAGAGGTACCTTTTGCCATAACCACGAGTATTGATGTACGGGATGCTGAATTCAAGATATCCAGCGTAGATGCCAATATATATCCAGCGGGCTTTAACAATATATGTGAGGCGGACCGCAACTCTGCTCCAGAAATTTTTCAAAAATTTGTAAATGCAAGATACGGAAATATCAAAAATATACTGCTGCTATCGGAAGAGCATACCAACAACCCATATTATTGGGAAAATGTGTATGCGTTTTCGGAGATTATTCAAAATGCTGGTTATGAAATTCGAATTAGTATGCCGGTAGAGAATTTACAATTATCAGAAATGCAAACTTCTGGCGGAAAAACATTGCAGCTCACCAAAACAACTAAAGAAGGCAGCAAGCTAGTATGTGAAGATGGCTTCGAGGCGGATCTGGTGATTTCTAATAATGATTTTTCAGACCCTCACCAAGAATGGGCGCAAGGCCTGGATTTAACCATGAATCCACCAAGAGAGCTGGGCTGGTACCAAAGAAAAAAATCCACTCACTTTAAGCACTTTCAGAGCTTAGTAAATGAATTTGCTGCCACACTAGATCTAGATCCTTGGCTTCTTTCTTGTCCGACAAAATCCATGATGGATTTTGATACTAGCAGTGAACAGAGCAAGGCAAAACTGGCTGCTTTGGTAGATGAAATGCTGGCGGAAATACGTAGTAAGTATGATGAATACAATATAGCAGCGACTCCCTCCGTTTTTATTAAAAACAACGCAGGCACCTATGGGTTGGCCGTTACGCAAGTGCAGAGCGGGGATGAGGTGACCGCTTGGAATAATAAAATTAGAAAAAAAATGAAGGCAGCCAAAGGCGGCGGCAAGGTTACCGAGATTATCTTGCAGGAAGGTATTCCCTCGAAAGTAAAGAGCGATGGTGATACAGCGGAGCCAGTGATCTATATGTTTGGTTCGCAGTTGATAGGTGGTTTTTTTCGGACGCACTCTAAAAAGGGGGAAAGCGAGAGCCTTAACAGTCCTGGAGCCGTTTACAGACGTCTTTGCATGACGGATTTAAGAATGGAGCCCGACCAACATCTAGAAGAGAATGTATATGGATGGCTCGCTCGTTTATCCAGTTTGGCGGTGGCCTATGAAGCCAAGGAAATGGGTGTGAAATTTAAGAATTACCAACTTTAGTCGGTTCATTAATCTCTATACTGTCCGATAATGAAACTATGAGAGCAGATAAAAGAAAAATTTTCTTTCTTACCCTCGCCAACGTCTTCTTTGTCATTGGTGTTGGGCTGCTATATTGGAATGTGAAAAATGCCGAGCGAATGCCTGCTGCGGTAGCCTCTTTTGATCAACAGGACATGTCCATAGATCCTATTAGCACAACTTTATTGGCAAGAGCGAATATAGACTTTTTGGATGACATATATGAACTGCGCTTTCCCGCGATGGGCCAAGCTTGTGAGGAATACAATCGCTATTCTCTAGAGTTTACGACACCCAATGTTCGAGTAAGTGGAGAAATTCCCCTGCTTGTTATTGAGGGCGATTGCAAACGGCAAGGGGATGCATCTTTACTAGTTGTTTTACCCTATAAACTTATTATGGAAGAAACACCTGGAGATATAGATTTCAATGTACAGGAGCCACAATCTCTAAATATAAAAGTGCGCGATGTAATTGGTTTTTGGCCCGAATATTGGGTGCTAACTCGCGTAAAATTACACAATACCCAAACGCAAAAACTATTGGTGATAGATGAAAAACAAGTTTCAAAAATCACCAATAATCGATTGTCCATGCGCTGGAAATAATTATTTATAAATTTTCGCTAACTGCGTAAAGGTACGAACCATAGTTCCTGTTGCACCTTTGCGAAACAAGCTGGATCGTCCTTGGCAATTCCAAGCAGTACCTGCGATATCAAAATGTGCATAGGGAATTTCTTCGGGAACAAATTCTTTTAAAAAGGCAGCGGCTGTGGCACTACCAGCATTTCGGGTAGAGCCGATATTGGATAAATCGGCAAATGTACCCTTTATGTCATCACTATGTCCTTTGGTGACCGGCATACGCCAAACGCTTTCGTCAGCATTTTTTGCCGCATCATCTACTTTTTTTGCCAGTTTGTCGTTGGTCGTAAAATATCCGGTATGCAGGTTGCCTAGTGCAATTAGCATAGCACCGGTTAGTGTGGCCGCATCTATAATGGCAGCCGGTTTTTTCTCTGCTGCATAGGCCAGGACATCACCAAGAACCAAGCGCCCTTCGGCATCTGTATTGTTCACCTCTACAGTTTTGCCGTTTCGGGCAGTAAAAACATCGCCGGGCTTGGTGGCGCTAGGGCCGGGCATATTTTCGGTAGAACCAATCATGGCAGTAACATTCACTTTTAAGCCGAGTCCTGCAATGGCAAACATGGCACCAATTATATTGGCTGCTCCACACATGTCATACTTCATTTCCTCCATGCCTGCGCCAGGTTTTAGAGAGATTCCGCCAGAGTCAAAGGTAAGCCCCTTTCCAACAAAGGTAATGGGTTTTTGTGACTTGTTGCCGCCCTTGTATTCCATGATGATTACGCGAGGAGGTTGTGAGCTTCCTTGCGCTACACTTAACATCAAACCAAACTTTTCTTTTTCAATGCGAGCTTTGTCCCACACACTAACTTTGATTTTGCTATTGCGCGCCTTTTCTTGCGTGCGTTTGGCCAAAATGCTTGGGGTCATTAAGTTTCCTGGGGTATCACCTAGCTCGCGAGCAAAATTGATTGCATCGGCAACAACACTACCTTCTTCGATGGCTTTGCTTATGGATTTATTGGCACTGTATTGAATGCTAAGCTTGTAGGCGTCCTTTTTCTTTTGAAAAATATCAATGTACTTGTAGGCGGCCACTTGCAAGGCCTCACTGAGTAGACCGGCAAGTTTTTCCCCTTTGTTGGGGTTGGCTTTAACAGAGTCTATACATAGTTCGGCATGGCGAATTTTTTCATGCTCTAAGCTACGGTAGACCTTGGCAAAGGTTTGTCGTAAGTCATCATCTGAGGACTTCAAGTTACCCAAGTGAATCAAAATTAAATTTTTTGTGTGATCGTCTAAGCGTTGTTTATAAATTGCGTGATGGCAGCTACCATCACCGCTAGGCAGACCTTTGACTAGCTCTATGACCTCTGGGTGTTTGCATTTTGTTGAGGCTTTTCCTTTGCTATTCTCGTAGCTTATAACGATAAGATTTTTGGCGTGTTTTGCGTCTGTTTTTTTCGTCTGTTGGAACATATTGACTCCATGCGATAGTTAATAAGATCTGAATCAAAATAGTCGAAAGCGAATGGCTTGTAAATAGGTCTTTGGTATTTGACATTTTTTGGCTGCGCCCCAAATTAAACCGAGGCCCAGTATTACATTGTTCTAGTCTAAATCTTTTATAGGTTTTGCAAGAAGGATTGTGTGCCTTCAAGCCCTTGTTATACTGGATATAGAGAGGTGTTTCATGTCCACATTAGTTCCAGTCGTCATAGAGCAAACCAACAGAGGGGAACGAAGCTATGATCTTTATTCTCGTTTGATGAAAGATCGAATAGTTTTTCTGGGCGGTCCAGTTACCGATGCCATGGCCAACGTTGCCATAGCGCAGCTACTATTCCTTGAGATGGAGAACCCAGAAAAAGACATTCATGTATATATTAATTCCCCTGGAGGTAGTGTAACGGCAGGCTTGGCCATTTATGACATGATTCAGTTTGTTAAGCCCGATGTGGCCACCTATTGTACAGGTTTGGCGGCAAGTATGGGTTCACTATTGTTAACTGCCGGTGCTCCTGGTAAGCGTTATTGTATGCCGCACTCCAAGATTCTTATCCATCAACCTCTAATTTCTGGCGGTGGCATCCATGGTCAGGCTAGTGATATTGAAATTCACGCAAAGGACATTATTGAAACGAAGAAGCTTCTTACAGATATTTATGTTAGGCATACAGGCAAAGACTTTGAAACTTTGGACAAGGCGATGGACCGTGATCACTATATGACCCCTCAAAAAGCGAAGGATTGGGGCATTATTGACCAGATTGTAGAATTTAGAAAAGCCAAGAAGGATAGTTAAGAATGACGAAAAAAGAAAATTACAGCAACCTGAATTGTAGTTTTTGTGGCAAATCGCAAAAGGAAGTGAAAAAGTTAATCGCTGGCCCTGGCGTTTACATTTGCGATGAGTGTATTGATCTGTGTAACGATATCATCGAAGAAGAAAAAGAACGGGAAGTATCGCAGCAGGATGGCGCTTTTAAGGTACCTCGGCCCATCGATATCAAAATGGTTTTGGACGAATACATCATTGGCCAAGAGGTTGCGAAAAAGGCCCTATCGGTTGCGGTTCACAACCACTATAAGCGAATTACAACAAAAGCAAAAAAAGACGATGTGGAACTGGCCAAATCGAATGTACTGCTAATTGGTCCTACTGGTAGCGGTAAAACTTTATTGGCGCAGACCATTGCCCGAACCTTGAATGTTCCTTTTGCAATAGCCGATGCCACGACGCTTACAGAGGCTGGATATGTTGGTGAGGACGTTGAAAATGTGGTTTTAAATCTTTTGCAAGCTGCCGACTATGATGTGGATCGTACGCAGCGAGGGATTATTTATATTGATGAAATCGACAAAATTTCACGTAAGTCAGAAAACCCGTCCATCACCCGCGATGTAAGCGGTGAGGGAGTGCAACAAGCACTATTAAAAATCATTGAGGGCACAGTTGCCAACCTTCCTCCTAAGGGAGGCAGAAAGCATCCGCAGCAAGAGTTTATTCAGGTGGATACTTCCAACATCCTTTTTATATGCGGCGGGGCATTTGCCGGTTTGGATAAAACCATTGAATCTCGTCTTGTTACCAAGTCCATGGGTATTGCTGCAGAAATCAAATCTGGCAAAACGGAGGAAGAAGAAAATATTTTACAAAAAGTATTACCAGATGATTTGGTGCGATACGGTTTAATACCTGAATTTATTGGCCGCCTACCAATGATTGCTGTCTTGGATACTTTAAGTGAAGATGCCTTGCTCGATATTTTGCAAAAACCCAAAAATGCTCTTACCAAGCAATACAAAAAATTATTTGGTTTTGATGATGTAGAGCTTTCGTTTACCGATGATGCTTTAAAGGCCATTGCGAGAAAATCAATTGCTAGAAAAACAGGCGCTCGTGGGCTGCGAGCAGTCATGGAAGAAGCAATGCTAGACATCATGTTTGATATTCCTTCCAAGCCTCACGTAAAAGAGTGTATAATAGATGCTGAGGTGATCGAAAAGGGCACAGTTCCCAAGATCGTCTACAAAAGCGAAGAAGAAGCCAAAGAGTCGGATGTTAATATTGGCAATTCTGACTCCGAAAGCGCTTAATAAAAGGAGTTTCCATGTCAGAAACGAAGAAATCAGAAGTGCAAGTAGTTCCTCTGCTTCCACTGCGTGATCTAATTGTATTTCCGCATATGATGATGCCGCTTTATGTGGGAAGAGAAAAATCGATCAATGCTCTCGAAGAGGCGATGAACCAAAAAAGTGAAATTATATTGGTGGCGCAGCGAGATGCGAAAACCAATAATCCTGAGCCTTCTGATATCTATGATGTGGGTACCCTTGGCACCATCATCCAATTGCTTCGCCTGCCAGATGGTACAGTCAAAGTTTTAATCGAAGGTAAAAACCGTGTTCGTATAAAAAAATATTTGGATAACGAAAAATATTTTGAAGTAGAAGCAGAGGTGATTGAAGAAAAAGTGGCTTCCAAAGTTGAGGCGGATGCCTTGATTCGCTCAGTGAAAAACACTTTTGAAAACTATGTAAAACTCAACAAGCGCATTCCACCCGAAATTCTCATGCGTGTTTCTACAATTGAAGATGCCGGTGAGCTTGCGGACATTATCATTGCTCAGCTCAATCTTAAAATTGAGGACAAACAGGCAACTCTAGAAATTTTTGATCCTTGCCAGCGCCTAGAAGAGCTACTGAACTTAATGACGGGCGAGATTGAAATTCTGGAAGTGGAAAAGCGCATTCGCACTCGCGTGAAAAAGCAAATGGAGAAGTCGCAAAAAGAGTACTACCTCAACGAGCAGATGCAAGCGATTCAAAAGGAGCTAGGTGATCGTGACGACTTTCAAAGTGAGATCAATGAGCTAGAAGAAAAGCTAAACGAAAAGAAGATGTCCAAAGAAGCTACGGAAAAAGTAAAAAAAGAAATCAAAAAGCTTCGTATGATGTCGCCCATGAGTGCTGAGGCCACCGTGGTTAGAAATTATATTGATTGGGTTCTATCCTTGCCTTGGTATGAATATGCAGAGGTCAGTCATGACATTCAGCGTGCAGAAGAGATTTTAGATGAAGACCATTATGGTTTGGAAAAAGTTAAAGAAAGAATTTTAGAGTATTTGGCCGTACAAAGTATTGCTCGAGAGATGAAGGGGCCAATTCTGTGTCTGGTGGGTCCTCCAGGGGTTGGTAAAACTTCACTGGCAAAATCCATTGCTCGCTCTCTGGGTAGGGGTTTTGCTCGAATTTCTCTTGGTGGCGTAAGGGATGAAGCCGAAATTCGTGGTCACCGTAAAACCTATGTTGGTGCCATGCCAGGAAAAATCATTCAGGCTTTAAAAAAGACGGATTCTGGCAACCCTTTATTTCTACTAGATGAAATAGACAAGATGGCCAGTGATTTTCGCGGCGATCCTGCTTCGGCAATGCTAGAGGTTTTAGATCCAGAGCAAAATGCTACGTTTGCCGACCATTATTTGGAGTTGGACTACGATCTGTCTAAAATCATGTTTGTAACCACGGCCAATAACATTCACACAATTCCGCGCCCATTGCTGGATCGTATGGAAGTGATTTCTTTAAGTGGTTATACTGAGAAAGAGAAAATGGCCATTGCGAACAATTATTTGGTGCCAAAGAAAATCAAAGAGCATGGTTTGGATGAGTACAAAGTTTCTTTTAATGAGGGTGCGATTCGTACAGTCGTTCGTCACTATACGAGAGAGGCGGGCGTGCGTAATCTAGAAAGAACCATTGCCACAGTTTGCCGTAAGACAGCGCGCCATATTTTAAAAGAAGAAGCCAAAACTAAAACCAAATCAAAATCTAAAGGTAAGGCGAAAAGCGCAAGTGAGGAGAAGGAAGTGTCCCTTAAAAAAACCTCAAGAGGCTATTCCATTACTGCTAAGATTGTAGAGGAGTTTTTAGGGCCCCATATTTACAAATATGGAAAGATTGAAGACAAAAATGACATTGGTATGACCAATGGCCTTGCTTGGACCGAGGTAGGTGGAGACTTGCTTCAAATAGAAGTGAGTGTTGTGCCTGGTAAGGGTAAGTTTATCATTACGGGGCAATTGGGCGACGTAATGAAGGAGTCGGCAACGGCAGCGATGAGCTATGTTCGCTCGCGCGGACCGCTATTTGAAATCGATACGGAAATTTTCCAAAATATTGATATTCATATTCACTGTCCAGAGGGCGCCATTCCAAAAGATGGACCTTCTGCCGGTATTGCCTTAACTACAAGTATTGTTTCGGCCATTACGAAAATTCCAGTGAAACGAACGGTGGCCATGACAGGTGAGATTTCACTACGTGGACGCGTGCTTGCCATTGGTGGGCTAAAAGAGAAGATCTTGGCTGCTCACCGTGCTGGTATTAAAACGGTGATTGTGCCTAAGGAAAATGAAAAGGACTTAAAAGATGTGCCGAAAGAGATTTTAAAAGATCTTAAGGTCATTTTGACCACACATGTGGATCAAGTTCTTATCAATGCTTTGGATATTAAAAAGGCCTCGGATCTATTTAAATCAAAATTGGTTCGCGGTATGGGTATTAAAGCGCAGTATACTGGACAGACTCTACATCATTAATTCTAAATTCGATTGGTAATAAAAAGCCCTAGATAAATTCTAGGGCTTTTTTATGGATGGATAGGAAGAATTAGGGGGCGTTTACTCCCGTATACTTTCCATATCTTCACTATCCAGTTCGAGACTGAGCTGCTCAATTTCTTTTTCAATTTCTTCTCGAATTTGTTTGTCGATCATTTTGTGCGACTCCAACTTTCCCGTGATAGGATTGCGTATAGGAGTCATTTGCCTGTCCAATATGGATTCCTCGGCTGAGGATTCTGTGTTTTCAGCAAAAGCAAGACTGAAGGAAGACAATGCTAGCGCTAGGCTCAAAATAATTTTCATAAATACCCCCTTATAGGAAAAGTATAAATGCAATTTTGGCAAAGTAAACGCTATAATGCAGTGGCTTGGAGAAGCGTCGTTTGAATTTGCCGTTGCAAATCTATTGCGTTATTGGAAAAAAGCCATTGGCATCCTCTGGCGATTTCTCGAAAAGCCAGGTCTTTTGAGAAGATATAGCCAGTGGAGTAGTTGATGCCATGCTCTTTGCACTTTTTGATAATTGCCCCATTGGTTAGTAGGTAGTGGCCGCAAAAGTTCTTTAGCCCGAAGTCCATGGCCTCTTGCAAAGCCTTTTTGTGCGAGATATCCGAAACGAGTGCCATGCTAGATCTAGGAAAAGCATCTACTAAGTGAAAATTTTTGCTGCTTAGACTTAAAAAATGAAAGTCCTTTTCTGGTTCCAACCCAGCTAACTTTTGCGATAAAATTTTTTGCATTTGCTGGGATTTTGAAAATCCGATGGCGGGTTTTTTGATTTCCATCATAAGGTGAATCTTTTTACCAAAGGCTTGTAAGGCTTCTTCTAAGCTAGGTATTTCGGGTAGGACTTTACGTAGTTCCTGAAAACTGTATTGGTGTGGGCTAATATCAGGTCTACCAAAAACGCGACCAGCATGTAGATCGTGAAATAAAATCGGGACCAAATCCTTTGTCCATCTTATATCAAATTCTACGGCGTATATTCCATTTCTAAGACAGGCTTCAATGCTAGAAAGGGTATTTTCTTTATGCTTGGTATGCTCTCCTCGATGCGCCACAATCTTTGCCTGTTTTACAAGTTCTAGTGCTGGCATGGGATAGGTGCGATGTTGATAAAATTGATCGCATATTTTCATTAACAAAGACGACATACTTAATGGTAAATCAAAAGAGCTTTTTCGACTAGAAACTAGTGTAGAAAAATAGTGCTTTAAATCTAAAGCGAACTGTCAATCCTGTTTTTTGGAATGGCACTTTCCTCAAGCACTTTGTGCATAAGCTTGTGGATTGCCTGTGAATAGCTGTGTATAAGTGCAAGAAATAGTTTTTTTGCTTTTTTATGTTTGACCCCCAAGTAAGATTTTGTAAGAAATACATAATCATTTTGGGGGGAGAATTGTTAGAGCAATACAAAAACAATCATTCAGCATATGATCTCGCCACTCTTTATCGTGCTCTAGGAAAAATTGATTTGTCCATTCAGTACTACGAGCAAGCAAGAGAGGAGTTTAAGCAAAGCAAAGATTTTAGCAAATACTTAAAGTGTCAAAACGCTTTGCTTCGCATTCACTCTGAAGGCCAAAATTCAGAGGCGGTGAATTTAGTAAAAGAAGAAATTCAAGATTTGGTTTTAAAAGATGTTCTTAAGTTAACTGCGGAAGCCTATTACACACTGGGAATTTGTTCGAATAACAAAGGCAATATAGATCTGGGCTTAAGTTATTTTGAAAAGTCCTTGGATTTGGCATTTAAAGAAAACAATTCCGAGGCCATGGCCTACGCTATTTTTGGTGTGGCAGTTTCCTACTACGGAAAACAGGATTACCTTAAGGCGGAAGAAGAGATCTATAAACTCAAAGTCTTTTTTGAAGTCATGCCTGGGGATCAGTTAATTCATGCCACCAGCATTTTGCATGGCTTGATTTTAATTGAAAAGACTCGATATACCGAGGCCTTAGAAAAACTTTGGAAAACCTATGAGTCACTAAAAAAAGACTACGATATCTGCTCCTTTGTGAATGTTCTGTATGTAATGGGTAAGGCATATTTACGAATGGAGAAAATGGACGAGGCAAAATTATATTTTGGTTTGGCCCTAAAATCGAATCCCAAGTATTTTGTGAAAACTAAAAATGATATTGAAAAATTGCTAAATCAAATAGTGGATGAGGATAGTGAAGATTACGATATGGTAGTTGACATGAAGTCTCATGTTGTTCGGGAGAAAGCTCGTGGAGAGATTGATTTCCGCAACCAGTTCATTTTGCTGGATTTGATACAGCTATTAGCAAAGGAGCCAGGCCGTATTTATTCTAAAGAAGACCTGGTAAAGCATATTTGGAATCAAGACTATAACCCAACAGTACATGACAATAAGGTCTACGTGACGATTAAGCGTTTAAGAAAATTAGTCGAACCAAACTTAGAAAAACCTCAGTATATTTATCGATCCAAGAACGGATACTTTATCAATCAGAACCTTAAGATTAAGGTGAATCATCCAAGCTAGGGGGATAGGGATGTTGCAGTGGATATTAACAATTATTACGGCTTTTTCGATTACGGCCTTTTCCTATGAGGCCAATCAGAATGCAGATGGCATAGGAACTTTTATTGGCGGAGAAAATCCTTTTCCCTGGGGCAGAGTTGCGGATATGCCGGGAGACTTAGGCGGCATTTGGGAAGTGGGTGACACGGACGATGGAGCCTACTTCATCATTGACGAAGAAATTGATGGTGCTAGCGGTAAACCTAGAATACGCGTTCATTTATTAGATCCATGTAGCCTTGAGGTGAGAGCCTCGGGAACAGTGTATGTTCGAAATGAAGCGCTAGTAACTACCTTGATTTATCCCGGTAGTGATTTGCGAGTAAAATTAAAACTACAAGCATATAAGCAAAAGTCATTGGATGCCCTGGATGGTGTTCAGGTGGTCTTGATGGTTATGAATGCCAATCAAGAAAAGAAGATCGATAAGTACTTTCCTGTAAATAAGGTGGGTATTTCGGAGATCGTGAAGAAATGTGAAGAGTAGTGTTTCTTTGCCCTGCTTGGCATGTTGTGGGCAAAGAAAAGCCAAAAAATAAGGCATAAAAGGCTGTTTTTACAGACTATGTATTTTAGGGGGCTTTTTCGGTGGACAAAGCCCCCTTTTTTTTCTAATTTCGCGGCATTCCTAGAAATAGGGGCATAGCTCAGTTGGTAGAGCGCCACCCTTACAAGGTGGATGTCATCGGTTCGAGTCCGGTTGCCCCTACCAGAATGGTATATTCCGGATACATCCTTT
>DFOS01000021.1:563-42513 GCA_002376845.1 Bdellovibrionaceae bacterium UBA3535 | reverse complement strand
TCCTTTTTTTCAATTTAACGAAGTTTCGTAGTACATTATTGCCAACAACATACTCGCCTAACTGACGGAATTCGGAACATTCAATGCACCACTACACCGGCGAAATGGATCTTAGAGACCCTACTTTTTTGAGCTAGATCCCAGTGGCTAAAGAAAAATCGACTCCACAAAATCTTGGCTCTTAAAGGGCCTTAAATCCTCAAGCTTTTCGCCAATACCGATTCTCTTAATTGGCAATTCCAGCTCGTTCGATACGCCAAAAGCAACACCCGCCTTGGCCGAGCCATCCATCTTCGTAAAGATCACCCCACTCAAATCGAGAGCCTGATGAAACTCTTTGGCCTGCTGCAAAGCATTTTGCCCGTTATTGGCATCTAGAATGATGATGGTTTCATGGGGGGCATCGGGCACAAGTTTTTGTATGACCCGCTTCATTTTACGTAACTCTTCCATCAAATTCTTTTGCGTATGCAGTCTGCCAGCCGTGTCCACCAGCAAATGATCATAGCCTTGCGACTTGGCCTTCTCTAAAGCTTGGTAGGCTACAGCAGATGGATCGCTTACATTTTCCGGAGAGAATATCTCAACACCAGCCCGCTCCGCCCACACACGCAATTGGCTGTCTGCAGCAGCACGAAAAGTATCCCCTGCGGCCACCATTACTTTTTTGCCTTTCTGAGATAACAGACTGGCAAGTTTTCCTAGGGTGGTCGTTTTTCCCGAACCATTAACTCCCACAATCATCCATACTACGGGCTTTGCATCGAGCTCGGAGTCCAAGCCTTTCAAGCAAGTCCCCTCCTCGGTGCTTACCGCATTCAAGTAACTAGTTAATTTGTTGATAAGATGTTCTTTTACCGCTTGTGGATTTTTACGTGCCTCCGCAGGTAGATCGTCTTCCAAATAGTCCAACAAATCCTGTACAGTTTTGGGGCCAAGATCTGAGGTATACAATACCTCTTCCATTTCTTCCCAATCTTCGATTTCTGCTTTGGAAAAAAAGCTTTCTAAGCGGCCTAAAAAATTTTCTCGAGATTTTGCCAGTGCGGACTTTAAGGTCTTGGGCTCGGCAGCCGCTACCGGCTTTTTTTCTTCTTGAACAGAAGGGGCTTTTTCTTCTGTTTTAACGGGAGGAGGAGGCGGCAGCTCTTTCGGTGTTTTCGAGCGAAAGTAATAGGCCATTCCACCGATGACAGCGACGGCCCCGGCAATAAGAAATTCGATATTGGCCAGCAAGATTTCCATGCCCCTTTGATAGAGAATAATTCATTCACTGCCAAGGACTTTATCCTAAGATTTTGCCTATATGACTTGCAGGCCTACGCTCCTGTAGCAAACAGCATTCTACAACTAGCAGGAGAGGGCATGCTTTGCGCTCTTGCGCTCTTTAGATGCTGTTCTGCTCTCTGCAATAGGGCCTGCAGAAAATCTTGATCCTTGGCTCCAAGTCTGCCGCGCAAATGCCACTCAAAATCCAATAATTCTAAGCCTTCATGCAGCTCTCTTAGGCTGCGGTGGTATTGGTATTGTCTGCGCAGATTCTCGCCTAAGGAAATGTCTCCCAAGAGGTTGTGCAGATAGTTTTTCTGACTAAGCAGAGCGTATTCTTTTTCCATGCTGCGCACTCGTGCCCGACTTTGCCGATAAAAATCCTCTGCCGTATTTACCTCGGTCAAACGTATATCGTATTGATTGTTTTGGTATTGATGGGAATGTCCAATGGCAGAGTAAAAGCGCTGCATACGGCGAGCAAAAAATATGCGATCCACCAAAGTCAACTGCAGTGGTCGATAGGCCAGGTATTTTAAGGAGGCATCCACAAACTTGGTAACGCCAGCAAGGGCGGCAAAATAGGCTAGCTGGGAAGCATGACAAAAGACATGAAAAACCCCCATGACCGTGCTCTCCATAATCTCGGTTGTTACCGTCCAAGGCACATAGGTGGCCCCTGCAATGAGCAGTACCGTGGTCGCAGTGGCTCGGTTGTAGCGCCCGAGTTTTTCAGAGCCAAACTGCATCGCCCGAATGCCTTGCTGCCTAGTCATTCGAAGCATTTGATCAGCCAGATGAACAAATTTCTCCCCCATACCCGGCAGCGATAAATTGGTACTCTTTATCCAAAGGTTTTTTAACATGGCTTTGCTTTCATTGCCGCGAGCTCGCAGAAGCTGTGGCAATTGCTGCCGAAAATTTTTTAAAAAATGCAGAAGCGACTCACGCCAAGAAAGATTTTTGGCGCGACAATGAGAATCGCAATGGGAAAAATGAACACCTAGAGCCCGAAGATATTCCTCTTGTGATTGTGAGCGAATTGCCTGTTCCAATTGCAACAATTGCTGGTGTATTTTTTGCTCTTGCTGAAGAATGAGCTGGTCATTCAAGACCAGAGGTTGTTCATGCGCAAAAAGTGAAAATAGGAATAGTAAAGAGAAAATCACCTAGCGCTTATAAGCTGAAGGCCCACTTGCGGCAAGCCATGCGCTAGGATTCTCACTTACTTATCAAGCCTCGGCAATCTTGGCCGCATCATCCAGGGAAACCGATACCATTTTGGATACCCCGCGCTCCTGCATGGTCACACCATAAAGCTTTTTGTTGATTTCCATCGTATGCTTATTGTGCGTCACCACGATGATTTGCGAGCGTTTTGCCATTTCTTTCACCAAATCATTAAATCGCATAACGTTGGCATCATCTAGCGGAGCATCGACCTCGTCCAATAAACAATATGGTGATGGTTTCACCAAGAAGATGGAGAATATCAATGCCACAGCAGTTAAGGCCTTCTCCCCGCCCGATAGTAAGGAGACCGATTGCAGTTTCTTTCCTGGAGGACGAGCCATAATGTCTATGCCCATCTCATTTTTCACTTCATCTTCGATCAAGGTAAGATTGGCCTCTCCACCGCCAAAAAGTACAGGAAAAGCTTTTTTAAATCTCTCATTTACTGCTTCAAAGGTTTCTTTAAACCTTCTGGAGCAAATACGATTGATACGATCGATCACGCGTTGCAGTTCTTTTTTCGCATTTAAGAGATCCTCTTGTTGCTTGGCCAAAAACTCATAGCGCTCGACGGTTTCATCATACTCATTGATGGAGGATAGATTGACTTCTCCCAAACGTTTTAATTTCGCACGCAGCTCTTCCAGCTCTTTTTCCGATTCTTTGATATCGCCTTCACGGTTCTCATAATCACGATAAATGTCGTTCAAGTCTTTTTGATAGCGCTCCTGGATTTGCTCCACCAGATAGTCTTCTTTCATTTTTGCTTGCTCCGACTTCAATTGCGCCTCGTTCATGGTGGAAACTTTTTCAGAATTCTCTTTGCGAATTGCCGAAACTTCATCTTCTAGCGCACGAACCTCACTGTAAACTCGCTCAAAACTTTCCCGCGAACTGACAAGAGCTTCCTTTTTCATTTTGATTTCAGCTTCAAACTTTTCTAGTTCCACACGCTCCTGTTCCAGCAAACGCTGGTTGCTAGAAATCTGCGTCTGACTCTCCGTTTTTTCTTGGTTCATCGAATTTAGCTTGTCGCTTACCTCATTGAGTGAGGTTTGCAGCATCGAGGCTTGTCTTTCCACCCCTTCCACTGCTTGCCGCTTTTCTGCAGCAGCAACTTTTGCTTCCGTAGCTCGGGATTGCAAATCATCTATACCTTGCTTTAAGCTGGTAATTTCCTGCTTTAAGGTTTGCATGCGCTCTTCGGAGCTCTGCTGCTTATCTTCCAAGGCCTGTCTTTCATTTTGCATTTGTCGAATTTTGCTAGAAATCTCTTCCGCATTCTTTTCTAATTTGGATATTTCACGAATTTGCATATCAACAGAAGCCTGGGCATTCTTCCATTCATTTTCTGCACGCTCGTTGTCTTTTCTAAGCTCCGCCAAACGGATCTCTTGTTCTGCATGGGAGCGCTGTGCTTTTTTCAGCTCTTCTTCCATATTGTTCAGCTGTGCTTCTAATTTTTGTAGCGCCTGTTGGCTCAAAGCCAGTTTGCCGGCACATTCTTGCTTTTTCTGGGAAAGTTCCTTGATCTCACGGCCCCGCTTTAAAATGCCTGATGCCGCCGATTCCGCAGTACCGCCAGTAAGGATGCCATCGGCACTTAGTGTATCCCCTTCTTTGGTAACAAAGGTCCAATCGCGGTGCTGCCCGCGAAGCTCCATGGCTTGGTTGATGCTATCCACTACCGCAATATTATGGGTCATATGATCCACAGCCGCTCGGTACTTATCCGGGCAGGAAATTAAGGATCTTAAAGTGGTAAGACCTTCAATGGATTGGTTTTCGTAACTTGGTAGCTCGCCAAGTGGCAAGAAGGAGGAACGTCCCGATTTTTCTGCTTTCAGGTGATCTACCGCTTCTAGTGCTTGCGGACCACTATCACTCAATAGCAATTGCAAACGTTGGCCTAAGGCAGCCTCCATAGCCAATTCATAATCTTGCTCCACAGAAACCACATCGGATACCGGTTTTAATTCATGGCTTTCGCTTACGCGACCATCGGCATGTTGCACTCGCTTTTTTTGCCACATCATTACCGATTTTACACCCTCTTGAAAACCTTCAAAATTCGCATGTAGGTTTTCCAGGCCGTATAGTCTAGAGGTGATTTGATTGAGTTCATCTTTATAGGTCTCCACCTCTTGGCGTTTTTCTTCCACCTTTGCCAAGACGGCAGATTTATTTTGTGATAGCAGGTCTACATCATCGGTTAAACTCAGAGACAGCTGTTTGCTGGCTTCCCATTCTTCTCTAGCCTTGGTGGCCACTCGCTCTAGCTCTTTTACTTTTTTGCGTAGATCCTCGAGAATGACATTGGCCTCTTCAATTACCTTTTTGCCATCTTCTTGTTGATGGATATAAGCCTGGTGCGAGCCCTCTAAAGAAGATAGCTCCTGCCCGTATTGTGATAATTTTTGGTTCAAACTTGCGTAGTCTTCTTCTTTTTCGATGATCTGACGAGATTGCTCCAAATAAGTTTCGTTTTCATGACGAAAAGCTTCCTCTAGGCCTTGCAAATCTTGCTTCAGTTGCTGGGATTTGCTTTGCATTTCGGCCAAATCCGCCTCTAGGATTTCTTTTCGAGCCGTTAGCTCACTCATCAAGCTGCCGGTCATCTCTTCTTTACGCCGCGCTTGCTCCACTTCAAACTGCAAGTTTTGTAGGGCCATGCGCTTGTCTTGCAATGCTTGGTTGTATTCTTCTTGCCGATCTTGCTCCTCGCTCATTTGCTTTTCTAAAACATCTGCCTCTTGTCGTTTTTTTTCAAAATTCGACTCGAGCTCTTCTAGTTGCAAGTTGCGAGCATCTTCAGAGCTTTTTAAACTAGCATACAATTCGCGCGCTTCGTCCGCACTGTCTTTGAGCTCCTTAAAACGAATGGAAGAAAGCCATAGATCTAAGTCCTCCACTTCATTTTTTAACTTACGGTAGCGTTCGGCTTTTTTTGCCTGCCTTTCTAGATGATCAATTTGGCGTTTTAACTCCGCAATGATGTCATTCAAACGCAAAAGATTTTGATCGGTACTTGTCAGCTTGCGCTCGGACTCGCGCTTTCGTACCTTAAATTTGGTTATACCCGCCGCTTCCTCAATCAGTGTGCGACGCTCCTGCGGCTTGGCCGTAATGATCTTGCCAATCGCACCTTGCTCAATAATAGAAAAGCCCTTGGAACCAGCACCGGTATCCATGAAGATTTCATGAATGTCTTTTAATCTGGCCGGTTCTTTGTTGATCAAGTAGGCCGACTCGCCCGAGCGATGTAGGCGTCTGGTTACCATGACTTCGGAGTGACCTAAATATTTGGTTGGAAAAGCTCCGCCATCATTTTCGAGAGTAAGGGATACCTCTGCCATACCCGAGGGCGCATAACCTTCTGCGCCACCAAATATCACATCCTGCATGGCCGAACCGCGCAAATGTTTGGCCGACTGCTCACCCATTACCCAAACAAGGGCATCCACAATATTCGATTTACCACAGCCGTTGGGGCCTACGATACCAGTGATACCAGCATCAAAATGAATGACCGTTCTATCCTTAAACGACTTAAAGCCACAGAGCTCTAATTTTTTGATTCTCAATTCCCCACCCCTTTATTTAAAATGGCTGCTTGTGCTGCTGCAAGCCGTGCAATGGGCACACGGTATGGTGAACAGCTAATATAGTCTAGACCGACTCTTTGAAAGAAATCAATACTAGAAGGGTCGCCACCATGCTCTCCACATACACCGCATTTCAGATTTTCTTTACGTTTGCGCCCTAATTCAACACCCATGCGCACCAAATGACCAACTCCGTTTTGGTCGATGCTTACAAATGGATCTTTTTCAAAAACTCCCATATTGATGTAGGAGCCCAAAAACTTGCCGGCGTCATCCCTGGAAAGTCCGATTCCGGTTTGTGTTAAATCGTTGGTACCAAAGGAAAAGAAATCGGCGCAGGTAGCAATTTCATCCGCCGTAAGGGCCGCGCGTGGCAGCTCAATCATGGTGCCAATGAGATAGTCGAATTTTGTATCTGTCTCTTTTTGCACCTGGCGAATTTCAAGCTCCACATCATTGCGCAATAATTCCAATTCTTTTTTTGTTGCCACAAGCGGGATCATGATCTCGGGCACTAGGTGCATGCCCTTTTTTACTGCTTCTGCCGTCGCCTCCGCAATGGCGCGGGCCTGCATCAAATAAATCTCGGGATAAGTGATTGCCAGTCTACATCCCCTATGACCCAACATGGGGTTGAACTCATAAAGTGATTTTACTTTTTGTCTTAACTTGTCCGCTGGCACTCCCAAGCGTGGAGCCATCTCCAACAACTCTTCTTCATTGTGCGGCAAAAACTCATGCAAAGGTGGATCTAATAAACGAATGGTCACCGGCAAATCCTGCATGGTTTCAAATAGACTTAGAAAATCTTGTTTTTGCATAGGCAAAAGATTCTGCAAAGCTGCCTTGCGCTCTTCAGCAGACTCGGCCAAAATCATTTTGCGAACCTCATCGATCCGCTCTGGAGCAAAGAACATATGCTCGGTACGGCAAAGACCAATGCCTTCTGCACCAAAATCCCGCGCCTGCTGGGCATCTTTGGCTGTATCGGCATTGGTACGAACGCGCATGCTGCGGTACTTATCTGCCATCTGCATAAAGCGATGAAACCTTTCATCCAAAGCTGGTGCTACTGTGCCAACTGCTCCTAAGAAAACCTCACCCGTGCCGCCATCAATGGTAATCTCTTCGCCTTTTTTGATTACATAGGAGCGAATGCGCAGCTCCTCTTTTCGGTAGTCCACCTCTGCTTCTGCACAGCCCGCAACACAAGCTTTGCCCATCCCTCTAGCTACCACCGCTGCATGGGAGGTCATACCTCCGCGGGAGGTAAGAATGCCTTGCGATGCCACCATTCCTGCAATGTCTTCGGGGGAAGTTTCGACTCGAACCAAAATTACCTTTTCGCCATTGGCCTTCGCCTCTTCTGCTTCTTTGGAGTCAAACACCACTTTCCCAGAGGCTGCACCCGGTGAAGCTGGTAAGCCCTTGGTCAATTTTGTCTTCTTTGCATTAGGATCAAGTGTGGGGTGCAAGAGTTGATCCAGATACTCGGGTTGTACGCGCAGCAACGCCTCTTGCTCGCTAATTAATTTTTCATCCAACATATCCAAAGCAATGCGAATAGCAGCCTTGGCGGTACGCTTGCCCGTTCGAGTTTGCAACATCCATAGCTTTTCTCTCTCGATAGTAAATTCGATGTCTTGCATGTCTTTATAGTGTGCTTCCAGTTTATGGTAGATATCCACCAATTCCTGATAAGCCTTTGGCATCATCTCCTCTAACGAGCGATGTTCCGTATTGGCCGCAGATGCTTTGGAAATGGCTTGTGGGGTTCGAATGCCGGCAACCACATCCTCCCCTTGCGCATTAATCAAATACTCACCATAAAATAATTTTTCCCCCGTGGAGGGATTGCGAGTAAAGGCCACACCGGTTGCGGAGTCCTCTCCAAGATTGCCGAAGACCATGGATTGCACGTTCACCGCAGTTCCCCAATCCGCTGGAATGGAGTGTAGCTTGCGATAGGTTTTTGCGCGGTCGGAATCCCAGGATAGAAAAACAGCGGAGATCGCGCCCCATAATTGCTCATAGGGATCCAGAGGAAAAGTCTCTCCTGTGGTCTCCAAAATAATTTGTTTAAACTTTTCTACTAGCTCTTGTAAATCCTTTGTGGTTAATTCGGAATCTTCAATATAACCCTGATCGGCCTTCATATCTTCAAGTACCACTTCTAAAAACGAGGCGTTCATACCCATCACCACATTGGAGTACATTTGCAAAAAGCGGCGATAGGAATCCCAAGCAAAGCGGGCATTGTCACTCACCTTTGCTAGGCCTTCTACCGTCTCATCATTCAATCCCAAATTCAAAATGGTATCCATCATGCCTGGCATGGAAACGCGTGCACCAGAACGCACACTAAAGAGTAGCGGATTGTTGGAGCTACCAAATTCTTTATTTAGTTGCGCCTCGACTTTTTTGACCGAGTCCATTACGCCTTGCTTAAGTTTTTCTGGCAATTTTTGATTGTTAGCCGTAAAGGCGGCACAAACTTCTGTGCTAATGGTAAAGCCCGGAGGTACGGGAATGCCAAGTTTTGACATTTCGGCAAGATTGGCTCCTTTGCCTCCCAATTGGTTGCGCATGCTAGCTTCGCCATCGGTTTGCTCTTTGGAAAAGAAAAATATGAACGGTTCCTTTAGTTGAGCGCTTGTTTGTGTCATTTCCATAATACCTCTAAAAGTTTTTTAATTTGTCGCGCACATAGGCCTCAAGTCCATCGATGGACACTCGGTCTTGCTGCATACTATCACGGTGGCGAACTGTTACACACTTATCTTCTAAGGAATCAAAATCGATGGTCACACAAAGGGGTGTACCAATCTCGTCTTGCCGGCGATAACGTTTGCCAATACTGCCGCTCTCATCGTACTGGCATATCCAGTCCTCTGCAGCAAAATCATTACGTAGCTGCATGGCTAAGCTGGCCAAAGGCTCTTTTTTTGATAGCGGCAAGAAAGCCAATTTTACTGGCGCCAATTGTGGGTGAAATCCTAAGACAACTCGTTTGTCTTCTTTGCCTTTTTCATCTGTAGTGATTTCCTCGCGGTAAGCATCACATAGCGCCGCCAACACAAGCCTGTCACAACCAGCCGCCGTTTCGATCACGTAAGGAATGTATTTTTCTTTACTCGCCTCTTCAAAATACTCCAAAGACTTTCCACTCATTTGCTGGTGCGCCTTCAAGTCAAAGTCTGTACGATTGTGAATCCCTTCCAGCTCCTCCCAACCCATGGGGAACTTGTATTCCACATCAAAGGCGTCTTTTGCATAATGTGCCAATTCATCAGGACCATGTTGATGAAATCGTAGACGCTCCTCTTTAAAGCCCATATTCAGATAAAAATTGCGGCGACGTTGTTTCCATTCTTCCATGTGCTCATCATCACTGCCAGGCTTTACAAAGTATTGCATTTCCATTTGCTCAAACTCTCGAGTGCGAAAAATAAAATTGCCCGGCGTGATTTCATTACGAAAGGATTTACCGATTTGCGCGATACCAAAAGGAATTTTTTTACGCATGGAGGTTTGCACATTTTCAAAGTTAACAAAAATACCTTGCGCCGTTTCGGGACGCAGATACACCGTTGAACTAGAATCCTCTAAAGGCCCCATAAAAGTTTTGAACATCAAATTAAAATTTCGCGGCTCACTTAAATTTTTACTGCCACAGCTAGGACATTGAGAAGGGTCCTCTACCTTATCGGGACGAAAGCGGTATTTGCATTCTTTGCAATCCACCATGGGATCGGTAAAGCCATCCACATGCCCGGATGCTTTCCAAACCTTTGGATGCATCAAAATCGCCGCATCAATGCCGACAATGTCATTTCTTGAGGTCATGGACTTCCACCACAACTTTTTAACGTTAAGCTTTAGCTCCACACCCAAGGGGCCATAGTCCCAACAAGCATTGATGCCACCATAAACTTCCGAGCTCTGAAAGACAAAACCACGTCGCTTGGCGAGCGATACCAGGGTTTGTAAATCGTTTAATTCTTGAGTTTTCATTCTCAGGCCAGCCTTTTTTATACCTAGTAATAGGTCTAGTGGAGTGAGGTCTAGGAGTCAACTGTTACGCCTTGCCTTCGAAGGAAATTTTACTGAAACTAAGTATAGAAGATTTATTATGTTTTTAGGATTTTCATGACTCGATTTCCAGCCATTTTTGGCGTCTTTTTGGGACTATTCTTCATGCTATATATGCTTTCCCTTGAGGCGCAAAGTGAACAAAAAAAGGGGCAACCCATCGAGGCGGACATGGCCATGCGTGAGTATATGGTGGACATCTCCAAACAGTTAGGGGTTAGCTGCAACTACTGCCACAATGTCAACAATTACAAAGACACCTCCATGCCCACCTATGCCATATCCAAGCAACATATGCGCATTGTTCACATGCTCAATACTGAGGGCTTTGTAGGAAAAAATGCTATGAAAGTAGACTGCTATATGTGCCATCAGGGCAGGGCTAAGTTTAAATACAAAATGCCAAAAGACTAATAAGTGCTCCTTTTTGATGTTGCTCGGACACGAAAAAGCCTAGATATTTTAAACGCTTAGACTAGAAATTAGGGCGCTGCTCCGGACCCGCCCGGATAAATATCCGAAATTCTTATGAAACCAAAATATCCAACAACATTAAAAGGGAGCAGTTTATTTTTTTAATATGGCCTGATAGGCGCAGCGAAAGAACTCTTGCTGGCTAGGATCGGCAAATTCTTTGCGTGCCTGGTAGGCTTTTTCCACCAGGTCTTTGGCAGCTCCGGCCGGCACTTCCAAGACCTCATAAGCGTTAAATTCGTGCCCATTGTACATAAAAAAGCAATCCAGCGACTTCACTCCAGCTTTGACGTCCTCATATTGCTGCCTTGTTTTGCCAAAATCCTCTGGCAAATTTTTGCTCGAGCTGCGCATATTCAAGCGACTTGGCTTTTTTCTACGAACGAAGAAAATCCATGCAACCAAGGCAATGGACAAAGCAATGTACAAGATGGTGAATTTTGATAGTGCCACTAGCTTTATTATGGTATGTGGGAACCTAAGACGCAAGGAGTGAAAATGGCACAAGCACCAAACCCTTTTGACCAGCAAAAACCCATTGAGGGTATACACAACATAATATGCGTAGCCTCCGGCAAAGGCGGCGTTGGTAAATCCACTGTGTCGGCAAATTTAGCAGCTGCCTTAGCAGCCAAAGGCATGCGTGTAGGTCTGCTCGATGCAGACATCTATGGACCCAGTATACCCCGCATGTACGGCTGTCTAGGGCAAAAACCCGAAGTCGATGAGAACAATCGAATTCAACCTCTTGAACGTCATAATGTAAAGATCATGAGCATCGGCTTTCTTATTGATGAAGAGGCGGCGGTAGTATGGCGCGGCCCCATGTTATTTAAAGCCATTGATCAATTTCTGCGAGATGTGGAATGGGGAGAATTGGATGTTTTATTGATCGATCTACCTCCTGGAACTGGCGATATCCCTTTATCCATCGTGCAAAAAACTCCGGTACAAGGAGCCGTTGTGGTCAGCTCTCCACAAAATGTAGCGCTAGCAGATGTGAAAAAATCCTTCGATATGTTTGATCGTCTTAATATTCCTTGTATGGGACTGATTGAAAATATGTCCTACTTTCTTAATGGTGAGGAAAAAATTGAAATGTTCCCTCGAGGAGAATTGGATCAATACATAGAAAAAAAGAAGCTAGAAAAACTTGCGGAAATCCCCTTTCACCCACCCGTCTCGGCGGCGGCAGAAATGGGAATCCCTGCAGTTATCGCACAAAAAGATCTAGCTAGCTCGCAAGCTTTTATGAATGTAGCAGAAAAACTAAAGAACCAACTTGTTTAGTCTGGTATGATGAGTCTTTTGCCCACTTGAATATAAGACTTATTGGAAAGTCGATTGGCCTTTGCCAAATTGCCCACGGAAGTGTTGTAGCGCCGTGCGATTTCTACCAAAGTATCGCCCGGTCTCACCGTGTGCATGACGGTTCTTCCGGCGCCAGGAATGCGTAGCTTTTTTCCAGCCATGATGCGGCTGGAGCGCAAACCATTGGCAGCCTTTAAAGCACCGACACTTACTCCATAGCGGGAAGCTATCAAAGACAGATTCTCTCCGCTACGTACGCGGTGATAAGAATTTTTACTTGGAATTTTTAATTTTTTACCTGGGTATATACGACTCGAACGTAGCCCGTTCGCACGCTTGATCGCACTTACGCTGGTACCATATCGGGAAGCTATCAGACTAAGGTTTTCCCCTCTGCGAACCCGGTGGTAACCACCTACTGCACTAGCGGAGCTGCGTTTGTAGGAACTAGAGGCATAGCTTCTTCCACCACGATCTCTTGCAGGAACTAGCAACCTTTGCCCAGAACGAATGAAACTAGAACGCATACCATTTAGACGCTTAATGGTGGAAACTCTAGTACGAAAGCGCCTCGCAATATGCCCCAGAGTATCGCCGCGCCGAACGCGGTAACGAACGTATTCTGGCTGCTGCATGCTAGCAATCAAACCCTTATCTCGAACAATGTAATTTGCTACAAGTTTTTGCGCCTTATCCAGCGTTCCTGCCGGCACTTTAATATTGGCTGTTTTACCTTTTGCAGGCATCGCCAACTTTGAACGATACATGGGATTGTAGCGCTTCATCTCTTCATAACTTAAACCCAAAGCCTTGGCGTACTTTTCCAAATGCACGGGCTCTTTTACCTCTAGCTCATCAAAGCGAACCGGCTCTTGCCACTCCACATCGTTGAAACCATATTTAGCAGGGTTTTTTGCAATCAACTTGGCCGCAATGTATTTGGGTACATAATTGATTGTCTCGCGGGGAAGTTTTCGACGCTTTGCCAATTCCCAAAAATCACGGGTCTGATAGCGCATCACCAATCGCTTCACACGATTTTCCCCAACATTGTAGGAAGCAATGGCCAAGTACCAATCACCAAAAAGATTGTACAAAGCCTTTAAATACTGTGCCGCTGCTTGCGTGGACAAAACAAAGTCCCGCCGCTCATCTGCATAGGAATCAATTCGCAAACCATAGGCTTTACCAGTGCCGCGAATGAATTGCCAATACCCCACGGCAGCAGCACGAGAGTATGCAGTAGCATTAAAGCCCGACTCGATTAAAGCGATATAAACCAAATCTTCGGGCAAAGCATTCTCACGCAAAATTTCTTTCATCATGGGCAAGTAGCGTGAAGAACGGCCTAGGTAGCGCTGCATATGCTTTCTGCCTCTTCCTGTAAAATAATCTATCCAGCGCTCCACGGCGACATTAACTTCCACAGGGATTGGCTCAATGCGAACCTCTTGCTCCTCCACTGCTATGCTTTTTTCTTCAATATTGTATTTTAGTTTTTCTTTGCTGGCATTATCAAGGTCTCGATTGCTAACAATATTTAATTCTTTTACCTCGGTGTCTTCGCTATCTAAATTAACTTGAAGATCGCGCTGGCTTTTTAAGTGCGTACAGGAGATTAAAAAGAATAACGAGGATAAGAAAAGGATTTTAAGCATGTAGGGACCCCTATTATATTCTAAGATCTTGCGGCATTTTTCGCAATAATCTCAGTTTAGCCACTAGGCCAGGAAATGCAAGAATTTCCGTAAGACACTTCTACCTCCCCTGAAGTGGAAGCAGCAACTGGTCCTTATCTAGACCTAAATCCTGATACACTTTCTTGTAAGAAGAGGCGCTCTCAATACTTGTGTAAATCATATAAGCAGCCCCCTCTTTTTGCATCTCTTTGAGGACGCTCTCCTTATCTACAAAGCTTGCGCGAATACGGTTGAATTTATCTTGATAATGAATGCCGTGCGACCACAAATGGCCTGTATAGCCCATCACCACAGGATAGCCAAAATAGAACAAGGGATGATTGTACGTGGGCTCAATCCAAAATACTTCGAGATTATTTGGTAAGCGCTTTTCAATTCTTTGCAATTCACTGATATCCCATATTTTCTGCGGCTGGGCATTCATTGTATCTCGAAGCATCTGCAGGACTCCTGCAAACGTTAATAGAAGCACAAAAACCCACTTAGTTAAGTTGGTAATTCTTTGCGAACGCAAAAACAAAAAACATAGAAACAGATAGGGCCACAAAATGATTTTCACATTGTCCCATTTCCACGGCGCTAGAACCACAAATTGAAAAACGAAAAACAAAAGACTTAAAGAGAAAACCAACTTACGTTGCGACCTATCTCTTATGACGAGTACCGCAAGCATAAATAAAAATGGTAGAAAGTTTTTCAACCATTCCCATAAATTCTGCTCTACAAAAGAAAAATAAGCTTTAAAATCTGAATGCAAGCTAGCATTCACAGGAAAATAACAAGCCAGCAAAAAAGCACCAAACAACAATAAAAACAATGTTTTGCTTGGCTTTAAGAGAAAAACAACCAGCGAAATCAGTCCTAAAACAAAAAAAGCGTGGTAATGAAAAAAGCCCAGTGTTCCAAATAGAAACAAATAGAGCAAAAGCTCTTTTTTCTTAAATTCGCTCCCGTCTTGCAGATACAAAGTCAGTCGATAGATCCATAAAAGACCAAATGGCAAGGCATATAAATACCCCTTTTGCGTTAGAAAATTGGCTAAGTAAAGTCCCTTCCAGTAAACGTCATCACTTAATACAAAAAGCGAGGCCGAGTAAAACACGATTAGCACAAACTTTAAACCACCCATTTGGTACACAAGCAGTAAAGAAACTAGCGTGTAGATACAAGTAAGCAATGAGAATGCGCTCGTACTACTAATGGGCAAATCCAAAAAACTTGCATGTAGCAAATTGGAAGCAAAAGCATAAAGCAAATCTTCACTAGCATATATGGGGTTCTTCGGCCAAAAACTTGCTTTTTGCAAATACGCTGACAAATGTTGATGAAAAGGATAGTCGCCAAGATTATAAGGGTGATTAACATAAATGCCACCCTTTTTGATAAAGGCATAATTAACAGCCTGCCAAACAGGAAATAGAGCCACTAGCAAAAAGCCAAGACCAAATCGCGGGCGCGTTGAGAAATCCCAAGACTGGGAAAAGTAGGCCCAAGAAAAACCCAGTACTACTAGCACATAGTCATACGCAAAAGCAGGAGCAAAAATCTTTGCCAACAATAAAAGAAAAAAAGTCTTGGCAAGACCAAGTAAATAAAACTTCGCAATATCAATCATCAAAAAAATCTCGGTAAAAGTCTGCTGCCTGATCTTTATGGATCAACAAAACTGCTTCTGCCTGAGAGTCGCGCACAAAAAAACGCCAAGGCCTATAATCATAAAAAACTTCCGGTTGGTAGTCTCGAAAGTTCATGATCACTATGGGCGCCGATGGAAGTGCTTGCTCTACATAGGAAATATTTTGCTTGTCCTTTAACAACCAAGGCAAGGGCCAAGTCGACTCCAATGCAATTTGTATGGGGGTCTGCTGAAAACTCGGGTCTTGAATCAAATGAGACTTAATCTTATTAACAACAAGCTGCATCTCTTTGGTGGATTGCACATAGACATACTTATGCTTTGGGTCGGTGTAACGACGAAAGTTTAAATCCACGGAGAGCAATATGGTGGTGAGAAGCAAGGGAAGAAAGATTATGTAACGAATATTCTGCTTAGGGATTTTTTGTAAAATCCAATCGGTCAAAATAGCAAAACCCCATAAAAAGGATAGAATGCACCACGGCGTCTTGTAAGAAATTAAGGAGTAGATCAACATCGGTAGCAAAGTATAGATTGCCATGAACCTTTGAGTTTTTGTTCCCTTCCACAAAAAATAAAAACCCGCAAAAAAACCTATAAAAAACGCAAATTCATATCGAAAAAGCAATTCTGCAAAATAGTAAATAGGTTTATCATGCCCCTGACCGCTCAAGCCGGTATCCTTCCAAATAAAAAACGCTTGAAAGAAATCCTTTAAAGCCGACCAATCATGAAAGGCGTTTGTATACAGCAGGCAAAATAAAAATAAAAAAATGAATATGGCCGGTAAATGCAACAAATGCTTCAGCTGCCGCCAAGCTTTGGACTGCAGGAAAAGAAAGGCCACAAAAGCAGCAAAGATATGAATCACAAAGGTCTCTTTGCTTGTTGCCATTATGAGCAGGGCTAGCCAAAAGAAAACTGCAAAATAACGCCAATCACGCTGAAGAAATTGTAAAAACGCTATGGCAAAAAGAATGATTCCAAATTGCAGCAAAGACTCGTGAATGGAATAGCGAGAAAAAAACTGCATACCCGCACTAAAAATTAATAAAGAAAAGCCCATCCAAGTCAAATTTAGTGAGCGGCGATAAAAAAACAAAAGTAGTAAGGAAAGGATCGAAATGCTGGTGGCTACTGCACGGTGCACCCATATGCTTGAACCAAAACTAAGATCTGCAAATGTTAGTAAATAAAAGTACAACGGCCCGTGGTAGTTAGAAGGGTCATAATCAAAATAGCGCTGGTCTTTGATTTCTTCGATAAAAAAACCATTTACGCCCTCATCAAAGTGCGTAGGTTTTAGATCTAGATAAGCAAAGCGAAAAACCACGCTCACCAATAAGAACAAAAAACAATACAAATAGGTCTTTCTTTTTGCTGATACCATCTTTATCCTGTATCTATAGACTATGTTTCCAAGCAAACCTTGCCAACTCAGTTTTGTTATACCCATCTACAATGAAGCAAAGCGTCTGCCACCAAGTCTCGAGAAGCTCCATGGCTTTTCCAAAACATTAAAGCATAGCTATGAGTGGATTTTTGTCGTCGAACCAAGTGAAGATGAGTCCCTGCAAATCATAGAAAACCATTGCAAGAAGCACGAAAACTTTCGCTACATTGCCAATGAAAAACAAAAAGGTAAGGGTTATGCTGTACAAACAGGTATGCTCGGTGCCCGCGGGGAATGGGTATTCTTTATGGATGCAGATTTGGCAACTCCGCTAAAAGAAATCCATCATTTTTTACAACAAATCGAAGAGCAACCAGAAACACCCATTTTCATAGCTTCTCGAAGGCTCGCAAATAGTAAAATCTTTCCGCCTGCCACTCTTGTTCGCAAGCTGTTTAGCATATGTTTAAATTTACTGGTGAAGATTTTGGGACTGAGCCAACATAGTGATACCCAATGCGGATTTAAGGCTTTCCATAAAGATTCCATTCCGATATTGTTTCGCCATTTGTATATGCAGGGGTTTAGCTTTGATATCGAAGTTCTAATTAAGGCCAAGCAGCACAAGTTGGCATGCAAAGAGGTGGCCGTAGAGTGGTCCGCAAGAGAGGCTTCTAGCGTAAGACTGTTTCGTGATAGTCTACAATTCTTTCAAGATTTAATAAGACTTCGCATCCTTTATTAATCAACAAAAGAGTCGAGATGATAGTCTATCAAATCTTTCGACAACAGATTTACCGTATCGTAGATTTCTTTTAAATTCGATTCTTTTCTCAATTCCGCCGTCATCGTCTCGGGAGCAAAAGCTATTGCTTGAAGCTTCGCCGTAATATCATTGAGCGGTGCTTCCACTTTTTCTCGCAAGCTTAAAGGCAGCTTTTCAATATTACGACTAAGCTTTTCGCTAGAATGATCATTTCGCAAGTTTTCACCCAGCAAAAAGTATATGAAGTTCAATGCCTCAATAGCAAATTGCTTATGATTATCAGAGACCGCTTGTTTTAAACGTGCTTTACGGCTTTCAATCTTGCGCAAAAATATTTTTTTCTGACTAGAAGTAAACAAGCCACGTTTTGCTTCTAGCATCAAATGAATCATACCGGCAGAAAAGATGAAGATCATTAGGTATACTAACCAAGTCTGTCTGTACCACGAGGCCTGTTGATAGGGCTGAGTGAACAAATCTGGCAATTTTGTCGGGCTATCTTGATCGCTACTAATTTCGAGCCTGGATCCTTGTATGTTTTCCGCACGAGAGGGCATAACATTTACCTGCAAAGCCTTTGTAGACTTCGTTATGTATTGATTCTTTTCCGGATCAAAGTAAGCAAATTCAATGGCCGGTATTTCCACTAGGCCCGCCTCCAAGGGGGTAAGGTAGAGAGTAAACTCTTTAAAGGACTGACCATTAGGAAAAAATCGCGTCTCCTCTTTAGAATCAAAAAAATCAATCTTCGATTGAAAATCGATAAACGGCAAATCAATGACCTTGGCATTGCCCCTACCCTCTAACTTTACCTTCATGGTAAAGGGTTGCCCTTGCTCAAAAGATCTGTCTTCTATTCTTGCTGATATGTTAAAATCCCCCACAGCACCGGTAAAAATATCCGGCCTACCATTATCTGGCAGGGGCAAAACTGATACTTTTATCTCATCACTAGATTTTGTATAATTGTACGATTTACCGAAACCAAAGCCCACCCTTGGAGCCACAGAACATTTTGCTTTGTAAGCATCAATCTTTAATCGGCCATGCTTAATAGGAAACAGAGCGTATGAGGCCAGAAGGGCTCGTTTAAATGATTGACCATTCACCTCCGTGGGCCCAAATCGCAACTTTGTTGAAATCTCAATATCTTCCTTCCAAAATTGATTCAAACTTGGAAACTTCATGGTATCAATCGAGCGCAAAACCACATTATCCGGAATGTAAATATAATAACTTGCCGTTATCTGCTCTCCAACATAGGCCTCTTCCTTATCCACCTCAATTCTTAAGGAAAATGCTTCATCTGGATTGATCGGCTTCACACTGGGTTGTGGACCCATCTGCCGCTGCAAGAAAGAGTTAAAGCGCTCCTCCATTTCTGTGAGCGGGTCTTGCATGCCAGGTGGAATTCCGCTACCGGGACGCTGCCTTTGTTGCCTTTGTGCCTGCCCTTGATCGAGCACTCGAATTTTTGCGCCATTCGTACGGTAAACCTTACCACCTACACTCACCGCAATGGGGGGAATATCAAAAACCCCCTTGCTCTCGGCCCGATAAGTATAATTGTAAATGTACTTTCTTAAAAATTTATACTCGCCATTAATAATGCTAACCTGATCACTTACTTGCGTAGAAGTTCCCTGCAAACTAAAGTCAGCAAAATTGGGCATCTGCGGCTCTTCTATCTGGCTATTCTTATCGGCATTCACCGAAACCGATATTTCAAAAAAATCACCTACTCCAACTTCACCTTGGCTCAAGTTAAGCTCTGCCTTAATATTCTGCGCAAAGCTAGGCCAAACAAAAAACAAAAGCAGGGCAATACTACCAATCCTTAACATCGCTATCTTCCTCTGCTTGGTCATTTTGCAATCTCTCGCGAATTTTTTCTTCCTGACGCTTGAGCTCATCTAGTATTCGTTTCACATCTTCTTTAGATAGATCTTTGCTCTTAAAAGGCTTGGGCGTAGGATTTTTCTTTGGTTGCTGCGGTTTTTGCTTTTGTTGATCCTCTTTGGATTGCGAATCACCGTCTTCTTGCTGCTGGTCATCACCGCCGCCGCCGCCCTGACTATTCATTAATAGTTCCAAATTTACCGTGGCCTCTTTTGAGTCAGGGTAAATCTCCAAGGCCTTCACATATAAATCAATTGCTTCCTCAATTTTTTTCTCTGCCTGAAAGATGCCAGCACGATTGAAGTAAACAAAAAATAGCCACTTTTCATGCTCTGGGTTCGAAGCCGATAAGGTTTCCTCCATATAGTCTAAAATCTTGTGAGCTGATTCATAGCGCTCCGTTACCGTAAAGGAGGAACCCAAATTCCAATACAAGAGTATATTTTCTGGATTTTGCTGCACCAACTCAGAATATTTTGTTATGGCAAGAGCTTGCGTTGATTCTTCCTGAAGTAAAGACAAGGCATGGTTGTTCTCATAAACCAAACGCGGATCTGGAGATAGTACCAACCATGTAAACAGCCATTGCATCATCTTTGAAAGTCTCCTTGAAATCTTCCACGCCAACGTTGTTTTTTGGGCGCAAGATCACTTAATAGCATTTCTAGCATGGCCAGCAAAATGGCAAAAAATAAAAAGTATTGGAAATATTCCGCATAGGTTGCCGAGACGCTGGACTCAAATTCACTCTTTTCTAATTTTTCAATGTCGGCTACCAAAGATTTCACATGGTTTGCACCATAGCTTGCATGGTAGTAACCACCGCCACCTTCTTTGGCAATCTTTTTCAGCAATTCATTTTTTGCCTGCGTAAGCACTTCTTTGCCATTCTGATCTTTTTTGTAGCCTTGCAGGTAACCAAATTTATCATAAATGGGAATTTTTCCGCCCTCTTTTGTCCCCACTCCCATCGCAAAAACGCGTATCCCTTTTTCTTTTAAGCTTTGCGCAGCAGTCAAGGCACCCTCTTCATGATCTTCACCATCAGATAGTAACAAAACCACCCTTGTAACTTTGGTACTATCATCCGTTTCTACCCCGCCTGCAGCAAAAGCGGATTCTGCAATCCCCAAGACTTTTTGGTAATTCGTGCCCTGCGCACTAACGCTACTTGTAGATATGGAATCTAAGTACATTTGAATCGCCGAATAGTCAGGTGTTAGCGGCGAGACCATCACGGCGTTCCCAGCAAAGACCATAAGTCCCACTTTGTGGCCACGCAATTGCCCTAAAAGTTTCTGCGCTTGCGCTTTTGCGTAGTCCAAACGAGAGGGGCGTGTATCGGCTGCTAACATGGACTTCGATACATCAAAGGCAATCATAATTTCTATGCCTTCATTTTTTATTTTTTGTTTGCCCTGTCCCATTTGCAAACGCGCATAGGAAAAAACCAATAAGGCTATAACAAAAACTTCCATGATAATTTTCCACTTTCTTCTACGCAGCGACAGAGACGAGGTAAGTTTGGCAAGTGCCTCGGGCTGAAAAAACTTTTCCAGTTTTGCTTGCGTTTTCTTAATAAAAAACCAAGCCACAAAGTAAAGTAATGGGCAAAGGACCAATAAATATAACCAAGAAGAGTCGGCAAAACGCAACATTATGGCTTCCTCCTCAAGACTGTGCGCCCCAAAATAAATCCCAAAGCATAAAGAAAAAATGCCCATACCAAAAAGTTTTGAAATAGTTCATGATACTTGGTAATGATGGAGGTTTCGACCTTTGTTTTTTCTAGCTCATCGATCTGTGCAAAAACATCGGATAGGGACATGGAATTGGTCGCCCGATAATACTTGCCGCCAGTTTCATTGGCGATTGTTTTTAATAGGCCCTCATTTACTTTGGAGTGCATCGGTTGATAAGATTTTACTTTTCGGCCAAACACATCCTTGGAATAAACCGGTAGACGAGCCATACCATCTTTACCAACACCTATCGTATAAACTTTAATGCCGTAACCTTTTGCGATGTCCAAAGCCGTTTCCGGAGCAATGGTGCCCGAGTTGTTCTCACCATCCGTAAGTAAGATGACCACTCTTGATTTGGCTGAGGATTCTTTTAGCCTGGCAACAGCATTGGCTAGGGCCACACCGATAGCCGTGCCCATTTTAATATTTTTCGTGGTTTCTACTGCAGCCAAGTTATTAAAAAGTAAGGGGTAATCCAACGTCAAAGGCACCCTTGTATAAGACTCTCCTGAAAAAACCACCAAACCAATTCGATCCGATATACGCCCACTGATAAACTTTTCAATGGTAGCCTTGGCTGCCCCGAGGCGATTCTCTGGTTTCATGTCTTCAATCAACATGGAATCCGAAGTGTCCAAGGCAATCATGATATCGATTCCTTCAGCTGATTTTTTTTCTTTACTGCTGACCCACTGTGGGCGAGCCATGGCAAAAATCATTAGCGCGATGGCAACTAATTTTAAAATATCTGGCACCCATTTTAAGTAGGCAATAAAACCCACCTTGGCTTGCCTCAAAAGCTGCGTATTGCTGAAGAGTAAATAGGGCCTCTGCCCCTTTCCGCGAAAGAACAATGCAAAAACCACAAATGCCAGTGGTAAAAATAGCAAAAATGCCCATGCACTATGCCAAGTCATCGATTCTTACCTCGCGCATTCTTATCCAAATCCTCCACGTTGATCTGTAGATCTTCCAGCAGCTGCGAAAGCTCCTCTTTTTCAACTCGCCTTTCTTTTAAAGCCTGCAACTCCTTTAAATTCTGCAAAAGCTCATTGAGAGTATGATTTGGTATGTTGGCATTCTGCTTTTTGATAAATCGATAAATGTCCTTAGAGGTCCAGTTCTCTGTTGGCACCAAAAACTTGTATTTAATATAATCGTAGTAGGAAGACTTTAGTTTCCCTAGATAATCGTAATCTTTTTCTTTCTGGCGATATACTTCACGTAAATTTTTATAAAAATCCTGTAGCGGTTTGCGCCTTCTAGCTTCTTCTGCCAAATCCAAGCGAATCTTTTTTAATTTGCGATATTGCAAGCCCTTTCGAAGGGCATAAGCTAAAAGAAAAAAAACTAGCAGCGAGGAGTACAACCAAAAAGCCGGGGGATAGGACATCTTAACGGCCCCAGGCATGGGATAGGCTTTGGGCTGCTGCGTGATTTGCCCGCTTGGCCCCTCCTTTTTTTCACTTAACTCGTGGTCTTGCAAGATACTAGAAACCAGTACACTGGCTCCTTCCAACGAAACCTTGTCATCACCTTTTTTTAAAACAAATTGGTAAGGCTCTTTACTTACTTGAAAGACGCGAAGGCTTAGATTTAAGGTGGAGGCATCTAGCCAATCCTCTTTAACCACACGAAAAACAGGAAGCTTGGCCTTGATCACATCCCTTGACATGCTAACTTGCCAAAGGGCAAAGTCATCAATGGCTTCACCTCGGCATTGAAAATCAATTTTTTGCCCCACTGTATAGTGTTCGACATTTACATCTTTGGTCTTTGGAGCATAAAACTTGTCCACCAAATGATTCTTTGCCGCCGTTAGGGCTTCACATTGCCAAGCCATTAACGATTTCTCCTTTTAAAAAAGGCAATCAAGGGGTCCACATAGTTCTTGGGATCATCTATGAAAACACAGCCCACTCCCATGGAACGAAAAGTTTTCTCCAATTCTTTACGTCTTTTTTGCGCCATATTGGCATAGTTTTTTTGAAAAGAGCGCAATGAAGTATCGACGGTGATGATTTCATCCGCTTCGGCATCGTATACATCAATAAATCCTAAATCTGGAATTTCATGCTCTGTGGGGTCCTCCACAACGATCACCGTAATATCATGTTTTCTTGCCATTCTTCTTAAGACCAGCTCATAATTGTCGTCAAAAAAATCCGAGAAGATAAAAAGATTGGTCTGCTTTTTAAGAGCACCTTGCAAATAACTCAAAGCATTCTTTAAACAAGTTTTCTTACTTTTGGGTTGGTAATAAAGAAGATCGCGCAGGATTCGGTGCATATTCGCGCGCCCTTTTTTACTAGGAACATTGTGCTCGACCTCATCACTATACAAACATAGCCCTACTTGATCACCATTTTGTACGGCGGAAAAACCTATCAAAGCGGCCAGGTGAACGATCAATTCGCCCTTGGGAAAACTACCTGAGCCATAATCACCCGAAGCAGAAATGTCCACCAGCAAAAGCGTAGACAGTTCCCGCTCTTCATCATATTTTTTAATGTGAGCCCGCCCCGTTTTGGCGGTAATGTTCCAAGAGATATTGCGCACATCATCGCCGTGTACATATTCACGAAACTCAGAAAAGGTCATCCCCTGCCCTTTAAAGGCCGAGTGATACTCCCCAGAAAAAATATTATTCACCAGCTTTCTTGATTGCAACTCAAGAAGTTTTACTTTCTTTAGTATCTCTGGTGGTAAATTCACACAGGTACCTCGATGGTATTGAGAATCTCACTTATTATGGAATCAGAAGTCATATCCTCTGCCTCTGCTTCGTAAGTAAGTCCAATACGGTGACGGAAAACCAGATAGGCCACGGCCTTAATGTCCTCCACACTGATATAACCTCGCCCATTGATAAAAGCATGTCCTTTTGCCGCTCGAACCATAGAAATGGTGGCGCGCGGAGAACAACCAAAGGCAATCAAATCCTGCAATTGACCCAAACCAAAATCCTTAGGCCTACGGGTGGCCATCACAAGATCCACAATGTAGTTTTTTAGTTTTTCATCAACAAAGATCATATTCACTACTTCTTTTGCCTTCATTAGCTCTTGCTTGCTGATGACCTTCTGCACTTCATGCACCTTGTCTTCATGCAATCGGTTTAGTATCTCCAACTCATCATCACGGCTGGGATACTCCACAATAATTTTGAACATAAAGCGATCCATCTGCGCCTCTGGCAAGGCATAAGTGCCTTCCTGCTCAAGCGGGTTTTGCGTAGCCATTACGAGAAAGGGCTTGTCCAAAGGAAATGTATTCTCACCAATGGTCACTTGCTTTTCTGCCATGGCTTCCAAAAGTGCAGACTGAACTTTTGCCGGCGCTCGGTTGATTTCATCGGCCAAAACAATATTGGCAAAAATGGGACCCTTTTTAACTTGGAAGTCCCCCGTATTTTGATTGTAAATCATCGTACCAATCAAATCGGAGGGCAAAAGATCGGGAGTGAATTGCAAACGTTGAAAATGCAGGTCAATGGTTCTGGCGATGGTGGAAATGGTTAAAGTTTTAGCTAAACCGGGCACCCCTTCCAAAAGTATGTGGCCTCCGGTTAGCAAACCAATCAAAATGCCTTCCAGCATTTGCGGTTGCCCCACAACAACACGCCCCACTTCCGATCGCATTTTCTCAACAAACACACTGTCTTTTTGGATTTGGGCATTCAATGCCATTATATCTGCTTGCAAATATCACCTCGTTGTTAATCTCTGAACTCTATTAGTTTACGTTGATTTACATATCTAGCAAGCAAATTACACCTTGCAACAAATTGACTTAATCCCCAGCAATCATTAGTCTTTCACTAATTCGAAGGAGAGCCAAAATGCAGGCCACCAAGAAGTTTTATTTCACCTTAATACTACTTTCATTAGCGTGCCTATGGCTTGGCCAACATCTAGGGCAAAGACAAGGTTTACTCATCGCCTTTTTTCTTGTTTTCGCTTTGAACACCTATGTTTATTACTTTTCTGATCTTCGCATCAAACATCACCTCCAGCTGCAAGCCATCGAGGGACATGATCCCTGGGGAATACTAGAAATCCTAAACCAACACTGCCAGAAAGCCTATGTCCCCGTGCCAAAGGTTTTTTTAAGTCCATTTACAAGCCCAACAGCCATCAATTTTGGCAAACATATGAATAGCAACTACCTGGTCTTGTCAGAAAAACTTCTCACCTACCTAAACCCCAAAGAATTGGAAGCCCTACTAGCCATAGAAGTGGCCCGCATCAAACACTTGGATTCTTTGGCCCTGGCCATGTTTGGCAACCTCATGGCTCTTTGCCTGAATTTGGCCAAATTCATCGATTATGTTTTGTTTCTACAGTTTTTTCTGCCAAAGCAAAAACGCTGGATGCCGATGAGCAAAATCTTTTTGGCTCTCTTTCGCCTCCTTTATTTTCTATGCATTCCCAATCGAGTTTATTATGAAGCGGACGCCTTGGCGGCGAGATTGGTGCAGGACCCCAAAGACATTGCCCAGGTTTTGTGGAAGCTGGAATCCTACACGGCCACCCAGCCCATGCAGGTACCGCACGATATGGCACATTTATTTGTGGTCAACCCCTTGCCAAAAGAGGATTGGTACTCACGTTTAGGCTACCAGCCCAATTTTGAGCAACGCATACGAAAACTGATTGGTTATTTTCCTATTTAAAAGGAGTAAATATGACAACAGAAAACCCAATGGAAGCCAACTTGTCCACCTTGGTATTGTCCATTGCCTCAACAGCGGCAATGAATTTGGGAATGGCCCCCAACCCGTCCTCGGGAAAAACCGAGCAGAATCTAGAAATGGCCAAGTTCAATATCGACCTGCTGCGAGTTTTGGAAGAGAAAACGCAAAACAATACCAGCAAAGATGAGGCCGACTTGATTACCAAGATCATTAGCGACTTACAAATGCAATATGTTTCCATGAAAAAAAATTAGGAGGTCATATGCGCGCCATATTTTGCTTTTTTACCATCGCCTGTTTAAGTCTACCTTTATCTGCCGCGGATCCGGACTTTGTATCCCTAGCAAAAAAGGTGAATCCAGCCATTGTGAACATATCCACCAAGCAGATGCCGCAGTTGGGTAGAAGCGGTGATCCCATGTTAGAGTTCTTGGAGCGTTTTTATGGCATGCGCCCCAACCAACAACCGCTGCAATCCCTAGGCTCTGGTTTCTTAATTGATGCAGATGGTTTGATCATTACCAACAACCATGTGGTAGACCAAGCTGATGAAATTGAAGTGCAATTGGTGGATAGCGAAAAAAAATATCAAGCAAAACTGGTTGGAAAAGATCCCAAGACCGACATCGCACTTATAAAAATCAATGCCCCTAAAAAACTGCCTTACTTAAAGTTAGGCTCAAGTGAAAAACTGCAGGTAGGAGAATGGGTCGCAGCATTTGGCAACCCCTTGGGCTTTGCCCACTCCATTACCAAAGGGATCGTCTCCGCCAAGGGGCGAGATGTGGATGAGTTAGGGATTTTTCCGTTTATTCAAACCGATGCGAGCATCAACCCCGGCAACTCCGGTGGCCCGTTGGTGAATTTGGATGGCGAAGTAGTGGGCGTAAATACCTTTATCATCCTAGGAGCCCAAGGCCTGGGCTTTGCTGTGCCCATCGATGGCGTAAAACAAATTCTGCCGGATCTAAAATCCAAGGGTAAGGTAATCCGTGGATACTTGGGAGTCACCTATTCTCCCGTAGACCCACGCATGGCAAATTATTTAGGGCTCAAAGAACCCAAGGGCGTGGTCATTGGTGATGTTGCGCCCAATAGCCCGGCGGCCGAAGCCGGCTTAAAACCCTACGATGTCATATTGGAATATGGCGACACGGAAATCGATTCCTCGGCATCTTTGTCCAATGCCGTGGCCAAGCAAAAAATCGGCTCCACGGTAAAGGTAAAAATCTGGCGAGGCGGCAAAAAGCGTAGCCTAAAAGTAAAAACTCGCCTGCCGGATGAGGAATTTTCCAAATTTGCTGGCGGCACAACTAGCTCAAAACCAAATACTGAGGGCACAGACGCCCCCTACGAAATTGGTTTTACTTACACCAATTTGAATAAAGAGCTTGCTCGGCACTACCAACTCCCCACAGATAAGGGGGTTGTCATAACGGCAGTAAGCCGCGGCTCCCCTGCTTTTAATGCCGGTTTAAGCGAGGGCGATTTGATTCTCGATATCAATCGAAAAAGGGTGCGAAGCTCGAGCGATGTAAAAAAACTATTGAACAAGGGCAACAATTTGATGCGAGTGCAGCGAGGCGAATACCGAGTTGCCGTTTTTATTGAGAGCTAAAACTCTTCCGACAAAACTCGTCGTTCACATAGCATCATCGCCATATTTTTTTCGTAGTAGGCAGCCTCGTTGATAAAAGTGGCGTAATAGCCACTAGCTGCCTTCTCGTATATCGGCTCATCAGGCAATTGATAAAAGACCGGCTCATCCTCTTTGATCAATTGATAGTCACGACCAATTAAATTGGGGTGCAACAAGGCCTGTATTTCACCAGCCGCATCCCTTGGAAAATCCAGAAAGGAAAGCTCTTTAAAATAATTAAAATTCCCTTTAAGACTTGGTAAGAGGCCCTGGTTCTTTTTATCTAGCAAGTCAAAAATGCGAAGCAAAGTATACCAAGTCTTCTCAATGCTCTTGGTGCAAAGATAGTTTTGCGGCACTGGCCCCACCTCAATCATGAAACCATGATCCGCCATTGTATTCACAAAATGCGTCTTATCATCTAGCTCTTTGGTTTCTAAGACAAACTCCCCCGCCTGTCCTCGCTGTGCTCGAAAAATCAATTCCTTGGTTAAGGGATCCGACCTGGTTAGTATATAGGTAACACCCATATTGGCCGTGGTCGTGTGCAAATCAATGATGAGAGTTTTTTCTGGTTTGTGGATCTGCTTTTGCAAGCGCTCCACCACCCGCTCTTCATGGCTGCCCCGGGCCTCCTCGGCACGAACCGCGCGATTCAAATCAAAATCGATATAACGCTTTTTTAGTCTTGCGGCCTCCTCATTGGCAATCAAGCTGCGAACGGTAAAACTTTCGGCCTTGTAGGGATTTTTCTTTAAGTAGTCTGCAAGAAAAACACCCACCATCTCATTGCCATGCGTACCACCTATCACCAAAACTTCTTCGATCATTTTACCTCTTCAAAAAATACTGCAACAGTTCTTCTGCATCTTCATACTTTTGCAACCAATTGATATTTACGTCACGGCGAAACCAAGTGCGCTGCTTTTTTGCCAGCTGCATGGTTTTTGTCGTTATTTTCTCTGGTAAGTCTTCTTTGACAAGCTCTCCTCGCAAATACTCTTTAACTTCCCTATAGCCCACACTATTTAACGCCGGCCACTCCTCAAAACCCAAGTCAATCAAGGATCTAGTCTCCTCTATCAAACCTTCGGCTAACATTTTTTCTGTTCGTTGAGCTACTCGCTGCCTTAATATCTCTTTCGGTACATCCATGCCAATTTTTAAATATGGATAAGGAAATTCGCGCACTTGAAAATCCTGCTTTAAATCACTGGGCATTTTATTTTGCAGCAATAGTTCATGGGCACGCAAAATTCGGTAGCTATCATGTATGGAAATCCGCTTGGCATAGGCCGGATCCTGATCCATCAATTCGTGATACAGTTTTTCGGCTCCTTCCTCTTGCATGCGCTCTTCCATTTTCTGTTTGATTTCAGGACTCGGCTTGGCAGCATCAAACATCCCTTTTTCTAAGGCTTGCAAATAAAAACCGCTGCCCCCCACAACTATGGCAAGTGGTGCCTTTATATTTTCTAGAACGCGAAGGGCCTCTTTTTCATAATCACCGGCAGTGTATACCTTGCCTTTTGGCACATGCGAATACAAATGATGGGGAATTGCCTCAAAGTCTTTTGCACTTGGTTTTGCCGAGCCAATGTCCAATCCCTCGTAGACCTGAATGCTATCGGCATTTACAATCTCTGCAGCAAATTTCTCGGCCAAACGCATGGCCATTTGCGACTTACCACTGGCCGTTGTGCCAACTAAAAACAGAACATGCATCAAACAATCCTACCAAAGGACTTATCTAAATTTTTGAAAGAATACTCGATGTAGACAGGGCGACCGTGGGGGCAAAAGGTAGAAAGCGGAAATTCATCCATTTGCGCTAGCAGGGACTGCATTTCTGGAACGGAAAGAGCTTGGCCAGCACGAATGACCGAGTGGCATGCAATGGTAGCACAAATATGGGAAATTTTTTGCTCCATATGAGTGCCGTCTTCAGACTCCAAGAGGGAGTCTGCCATATCACTTAATGTGGCTCCAATGGCCGAGTCCTTTACCAAGGCAGGTCCCGCAGTAATCTCCAATTGCTTTGCATTCTCACTAAATTCAAAACCCAACTTTTCTAAGTCTTCACGCATACCCAGAATTTTCTTTAATGCAGTTTCTTCCATCTCCAAGGTATAAGGAAACAAATAGGACTGTTTCTCTGCCTTTCCTTGCCGCCAGGACTGCATCAATTTTTCGTAGGCAATTCTTTCATGTGCTGCATGCTGGTCCACCAAAAACAACGCTTCCGCAGATTGCGCTAAAATATAGGTTAAGTTGGCTTGCCCTAGCACTTGCAAATTCGACCAAAAGGGCTGCACCTCCCAATTATCTCTTACAATGGGCGTAGATTGGGATTTTTCTTTGTATGTCTGCAAAACACTTTGCAAATTTTCGGCAGACCTTTCGGTCGGCGCCTCATCTTGCCATTTTTTCGTAGCAAAGTGTGTGGCCTCAAAATCAAAACTAGGAAAACTCTTTGTCGATGGCTCTGCCACCACTGCCTCCGGCATGGAGGCAGCAGGCTCCACCGCTTGCTTGCGCCACGGAGCTTTTAGCAATTCTGTGCGCAAAGCCTCTCTAACGGCACGAAAAATACGAGATGGTTCCCGAAACTTTACCTGCGCTTTTGTTGGATGCACATTCACATCCACTTCTTGCGGATCCAAATAGAGCCACAAAGCGACATTGGGATACTGCCCATGCATTAATAAAGATTCGTAGGCAGATTGAATGGCCGCAATCAAAGAGCGATCCTGTATCCAGCGGTTCTGTACAAAAAGCCAAATATTTTTAGGGCTGCGCTGCACTTCATTTGGCGAAGAAAAAACTGCCTCAATTTTGCAGCCATCTTTTTCATAGTAGGCGGTAAAAGCTTCTTTTAACTCCAGAATGTTGCGCACCCGATGCTGCTTCTTCTCCTGCGGAGCAAAATCAAAAAGCATTTTCCCTTCATGAAACAATTGAAAATGCACCTGCGGATAACTTAGCGCAAAAGTTTTCATAACTTTTTTAATTTGCATCATTTCTGCACTAGCAGATTTTAAGAACTTTAAACGCGCAGGAACATTATCAAACAAATCCTCAATTTCAATGCGAGTGCCCTCTTGCAAATTGGAAGTTTGTACCTCCGACAATTTGGAAAAATCAGCTTGAATTTGATAAGCCGACTTGGCTTTGTTCGACTTAGAATGCAAAGTAAGTCTGGAAACTCCGGCAATGCAGGAAAGCGCTTCGCCGCGAAAACCAAAGGTTTCCAAATTCCATAGGTCTGCGGCGCTGGTAATTTTGCTTGTGGCATGTCGAGTTAGCGCCAATGGCAAATCCGACTTTTCCATGCCGCTACCATTGTCCTCGATAATAAAGGAGCGCGCCTCCGCCCCCACTCGGACTTCCACACGTGAGGCATCAGCATCAATGGCATTTTCCACCAATTCTTTTACCAAATTGGCCGGTCTTTCTAAAACCTCTCCGGCTGCGATTTGTTGAATGATATTTTCTGCTAGTACCTGGATCATGGCTGCTAGCTTAGTTAGGAATTGCCTAGGGGGCAAATCTAAAAAGCGTCCCTTTTTGTGCCGCTACATTTACTGGATTTAGCGGTGCGGCTAGCTACTGGAGGCAAAAAACATGTGTTTTTCATCACTTAAAAAGATGGGGACTTTCTATCTAGCCATTCGGGAAAGACTTTGTGCTTATTAATCTATCAAACCAATAAAAATGAATTAAAATGCCATCATTCCACTTAGGTGCATACCTAGGTAGGAGTCTTCCTCGAGAAAATACTTGGGCTCAAACTTCACCACAAAGTTTGAGAAACGGTATGCCGCCCCGAGCGAAAATACGCCGCCAAAAGTGGCCGAGGAAACTTTCACCTGCTGCGAAGACTGAATATAATCAATATCGGTATAGTGGGCCGTGAAGCCGGCGCCGAGAAAAACGCTGAACTTTCTTTGCATCGCGGAATAAAGCCCATAAAGAAGCTGCGCATCTCCCAACAAGACAAAACCGCTAGGGTCGTTGTCGGCCTGTTGCTTGTAAAGCGACGGAGTCTCGAGAGAATACAAACCAGAAATCGACAAAGTGAAAGATCCATCAAAAAAGCTCATGGGAAAACTAAAATTCCCACCAATAAAACTCGTTGCGGAGGAATTGCTTACACCATTTACCGTATCCGCAAAGTCGATGCTGGCGTACTGCAGCCCCCAGTACGATCCCCCTAAGTAAGGACGATTGCGAGAAAGACTTTTTCTGCCTTTTTGCTTATCATAAATACCGGGCTGGAACTCTTGCCCCTCCACCTTCACATCTATATCAGAAATAAAACCGATAACCCCTTGCTTGAAACGAACTCGATAGAATGCGCCATAAACTTTATTGGAGATGCGAATTTTCTTTCCGGCTGAAAAATAACCTAAGATTGGGGCGTCAAAAGAGTTGCCCTTGTAAACGATGGCACCTTCGGTAACCACCACCGCGTTTTGCGCAGCCAACAACGGAGCAGAAAACAAGAAAAAACTTAGAAGAAATAGCCAACGCATGAATTTATGATAGAAGGCTTCGTAGCCAAAAGCAAGTTAGGTTTCTGCGGACTTTTGTTCTTGTTGCTGATTCTTAGGCACTTTTTTTCGGGCAATTTTGTCATAAAGCTTATTGGATAAGACGTAAGAGGGGGCCTTGCTTCTCTTTTCCATATATTCCGAAACCCTTCGACTCATTTTGTCGGGGTCCCTTAAATAAAGGATGGGATCAAAGCCACAATAGGTACAAATCATTGCCAAGCGCCAGCGGATTCGCACCATTGCCTCGCCAAAAATACAGAACAAAACAAATAGGAGCATTAGCCTTGGGTCTAGTTTTTGCCAAAAGATAAAACTTAGCAAAGTCGCCGCAAAAGCACAGAACAAGACATCAAAGAAATGGATATGCTTTTTTTTGATATATACGCGCTCATTTTTGCAAAAAGAACAGTAACATTTTTCTTTCTTCATATAAGTATTTTACTCTAGGTTTAGAAAAAAGAAATAGCCAATATTTTGACATCTAGCTTTTTAAGACCTTATTTGGGATACTAATCGTATGAGAACAATAATTTTATTCTTAATCAGTCCAGTCTTTGCCCATGCCATGCAAAGTGAAGTTACTTACGATGACTATTATTCCTACGACAATATAGTGGATCAGTTAAAAACGGAACGACCTGCCGAAGAGGAATATATGAAAGATTATGAAGACATATACTTTCATGTTGGAGCCGGCTTTACCCAATCTATATTGAACGCTAAGAGCAATACCGCATCGGACACGGTAACGATGAATGGCATTGAAATTAAAGGTGCGATCAATCTTATGTCGCCATTTTGGCTGGCGGAAGGCTCGATTCGCAACTTTAATAGCACGCGCGATAGCAAGGCCACTTATAAACTGCGCGAGTTTGAATTGCGCATAACCCGCCTAACGCCCATGTCTCGCGTTTGGTTCAACCGCGTTACCACTGGCTTGAGCACTAGATTTTTAGAATCCAATCTGGAAACACGTAGCGAAACTAAGGATTACAGCACTCCCTCCCTAATTCTAGGTGGAGGTCTCGGCTTTAACCTCAATGAAAGAATGGCGCTCGTGGGTGATCTTGCATTCAAAACAAGTATGATCGATGACACCATAGATAAGAACGTTTTTGACCTTACTGTCCGTCTGGACACTAGATTTTAATGCAAGAAGAAGATTCTTTAAAAGACCGCTTGGTAAGAATCTTTTATTTTTTACCAAAGTTTTATATCAACCCCATCCAACAAGTTAAGTTTGCGCCCAAACGCGACTGGTTAGACATCTTATTGATCCAAGGAATCGTGGCTTTAATGAGCGGCATTGCCAATGGTTTGCTTCATGGCCACTACGTTTATTTGTTCTGGGGCATTTTTATATTTCCCATTGTGGCCATCGGGCTGAGCTTTGTTTTTGCCCTCATCGTACACTACGGTATTTTGATTTTCTTTCAGCAAAGCTTCCCCATTCGCCGCACTTATCATTTGGTCGTACTGGCCAATCTGCCATTTCTGTTGATACGTGTTGCCTCACCCATCTTTCCAAGTCTCGATGTCCTTGGCTTTTTGATGGCAGGCTTTTTACTAAGCGTGGGAATGATCGAAGATTACCGCCTCCCTAAGGAGAAGGTCATCAAACTTATGGCGGCTTTAATCGGGATCGTCCTGCTTTCATGGCTCATACAACAAGGCTATGAAATCATGCGAAGCCCGCAAAGCTTTGACGTAAAAGATATTGCGCCTTAATTTTTTCCCGTGGAGCCAAAGCCACCATCGCCGCGCTCCGTGCCGCTCAAGCTTTCCACCCATTGAAATTCCGCTTTTACCACCGGACAAAGAACAAACTGAGCAATGCGTTCCTGATCGTTGATGGTGAAATCTTCTTGCCCATGATTGATCACGATTACCTTTACCTCACCTCGGTAATCGGCATCGATGGTTCCTGGAGTATTCACCATGGAAATGCCATTTCGCACGGCCAAACCGCTGCGCGGCCGCACTTGTATTTCGTAGTTTTCCGGAATTGCAAAGGCAAGACCCGTGGGAATCATACTTCTTTGCCCGGGCTTTAAGGTAACGGGCTCGCTAAGCTGCGCACGCACATCAAAACCACTGGCTCCATCTGTTGCATACCTGGGCATGTCTCCCTTAAAGTTCTCTAACTTTTTTACTTCCAAGTTCACTGCTTGCCACATTCTAATCCTCCTATAAACGATCCAAAATTTGTTTTACTAGTAGTGGCCCTTGATAGACCAGGGCTGTATAGATTTGTACCAAACTGGCACCATGATCCAAGCGCCAACGCACTTCATCGGCAGAATCAACTCCCCCCACACTGATTAAAGGCAACTTACAAATCTTACTTGCCTTAAACAATGCCTCCCTAGAGGCGATCCGCAAAAGCTCACCGCTTAAACCACCAGAGCCATACTTTGCCTCTATGGCAGCATGGGCTTTTACATTTAAGGTATTGGTAAGAATCAATGCCTTAAAATTCCAGTCCTTTGTAGCCTCGAGCACCTGGTGAAAATCCTTTTCCGGCATATCGGGAGCCAGTTTTAAAAAAACTCGATCCTGGGGCTCTAATAAGTCAGAAACCTTAGAGAGGAATTCTAAATTTTGTAAATCTCGCAGGCCCTGAGTGTTTGGCGAAGAAACATTTACCGTAATATAATCACAATGCCCACGAAAACTACTCAGCAGTTCTTTATAATCCTCCAAAGCCTCTTCGTTCGGCCGGGATTTATTTTTACCAATGTTCACGCCTATTTTTACTCCCGCTTTAGGATTGGCGGATAACAAGTTACGCAAAAAAACTTCTTTACCTAGATTGTTAAAGCCCATGCGGTTCAGCAAGGATTGTTTTTCTGACAAACGAAACAATCGAGGCTTGGGATTTCCAGATTGGGGCTTTGGCGTAACGGTGCCCAATTCTAAAAAAGAAAAGCCCAAGTAACTAAAAGCGTTTAACACCTGGGCATTTTTATCCAAGCCGGCAGCAAGCCCAATGGGATTGGAAAATTTTAAGCCTGCCAATTCCACTGGTTGTTTTTCCCATTGCATACCAGAAAGACTGGCAATCAAGCGCTTTTGCACAAAGTCTTGCCCAAGGGACCAGATGCCTAGATTGTGGGCAAGCTCCGGGGGCAGATGCAAAGCCATTTTATGCATCAGATGAATCATAAACTGCTCCCTTTTCGTGTTGATGGATTCATGTAAAGACCTTTTATCATTGCATGAAACAAAAATACACGAAGCATTTCAATTAAAAGATGGGTGCAAGCCGAAAAACTTAGCCATTCACAATAGATATGAGCCCCTCTTCCTACTCTATCAACATTAAAAGGGTGCACTTTAGGGGGGATCATGCTAAGCCCACCCCATGCCAAAAACCTATCATTACAAAAGAAAAATCGACGAGATGCTGCTCGACACTTTCGGGCATGTAAATCATGCCAACTATTTGAGCTTATGCGAGCAGGCCCGCTGGGAGATTCTTAATGCCTATGAACTGGGCATTCCTTACATCAAAAAATCCAACACAGGCCCTGTAGTATTGAAAGTGGAAGTTCAATATAAAAATGAACTGAAAGCTGGAGACATGATTGAAATTCACACCCACTTTCAGCGTAGGAATGAGAAGCTATTTGATATTTATCATACCATCGTAAAACAAGACAAAAGCGTTGCGGCTGAGCTTGTTGTTCTTGCTGCTTTTTGGGACACAAATAAGCGCAAAATCATTCGCCCCGAGGGCGACTGGCTTCAGCTATTTCACGAAAGCAAGGCCTAACGAAGTAGGCTTTCATTGGTCACAATTTTCGCTTGCTGACTAACCTCTTGCAGCCACTGATCCATAAGCCGCATCGCAATGGGGGATCGATTTGGCCCGAGCATTTCGTCTTCGGGTTTGTCACTAGTCGGCTCTACTTTTTGCTCTGCACTAGATTCATAGCGAACCAGGTAGCGCTCATCTCCAGAGCGCAAAAGTCGGCCCGCCAAAGGTTGCTCTTTACTCAAGCTAAAGGCGGTCAGTAAAAAACGATCCACCTCTGCCAATGAGCCCAAATTACGGCCTTCCAAATCAAATTCTTTTGTCGTCTCCCAATTCCAGCCTTCTTGTTCGGCTAGTTGATTGATGGCTTGCAGATCCTTTTGCTCCACATACTGCTCCAAGTTTGCGATTAAGTCCTTGGCCTTTTTCTCTGCAAGATATGCTTTCGTTACCTTTTCTTCTACATCAGCAAAACGCACTTCTTTGGCGCTCTTCTTGTCCTCTAAAAGTAGCAAGTGGTAACCAAAGGCCGTTTTCACTGGTTCCGATATTTCTCCCACCTTCATGCTAAAAGCTGTTTGCTCAAATTCAGGTACCATGGCGCCTCTAGCAAAATACCCCAAATCGCCTCCGCGTTTTTTTGTGCCCGGATCCTCAGATATCTCCTTTGCCTTATCGGCAAAATTCTGCTGATTCAGCTCGTCACGAAGCTCTTTGGCTTTTTTGTTGGCCTGGGCAAATTCCTCCTCAGAACTGGCGCGAAACAAAATATGGCGAGCCCTTACCTGCTCCTCTTGCTGGTAGCTCTCTTTGTTTTTAGCAAAATAATCTTGAATTTCCTTTTTCATGTCAGGGTTGGCCATGGCTTGCTCAACGTCTTCTTGGCTAATTTTTAACTGTGTCTTTAGTTGATCAGGCTGAATCTTTAAATAGGAGACCTTGCGTTTGTATGTGTCCAATGCCTGGTTTTTTTCTCTTTCCAAATTATTTTCCACCAAGGTGTCCATAAAATAGGCCCGAACTTTTTGTGAAATCAATTGTTTGCGAAGACGCTTCTCAAACTCCCCTGCACTCACTCGTGAGTTTTTTAAAAATGCATCGTAAATATCCTTTTGAAAGATGCCATCTCTTTGAAAGCCCTCTATGGAGCGAATGGTTTCTGCCACCTCCAGATCGGATACATACAAACCGTATTCATGCGCCTTTTGCGTGATCAACTCCTCAGAAACAAGTTGCTGCAAAGCCTGAGCAGCCAATTGGCGCCTTTGATTGATGCTTTGACCAAATTCAGGCCCATAAACCTGACTATAAAAGCGCGTCAATTGATCGACCTGGGAGCGATGCTCATAAATACTAATATAGTTGTCGTTTACTTTCGCAGCATATCCTGCCACGGAGCCAGCACCACCCAAAAAGCTGGGGTCAAGAAATACGAATGGTAGGCACAAGAGTGCAAAAATAAAATAATAGAACAAGTTTTTACGGCGCTTCGGGTTGGTTAAGATATCAATCATGCATCCTCCGGATAGAGCTATATCGGCTCATTCTTACATAGTTTGTCTATTGCTTTCTATACGTAACGCAAAGAGCAAAGGCTTTCTTTTCCCCAGGACTATGTCGCATCATATATAAGGACTAGGAGCCACATGTTTTTCTTTCAGTTTGATTACAAAAAAATAGCGATCATCACCCTGTTGATTATTTTACCACTATTTTCCATCAGCCTGCTCAAACCTGGGGATCGCTTGTGGATTTTTCGCCCCCTTAGCCATGTGGTCGGTTTTAGCCAATCCATGTTTGTTGGTTTTACCAACGCCATAAAAGAAACCACATCAACCTATATTGATCTTATCGCCATCAATAAAGAGAACCAGCAACTACATGATGAAAATGCCATATTGAAAGCGCAGATGTTGGCATTTAATGAAATCAAGCAAGAGAACTTACGTCTACGAGAGATATTAAACTTCCAGCAGCAGCAAGACTACAATGTAAATCCAGCGCAGGTAATTGGAGTGGATATTTTTGCCGAGCGCTCCACACTAAGGATCAATAAGGGTGAAAAGCATGGAGTAAAAAAAGGCGATGCCGTGATTACCCAAGATGCCGTGGTGGGATATATCTTAGAAGCTCACAACCTGAGCTCCGTAGTTTTAGTTCTTACCGATCGCTACTCCGTTATTGACGCCGTTTTACAGACCTCCCGTGCACGTGGAATCGTCGAAGGCATTGGAGTGGATTCCTGCCGTCTTAAATATTTGCAGCGCAGTGATGAGGTCAATGTGGGAGATCTTGTGGTCACAAGCGGCTTGGACAATATTTTTCCTAAAGGCATTCCCATTGCTCGCGTGAAATCGGTAAGCCGAAAAAAATCGGAGATTACCCCCAATGTGGAATTAAGCCCCGTTGTGGATATTACCCGTTTGGATGAGGTGCTTGTAATCAACAACGTGAACAATCAAAGCCTAGAGGCTGCCCTGCAATGAGAGAAAATCGCGCGCTGTATTTAAATCTTTTTGTGCACTTTAGTTTTATTTTCTTGTTAACCGCTGCCCAATGCGGTCTTTGGTTCAAACTTTTCAACGGTTTTCCTGCCCCCTTTTTCTGGATTCTATATTTGTGTTACGTGAGTCTTTACCGTGAAAATGAGGAAGCCTTTATATTGGGGGCACTCGGATATTTGGCCGTAATGTCTTTTACCATTATTCCGCACGGTACACTTTTTCTTATAGGCTTTAGCGTTTGCTTGTTTTGCCATTATATCAAAGACCGTATCTTTTGGCCCGGCCCTTCATATTACCTACTTATTGTATTGATAAGCAGCTTTAGTAGCTTCGTGATTTATTACTTGCTAACCATCATCTTCGAAGAAACGCACTTGCCGCAGGTGCGTTGGCTATATTTATTCTTACAAATATTCCTGAGCACTCTGGTGGCGCCAGTATTCTATTTTATCTATATGTTCATTGATCGCATTAGCGGCAAAGAACAGAGCCTTCCCATGGAGGAGACTTTATGAGTTTGCATATTCGCACTCCAGAGGATGAGGTAAAAAGCTTTCAGGATCGTTATAAATTTATCTATTTAACAATAGGACTCACTTTCTTGCTTTTTACTGCCAGGCTATGGTACCTGCAAATTTATAAGGGTAGCGAATTTCGCTATTACTCAGAGAAAAACGTCGTAAAATTTCAAAAACTCATGGCACCCCGAGGGCGGTTTTTAGATCGAAACGGTTTTACACTAGTGGACAACCACCCCGGCTTTGAGGCGACCATAACCCCGCAATTTGTGGAAGATCTTGATAAAACAGCCGAAAAACTATCCAACCTGCTTAATCTTTCAAAAACTGAAATCATATCCAAAGTAAAAACGTCGGCTCGTCGAGAAGGTCGCTACCGCCCTGTTCGCATCAAAGAAAATCTCAACCGTGATGAGGTGGCCCGGGTTGAGCGCATTCGCCTGGATTATCCTGGTGTTGATATCAATATGTTTATCAAAAGAACCTATTCGCAAGGTGAGATTGGCGCACAACTTCTAGGCTACACGGGTGAGATTTCCAAACAACAACTACCAAAACTCAACAAAGGTTTACCAAAAAAAGACCGATTCCGCCAGGGTGACATTCTTGGACGTAATGGTTTGGAAAAAACTTTTGATAAGGAATTGCGCGGAGAAGACGGCCTAGACTTGGTGCAAGTCGATGCGCGAGGCCGAATCGCCATGATTCAAGAGCAAGATATTTTGAGCTCACTTCCGCGCAAACAGGACCCGGTTCCTGGCAATAATATAGTACTTACCATTGATAAAGACTTACAGTCCGCGGCAGCAGAAGCCATGGCAGCCAAGGATTACATTGGCGCCATGATCGCAATAGATCCCAACAACGGTGAGATTCTTACCTGGGTAAATGAGCCGTCTTTTGATCCAAACAATTTCTCTACAGGTATTAGTAAAGAGCTTTGGTCCAAGCTTACCAATGATCCATTTAAACCGCTTAGAAATAAAGTTGTGCAAGATCACTACCCTCCTGGCTCTACCTTCAAAGCCATTGTAGCTCTAGCGGCTCTAGAGGAGAAAGTTATAAAACCTTCAACAAAGATATTTTGTCCGGGACACATTCGCTTTGGCAGAAAGGTTTATCATTGCTGGCGCCGAGGGGGACATGGTGAGGTAAATTTAACACAAGCCATTGAGCAATCATGCAACGTATATTTTTATAAGCTAGGCAGCCAATTGGGCATTGATACCATGGCGAAATACGCCAAGGCGCTAGGCATTGGCCAAAAAACAGGGATTCAAGTAGAAAATGAAATCTCCGGTCTTATGCCCACTGAAAAGTGGAAAGAGGATAATTTTGGCGAGCCTTGGCAGCCAGGAGAAAACCTCAGCAATGCCATCGGTCAGGGCTTTGTTTTGACCACTCCCATTCAACTCGTACTGGCTTACAGCGGGATTGGTATGGAAGGCCCCATATACAAACCACATATTATTAAAAAGATTCTAAGTCCTGAAGAAGAAGTGATCTACGAAGCAGAAAAAGAGGTGCTACACGATCCAAGTGATGAAGAGAAGGCAGAAGTTCATATCTCTAGCTCAAGTTATAAAACGGTTAAAATGGGTTTATACAAAGTTGCCAATGGAGAAAAGGGCACAGCCAAATGGTACAAAATACCCAATATTAAATTTGCCGGAAAAACGGGAACGGTACAAAACTTCTCCCTTAGCTCGGATCAAGTCTATGAAAAATGTGAAGAGCGCCCAAAGAAGCAAAGACACCATGGTTGGTTTGTGGCCTACGCACCATATGACAAACCCAAAATCGCGGTGGCCATACTGGCAGAACATGCCTGTGCTGGATCGAAAGCCGCTCCCGTGGTGAGGGATTTGATGTGGGCATATTTTAAAAAGTACCACCCGGAAATGTTAGAAGAAAAGAAAGAAAACACAAATTTGTCTAGCTTGGAATAAAGATGCAACTAAACCTTAAGAACTTACTGAAAAGATTTGATATCAATTTCACTTTATTAATACTGGCAATCACTGTCATTGGCCTGATCAATGTTTATAGCGCAACATACAATAGTGAGCAGGACAGTCTTTCTCGCACCTTTATTGCTCAAAGCATCTGGCTTCTTGCGGGCTGGCTTATCTTTTTGGTAATGAGCTTTATTGATTATAAATTTTTGCAAAAAATTGCCATGCCCTTTTGGCTGTTGAATATTGTTATGTTGGTATTGATTTTCTTTAAAGGTAAAAAAATCTATGGTGCTACCCGCTGGCTAGATCTTGGTTTTTTTAATTATCAGCCCTCAGAAACTGCAAAAATAGCCATTATTTTATTGCTCGCTACGCACTTACAAAAAAAGGATGCGCTGCAAGGACTTGGGTTTAAGGATCTCATCACACCATTTCTCTTTGCCATCCCCCCCTTCTTACTTATTGTTAAGCAACCAGATTTAGGAACGGGCATGATGCTGCTTGCCATTACGGTTAGCATGGTTCTGTTCATGAAAATAAAAAAAGGACCACTTATCACCGCTATTGCAGCCGTTGTAATCGCTTTGCCTGTGGCATGGAGCTTTGCTTTAAAACCGTATCAAAAAGAGCGAGTTATGACCTTTTTAGATCCATCTCGTGATCCGAGGGGAAGTGGCTACAATAGCATTCAATCTAAAATCGCGGTGGGTAGTGGCGAATCCTTTGGCAAAGGTTTTTTAAAAGGCACTCAAGCACAATTTGATTTTTTACCCGAGAGACATACGGATTTTATTTTTAGTGTACTAAGTGAGGAGCACGGCTTTACGGGCGCAATTTTGCTGCTATTTTTATTTTTAGTTCTTTTTGTTTTGTGCCTAAGGATAGCGTCCAATGCCCGAGATAAATTCGGCACACTTTTAGTAATCGGTTTTAGTTCGTATATTTTCTGGCATATGTTCGTCAACGTGGGAATGGTAATAGGCCTACTTCCTATTGTGGGGGTTCCGCTGCCGCTGGTTTCTTATGGAGGAACTGGGATGTTGTCGATTATGTTTGGCTTGGGTGTGATATCTTCTGTGTCTTACCGTAGGTATCTATTTTAAACTGCTCCCTTTTGATGTTGCTAAGAAAAGTGATCTCTAAGCACTGGAATTGTCCCATTCTCGGAAAGCGACTCAAATCAACTGCGTATTATGGTA
>DFOS01000021.1:0-151 GCA_002376845.1 Bdellovibrionaceae bacterium UBA3535 | reverse complement strand
GCACCAGGTTCTGCGAAACAATCGATTCACATTTGCCCGAATCATGGCACATGTATGATTCAGGCTAAAGAGCGGATCAAAGCCCCCGGCTTTTAACTCCCCTTGCCCCACAACACATCCCCTTCTTCCCTTATACCTTTTGTACTTTGCC
>DFOS01000023.1 GCA_002376845.1 Bdellovibrionaceae bacterium UBA3535 | reverse complement strand
TATTAAGGGCTTAGATAATCTTTAGAAAAACTAGCAACACCAAAAGGGAGCAGTTTCAGCGTTCTATATGTTGCTTCCAACGATTGTGCACCCACATCCACTGCTCTGGATGCTCTAGGATGGCTTTTTCAACCCAAGAATTGTAAAGATTGGTCATATGCAAGATGCTAGCCTCTTTATCTTGCTGCTCTTCAAATTCAATGGATTCATAAAACTCAATAATATTCTGCCCATTTTCCACATAGGTTTTCACCGGCACCACAGGAGAGCGCGTTTTGCGGCAAAAAACCGCCAGTCCCATTGGAGATCCCGTTTCTTTGCCAAAAAACTTTGATTTTATGCCAATGGGTGGCCCCATGAATTGGTCAATGATAAAAACAACTATGCCGTTTTTCTTTAAAGCGCGTAGTATGTCAAAGCCAGATTGGCGATCCGATAGGAAATGTATGCCTTTTGCCTCCCGCAAACCAAACCAAATATCATTGAGCCAGTTCAACTTAAAGGTTTTGGAAATGACATAAAAAGGTTGAAAGTATTGTGCCAGAGCCACCGCAGCAAAATCATAAGATCCCATATGCAAGGACAATAGGTAAACACCTTGTTTTCTAGCTAGAGCTTGTTCTAAGTTCTCTCTGCCGCGTATTTGAAAAAAATCATTTACATTGTTTGCATTGATAAAAGGAAATGAAAAATAGGTAAAAAAAGAGCGGCCCATATAGCGCAAAGACCAACGCAGCATCTTCTTTCTGGCTGCTAGCTCCATATCGGGAAATACAATCTTAGTATTGTTAATGGCAAGCTGCCGGCGAATACGGAGTACATCAAACCATAAAATACCCAGCAGATCTCCATAAAGATTTTTTAAAAACTTTGGTTGTATATGGATTAGCCAAGCAAAAAGCCTAGCTAAGCTGGCGATGAAAATGTTCATAAACCTCATCTTCACTCAAGTTCCATTTTACCTTGGAACGAACCACAAAAATTTTACTTTTATCCAATTTTAAATCCATAATCTTAATGGCATCTTTTTCACTAACGAGTATGGGGCCTTGAATATGCGATAAGTTCTTCTCACTAAAAGCATAGTGGTCAGCATAGGCGACTACTTCTAAGTTTTCTTTTGGCAAAACTTCTTCTAGACAATCCAAAAGCTGTGCCGGCTTGGCAATACCGCTCACCAAATGGTACTTTTGTTTGTGGTCAATTTGGTAGATGGTAAAATCCTTTTTTATCCACATCTCCAGCGGGCAAAAAGAATGAAATTCATAGGCAAAAGTCAATTTTACGGAGAGGCCCAATTTTTTAAAAATATGCTCGCGCAATGCTTTGGTGCTGTCTTTAAAATTGGTTTTCGAAACCACCACATCACTTGCGCGCTTTAAGGCTCGCCAAGGCTCACGCATACGGCCCAACGGCAAGAGCTTATAGGCACTGGCAATTTCACTGGCATCAATAAGGCATATGTCTACATCACGCTGAACTGCCAGATGTTGAAAGGCATCGTCCATTAGCACCACATCCACCTCATGCTCGGCCAAAAGTTTACGAATCACATCGGCTCTTTTTGCACCAACATATACAGGAATGTCTGGGTAATGGAACTTACAAAGATAGGCTTCATCGCCATAATGATTGGCCCCATGATCGAGCTGCACCGGCAGAACCTCTTCCTTCGACAAGCGCTTATAACCTCGATAGACTACGGCCACTCGTTTGCCGCGAGATTTCAACAGCTGCACCAGGGACAATATGCAAGGAGTTTTGCCAGCTCCACCAACCACGATATTGCCCACACTAATAATGGGTACAGAAAACTTATGCGACTTGAATAGGCCAAATCGATAGAACAGATAACGAAATTCGATAACAAGCCAATAGGCTATAGCAAAGGGCAAAAGTAAAAACTTATACATACTTTACCAACCTCTTTGCCACATTCGCACAAGTATCATGATGTCCCAATATCTCTGGCAACGCGGCCAATTCTTTACGAATGCGCTCTTGCTCATTTGGTTCTATGATTTTTAAATACGTCTTCTCAAGCTCTTTCACATTCACCTGTTGTTGAATTCTTTCCGGCACAAGTTCCCGCTGAAATATCAGATTAATAATTCCCACCCATTTTACATGCACCAATTTTTTTGCAATCCAAGCCGAAACCGGATTTACCCGGTACATAATCAGCATTGGCTTTTGCATCAAACCCACTACCAATGTTGCCGTGCCAGAAGCTACGAGCACATGGTCCACACTTTGCAACATAGAAAAGGGCCTATCTTTTATAATGCTAAAATCTTCTATGTCATTGTCAATCAAGGGCAATATGCTTTCTCGAGAAATGTTCTCCGCCAACAAAAGATTGGCCTTCAAATGTGGTTTTTTTCGCTTTAATGCCCGGTATGTGTCGATTTGTATCTGTAGATGCTGCTCAATCTCGGAGGCTCTTGAGCCTGGCATTAGGCCCATGACTTCATCATTGGGGGACAGTCCCATGCGTGATTTTTTTTCTGCCATGGCTTCGGGATCTAACAATTCCTTAGAGAAATCTTCCATCAAAGGATTGCCAACATACTCGGCCTTCACTCCCTCTTGCCGGTAGAAGTCCTCCTCAAAAGGAAAAATCACCAACATTTCCTGCACACATTCTTTGATTGTTTTAATGCGGTACTTTTTCCAGGCCCAAACCGAGGGAGAAACAAAGTAAACAATCTTCACCCCCCGTTTTTTGAGTTCCTTTGCAAGACGCAAATTAAAACCGGGGTAATCCACTAGTAGTGCTGTCTGGCACTTGCTGCGATCCACTTCTGCAAGGATTTGCTGAAATATTTTTTTGAACTTGGAATAATGCTTTACCACTTCCAAGATTCCCATAATGGCCATCTCCTCAGACTTACCCTGACGACGCATTCCCAGCTCCTCCATGGGCTTCGAACCAATTCCAAAAACGTCAAAGTTTCCCATTTCGTTTAAGTGGGTAAGAATTTTTTTGCCATAGGCTGCGCTAGATTCTTCTGCGCATATCATTAAAATGGGGGTACTCATTTGGACTCCCAAAAATTATATTGCCAAACCACGCTCTGATTTCTTAGCGAATTCGAGCATAAGATCTCGAACATCAGAGGCTGGTAGTTCTTTTTCGATTCGATCAATGGCCTCTTCACGGCGCAAGCCACTTTTTGTAAACACACGAAGTATTTGATTGGCCGCCTGTACAGACTCTTTGTCATAACCGCCTCGCTCCATGCCGATCTTATTTGTGGCCCGCATGGTGGCCCAGTTTCCAGAAGCCATGGCAAAGGGCAAAACATCCTTATTTAAACAGGAAAAACCCGCAACAAAAGCATAAGATCCAATCGTAATGAACTGGCTAAGACCACTCATGCCGCCCACAGTAACCTTGTCCTGCACAATCACGTGCCCAGCAATACTAACCGCGTTGGCAATGACATTGGAGTTTCCAATCAAGCAGTCATGCCCCACATGTGAGTAAGCCATAAAGAGGTTGCCATCACCGACCACGGTCTTACCGCCGCCCCCCACAGTACCGGTATTGAGGGTGGCGCACTCGCGTATTCGGTTATTATCACCAATGATGAGCTCCGTATTTTCATTTTTGTATTTTAAATCTTGAGGCACTTCGCCAACCACGCAACCATGAAAAAGGTGATTGTTTTTGCCCAAAACAACTCGGCCGTAGTCATTGCCAATACGCACATTGGAGTCCACCACAGTGCCTTCGCCAATTTCCACATCCCCTACAATCACCGTAAACGGGCCAATGCTTGCGCTCTCTGCAATTTTTGCCTTAGAAGAAATGATTGCTGTTTCATGTATGCTCATATGCTACCTAAAATATTTTTGCCCACAGTTCTGCTTCTGCCACCACTTTCTTATCGACTTCTGCACGGGAATGAAAAACCACAATGCTGCCTCGATCTTTGATGCATTCGGAATACAAATCTAGCTGATCTCCGGGAATTACCGGTTGGCGAAACTTTGCATCATGAATGGCCGCTATATAGAATCGCTCCGTTTGCTTTTGCGGCATGTAGGCGCATATGGCACTTGCCTGTGCCATGGCTTCTGTTGTTAGCACGCCCGGAAAGATGGGATGATTGGGAAAGTGGCCGGTAAAAATATTCTCATTCATGCTAACGTTTTTTCGCGCATGTATCTTGCGGCCCACTCGATTTTCCTGACTGCCGCCCTGAAGATCCATGACTCGATCAATTAAAAGGAAAGGATATCGATGAGGTAGAATCTCACAGATATCCAAAACTTGCATGGGTAGCTCTTTGGGAAAATCTATATTTGTCATGTTTAGTCTTCGAAAGCTTCTATCACCTTATCTGTGATATCCACCTGCTTATCGGCCCAAAGTATGTTTTGCTCTCGTTTTTCAAGAACCATGCTATAACCACCTTTTTGCGCCACTTTCGCAATGATGTTTTGCATTTTTCGCAAAATAGGCTCTGTCATTTTTCGTTCTTTTTCGGCAATCTCTTGCTGGCTCTCGGCCACCTTTTTGCGAAAATCTAGCATTTCTCTTTGAAACTCCGCTTGCTTTTTTCTTTTCGCATCTTCTGATAAAAGCGCTGCCTTTTTTTGCAATTCGTCGCTCATCTTTTTTAGACCTTCTTCGCGCTTTTTTAGAGCTTTTTCTTTGGTCTTAAATTCTTTTTCTAATTGTGAGCGTGCTTTTTTTCCCTCTTTGGTAGACTGGATGGCTTTTTGCAAGTCTACATAGGCTATTTTGCTTTCAGCAGAAACAGCAGGAAGGGAAAACAACAAAGTCAGTAAAATTAAGTATTTCATAAACACTCCTATCCATTATAAGTATTACCCCGATTAAAAAGGTGAGCCAACGGAAAACTCAAAATTATAAGGTGCTTCACCTAGTTCTTCTTGTCGATCGATGGGGAAGCCCCACTCAAATCTTAGAGGACCAAAAGGGGTGATCCAACGAAAGCCAAAGCCATAGTTCGAACGCAAGTCGTCGAGCTCCAAATCATTGGTTGCATTCCCGATATCATAAAAAACCACACCGCGTATGCCGGCCTCTTCAATCATGGGGAATTCGAATTCTAAATTATAAACAAACTGCTCTTTACCACCAAAGGGGCGCTCTTGTCCCTTTGCCACCGAATAGCGCCGCGTACCAATGCTAAAATCACGAAAGCCACGCAAACTATTGGGTCCACCAAGTAAAAATAATTGGTTAAAAGGTACATCTCGATCACCAATGGAATCAATCAAGCGGTAAGTTACGTTGTTTCGCCAAATCAATTCCCAAATTACCTTTTCGTAGTAGCGAAAGTTCAAGCCCGTTTTGGTAAAAAACAGATCGCCGCCCAAACCGGCGTATTCATAAGAGGCCGAGGCAAACATACCATCACGAGGAGTGAGTCGATCGTCTCGCTTGTCATACTCTATGGTTGCCGTAAGTGAGTTGGTCACACCATTGACGGTTTCTGCTGGAAACAAAACCGGGTCCCCATCCTCAGGGTCTAACTCCAATGTGGTCTCATCCATCTTAAAGCGCAAAAAGCCCATCCAGTAATCCCCAATGGGATGACCCAAACGAATGGCCCCACCCTTTTTCTTTTGAGTAAAATCAATTCGCTCTTCGTTTTGCGAATACAACTCAAATCCGGTTGACCATCTGGTGTCCAAAAAGTAGGGCTCCGTAAAACTTAATGAAAACAGGCGCTGCCGAGCAGAGGAGTTCACATTCAAACTCAAACTCTGTCCATTACCAAATAAATTGGACTGCCGAATTTGGCCATTCAGCACAAACTTTTGAAACGAGGAGTAGCCGGCCCCCACTTGAATGGAGCCTGTTTGTTTTTCATCCACCTGAATTTCAATGTCCATAATGTGCGGTTTTCCTGGCGGCGTGGACGTCTTAAATACAATCCCATCCTCGAAGTATCCAAGCCGTTTGATATTCGCTAAGGACTCGCGCTTTCTTGTTTCGTGGTACAGCTCACCCTCATGGATCTTGAGCTCACGCCGAATCACTTTGTCTTTTGTTTTGTCATTGCCAACCACATTGATCTTTCCAAAATAAACCTTTTCTCCCTTATCAATGCGAAAATCCACATCCACTTTGCGCTCATCTTGGCGAATGCCCGTGTTCGGAATGATGTTGACGTAGGCGTAACCGAGATCACCGTACTTGGCAGAAATGGCACTAATATCCGACTGCAAAGCCATATAAGAAAAGATCTCTTTTTCATCTAAAGCAATCGCTTCAAAAAGCTCTTCTTCGCTATAAAGTAAATCCCCAGAGAAACTTATGTCTCCGACAAAATACTGCAAGCCTTCTTCTACATAGAAGGTAATATAAATGCTTTTCTTATCCGGTGATACATAGGTTTGCGGCGGCGAGATTTTGGCCTGGATATAGCCCTCCGTATAGTAGGAGTGCAAAAGGATCTGAACATCTTTTTCTAGATTCTCCTGTTTAAAACTGCCCGATCCTCCCATGAAAGAGAAAAAATCCCCTTCTTTCGATAGCAAGCGCCCCTTTAGCAAGGAATCTCCCAATTTTTTATTACCAATGATCCTTACTTTTTTAATGATGACTTTGTCGTTTTCTTTAATATTTAAATGCAGAGCCAAGGTGTCTTTTTTCTCCCCTGTGGGCTGCAATTCGTAGTCCACCTTAGCTAAGAAAAAACCCTCTTCTTCGTAGAGCTTTTTTATTTTATCCACAGATTCTTTGATCTTACCCTGACTCAAAATGGTGTACGTCTTTAAGCCCGCAGCATCTCGAATCTCATCTTCACTCAAATCATCATTGCCCTTAATGATGATTTCAGTAATGGGAGGCTTCTCTACAACTTCATAAATCAATTTCCAACCATCTTGGCTTCTCTCACGGCGCACACGAATGTTGTAGAAAAAGCCCGTAGAAAAAAGCCGGTCAATGTCCGCACGAATGGACTCGGAGGAATAGCTGGAACCCACACTGGTGGTGATACGCGAGCGAATGCCTTCCTTGTCGATATTTTTTTGTCCGCGAATTTCAATGGAGGCAATGGTGCCGGAAGCCTTGGCTGCAAAGCTGGGTAGGAAAAAACCAGCCACAAGCAGTATGCAGAAACTTTTTAGAATGGCCTTTATGAACACAAAATCCCCAGTTTTTACAGTCACTTGATTTGATCTGGGAAGGGTAGCTTGATTCCTAGGGCATGTCAAAATTCTATGGTGCGCAAGTTTTTAAGATAAGGGGGCCCACATGCCGTCTTTCATAGCATATCGCTTGGGAAAGCGTTGAGCATAAGCAAGATCATGGGTCACCACCACTAGCGCCATATTGTATTTTTCATGCAAATCAAAAAGTAGATTCTGAATTCGCATGGAGTTTTCCACATCCAAATTGCCCGTGGGCTCATCGGCAAATAAAATTTTGGGCTGGCGAACAATGGCGCGCGCCAAACTGACTCGCTGCTTTTCCCCGCCGCTCAGCTCTGAGGGGTAATGGCTTAGGCGATGCTCCAAACCCACATCCGCCAAAAGTTGCTTGGCTTTTTCGTTAGCAAATTTGCGGTTAATGCCAGCAATTAAGGCAGGCAACATGACATTCTCTATAGCAGTAAATTCTGGCAACAAATGGTGGGCCTGAAAAACAAATCCCATGCTGCTATTGCGAAATGCGGAAAGATCCTCATCATTCATGGCAAAAAGATCTTTGCTATCAAACGTTAAAGTTCCACTTGAAGGCGTATCCAATGTGCCCAATATATGCAATAAAGTGGACTTTCCAGCTCCCGAGCGACCTTGAATGCATATACGATCCCCTGCATAAATCTCCAGGCTTAGACCTTTTAAAATTTCCAAACGATCATGCCCAACGGGATAGGACTTGGTAATGCCTTTTGCACTTAGTATCAAATCACTCATAGGTCAGTCCTTTCACACTTGCCATTTTTGCCCCCCTTCTTGCTGGCAACAAGGTGGATAAATAGGTCACAATGATGGTAAAAACAATGATGGCCAATATATCCACCGCATGCACTTCCACCGGAATATGATCGATCTTGTAAATCTCTTGGGGAATCTTAAAAAACGGCAAAACCTGCACCAACCAGCAAAGCAGCAAACCAAGAAGGATTCCCAGTGTCAGACCAATGATACCTAGCCAAAGCCCCTGCACACTAAAAACTTGTTGGATGAATTTTCTGGAAGTCCCCATACTGCGCAATATACTTATGTCGCGGTAGCGGCGCAAAACGGCAATATACAAACTCGAGGAAACATTAAAACATGCAGCCAAAATCATGATCGATAACACAAAAAACAAAATGCTTTTCTCATAATTTACGGCACTTAAAAAATTACGATTCAACGAATACCAATCCCGAATCACATAATCCACGCCCAATTTTTCACTCAAAGTCAAGACGGCCATTTCGGCAGCTTCCCGTTCATTGCTATCCAACCAGAGCATCAAGCCGCTCGCCCTGCCATTTTGCTTCGTGACCAATTGATGAAAATCCTTCGGCGGAATGTAGGCCAAGCGCTCGTTGTAATCGTATTTACCTAAATCGATAAAACCCTTTATAGAAAAGTCTTGTATTTGCGGGCTCAATTGGTAGGTGGATGTGGGATTGGCTTTGGAGATAATGATTTTGATTTTGTCTCCCTTTTTCACACCGAGCTTCTCTTGCCAAGCCTTTCCCAAGATCACTTCATTCTCATTTAGCTGAAACTCACCCTCCGCCATACGGTGAGACAAGGTTTTCGCCGCATAGGAGTCGGTGGCCTGCGCCTTAAGAAGTGCTCCGTAAATCTTACCATCAGCACTGATGAGGGCATCGGAGTAAGAAAAAGGCGTTTGGTACTGAAGATTTGGCAGCGTCTCTTTTATCTTTTTTTGCAGCTCTGGCAGATCCTTTACACCACCTCTTTGTATCAGAAAAACATGGCCCGTATAATCAATAACGGAATTATGAATCGTTTTTATAAAACCATTTACCACCGACATGGTTATCACTAGCGCACAAACACCGATGGCTATGCCAAAGACAGAAAAAAAAGAGGTGGTGGATACAAAGCCCGAGCTTTTTCGAAAATACCTCCAGACAAGCCACGACTTAAGCATTTTCCTCCCCTTCAAGTCCCGTTTTTAGAAAGGCAGAGATAAAGCGATCCAAGTCTCCATCCATAACATCTTGCACCTGTGCCACCTCGAGGTTGGTGCGATGATCCTTCACCATTTGATAGGGATGCATGACGTAGGAGCGAATTTGTGAGCCCCATTCATTGGCTTGCTTACTGGCATTCAATGCATCTTTTTCTTTTTGTTTTTCTTCTAACTCTTTTTCATAAAGCGCCGCTTTTAACATTTTCATCGCTTTGTCGCGGTTGGCATGTTGGGAGCGCTGCGATTGACATTGCACGACGATACCACTGGGAATATGGGTCATGCGCACGGCCGAGTCGGTTTTGTTTACGTGTTGCCCCCCGGCGCCACTGGCACGATAGGTGTCTACTTTGATGTCTTCAGAGCGCACCTCAATTTCGATATCGTCGTCCACCTCTGGCCATACAAAAACAGAGGCAAAACTTGTATGCCTTCTAGCATTGGAATCAAATGGGCTAATGCGCACCAAGCGATGCACACCATTTTCAGCCTTCAGATGCCCATACGCGTAGGGGCCCTCTATCAGCATGGTAACCGATTTGATCCCTGCCGAATCGCCCTCACTGATCTCGAGGATCTCGCTTTTGTAGCCGTGCTTTTCTCCATAGCGAGTGTACATGCGAAAGAGCATGCTTGCCCAGTCGCAAGCCTCCGTACCTCCAGCTCCAGAATTGATAGAGAGATAGGCGGAATTGGCATCGCTTTCTCCGCTAAGCAAAGTTTTTAACTCAATATCTTCATAGAGTTTTTTTATCTTTGGCATCTCCTCAAGAACCTCCTGGAAGGAGCCGCGATCCTCTGATTCCACGGCCATCTCCAAGAGGACTTGGGCATCTTCTACCGCCTGACGCAAGCTCTCGTAGTCCTTTATGGACTTTTCTAAATAGGTTTTTTCTTGATTGTATTTGTTTAGCTTTTGCGGCTGATTCCAAACCTCGGGGTTTTCACATTGCACATTGATTTCATGAATGCGCTTTTGCTTTTGATCGACGTCAAAGATACCCCCGCAGATCCTGAACCTTTTGACTTAAGACTTGCAGCTCTGCTTTGGTGGATTGTGATTCAATTTCTAGTGACATATATAAAGGGATAGCACTGGCTAAATCTGAATGCAATCGAAACTGGCGCATTCTGAATGGCGCCAAGAATCATATATGGCGTCTTGAATGGCAAACATACGCTTTGCTTCTTCAGCACTTTCGTGATCATGGCCCAATAAATGCAAAAGCCCGTGCAAAAGCAGGTAAATAAATTCCGCATGCAAGGAATGTTGATTGCTGGCAGCCTGCTGCTGCATTTTCTCCACACAAAAAACAAGGTCTCCCAAACTGCTGTCATCATCATTGGCAAAACTTAAAACATCCGTCGGTGCATCTTTGCCGCGATAATCACGATTTAGCTCTTGCATACGCCCTTTTTCCACAAAGACGATCGTGACTTCATCGCTTGTGCTTACTTCATATTTTAAGACTTCTTGCCAAATCCAGTCTAAAGACTTTTGCAAAGCAGCTTCATCCAATTGCACTTGGGCTTGCTCAATAACAATCGCTTGCACTATTCACCCTTGACCGAAACAAGGTCGGTGGATTTATCAACGTCCACACCGCCCATCTCTTTTGGATACTCCACGCGTTGGTGGTAAATTGTAAGTAGGATTCGCTCATAGACCCTTTCTATGGTACTAAGATCACGAAGCGTGATATTGCACTCTTCCAATTGCCCATCAAGAAATTTGTTTTTGATGATGTTCTTCACAATATTTTGCAGACGAGATGCCGTGGGCTCCTCTAGAGATCTGGCAGCAGCTTCAATGGAGTCGGCCAACATAACCAAACCCGCCTCCTTAAATTGCGGCTTCGGCCCCGGATAACGAAATTCTTCTTCACTCACCTTATGGATGTCGTCCTCACTTTCTTTTGCCTTATTGTAAAAGTAGGACATCAAAGTAGTGCCGTGATGCTGCAAAATAATATCGATGATGGGCTTACCCAACTTATAGCGCATGCCCATCTCAGCGCCATCCTTAACATGTGCCACAAGAATGGTCTTACTCATATGCGGGCTTATATTGTCGTGCGGGTTAAAACCCTTTCTTTGGTTTTCTGCAAAATACTCGGCGTGCTGCATTTTCCCTATGTCATGATAAAAAGCTCCCACTTTCGATAAGAGTGGATTGGCGCCAATCACTTCGGCGGCAGACTCTGCCATGGTCCCCACTATCACCGAGTGATGGTAGGTTCCCGGAGCCTTTAGTAGCATTTCTTTTAACAGAGGATGGTTCAGATTGCTAAGCTCCATCAAACGAACATCCGTAGTATAATTGAAGACACTCTCAAACAAAGGCACTAGCATCATCACCACAAGAGCGGAAAAAATACCTGATAGAAAACCCGCAGGCGCGTACCATAGAATCTCATTTAAGCTAGGGTCTTTCGAAGTCAACCAGGTCAAACTGGCAATGGTAAGAAAATTAATGGCTCCCACCCTTAGGCCCGCAAGGTAAACCCCGTTTCTATTTTTAGAATTAAAAACCGCTCTGGCTGCGGCAACACTCCCTAAAACGACAAACATGAAGTAAGTGAAGTCAAATTTTACTAACAATGAAAGTGCCGCGGCCAAAAAGACACTAAATAGCCAAACCACCTCGCCCCTGGTAAACAAGAGCGCCACCAGCATTGTCGCTGCAGCAACCGGGGCCATATACAAAAAGAATTTTTCTGGGGCGGCAAAGCCAAGATCTCTAAAGATCGACACATCTGTTAGGACGCTGATTAATTTTGTTAGAAAAACCGAGATAAAAGTAATCAGGCCCATCACGGCCATATCTTTATTGTCAATCACCACCTTATTGATGGTAAAGCGGCGCAAAAACGACAGTAAAACCAAAGCAAGAATTGTTAAAAACAAGGCCGAAACAAAAGAAATAAAATCTTTATCCTTTTGGGTGCTAATTTTTCTGATTTCATTTAGCACCATGATTTGCTTGTCATTTACACTCGTGCCTTCTGGCAAAATCAACTGGTTCTTATCCACCTTGATAAGAACGTGCGGAAGAGAATCCCTGGCCTGTTGCCGGCGAAGGGCCGTCTCCTCAATGTTATGGCTCAGATTGGCAACGATCAGACTGGCAGAAAAACCCTTTAGCTTCAATCGATCGGCCGGCGACATTTTTTCAAATATTTTCGACTTGGATTTTAGAACAATGGATTTTGCCAGGGCAATGTCGATGATGTCGGAAGCCTTTACTTGTTTCTCATCCACAGCCACTGGTTTTTTATCCTTTGGCCTGTCAATGATTCGGATCAACAAGGAATCAACGGTGGACCTTCTTAGCGGCCGAATGTTTGGAATCACATAGGATTGGCTTATTGGCTCCAGCAAGCGGTAAATATAATTTAAATAAAAGGAGCTAAATCTTTTTTTCACCAGCCAAATAAAATGAGAATCGGAAATCTTTCTAACGCCCAATAAGTTTTGAAATTCTTCTTTGTTATCTTTCATAAAGGTGGCGGCAAAAACATCAAAGTCTGCCTCGGCACTAGGAATGTCTTTGCCCATCAACCGCGAACGCATCACGCGAAAGGCATTATCCAGTTTGGCAAATAATTCCTCGTAGACTTGCGAATTAAAATCAAATACGGGGGCCACCTTATCTTCTGCGGCCTGCTTATTTTTGGCTGTCTCTATGTGATCGGTAAACTCAAATTCGTAAGGTGATTTTATATCGACACTCACCACATCACCTGCGCTGTAGCTCACATTAAAGGGCTTTTGTTCAAAATGAATGACCAAAGAAAGCGCGAAACAAAAAATAAAAATATACGATACGTAGCGAAAGTTGAGATGCTCGTCCAAAAAATGTAGCCAGCGACCTAGGAAGGTCTTTTCAATACCTAAGCCATTCACCCAATCCAAAAAATTTTTCGAGGGCGAAGAATATTTTTTTCTGACCACATTTTTGGCCTTTTTATTTGACTCTTCTGGCATAATTCCTTATCGGTCCTAGCAATGCATTCTAAATACAATCTAACAAATAACTACTTAAAAGTAGACGACTTTTCCGTGTATCTATGCCACGAACTAAAGCATTCGTCTAGTTGACTCGACAAAGGGTGATAAGAATGAAAAAAGTGCCGCAAAATTTACGTGATTTTACTGCCTTAAAGTCCATAGTTCATGCGCTAAGAGATCCTGTTGGCGGCTGTCCTTGGGACCTACAACAAAGCCACGAAAGCCTATGCCCCTACGCCATTGAGGAGGCCTACGAGCTGGTGGATGCCATTCAAAACAACACGCCAGAAGAAGTAAAAGAAGAATTGGGAGATGTTTTGTTGCAGGTTATGATTCATGCCGAAATCGCCGCGCAAAACAAGGACTTTAATATTGAAGATGTCATCGAGACGATAAGCAAAAAAATGGTAAGGCGGCATCCCCATGTTTTTGGCGATACAAAAGTAAAAGACAGTGGCGAAGTCATGAAAAATTGGGAGCAAATAAAAAAACAAGAAAAGCCCAACAAAAGCGCCTTCGATCTGCCGGCACAACTCCCCGCTCTCCTAGCGGCAGACAAAATTGGCAAGAAATCAAAAAAATTTGGCTTTGATTGGGACCACCATCAAGAGGTTTGGCCAAAGCTCGAAGAGGAAATGGCCGAATTGCAAGAGGCCATTGAAGAAAATAATAAGGTGCATATGGAAGAGGAGCTCGGCGATCTTCTTTTTGTTGTGGCGCAAATTGCCCGGCACTTAGACATCGAACCAGAAATGGCTCTGCGCAAAGCCAATGCCAAGTTTTTGTCTCGCTTTGATAAGATGATGACTTATTGCCAAGAGCATTCTTTGGATTGGCAAAGTCTAAGCCTAGAGAAAAAAGAAGAGGTCTGGCAAAGCATTAAGAAGCTTTAAGCTTGTTTAGAATTTTTTGCAAAAAGCGCTCGGCCTCATCCACACGCAAAAGAACGCTAAAACCAAGATAGACCAAGCTAGCAATCAAGACCGTAAGACCCAAAGCCAAAATATTGCCGATTTCCCCCTGGGGCAATAGCCCTCTGAATAAGGGATGCACGGCAAAACTTGTCACCATCAAGGCGCTACAAAAGACATAAATTACAATCTTTTTTAACAAACGAAAGATGGGAAAACAAAAAATTTGCCACTGATACAAAACCACCAAGAGCACCAAGGCAATTGAGGAGCTAATCACTGTGGATAAGGGAAGAGCCTGCACACCATAAAAAGGAATCAACTCCTGCACCAGAAAGAAGTGGCAAAAAAGAATGAAGCCACTAATGGCGGTGGGAAACCAGTATTTTTTTACCGCATAAAAAGCAGCGTTTAGAATTTTCATCACCGAGTAAGTTAAAAGAGAAAAGGCATAAACTTGCAAAACACTGGCCGTCATTTGCATATCTTCGTAGCGAAATTCTCCACGAAAAAATATGGTGCTTATCAATGGCTGCGACAAAAAGTATAAGGCTCCCGCCGAGGGAATCGCCAAGAACAAAGCAAAACTAAGAGCCGAAGCCATGGTGGCATTAAAGTCTTCTTCTTCTTTTGCCGCAAAAGCCTCACTAAGACTGGGCAACAAAACGGTTCCCAAACTGACGCTAATCAAGGAGAGGGGCAACTCCAAAAGTCGATCCGCATAATAAATCCAAGAGTTCGCGCCGTTGGCAATCTCTGATGCAAAGCGCACGTTGATCAAAGTGGTAAACTGCAAAATCCCAATAGTGACCATGCCCGGCAACATATTTCGAAAGACCCTTAGAACCCGGGATTGGCGAAAATCAAAACTCGGTTTTGGCAAATAGCCAGCCCGAATGATCGCAGGCAATAAAAATGCCATTTGCAAAAAGCCGCCAAAGACTACTGCCACGCTAAGCAAATCGGCCGGATAGGCAAGCCAGCTCTGCGGCAGTAAGGCAAAGATGATTAGGGATATATTAAAAAAGACCGGCACAAAGGCAGGCCAAAAAAACTGCTTCAATGTGTTCAGCACGGCCATAAAAAAAGCGTAGACCGAAATAAAAAACAAAAAGAAAAACATGATGCGTGTATAGCGGATTGTGGCGGCAATTTTTCCGGGAATCTCGGTAAAGCCTTTCCCCGAGGCGAGAAGCAAAACGAGTTCCTCAGAAAAAAAGATGCCCAAACAACAAATGCTGAAGAGAATCAGACACAGCATGGTCAAAGTGGCGTTGTAAAAACGATGATTTTCTTGCTCTCCGGCGGCCCTGGCCTCTACAAATTGCGGAATAAAGCTGGCAGAAAAAGCGCCCTCACCAAATACACGCCGTAGCAAATTGGGAATTTTAAAAGCAACAAACCAAGCATCCGTAATGGTCACCGAGAACTGGGAGGAAACCACAATATCCCGGACAAGCCCTAGAATGCGTGAGGAGAAGGTGCCGAGCGACATGGCCAAGGCAGATTTTATCAGTGATTTTGGTTGCTTACCCACGAAACCTTTCCTAAAAAATAATTTCCCGCCAAGATTTGCCGCTTGCGGGGCCGCGACATATATGCTATCACACCAGCTTTGTAACAGCTTATTTCTGGAGGTTGATTTTGGCAAACCATAAGTCGGCAGCAAAGCGCGCTAGACAAGATGAGAAAAAGAGAGCTAGAAAGTTAAGCACAAAGAGAAGTGTGCGAGCGACCGAAAAGCAGGTTCGCGAGGCGATTCAAAAGAAAGACGCTTCTGCTGCAACACAGGCCTTGCGTGCATTTAGCTCAGGAATTGACAAGGCTGCCAGCAAAGGGGTTTTTCATGCCCGAACTGCGGCTCGTAAGGTTTCCCGTTTAGCTAGCCAAATAGCAAAAATCTAAGCGGCTTCCTTTTTTCCCATATACATTACTAGTATTTAAATCGCTTCATCTCTTCAACAGATTCTTGCATGGACTTAGAAGAGATGTATTCTCGAATCCCCTTACGTCCATCGTAATCCAAGTTTAGAAAAAGCAAACCATATTGCGAGGAATGTTCCCCTACACGGGTGGAGCGAACTTCCGATTGTACGATACTAATTCCTGTAGCCGGCATCATAAAATTCACCAGGATAATCTCACCCTCCGTAATATTCACACCGACTTCAATGAGCATTCCGCCCTCTCCAATTTCGACACCATAACCCTTATGGTATTCCCCTCGATACAAGATACTGATCAAACGTGGAAACTGTCGGCGCGGAAATCGCCGACGTGCTAATCCTGGGCTAGGAGCGGCCATATTGTTCATAGTCTATATATCGGCAAATTAACAAAAAGTCTTAGGACTCGCAGACTTTTAAAACAAAATTCTCTAGCCAAATGGGCGAGGAAATGGGCGAAGACTTTAGAGCCTTGTCCGTTAGGACCAAAGCCTGGTGAATTTGATCCAAATGCTGCACATCCCATAGGGCCGCCTGTTGCTGATATTGCTTCAGATAAAATGGCGGCACGCCAGCTCTGCTGGCAAGCTGGGAGGCATTTAGCCCTTGCCCCTGCCCCTCTTTTACAATGTTTAAAATGCGCATATGCCGAGCTATCAACGCAAGAATGGCGATTTCATTTTCGCCCTGATCTAACAATTGCGCCAGATAAGAAAGCGACTGCAATCGGTCTCTTTGACCAATGGCTTTGGCTAAATCAAAGACGGATTCTAAACGGTGCTTGCTAAGAGTTTGCTGCAAAACCTCTTTACTAATCCACTTTTCCTCTGAGGAGTTGACCGCCTTTTGAATTTCGATTTCGATCAAGGAAAGGGAGGTGCCCACTTTTTCTAGAAGCAGTTCTTTGGCTTCCCGGTCCAATCCTTTGCCATGGCGCTTGGCTATGACTTCTATCCAAGGATCCAACTCGCGCAGCTTTAAGGGAGCAAACTCCACGATTTGCTTGGTTTTTTTTAAGTGCGCGAAGATCTTTTTGCGGCTATCTGGTTTTTTGCCAATGAAGACCAAGCATGTGGTATCCACATCTTTTTTTAGATAGGAAAGTAGCAACTCTTGGTCACGGGCATTTAAGTCCTTCACATTTTTCCATATCACTAGACGCTTGGGAGAGAACATGGGCAAGGTCTCACTAACATCTAAGACTTCTTGCAAAGACTTTTCTGGCGCATAAAAAACATCAAAATTAAAATCTTCGGGCCCCTCGCCAAGCGAAAGTTTTTTTAATCGAGCCACGGCCTCCTGAATCAAAAAGCTTTCTTCGCCATAAAAATAATAAAAATTTTGTGGCGGCATCTTAGATAAGGATTGCAAAAAGGCGGTGGACACTAAAAAGACTCCGTTAAACTTAAGTAGGCTTGTGACATCATCTGCTGGGCTATGACTTTCAGTTTTTCATGTACAGCACTGTAATTGTAAATGGGGTTGGCCGAGTTTGCCGGAAAGCTCGTGATTTTCGCAGAGGCAAAGGTACGCTGCCCAGAAAAGGATTTTGTCCAAATCACCTCTTGATCCGATTTCCTGCGCAGGCGAAGGTGCACGATAATGTCCATTCGATAGGAGGAGTTGAGCTCGGTTTCCGTTGGCAGATTGGGCAAACTTGCCAAGCCCTCCCCTTGTAAACTTAGATTGCTAATCTCTCCCTCTAGCACGACCTCGGCATATTCCTGACTTGTCACATTCGACTTCGGGTTGCGAGCAATCTCTTCGATTAGAGCATTGGTAAAATAGATCTCGGCCCCCACCTCTTGCGTCTTGTTTTTAAATAGCGGAATGGCAACTTCTTTATAATCGCCCGGAAGTTTTTCACTGCGATTGCCCCATTGATAACCACAAGAAAGAAACAAAAAGCAGCTAAGATAGACAAAGATTTGAGGCATATGGGACAGCCTAACGAGAAAGGCTACGTTTAGCAAGAATCACTTTTGGACGTTGTTATTTTTGTAGAATTCGTTATATTGGCGAAACATTATGTATGATTATTTATTGATGGCCCCTGGGCCCGTACCTTTAAGCCCCGAAGTAAAACATATTCTAGCCGAAGATATGATCCACCATCGGAGCCCCCTATTTCAAGCCGCTTTGGACAGTGTCATGGCGAAGCTGCCAAATGTTTTTGCTTGTGATGGAAAGGTGCTGTTCTTTACATCCACCGGCACTGGCGCCATGGAAGCTTGCATGTTAAATTTTGTCGGTCCCGGCGACAAAGTGGCCGTGGTAAACTCGGGAAAATTTGGTGAGCGATGGTTACAAATGGCTTACCGAATTGGCTGTGAGGTCATTGAGATCCCGGTAAAATGGGGGGAATCCTTAAAACTAGAACAGGTCACCCATGTATTGGAACAACACCCTGATTTGGACGCTTTTTTTACGCAGTACTGCGAAACCTCTACGGGCGCCTTACACCCAGTAAAACAAATAGCAAGCTACATTAAGGAGAGGCAAGCAAGCTGCCTTGTGGCTGTGGATGCCATTACTGCCGTACTGACAACGGAATTGAATATGCGGGAGTGGGGCATTGATCTTTGTGTAGCTGGCTCGCAAAAAGCTTTTATGCTTCCCACGGGACTTGGTTTTTTAGCCATCAGTGAGCACGCCGAAGAAAGAATCAAAAAAGATCGTCCCTTTTTGTATTTTGATATTACGCAGGAGTTAAAAGCTAGAAAGAGCGGGCAAACTGCCTACTCCTCCAACGTCCCTTTGATCCGTGCTCTCGATATGGTTTTAGAAAAGATCGAACAAGATGGCTTGCAGAATTTTATTTCCAATGTGCAAGCTAGAGCGGAGCTTTGCCGAAGGGCACTTGCCGTCATGAACCTAGAAATATATCCGCAAAATCCTGCCCCGGCGCTAACGGCCTTTCGCTCACCAGAGGGTATGGACGGGGCCAAACTGCGCAATCATTTAGAGGAGCGCTACAACCTAACCCTTATGGGCGGGCAAGAACACTTAAAGGGCAAGATTCTTCGCATCGGCCATATGGGCCATTTGAGCCATGCCAATATTTCGGACGCCATGATTCGCCTAGCGCACGGCTTGGCTGATTTTTCTTATGAAGTGGACATGCAAAAACTGGAAAAGGCTTTATCGTGACCCCCATCAAAGTTGCCATCTTAGGTCGTATTCACCAGCAAGCCCTAAGCTTGCTAAAAGAAAACTCCCGCTTGCAGGTGGATCACTTTGAAGAAAGCAAAATCCATGCAGACCTGGCCGGCTATGAAGGCCTGATCATTCGTAGTGCGACTAGAATTGGCCGAGAAGAATTAAAAATATTAGAAAACTTAAAATATCTTGTAACGGCAACCAGCGGCTTTGATCATATTGATTACCAGGAGTGCAAGGAACAAAAGATTGTTTGTGATTACTGCCCCGATGCCAACGCGCAAAGTGCGGCAGAGCTCACCTTTGCGCATTTATTGTCGTTAATGCGCAGGCTACACATTAGTGACGAGCAAGTTAGACAAGGACAGTGGCGCAGCAACCTGCATCTTGGCGGTGAGCTTTATGATAAGAAAATTTTTATTATTGGGCTTGGAAGAATTGGCAAGAAGGTGGCCGCCATCGCCAATGGCTTTGCCATGCATGTGTTTTTTTATGATCCCTATGTGGGCCGCTTTCCGCCCTATGAAAAACTAGAAACTTTGCAAGAGGGAATTCGCTTGGCCGACATAGTAAGCTTGCATACGCCAAAAACTCGCCTTACCTCGCCCCTACTCAACACCTCCCATGCTTCACTCTTTGATGAAAGCAAAGTGCTATTAAATATGGCTCGCGGAGATGCCTTGGAAGATCGGCTCATCGATATGCTGGTGGAAAAAAATGTCGCCATCGCTTTGGATGTTTACCCGCAAGAGCCGCCCAAATTGAGTGATACGTGGGTAAATTCGAAGCGCACAAGCTTTTCTCCCCATATAGGAGCCTATACAGAAGCGGCCTTTCAGCGCTCCTCCATGGCCGCAGCCAAAAAGCTTACAGATTTTTTTAGTGGCCGCAACCTTGGCGGCTCTTTGCCTCCACAAGCGGCATGGGTGCAGGATGTCGACTAAAATCCTTTCCAGCTAGGTAGAAAGTGCTATCTTTACATGGCTGCATAAAACAAGGGAGTTTTTCATGCCAGGAACTTTGGTGGTTGGGTCTCAGTGGGGAGATGAGGGAAAGGGCAAGGTCATCGATGTGCTTTGTGCCAAATCCCATTTGGTTGTTCGTTATCAAGGAGGACCCAATGCGGGACATACCCTTGTGGTGGACGGCAAAAAAACCGTTTTGCATTTGATCCCCTCTGGAATCTTGCACAATCATATTCAATGTCTGATCGCCAATGGCGTGGTGGTGGATCCTTTTACCATTCACCAAGAAATCCAAGGATTGAAAAACAATGGCTACCTGATGGACAATCGCCAACTGCGCATCTCCGATCATTGCACGATGATTCTTCCGTATCACCGAGCTTTGGATGCTGCAAGAGAAGAGGCCAAAGGTAAATTAAAGATCGGCACCACCGGCAAAGGCGTTGGCCCCGCCTATGAAGACCGCGCCGCCCGTAAAGCCTTGGTCTTTAAAGATTTGTTTTCGAGAAATTTAAAAGAAAAAATTGAGATCGCCATTGCGGAAAAAAATGTTTTACTCAAGCATTACGGCAAGGCCGAACAAAACGCCACCGAGATTTACAATCAATTGCAGGAGATCATCCCGCAGCTGGAGCCTTTTCGTGTGGCGGACACCTCCTTATTGATTCATGAGGCGCAAGAGGCGAAAAAGAATATTTTGTTTGAGGGCGCGCAGGGCACCATGCTCGATATCTTGCACGGCACCTACCCTTATGTGACCAGCTCCAACACCATTGCCGGCTCTTGTTTTACCGGAAGCGGAATAGGTCCTAAAAGCGTGGATAAAGTCATCGCCATTACCAAGGCCTATGCCACCAGGGTTGGCTCAGGCCCCTTCCCTACCGAGCTCGAAGATGAAACCGGCGAGTTCTTGCAAAAGGAAGGCAATGAGTTTGGCTCTACCACGGGCCGCGCCCGAAGATGCGGCTGGCTGGATTTGGTGGCGCTTCGCTATTCTTATCGAGTCAATGGCGTGAGCGAAACTGCGATGATGAAGCTGGATTGTTTATCGAAGCTGGAGAACATCGGCATTTGCACATCGTACCGCTACAAAGGCATTGAGCTAAAAGACTTTCCCTCCGATTTAGAAATTCTAGAAAACTTAGAGCCGGTTTATGAATACCTACCCGGCTGGCAAGAAGACATCGGCGGCGTGAAGCGCTTTTCGGATCTACCAGAGAACTGCAAGCGCTACATTCAGCGGATTGAAGAGGAGACCGCCACCCCGGTACGCTTTGTTTCGGTGGGGCCTGGGCGAGAGCAGAGCTTTAACAAGACAAAAAGCCGTTCCTAGGGGCTCTTTTCTGACAAAGTATTTAGCAAATTCTTTATAAATATTAGTCACTTGCCCCATTGGCTTGCAGGCTCGATGTTTTTTTCACCCTTTTCTCCCAAGATATTGACTCACAATCAAATGCTTACTAGAACAAAGCCTCATTGCGTGGGCCGCTAGCTCAGCTGGTAGAGCACATCCCTTTTAAGGATGGGGTCGATGGTTCGAACCCATCGCGGCTCACCACTTTTTTTATTTTTTTCATCCGGGTTCCCATCGTCTAGAGGCCTAGGATGCCACCCTTTCACGGTGGAGACACGGGTTCGACTCCCGTTGGGAACGCCAATTAGGAGAGATTTAGTGAATAAAAATCTCCACTCTTTAAAGGGGCAGAACACTGCCAACCAATTATTAGAAAATGATCCAAATTTAAAACAAATCAGAGAAAAGCTGATTAGAAAGTATCAACCTTTGCAGCTTTTCCTTTTTGGCTCCCGTGCGACAAATACAAACCGGGCTGATAGCGATTACGACCTGCTGTTAGTAGTAAAGAAACGTGAAGGTTCCAGATTAGATAACTTAAATCAAGCAAGAGCCCTATTTTTTGATTCCAATTTTTCGGTAGATATTTTTGTCTATACAGAGAAAGAATTCGAAGACTGGAAAAATGAATTAAATTCTATTGCAGAAGTAGCCTACACTTTAGGTGTGGAGATACCGCTTGGCTAATTCGAAAATGACACAACTCTGGTTTTCAAAAGCTAAAGGGGATTTACTCGCCGCCAAATACTTAGAACAAGCAGGTGATGATCACTTATATGTGAGCATCGCATTTCATTGCCAACAATCTGCAGAAAAAGCAATTAAAGGCTATCTAACCTATAATAATAAGCGAGTTCTCAAAACCCATGATATGGAGAAGCTATTAAAAACTTTGCATTCAATTGATCCTGATTTATCTGCAGAACTAGGGGCGCTAAATGATTTTACCAACTATGCAGTTCTTTACAGATACCCCGATACCGAATTAGAGATAAAACCCCTAACAAGAAATAAAATCAAAGAAGTCATTGCATTAACCGACAAAGCTTTTACCTTGCTGGCTAAAGAAATTGGTGGGGGTTAATTCGACTACGGATTTCGAATAGCCTACTAGTTATTCGATAGGAACTACGGAATCTCGCAATAAGCCTTTTCTCAATCCAGTCTCTCCGACCAATTTTAGGTCCTATAAAATACCATTCTCAAATTAACTATAACTTTTAAATACTTACCAATTTGATTTGAGCGCATCTAATGACATGCTTCTTTCGCTCTCTTTCATGTGTTATCTAGAGTTTGCTTTGTTTTTGCTATGTTTTTACTAGAAACATTTTATCTCGAACTTAAGGACCCCAAGTTTTTTAAGGATGCTGGCCAATTTAGCTTGCCCCTTATCTCGAGTATAAAAATGAGTTGCTTCATAATAACTATACAAGAAACATAAATCCACCCAATCATTTACTTTAACCGCCACACTACGGGGATTACTTTTCGGTAACGAGATACAGTATAGACGCGCTAAAAAAATACGATATAACCTCTGGAAATCCTCATTTCTCTTAACAGTTTTTTGAAACTTCTTTACATTGATTTTTTTAATGTAGTTGGAAGAAGCAGCAAAGACTTCAAGGTGCTGCAAATTATACTTACTAAGGCTCTTTTTACTAAGATCCTCTAAATAAGAATCTATTTCTAGCTCTGAACAGCAAGGAAGAATTTTCTCATGAAATTGCTTGTCATATTTAGCTAAGTCTTGCGCAATTTCTCTATACCTTGGAAGGTCTTTCAAATGGTCTGTGTGAATTACCCCTAAATCTCTCTTAAATTTCTGAATTAATTGAGCAGTCTTTATTTGAGAAACCACATAATGTGTGATTTTCCCCTTGCGAAAAGCAGTCTCAATTAAATCTCTAACAGGATAAATAAAGCACAATTTACCACTTTCATATAATCGAAAAACCTTCTCCATCCTTTTACTTATCTGACCAACATCCTCACCTTCCAAAGTCTCACAAAGGACATCAATGCCAATTTGAACATGGTGTACAGTTGAATCTTCTATAAGCGCCTCAATTTCATCCATCGAAACCCTTGAAAAGTAACTATTATCAAAAGCTATCTTCTTTTTTCTATAAGCTCTACTACTGCCCACTGATTTAATACCTCTATAGTCTACTAAACAAACTGAATATAATATAACCGACAACACCTATTTTTAACAACCATGCTCTACGGTCTCTTCAAAGGTCCAACCCTGGTATGTTATACCCTACAGTAGATAGATCGAAGTATAGTAATTATGTGTCTGTATTTGAGACTTATCCTAAAGACTTATTGTTAATAGCCGAAAAAAAGAAAGATCAATTTAAAACACAATCACAGAGGTCATAAATGGGTGAACCAAACTTAGATACTGAAAGCAAACAAGACTTAGTAAAATGCAACGCATGCGCAGAGCTAATCCTAAAAGAAGCAAATAAATGTAAACATTGCGGTGAATTACAAGGGGCTAAAAACGAGTACAAGGGCGTAGGTTTTATGCTTGGTAGTGGCATATTCTTAATGCCTTATATTTTTGGTTGGTTTACACTTCGAAAAGGATACTCGCCAAAATCTAGAGTGATTACATTTTTATGGATGGGGTTTGTAGCTTTTTCTATATTTAACTCAAATGATAAAGTTAAAAATAACGCAGTGACTAAAACAAATACCCCTGTGCAAGCTAACAGTACAGGAAAGACAAGTACTAAAAAGGCTGCGCCCGTGAATCCTATGGGAATGTGGGCAGTACGTTATTACGTGGATTCATTTGGAGACAAGACAAGCTCAGGATATATAACTCACGACAAAATCAGAGGCACATTTAGTAATACTGCTACACAGAACTCTAGACTGGATGCCACTTTTTTAATGAACAGTTACACAGATATTGACTTAAAGCTATTTGAGTATGCTCGCAGTAACCCAGTTAAAACTTATGGTGAAACGAATTATATAGCTAATGTGAAAGACTCTGGCGGTGGGAAACATAAATTACGTGCTAGAAACTATAAATCAGACAGAATGAGCTTTGACGAGCCTTCTTCAAAAAAACTACATAGTATTCTTAAGAAAGGTGGGACTGTCAAATTTTCCATACATGAAGCCAATAATTCTGTTAACCAGTATAATTTTGTTATTGATAATGCTGGAGGCTACTATAATGCATATAAAAAATTGCACAAAATTAAGTAGCCTGTAATTTGATCAAGGATATGTACAAAAAGGAAATGCAATGAAGAACTTAATATACAGACTACTCCCTTTAATTTTAATATTAGGCTGTACTACGTTTCCAAACAAAAAGGCCATGAAAATTAAGCAGGGAATGTCATCAGAGGAAATAATAGAGTTGTTTGGCGAGCCTCAGGATATAAGCTCTATGGTTTGCGGGACATCGGAGAAATGGAACTGTACTACTTGGAAATATGAAAACTTTTGGTCAGGTGAGAGCGCTTCATTTACCTTCAGTGGGGCACCTGGAAATTTCAAACTTAATCACTTTGATATTGATAGAAATTAAAAACTCTCCCTTATTAGTCAAGACAATATATTGGAGAACATATGTTTAGAACACTAAACTTACTTTTTATACTATGCTTGATAGTGACCAGCCGGGAGTCTTAGTACCACTACATGAGTTGTAGTGACCACGACTTGATCTG
>DFOS01000011.1 GCA_002376845.1 Bdellovibrionaceae bacterium UBA3535 | reverse complement strand
TTTTTTTGCTGTCTTCTTTTTTGCTTTAGCCATGGCCAGCAATATTGCTTTGCTTATCTATTGGGGTCAAGAAAATAGGCGAGAATTAAAATTATTCGTACTTAACTCGCACGTCCGCTTTTTCAGTGCGAATTCGTACCGATGCCGAAGGAGAGCCCTGTAGTTTGGCACGGGCCACCCGCCAAATGCCTTCATTTTTAGCTCTTAGAGGCGGCACAAGAAATAAAGCTCCCTCCTTGGTTGCAATGTCCACGTAGGCACCACTGATTTTTTTAACTCCTAGACGCAGCCCTCCCTGCTCGGCGCGCCAGTAAACCTTCGCATTGGGAGCCGGTCGTAAGATATTCATGCCGCTACCAGAATTCCCTCTTAAGGAGCCACTATAATTGTTCACTAAAAAGTCCCCACGTAACGAGGAGTAAACGAAGCGCCCTTGCGAGTCCTTTAATTCTACCTTAGCCTTTTGATTTTTAACATTGGCTTCTCCGTCATAATCCTGAATTCGCAAATTGCCTGAGAACTGATTCAGATCAAGTTTGCCTTTTAGCCTTTCAATTACAGTATCGGTTTTCCCTAAATGCAAATCCAGGTTGCCCACTGTATCTTCAACACGTATCTGACCTCGGTGGCTGTAAACAGAGATGTCACCTTGAATATCCTTTGCCAGCACATCCAAATCCAAGCCTTTAACGGCAAGAGCTGCTTGCCACTTACTTATGCTAACTTTGCCCTTCTTATTGATGATTTTAAGGTTGCGGCTAGGGCCGACGATTTGCAAATTCTTTGCATCGTCAGCAAGCGCGGTAAAATAAAGACGGCCATCTTTTTCTTCTACTTCCCAATCCGAATTATTATTACTTGCCCAACGATAAAATCCAGCTGTATTAGCTTGCACAGTGATTGTCGCTTCTTTGGCCTGGACCTCAATGGAAGAGATTCCTCCAACCGGCAAGGTTGCAGCATAAATAAAAGGCAAAATCAGTGAAAGAAACATAAGGACTCCCTCCCCCTTCAAATTATGACAAGCCGTAGCTAAACACAAGTTAAAAGATTTTACATTGTCTCCGACTCTAACTAAATTCAAGGCGTTTCAGAGGAGAAAATATGACTTATATTTTAGCTGCATCAAGAACGCCCGTTGGTGGTTTTAATGGTTCCCTAGCAAGTTTGAGCTCGGCAAAACTAGGAAGCATTGCCATAAAAAAGGCACTAGAAAAAGCCGCCATTGAAGCGAAGGATGTCGAAGAAGTCATCATGGGTAATGTTCTTACTGCCGGGGTTGGCCAAGCTCCCGCTAGACAAGCAGCCATAGGAGCGGGCATTCCCACATCGGCCGCGTGTATGACCATTAATAAAGTCTGCGGCTCTGGCTTAAAATCCATCATGCTAGCCAATGATGGTTTGCGCTTAGGTGATTATTCCTTAGCCGTTGCTGGGGGCCAAGAAAATATGAGTCAGGCGCCGCATTTATTACCAAATTTTCGTATGGGCTATCGCATGGGACATAGCAAAGTCATCGACTCCATGATTCAAGATGGACTTTGGGACCCCTACAATGATTTTCACATGGGAAATGCAGCCGAAACTTGTGTGAAAGAAAATCAAATCAGCCGTGAAGAGCAAGATGCCTTTGCCATCGAGTCATTTAAGCGAGCTCAGAAGGCGCAGCAAGAGGGACACTTTCAAGAAGAAATTGCACCGGTGACCATTGCCTCCAGAAAAGGTGATATAACTGTCGATCAAGATGAAGATATTTTTAAATTAAAAGAGGATAAAGTTGCCAGCCTACGACCCGCTTTTGATAAGGAAGGAAGCATTACTGCCGTAAATGCGTCTAATATCAGTGATGGCGCAGCCGCTGTGGTTTTAGCATGTGAAGACTATGTAAAAAAACATGCAAAAAAACCACTGGCCAAGATCGTCGCACAAGCGACCTTTTCGCAAGACCCGCTCTGGTTTACCACAGCCCCGGTTGGAGCGATTAAAAAAGTTTTGGAAAAAGCCAATATGCAAGTATCGGATATCGATCTTTGGGAAATCAATGAAGCTTTTGCAGCTGTCACCATGGTTGCCATGAAAGAATTGAGCATCCCTCACGAAAAGGTAAACGTCGAAGGCGGAGCTGTTAGCATCGGCCATCCCATCGGCGCAAGCGGCGCAAGAATTCTAACTACGCTGATTCATTCTCTTAAAAACCGCGATAAACAATATGGTTTGGCCACGCTTTGTATCGGCGGCGGCGAAGCGGTGGCAATGATTATCGAAAGGCAATCCTAATGACGAAAGTATACACAGATGCTTTTGCAGCGCTTGAGGGCTTAGAAGACAATATGACCTTAGTGGTTGGCGGCTTCGGACTTTGCGGAATCCCCGAAAAGAGTATTTTTGCTATTAAAGAAAAAGGCGTGAAAGGCCTTACCATCGCCTCCAACAACTGCGGGGTGGATGATTTTGGCCTAGGAATTTTACTAGAAAACAAACAGATCAAAAAAATGATGTCTTCCTATGTAGGAGAGAATGCGACCTTTGAAAAGCAACTTCTTGCTGGGGAACTGGAAGTGGAATTGATTCCGCAGGGTACTCTGGCAGAGCGCATTCGAGCTGGCGGTGCAGGAATTCCTGCCTTTTTTACTCCAACAGGCGTAGGGACCAAAGTCGCTGAAGGTAAAGAGGTGCGCAATATTGATGGCCGAGATTACGTACTAGAAAAGGCTATCAAAGGCGATTTTGCCATTGTGCGAGCTTGGAAAGGCGATAAGTTTGGCAATCTTGTTTACCGCAAGACCGCTCGCAATTTTAATCCCATGGTAGCCACAGCGGGTAAAATCACCATTGCAGAAGTGGAAAATTTGGTAGAAGTGGGTGAACTCGACCCTGATGAAATTCAAACTCCCGGCGTATTTGTCCAACGAATCTTTCAAGCACCACAAGAAAAACGCATCGAATTTGCAACGGTATCGGAGTAATTATGGGTATGGATCGCAATCAAATCGCTAAGCGCATCGCCAAAGAAATTGCCGATGGTTTTTGTGTAAATTTAGGTATTGGCATCCCGACATTGGTAGCTAATTATATTCCCGATAACCTACAGGTAATGTTACAAAGTGAGAACGGCTTGCTTGGCATGGGACCCTTTCCCAAAAAAGAGGATCTTGATCCTGACTTGATCAATGCCGGTAAACAAACGATTACGGCTGTGCCTGGAGCTAGTTTCTTTTCTTCCGCTGACAGCTTTGCCATGATTCGCGGTGGGCATATTGATCTGACGGTTCTGGGAGCCATGCAAGTAGATGAAGAAGGTAGCATTGCAAATTGGATGGTGCCGGGTAAACTAGTCAAAGGCATGGGCGGCGCCATGGATCTTGTGGCCGGTGCGAAACGAGTTATCGTAGCCATGTCTCATACAGATAAAAACGGCAATCCCAAATTATTAAAAAAGTGCAATCTCCCTCTTACCGGTGTTCATTGCATAGACCGTGTCGTTAGTGATCTAGGGGTTTTTGATTTACGCGATAATGCTTTTGAACTTATCGAAATCGCACCGGATGTAGAGGTAGAACAAGTACAGCAGCTTACCGAGGGCAAACTTCGCATTGCGGAAAACCTAAAAACCGTGGAACTCTAATGCAATTAATGGACCTACCTTTAAAAAAAGAAACCAAGGCCAACTTGCTACTAAAGGTCTTTGCGCTTTGGAAGATCCCCTTAATTCGTTTTGTTGGCGCCAAAATCACGCGCTTGGATGATCATGTTTGTGAAGTGAAAATCCCCTTAAATCGTAAAACCAAAAACCATTTGAAATCCATGTACTTTGGTTCACTGGCCATCGGCGCAGATTTGGCTGCCGGCTTGGCTGCTATGGTGACGATGATGGAAATGAAAACCTATATTCATTTAAGCTTCAAAGATTTTCGCGCTGATTTTAAAAAGCGCGCCGAAGGTGATGTTATCTTTCGCTGTGAATCCGTAGGTGCAATTAAACAATTGGTAAAGCGTGCCATTGAAACCAAGGAGCGGGTGGAAATGCTAGTTCCTGTAAGTGCCCATTGTAAAAATATGGAAGAACCTGTGGCAACCTTTCAACTAACTCTGTCGTTAAAGAAAAAATGATACACTTAGTACTCTGTGGCGGCAGCGGCACCCGTCTTTGGCCCATATCAACATCAGCAATGCCAAAGCAATTCATCAAATTTGGTGGCGCGAAGTCTTTATTGCAGCAAACCATTTTACGTGCTCCGGAGGCAAAAGAGGTATGGTTGGTACTTGCCAAGCAGCACTACCACATAGCCAGAAAACAATTGGCCGAATTGAAATGCCAAATACCCGTAAAATACTTTATCGAAGAACAGCCCCACGGCACCCTAGCAGCCGTAATGGCTCCGCTTTATTACCTTAAAGATGATATGAGCGTACTAGTAAGTTCAGCTGATCACTGGATACAAGGCGAGGCTTTTAGCCACAATCTGCAAGAGGCTATTAGCTTGGCAAAAAATTGTGATGTTGTTTGTTTTGGTATTCCTCCTACTAGTGCTCACACTGGCTATGGCTATATTGAACATCAGGAAACTAAAATCATGGCATTCCATGAGAAGCCAGATCTTACAAGCGCTAGAGCTTATATCGAAAAAGGCTATCTTTGGAACGCTGGCATTTTTGTATTTCAAAGCCGCCGTTTACTAAAGCTATTTGAAAATTTATACTCACAAATAGATTTGAACTTCTCGAAAACTGAAGAAGATGTAATCCATCTACGATCAGAAGACTATAGTAATTTTCCAAGAACCTCTTTTGATTATGGTATTCTGGAAAAGGCACAAGATTTGGGAATCGTAAAGGCACAATTTCAATGGTCCGATCTCGGTAGTATCGAAAGTTTAGAAAAATACCACAATACCCCTGCTAAAATCGCCATCGATGCCAATCGCAACTATATCTCTAGTCAAAAAGATGTTTACCTAAACGGGGTAAGTGACTTGGCGATCATTGAGGATGCACAACGAATCGTGGTTAGCAAAAAAGACGGTTTAAAAGATCTTTACGAAGCGGCAAAAAGCGAGCTCCCTATCAACAAAAAGATTTATCGCCCTTGGGGCAGCTATGCGTCTTTACAAAATAGTTTGCAAATACAAGTAAAGAAAGTATGCATCGATCCAAATGAAGCTATCAGCCTGCAAAGCCATGAGTACCGAGAAGAACACTGGTTTGTAGTCCGCGGAGAAGCCACAGTACAAATTGGTGAAAAAACCATTACTTGTTATGCAGGTGACTATTTCTTTGTTGAAAAACAAAAAAAACACCGGATTTCAAACTCGGGGCAGGAAGAATTGGAATTGATAGAAGTTCAGCGCGGCACAAAGCTAGACGAAAATGATATCCAGCGCTTTGAAGACATGTACCAACGTTGATTTTTGACATTTACCCAACAAGCTGTAAGCTTGGTATATGAAAATTATTTTGTTTTTATCTTTAATTTGGTCGTGGAATGTGAAAGATTTTAAAAAACCTAGCAAAGATGAACTAAAAAAAAGCCTTAGTAAGATACAGTACAAAGTCACGCAAAAAGATGGCACGGAAAAACCCTTTGCCAATGAGTATTGGGACAATAAAGCTGAGGGCATTTATGTTGATATTGTCAGCGGCGAGCCGCTGTTTTCCTCAAAAGATAAATACAAATCCGGTACGGGTTGGCCGAGCTTCACCAAGCCCATCGATGAAAAATATATTGTCACCAAAAAAGACTTTAAGTTGCTACTCCCCCGCACCGAAGTACGCTCCAAATATGCTGACTCCCACTTGGGACACGTCTTTACGGATGGACCTGAGCCCACGGGACTGCGCTATTGTATGAACTCCGCAGCCCTACGCTTTATCCCCAAAGAAAAGATGGCGGAAGAAGGTTATGAGGAATACCTGAAGATCTTTGATAGCAAGGAGTGAAGCCTAGGGGTAAAAGCCAAATAAGGGCTAAGATTTGCAGATAAGGTAGATGACGCCTGTTGCCCCCGTGTAATAATTCTATTCCTATTTCTATTTTTCGCGGCATGGCTTATAATGCGGTGACTAATTTGCCGAGGTTTTAGCTATGTTTAAATTTTTGTGTCTTTCCTTTGTCTCATTGTTTCTATTATCAGTGCATAGCCCAGCGGCTTCCCGCTGTGCATCGACCTTTCAAGACCCCGCTCCGAAATGGAATCTGCCCAAGCGAGGTAGCATTCCGAAAAAAACAATCAAGGTAATCAATGAAAAAGGTGAGACCGTAGAGGGGCACTTTGTAGGAAAATTTTATCATGAAAAGGGGCAGATCACTGACGCTAGAATCCGAAAAGAAATTCGGGAAGATACAGGCAAAGCCTTTCAAACCATTGCCATTACTTTTAAAGGCAGAAAGTACAAATTTGATCTTTTATCACTTTTGGAAAAACCCAAAAACAAATTAAAGGCATCTGAATTAGCAGCTTTAGAAAAATACCAAAAGCGCATTCATCCTAGCAACCTAGATTGGATTCGCACCCTAATTTCTATCTACCGCGAAATCAATCTTCAACCAACTACTGTGGAAGTGCACGCTTTAAGGCTTGTGGTTGCTGGCAAAGAGTATTTTTTAAGGGCTGGAAGTAATGATGAAATCGCCATGGCTTTTATTGCCAAAAGCCTAGGGCTTAATGGAACTCGCTACTCGAACGGACCCTACGCCCGAACCTATGAGCCAGGAACACGCGGTCAGATCTTTGAAAACGATAAATATAGCTTTACGGATTATGGTAGAAGATTTGAGGTTCTGCCTGGTAAAGATGGGCCTTATGTAAAACTGTCGCAATTACAGCGCTTTGCCTACGAATATATATTCGTTGATTTCTTTGTTTCCAAGTAGTTTGCCTCTGCAATTAAACTGCAATTAAGAAGGCCGTGACCACTTGTAAAAAATCCGAAAACCGAACGGGCCTTCGGAAAAGGTGCCAGGCACCTGTTTCGACACTTATTTTGCTCTTTTTGCGCCCCATAGACGAATATGCAATCGGTCCGCATATTGCCAGCCTCGCTCCCGAGCCAGCTCCGCCACCCACTGGCTGCGCTCCTCTAGTTCTTGCTTACGAATAGCTTGCGGCATTAAAAAAATATTTTTCTCTACGCCTAGCTGCCTACAAATTTCAGCGATCTCTTCCACATCCTCTCTCTGATTGACGACAAATTTTAGTTGCCAGTCTGCCTCGGACTGAATGAATTTGGCTATAACCTCTTGAGAAACTGGTAGCTGAAAAGCTTTTTCTACTTGATGCATGGAAGAATTTAATTTTGGACTCATGGATATAAAATCTGCCTGTGTCTCCTGGTAAATCGTTGCGTTGGTTTCAATGGTGATAAATTTTTGTTTTTTCTTTAAGTCCTGCACCAACTGCGGCAATTCTTCTTGTAAAAAAGGTTCGCCGCCGCTAATCACCACATGCTCTGTATTGTAGCGGTCAACAGCTTGCAGTATTTCTGCAAGAGACTTCATATCCTTTTCTGGGTGATGAGATGAGTAGGGAGTGTCGCAAAGAGTAACACTACCATCGGAGTTTAACCATTTGCAGCGCATATTACAGCCGCTTAACCTGATAAAAACTGATGGGACTCCTACGTATTTCCCCTCCCCTTGAATGGTATGGAAGACAAAATCTTTTGTCATTTGCAACATGGAGACTAAGCTCCGTGCAAAGCGCGTTTTAGCGCTGATAAGGCCGCTTCTTTGAAGGACTCACTAAGAGTTGGGTGAGCATGGCAAGTAATACCGATATCTTCACTTGAGGCATAATATTCCATGGCCAAACCTGCTTCGGCAATTAATTCCGATGCCTGCGGGCATATCATATGCACACCAAGAATGCGGTCGGTATCTTTGTGAGCAATGACTTTGATAAAGCCAACCCCTTCGCCCATGGCAACGGCTCGCCCATTGGCTGCCATGGCAAACTTTCCGGTCTTAAAGGGAATGCCGTCTTGCTTTAATTGTTCCTCCGTTTTTCCCACTGTGGCCACCTCTGGAAATGTGTATATTACGTTGGGAATGGCATCATAATTCACATGCCCTCTGCCATTCGCAATGGTTTCGGCAACACATATTCCTTCCTCTTCAGCTTTATGAGCCAACATCATACCACCAATCACATCGCCGATGGCATAAACATTGCTCTGCTTTGTTTGCAGGTGCTCATTGACAGGCACAAAACCACGGGAATCCAATTCTAAACCAATATTTTCCAATCCCAAAGACTCGGTATAAGGTCTTCGACCTATAGCGACCAGGCAATAGTCGCCAGAGAATTTAACATCCTTACCATCCTTATCGCTAGCCCCCAGCTCGACACTGGAGCCTTTTACCTGCGCACTTTTCACCGCGGTATTATAAATAAATTCCATACCAATTTCTTCTAGGCTCTTTTGCAATTGCTTTTGCACCATCTTATCGTTACCCGGAATTGGCACAGAACCATATTCAATCACGCTAACTTTTGCGCCCAGTCTGGCCCACACGGAACCCATCTCCAGACCGATAACTCCGGCACCAACCACGAGTAGATGCTTGGGAATTTCCTCTAGCTCCAAGGCTTCAGTTGAAGATATAATGCGTTTTTTATCGAATGCTACTCCAGGAAGTGCGTTAGGCTTTGAGCCCGTAGCAATAACAATATTTTTCGCTTCTAACTTCTGATCTCCAACGGCAACTGTGTTCTTATCCACAATGGAGCCATGCCCCTCAAAGCGCTCGATTTTATTTTTCTTCATTAAAAAATCGACACCGCCCGTGATCTGACTGACAACATTGCGTTTGCGATCCAGCATCTTCTTAAGGTTGACCTTTAATTCCTTCGTCTCAATGCCATGCTCAGCAAAGTGCTTATCTGCCATCCAGAAATGCTCACTTGAGCGCAGCAAGGCTTTAGAAGGAATGCATCCCACATTTAAGCAAGTACCACCCAAAGTTTTATAACGCTCGATAATCGCTACCTTCAAACCAAGTTGCGCGGCACGAATAGCGCAAACGTAACCACCAGGACCCGAGCCAATTACTACAAGATCATACATATTATACCTCTAAGAGTATGCGCGCAGGATCTTCCATGATCTCTTTAATTTTTACCAAGAATTTTACCGATTGGGCGCCATCAATGATACGGTGATCATAGGAGAGCGCCACATACATCATCGGACGAATTACAATTTCGCCATTTACTACTACCGGACGTTCCTCAATTTTATGTAAACCCAAAATTCCGGTTTGCGGCGGATTTAAAATCGGTGTGGAAAGCATCGAGCCAAAGACGCCACCATTGGAGATGGTAAAACCTCCACCCTCCATATCTTCTAAGGCCAAATTGCCGTCTTTTGCCTTTTGCCCATAATATTTAATAGTCTTTTCAATTTCAGCTAATGATAGAAAATCGGCATCGCGTACTACCGGTACCACCAATCCCTTGGGTGAGGATACGGCCACCGAAATATCATAATAATTTCGTTGCACAATATAGTCTTCATCAATGTAGGAATTCACCGATGGGTATTCCTTAAGGGCCTCAACCGCAGCCTTCATGAAAAATCCCATAAAGCCCAATCGTATACCGTGCTTTTTTTCAAAGGCATCTTTGTATTGATTACGAAGATCCATCACAGGGGCCATGTCGATTTCGTTAAAGGTGGTAAGGATGGCTGCCGTATGTTGCGCCATTACCAAACGGGAGGCGATCTTGCGCCGGATGGCAGGCATTTTCTTACGGGTCTCTCTTTCCCCACTGGAGCTACGTGATACCATGGGCTTTTCTGGCGTGGAAACCACTTGTGCATCTTTGGATTTTGCTTGCGGCCCACGCATTACATCTTCTTTCGTTACCATACCACCGCGGCCGCTACCGCTATAATCACTGGCTTGCTTGCCTTCAGCTTCTGCCATCTTTCTGGCAGCTGGCGACATTTTTTCAGGCTCTTGTAAAGTGGAGCTTTGCGCTGCCGTTGAAGCTGGCGCCGAGCCCTCAGTCTTTGCATCTTCTGCTGCCGCGTCCTTGGAGCCGCCTGCAGGTTTTTCTGCTGAAGTATCAATAAAGCCAACCGTTGCACCTACTTCAACGGTTTCGCCCTCTTCGACTTGAATTTCAACCACACCACTATCTTCTGCCGCCAATTCCAATGAAGCTTTATCAGAATCCATCACCAGTAAAATGTCGTCACGATTGACATAATCGCCGCTACTTACGCGCCATTCGCCAATGTCTACCTCACTAATACTCTCTGCCACGGATGGAATTTTTATTTCCTTTTTCATGTTAAACCTTTCCAAACTTCGTCCATAATCTTTTGCTGTTCTGCCAAATGTTTTTTCTCTGAGCCAGTAGCTGGCGAGGCACTTTCTTTACGTGCAATATGACGTATTTCATAGCCCATTTTTAAGAAGCGGTCACGAATGTAGTACCAAGCCCCCATATTCTCAGGCTCCTCTTGTACCCATACTTTCTCAATATTGGCACCATAATTTGCAAGGATTTCTTTTAAGCGCTCGCCATTAAGTGGATACAATTGCTCAATACGAACCAAGGCAACCTTATCATTTTTATCTTCTTCTCTTGCCGCTAATAAATCATAGTAAATCTTGCCAGAGCAAAACACCAAGCGCTCCACCCGTGAGGGCTTCACATGCTCGTCGTCTAAAATTTCTGCAAAGCTTTGCTTTTCTAGTTCTTCAAAAGAGCTTACCACCTTTGGATGACGCAATAAAGATTTAGGAGACATGATAACTAGCGGAATCCGGAAATCACGCAAGACCTGGCGACGAAGTACATGAAACAGCTGTGCCGGAGTTGTAAGATTGGCAACCTGAATATTGTTTTCCGCACAGGCTTGCAAAAATCTTTCTAATCTTGCACTGGAGTGCTCTGGACCCTGCCCTTCATAACCATGCGGCAATAGCATTACCAAACCACTCATGCGCTGCCATTTAGATTGCGATGATGCAATAAACTGATCAATGATCACCTGGCCACCGTTGGCAAAATCGCCAAACTGCGCTTCCCAAAGGATAAGGCATTGAGGATTCGCCATGGAATAGCCAAATTCAAAACCTAAAACTCCCGTTTCAGATAAATGTGAATCGTAAATATAAAGTTTTTGCTGGTCCTGGCTAATTTCGTTCATCGGAACCCAACGTTTACCAGTCTGATCGTCTGTCCACACTGCGTGGCGATGGGAGAAAGTTCCGCGGCGTACATCTTGACCAGTAAGACGTACCGGCACTCCCTCTTGCAGCAAACTTGCGTAGCAGAGGTTTTCCACCATGCCCCAGTCCATGGGCTTTTTCCCCTCAGCCATAGCCGCACGGTCTTTAAGAAGGCGTTGCAGGCGCTTTACAGGCGTAAAGTCATCGGGCACATGTACCAATGCTTGAGCCAGTGACTGCAAAGTCTTTTTGCTAACCCCTGTTTTTATCGTTTTAAAAATATCTTTTTCTTCTGGAACTTTGATGTTTTTCCAATGGTCTTGCAGGTACTGCACTTCCATATCCGGTTTTTCATCACGCACTTCATCCAAAGACGTATCTAAATTCTGCTTGAAGTCCTCTTGCATCTTTTTGTATTCCGAATCACTAAGCACTCGCTCATCAATCAATTGCGAAGCATACTTTGTGCCTGGTGAGTCTTGCTTGTCTACCAGCTTATACATTTGTGGCTGCGTAAAGCGAGGCTCATCTGATTCGTTATGGCCATATCGACGGTAACAAATTAAATCAATCACCACATCAATGCCAAATTTTTGCCGAACATCCAGCGCCAAATGCATGGTTTGCACGACAGCTTCTGGATCATCGCCATTAACATGGAAGATGGGCACTTCTAACATTTTCATTAGATCCGAGCAATACAAGGTGGAGCGGGAATCTTTAGGATTTGTTGTAAAGCCAACTTGGTTATTGATGATAATGTGAATCGTTCCGCCGGTAGTAAAACCTTCCAGCTGGCTCATATTTACGGTTTCATATACCACACCTTGACCCGCAAAAGCGGCATCACCATGAATGGCGATGGGTAAAACCTTGGAGCGGTCAGCATTGTGCAAACGATCTTGCTTGCAGCGAGCCACCCCTTCTAGAACGGGATTGATAAATTCCAAATGCGAGGGATTCGGACACAAAGACAAATGAACTTGATTGCCCGATGGCGTTTCTCTGTCGGAGGAAAAACCTAAATGGTACTTTACATCACCATCGCCACTTATACTTGATGGCAGAAAACTTCCCTCAAACTCGTTAAAAATGGCGGAATAGGGTTTGCGCAAAACATTGACCAATACATTTAAGCGGCCACGGTGGGCCATGCCGATAACGGCGTCTTTAACACCCAAACTCCCGCCGTAATCTAGCAAGGATTCTAAGGCAGGTATCAGCGAGGTTCCTCCCTCAAGTGAAAAACGCTTTTTTCCAACATATTTTGTATTTAAAAATGCTTCAAAGCCCTCGGCTCGTAAAAGATCGGTAAGGATGGCTTTTTTGTCTTCTTCTACTAGCTTTAAGCGGTTGCCATTTTGCTCAATGCGATTTTCCAACCAACTTACGAGTTTTTCATCGCTGATATACTGGTATTCACAACCGATTGAAGCGCAATAGGTCGCTTCTAAAAACTCTTGTAACTCTTTAACTGTTTTTGCTTCGAAATCATCAATGCCAAAATCAATCTCCGTATCCAAATCTAGGTGGTACTTTTGGGGATCTAGGATACTTCGATCTTGGTCTTTTTTCGCCAAAGGGTTTACATTGGCGTATAAATGACCAAATTTACGATAGGCTGCAATCCAAGACCACAAAGTTGACTGCCGTACATCGGCAAAGGGTTTCGTGCCTGCTACTTTTTTCTCCGGGGCTTGATAGGCATCCGATACATCCAAATAGCGACTAACTGGCACATTGTCGGGCAAGGAACCGTATTCAAAACCTTGAAAAAAAGATTTCCAAGATTCACCGACGGATTCAGGGTCTTGTTGATAGCGTTCATAGAGCTCTTCGATGACCTCTGGCGATTGACTGTCTACAAAGTTAAAGTCTTTCATGTCTTCCTTCACAGCTGATGCATACTTAGATAATAATTTCCTATAGATAGAGTGGCAATGATATTCTCGGGCGACCTTGATCTAGTTATAGACTTTACAAAGACATTTTTCTGCCTATAAGCATCAAAATCCCTTAACCTAAAGAAAAGAGACCTAACCATGATACAACTTGATTTGACACAACTTGAGTTATGCTTCTTGCTTTTTATTGCCTTTCAAATAAAGCACTTCTTAGCAGATTTTCCCTTGCAAGTTAGCTATATGATCTTTCACAAAACTTCGGCAAAATGGGATTTCTTTGTCCCGCTTATGTTGCATTCCTTGGTGCACTCCTCCTTTACGTTGATTATAACCTTATTGGTAGCGCCACAAGTATGGTGGCTATTTATAGTGGATACCGTTGTTCACTTTACGATGGACCGCTTAAAGTCGAATCCCCATTATCTAGGAAGATACAATGACATTACCAAAGGGCCTTTCTGGTGGTGCTTAGGTTTTGATCAGATGGTCCATCACTTAACAGATATATTTTCCGTATGGATAATTGTTCATGCTGTGGGTGGATAAATGTACACTTTTGCAAAACTTGGCAAACGGGAGCTAAGAGATGACAAATCCTCCTAGTGGCCCGATCAATCTAAAAAAAGGCGACCTGCTATTTGATGACGGCGCTCCATCGGATGCCATGTATGTGGTAAAAAGTGGCTGCATTGCCATCGTGAAGAAAAAAGGCAAAAACGAGATTGAGCTCGCCAAGGTGATGCCGGGCCAGTTGTTTGGCGAAATGGCATTTTTTGACGACAAACCCAGAAGTGCGGGGGCCCGAGCCACCAAAGACACGGTAGTAATCGCGCTGCCCTTCTCGCAACTACACGCACAGTTTCGGCAATTTCCAGAATGGCTTAAGGCCATGGTCAAAACCGTCAATGACAACCTTCGGAATGCTAACAAACGGATCAAAGAATTGGAACAATCTGGGGCGCTGGCAGAAAAAAAGTTCCCGCCCCACACCATCACCAAGTTAAGCGCCATTTTTTCTCTTGTAGCCAGGCAGTTTCATGAACTAGAAAATGACTTGCCCATATTGTCCTGGAACGTTCTAAGGCGCTATACCATTCAAATTTTCCAAGAACCAACCAATAAAATGGAAAAGCTCCTTGAGGTATTTGTTGAGCGCGGTCTTTGTGAAGTGGAAAAACTAGGAGAAGGCCGTAGAAAAATCATCATCAAGGACCTAGATTTCATTCAAAGCTTTGTGGATTTCTACAATAAGTATCTTTTTGAAAAGGAAGAAAACCGGGTCACCATTACTCGCGAAGAAATTCCTATTTTAAAAGCCATTATTTATTACGGTGAAAAGGCCGGCACCAACGATAAAGGTATAGCGACCATTCAATTGGATCAAATTCGGCAGGATTCTGTAAAAGACTTGGACTATCTTGTGGACATTCACGACTATGAGTCGTTAATGGAGAAAAAAATCATGGAAGATAAGGTGCAAGAGGAAAGCGGCATATCCTCATCTTTCCATCTAGAAGAGGTCAAGCAACTCACCCCGTATTGGGAATTGATATTTGCAATTCAAGACAAAGACCCGGTAAAAGATTAAAATTAATCAACGATATGAACACGTAGGGCATTGGTCTTCGCCCTAGAAGCCACGGGAAAACCTAAAGTAAGTACCACCTTATCACCCTTACTTAGAAAACCTCTTTCCAATAAAAGATTCTCCACCTCGCGCATGGCCTCCTCACCGGTTGTATATGGCGAAATTTTCATGGGGTGAATGCCCCAATTAAGCTGCAAAGCGGTTAGCCCTTCCTCTACATGCGTTACACTTACAATGGGGGCTTTGGGTCGAAACGAGGAAATTAAGGTGGCAGTTTTGCCCGTAGTACTAAGGCAAATGATCGCCTTGGCATCCAACATTTTGGCCGTAACGCAAGCACTTTCGGCAATCGCCTCACTAACAAGTGACCAGTCTTTTTGCTCTTTCGGAAAGCGATAAAATTTTAACTGATCCTTCTCCACTTGCGAGGCAATTTCATTCATTGTTTCAATGGTTCGAACTGGATATTGCCCACTAGCTGATTCAGCAGAAAGCATACAAGCATCGGTACCATCTAGTATGGCATTGGCTACATCGGTAACCTCTGCCCTAGTTGGTCTGGGGTTAGAAACCATGGAATCCAACATTTGCGTTGCGGTAATCACTGGCTTTTTTAATCGGTTGGCAGTTTTGATGATGCGCTTTTGCAAACCTGGCAGCAGGGTTTGCCCCACCTCGATGGCCAAATCCCCTCGGGCCACCATCACGCCATCGCTAACGGCTATGATTTCCTCCAGATTTTTAACTGCCTCTCGCATTTCAATCTTAGCAATGATTTTAGAGCGAGAGCCATGCTCTTCAAGAATTCTACGCAGTTGATGGATGTCCTCTGCTGTACGCACAAAACTTAAAGCCACATAATCTAAGTTTAGTTTTGCAGCAAAGGCCACATCACTTAGATCTTTTTCGGTTAGACAATCTACACTAAGGCGGGATTGCGGCAAATTCATGCCTTTGCGGTCTTTTAAAACTCCGCCGTATACAACGCCGCATTCTATGCTGTCTTTTTTGTTAGTCGCTAAAACCTCAAGCTCCATCAGACCGTCATCCAGTAAAATTCGATGTCCAACTTCCACATCACTAGCCAAGGTTTCCACATCCGTTGGAATCAGCCCTTCTTTTCCAAGAATCTTTTTTGTGGTGATGGTCACTCTATCGCCGGAGGCAATTTCGATACTTCCTTTTTCAAATTTTCCGACCCTTACCTTCGGCCCCTGCAAATCTTGTAGGATAGCCACATCAACTTTAAGCTCGCGTGCCACCTTACGAATATTGTCCACCATATTGGCGTGATCTGCTTGTGTGCCGTGAGAAAAATTAAGACGACATACATTCATACCCGCCAATATCATTTCGCGAATTATTTCGGGCTTAGTGGAACTAGGCCCCATGGTAGCTACAATTTTTATCTTTTTATATGGGTTCATGCCTTAGGCTTTGCTTGTGCCAATTCTTCCATTTCTCTTACATGACGATTTTGCATACGCTCAATTTGCAAGCGATGCTGCTCTTTTATTTTAGCCAACTTCGCTTCTTGGGAAACTTTGTATTGTTCCAGTTGCCTTTTATGAGACGTTTGCAGATCTTCTACCACCTGCTTATGCTTGTTCGTCATGGTAGATTTATCTTTTTGATGGTTAAAATTCAAATTAGAAATTTGTTTTTCATAATTTTTCTTTAACTGCGCCTGTTCTCGATCATGCTTCATTTGAAGCTCTGTCATCTTATCACTCAATTCACTTATTGCAGCACGTCGCTCACTCATCATTTCATTTTGCAGATCTAGCTTGTCCTTCTGATGACTGTGCTTCAGCTGCTCCACCGTTTCCCGGTAGTATTCGTTACGTATTTTTTCTTCTTCGGCACTTTGCTGACGAATATTGTCTACCCGGTCATCGGCCACTTGACGAGATTGCTGCATTTGAAAGCTATGCAATTGCTCTTTATCGCCCACATGCTCCTTGTGATCGGAGTACATTTTATTGATATTACCTTGGTAAAATCGTATGCGATTATGCAAAGCCTTTTCATGTTGCTTTTCTTGCTCAAACATTTCTGCCTTGTGTTTATCGGACATATCTTCTAAGGCCAAACGCTTTTGCTCTTCCAGCAGCTCATTGCTATTTTTCATTTCACGGCGAAGTTGGTTTTTCTGGATATCGCCGCGCTTTTTATCCAGGATACGCTGGCTATTGGCTTCTTGCTCCGTATCCGCTAAACGCTGCTCCAAACTTTCAATTTTGTTTTGCATACGATTGCCGACGCGATTCACATAATCCTCATTGGCACCTTCTCTTGACTCTATATATTCACGAATCGCCTTTTGATACTTTTCCTTCACATTGTCTATACTTTCTTGATGACTTAAATGCTGATTGGTCATGTTCTTATCATGTAATCTGCGCTCTCGCTCTAGAGTGCGGCGAAAATTTTCTTCGGATGTTTGATCTTGTTGCGACATACGAGACTTCAGCTGACGCTCCATATTTCTTCGCGCCACCCTTTCCCCATATAAGGAGTTGCGCATATTCTCGACGATGTCTTCATGAGATTTTTGCTTGGCACTCATTTTCTCCTGATGATAATCCAAATGCCGAACTCTTTCAGTTTCCAAAGCTTCTTCTTGCTTATTGCGATTGTATTCGGCAAAGTCGCGAAAGTTTTTATCCATCCGTTTGATTTCGTTTTGATACTTCTCTTCCAAATTGGCTCGCTGCCGTTGTTGAATTTTTGTGTTTTCTTGGATCTCAGAGCTGGCATGTTCCTTCGTGTTTTTCAATTGACTTGAGTAATCGTTCGCCAAATCACGCAAACGCTTACGGTGCATTTCATTCATTTTGTCAATTTGCTCTTGGTAGTATTGATCGCGATCGCTCATTTTTTCATTCATTGAGCTACGTAATGCTTCGGTACGCTTTTCATGCTGTGCTTGCGCCGTTCGCATGGCCTCATAGTGCTGCTCTCGAACGCGCTTTAACTCTTGCTGGTGTTTTTTTTCTTTTGAACTGATCGCTTCTCGATAGTCCTCATTGGCCTTTCTTTGTACAGCATCATTATCTGAAGAAATGCTCATTCGTCCTCCATGACGTTACCTTAATATTTTAACAAATTCCCCAGCCAAAGACGCCATTTTTTTCATTTTTGGCTTACCTTAGTAGGGTTAAGATAAAAGACTTTCCCAGAAGCTAGCTATTCGTCGGGTTATTCGGTGATAAGTAGATGTTTTTCGTAGTACAACTTACGCAAAGACTCGCGTTCTTGTTGCCACCTTTTTCGAGCCTGTTGTTTTTTGTTCACGGCCTCCTGCTTTGCCTGACGCTTCTCTTGCACGGCACTTCGATAGATTTCTGAACTTATAAAACGATTGTCTCGCAGAAGCTTAAGATAACTTTCTTTGTTCGCCAAAAACTTTTGTTTTAATCCCTGAAATGCAAAGGTAGCATTTTCTACATCCTGCCAACGAATGGCCTCTAGCACATCCTCATGCTTAGATTTGCTTAGATCAAGTGGGTGCAGTTTGGTTTTATAATATTTTGGAAATTCCTGCCAATTGCTTTGATGAGGGCGGCGATAGCGCATCTCGCCCTCAAGCAGTATCACATGCAGACTCTTATCTTCTTGAGCCAGACGCATTACACAGGCAGAACAGTCGAATGATGCTAGTGCATTGTCTATTCTCGCACTTCCATTCACCAGAACATCCCCCTTTAAAAGCTCCACCCCATCATCACGAAAATCGATGATACTGTCTTGCGGGAGGTAATATTTCACATTCTGATAAGTAAGTTTTTGCGGACTTTCTGCCTTTAGCGAACAGGGCAATTCTTTGGATTGCAAACAACCTTTTGGCACCTCAATAAGACTTGTTGCAAATCCGGTAGCAAGAAGAATTAGACTTAGCATATTACAATGCCCCCAAGCGTCTTTCTGCTTCTTGTGCCACTTCTTGGTTAAAATAAAAATTCTCTAGAGCATAGTGGTAGCAGTATTCTGCCATTTCCTTATCATTTTCTAGCTTAAAGTAATCTCCTAATCTTAGGATTGCATAACCACTAAGGTCACTTTCTGGGTAAAATTGCAACATGCGTTCTATGTACTCACTCGCTTTTTTATAATCACCACTTTTATGATAAGACTCCATCAAGAGAAAGTGAATTTCGGGGCCATAAGTAGAACCCGCCGCCGAAACTTCTAGCGGCTTTAAGATCTCCATGGCAGATAAGTAATTGCCAGCCATAAAGTATTCTTTTGCCTGTTCCACTTGTTTTTTTGTAGAATCAATTTTTAAATCCACACTTTGATCACTAATCACCGAAGCAATATTGCGTGCGCTATACGAATCCTGCTGCATCAGCTCAGGCATTGCAGCCACAACTTCTTGCTGAAATCGTAAATGTTGGTTTTCAATTTTTGCTAAATGTACATCAGCTTGCTTGCGGCGGTACTCTTCTTGCTGCGCCAATGTTTTGTAGTAGTCCACACCGCTATAACGCTCGTTCACAAATGAATGTACCCTCATAAGTGCCAAGGCAATGATTGAACAAGCTAGTATATAGAATTCCAATTTCATCGACTCTCTATCGGCCGAAAGACGATTGAAATGAATGGTTTATGCGATAACTGGACTTTGGTAGGTCTTAGAGATAGAGATCCAAACTAGATTGCCCCCAGACGGCAATTATTATGGTTAGAGCCAAACAAAAAAACGACAAAAACCACCACCTTCTCTTTTTGCTCGGCTGTATACGGTAATAATCAGGTATACCCGACTTTCTTGTTGCTTCCCCTTTCACGGCATGGCGCTCCGCATTTTCCTTAGCTTCCGTAGTTTCAACAGGCAGTTCTTGGTCTTTATAAAAATCTGGATGATCCTTTGCCTGCCATTCAATGTTGGCAAACAGATCCATCTGCTCCGGCTTCTCTTCTTGTTGTTTATTGTTAGTTTGTTGCTCCGATTTCGTTTCTTTCTTTGGGATAAAGCTATCTATAGAGCCAATGCGAACCCACTCTTTAAAACCCTGCTGCCAAGCAAAGTCGTTATAAGTAAAATCCCCACTGTAAATTAAAGCCAAGACTTCAATTTGCGAATAGGGGCCACTTTGCTTGTAATCACCATCGATTTGCTTTAGCAGAACCCATTTCTCAGCGATTTCACTTGGACTCTGCATTTTTTGTTTTTGTAGATTTTGAAAATCTTGGTGCTTGGCAACAATGGACCACTTGGCTTCTTCAGCCCGGCGCAGCCAATCGTTTGCCCCTAAATCACCTTCACTAATAAGCTTATGTATTTCCTTGTCACTGTATGGACCATTTAGCTCATTCTCTTTGCATGTAAACCAAAGCTGCATAACCTCTCCCCACTATAGGCTAGCAAAGCCATCGTAAATGTCTAGAATTCTTCGGGCTTTCAATCATTGCTTGCCTTTAGCCCAGTAGGAATACATAATTCCAATATGAAAAAAAGCACCCTACATACCGTCTTATTTAGTCTATCTTCTTTGATTGCCATTGGCTTTCTAGCCTATTTAACCAAGCAACATATCGATTTGAAAACCGGCAGAATCATTGGCGGAAGCCTCTGCAATGTCAGCCAAACTTTTAATTGTGATGCGGTGATTGCCTCTAGTTTTTCTGAGATTTTAGGCATCCCGGTCTCTTTATGGGGTATGCTATCGGTTTTGGTGGCCTTTATCTTTTATCTTATTGGCACATTCTTTCGCTCCTCCCTGTCCTATGCCTACGCGAAAATATTGACCTACTTCAACTTTGCCGTTTGCATTGTTTACGGCCTACTAGCCATAGCCTTTCTAAAAACCTATTGCCCCTTTTGCCTGGCATCCTACCTCTTTGTAGGCATTTGCGCACTTTCCATTTTCCTAGAATCCAAAAACATAAAAACCCCGCCCATCCAAGAATTAATTACGGATCTATTTAAAGACAATAAAATCTATCTGACTGGCTTTGTATTGATTCCCCTGTCTGCCCTGGTACTACATCGTAATAGCTTAGGCTCGGCCTACTTGGAGATGGAAAAGAACGCGAAGTTCTTGGTGCAGTCCTGGCAAATGGCGGAAAGTAAAACCTTTCCATCCTTGCAAGAAGCTGTTAAGGGTGAGGATGATGCCATTATGGAAATCGTAGAGTTCGCTGACTTCAACTGCATTCACTGCAAACACGCAGCCCCTGTTTTAAGTGCATTTGTTAGTGGGCACCCTGGGGTTAAGCTGCGCTTTTTTCACTTTCCCTTAGATAGTCGCTGCAACGATGCGGTATCGCGTGCCGGTGTTTCTTGTGAAATGGCAAAGGCCACTTTTTGCGCGCACAAACTTAGCGATAATGGCTGGGCCATACACGATAAATTTTTCCAACAAGAACGCGCCCTTGACCGAGCCAATGCCATTGAATTGGTTAAATCCATGAGTGATGTATCCGATGCCGACTTAAAAGAATGCATGGAATCTGAAGAGACCATGGATACCATCCGGGCACAGGCGCAATTGGGAGTGGACTCGGGAGTTCAGGGTACACCTAGTATTTTTGTTAACGGCAAACCTCTTAGAGGGGCGCAGTACCTACCCGTGCTTAAAGCTGCCTATAAAGAAATTACCAGCCAATAGCCGAGAACATTCGGTCTTCTATAATGACAAATATTCCCTCTGGTGTTGGGGCAATATGAATGGCTTCTTTAACTGCCAGACACATAAAGATTACCATGATCATAATAGAAAAGGCCCGAACCACCCATAGAGTGGACCGCACATCCTGAATTTTTAAATCATTGGTCACCTTATCGATTCGGCCCAGTACGGAACTTAGATCTTCCGCATATGTTATGATACGCTCTCTGATTTGCTTTTGTTGTGCAGCCCTTAGGGCATCAAAGTTCGGAAAGTTCTTTAAGTTTTGAATGGCATCAAGTAATTCTTTAATATGATTAAAGTAGTGCTCCGTACGAACACGAAAACCGGGAATCTTATTATTAGTTTCTTGGTAAAACTTTAATTCCTGCTTGGCAGTTTCGTAGCTACCCTCTGCGGCTAAAGCCAGTATGGCTTTCTTGATGCTATCTCGATAAAAACCAATGGAGGAAACAAAATCATCATTTAGCTCTACGTAATCTAGAGCCCCCTTGGCATCTTCTTGCAAAACGCGATTGTCTACCGCCAGATTTACCTCTTTCATACAAGACCTATCGGCCCCTGCAGGCTAAACTAAAGTAGGGTCTGGCTTTTCCTGCTTTTCCTAGGTCTAGTTTTGACTTTTTATGTTTCCTTTTGAGACAATAGCCTAGGTTGCATGCTCATAGGAGGAGCCATGAAAGAAAGAATTTCTAATAAGACTGTTAGTCTACCCGACGAACTTCCCCTTCCGAAAAACCTAAGCGTGGATAATGCAACAGAGGAGTTACTAAGCCAAAATCAGGATTTAATGGCTAGGCTGGCAGTAGCCCTTAGAAGAAACGCAGACTTGCAACACAAGATTGAACAGCTAGACAAAAACATCTTACATCTAAAAGAGCAAAATCAATATATTTCGGACGCCTCCTTAGAAAACCGCGAACGACTGGACAACAAAGAAAAGGAGCTGCGTCACTGGCGGCAAAAACTAAGACAACAAGAGATTGATTATGCCGAGCTATATGAACAATACAACAATAAGGACCGAGATCTAAGTGAGCAAGTTGAGCAATTGCAAAGAGCATTAAAATCTCACGAAAAGTATCGACAAAAAATTCAAGAGAAAATGCGCCCCTATATTAATGAGCTCTATGCGAAAATTGGTTTGCTGCAATCGCAATTAAAAGAAAAAGAAAGCGAAATGCTAAAGTTGATTCAAGTCAAAGGCGAGCAGTATGAATATCTAAGTGAAAAGATACAAGATTTGAGCCGCGGCATCGAAGACCAGAAAACGGCCTATGAGTCTCGCCTACAGCATATGGAAGAAATCCTTGCCTCGGAGACCAAGAAACTACAAGAATCAGAAGAAAAGCTGGCAGAAATGCGGCGCAAATACAAAGTCATGAAAGATTTAGATGATGAGTATACTTTAGCGCGTAACCGCAATATTGTTTTGGAGCGAGAGCGTTTTGAAACAGAAAGAAAATTTGAAGAGGAAATCCGCAAATTACAAAAACAGATTTCTGATCTAAAAAGAGAGAATAAAGAGCTGCGCTCCATTCAACACCCCCCCTATGTTGAGGAGTCAGGCCTAAGCTTTATTGATTAACCTCTGTTTCTGGCGCTGTAGACTCCGCGTTTTCTGCTTTGGCGTCCTCAGCTTCACCTTGCTCTTCTTTGCGAAATGCATTAATGGCCTTATAATCGCTAGCATGCTGTTGAAAGTCTATGTTTTTCGTATGCGCAAAGGATTTTGCCAAACGTATAAAATCTCCCACTACACCAACGTATTTGATTTCCGTGCCCAAACGATGAAGCGCGGAGAGCTGTACTAAGAAATCCATTATACCTACAGAACCCACAAAACTGAGCCCTTCAAAATTCATAACCACTTTCTGCCCGAGTAAATCCTGTTTGCATACTCTTGCAAAATCTTCGAGTGAATCATAAGAAATTTTACCCTTCAGCTCCACACAACTAATTCCATCCATTTTTCGAATTCTTACTTGCATCTTCACCTCTTAATTTTAAGTATATTAGTAGGCAGACAACGTAGGAAGGCTAGTTTTGCAAACCATACCTTTAAAAGAATATGACCTAAGTGCGGGATTGTATCTTATTGCAACACCCATTGGAAACAACAATGATATCTCCGTGCGCAGTCTGGAATACCTACAATCTGTGGATCTAATCGCTTGTGAAGACACTAGGGATTTAAAAAGATTAGTGAGGCACTGGCAGCTCAAAGAATGCAAAACTATAGCCTATCACCAACACAATGAAGCCAGTTCCGCTAAAGGTATTATAGAGCAAATAAAGCAAGGAAAGAGTGTTGCCCTTGTGTCCGATGCGGGCACAATTAATATAAGTGACCCTGGAGCCATATTGATTCGGCAATGCTTGCAAGAGTCCATTGCCATCACTTCTTTGCCGGGCCCCTCCTCTTTAAGTACAGCTCTTAGTCTTTATCCACATCATTGCGATTTTTGCTTTCACGGTTTTATCGACAAAAAATCAAAATCACGAAAAGAGCAATTAGAAAGTACAAGAAATGAAATGGCCCATATATTTTTTGAGTCCGCACACAGGATAATTCAACACTTAGAAGAGGCGGCCAGTATATTTCCCGAACGCGAGATTCTAATATGCAAAGATTTAAGCAAGTCTTTTGAACAGATCCACTTCGGCAAACTGCTGGACCTTAGCCAAAATCTGCCTTTAGAAGAAGGCAAAGGTGAATTTGTCCTTATCTACTCCCCCTATAGTGACGAGAAAGACAATGCAGAATTCTTAGAAAAAAGCATAAGGATCGCTCTGCAAGCTGGCCTGAAAAATGGCGCGATATGGGACTGGCTTAAAGCTCATAGCAATTTAAAACGAAAAGATTTTTACAATCATATAGAGAAGTTAAAGCAGCATGGAAAAACTTAAAAAAATTCTCTGGTACATATTTGAGCCCACTCCGCTAAAACTCGGTCTATTGATTACTTTTTTTGTCACAAAGTACTCCTTTGACTATTATGTTTTAAAAGACCTCGGCATTAGTAAAGATAGTGGCTTTCTATCTAAATTTGTACATGATTTGCACCTGAAGACCATTGATTACAAACTTCTTTTTCGCGGTGAAAGAAAGGGGCACCCTGACATTGCCATACTCACTGTCGATCAACGGGCCATAGATCATTTTGGCCGCTGGCCATGGCCTAGAAGTCGTACGGCAGAAATCATTAATGAATTAATGAGCTACGACGCCAAAATTCTAGCTTTTGATATTGTTTTTTCTGAATCGGATGTGAATGAACAAATGCTACTTTTACAAGACATCAAAAAAGAAGAGTTCAACGATCAACGCATCTACTCGGTACTAGAAAATAAGCTCAACCAAGTCAATACGGATAACCAGCTCACCACGGCCATCGAAAATCATGCCGACAATTTGGTGATGGGAGGTTTTTTTAATACTGAGGGTTTTCAAGACGGCATTAGTCAAAAGTGCTCGGAGCTATTAGCCTATAATATGCCAGATTATGATTTTCTCAGCATGCAAGAAATTATCATTGGCCTAATTGACAGTAGTAGCTTCTATATTCCGGATGAACTTGCCACATTTTTAGAGATGCAGTTTCAACGAATTGCCAACGAGACCGCTAGCAGTGCTCCGCCAGACATTAAAGAAATAGACCTTAAAAACAACATTCTTCACAAACAAATTAGCTACTGCTTTTCTTGGCTTAGTAGCGACGACAAAACACTGCCGCAGTTAAAAGAACTTTATGAACAAAGCATTTCTCAAAGTGAAGATTGGCAAGGCAAATCTTTTGATGAATTTCGCACTACCTTACTAAATCTTCGCAAGAGCCCTCTAGAGCACACCTTGATCTTTACCAACAACATTGAGGAATACAACTCCGTTACCAAGCACTACGGCTACTTCAATGCTTTTCCGGATAGCGATGGAACCATTCGGCAAACCGCCTTGATTGCCAAGCTGGGAGATGTACTAGCGCCCTCTTTGGCGCTAAAAACTGCTCTTTTAGCAAAAGGCAGACTAGCTGCCGTATACATGGACCCTAATCCTGCAGCTCCAAGTGAGAAAAAAGTTTCTAGCTTAGATTTGATGGACAATGAAACAGCTGAGGTTACCAGTAAGATTCCCGTTAATAGTGCCGGCTATTTAAAAATCAATTACGCTGGCCCGCAAAAAACCTTCCCCCATCTAAGTGTGGCAGAACTATTAAATGGTAAAGAAACTGCCACCATTGAAATGCGCCATGAAAAGAAAGAGCAAAAATTTACCATAAACAAAAAAGAGTGGGTTAAAGATAAAATCTTCTTACTAGGCCCCACTGCCATAGGTATCTATGATATGCGGGTTACGCCCTTTGAAGAGGTTTATCCTGGAGTGGAAGTTCACGCCAATATCATTGACAATATTTTGCGAAAAGACTTTTTGAGCGAAAGTCATGAAGAGACGGCCAAGATGGCCATTGTGATTTTGGTGCTTGGCGTATTGTCTTCAATCATCGTGGCAAAGTTTGGCGCACTAGTGGGCTTGATCTTTACCTTAGTGGCCATGGCGGGCGGTCTTTATATCGACTATTATTATTTCTTTCTACAAGGAACTACCGTAAGCGTTATCCTGCCAATCCTTCTACTAATTGGACTCTACTTTACACTCACCATCTTCAAGTACTTTACGGAGGAAAGGAAAAAGCGCGAACTAAAGGGTACCTTTGCAAAATACGTTTCACCGGCCATTGTGGATGAAGTCTTAAAGGACGCTAAGAACATCGAGCTAGGCGGCAAAAAGATACGCATGAGCGTGCTATTTTCGGATGTGCGGGGCTTTACAAGTATCTCGGAAAAACTAGATCCCCAAGCCTTAGGAGATTTTCTAAACTCCTACCTCACCCCCATGACGGATTTGGTTTTTGAAAACAAAGGAGCACTGGATAAATATATGGGCGATGCCGTAATGGCATTTTTTGGTGCTCCCATACATTACGCCGATCATGCCTATATGTCTTGTAAGTGCGCCTTGGATATGATGGACAAGCTAGCAGAGTTGCAAGAGGGCTATAAAAAAGAAGGGCTGCCGCCAATCGATATCGGTATTGGTATCAATACGGGCGACATGAGCGTTGGCAATATGGGCTCGGAAACTGTGCGCTCCTATACGGTTATGGGCGATGCCGTTAACTTAGGTTCACGCCTTGAAGGTATTAATAAACAATACGGCACCAATATTATCATTAGTGAATTTACCTACGAAGATTGCAAAGACCAAATCATTGCCAGAGAAATTGACCGCGTGCAGGTGAAAGGAAAACTGGAGCCCGTACGAATATTTGAGTTGGTAGACTTAAAAGCAAGATTCAAGGACGAACAAAAGCAAAAAGTTTTAGACCTATATAACGAGGGCTATCACCAGTATATGCAGAAAAACTTTGAGCAAGCCATTGCACTTTTTGACCAGGCTTTAGCAATCGACCCCGAAGATGGCCCATCCATTCTCTTTAAGGGACGCGCCGAAATATTCCTGCGAGAGCCCCCTCCAAGCGACTGGGATGGTGTATTTATCATGACCACAAAATAATGCTGTTTCTTAGTGCAAATCACTAGCATACTACGCGCTAGCATCGTTTTCCGACTTGCCACTCTTTCATTCGTGCTCAATGATGTTAGTGATGATCAGCGTGTTTTTATTGCTTATCCACTTTGCATCAGCCATCACCGTGGATTCTTTTATTCTCAAGAATGCCAACAATATGGAGCGCGACACAGTTGCCAACACTGTTGTCTTGCAGGGAGATGTGCAGATCATTTACCAACAGCAATATATTTCTGCCGATGAAGCTGTGATCCACCTAAAAACCCAAACCGTCGAGGCGTTGGGCAATGTAATTTACACCACTCCCGAAATATATGCCGAAGCGGATAAAATGTTTTTTAATTACGATAATAACACCGGCATTATCTACAATGGCTATGTGCAGTCAGGACAGGTCAGCTTTGAAGGAGAGTTGATTTACAAAATTGGTGACAAAGAATTTGAAGCCTCCGATGCGAACTATTCTTCTTGCATTTCATGCCCGCCAGCCTGGATGTTTTCGGGATCGGAAATTAAAGCGACGTTTGGCGGCTATGCTAGAATTAAAAATACCGTTTTGCGGATTGTGAACATTCCAATTTTTTGGTTCCCCTATATCATCGTACCTATCAAAAACGAGAGGCAAACCGGGGTACTAGCTCCCAGCCATGAAATCTCCAAGCAAGGTGGTAATGCGTTCGCCATTCCCTTTTATTGGGCGATTAACGACAGTAGTGATATGACGTTCACCCTAAAAAATTATGAACTAAGGGGTCTGAAAACCTTATTGGAATATCGCTATGTTCTGTCTCCAAGCTCCCGTGGTATTATGAATTATGCCTATATAAAAGATGAGGTATTTCCCGAGTCCGCAAGACACCCCTCCCCAATCGATAAAAGATCGCGGTGGTTTTTTACTTACAAACACACCTACGAGCTGCCCTCCTATTTTGAACACCGAGCTGATATTAACTTAGCTAGTGATTTGCAATATCCCTATGACTACCTAAATGAGTTTGATTTTTACCGCGAACCCTCCATACCCAATCGTGTATCTCTATCGCGCTACCACCCAGACTATCATATCAGCATGGATACGTTTCACCATACCAATTTATTAAAAACTGATCCCCTTGCCGACAATGAAGAGGCCGTGCACATGATGCCGCATATTCGCTGGTCACTGAAAAATCGCAAATTTGGCAAAAGCAATTTGTTTTATAAAATGGACCTAGATTATACCAACTACGCACGCTCTACCTATTCTTTTGACGATGAGGACAATGATTTTGTTTTTGACTCTGGCACAGAAAACGTTCGTTCTGGCCAACGTCTGATCACGCGGCCTGAAGTTTTTGTACCCCTGCAAATCGGTAATCGTTTTGATGTATTGGCTAGCATGGCCTATCAAAATCATTATTATAAATTTCCTGATACGGCGCTAGGTGATACCGGAGCTTTGTATGCCGACTCTGAGGAGTCTCCCAGCCAAGAGTTTTTACAAACCCGGATTTCTTTTCGCACCCTATTTTCTAAGGTTTTTTCCAATGGAAGCATGAGACATAAAAGCTTGCCTTACCTCACCTACACGAAACTACCGCACGTGAAACGCAATGATCATCCCTTTTGGCAAGATAAGATCAATGAAATAGAAAACGAGCCCTACAACACCGATAAAAGCATCGGTGATGATGACATATTGCAATTTGATTTTCGTGATCGCCTGGTACAAACGGATTATTTTGAGTATGGGATTAATAATATCTTTACTAAAAAAACGGGAACGGATCTTTCTGCAAATTATAATGATATTTTGGTTTGGCGCATCTTTCAGCGCTACGACTTTAAAGAGGCCGAAAAAGATGATGCAAGAGCCGAACCATTTTCCAATATTACCAATGAAATTCAGTACCGCTACGGTCGTTGGGGATTTAACTCCATTGCGGATTACTACCCTTATCAAAACCGCACTAACTCCAACTCCACCATTTCTTTTTATCCCAAGTCGAACAACTACATTAGCCTTGGCTATAACCAAGCCTTTGAGATCAATCGCGGAGAACGCTATGTAAGCTCTCGCTCCGAAAACCAGGACATTCTTTTGGGAATGGCCTATAGCTTTGGTAGCTTCAATATTGCGGGTAACTTTGAATATTCGGCAGTAACTTATGATTTTGAAGACTATCGCTACGGCATACAGTATATGCCGCCAGGCGATTGTTGGTTTCTGTCGATTTCACAGGTAGTGAACTCGCAAGATATTGTAACAAAAATCAATTTTGAATTTTTATTTGATGGCAAACGCAAAGATCGCTTTCGCGCCGACAGTATTTTTTAGAAATTCAATAAGGTTAGATTGGCCTTCAAGCCATCCAATTTTTTGTTGTGAAAAAGTGGTTCAATATAAAAAACATCCACTCCGGGAATGGGCTCCATCTCAGGACTTATCTCTTCTTCAGGACTCTGCTTGCCATAAAAATTGGTGACATAAACTCCTAAGGCAATGCCCGAATACAAACCAAGTGAGGCTCCGCGTGCTATATTTTGTAATTTTTCACTGGGCTCATCCTCAAAGGCAATGGAGGCAGCCCCCACCATGGCACCCACCAAGGTTCCGTAAGTGCAGGAAATTAAAAACTCTCGCATCTTTGTGTCTTCCGACTGAGCCTGCGCCACTGAGGAAAAAAAACAAAGCACAAGAAATAGGCTCAATAACGTTTTCATTATACTTAGTTTCCACGCCTTTTGTTTTTTCTGTCAAGTAAGGATTGGTAGAAAGTCAAAGCCAGAGCCGTTATAAAAGGCGAAATGCGCTTCGACTTGGATATTTTGCCCCACTAAGTAGTCAGCAAAAGCTAGTACGCGGCGCCTATGAGAACCAGATATTGCATAGGCTTTTTGCATAGAAAAGGCTTTGATCTCGTAAAAATGCATAACGCCTTGGCTATAGGTAATCATGTCAATCTCTGCCCTTGGGCTACGATAACGATGTGCTAGAATCTTTTCTTGCTTTGCAATTTGCTGGGCAAATATATATTCGATCCGCAGGCCGCGATAATAGGAACTAGATGAATTCTCGCACGCCAGCAAAAGTTTTTCGATGTTCTGGACTGGGTCCCCATTTGGCAATGGCTGCTTTGTGAATTTTTGTAGCGTACGCTTTATGTTGTTCAAAGCCATACTGCGGGTATTTTTCTGCCAAGTCGTAGACATAATGATCCCGTTTTACTTTTGCCAAAATCGAAGCGGCGGATATGGCAGGCACCAATTGATCCCCTTTAATAACACTGGTTTGCTTGCCCGCATCCAAATAGGGGATCTTTTGATTGCCATCAATAAGTAGTCTTTCATAATTTTCCTGAATCTGCTCCACGGCTCGCTTCATAGCTAAAAGCGCCGCCCGTAATATATTTAATTCCTCTATCTCGGCAACACTTGCATAGGCTATGCCATAGGCGTACGTCGCTTTAATTTCTTCTGCCAAGGCTTCGCGACGTTTTTCGGACAGTTTTTTGGAATCTTGAAAGACTTCGGAGGCCAAATCCCTTGGCATATAAACGGCCGCCGCATAGACCCTTCCGGCCAAACAACCGCGCCCTGCTTCATCGACACCCACAACGCTTAAGTACTGTTGCCAATTAAAGCTCACCAGGTTTTTCTCCTAAAGCATCAATGATGTATTTGCGCGACAACCAAATTTCGGGGAATGCTCGTTTGCCCAAAGTGGAATTCAAATAATCTACCCCCCTGGAGCCGCCGGTACCCATGGTGATACCGATGATTCTTTCCACCATTTGAACATGCCGAAAGCGCCAGATTCCCATTTTTTGATCCATATCCAGGAGCAATTCTAGAAATTCATACAGCTGCACATGTTTTTTCGGGTTTTGATAAACCTTAGCCATCTCGCTGGCAATTTTCTCACTCGGATTATGACTACGACTTAAATCTCTGTGGAAATGTTCCGTAGGAATTTCTAAGCCCTGCCTTGCTAAAAAATGCAAACAAGTATCGTAGAAAGTACTTTGCTGTAAAATATCTTCCAATTGTTTTTTAGCTTGTGGTTGTTTTTCATAAAAGCGAGTGTAAGCAGCATTGCGAATACCTAGACGAAATTCTAAGATTCGAAATTGATAAGATTGAAAACCACTTGCAGGATTAAGAAGCGAACGAAAATAATTAAAATCATTGGGCGTCATGGTTTCAAGAACTTGAATTTGCTGATTCAAAACATCCTGTATTCTTAAGATGCGCTTAAGAATTTTAATTGAGAAAATTACCTCATCAGCCTCAATGGCTTTTTCTAGCGCACCAATCTCATGTAGGATTTGCTTAAACCAGAGCTCATAAACTTGGTGAATGATAATAAAAAGCATCTCATCATGTACTTGCGGTTTACTAAGTGGTTTTTGCGTTTCTAAGAGCTCTTGCACCTTAAGATACGAATCATAGGTTAAATCTTGTTTTTTAGGCGCTTCTACACCAAATTCCCCAGGATCTTTCATGCCCCTAATCTCGTATTAAAGTCGAATCTTGTCTAGTTCGGCCCATTACCAAATGCGTTATTCAAGAAATTCATTGGCCAGAAAATGCATTTTTTCTATCCTAGATCACAATATGCAATTTGATCTATTTTTCTCCATCAGCCAATGCCCTATCGACAACCAAATGCCCAGCGAAAAGCAAATTTGGCAAAACTTCTTTCGCCAAATCCGTGCTGCCGATGAGATGGGTTTTCAGCGTGCCTGGATTGCCGAATCACATTTGTCCTCACAAGCACAAAAAAAACATAAAAATGCCGTCATTCCGCATTGGCAAGGCGAGGTAGGATTAAATACCGACATACTACAGTTGGCGCGCACCGTTTATGCTTCCACAAAAAATATCGAATTGGGCTCGGCCATCATGAATCTTCTAACCAACGGTGGTCCCATTGCCCATGCCGAACGTGTGGCAACTTTTTTAAGTCAGCAAGAAGCAATTGAAGACGAACGAAAATTGCATATAGGCTACTCGGCAGGAAGATTTGACTTTATGTCGCGCACCCTTGGCCTAAAACCGCGTAACAAAGTGGAATCTTTGTTTTGGCCGGCTTTTAAGAATCAGGCCTTCTCCGAGGCCAGCGAAATATTTTTGCGTCTTCTTAACAAGGAAGAATTTTGTTCTGACGATATTGCCATTCGCTATCTGGATAAGAGACATTTTAAAAGCCCAGAAGAATGGAAAAAGTTTTCAAAAATGGTGGCATCAAAAGAAGAGCTAACCAGCTACCCCGTAGAAAAGTTTTATGAATTTGAAAACACTAAGGTGGTGCCGCAAGAATTCTCCGCTGACCTGTTAAATCTTACAATTGGCTCTCACAATCCGCAGCTGCAAGATGAGGCCAACCAGATTATGCCTGTGAAAGTTTTCAATTTATCCATCACGCCAGATAAACAAATCGAAGAGACCCACCAGCGTATGGCAGAGATTTACCATAAGGATGGCGGTAAGTGGGAGCGCAGCTTTATGCCGCGTACAACGTTTGTATTTTTAAATAACGAAAAAGGTCTCAGTGCTAAAGAGCAAGAAGAAAAAGCTCGCGACAAAGCAAAAAAGGCTCTAAGTGCTTACTGGCAGGCGATGACTGGTACCATCGATGATGGCAAAATTGAAAATGCTACGGACAATGCCTTGGTGGGCAATGTGGAAAGCATCAAAGCGCAAATTCAAGAGCGCTTTCATCCCGATGATTGCTTAATGCTTTGGTTTGACTTCTTTAATAATAATGCCGATGAAGTCATCGAAGATATGCATACCTTTAGTGAGTTTATCGCGCCGAAGTTTGATGATAAAAACTGGAATAGCCGGGTAGAATTTGTTCAACGCTAAGTATTCGATTCTTGATATTTCTCCAAGTCTTCATGAACAAACGGCGGTTTGGCCCGGGGATACGAAATTTCGCCGCAAAAGCAATTTGCGCTTGCAGGATGGGTCTAGCGTCGAATTAAGTGAAATGACGACTACTTTGCATATTGGCTCCCATGCCGATGCTCCCTCTCACTACCAAGAACATGCAGAGAATATTGATCAGCTAGACTTATCCGCCTACATTGGCCCGTGCCAAGTCCTGGATGTACAAGTAGCGCCAGGCAAGCGCATCTATCCAAAAGATATAAAACAAGAAATCCTAGCAGAGCGAATACTTTTTAGAACCTCTAGCTTTCCAAATCCCAATGAATTTCATTCCCGTTTTGCCTCTTTATCCAAAGAGCTTGTGGACTTTTTAGCCGAAAAAAATTGTGTGCTAGTTGGTATCGACACACCCTCGGTGGATCCCTTTGATGACAAAGTCTTAGAAAGTCACCACGCTTTATTAAGTCATGGCATGCGAAACTTAGAGGGCCTGGTCTTAGAGCATGTGAGGGAGGGCAAATATTTTTTATCGGCACTTCCCTTAAAGATCGAGGGCGCTGATGCCGCCCCCTTAAGAGCTGTGCTGTTGGATGTTTGGGAGGAAGATGCAAATCGGACTTGATCTGGTGGAGAACCAACGTATTGCTGCAGCCTATGAGAAGCATGGTGAGCGTTTTTGTCGGCGCTTTTTAAGCGATAAGGAGATGCAGCAATTTTATTCGGACTACCAAGAATCCATCTCTTACCTAGCATCACGTTGGGCTGCCAAAGAAGCTCTGTACAAGGCTTACCAAGGCAAAAAATCATGGACATGGGTTTGCCAATTCTCTGTTCTGGCACAAAAAGAGCAGCCGCCGCGAATAAGCCACCCCGACTTTCCAAGGTGCGACTTTATTTCTCTGAGTTTGAGTCATGAAAAAAACATGGCAATTTGTATGGTGCTTTTGCAGACGTAAAAAAAGCCAGCTACAAGCTGGCTTTTTGTTTTATGAGCCGGATGTAACCAGCGTCGATTCAATTCGCGCCTTCTTACCGAAGAGCTTACGAATGTAGTAAATACGGGAGCGTCTAACCTTACCTTTGGAAATCACATCCACCTTATCAATGTTTGGCGAGGCAAATGGAAAGGTTCTTTCCACACCGATACCACTGGAGATTTTTCGCACGGTAAAGGATTTACCCATATCTTCCCCTTGTACTTTGATAACAAGGCCTTTGAATTTTTGGATTCTTTCCTTTTCGCCCTCTTTTACCTTCACATGTACTTCTACTGTGTCACCAGAACGAAACTTCGGATAGTCGATAAACTTATGCTGATCTTTAGTAACCTTATTAACAAAATCTCTCATCATCTGCTCCTGAAAGACACTAGCTAACACGTTTGTAGGGAGCGCGTCAAGATTCTTGCCATGGAAATCTTTCCTCTAATCCCAGTAACTTACGCTCTTTTTCCGGGGTGCTTTGCCAAAAAACTTTGCATAGCTTTTGCTGCTCTAAGGAAAGCTGCTCGGGTCGGAGAAGGTCGGGGCGCCTTTGCATGGTCAGGAGCAGCTGTAAACTCATTCGCCACTGACTAATTTTCCCATGATGCCCGCTTAAAAGCGTTTTTGGAACACTAAGCCCTTCGGTATGCTCCGGACGGGTGAAACTGGGAGCCTCTAATAGCTTTGCCTGGAAGGAGTCTTGCTTGGCACTATGGAGATTTCCTAAAACTCCTGGCAGATGCCGCAATATGGAGTCCATTAAAATCATCGCCGGCAGCTCACCACCGCTAACCACATAATCGCCTATGGAAATTTCTTCATCCACGTATTGGTGCACAATTCGCTGATCTATTCCTGCGTAACGACCTGCAATCAAAATCAGATCCTGCTTTTGTTTGGCATAAGTCTCCGCTTGTTTAGCGGACCAAGGGCTTCCAGCCGGAGATAAATAAACAATTTTGGCCCGAGGGTTTTGCGCTTTTGCCGCAGCGATGGCGCTTTTCAGCGGCTCATAGGACATCACCATACCGTCACCGCCGCCATAGGGCTCATCATCCACCGACTTATAATTGCTGGTTACAAAATCCCTTGGATTATGGTGGGAAACTTGAAACAGACCTTTTTTGTAAGCGCCAGCTATAACTCCGTTTTCAAGTAAGGCGTTAAAAGCTTCTGGAAACAGTGAGATTAGGGAAAAGTGCATTTATAGATCCAAAAACCCCTCAGGCAAGTGGCAGTGAACTTGCTTGTTATCAAAGTCCACTTTTACTATAAAGGCGTCGACATAGGGGATTTCTAAGCTCTTCTCACCGCTAACGAGTAAAAGATCTTGTGCTTGGTTGGTGGAAAAACCGGTGATTTTCCCCAGCTCTTGGCCAGCATGATAAACGGTGAAACCCTCTAGTTGGTAAAGGTAGAATTCATCTTTAGCTAGTTTTAAATCTTCAGCAGCTAGCTCCAAGACCGCCCCTTCTAAATCTTCGGCTTGGTTGCGAGTTTTCACCCCTTCTAAATCCAGGATGTAGCCAACCTTATGGGGTTTTTGTTTTTTTATCGGATAGCACTCCACAATATTTTCCCAGTCGCCTTTTTCGTTTTTTACCTTACGTACTAGCCGTAAAGTTTCTAGTCCTTGCAACCAATCAAATCGTTTAGAAAAGGAGATAAGAAAAACCTCGCCTCGAATGCCGTGGGCGCGCCGAATTTTGCCAAGAGCTTTATAGTTCATGCTGGTAATTTACGCATTTAGTCAAAAAACGCAAGTCTTTCTTTATGAAACTGCTCCCTTTTAATGTTGCTGGTTTTAAGAAAAAACTAGTGATTTTATGTGCTTGCCATGCATTTTTAAGTAATTTCTAGCAATCTACTTATAAAGCTAGGAGCTGTAATCATTTACAAAGATCCAACAACAATAAAAGGGAGCAGTTTATACAAAAAAAGCCCTGCATGCAGGGCTATAATCGATTGATTAAATGTATTTGGATTCTACTCGACGATTTCTAGTACGCTGCGCTTATTTAGCTTGGTGCTGGCAGCATTTAGGATGGTTCGCATGGACCTAGCAGTACGACCCTGCTTACCAATTACCTTCCCTAAATCTTCTTTCGATACTTTTAGTTCCACCACGGTGGTTTGCTCACCAGCGACTTCACTTACTTCTACTTCTTCAGGCTTGTCCACTAGGGATTTTGCCATGAACTCAACAAGATCTCTCAACGCATTTTCCATTAAAACCTCATTCCCACGTTCCGTTAAAGATATATTAAACGAAAACGTCCTTCTGACAAGTGCTTAATTGAGGCTCTTGGCCTTTTGGATGATTTTTTTCACACGCTCACTGGGTTTTGCACCTCTTTCCATCCAGTGATTTACGCGATTCATATCTAGTGTGATTTCTTTATCCTGACCTTTAGGTGCGGGATTGTACTGCCCCAAAACTTCTAAGTATTTGCCATCGCGAGGTAATCTGGAATCCGCAACGGTAATTCTATAAACTGGTCTGTGAGTACTTCCACCACGTGCTAAACGCATTACAACAGCCATTGTTTCTCCTTTAAGAAAGGCATTAAATAATCGCTAACGCCAAAAACCTCAATGAAAAGATAATTGACGCGGCCGCTAAAGTAGCGAATGCCGCTCTCCATGGCAAGGAAATTTTCGCTAAATTAAGCGCCTCGACGCTCAAAACCGGGCACTTGATAAAGGTAGATCCAATCCTCAAGTCCGCTACGCCAAACATAGGTAGTTCGCTGAATTCGCCCCTCTTTTAAGTAGGCATCTAACTCATGATAGGAATAGGGTCCCACCACCTCGCCAGTGGGACCGGCTATATACCATTCATTTTGAAAAGCTTTCTCTCTTACTTCTTCTGGCGGCGGAGGAATGTTAATGGGCTTTGCTTTGCCGGATCGGCGCTCCAATTCTTCCAAACTAAGAAGGGCTGTGGCCGTTTGCCCACTTTCAGAAAAAACCGTGGCCTCTTTCGGATTGATTTCGCCGCCACCAACTTTGACCTTCATTTCCTCAAGGCTATAGGGGCCTTGCACTTTGCCAGCATCTCTTACCACAAAGCGCTCTTCTGACTGCTCGGCACTTGGATCGGGGGCAATCAGGCTGGTTTTTTCTTCTTCCACGGCAAAGCTAGTTTGCACTTGCTCCTGCATCTTTGCCACTTCCTCAGCACTTAAGGTGGTCTCAAGCTCGCCCTCTTGATTGCGGTAACCTATTACTTGTTGCACTTGAATGGGTTTGCTTTTCCCTTTTGCGGCAATCTCTAAAACCGGTCCCAAGTGAATGCCCTTTTCTTTTACCAAGGTGGCCGTGGCCTTACTTACAAGAATGTCGCTACCCACCACTTTCGTGGATGCCTCAATGCGGGAGGTTTGGTTCACACTGTCACCAATGCAGGTATACTCCAGTCTTTCTTCCGAGCCGATATTACCAGCCAAAACCTCGCCTGTATGCAGACCAATACCGATATCAAAGGTTTCCTTTCCCTCGGCAGTACGGGTGTCCTTCCACTTCTTCATAAAGGCTCGCATCTCCAAAGCTGCGCGCGTAGCATTGTAAGCATCCTCAGGTTTGGATTCAGGTGCTCCCCATACTGCCATGATGGCATCACCAATAAACTTGTCCACCACACCATTCCATTTGTAGATAATCGAAACCATCGCGCTTAGGTATTCATTTAGTAAAAGTACCACTTCATCTGGAGATAAAGTTTCACTTAAAGCGGTGAATCCACGAATATCAGAAAATAGCATGGTCACCATTTTCTTTTCTCCGCCGAGCTTGATTTCGCCAGCCAATAGCTTTTGCGCCACCTCTTTGGAGTGGAATTTATTAAAGGCGGTTTTGATTTTCTCTCTTTCCTTTAAACCCGAAGCCATATCATTAAAAGCTTCCGTTAGTGCCCCCACTTCATCGGAAGAGGAGCGATGCAATTCTATGTTGTAGTCTCCATCCACAATTTTTTCTGTAGCTTGATATAGATTTTTAAGCGGCCCGGTAAGAGAATGGGAGAATAAATAGTTGATAATAAAAGCTAGTGAAATCACAATTAACATGACCAACAAGGAGCGGTATTGAACTTGCTCAATAGTTGCAAGAGCTGAACTTTTTGGAACTTGTGCCACCACATACAAATCAAGCATGGGAATTTTTCGGTAAGCTCCCAGATATGTTTCTGCATTTTCGCTAAACTCGACAAGTTGGTTGTCACTTTTTGCTGCCAGCATGCGCTGTACAAAATCTTTATTCGAAAAGCTAAGCCCTTCCATGATCTTATGTCTTGCCTGCTGGTCGGTATGACTCAGCACTTCCCCTTCTTGGTTGACAATGAAAGAGGTGATTTCTTGATTTTCTGGCAACGCTGATAGCAAAGCGGATTGACGAATTTCAGAGCGAAATAGCCACTCCTCTTTTTGTTGATCTTGGTTTTCACTGCGAAAGGCCAGGGTAAGTATGGGCCGCTTTAGGTGAACGCCCGAGTTGACCAAAAAGAGTTTTTCTTTGGCTGCCTGATTTAGAATTTGCATCTCCGGCAGCGCTACCACTTGCCTATCGCTAAGCCCAAATTCACTTAAGGAAGTTTCCAATATGCTAGAAAAAACCAACTCGTAAGTCGCATCTGATTTTTTGCGATAAATGTGAAAGGAAATAAAGCGATCAAAGCCAGATAGAATGCGGTAAATGGTGTTCTGCGTTTGTTCTGACTCCAAGCCATTGTCTTCAAGCACCTTTGCCATTAACTTCATCTGCTGAATGCTGTCTTCCAAGGTGTTTTGAATTTTCTGCGATGAATTAAAAACCGCATCTTTGTTATTCACTTGTATGCGGTTGATAGACTCTTCTTGATACAAATCGGTAGCGATATAAATCACCGCTCCTATGGCCGCAACAATGATGGCGGTAACCACAAAAATCAACTTGGTTGAAATACCTACCGAGTAAGAGAGTTTCATAATTTTCTATCGGTTGAATATTACTGGACTTTAATCAAGACTGCCGGAAGATGCTTACTTGTTTCCACGAATCATAACGCGTAAAATAATTTTACAATATGAAGAACTTTTTCATCCTGTTTGTACCAATTTGCATCATCGCTGGGGCTTCTTATTACCTCTACGAGGACTACCAAAAAAAACCGCGAAACGTGGAGACTGCGCAAGGTCTTGTGCTGGGACAAGTCGTGCAAAGTCTCAACATCGTTAAGCGCAAAGCCAGTCACGATCCCTACTGGTATAACGTTAGTGAAAATGAAGTTTTGTACGACAAAGACCTAATTAAAACCGGTGTTGATTCCTATGCGCAATTGGCGCTAAGCAATCAAGGTTATATTGAAGTAGATGAAAACTCTTTGATTGCCATAGAAAAGCAACAAAATGCTTTCACCATCGACTTTAAGGTGGGTGAATTCACCACCAAAGACAATCAAGCCAATCTCGCCATTAAAATCAACGAAACTGTGGTACAAGCCAACGCGGCCAATCTTACTGTGCGCAAAGATCGCGAACTAGGCACGAGTATTCAAGTACAAGAGGGTAAGGTAAACGTTATTGATAAAGACAAAAAAAACCTTAGTATCGATAAGAGCAAACAAATATCGATAGATCCGCAAGGAAAAGTGAAGGCCATGGAAACGGTCGTACTACTTAGCTCACCCGAACACCTTTCGCGCATCAAGGACCCGCGCAATCAAATTCGCTATCCCTTTACTTGGGCCGTTTTACGAGAGGACATAAAACGAGAGTTTCTACAAATTTCCTCCAGCCCTAAGTTTGAGCCCGCACTGACCCGGGAGGTTAGCGCCCACCAAGCCACTGATGCCGTTGTGAAAAAGGGAGTGAATTATTGGCGTGTGGGGTGGCAAGATAAAGGCGGTCGTCGCTACTCACCGATCCGCAAGTTTTTCTTGGAAACCGATGAAAGCATCCGGCTGTTAGAGCCAAAAGAAAATGCACGATTTGATTTTTTACCCGGCGAACAAGAGATGATTTTTAAATGGGAATCAAAGATCCCGGCAAAAATATTTATGCTCGAAATTGCTAGTGATCCTAATTTTCGCAATATGGTGCGCAATCAAAAAACTGAGGATAATTTAGTAAAAATAAAGGCTCTGGATAGTGCCGGCTACTACTGGCGAGTTCGCGCATTTGATGCATCCAACAAGCAAATTGGCATGAGCCCTGCGAAATCTTTTAATTTACGCAATGTTGTCCCCAAACTGCCCAAGCTTATCGAGCCTGTTGCCGGCTTGAAGTGGACCATTGATGAACCCATTGCCTTAAGATGGGAGCCAATGCCATCGGCAAAGAATTATTCTATGAAGATTGCCAAAGGCCGAGACTTTTCTCTTGTCGTTAAGCAGCAAACGTTAAACAAATCTTCGTATTTATGGCAGTGGCAAGAGCCAGGAGAATACCATTGGCAAGTGATCGCCTATGATTCGGCAGGCGCACAGATAGGGAAAAGCTTAATTGAAAAGTTTGTTATCGCGCCTGCACTTAAAAAAGATAGCTTAATCATAGTGGCACCCAAGATGAAAGAGGTATTGGCCCGAGAAAAAGGACCTGAGATGAAACCCATTGTTTTGCAGTGGAAGCCTTCTGTATCGCTACCTCCGAATTACCGCGTTCGGATTTCTGAAACGGCAGATATGTCCGCTCCTGTAGCCGAGGAAAATGTGCGAGGCTTGCGCTACTTATTTCGCCCCGAGCGCGCTGGAACATTTTTCTGGCAAGTCGAATGGATAAAAGATGGCAAGGCAAATTATTTTAGCCCCATAGGCGTATTCCAGATGCGCTATTCTTCCTCCATGCCAGCACCTGAGCTGTTGCTGCCGGTGGACAAGTCGGTATTTTATACTGGCAAGGTTCTGCCGGTAGACTTTGAGTGGTCCGCACTCCCAGCGGCTGCGGAATATGTTTTCTCCCTATATGAGTACGATGCAGCTAGTGATAAGACCAACTTGCTGCGCGAAGAAAAAACCCAAGAGCTGCGCCTTCGAATTGAGGATTTAAAGCCAGCCTCTTATGTCTGGCGAGTGCGCGGCGTGGATGCCGATGGTTTTAATGGTAGCGCCGCAAAAGCATTTCGCTTTTTAATTAAGGAGCGCGAATCTTTGGGGGCACCGAAGTTGCGACCGGCGGTGGTGAAGTAAATGGTTTTAAGCACGCCAGTAATTGCACTACCATTGCTATTGCGAGAGGATCACTTTAAGCGATTCACTGTGCTACCATTGCGAGAGGATTACTTTAAGCGCTTCAGTAATTGTCCGAAAAGCGGGGCCACTTGCGTCACTTTTGTTTTAAGCTTGACGTGTTTTTTAAAGCGCGAGTTTGGTTTTGGCCGGCATTTTACTTAGCAAGATATTTTTTCTGATTCAATACGTGAAATTTTCGCCTCATCACGTCGATTAGGCCCCTTAAAAGTCATGCCATTTATGCTTTAAGCGATCCTAAAAAACACCATTTAAAAAGCCATGATATAAGATTCAAAAAAATGGAGGCTTTATGCTTAAAGAATTGCAAAACCTAGTATGGATCGAAAAAAAAATCACCGCCGAGATTTTAGAAAAGCTGCAAGAGGTTTACGATAATAAAGACTTTGCTGGTTATACGAACCTTTTCGAATATATGGTGAAAGGCCTTGGCTACTCCGAAGCTACGGCCAGCCTTAGGCAGTCCTGCTTAAAGCTGATCAGAGAAATGCCTGAATTGAAAGTAAAAGTTAGCGAGGGTAAGCTTTCTTACACAACCCTGGCTCGCTCCTATAAATTTATCAAAGATCAAAGCACCGAGGCAAAGCGAGCTACTTTAAGCACTTTAGAAAATCAATCCTCTCGCAAAGCCCTAGAAATTTTAGAAAAGCAATCACTTGCGCCTGAAATCAAGGTGCACAAGCGCTGCTACCAAGACAAGGTTCGTATTACCATCGATCTAAGCCATGAAGAATATGAAAGGCTGCAGCGCCTAAAAGCTTTAAGCAGTCATGCCCACGAAAATTATGAGAAGCTTATCAAAGCCTTAATTCACACGGCCCATAAAAAATATGAAAATACGCACTTTAAGCAGCATAAGTCAAAAAACCCTCGCTACATACCGCAAAGGCTACGAAACCATCTACTGAAACAAGCGAAATACCGCTGCCAATATCCTGGCTGCATGCAAGATCACTACTTACAAATCGATCACATACAACCGCTAGCAAAAGACGGTCGCTCCACGCCAGACAATTTACAAGTGCTCTGCCACCATCACAACCAACAAAAGGCTTGCAGCCACTAATACATATCCTATACTGATGTGGTGATACTGCTCATCTTTGTAACCGCCATACTTAGCGCCCGTGAAGTGGACTTTGCTTGGGAAGCCTTTGAGAATGCCAGGGCCTATCAAATCCAAGTCGCCACCGAAATTGAATTTAACAATGTCATCTTCAAAAAACTCAGTCTCAAGCCGAATCTCACAGCGGATCTACCCTATGGTCAGATGTATTACCGCGTACGGGCCATCGACAAAAACAAAAAGCCCGGCGTTTGGTCCGAGCCGGGACTTATTGTGGTAAAGCCTTATGCTCCAGAACTGCAAGCCCCAAGTAGCGAGCAACAATACGTGCTCTTTAAAAAAGAGGTGGAAATTCCTTTTCGCTGGCAGCCGCAAGATCAGGCCAGATATGTTCTGCTAATCAAAAAAGACAATGGTGAAAAGGTCTTTGAAGAAGAGGTTCGCAGCCCGAATTTTACATGGTCCACCGCTAGTGCCGGCAACTACAGTTGGCAAGTACGCTCCATACATAACGACATTCACTTTAGTGACTATTCAAGTCCAAGAAAGATACGCATTCTACAGCGAGAAATGGGAGCTCCCCTTCTTATACAGCCGCAAAATAACGCCAATGTACCCGCCTATCGAAAGGTAAAATTTACTTGGGAGTATTTTCCACCCTCCGATTATTCACACTTTGAAATCAAGGGACCTGCTAGTAAAAGCTGGAGCCTGCAAAACAAAGATTTTCACAAGCTAGAATCCATTCCTCCTGGTACTTATCAGTGGCGCGTAGGTAGTAGTGAGTCAAAGGACTCACCGCGAGTTTATTCTGAATGGCAGAACATCCACGTAAGTGAAGAAATGATATCAGATAAAGATCATTACATTGGTATGCGTTTGCATTACCGTGATTGGGGCGCCAAGTACAAATCGAATCGCGCTGCTGCTGACTCTGGGGAATGGGAGCTTGAGGATACGCAATTTTTGCGCGAATGGTACGGCAACTACCAAATCAGCAAACATAGCGGTCTACGCTTATCTTTTATTGACGGTGAAATTGACGGCGCTGCCCCCTATTCTTTTTCGGATATGACACTTGCTTTTGCCTTTCGCTTCGGAACCACGGATTATCGGCAATCCTTTATTCTCGGCATAAAGCAAACCTCGCACCTAGAATATTGGCAAGAATCAGGACTAGCTAAAAACAATATCATCACTGGCAGAAGCCTACTCTTTGGCATCCAAATGCTGGGACGCCTTAACAATACCTATCGCCTACATATTGATATTCAATACGCTTCCCCTAGCTCACAACACGGAAATGGTGATCTCGGAGGCGATCAATTTTTATCGCAAATTGGTGTTTCGAGAAAAGTATTTAAAAAGATTTGGGCCTCTTACTATGTGGCCTATGAACGTAATGTACTGAGATTTGAAAATGACTCGCAAGGAAAGACTTCATGGAAGGGCGAAAGCTTTTATCCATTGCGCTTAGCTTTGGAATATCGACATTAATCTGCCTGCCACTTCAGGCAATCGAGCTAAAGTCTTTTGGCTTTGACCTAGGACTTTCAGGCTCCATTGTGTACACCGGCGCTGATGACAAACAGTTCGGCGGCGGCAGTGGCTATCAATCCTCCATTTTCTTTACATTTGATGTGGGTAAAGACTATTTTGCTAAACTGCAATGGGATCAAGTGCTAACACAACAATCTCTATTTAATGAAACCATGATTTCCCCCAATGTTTCTTTAAAGGAAATCGAGCAGCGATACCACCTCTTGCTTCTTGGCATAGAAAAACGCTACCGCACTTGGTTTTGGGAGGGCTTTTCTGGAATTAGCCTAGGGCGCGCCTCAAAGTATATCGTAAAAAATAACACTAGTGGCACGCTATCGGCATTAGAAGAGGAGACTAGCTCTATGCTATTAATCGGCGGAGCCATTGGTTACCGCATGCCTTACAAAAGTTTCATCTGGATTGCCCGTGCTAAAACCTTCAGTTTACTTTCGAATGTCTATGACAAAGACCTTGGCGAAGAGGATATCTATCTGGTTTTTCCCTTGATGATGAGTTTGGGACTAGAGTTTTAGATAAAAACCGTCTCAAATTGAGATGTAGATACCCAAAAAAGTACTCCTAGCCCATCATTACCAATACTCCTCCGCCTGCTCCATCTTCCGGCGGCGGAAATAATAATGACTGCCTCGCCCTCGCTGCCGGAGACTGTATTTAACCCTACAGTCTCTCCTAAGACCTACAATTCGTAAATATTTCTAAAGATTTAGCCTGCCTCCTGTATTTTAAGCAATTTTTTGCTCTGCAGGCTAAATCACTTGCCATATCCAGCACTTAGGCTTACAACGTCACCCACACTTACAACAAATGGAGGATTAAGTGGGAAAGACAAAGTTCAAGATTCAGCGTAAGTTGGGCGTTGAATTGCCAGGTTTAGGTAAATCTGGTGCCTTGGAAAGAAAACCGTATCCACCGGGCCAACACGGTACTCGTAGACGTAAATATTCTGATTTTGCCATTCAGCTAGAGGAGAAGCAAAAAATCCGCTTCAATTACGGCATGAAGGAGGCTCAGCTACGTCGCTTTATTAAAAACGCAAAAAAGGGTCAGCCAGAAAACTGGGTGGAGACTCTTATTGGTATGCTGGAAAGACGCTTGGACAATGTATTGTTTCGTGCAAGCTTTGCCCCATCCACTCGTGCGGCTCGCCAGTTCATTTCCCACGGTCATGTTTATGTAAATGACAAGAAAGTGGATATCCCCTCTTATGTTTTAAAAGTGGGAGATAAAATTACTTTAGACAAAAAAATGTATGAGAACCAAGTTTATATGACGGCAAAGGACAATCCTAGATTGGAGCTTGCGGATTATTTAGAACTAAAGGATGAGGATGTTCCAACGGTATATGTTAAAGATATGCCGAAATTGGAGAATATTCCTTTTCCATTTCAAGCGGGGCTTTTCTCAGAGTACTACGCGATGAGAACGGTCTAAAGAGAATCGGTGCCAGCTACCTTTTCCGCAAGCTTGTCCGAGAGGCGGCTGCGTAAAGAAAGCTGGCATGCTTCCTCAAGCTTGGCATGTGTGTTTTTGGTGCCAGCCTACTTTTGGGACGCACCTAGTCCCAAAAGTAGGCTGGCACCTTTATAATTGCTCAATCGTAACAGTAGAAATATTCACCCAACCACTATAGGGCTGACCAGTATTGTAAGTTCTAATCCTAATATAGGCACCAGTGGTATCTGAGCCGGTTGTAAAATCTCTTGTATGCGTACCTACATAAGTTAATCCAGTTTGATAAACAGTGCTTGCGTTACCAGGATCTATTCGCATTTCGACACCCGTACCCAACATATTATTATTTACATCAGTTATGGTAACCGAAACTCTATATGATGTATTTGGACTAAGTCCCAAAGATACATTTGTATCTATTTGGTTATTTGAATAACGCCAAGAAGGAAAGGTCGCAACCAAATCAAACTTAATTCTAGCACCAGGATTGAGCCATAACGGATCAGCTCCGGATGAATCACCTGTCTTTGTTTTCGTCCACTGTGCACTTGTAACTGGGCCGCCCCATGACTAGCAAGAAGTATCTCGACCGCCGCCAGGGTCACTGATGGTACCGCCAACTGTGACGGTGCCGCAGTTATTTAAATACGCCTGCGGTGAATCGTTAATGGTTAGATCACCATCTATTGTTAGATCAAAACTACCCACATCCCAAGTTCCATCTGTAAGAACCAGATCTTGTCCCGCATCACTTAGGCTAAGATTGGATGTCTGCGTTACTGTACCGCCGCTTTTGTTCATGGTCAGGACTGTTCCCGGTATAACCTGCGAGGCCACTTGCGTTATGGTCTGATTGCCTGTTCCCACCAAGTGAATGTTTGTGCTACCTGCATTGGCATTATCATTAACAGATAGGTTCCCTGATACATATATGTTCGAGCCATTTATATAGGTTCCATTATTTTCTTGGGCGATGGTAAGATTACCATTAACAGTCATATCCGATGTAAGGGTTGCAACATTGGTACCTGTTTTAGAAAAGACTACATCATTAAACGTAATGCCTGCCGTATCCAATGTAGCATCGCGGTTATCAAACTCAACAGTACTACTGCCTGCAACCACAGTGCCGCTTGTATAGGTTACGTCACGTACAAATTTGATCGTTCCAACCAAGTTGACAGTACCCGTAGATGCAAATTCAAAATCTGGTATGCCGCCGCCAGCTGCACCCGTAAGACTTTGTGTACCACTACCTGTCATTTTTATTAATGCCGTACCATCACGGTGATCTAAAAAGCTTACATCGCCGTTTACCTCAATGGTACCGCTATTAATATCCGGATTTGAGCCGCCTGACTCCACTACTAAATCGTTGTTCACCACCACAGTACCAATTACTTCCACATCACCGCCGGATTGCTTTTTGATTGTCAGATCATACAATGCTACACCATTGGTATCCAAAGTGGTTCCCGCGTTACTGGTAAACTGAAGATTTGATGTGCCTACATTCACCGTACCGCTGGTTATTATAAAGTCTTCATCTAAATAGATGGTACCAACTAAGTTGACCGTACCTGTCGCATCTATCTCTAAGGAACTAGATCTGCCGGCAAGAGAGCCGGTAATTGTCTGGTTTCCTGAGCCCACAGCTTTAATCAGAGTATCTCCACCACTCCAGTCTGTAAGATTGATATTACCTTCTACGTGTAGCTCGCCGCCAAAGATCCGGCAAGTTGTACAGTTCACACTACTGGAATCTAATGTGAGATCACCGATCACACCCACAACACCTTGCAAAGTCACCGTTTGCCCATTGCCCTTAGCTACAATTAGATTATTGAATTCTAAATTGTTAGCAACAATGATTGATGAATTAAACAGACCATCAATTGTATGACTCGAAGATTGCGCATTAAACGTGCCAGCAAACTTTCTGAGATCTCCCACCAAATTCACACTTGCACTACCCCAGTTCACAGTGCCGCCAGTTTGCAAATAATCATTCGCTATATCTATACTGGAGTTTGAGGCCGTAAACGTACCCTCGCTTACCTGAAAGCTATCACTAAGTGTAATGCTGCTGCCTGCTCCTTGCGTTAGGGTGCCCTCATAGCCAGGAGATAATAAAATCGAAGCAAGCGATATGCTGGCCGTGATATTGGCATCACAATTAGCTGGCACATCGGCGCATTCTGCATTAAAAATTGCGACATCACTAGGCCCAGGTTTTGTGCCGCCCACCCAGTTGGCATTGTTTTCCCAATCTCCATCGCCGGCATCGCCTGACCAGACCACGCCGCCAGCATCATCATTTACAATCAAACCAATCGCTTCCGAATCACTTATACTACCCTGATTTGTGCCAGTAAGTTGCAAGCTTAAGTATTCATCCAACTCAAATGTAGCATCCGTTGTGGTTGCCACGGTAATTGTAGGATTCGCATCCCCTGCACTAACAATAAGGGTTGAATCATTATCGGTATAATCCGAATCAGCTAAGGTAGCCGTGCCATCATTGGTCGTATAGGTGATATTCGTTGCAACAGAACACATGGGGTCGCTAATACTTAATTGAAATACCAAATTGCCACCCTCAGTAATCGAGGTGTCGGCAATACTAATACTTGGTGATTCGGCGGAGCCCACTACCATACCGCTATCATAAGGACCTGCCGCAATGGGCGAGCCGCCTACAGTAAGAACACCTGAGCAGCCTTTATCAATGGTGGTGCCTGCCGCCATCGATAAGGTATCATCAATGGTAAGATTGTTACTATTCATTAGGATATCGCCGTCTTGGATGTCCATGTCTTGGCCGGCTCCAGATAAAGAGATATCCGAGGCAAGAACAAGGTTACCTGCAGTCTTATTCACCGTCCAGGCGCCTCCAATACTAATATTTCCACCTGCATGGGTAATGGTCTGATCTACACTTGCATTAAACTCAATATTTGTTGTGCTAGTTCCACCGCAGCCCGGAGTGACATCTAAATTTCCAGACAACTGAATGGTCCCACCTGCAAGTTGACATGTGCCAGTCCCCCCCGTTGCAATGGTTAAATCGCCATCAATATCCCATGTTCCAGTGATATTGATAGACCTTGCAAAGCCGACCGACTGAATCATTTCAACATCATAGAATGTAATTGCACCAGGGGTAATACTACCATTTTTCAAAGCGATTCCATTACCAGCCATATAGGTCATCTTATAACCATTCAAATTTACAGAACCCGAAACGTAATCAAATACGCGCATCACAGTGAAGTCATTTGAAAAGTTTACGGTACCCGTAGAATTAATCACTAGCGGTAGCAACGGGGCAGAGCCACTAATAGTCTGACTGCCAGTACCAACAAGATGTACATCAACATCCCCTGATGGGGCAACATCCACACTAGTGGATACATAGTCCCCACTAACATAAATACTGTTACCACCTCGAATCTCGCAACTATTTGTGAAGCAACTTTGATTCACGGTTAGATCACCACTCACATAAAGATCATCATTTAAAGTGGTAGCTCTGTCCACATTACTTGATTGGGCTAGAGTAAAATTGCTAAATGTTTTACCATTACTCGTAATACTTATATTGGTGTTCGTTGCATCTGAAATGAATGTGCCCGAATTATGGGTAAATGTAACAGCAGCGCCAATAGAAAGATTTTGATCGAAGTTTAAATCTCCAGACGTGGATGTAAAGGCACCGCCACTTAAATTTATAACGCCGTTAATATCAATTGCGGCATCCCCGCCCGCAAAAGTTCCGCCCTCCTGCACCCAGCCATCTGTTCCAACATCAATTGTCACACCCGAGTTTTGTGTAATGGTTCCAAGAAAGCCCGATTCAATATCCACTCCCGCTACATCGACATTGGCTGTCATGTCCGCATTACAATTTGCACCCAGGCAGGCACCCACGCGAAACTTAGCCACATCGCCCGAGCCCGGCACTTGCCCACTTGACCAGTTGCCTGTGTTTTCCCAATCGTTATCACCTGCAAGGCCCGTCCAAGTAAATGGCTCAAAACCTTCTTGCCAAAAAGCAAAGGGCACAAACTGGGCATGGGATTCTTTTTGCGTGGTGGTGGTTAGGGTAAATGTTAGTAGTGCGGTAAGAACGGCAAAGGGCACTGCGATCTTCATGAATCGCAATAGAAGAGATTTACAATGTTGAAATACTATCTTTATTTTTAGCAAGTTTACGTACCCTTTTTTTGCTTTGTGATATCTATTCGGCAAAGGGCTGATTTTACTTAAGTATTTCTCAAAACTAGACGTTTTTTTTGGGGGGGGGCATGATGGTCTGATCAAGCTGTTTTAAATCATAACATATTGTCATGAAGGTGTATGGATCTGATACGTTTTCAAATAAAGATTTGGCCATCTTGATAAAGGCTATAACTATATTACGAGGGCTGAATACCAGAGGTGCTGCCCGGCTCAGCGGAGTTTGGGGCCCAAGTGGAACCCGTGGCTCCAGACATGGCAAATCTACTTAAGCTCCAAAAACCTTTGCAAGCAATACATACAAATAACAAATTAGTTTTCCCACAGCCATGATTAGACAAACTAACAGCTTAAGTAAGTGCAAATATCGCCGATATAAAATATACTTTTTGTATTTCATATCTACCCCCTTGCTTAAAAAAGTGAAGGGGCCGCAAAGTCCGCTGTTCCATGAGCCGGGCAGCGGACCTTTTCACAGCAAGGGATATGCCAGTCTCATTTGTAAAATACTTGGCAAACAAAACAATAATGTCCGAGCTGCGGATTAGCATCGGATACATTAATAAGTAATAAATAAAACTCGGCCCTATAGCTACGGAAAAAAAGCGAAAGACCTGTTCCCGCAGAAGAACAATTTGTCCATGAGCCTCAACTAGGTCAGATACCTTTTCCGCACTCCGGACTAGCATGCGGAAAAGGTGCCAGGCACCTGTTTCGAAACTGGCAAGGAAACGCTGGACCAATGTCTGGCTTAAAACTGGACCTACCTATGGTTTTCCTAATTAATCCCTAATGAAGCGCCTCATTTCTGTCTAAAAATTATAGCCTATTAGTAGGGAAATAAAAAAGGGGAATTCATGAATACAATAAAAGGACTTATTGCCGCTCTTTTGGCTGTTGGCGGATTGCAACAATCCAAAGAGCTTTGCGAAGGATTCGTTCCAGAAAATGATATGTATATTTCTGTAAACGCCAAAACACTTGGTGGCATTACGGAAGAAGACTTTCACGATGTGATTGACCAAGCATACGCGATCTATGCTCCCATCATTGAAGCTAAGGGTAAAAACTTAGTGGTAGAGCGCAAATGGGAAGATGGAACAGTTAACGCCTACGCACGTCAGGTTGGTAACAACTGGATGGTGTCTATGTTTGGCGGACTTGCAAGACATGAAACCATCACCAAAGATGCTTTCATGTTGGTGATCTGTCATGAGATTGGCCACCACATTGGTGGAGCGCCAAAGTATACGGATTGGTATGGCAATCCTGACTGGGCATCCAATGAAGGACAATCGGATTACTTTGCTGGATTAAAATGTGCTCGCCGCGTTTTTTCTCAGCAAGACAATGTTGCCATGATGGCAAATCAAGACGTGCCTGAGATCGTAAGAGAGCACTGCTCTTCTGAGCACAATTCGACACAAGATCAGGCAATTTGTGAAAGAATCGCCATGGCTGGTCAAAGTGTGGGCTTCTTGTTTCAAGATTTAAGAAACGAGACGGTTGCTCCTGCTTTTGAAACGCCTGACCAGAAACAAGTAAGCCAGACAAGTCACCGTCACCCAGGCACGCAATGCCGTCTGGATACATATTTTAACTCTGGCGTATGCGGCGTAAACTTTGAGGAAGATGTAAAACAAGATGATTACCGCGTAGGCGCTTGTGTAAGAGAATCACATGAATTAGGCCTTCGCCCTCGCTGCTGGTTCAAACCAGACTAAGCTAGCTAGATATATTATGAACAACAAAAGCCTCACCTAGCGTGGGGCTTTTTTTTTACCCTGTAAACAGTGTCATAATGCCCGCTCTCATTTTTACATACCTTTAAAAATAGGCTCCCATTCCCCTACCAAGGGGCTATCTTCTGCTTGCATCAAATAAGGAGATCGCAATGAAAAAACTAATACTATTCTTATTACTATGTCAGCCGGCTATGGCCGACTATTTTCGCGTTACCATAGACGTAGACGGAGTGGACACCTATACCGTTGATGGTAGCTTAATGCGAGGAACCACCTCTCAAGCTAAAGGTATGATTTACTTTGAAGGCAGCATAGATGGTGAAGTCATGCGTACAGAACAACCTCTGCCCAACACAGAAGAAGTTAACAGCACCACCATGCAACTTGTGGACAAGGGGCGCGTACGGATAACCGAGTCAGAATACGGCGTAGATGTTTTAACAAGTGCCAAACTGAAAAAAACTCTATTTGGCAAAGTTATTGGACTAAAAATTCTAGCAGACGATTATCTAAATGTGATCAACCCTGTATTAGAAAAAGCAGGACTAAGCATTTTGCAGCAGTTAGATTTAGAGATGCAAGATTTTGATCTAACTACTAGTTTAGACACAAGCGATTATACTTGCGAAGCCTCGGGTAAAATCTATTTGGATTGCCAGTTCTCAGCAAAGTTCTCCATGGAAGTGGTGGCAAAAGACTAATAAAATGGCGGCTCCTGCAGCTTGCGGGGGCCTCCGACTAGATATTAAGACTTTGTATAGCTCTTTTTTTATTTTTCTGAATTCCCCTTTACTCCCAAAGACATCGGCATTAAGTTAAGCCCAGCATATTGAAGGGGGATTGTATGCTCATCTTTTTACAATTAGTCTGCACCATTGTTTTTGCTGCAAACACCTCCAACCTTAACCCCACAAAGCTTAAAAATTTTCCCTTCGATAGCGCACTTCAATCCACATTAAGCGGCACGGTGATCGCCCCTTCTATCAATATGAAGAAGTACAATTTGCGCCTTCGAAATGACCGCAGTGAAGTTTTTCCCTTTGAGGGAGAAGAGCGCATACCCGTGCAAAGTCTAATACGCCATCCCGAGATGCCGCTATTTATATTGATACCGGGCCTAGGGGGTAACGCTGCAAGTACCAACCTTAAAAATATCGCCGCTATGGTTTCACAATTAGGATACAATGTTCTTACTCTACCAAATGCCTTTCACTATCAATTTGTTCTAGGCTTTAGCGAGAACGTGCTACCTGGCTATGCGCCACGGGATGCGGCAGAGTATTACGATTTTTTAAAGATGGTGGTTTCCCGAATTGAAAGGCATGAGGGGATACGCTTTCCGAAATACTATTTGGCCGGAGTATCTCTAGGTGCCTTACACTCGGCATTTTTATCCAAGATCGATGCCGAGAAGCAAGACTTTCAATTTGAAAAAGTTTTTCTATTTAATCCACCAATTGATTTGGACTACTCCCTAAATGCTCTAGATGATTTTTATGCCGCTGGCCAGATATATACAAAGCGGCAGCAAGATTATTTACGCGGAAAAATGATACAAGCCATTACCGAGATTCCAGATGTAAACAATAGCTCAGACCTTATTGCCTACATAAAAAAGCAAATTGACTTACCTGAGCCGGCACTTAAGTGGCTAATTGGCGATAGCTTTCGCGACAGCCTTACCTGGATCATTTACTATTCCCAGCAAATTAAGGACCTAGGTATTTTGCAAGAACCAATTTATCGTTACCGGCGCAATGGACGCATCAATGAGGCGGCAGCCTTTTCCTATCAAGATTATTTGCAAGACTTTGTTTACCGCGACTTAAAAAAGACTGGTCCACTGCTACCGGTTGATGAGCTGCTAAAGCGCTCCAGCCTATTTAGCTTAGAAGAGACTTTAAAAAACAACTCCCATATTTTTCTTATTCACAGCTTGGATGATATCATCGTTACCCCTTCCCACTTAGAGTGGGCACAAAATGTATTTGGTAAGCGCATGACACTTTTTGATAAGGGTGGTCATCTCGGTGCCATTTGGACAAATGAGTTTCGTCACCATTTTTTAAGGCGTTTGTAATCTAAGGATTTTTCTGCTTAGGCTGCAATTCATGACCCAGACTTTTTAGTTGCTGGAGCTGTTCCTTGGAAAGATAGTTTTTCAATGCGGCTGGGTTGCGTTGCAATTCTTGCATGATCTTCTGCATTTTCCCAGCGTCTCCACCCGCCTCTTTTGCGATATTTTCTAGGGCTCCGGCGGAGAGATGAAATACCTGATCTTTATGCTCTTCATTGCCTAAAGTTAGATGCTCCACCTTTTCCCCAACCGCCTGGCTAGTTGGATTTTCTTGAATGGCCTGCTCACGCTTTACTCGGTTATTTAAGAGTTCTTGGGTTTGCCTAAGAGCATTTTGCGAGTGGGAATCTAAAGTTTGGCTCTGTGAAAAGGCAAGAGCTATAAAAAATAAAAACATAATAATAGTTTAGGTAAAAGCGATTCTTTGTGGAACCACTATCATTAGAAACAGACTTTCAACTAGAGCAGAGATCCAAAGCTTACCGCCATCTAACTTGACTCTAATCTACCTAGCCATATCCTAAATATTTACAATAACAAAGGGGAAGAAATGAAAACCTATATAATTGCCTTTTTAGGCTTTTTTGTGATGACTTCTACAGCTCTGTTTTCCATTTGAATTTATGTGATTCTATTAAGGGACCGATCATCGGTCCCTTATTTACTTTTGCTGCATTTCCTGCCTACGCACAGGCATAGCATAGTAAAAGTTGGCGCTCTTGATTTTCGTTTTGCTGCTTGGAGAATTTGGCAATTTGCTCAGCCGCACTGGGAGCTGTTCCATTAAGAAGCAGCAAGCGTTTTTTCCACTGGTATTGCTCAATATTCATAGCAAAAATAAGGCTCAAAAATAGTATCATATCTGAAATGGTACTTTATCATTATTATATCCCTTCTTGTAGGAATCAGCAAAATGCTTGTATTCAACCAAATCTACTTTATAAGGAAAATTGCTATTAACCAATTTTTCACGAATTGAAGAAAGAATACCATCTAAATTGCTGCCCCCTTCTACCATTATATCTAAATCAGAAAATTTATTATAATCTCCTCGCGCACGAGAACCGTAACAAAAAACTTTTGCTCCCAATTTCTCCAATGGCTGAACTACCGATTCATAAATAAATTGAAACTCTTCTTTTGTAAGGCCGAATTTCATTTTTTTTCTAAACGACTCACTAGATTTTTGAGCTCACCAAGAAAGTTGCAAGCAAAGGCATAGACTTCCTCAGCCAGATCTTCTTTATATGTGTGAGAGGATAAGTTTCGCATATCCACTGCATGCAACCATTTGTCTACATCTTGAATATATCCACTTTGCGCCATTTCGCGAATTACATCTTTTGGCGCTGACGAAACTGTTCCCATAATTTTCTTTGAACTCTTCCAGGCCAATTCAACACAAAACTTAAATCTTTGAATTACCGAGTCCCTAAGAAAGTCATCTTTCTTATAGTTTACGGCTTCTTCTAGCCTTAATACAGCCTTCTTAAACTCTATCACTAGTGGAGTCAGGACAGCCTCCCAAATAAGATAAAAATGTACTTCCTGGCACATAGTTTAC
>DFOS01000024.1 GCA_002376845.1 Bdellovibrionaceae bacterium UBA3535 | reverse complement strand
AAAAAAGCTACTCGCAAGAAGGCTACTAAGAAAAAAGCTACTCGCAAGAAAGCTACTAAGAAAAAAGCTACTCGCAAGAAAGCTACTCGTAAAAAGAAGTAATTTTACGATCTTAGTTACTAAAAGCCCCACTCAGAGGTGGGGCTTTTTTTTATCCGAAAATAAATTCCATGCTATGCACTAGAAGTACCATGTTGAGCCAAAACCGACTTCTGGACCAATTTCAAGATCCATTACATCCATAAATAGACTTAACTGCGCAAAAACTGAAAAACCACGCCATTCACCTGATAGTTGCAGATATTGAATGCCAATTCCTGGGTAAATCAAGGTCTCTGAAATCTTCCCTTCCTGCCTTTCACTAGGAGACATGAAATCTTCGTATAAAAAAGATGGGTCTGTGGAGGTAATGGGCGCTCCTTGATTGCCTTGCCAGCGAGCCAAACCTAAAACGCCGTAAGGAACAAAGCTCTCGCCAGCTAAAGTACGCTTATATTCTAGGTAAAATGATTGGAAGTCCTCGTTGGTTCCAATACCTGCTAACATTCCCCAGCGAGGGTGGAAATTTACTTCCATATTCACTCCAGCAGTACCCGTGGGACCGAGAAAAGCCAGGCCAACCCCAATACGGTTGGTTGCACGCAAACTCAAACCATCGGGACTGGAAGTTTCAATTCGGCTAATATCATCGCCAACCTCAATGCGTTGGGCCCACAAAGACTGGGCGGCAAAAACTGTGACTAGTAGTATGAATGCTTTCATTTGACTCTCCTAAATTAAAATAACTTGGCCTTGATTCCATCTTCTTGAAAAAACTTTTTGATTGCCTCTTTGTCTAGATCCTCGAGACGCCACATCAGTCTATATAATAGATGAACGGTTTCTTTTGCCTCTTTGGATCTTAAACCGCCACTAATACTAGCAACATCACCACTAATTTGTGCCATATTCCCAATTAAATCGGCAAAATCTTCACTTTTTGCCTTAGAATTCGTAACTAATGATAGGGCCTTATTCACATTCACAACCAAACGATCAATATTTTGTATAATACTGACCACATCTCCCTCATTGTTTTCCACCAACTCCAGAATCTTACCAGCAAGACTGTAGGATTGCGATATCAGTTGATCGATCCTTGGAGGGTCGATACCTCGATAGTATCCGCCATCCTGCAAATGCTTGGCTGTGGAGGATCCCGGTGAAATCTCGATGTATTTTTCGCCAATTACGCCCGCTAGGTTAATAAAAAAACGGGAGTCTTCGCGTATAGTATCCCAGGCCCGCTCGTGAATCGAAACGGTTAGAATGAGTTTCACTTCTTCTCCCCGAGCATCCTTCTGGTCGGCATCAAAGCGTATATTTTCAACCCGACCAACTTTAATGCCCATTGCTCGCACAGGAGAGCCCACCTCAATTCCGCCAGCAAAATTATATAGTAAGTGTATTTCTTTTGATTTCGAGAATAAATCAAAGGAGCCTAGCAGATAAACAAAGCAAACTACCAAGATGGAAGTAAACAGAAATAATAGGCCAACTTTTGTTTCGTTTTTCATCTCAGCTCCTTGAGATTAATAAAAATGAGAAAACACGTATGATAGTACAAAATCTAGGAAAATAATGGCAACAGAAATACTAACAACAGCTTGCGTAGTAGCCGATCCCACTCCTTCAGCCCCTGATTTTGCTCTAAATCCATAAAAACATGCAATGATGGGTACCACAAAACCAAAAGTCATTAGCTTCAGGGACGCAAAAACCAAATCCTGCACCTCTACAAACAGCTTCGTCATGGAAATAAAGGTGGGCATAGGGTATCCCAATTTCAGCTTTGTCACAAACATGGCGCAAATCAAACAAATAATATTGGCTGCAAGTCCCAATAGCAAAGTACCAAGAACCGAGCCGACGATTTTAGGACTAACCAAGTACTTAATTGGATCTATCCGCAACAGTTTGAGCGCATCAATTTGCTCCGATATTTTCATGCTAGCAACTTCTGCAGCCCAACCCGCCCCGACTCGAGAACCAATAAGAAGGGCGGTGATTACCGAGCCTAGCTCTCGAATTATCAGCAAGGAAGCAAAACCAGGCACCATTGCATCACTTTGTACAACTAGCGTCATATGATAGGACGCCTCAATGATGGTAACAATTGCCGCAAAACTCACGCAAATAATGACCACAAGAAAAGACTCACTGCCGACAAAACTGATTTCTCTTAAATAGTTTTTCCACCGATAAGGCGGACGAAAAATAGATAAAACCCCAATAGCTACGATTTGTAAAAGTTGATTTACCGAGGCTAGCATCTATAACCACCTATTAATGACATCAACTATTAGGGTGGTAAACCAATCGAGAATCACGATAGAAAACATACAGGCAACGGAGGTGGAAACAACGGCTTTCCCAACGGCTTTAGCCCCGCCGCTTGCTTTGTAACCATAAAATGTACAGAGACTGGCAATAGCAAAGGCAAAAACAATGGATTTAAAAACACCACTAAATAAGGATATACCCGTCATAATAGTGGGTACATGCCGTACATATTCCAGTGTATTTACATCGGCAAAAATATAGCTCATAAGCACGCCGCCGTAAAACGCAAACAATATGCCATAAACCAAAAGAAAAAAGGAAGCCAAAATAATACCAATGAATCTAGGCAAAATGATTTCTTGAATGGGATTTGCACCCAAACATCGAATGGCATCGATTTGCTCACTTACCTTCATACTACCCAACTCTGCCGAGGTATAGGCTCCTACCTTACCTGAAAGCAAAAAGGCTATTAACAAGGGTCCCACCTCACGAACTGTGCCGCTCGTACTCAGTCCACCCAAATATCCAGAAGCGCCAAACATTTTGATTTGCATAGCAAATTGAATGGTCATGATGGCGCCAACAAAAAAACCTGAAAAAGACGTGGTTAATAAGCTACTTTGAAATACTTTTAATACCTGTGAATAAATATATTTTTTTTCTGGGGGACTCTTGCAAAAAGTAGAAAAAACTTCCTTCAAAAAAAGAAAATAAAGACCCAAATCGTCGACAAAAGACCTAAGAATTTGCATCTAGCACCTCTTGCAGAAAGTCTTTTACCAGCGGAACCTCTGAGCATTTTATTTTATCCACATCGCCTTGCTCAACAATCTTTCCTTTATCCAAAACAATAATATAATCGGCAATATCCAAAGCACAATGCATATCATGACTAACCACAATCGAGGTTGTATCGTACTTTCTAGAAAGCCGAAAAATGAGTTGATTGATGGCCTGTGTAGAAACAGGGTCTAGCCCCGTCGTGGGTTCATCAAACAGCAGGATTTCCGGGTTCAAACACAAAGAACGTGCTATACTTAATCTTTTTTGCATTCCATACGAAATCGCCGCTGGTTTTAAAGATAAAATTTCCTCTTTTAAATCCACTGCTTTTAAAGAATCTCTCACCTGCTTGTCCAGCTCTTCTTCATTTAGATTCGTTAGGCGGCGCAAACCAAAGGCGATGTTCTCGTACAGAGTCATGGAGTCAAAAAGCGCTGGTTGTTGGAATACTAAACAACAGTTTTTTCTAACCTCTAGGTATTGCTCCTCGGAATATTGACTGATGTCTTTGTCATGCCAAATGATGGCTCCACTATCAGGACGTAAAAGCCCCACCAAGTTCTTTAATAATACGGATTTGCCCGTTCCACTCGTGCCGAGGATAAAGACAATGTCTCCCTTATTTACTTCAAAAGAAATGCCTTTTAAGACCTCTCTTCCTGAGAAGGACTTTTTAATATTTTGGAACTCAAGTATTCTGCTCACTTAACGGTCCTTCAGTTAATCCTCTAATAAATTGGTGCACAATGGGGTTATCAGAAGCCCATAATTCTTGAAATGTATCAAACAGCCAAAGCTTTCCTGAAAAAACAAATAAGTAACGCTCCCCTAGCTGTTTGGCGCGAGCCATATCATTTGTGACACATACAATCGTGGAGTTTTCTTCTTTTTGTTTGTGCCGAATCAACTTGGCAATGTCTCGACTAGTAATTGGATCCAATCCAGCTGTGGGATCATCATATAGAATCACCTTGGGCCGCACAGAAAGAGCCCGTGCAATACCTAGGCGCTTTTGCATACCGCCCGATATCTCATCTGGATATAGCTGGGATGCGTGCCGCAAACCTACTGCTTCTAAATATTTTTCTGCTTCTTTATTAATATCCTCGGCAACAATACCCACTTCATTCATTGGAAAAGTCAGGTTTTCCATATTGCTCATGGAATCAAAGAGCGCGTTTTTTTGGAAGAGCATACTTAAAGGTTTATCTGCTTTTATCTCCACTCTTCCTTGATCCGGAGGCAAAATTCCTGCAATGACTTTAAGCAAAACAGATTTTCCATGACCACTTGGCCCTAGAACAACGAGAGAATCTCCCTCATATATATCCAGTTGAACATTTTTTAAAACTTCAAGATCGCCGAAGCTTAGATGTATGTCTTGCAAATGAATCAAGCGAGTCTCCCAGCTTAGGATAGCAAGAGTCTTGGGCAGCGCAACATTTTTCACGACTGACTCTGCATAGCAAGAATTGCTTTTCTCTCACCTTCACCTAATATGTAGTCTCTTATTTTCGTCAACTTTTTCGCTAGAGGATTGATCTATGCATACAAGAAAAAAAATTACCGTAGTTGGTGCTGGTTTTGTCGGATCTACATGCGCGCACTGGGCCGCTGCAAAAGAATTGGGTGATGTTGTTTTGGTGGATATCAATGAAGGCGCGGCAAAAGGTAAAGCTCTAGACTTATTTGAAGCCTCACCAGTAGAACAATTTGATTCTAAAGTCATCGGTACATCCGATTATAAAGACACCGCAAATTCCGACATTGTTATCATTACCGCCGGCTTACCAAGAAAACCTGGAATGAGCCGCGATGATCTACTTGCTACTAATGCCAAGATTATGAAGGATGTTTGTGCTGGCGTAAAAGAATACAGTCCCAATGCCATTGTCATCGTGGTTAGCAATCCTTTGGATGCCATGGCCTATGTTGCCAAAAAAGAATTGGATTTCCCCAGAGAAAGAGTTATCGGCATGGCTGGTGTTCTGGACTCAGCAAGGTTTCGCTCTTTTATTGCAGAAGAAACTGGTATCAGCGTAAAAGACATCAACGCTTTTGTTCTTGGCGGACATGGCGACACCATGGTTCCTATGCCTCGCTATTGCAGCATTGGCGGCTTGCCGCTCACCCACTTCCTAAGTGAAGAAAAAATTGAAGCTTTGGTGGATCGCACACGCAAAGGCGGCGCAGAAATTGTTGGTTTATTAAAAACCGGCTCTGCATACTATGCTCCTTCTGCTTCTGCCGTACAAATGGCCGAATCGATTTTAAAAGATCAAAATCGCATTTTACCATGTGCCGCTTTTCTCGATGGTGAGTATGGAGAAAAAGGTATATTTGTCGGAGTTTTATGCCAGCTAGGCAAAAATGGCTTAGAGAAAGTGATAGAACTCGAACTAAATGAAGAGGAAAAGAAAGGTTTGGATCACTCGATTGGAGCCGTAAAAGAATTGGTAGCAGCATTAGATAAAATCAACGCTTAATTGGAGGCAGAATGAACATTCATGAATACCAGGCCAAAGAAATCTTAAGAGACTTTGGTGTGGCAACACTAAAGGGCGGCATGGCCGAGAGCCCTGAAGAGGCCGCAAAAGTTGCAGAAAAGCTTGGCGGCAAACTTTGGGTGGTAAAAGCACAAATTCACGCCGGTGGACGCGGAAAAGCTGGCGGTGTAAAGATCGCCAAATCTATCGACGAAGTAAAAGATATTGCCAAAGAATTAATTGGCAAAACTTTGGTGACGCATCAAACGGGCCCAGAGGGCAAAGAAGTCCTAAAGATCTTTGTTGAAGAAGGCTGCAACATCAAAAAAGAATATTATGTCGCAAGCCTGGTGGACCGAGCTACCGGCCGAGTGACCATGATGGCTTCCTCTGAAGGCGGCGTGGACATTGAAGAGGTTGCGGAGAAGACTCCTGAACTCATTCACAGTGTGGACATCGATCCGGCTGTGGGTTTAGCAGCCTTTCAGGCGCGCCAACTCGCATTTAAAATAGGTATGGAAGGCAAAGTCGCAGCGAAAGCGGTGAAGTTTTTTACTGGTCTGTACAATACATTTATCGAAAAGGATGCATCCATGGCAGAGGTAAACCCCTTGGTAGAAACCAATGAGGGCGATGTTATATGTCTCGATGCAAAAATGAATTTTGATTCCAATGCCTTGTATCGACACCCTGAAATCATGGAGCTTCGCGACCTTACAGAGGAAGATCCTACGGAAGTAGAGGCGAGCAAACATGATTTAGCCTTTATCAAGTTAGACGGCAATATTGGCTGTATGGTCAACGGAGCTGGCTTGGCTATGGCCACGTTGGATATCATTAAGTTGCATGGTGAAAGCCCAGCCAACTTTTTGGATGTCGGCGGAGGAGCCACGAAAGAAAAAGTTACCGCTGCATTCAAAATCATACTAGATGATCCCAACGTAAAAGGCATTCTGGTCAATATTTTTGGTGGAATCATGAAATGTGACATCATTGCTGACGGAGTCATCGCTGCCACCAAAGAATTGGGACTGAAAGTACCTTTGGTAGTTCGCCTACAAGGAACCAATGTGGAAAAAGGTAAAGAGATGCTATCTAGCAGCGGTCTAAACATCATTCCTGCCGACGACCTAACCGACGCAGCAGAAAAAATCGTAAAAGCGGTGAAAGGATAAGTACATGGCAATCATGATTAATAAAGATACCAAAGTAATTTGTCAGGGTCTAACCGGCTCACAAGGAACCTTTCATACCGAGCAAGCTATCGAGTATGGCACGCAAATGGTGGGCGGTGTGACTCCAGGAAAAGGCGGGCAAGAACATATTGGCTTGCCGATTTTTAACACCGTACAAGAGGCAAAAGAAAAAACAGGTGCCAATGCTTCTGTGGTATATGTACCACCACCTTTTGCAGCCGATGCCATTATGGAAGCTGCCGATGCCGACTTGGATTACGTCATTTGCATAACCGAGGGAATACCCGTCTTGGACATGGTAAAGGTTAAGCGATTTATGGAAAACAAGAGAACCCGATTGATTGGGCCCAACTGTCCCGGAGTTATCACGCCTGGACAATGCAAAATTGGCATCATGCCTGGCTTCATTCATACTCCTGGTAGAGTCGGCGTCCTATCTCGCTCTGGAACCCTTACTTATGAAGCGGTTTATCAGTTAAGCCAAGTAGGTCTTGGTCAATCCACTTGCGTTGGGATTGGTGGAGATCCTGTGAACGGTACCAATTTTATAGACGTCTTGGAAATGTTTAACGCCGACAAGGACACCGATGCAGTTATCATGATCGGAGAAATCGGCGGTACCGCAGAGGAAGAAGCCGCTGAATATATTAAAAAAGAGTTCAAAAAACCGGTGGCAGCATTTATTGCTGGAGCCTCGGCCCCCAAAGGCAAGAGAATGGGACACGCAGGTGCCATTATTTCTGGCGGCAAGGGTACGGCAGAAGCAAAATTTGAGGCATTGGAAGCAGCCGGTTGTAAAATCGCACGTAGTCCTGCCGAATTGGGCACCACTCTGAAATCCGCTCTTTAAATACCACTACTTTTCAACACCAAAAGGGGCCCAAATAGGCCCCTTTTTTTATATAAATATTCTAAGTAATCTAAAGCAGTGATTATTTTTTGTATTGTCAGAAAATCTGTTGTAGTAACTAAGCATTCTAAAAGGAGAACATTATGGCAATAGAACAAACTTTTTCTATTATTAAACCCAATGCAATGAAGAAAAATGTGATCGGCAAAATCGTCGATAAATTTGAATCTGCCGACCTAAAAATTGCCGGCATGAAAATCATGCAAATTTCAGAAGATCTTGCAAAAGAATTCTATGCCGAACACAAAGAGCGACCTTTCTTTGGTGAACTGGTTAGCTTTATGACTTCTGCCCCCGTTGCGGTTATGGTTCTTCAGGGTGAGAATGCCATCACTCGAAACCGTGAAATTATGGGAGCTACCAACCCTGCTGAAGCTGCCGAGGGTACCATCCGCAAACTCTATGGCGATAGTGTTGGTGAAAATGCTGTGCATGGTAGCGATAGCCCCGATAGCGCAAAAAGAGAAATCCAACTTTTCTTCGAGTCCAGTGAAATTCTGAACACCTAATGACTCTTGTTGTTGGACAAGAGATTGAAGTCAAAATTGAAAAGCTAGTCTACGGAGGCAGTGGGCTAGCTCGTCATCAAGGTCTTGTGGTCTTTGTGGATTATTCCAGCCCACAAGAAGTCTGCCTTGTGAAAGTCATCAAAATAAAAAAAAATTACGTTGAAGCCAAAAAAATTAAAAGTATTCAGGCTGGCCCCTATCAACGCATAGCTGAATGTGAGGCCTTCGGTAGGTGCGGTGCTTGCCACTGGATGAATACTAGTTATGAAGAGCAGCTAAGACAAAAACAAAAAATTGCGGAAGAGAACCTAAAGACTCACTACAGTAAAAGCATCGAAATTGTCGCCTCAAAGGAGTTTCATTACCGCAATCGCTTGCAAATACGTGCACAGGGCAAAAAAGTGGGCTACTTACAAAAAAACTCCCACAAAATCGTTGATGCTAAAAACTGTCTGGTTGCTGAAAAGGATTTTCTACCGATATTTGACGAAGTCAGAGAAAGAAATTTTTCTCGGCCTACCAAAATTGAGTTGTTTAAAAATGCCAAGGGAGAAATTCAGCAATCCATCAACAAAAAACATGGCCAAGAAAGCGGTTTTAGACAGATCAATGAGCAGATCAATCAAAGACTAATTGAAACGGTAAGTAGCTGGATTCAAATAGAAAAATGCGAATTGCTATATGATTTGTATTGCGGCCAAGGCAATTTTGCTGCAGCACTGAAAAATCAACGCCCGGAGCTTGAAGTACATGCTGTAGACATTTCTAAAGCCAACATTATCAAGGCAAAAAAACTACATCCGAGCGTACATTTTTACCAGCAGGATGTAGAATTATGGCTGCAAGAGAGTGATCTGCAAAGGGGCTCCATCGTAGTCATTGACCCCCCTCGAGAGGGTGCCAGCAAAAAAAGCCTAGAGCATTTAGCAAAAAAAGAGATTTTATTATTGTATATAAGCTGTAACCCTACGACTTTACGTAGAGATTTGGACTATTTAAAATCCTTCCAGCAGCAATGGGAAGTTCTACAGGTAAAAGCCTTTGATATGTTTCCTCAGACCTATCACTTTGAATTGGCCTGCCTGCTTAAATGCAAATAGCTTGTCGCGTGCAATCTCCTTTGCTAAGTTTTAAGTATGCGATTTTTTAAGCTTTTTATCGTTTTTTTTCTGCTTGCCTGTTCCTCATCACAAACTCGCAAGGAAAGCTTATCCATGGTGCGCACAAAACTTGGTACCGCTCACTTACAAGAGCGGCATTTCCCCCTAGCCTTTCGAGAGTTTTTTACCGCCGTGGAGCTCAACCCCAACAACCCTGTGGCTCACAATCAATTGGGTCTAACCTATATTCTTGCCGGAAAAATTGAACAGGCAGAAGAGCATATCAAAAAAGCCCTTCAACTAGATCCAAAATATACAGACGCTCGAATCAACTACTCCTATTTGCTCTTAGAGCAAAAAAAATACGAATCCGCTCTCAAAGAATTGCAGCTTGCCAAAAAAGATCTAACCTATAAATCACGTTACCGCATTTCTACATTTGAAGGTCGCGCCTATTTTTTAAAAAATCAGTTCAAAAAGGCACAAATTGCCCTGCGGGAATCCATTTTAGCCAATCGGACCTATTGCCCAGCACATCAATATTATGGACCGACCCTGACTATGCTGGAAGATCACGAGAAAGCCATCAAAGCCATAGAACACGCCATAAACCTCTGCATTAAAGAAAAGTATCCAGAACTATACTATTATGGCGCTCTAACTTATTATCATTTGGGAGATTTTTCACGCTCACGTGCGAAAATAAAGGAATTGGCAGTCAAATTTCCAAATAGTAAACTGAATGCCGAAGCCAATAAAATTTTAGCTTTAATTGAAAGTAAAGAATGAAAGAAACCGGTAAACTTTTAAAAACTGCGCGCGAATCCATGGGTCTTAGCCTCGAAGAGGTTTCTCAAAGCATCAAGATAAAAGTCAGTAGCTTGGAGGCCATTGAGCGTGGGGCCTTAGAAGAATTACCACAAAAAGCCTTTGTTCGGGGCTTCGTGCGAGCTTACGCAAAATATCTAGGACTTGATGCCGCCGAAGTTTTAGATACCTTTCATCGTGAAATTGGCTCCACAGTTAAACCGGAAGATCTACACAGCAATGAAACCTTGGCACAAGACCCTGCCGTGCAAATCGCCAATAGCCAAAAAAACCCATTCATGAATGCCATCATCGTGGTTTCAATTTTACTTCTGTGCGGAATTATTTACGCTACTTTTAGTGTCTTTCAAAAATATAAAGAGGAAGCCGTTACGACTCCCGTGGAGAATATTGAGCCAATTGAACCCGAAGCTACCCCGCTAACCATATTAAATGACGAAAAGGAAAGTTCCATAGAGGTAAGCATTCAGCCCGAGAGCGAGGATAGTGCTACGGAAACTACGGCGACGGACTCGGAGGAAAAAACAGATATACAGAATGAGGATTTAGAAGAGCCGACGCCAACTCCGACACCGACTCCTACACCAACTCCAACTCCGACACCAACTCCGACACCAACTCCCACGCCGACTCCGACACCTACTCCTACTCCTACTCCTACTCCCACACCAACTCCCACTCCTACGCCGACACCGACACCAACTCCCACGCCGACTCCTACGCCCGCGCCCACTAGCGAGCCACAACAAGTAATCATTGAGGCTTTGGATCAAACTCGGATTCGAGTGAGCATTGATGATAGCTCCTCGCAAAATATACGCCTTAATGCAGGACAAATTCTTAGCTTGGAAGCAAACAAAAAAATTGAAATTCGCGCTCAAGACGGAGGGGCCATAAACATTATCCACAATGGCCGAGACAAAGGAGTTATGGGTACCCTTGGTGAACGCATGGATATTAGTTTTCCTTAAATATGCGTATTAAAACGATCGTCATCCTTTCATTGCTAATCATAATATACTTAATTTACGGTGTGTATTTAAGCCAAACGCAACTCTATATTACCGATCCCGTCCTGAACACACGAATGGATTATAAATATTATGATTATAAAGGCATAACTCATGCCCATTCAGAAAATGGTATCGGCAGTGGTAGCATCGAAAGCATTACTCGGGATGCCAAGCGGGCGGGTTTGGACTATCTCATAATCACAGATGTTAATCCTTATAAAGAACCAAAGACCTATGAAGGCTACAAAGACCGCACCATGCTTATCCAGGGTGGTAAATATAGCTATATGGATTCTAAGCTCTTGTATTACCCGGATGAAAGTTATCGATTGCTTTTTAAAGACTTGGTACAAGCACAAACCTTCTTTACTGATATGATTTCGCAAGAGAATCCCGATGCATTTTTGGTACTCACCTCCCCTTCAAAGAAAGCCAACTCTTGGCTAGAAAGAAGTAGCATTGGCTTATCTGGTATTGAAGTCATCAATTTACGACGTCTATGGCGGGAGTCCTGGGAAACAAATAAATGGCAGTTTCTACTATCACTATTAATATATCCCTTCCACTCGGATTACTCCATGATACGGCTCTACAATCCGCCAACAAAAGACCTAGAAATTTGGGACAAAATGAATCTACAAAATAAAACTGTAGGTTTTCTAGGTAACGATATCTCGGCAAGCTCTAAGTTGTTTGGAAGCTCCTATACCATTCGCTTTCCTTCCTATTTTTCATCTTTTAAATTTGCCTCCAACCATGTCTTGATTCCCTCAGAATTAACGGGAGTTTTTCATAAAGATAAAAATAAGATTTTACAGGCACTTCGCGAAGGCAGCTTCTATATGTGCTTTGACGTACTCGGCGATCCGAAAGGTTTTTATGCAGAAATGCATGATGGCAGAAAAGCCTATCCCATGGGCTCCTCCATTCCCCTTAGTCCAAAGCTAAAGTTGAATGTACATCTACCAAAAACACTAAAAGGAAAGTACTCCATTCAGATCCTAAAAAATGGGCAGGTGATTACGGAAACCAATCAATTGCAATCTAGCTTTAAGATACATTTGCCTGGTATTTACCGAGTGCAAGTGCGAGTGAAATCTGTTCTCCCATTTCCTGATCATGATCAATGGCTGGATTGGATCTACACCAATACCTTCCACGTAAACTAAGCTTATGTCACATTGCTCATAACTTGCTTGCCCATAGCTTTTTTTTTAAATTATTTATGTGAGATTCATTTCCTTTGACTTAGAAACAACCGGTTTTTTGCCTGGGGTAGATCAAATTACCGAAATCGGAGCGGTTCGCTTTGTAGATGGTGACGTGGATGCGGTTTATTCTACACTTGTAAATCCTGGTAAAAATATACCCGAGGCCGCACAAAAAGTTACTGGCATTAGCAATGAAATGGTAAAAGACTCACCCAAAATTGATGACCTACTACCATCTTTTGCGGACTTTTGTGGAGATGATCTTATCGTAGCCCACAATGCTCCCTTTGATGTGCAGTTCTTAAGTGCCGATATTGAAAAGCACGAGAGCCCTGCCCCGAAAGGCATAGTCTTAGATACCTTTGCCATTGCAAAAAAAGTATTGCCCGGCATGGCCAATTACAAATTGGGAACACTCGTTCAACACTTTAAAATTCCTAATTCTGAATTTCACCGTGCAGAAGCCGATGCCTCCTATTGCGGAAAATTATTTCTAATTTTACTGAAGCAAATTTCCAGCGGCGGCAGCCATCCTGCCATCGAAAACTTAATTAGTCTTTCCAACAACAAAGCCTTGCAATTTCCGCAAGTGGAAAGAAAACCCAAGCAATTGGATATGTTTTCACTTTAGTGCAATTGGGTAGCGGCGTCCCCGCCCAAACGCACGCTCGCTTATTTTTAGTGTTGGTGGCGCCTGTCGACGTTTAAATTCTGAATTCTTAACCTGCTTTAAAAACCAATCTTTATACTCTCCGCGTGGTTTTTTGTCTTTGCAAATATAATCTTCCACCATTTTATCTAAAACATGATAGTCTGGTAGACTGTCTTGATCCCTTTGATCATGTCGCAATTCCGCAGATGGAGGCCTATCGATGATTCGTTGAGGAATCAATTCGTGATCCTGATTGTACCAGCGGCTCAAAGCATAGACCTCTGTTTTAAGTAAATCACCAATAGGCGCCAGACCCCCATTCATATCTCCATAAAGAGTGGCGTAGCCCACCGCCAATTCTGATTTATTTCCCGTCGACAAAAGCATCGATGGATGGGCATTCGAATAGGCCATTAATATCAAACCGCGTATTCGAGATTGCAAATTCTCATGCATCAATGAAAAGTCTTTAACTTCAAAAGCATCTGATAGGTTTTTTGAAAAAGATTTATAATAATCATCTATAGGTATAACTTGCAGGGAACATCCAAGATTCTTACACAGTACTCTGGCTAAATCCAAAGATTCTGGAACATTGAATTGGCTAGGCATTGCTAAGCAATGGACATTGGCAGCCCCCAAAGCATCAACAGCTAGACAAGCAACAAGAGCTGAGTCAATACCACCACTTAAACCCAAATGTACTTTAGCAAATGAATTTTTATGGATAAAGTCTCGAACCCCGAGCACCAGTGCCTTGTGGATTTCTGCGTAAGTATCTTTTATATTTATATGATGCCTTTTGCCCGCTTCGCCGGTTTCAAAGTTCACCATATTGAAATCTTCTTGAAAGGCCATGCTTTGTGTGAGTATTTTAGCTTGCTTATCTAGCGCCATCGAACGACCATCAAAAATCAACGAATCCTGCGCGCCCACTAAGTTTACATACAAGAGCGGCTTTTTAAAATATTGGTTAGCTTCTTGAAGCATTTTTAATCGAGATTGCATCTTAACTTTTGTGTAGGGCGAGCCACTAAGATTCACAACGTAATCAATGTCTTTTTTATTAATCTCTTTATAAATATTGGGGTAGCGATCTTTGTAACGAGGGTGAAACAACCACAAATCTTCACATATGGTGACTAAGATTCTCTTACCTTTTATTCGTAAAATATTTTTCTTTGGATCACCTGGCTCAAAATAACGTGCCTCATCAAAGACATCGTAATTGGGAAACAAAGTTTTATGACAATATTTGCGCACCTTACCTTTACTGAAATGCACAGCTGAGTTGTGCAAGCGGCCATTTTTAGAAAAAGTAGGCATTCCCAAAAGCACATGAATATTTGCTGGAATCTTGCGAGCCAAACTTTGCAGTTGTTTTTCACAATTACGAATGTACTGATGTTGATCTAAGAGATCCTCTGGTAAATATCCCAAGAGCGCAAATTCAGGAAAGACTATAAGATCAGCTCGCAGATCCGCCGCACGCTGAATTTCGAGCATAATCTTTTCGGCATTCCCTTTGATGTCACCTAATGCGGAATTGATCTGACTAAATGCAATTTGCATAAAGATGATGTAACTTGCTTCTATTCAAATTGCAAAAGACTTTCTGATACCCTTTTACGGCTACTAAATCCCTCCCGGTAGGCATGCTCATAGGAAATCTTTTCCTCTGGATATTTCCAACAATAATAGCCGGAACCATGGTCAAAATCGAGATGCCACAAGCCTGCTGGCTTAGCACCAAGGCGACGCATTTTGGACTTCCATTCGTCAATCAAAGTATCAATTTCAGCTTCCAGCTCATTAAGAATTTCTGGCTTTGACGTAGAAACTTGCTCCAAAATGAGCATCTTGTTTTCCACCAATGATTTATAATTACTAGTGATTCTAGAAACCAAAGGCAATAGCGAGTTTGCCTCTTCAAGGCGGAATAGCCGCCTCTCATCCTTTCCAATAAGCATATTCCCCCCCCACTTATTGAATTACCTATTTGTAAAAATCTTTTGGCAAAAAATCACTCGCTATTCTAATATTTGCCTCAAATGTAAAGCTTATAGCTAGTGTCGCCAAAATGGCACTTGCACATTGGTAAAGATAAGTCTTTGTGCCGCAATTCTAAGCTTACTTTTCCATGCTTTTTTGAATTTGCAAAAGCTGGCCCGCTAGAAATAGTACGATGGCAATGACAATTGCCGTTATCAGTAAATAACGCAGAAAATCACCAAAAGATAAACCTTCCTCTTCTTGATCCTCCACCTGGGAGGGGGAACGAATTTCTTGTTCTATCATGGCTTTTCTTAGGGCGCCCGACTCCGAATTTTCTACCCCTGCAACGCCGCCAGTTAAATCTCGTGCCCGATCTTCTTCAAAACGAGAAGCACTAACATACGCTGGCCTACCACTACCAATTTCACTTGTATCAATTCCCGAGGTGGAACTTGTGGTGCTCCGCCTTACTTGTCGAGTGCTCACCGTTCTTCCAGACTTTTCGGCATTCGCGTCTTCGGCAACCCCCGCTTCGTTGGAACGGAAACTTGCCGGCCGCATGCCCGAGCCCGAAGAGCCAACACTTTGCTGAAAATTGGCAATTCTTCCGCTATCATTACCGCTTGCTTCAATACCTCGACTCGCATCCCCATCTGATGAGCTATCTTGGCTACTGGCACCACCGCCGCCACCGCTACCAGTGGATGCCGAATTGGTAGAAGTATCCCCTCCTAATTCAGGCACCGGTGGACGCCCATACATAAGGGTAAAGGGCTGAAACTCATCGTCACATGCAGAGTTAGGATCTTGTGTAGCCCCTAAATTGGGTAACTCTCCAGAGGAAAGTAAGCATGCCACATAGTTGCGAAAATAATTATCCATATAAGCTTCGAAGTTTTTATTTAATTGCGCAACAACGCCTATCATGATGATCAAGACAATCATCAACAATAGTATGTATTCAATTACGGTTTGCCCGCTAGAATTATGGAAACTGCTGTACTTCATTTATAGATATTGTATCATGATACAGTGTTCTTACGTATATCTAATATGATTCGTTTCTTGCTTTTCCTATCCATTGGTCTTTGCTTTGGTCCTGGAACATCACTTGCAGAAATCTCCAATGCAAAAAAAATAGAAATTTTAAAAAAGCGACTGGAAGAAAGGCCGGACAATAAGGAAATCGCCCAGCAAATTGGGAAACTATATTACCAAGAAAACAATTTGAACCGGGCTGCTTACTTTATGCAAAAGGCCATTGATGAAAAAGACCCGCGAAGTTATTTAAGAGTTGCTAAAATTTATCGGCAACAAGAAAAGTATTTGGATGAAATTCGTATTCTAAACCTGATGATTCCGAAACACCCTAACTACCCCTACGGCTATGTGCTTTTGGGAGATGCCTTATTAAAAATTGACAAAAAAGATGAGGCCATCGTGAAATATCGCAAAGCCATTGAAATAAACCCCAAAAATGAAGATGCCTATTGGGGCTTGTTTAAAGTCTACGATGAAAAAGACAATAACTATGAAAGCCGCATCATCTTGCTTGATTTAATCAAATACTTTGGCGACAAACCAAAATATTTAAATCCATTATGCCGTTTGTACTCTGTTGATAGTTTTTTTAAGGATTCCATAGCTTTTTGTCAGCGAGCCATCAAAAAAGACCGCACGCATCCAGATAACCATATTTATTTAGCACTTACCTACAAATATGCAAAAAACAACCAGCAGGCAGAAAAAATCATTAAGGCTGCCGCCAAGCAGTTTCAAGGCTCCGAATTTGCCCAAGAGACGGCCGGACAAATCATGTTTGATATTGAAAATTGGGAACGTTCCATGCGTTATTATCAGCAATGTACAAAAATCAACAAAGGCAACCTAAATTGCCAGCTAGGACTAGCAAAAGCTGCCTTTAGCATTGGGCAGTACAAAATCTCTAATGAAGCCTTTCTAAAGGCATGTTTGATTGATCGAAAAACCATTACGGAATTTAAAAAAAGTGCTGCGATTTTAAGAATTAACAAGAAGAGCAATTGGTTTAAAGAGTTTACAAACAATATAGGAAAATGCTACTAATAGTACCAATTAACGAGGTGTACTATGAAGATTGCCACTCTGGATAATGGTAGCATTGATGGAGAACTCATCGTCGTCAGTCAAGACGGCAAAATGGCAGCAAAAGCTAGCCAAATCGCTCCAACTTTTCAAAATGCATTGGATCTTTGGGAGGAAAAACAAGAGGCTCTAGAAGATCTTTATCAAAAATTAAACTCGGGTGATCTTGCCGAAGCTTTTCCACTAGAAATAAATAAACTTCTTTCGCCGCTTCCCCGTGCCTATGCGTGGCTCGATGGCTCTGCCTTTATCCAGCACGTAAAATTGGTTCGTAAGGCCCGAGGTGCAGAACTTCCAGAAGATTTATTACGCGTGCCACTGATGTATCAAGGAGTTAGTGATCGCTTCTTAACACCCACTGAGGACATTCCGCAAATTGATGAATCCCATGGTACGGATTTTGAGGGAGAAGTGGGAGTTATCACCGATCATATCCCAATGGGTTCTAGCCCCGAGGAAGCAGAAGAGAAGATACTATTTTTTGTTTTGATCAATGATGTCTCTCTTAGAGGTTTAATACCTGCTGAATTAAAAAATGGTTTTGGTTTCTTACAAGGCAAACCGGCAAGCAGCTTATCGCCTTTTGCCATTACCCCTAGTGAACTTGGCAAGGCTTGGAGCAATGGACGTATCAATCTACCATTAAATGTAAAATACAACGATAAAGTTTTTGGTCGGGCCAATGCTGGCGAAATGCATTTTTCCTTTGGGGAACTTTTGGCCCACGCCGCCCGTACGCGTGATCTACATCGAGGAACCATCTTGGGTAGCGGTACCGTTTCCAATGAAAATCCAGAAGTCGGTAGCTCCTGCTTAGCTGAAAAACGCATGATTGAGAAAATAAATGATGGCGATATCAAAACGCCCTTTATGAAAGTCGGCGACACAATTGAGATGAATATGCTCGATGAAGACGGCCACGATCTATTCGGTACAATTAAGCAAAAGGTGATCAAGTCCAATGCGCGAGACATAAAAAGTGTCCGATAACTTAAAGTTATATAACTACTATCGCTCCAGCGCCTCTTATCGTATTCGCCTGGTTTTGGCATACAAAGAGATGGATTACCAATACATCCCTGTACATCTATTGAATCAGGGAGGCGAACAACATCTAGCTGATTACCAAGCAAAAAATCCCATGCGACAAGTTCCTACTTTGCATGACGGAAATTTTTGCCTTAGCCAATCCATGGCCATTTTGGAATATTTGGAAGAGGCCTACCCGGACAAACCCCAACTTTTGCCAAAAGACCTAAAAGAACGTGCCTTGGTGCGAGAATTTTGTGAAATCATCAACTCAGGCATGCAGCCGCTCCAAAATCTATCCACACTGCAAGCCCTGGAGGAATTTTTCTCGCCCTTAGCCGAAGTAAAGCAGCGCTGGATTCACCATTGGCTAGCAAAAGGCTATGTGGCTCTTGAGGAAAAAGTAAAAAAATATGGCAAAATGTATTGTTTGGGCAATCAAATTAGTGCTGCCGATCTTTTTCTAATGGCCCAAGTCTTTTCATCCCAACGCTTTCAATACGATTTGGCCCAACATCCCCATTTGCAGCGAATCCATAATTTCGTCTGCAGTTTGGAGGTTCTCCAAAAGGCCCACCCCGACCTTCAGCCGCAATAATTTATTATTGGCCATACCTTCTAAGTGTAAAGAAGTTTTACACTTCTAAGTAGTTGATACGTCTAGACTTTAGCCAAAGGCAGGATTTTCTTTAGAAATTTCGCACATATCGCTAATGTTGCCGACTTTTTTAACCGACAAGATACCAAATAGATACATAAGGGGGACCAATATGAAAAAGCATATTGCTAAACTTTTAAAAGACGAATCGGCTCAAGGAGCAACAGAATACATCTTATTGCTTGTGGCAGTTGTAGGTTTACTGGCTCTTTTTAGAGGACAAATTACACAGCAAGTAGAGAATATGATTGGTAAATTGGGAGAGCAAATCAATCTGTTTAACAACCAATAATGACCATTGAAACTATTCTACTCTATATACTATCCGTCATGTTTTTATGGGCCGTTTTTATTGGCCCAAATGGCGTGGAAGCAACTTTTCAAGGTGCAGGGCCCAAATTGGGCTACAAAATCGAAAAGCATATAGAAGTAGGAAGTGGTTTTGTTGAGGCCTCGAAAAATGCAACTAGCGAAATTAGATGGACGCGCAAAAGAGGCGGTACATACAAGGTGGAAGGATTAAATGACTAGTACATTAGCCGTACTAATAACCATTTTGATTTTAATTTCTTGTTTTTTTGATCTTAAAACGAGAAAGATCCCTAATGCCTTTAATGCCGCTGTTTTTTTTATCTGCGCCTGTGTGGGCTTTTACTACTATGGTTATGATGCTCTAAGCTCCTTTTTTATCGTTAGCTTTTGTCTGTTGCCCTTATATTTTTTGGGAATCTTTGGCGGTGGGGACTACAAATTATTTGCAGCCGTATCCTTTGCCATACCAATAAAAATGCATTTTGAGATACTCTTATTTGCTGCCATTTGGGCTGCCGTGTATGGTGCCATTAAGATTCTAACCTATACCGACTATAAAAATATTAGTTTATCTTTGTACCTTAATTTTCGCAGCCTTTTTTCAAAAACCAAATCCAATATCTCTCGAATACCTCTAACCATACCCTATCTTTTAGCATGGCTGGGTATCTTACGCTTTGGGGGTATAGTATGATGCTCCATCAAAGCGGCCAAACAGCTGTAGAGTTTATTTTGATGTCCGTGGTGATTATCACCATTACCTTGCTGATTGCAAGAGAGGTTCGCAATTCCGATATGATCGCTAGTATGGTAACGGGGCCATTTGAAAGAATCGAGGGCATGGTCGAAAACGGTGTTTGGTTAAGCCCAAAAAAAGGAAAGGAGATGCATCCTAATTATTTGAAAAGAAGCGTCTCACTTAAGGGGGATAGGGATGATAACTAAGCCTCTTAAAAACACTAGTGGTAGTCTTACTATTGACTTTTTGTTTGCCACAGTTTTGGTAAGCGGCTTTACCGGTATATTGTTCGCCCTGTCTTTTACTCTCACCATTGTGGAAATTACCCAATACATTACCTTTGCTAGTGCAAGAAATTATGTGGCGGCCCATATTGATGAGAATAGACAAAAACAAGAGGCCCAAGCCAAATTTGAGCACTTAACACAAAATACTTTTTGGGCGCGCTTTTATAAAAACGATGGTTGGTTCAAAATAGATTATGCCGGAACGGGGGATTTTCGAGAGGAGTACACCACCAATCAACCGAATGGCAATGACCGATTTTGGGGTACAAAAGTTGAGCTTGAGGCAAAAATGCTAGATTTTAATATCCCATTTTTCGCCTCAACCAATACGGAAGATGAAAAATTTCTTTTGAACTTAAATAGCTTTCTAGGTCGACAACCTACACAAATGGAATGCAATGATTTTGTAGCAAGTCGATTAGAGAAAATACTGGCTTTGGACACTAAGTATGGAACTCAAATTGATTCTGGTGAAAACTATGCGAGGATTTATGACAACGGTTGCTAAAAATGAAAAAGGTCTCGCCTCAATTGAGACCATCGCCTTGCTGGTAGTCTTTGCCGTTTTGATTGGTTATGGCTTGGGTTATTTTGGCTCGGTTCATACGGCCATTATGAACTCCATGGCCGCCAGAACCTATGCCTTTGAAACCTTTGATAACCGCGTAGACCTAACCTATTTTCGCTCCAACCGCGGCACTCAAAATGAGCAAATGGATCACTATGCCAATTATGGCTTTCGTGCCCACGGCATTGCCTCGGAGTATTCCGATAATGCTCAAAATAATGCCTATTGGACGGTTACGGAACGTAGTATCAGCATCGCTCGCCCCGCAGCAGATCGACTAGATGATCGCTCCGATGATGATAACAAAATAACCGGTGCCGAAAGGGGGCAGGGAGTGAACCCCGTCTGGATAAAAGTAATTTATGGCATTTGCATCAATCATGAGTGCGGAGGAGCTGGGTCATGAATAATAATTCTTCTCGTACTTTATGGATTTCCATTGGCGCAGCCGTATTTGCCATGTTTCTGCTTTATTCCTATTCACAAGAGAAAAAAGCTGAATATGACAAGCGCCTAGGAACTTTAAAACAAGTCGTAATCGCAAAAAAAGACATTCTCGAAATGTCTACCATTGATGATACTATGATCGAAACCGTATCTCGTCCAATTGACTTTATTGAGCCAGGTGCCATTGAAAATCCTGAAGAGGTAATTGGGCTCGTGGCTGCCGCTCCAATAAAGGAAAAAGAACAAATTTTAAGTACGAAGGTACTGCGACCTAGTGCCAATACGGGCCTATCCTTGCAAGTTGCTCCCAATAAACGTGCCGTTACCATATCCGTTGATGAAGTCAGAGGTGTTGCCAAACTCGTTCGCCCTGGCGATCGAATTGACATTTTGGCCTCCATCGAAACCGGCAGTGGGCCTAGCAAACAAGTCTCTGTAAAAACCTTATTTCAAGACATTACCGTACTAGCAGCAGGTGTAAATATAACCAATAATATTCCCAGAAAGGTAGAAATTGGCGCCAATAATACCATGAACATTCGCAACCTTAATGGTGATACAAGTTTTTCCACCATCACTTTAGAATTAAGCCCTGAAGATGCACAAAAACTTATATTATTACAATCTACTAACCCTGGAAGCGTCTTTATCACTCTACGCAATCCAAATGATCGCGTAAAAAAGAATATGCCATCCATGAATGTGAATCGACTAAAAGGTGGTTTGGATCGCGCGCCTTCCTCAATGCCGTTTAGGAGGGGTAGATAATATGAATGCTATAAAGATCTTTATTACTTTGATATTCACTTTGCTGGTCTCTGTACCTAGTTTGGCTGAAAAGAAATCCAATTTTCTAAGTCTTACAGTTGGTTTGAATCACGATGAAAAAGTAAATTTTCTGCCACGCAGCCCTAAATTTGAGGGTGACTACAAGAAATGTGCAAAGCTATCTGTTTCTCAAAGCACGAAAACTCTTCGCTTCTATCCAACAAAAGTAAATACCTGTACTCTTACCATTCGTGATGAGCGCAACCGCATCGTTCACCAATTCCGTATGGTGGTAAAAAAGTCCAGTCTCTTTGCCATTGCTCGCGAAATCAAGTCCTTACTAGGAGAAATCGAAGGCATACAAATCAAAATTGCCAACAACAAGGTAATTGTTGATGGGCAGATCTTGTTACCAAGAGATATGAAGCGCATTGCCTCAGTGGTGAATCAATATAAAGACACTGCCAGCAACTTAGTTACTCTTAGCCCCTTGGCACAAAGAAAAATTGCTTCATTCATTGAACGAGACATTAACAACCCTGACATTCATGTTCGAGCGGTAAACAATCGATTTATTTTAGAGGGTGTAGCAAGCGATCAAGCCGAAAAAGAGCGAGCCGAAATCATTGCCAAAACCTATGTACCCGATGAAGTGGTGGAAAGTGGAGATGAGGCAGTCAAAAAACGAAAAGTATTACAAACTGTTATCAACCTATTAACTGTAAAACAAGCCCCTCCTGAAGAGCCCGGCAAAATCATCCAAATTGTGGTTCATTATGTGGAACTAAAAAAGGATTATACACGCGGGTTTCGCTTTCAATGGACACCTTCACTTAGCGATAATACCAATGTGACTTTTTCACGCGGACAAGATCAAGGTTTTGTAAGCCAGATTACAGGAACTATATCGAACCTATTACCAAAACTAAATTGGGCAAAGGCGCATGGTTATGCCCGCGTACTGCAAAGCTCGAGCCTGATTGTTCAAGATGGTAAAAAAGGAACGCTAAACTCCAATACTCGAGTGCCTTACCAAACGGTAGGAGCTGAAGGACAAATCAATACGCAATTTGAAGAGGTGGGTATAACCACCACAGTAACACCAAGTATTATGAGTGGAAAATCAGATTCCATTCATTTACAAATTGATTTTGTCGTTAGCGCTCTTTTGGGTATGACGCAAAACGGTCCCTTGGTAAATCGTAGTAATGTGAATACCGTTATTATGGTTCGTAGCGGCCGCAGCGCTGCCATTGGTGGTCTAGTACAAAGCTCAAGCGGTACGGATTACAACAAATTGCCTCAGGGGGCATCCAGCAACCCATTATTCTCGCTTTATGCTTCGAAAAATTTTCGACGCGACCAAAGTCAGTTTGTTGTCTTTATTACACCCGTAATCAAGTCTTCTGCCTCCGATGGCTCCGACGAAATCAAACGTAAGTTTCGTCTGACAAATTAGACAAAAGCCTTATCAATTCGTTAGATACGACTCCGATAATACTATTGGAGTAGTATATTATGATTCATCCACAATCACATATATTGGCGGTAAGCGGCGGTAAAGGCGGCGTTGGTAAATCTGTATTTGCCGCCAACTTTGCGGCATCACTAGCTACCGAGACAAAGAAAAAGGTTCTGCTACTTGATTTGGATGCCAAGTCCTGCGGCGATCAGAATATTATCACTGGAATTAAACCCAACCGAACCATTGAAGATCTTGCAAATTTTACGGGAACCATCAATGCACAAACCGTTGGCTCACTACTGAACAAGCATGCTAGCGGTATTTATTATCTAGCCGCAGTAAAGAGCCCGGATGATTCCTGGTCCGTTAGTGGGGATAACTTAAGTCGTCTCTACCAACAATTATCGCAACTCTTTTCCTATATTGTTGTAGATCTGGGATGCAATTTTGAAGAGCCGCAACTCACGACTTTGGATTTAGCAAGCGCTTGCTTGTTTATTACTGTAGGAGAAATCTTAAGCCTTACACAATCCAAGAAACTACTCGGCTCTTTGCAGTCGCAAACTGTATCTTTAGATGGATTTCATATCATTGTAAATAAGGCCAATAAAGCCTCTCTTAGCTCCAATGTGATTCAGCAAACTCTGCGGTTGCCCATCATCGGCATGTTGCCGCAAGATGATATGTCCACTGGAGCTGCTCTGCAAAGATCCACTCTATTTGTCATGCAAGGCTCTACTCCCCTAGCAAATGCCTATCGCGATCTAGCAAGAAAATTAATCGGCGGCAATAGCTTGCAAAAAGCCAAACAGCAACAACAAAACAAACCACAACCATCACGCCAACAAATACCCGAGAGTGGCAAAAAGATCGAGGCTAGTGGTGATGATCGAAAAACCATTACCAAAGCGAGAATTCACCAGGCTTTAATTTTGGCGATGGATTTAAAAAAAGGAATTACGGATACCGATGGGGACCCGAAAAAAGAAGCAGCTCTAAAAAACAAAACTCTACAGGCCATTACGCAAATTGTAGATAAAGAGCATGCGAATCTAGACCGCCAAGAGCGTGCACAGATTATCAAAGAAGTTTTGGATGAGGCGCTTGGTCTTGGCCCACTAGAAGATCTACTAGCAGATCCACAGGTCTCGGAAATTATGGTGAACGGACCAAAACACATTTTTGCAGAACGCAATGGAAAATTAAGCCTATCCAAAATAACTTTCACATCTGACTTACAACTAAGAAATGTAATTGAACGAATTGTTACCCCGCTCGGCAGGCGCATTGATGAGAAAAACCCCTATGTGGATGCACGCTTAAAAGATGGCTCTAGGGTTAATGCCATTATACCACCTTGCTCCATCGATGGTGCCGCACTCACCATTAGAAAATTTAAAGAAGAAGTCATTACTCCAAAACACTATTTGAGCTGGGGTAGCATGAATGAGCAAATGGTTCGTTTTTTAAAACTATGCGTGGAAAACGGCCTGAACATCATTATCTCTGGTGGAACGGGATCTGGTAAAACAACTTTACTAAATACCCTTTCCGGCTTTATCCCAGCCAATGAAAGAATCATCACCGTGGAAGATGCGGCAGAATTGCAGCTTTCACAGGATCATGTCGTGCGCTTAGAAACCAAGCCTGCCAATATGGAAGGAAGCGGCGAAGTTAGCATTCGAGATCTTGTGCGTAATACCCTGCGAATGCGACCCGATCGTATTGTGGTGGGAGAGTGCCGGGGCGGTGAGGCTTTGGACATGCTGTCGGCCATGAACACGGGGCATGATGGCTCTATGACCACAGTGCATGCCAACAATCCACGAGAGGCCATATCAAGGCTAGAAACTCTTGTGATGATGGCAGGAATGGACCTGCCAGCAAAAGCCATTCGCGAACAAATTGCCAGCGCTGTTCATCTTATTGTGCAGGTATCCAGACTCTCTGATGGTAGCCGCAAGGTCATGAGCATAACGGAAGTTATCGGTATGCAAGGAGATGTGATTACCTTGCAAGAAATTTTCAAGTTCAAAGAAACTGGCTTTGATAAAAACCGTAAAATAGTAGGACAATTTCAGGCCACCGGCTTTATACCTAGCTTTATAGAAAAATTTGAGCGCAAAGGTATTAAGGTAGGTACCGATTTATTTAAATCTGGCAACTCGCAAGCTCCACTTAAAAAGGCCAGTGGAGGTGAATCATGATGTCGATTTTAAATTCAACATGGTTTATCGTGATTGGTGTAGGCGTAAGTATATTTACTTTAAGCATGCTGTGGTCGGATAAAATCATTGCCTTTCTGCACGAGAGATCTCTTGGCTCTAGAGATGAAATTCTCACAAAACTCAACAATATGTTCATTGAGACTTCTGAGAAAAAACTCACCTACACCATGCTTTCGCTTAGTTTTGGCCTGGGATTGTTAATGTTCCTTTTATTCTGGCCCAGTATCATTGCTGGCTTAATATTTGGTGCAGGTATTACAGCAATTGGTTGGCAAATTCCAAAATGGTTAACCAACTATCTTTATGAAAAACGCTGCTCTCGATTTGTGATGCAAATGGTAGATGGCTTAACCATTATGTCCAATGGAATCAAATCAGGCCTTAGCATCACACAATCCATGGAGCGAGTTGTAGAATCTATGCCCAATCCACTAAGCCAGGAATTTGAACTTGTTTTATCAAAAATACGACTGGGCGTAAGTATAGAGGAAGCCTTGAATGATTTGGCCGACAGAATACCTGAGGCGGACGTGCAAATGTTTGTCATGTCGGTAAATATTCTAAAAGAAACTGGTGGAGACCTGGCATCTACCTTTACCACCATAACAGAAACCATCCGAGAGCGACAAAAGCTGTACCAAAAGGTGGATGCGATGACAGCACAAGGTAAAATGCAAGGGATCATTATGGCATGTGTGCCGTTTGTTTTGCTTATGGTTTTCCTAGCCATTGATCCAAATTTTGTAGCTCCCCTATTTGGTACCACCTTAGGTCTGATTTTACTTATAATTATGGTGGGATTACAGATTACGGGTGGTTATTTTATACGAAAAATTGTTACAATAAAGGTATGAACGAGGTGATAAGATGTTTAAATATTTAATCTTTTTCCTATTAGCAGCTCCCACAACAGCGTTTGCACTTGTGGATATGCGCAATGCTAACTTTGCAGATCCTTGGGTCGATCTAGAGCTAAGCGGTACCGGCTATGATCTTTCCGTTAAAAGAACCTATAACAGTAGAACCTTGTATAATGGTATGTTTGGTTTTGGTTGGTGTTCTCGTTTTGAAAGCAAAATCGAAACTAAATCCGATGGCACTCTCGTTTTAACTACATGTGGCGCTGGAAATGAAACTGTTTTTTATCCTTCGAACTTCAAGAAAACAGATGTGAAAAATGTGGTGGAGTCTATTGTTGAGAACATGAAAAAATCCGGCCAACGTTTTTCTGCAAAGTATTTCAATGAGCTATCCGACCAGCTTTATAACGATCGCAAAAAACGTGAGGAATTAGCTCAGAAATACAATATCAATGCTAGCATTAAAAATGGCACTGTTTTTAAGGCCAATCTTAAAGGCATTGACAATATTGTTTATAAGGACAAGCAATTCGTAAGAACTCTTAGCAATTCTACAACAGAAGTATATGACAGCAATGGCAAGCTCGTTCGCAAAAATGACAAAAATGGAAACTACTTGTTATTTGAATATGGAAAAGACTCTCAAATCAGTAAAATCAAAGACAACAAAGCAAGGCAACTTAGCTTTACTTGGACAAAAAGCGGAAAAGTAAAATCCATTGTTGGACCGAAAGGACTCAGTGCGACCTATTCTTACGATGGCCAAGACCTTGTTAAAGTTACCAACGCCTGGAAGAATACGTATACCTATCAATATGATAGCTTACACAATTTGACGAAAATTTCTTATCCCGACAATACGACTCGTGAAATTAAGTACGATACCAATAAGGATTGGGTAGTAGCATTTAAGCACCGCGATGGCTGTTTCGAGGAATATGATTACAAACAAAACAAAAACAACCCTGATCGTCACTATACTACTGCTTTGGTAAAAAAGTGTAAGGGCAAGGTCGTAACAAAGAGCGAGTATGAATTTTTATTCAAACCCTCCGAGACGGGGCAAGGCGACTACCTAGCCAAGGTTCGTTCAGAAGTGAATGGCCGCAAAACTACCATTCAATACCACCCCTTACATGAAAAACCGGTAATGGTGAATGAGAATGGTTTGGTAACCAAATACTCCTACTATCAAAACGGTCTGGTTCATAAAAAGACAGTGGGCAAATTGGTAACCGAATTTAAATATGACCCAAAGTGCAAGAAGGTTAACGCCGTAAAGGTTGGGAAAAACAATACACAGTTTCGCTACGATGCTAAATGCAATTTAAGCATTGCCAAAAGCAGCACGGGGTTAGCCGTAAAGCTAGACTATGACCGTAGCGGCAGAATCGTTGGCCTTATCGATCAAGCAAAAAGAAAGGTTCTAATTGAATACAATGAAAAAGTCGGCAAGCCTGGCGTGGTCACACGGCCCGGCGTTGGCAAATTGCTTGTAAGCTATAAAGATAATGGCGAAATCGCCAAAGTCGATAGCAAAGAAGGTGCCGCGGTGGCCGTACAAGTTGCCAGGGCTTTTAATAGCCTGGTAGAGTTAATCCGCCCTGCTGGCGTAGAGCTAGGTATATAATATGATTTTGATCGAGCTACTTATTGCTATTAGTTTTGCTGGGAGTATAGATCCAATGTTGCAGGATAATCCTAGTATGGATCCTCGTGTGTCTGAAGGCCTGAATCCCTTAGACCCAAACGAACAGTGCTGCGATGTGGACACCTTTGCAGAAGCAGGTCTGAACTCAAACACGCTACGACTTAATAGTGATACAAATCCCAAAAAAGAAACGGATGGACGCAATTAACTTTACAGCTGTAAAGGATTTTAACAGACCGTCTCATTTTGAGACAATAGAGTCCACTTATATTGAAGTTGAAGGATTTATTTGTGGCACGCTTTTGGCATCTTAATTAGATGTATAAAGGAGAGAAAAATGAAACACTTACTTTGCTTAATTACAATTATGGCCTTTGCTGGAATAGCAAATGCCGATGTAAACATGCTAGATGGTGCGGCAAAACGTGATAAAATGGGTCAGGTTTGTGAGACTAAATCCGCAGCCAAGGCTTCCGATATCACTCGTCAAGCGTCCCGTAGCGACCGTGACGAACGCAGAGGAAATCGCTAATACGACTCATCCTCACTCATTAGGCGGTCACGAAACTTCTTGGCCGTCTCTTTAGTCTTCCCCTCTACATCTTCGCGGATTTCCTCCGCTTGCCGACGTAGCTCTGGCATCTTGAAACGATTGCCCGGGGCATTGTCTTGATTGATCTTCTCTTTTAATGACTGATTGAACAGCGATAGAAATTTACGATAGCCATGCTCCACCATCAGCACTCCACCGCGGACGGTTTCTTCAATAGGTTCCGCAAAATGACTGCTTTGAATTCCTGCTTGAATTTTTTCATCCAAGGTTCTTTCGCCAATTTTAATTTGCAAAAGCAGGACAAAAACCATCGTCAATATAAACGTTTTCAGTATAAAAAACAGCTCACTCACCGGAGGCCACCTTTTCGGACTTCTCACTGTAGTTAACAGCTTGCAAGATATCTTCAACCTGAAATGGTTTTTTAATAAAATCCACACAGCCCGCTTCTAGTGCGGCCTGAATCATATAGGAGTCATGCAAGGAAGAAATTGCTACAATTCTAACATGATCCAAATTTTCTAATATTTCAGCAGATGCATCGATACCGCTTTTCTTTGGTAAAGCTAGGTCCATAAATATTAGATCTGGCTGATGTTTTAGCGCCAAGTCCACCACCTCAGCTCCATCACAGGCATCAGGCAGAAAAGTAATATTTTCCTCAGATAAAATATTGCGAATTATTTCTCGAATATACGGGGCATCATCTGCAATTAAAATTTTCTTCGACATGCTTTTATTATAGTCTCGAATAACCTCAACAACAATACGACTTGAGATCCTATGGAAAAGACTGGACTAGCCGCAACGATATTGGGTTTTTTAGCGGGCCTTGATGGTACTACTGCTTACCTGACTATATTGGGCGTCTTGCTAGCCTGCGGTCTAGGTGTACCCATCCCTGAAGACATCACCCTTATTGCGGCTGGCATACTCGCGGGTACGGGTAAAATTTCTCTTTTTGGCGCCTATGCCGTTAGTTATATCGGCATCATGGCGGGGGATTCATTTTTATTTTTTCTTGGCCGCTATAAAGGCAGACGCGTTTTTACCTGGCCAGTTTTTCGTAAGATTTTTACTCCCGAAAGAATTGAAAAGGCAGAGTTGCGAATTCAAAAAAACGCTCGTGCCATTTGTTTTATTGCTCGCTTTTTACCAGGACTTCGCTCCCCGATTTTTTTAACGGCGGGCATTTTAAAAGTAAAACCTAGCACTTTTTTACTACAAGACGGCTTTGCCGCTCTCATCAGTGTACCCGTATGGATTTATCTTGGACAGTGGGCCGGAGAAAATATGGATGAAGCCTTAGCTAAGGCAAAAGAATTTCATATGTACATTATTGTCTTTGTAGTGGTCTTTGTATTGTTTGCATTTATACTACCAAGACTAAAAAAGAAATTTGTACGGCAACGTGCAGCTAATCAAGAACCCCACTCATAGCCTAATTGAAATAAACCAAAGGAAGTATCCACATCAACTCCTTCTAAATTGGAGCCTGTTTTCGGGTCTGCTGGCGTTGCTTGCCCCTCGTAAATATGGGTATCAAAAATGTATTGCAAATTAATAAAAAAGGAATGTTTGCGATTGATTCTATATTTCCACTGCCGCTGTATTTGCACCGAATAAGACTTATTTAATTCGCCCGAACGAAAGTTCGTGGTTACGGTATCTTCACTTTCACTTCCAAACATATAAAGTTTAATCAGCCACTGCTTAGATAAACGGTGATGAATCTTATCGGTATACGAAAAGCCAAAACCATAAAAATTAGACTTGATATTGGCTCGATAGGAACTATCAGAGGGCACTTTAAAATTATAAGATTTGTAATCTAAAGAAAATTCTAAAAACGAACTGCCGGCACTAAGAAACTTTCTTCGGCTCAAGGAATATTGAAATATTTCATGGCTGACTATGGATTGATTGCTACCATTTAAATCATCCACTACATCGGCGCCGGTAGAAGTCGTATAGGAAGCATGAAATCCCATGTAGGGTGATAGCCAGATTTTTGCCGAAAGAGCCAGCGAGGGGCTATAGGTACGGTAATCACGATAATAATAGGGGCTATCGGACTCCACATACATAATGCCTGGGGCAACCTGCACTTCTAGGACATTGTTTCGAATATCATCTTCTGCCAATTGGGCCTTTAAATCTTCAATTTCTTCTTGCTTCGCCCCCATAAAAGCATCTTCTAATTTGGTAGCTGTATCTTTGGGGCTAGGCTCCTCGCTTGCAAGCTTACGCCTTTGCTCCTCTCTTTCCATTTCTTTCCAACGCTGACGAAGCTTTTCTTTGGCCTGTTCGTATTTATCTATTGGCTTTTCGCTTTCGGATTCATTGGTCGGTAGATCTAAGTCCAATCGTGCATCGTTTGCTAGCAACGGATTTGCTAATAAGAACAATAAAACCCCGACCAATTTCATAAATAACTACTCGGACAACTAGACTAAAAACTTACTGGACCAAGGTTTGGAATTCTCTACGTGACGCCCCACCTTTTCGCAGGCTAGAATAAATTTATGATTTTTCTATTTGCGGCCTTATTTTCACTATTTGCGCAGACTGAATATGTCTCAGAAATAGATAAAAAGATGGATTTCCAATCCATTTCGCTGCTTCCTGTCACAGACAACGTAAATTTTATTTATGCCAACCCTGCAGAAAACTTTTTACGAGATCAGCTAAAGAACAATCACCACTGGGATTTTTCCGACCAAACCTCCATCGGCACGCTACTTACGCCAAATGAGTTGGAGAACAATCAGGCTGAAGTACGCCGGATGTGTGACGCCATACAAACGGACACTCTACTCGCAGCAAGGCTCGTGAAAAACCCGCAAGCTATGGACATCACCATGAGTATGTTTTCTTGCTACGATGGCCTACTTTTTGCCAAAGAGCAAAACCCTAGCTTTGGTAAGTTTGCCAACAAAGACATTCTAAAAGAGCTGCACAGACTTTTAGATAAAGTCTTAAACCGCGTGCCGTTTCATGGACGGGTGCTTAGCCGTAATGGCATCAAGGTTACTTTAGATTTGGGCACTAATGATGGAATTAAAGTCGATGATACCGTGAATGCCATTCAATTAATTGAAGCCAAACGACATCCACGTTTTCATTTTTTAATTTCGACAAAAAAGCAGGTGCTGGGAATTATCAAAATCAGAAAAGTAGATCGCACAATATCATTTGGTGTAATTGAATCCGAGGCCAGTAAAAACATTATCCAAAGAGGCAGCAAGCTGGATGCCCTGAAGTTTATTCGCTATAGAACAGAAAACGCTTACAATCTCTATGAAGTCGACGAAATCTCTGGCCGCGATGATGCCAAAATGGTTTTTGGCAACAACCCCAGTAATTGGAAGCCAGCGGCTCCTCCCACCATTGGTGCGGTAGCCGTAAAGTTTGGACTCGGCACTTACGACTACGGTATAGCACTGGATTCGGGAAGTATTGAAGGCGAATCCAGTTTTTACCCTAGCTTGCAAGTGAACGGAGAGTTGTGGCTAAGCCCTGAGTGGGCCGTAGAAGGCACTCTTCGACAAGGAATTGTAAATGTCGACAACCCCTTAGCAGGTTCAAGTCCAGATGAGCTAAGCATCACCACCACCAAAATCGAACTAAGAGGTGTATACAACTTTTTACTATACGACGATTTTTTTGGACCAAAGCTGCAGCTAATAGGCGGCTTCACCAATTACATCACAGCCGTAGATGGCTCAAGCCCCGTGAGCCTAACCGATACAAAATACAGCGGCATTCATTTGGGTTTCCGCGGCTCGGTACCCTTTGGAAGAAAAAATGAATTCAATGGCGGCGCCGAGCTGGCTTTCTTTTTAACCAACGATTTTTCTGAAAGCCCGGTTACCTCTGGCGGCGGCGACGATGCCACCATCTCTTCGTTTCGCTTTTTTCTTGATTACTACTGGAATCAAAACATGCAGCTTGTGGGTGATTTTCAAATCGACAGCCTACAAAGTGATTATAGCGGCGCCGGCTCAAGAACAAATGGCACGGCCACAAGCAGCGACCAAAATAGCTTCATTCTATCCGGCGGCGTAAAATACCTCTTTTAGGTGTCCGCTACCTTTTCCGCACAAAAACAAAAAAAAGACCTCCGAAGAGGCCTTTTGTATTGCAACAATGGTTAAAGGGGCATTTTTCCACAACAAAGTTAGGATATACCCCTTTAAAAAAGCTTACATCATGCCAGGCATGCCGCCCATGCCACCACCAGGCATTGCAGGAGCAGCAGAATCATCCTTCTTCGGAGCATCTGCAATCATAGTCTCTGTTGTTAGCATTAAAGATGATACAGAAGCTGCGTTTTGTAGAGCACAACGAGTTACCTTAACAGGATCAATCACACCCGCTTTGATCAGATCTTCAAACTCCTCAGTAAAAGCATTGTAACCATAGTTGGCAGTCTTACCATTTACAACACGATCCACAATGATGGAACCATCTAAACCAGCATTTGCAGCGATTTGACGGATAGGCTCTTCACAAGCACGTTTAATAATGCTTACACCAAAACGCTCCATCTCATCGTAGCTATCTTCCTTCAGCGTAGCCGAGGCACGAAGAAGAGCCGTACCACCGCCGGCAACAATGCCCTCTTCCACAGCTGCACGAGTTGCGTTTAAGGCATCCTCAACACGCGCTTTCTTTTCTTTCATTTCAATTTCAGAAGGCGCACCAACGTGAATTACAGCAACACCGCCTACTAGCTTGGCAAGACGTTCTTGCAACTTCTCTTTATCATAATCAGAAGTTGTGTCTTCAATTTGAGAGCGAATTTGTTTTACGCGAGCCTCAATATTGGCTTTTTCACCGGCACCATCCACAACAGTTGTATTGTCTTTGTCCACAACAATGCGCTTGGCTGTACCAAGATCTTCAATAGTTGCTTGCTCTAGCTTCATTCCTGTTTCTTCACTAATCACCGTACCACCAGTAAGTACCGCAATATCTTCTAACATTGCCTTACGACGATCACCAAAGCCAGGAGCTTTCACTGCAGTTACTTGTAGAGTTCCGCGAAGTTTGTTTACAACAAGAGTTGCTAGTGCTTCGCCTTCAATGTCTTCGGCGATAATAAGAAGGGGCTTACTAGCTCGAGCAACACCTTCCAATACGTTAACAAGATCTTTCATATTAGAAATTTTCTTATCAAAAATTAAAACGTATGCATCCTCAAGCACGGCTTCCATTCTTTCAGAATCCGTAACAAAGTAAGGAGATAAATAACCACGGTCAAATTGCATACCCTCAACTACTGCCAATTCTGTTTCGGCAGTTTTGCTTTCTTCCACCGTAATTACGCCTTCTTTTCCAACCTTGTCCATAGCCTCGGCAATGATATCACCGATAACCTTGTCGTTGTTCGCAGAGATCGTAGCTACCTGAGCAATTTCTGTTTTATCTTTAATTGGGTTAGACATTTTTTTCAGTTCTGAAACCACCGTTTCTACTGCCTTATCAATTCCGCGCTTCGTAGCAATGGGGTTGTGACCAGCACTCACAATCTTAACGCCTTCACGAAAGATCGCCTGAGCTAAAACAGTCGCTGTAGTGGTTCCATCACCAGCGTCATCATTGGACTTGCTAGCAACTTCTTTCACCATCTGTGCGCCCATGTTTTCAAATTTGTTTTCCACTTCGATTTCTTTGGCAACAGTAACACCGTCTTTAGTAATAAGAGGTGCTCCAAAAGACTTTTCAATCACCACGTTGCGCCCCTTAGGACCTAAGGTTACCTTCACGGCATTAGCTAGGGTGTTGACTCCTTTTAAGATCGCACTGCGGGCGTCTTCAGAAAAACGTAACTCTTTACTCATATTTAAACTCCTTTAAAGTTTGTAGATATTTGGGATTAATTAGTTAGTGAAAACGCCAAGAATATCATCTTCACGCATCATCAAGTATTCATCAGCTTCGATTTTGATTTCTGTACCAGCATATTTGCTGAATAGAACTGTATCTCCGGCCTTCACTTCCAAAGGAAGAACTTTTCCATCCTCTAGAACCTTGCCGTTACCTGTAGCGATGATCTCTCCACGAAGTGGTTTTTCTTTTGCAGAATCAGGAATGATAATCCCGCCCGCTGTTTTTTCTTCCTCTGGCATACGACGAACCAAAATTCGATCGTGCAGTGGACGCATACCGATTGTCTTAGACATTGCTAACCTCCTGAATTTATAGCATTTCTACTATTGTTTATTGCATTCACGCGTAATATTGGGGCAGCACTGGATTCTGTCAAGGCGGCCTCATGAAATTTATTGTTTTTTAAAGTAATCTTTGTCCCGCTTCTTCAATAGATAACGGTAATCTGCCATGAACTGGCGTTTTTGCGCCTCGGGCAGACTCTCTAAAGCTTCGGTTAACTTATTGTTATCATTAGGATATCGGTCCATCAGATAGAGCTCAAAATAATCGCTCACGCGCAATTGGCGGGCGTAGCGAAGAACTTCATAGTTTCTTCTGGCCAGACGCGCTTTTTTCTTTTTTTCATCCTCATTTGCGTCCCTGGCAGCTTGGTATTCCAACAAACTACGATCATAGCGCTGTTTGGCAGCTAGGATTTTCTGCTGTTTCCAGGCGGAAAAATCCAACGCCTGGGTAGCCGCCAAACTAAGACTGGGCAGCATGAAATTTAAAATTATCAACCAACGTATCATGCTAGTAGGTAATACAAAGAGTGTGCCAATCGGGGCTTTCAATAGATACGATTTGAGCACCTCCTGCGGCCCATTTTTGTCACTATAATTGAAAGGAATATAGGGATGCAGCTCCCAGCATCCTTGCAAAAATGACCCCTTAGTATACAGCGAAATTTATGAAATATTACATTTTCGGTTATGTTGAAAAAACGGTAGATATGGGGATTTGCATTTTTCAACATCACTATATCTAGTGTTGACACTGGACCCCACACGTTATCCACAAAGTTTTCCCGTCAATTAAAAAAAATAATTTTTTTCGCATTTTTTTAAGATAATGAAGACTTTCAAACACTTAGAAAATCAAGCGCAGTGAAGCGGCAAATTAGGACCTGCTCCGACGCAAAAAAAGATTTGCCGCTTTACGCTCTTTGCGTTTTCCTGTTTCTAGATTCCATCGAATCAAAAAGTATATTTCACAACTAAAACTACGTAACTGAGACAAGGAAGTAGACAGGGGGATACAACATGAGCACAACTCGTGAAGAAATGCTATTGAAAGACAACCCAAATCGCTTCGTATTATTTCCCATAAAGCACGATGAAATCTGGGAAATGTACAAGAAAGCGGAAGCCTCATTTTGGACAGCAGAAGAAATTGATCTGTCTGCCGATTTAATGGATTGGCAAAAACTAAATGACAATGAAAGGCATTTCATAAAGCACGTACTGGCATTTTTTGCGGCTAGTGATGGCATAGTAAATGAAAATCTAGCGCAACAATTTATTAATGAAGTACAGGTTCCAGAAGCACGCTGCTTTTACGGTTTTCAAATCGCCATTGAGAACATCCATGCCGAAACCTATTCCTTGTTGATCGATACTTATATTAAAGACAATCAAGAAAAAGATCGATTGTTCAATGCCATCGACACGGTACCTGCGGTAAAGAAAAAAGCCGACTGGGCACTTCGCTGGATCAATAATAGTGACTCCTTTGCGGAAAGGCTGATTGCTTTTGCCGCCGTCGAGGGAATCTTCTTTTCCGGCAGTTTTTGCTCTATTTTTTGGTTAAAAAAACGTGGCCTAATGCCGGGGCTTACTTTTTCTAATGAACTTATCAGTCGTGATGAAGGGCTACACTGCGATTTTGCCTGCCTACTCTATTCTATGCTGGAGAACAAACTTAGCGCACAAACCGTTCGTGAAATCATTACGGATGCAGTAAAAATTGAAAAGGAATTCATCACCGATGCCCTGCCCGTTTCCCTTATTGGGATGAATGCTGATATGATGTCCTCCTACATCGAGTTTGTAGCAGATCGTCTGTTGGTGGCTCTTGGACAAGAAAAAATCTACAATACCGCCAATCCCTTTGATTGGATGGAGTTAATATCTCTACAAGGCAAAACCAACTTTTTTGAAAAACGAGTGGCCGAATACCAAAAAGCAGGTGTTATTGGCGACAAGGAATCCAGAACCTTCACTATGGATGCGGAGTTTTAATTATGTTTGTAATCAAGAGAAATGGAAAAAAAGAAAGTGTAAAGTTTGATAAAATTACCGCGCGCATTGCCAAGCTATGCTACGGGCTTGATACGGATCACGTTGATCCAGTAGAAGTCTCTAAAAAGGTGATCACCGGCGTTTATGATGGCGTAAGCACGCAGGAGCTTGATAATCTTGCTGCGGAAACGGCTGCTTATATGACAACGGTTCATCCCGATTATGCCAAGCTGGCCGCACGCATTGCCGTTTCGAATTTGCATAAACTTACAGAGAAGAACTTTTCTAAGAATATAAAAAAAATGTACGAATATGTGGACCCTCGCTCCAAGCAAAAGGCGCCATTGATTTCGGATACTACTTACAAGATTGTAATGGACAATGCAGAAAAATTGGACTCAGCGATTATTTATGATCGTGATTATGAATACGATTATTTTGGTTTTCGTACATTGGAGCGATCCTACTTGTTGAAAATGCATGGCAAAATTGTGGAGCGACCACAACAAATGCTTATGCGAGTTGCGATCGGCATTCATGGCGAAGACATTGATGCTGCCATTCAAACTTATAATTTAATGAGTCAAAAATGGTTTACCCATGCAACACCGACTCTTTTTAATGCCGGCACACCAAAACCGCAAATGTCCTCTTGCTTTTTATTAACCATGAAAGGCGATAGCATCACGGGCATTTACGATACTTTAAAGCAATGTGCGCAGATCTCCCAAACTGCGGGAGGCATCGGCCTTAGCATTCATGATGTTCGAGCTACCGGCTCTTACATCAAAGGCACCAACGGAACTTCAAACGGTATCATTCCCATGCTTCGCGTTTTCAACGATACCGCTCGCTACGTAGATCAGGGCGGCGGCAAAAGAAAAGGCTCCTTTGCCATTTATCTTGAGCCGTGGCATGCCGATGTTTTTGATTTTCTCGATTTAAAAAAGAATCATGGAAAAGAGGAAAACCGTGCAAGAGATTTATTTTATGCTCTTTGGATTCCAGATCTTTTCATGCAGCGAGTAGAGGATAATGCGGAATGGTCACTATTCTGCCCGAATGAAGCAAAAAACCTTTCGGAAACATGGGGCGAAGAATTTAACAAACTCTATACCCAATACGAGAGAGAGGGCTTGGCTAGAAAAACGATCAAAGCACGCGATCTATGGTTTGCCATCATTGAATCACAGGTAGAAACAGGCACGCCGTATATGCTTTACAAGGACGCGGCAAACCGCAAATCCAACCAACAAAATCTTGGTACGATCAAATCTAGCAATTTGTGTACAGAAATTGTGGAATACACCGCGCCTGATGAGGTAGCGGTCTGCAATCTGGCATCCATCAATTTAAGTAAATTTGTGAATGACCAAGAATTTGATTTTCAACGACTCGAGGAAATCACAAAAACCGTCACCCGCAACTTAAATAAAATCATTGATCTAAATTATTACCCTGTACCCGAAGCAAAAAACTCCAACTTGCGTCACCGACCCATAGGTATTGGCGTTCAAGGTTTGGCGGATGCTTTTATGTTGATGCGCTACCCTTACGATAGTGAGGAAGCAAAAAAGCTCAACCGTGATATCTTTGAATGTATCTATTTTGCTTCTATGACGGCATCTATGGAACTGGCAAAAGAGCACGGCCCTTATGAGACTTTTAAAGGCTCGCCTGTAAGCAAAGGCATCTTTCAGTTTGATATGTGGGGCGTGTCTGCCAGCGACAGGTGGGACTGGAAGACGTTAAAAGAGGATGTAAAAAAATATGGTGTGCGAAACAGTTTGCTTCTTGCACCCATGCCGACGGCTTCCACGGCACAAATCCTTGGTAACAATGAAAGTTTTGAAGCCTATACTTCTAACATTTATACCCGCCGTGTACTATCGGGTGAGTTTGCCATTGTGAACAAACATTTATTGCGCGATTTGATTGATCGAGGTCTTTGGAACGATGATCTGAAAAACAAAATCATTGCGGCCAATGGCTCTGTACAAAATATCGAGGAGATACCCTCCGATATTAAGGAGCTTTACAAGACTGTCTGGGAGATTTCGCAAAAAACGATTTTGGACATGGCAGCAGACCGCGGAGCCTTTATTTGCCAATCACAAAGTCTTAACATTCATATTGCAAAGCCCAATTTTGCTAAGATGAGCTCCATGCACTTTTATGCATGGAAACGTGGACTTAAGACCGGCATGTACTATTTGCGATCACAAGCAGCTGCAGAGGCCATCAAGTTCACCGTGGACCAAACCAAGCTCAATGCAAAGAAAGACAATGAGGAAGATTTGGCTTGTTCCATAGACAACCCAGACGATTGTCTAGCTTGCGGTAGCTAATTGTACCGTTTTGTCTAATCTGACAAATAAAGGGTTCTCAAGTGCGCCATAGCTATATAAAATTTAGCTATGGCGTTTTTGATTTCAGCATTCTTAATTCTATCATCCCATGCCGGTTGGAACACGGAAGCTATTTATACAGCAAAAACTTTTCAAGTAGGTGTCGACAACCTCGGCTTCGAAGATTCCTATGAAACCAGTTTTTGGGGCTCACTAAAGGCTCGTTGGTTTTTGGCAAAATCTGCTAAAAAGAAAAAAATATGGGTCAAAGAGGCTTTTCGTAACCGTATACCCGTAATGTATCACGTACAACAAGAAAAAAGATGGCGTCATCCAAAATATGATTCACGAGACCGAGATGTAATGGAATCGGAAGCATATTACGTAGACTTAAAACGACCTCTAATTATCTACTTGCCTGGTATTTTTAATAATGCAGCCAGCAGCCATTCCAGAAGAGCCTATGATCGTTTTGAAAAACTTGGTTATCATTTCCTTGCCCTACCAAATCCATGGTCCAAAGATTACATCAATGCAAATCCTTACGGGGCAAAGCCTGGCGATGTTTTGCATGAGGCTGTAAGCCTACGAAAAGTCATGGATAAAGCCATAGACTTAATCGGCAAAGAAAATATCACCAGCATTGAGCTGGTAGGAGCTAGTTACGGGGCCTTTGTAGCAGGCGTGATTCAGGCCTTTGAAGACCCAAATGATCCTTTATTCTCCACAACTACGATCATATCCCCGCCAATGGATTTTCGTTACAGCATTCCTTACATAGACGAGCAAATGCTGAGTGTTTCTGGAAAAGTAGAAGAAAATGATATTTGGGATAATATCAAACTTGTATTTGATTATCTGTTAGCAGGTTTCCGTACGGATATTGATGAGGAAAACTTAGAAAAAGCAAAACCCTATACCATTCAAATCGGCTTTAAACAGGCTCTTCTAAAATCCATCAAGGAGTATGCAAAGGTACACGATCTAGATTGGATTCCACATTTTGATGATGAGAAAGAGCAAGCGGAATGGGAAGACAATTTTGTATTTAATTACTATTTTGAGAACCATGCACCAGAAATTTTAAAGGTATTGCAATCAGAATTTGCTTCACTTCATTACTGGATAGATGCAGCCCAAGCCTCTAATTTTTCTCCGAGAATCATCACTGCAGACGATGATTTTTTAAATCCTGAATTTTTTCCAACAAAATCCATGTTTGAAAATTATCCACCGGCGACTTATTTGTCCTTACCAGAAGGTGGACACTTAGGATTCTTGGCCTTCCCTTGGTATGAAAGTTTTTATTCCAAGGTATGGAACTAAGGCAAATTCTTTGCCATAAATGCAAGAGCATTGGCTCCCATAATCTTTTGAATTTCACTTTTACTAAAACCATGATCCATTAAGCGTTGGCTTAAATAATTAATTTTATTCACAGTAAATGGAACCGCTACCGCTCCATCAAAATCCGATCCCAGAGCCACATTATCTACACCCAATAGATCGACGGCATAGCGCATGGCAGACACAATATTGTCCACCTCATTGCCGCACATAGCGGTTGGCCAAAAACCAATGCCAATGAGTCCGCCCTTGCTTACAATTTCCTTTGCCAAATCATCCGGTAGATTGCGATTGTTCGGACAATGCCCACGCAATCCTGTATGCGATACAATTAGCGGCTTAGTAGAGAGCTTCAAAACATCTTTGATAGTCGGAATAGAAGCATGTGCCAGATCAATGGATACATTGTATTGATTGGCCAAGGCTACAAAACGCTCACCCTTATCGCTAAGTCCACCCTTTTCAAAACCTTGCATAGAGCCAGCAATCTCGTTATCAAAAAGATGTACCGGCCCCATCATGGTATAACCAAGGCCTACTAACTTTTTAAAATGCTCTTCTAAATTGTCCTGTATAGCATGGGCACCCTCTAGACCTAGTGACACGCCCATCCAACGGGGGTCCATTCTACGCTTTCTTAAAAAATTTTCCAAATCGCTTCTATTTTTGATCAATATCATCTTACCATCTTTTGCAACATACTTTTGCAGTAGCTCGGCTTGATAAACGGCTCGCTCAAAAAGTGAGTACCAGGTTTTGGGCGGCCACAATTGCGCCATAGCAAGAGTGGTAATATTATCTGAATCACCTTTATTGGCTTTTATATTCAAGTTCTTTGGGCTCTTCGTGACTACTGTAAAATACTGAAAGCCCATATTCCCTTCCCGCAACCTCGGAATATCCACATGGCCGCGGTAAGATTTTTGCCGCAAATTTCGCTTCCACAATAATGAGTCTGCATGCAGGTCTGCAATAAACAATTCTTCATGGAAATTCTGCAAGTCCTCACTGATAAAAACTTCTTTTTCAGAACTTAAACGGTTAAATTGCATCTCGGCTACAACTGGCGCAAGAGTAAGGGCTAGAACTGAGACTAAAAAAATCGATAAAAAATATTTTAACTTTAATTTCGACACACTTACCTCAAATTGATTCTTGCATTCATTAACTTATCTATATTTTTGCTCTTATACTCGCTTGCACTAATAGCAAAAACATCTGCATCTTTCCATATTGTATCTTTTTGGACGGCATATTTGCGTACACCTTCTTTGCGTAGCCCTATATTTAACATGACTTTTTGCAATTGAATTTGCTCAGCTACGGCCAGAACCTCCACACGATTCAGCTGAAGCTCATGAAAAGAAATATCTAAAGCCGAAACTATCATTTCCATTAATAAATAATCACCCGTTTCTTTTTGATTTAAGGCCACTTCCAGCATTGCAGACTGATAGCGATCTCGGCATACGCCCCTCAGACAAAGGCTACCAAGCACCTGACTTTCCTCTGTGTTGAAGACACTGATATGATATTCTTGATCTTTGACACGCAGGTTTTTTATTTCTTGCAACATTTTGGCTAAATTATCTTTGCTCTCAAGCAAATCTCCATCTTTTTTCTCTAGCGGACGAATTGTCAGATTTTTTGTTTTACGAGAAAGATTCTCATCTTGAACTATGGATAAAGCCATTTAATACCTTGTCTAAGCAACTCAATAATACATTGAAAATTGTATTAAAATACGTAGTATGAGTCACTATGAAAGAAATTAGCGAACGATCCAACGCAGTGAAAAATGCTTTTAACAGCCTAAATGCCAAGAATTTAGATGTCTTAAACGGTGTATATGCAGATGCTGTGATCTTTGAAGATCCAATGAGCCGGATAGAAGGCTTAAATAATCTTAAAGCACATTTTCAAAAACTTTATAAAAATGTGATCTCCATTAACTTTCATTTTGTCGATGAGGTAGAAAGTGGAGATACTCTGGCTTTGTTTTGGGAGATGCAACTGAGAGCCAAATCGCTCAAAGGCGGTAAACCTGTATCGCTTGAAGGTATGACGAAAATAATCTTCAACGATCGTGACCAAGTAATTTTGCATAAAGAGTACTTTGATATGGGCGAATTTATTTACGAGAACATTCCCCTACTTGGCAGTGTCATAAAAAAGATAAAGCAAGCTCTTTAGTTAGCCTTTGGCAAGCCGACAAGTAAGACTTTCCAAAAATATTGTAGTGGTTTAAATAGTGGTAAAGATTGTATATCTTTTCTCGTATTTCATAATTCTCCTTTAAAGGGTAAAGCTCATTGTAGGCCTTGTAAAATGCAGAATCAAAGCCGCCAAATAGCCTGGTCATGGCAATATCGCATTCTCGGTCACCATAATAAACTGCCGGATCGATCAAATACGGACCACTTTTTGCGAACATCACATTACCTGACCATAAATCGCCATGTAGCAGAGAGGCCCTAGGATTGTGCTGATTCAAAAATGTGTAGAGTTTGCCCTCAATAGCAGTCATTATTTGTAGAAATTCATTTTTAACAGAAGGACTAAGAATTAAATTGATTTGGAAATACAGTCGGTGCTTGATAAAAAACTCTGCCCAATCGTTACATGGCTTATTTTTTTGCTCATTCAAGCCAATAAAATTGTCTTCATAGAAACCAAAAGACTCCCCTTGTACTTGGTGCAGCCTAGCCAAACCCGCCCCTAAGTTTTGCCAGTCCTTTGCCGTTGGCGGAACGGATTCAATGCTCTTAAGTAGCAACTTGTCCGGCTTTAGCTCTATTACTTCCGGCAAATCCAGACCATGTAGTTTTTTATGCTTTCGCAGCTCTTCCAAGCCATGGAGCTCACACTCCAGGGCCCTAGAACCTTTTATGGGGTTATGCTTTTCGAACATAGTTTGATTTTAAACAATCCTTTTATGCATACCAGAAGATTGCCCCTGTTTTGGGATTTAACTCACCGCATCTCCCCCGGCCAGGCTCCACTGGTGTATGATTTTTCAATGAGCTTTATAGATCGAAAGGTGATCACCCGTTTTTTTGATCGCGTTGTTTACACCTTGGGTTTCCTTTCGTTTTTTGTTTTCATTCTAAGAATTGGTTTCTATCTCAGCGATCAGTGGAACGCGATCGTCGTGCAAAGCATACAAGTAATTGTGATCTTGTTTTGCCTACAAGAGCTCCTGCGTTGGTTTCTCGCTAAAGGCATTATCACTCATATTAAAGATCGATGGTTTGAAAACTTTATCGTCGCCGCACTACTACTTTATTTTATTAAAGGCGAGCTCATTCACTCTTCGATCCAGAGGCTACACCCCAACCTAGGAATTGATGACATTACCATTGCCTACCTGGGCTTAACGCAACTAGCATTGGTACTGGGTGAGTTAATCCGCTTTTTTCGCTCTACCTCGATACTTTCTAAATACAGTTTAAGCGCGGCACAGGTATTTTCCATTTCCTTTGCTATTCCCATTTTAATTGGCACATTGCTTCTAAAACTACCGAAGGCCACTGTAAATGGTATCTCCTGGCTGGATGCCCTCTTTACATCTACGAGCGCTCTTTGTGTTACTGGCCTGACCGTACTAGAGACGGCTACCGACTTCACTCCCTTAGGACAATTCATTATCTGTTTTCTTTTTCAAATCGGCGGCCTAGGAATCATGACCCTATCTTTAGCCTTTGGAATTTTATTCTCGGGTGGCTTAGGGCTTAAAGAACGAGTCTTGATGAGTGATATTATCAGCGAAGATCGTATGGGAGAAATTGGTGGCATTTTAGCTAAAATTACTGCTTTTACTTTTACCATACAGGCAATAGGCGCCACTCTTATTTATCTTTCTAAGGGATTTGAGTTTCAGGCTTTAAATATTAAAGAACTTTACGCCGCTATTTTTCATGCAATCTCTGCTTTTTGTAATGCTGGTTTTTCTCTGCACCAAGGCGGCCTTGCAGTGGAACCCTACGCGTCCAATGTATTTTATGGTTTAACTATCATGTTATTAATCGTCATTGGTGGAATTGGCTTTCCCGTCATTATCAACCTTTATGAATCCTTGAACCCCAAAAAGCGCGGTGTGCATTTTATTAAAATACCCACTAGGCTGGTATTAGTAACAAGTGCCTGGTTAATTTTTCTAGGTGCGCTCTTTATTTTTCTTTTAGAAGGAAGCTCCTCCTTTGCCGGGCTAGATTGGAAAGAGCGTTTGTATCAATCTACTTTTTTATCAATAACCTCGCGAACTGCGGGTTTTAATATTTGGGCTACAGAATCTTTATCCATGGTAACATGTCTTGTAGTGATTGCACTAATGTGGATTGGTGGATCTCCAATGTCTACGGCGGGCGGCATTAAAAACTTAACCATAGCCATCGCGTTTTTAGCCGTTAAGGCGACGGTACAGGGCCGCAAGCATATAGAGATCTATGGTCGAGAGCTTACCAATCACTCTGTCTTTAAGGCATTTAATATTATCATTGTATCCCTAAGCATTTTATTTGTTGCCACCATTGCCCTAATACTTTTAGAGCCGCAAGCAAAGGCCTTTGACTTATTTTTCGAGGCCGTATCCGCTTTCTCTACCGTGGGGCTTACTCGTGGTGTTACTGCCAATCTTTCTGAGCCCAGTAAACTCATCATTATCGCCCTTATGTATACAGGCAGAATTGGCTTTATTACATTTTTAAGTGGATTCTTTTTACAGATGAAGAAAAATAATTATAAACTACTAAAAGAAAATATTCCTATTAGTTAGGAGCAGATATGACAAAACGCTTTGCAGTTATTGGCCTTGGACACTTTGGCCTCAATTTATCCCTCAGTTTGATGGGCCGAAAAGCCGAGGTATTGGCATTGGATGTACGCGAAGAACGTGTGGAGCTAGTACGCGACAAAGTATCCCATGCTGTGGTCGCGGACTCAAAAGATATCAAGGCATTAAAAGGTCTTGGCCTAACGGAAATGGATGCCGTGATCGTTGCCATTGGTGAGGATTTTGAAAGCTCCATGTTAACTACTGCTCACTTGCAGGAATTGGGAGTAAAAAACATTGTCAACCGGGTGGTCTCTCCTGTTCATGAAAAGCTATTAAACCTAATGAAAATTGAGGATCTTGTTTTGCCCGAAGGAGATTCGGCAGAACAACTTGCCAGACGACTCACCATTCAAGGCGTAGTGGAAAGTTTGGAGTTAAACGACGAGTACTCCATTGCCGAAGTAAAAGTGCCTGACCCTTTTATTGGAAAAACATTGAATGAGATCGATCTGCGCAAAAAGTACCACGTAAATCTAGTCACTGTTATTCGCCGCAAAGAGAGCCGCAAGTTTTTGACCTTAGGAGAAAGAGAAAAGTCACTTGTTGTGCTTGGAGTTCCCGATAGTGATATGCAGTTTACTACCGATGACATATTGGTGGTTTTTGGAAAAGAGAAATATATTTCAGCACTTACCGAAGGCTGATTAATTAGTAATCAGCAATCCTTCTCCTTTCTACTCGGTAATTTGTGAAAAAGTTCTAAACATTTTACATTTCTTTCACAGAAGCTACGTTTCTTTATCTATTCCCTTTAGTTTGCCTATGCACATTAACAAAAGGGGACTTCATGAAATCAATCATTAGTATTTTACTGCTATTAAGCGCCAACGCTTTTGCTGTTAACGATGTTTTAAAAGACAAAATTCTAGAAAGAGCCAACCCAGGTATGGTGGATGCCTTCTATGCTAATGGTAAATACGTTGTTACCATTCCTTTAAAAGAACTGAAAGGCCATAATGAAAGAGCCAAAGTTTTTGCTTTAGCCGTCAAAAATGGAAAGAATTTTTTGGTCGATTATATGAAATCGGTAGATGACTACAAAGAATTTGCCGACAAACTATTAAAAAATGAAAAAGCCTCTCAAACAGAGCGAATAAATTATTTAAAGCAAATTAGCCAACTGGATCACCTACCCTCCTTTCGTGAAATTCAAGAAACTTACAGTGATGATGTCTCTTATGAGGAAATCTTGGATCTCTATAATAAATCGAACGAGCTGGATTTAGGCTTAGAAAAAATCATCTCTAGTATAAATGAAATACCAAAAACTGTTAAAGAGCTGCCGCTTGTAGATGACTATGTGCAAAGATTAAATATTTTGGACTCTAGCTCCCACGCAGCTTATTTGATTATGTCGCCACAAATTCGCGTGAGTGATTCTACCTTTAAGGGCATTGAATCTTGGGTTAGCCGCTTAGGTGTTCTTGGTAAACCCCTACGCTTTCTAGCCAATATTGTCTTTAAAAAGAATAGCGTTAACCTTGCTTGGGTAGGGCGTCCCATCCAAGTCTTTATTTATGATATGGCTACTAAAGAGCAAGAGTCTGCCATCGTTTGGGATTACGACATCCTAACCTTTGTTCAAAAGGACGCCGAACCGAAAAAAGTGGCAGGCAAGATCGACAACTCACGAAACGCTCGCTTTCGTCTTGGCTTTGGAATTATCACCGGAGAAATGGATGAAACTAACGACCTAAGCGGCGCTTTTGCTGGCGTATCCATGAACTTTGTCAACCAACGTAACCCTATGGGAGTTGGCAATGAAGCAAGCTACCCCGTTAACGTAAAAGTTGGTACTTTTACGCCTTATGAGTCTGTGCTCTATTACGCAAACCCACGCAACTTTGCTCGCAACAATTATATTATTGTTTCGGCTCAAAGTGGTGTTAAAGGTCCGGGAAAACAAAACGATTGGAACAAATTTGTTCCAACAGCTAATGGCAATGTTGGTGTAGTATTGAGCTCTTCTAGAGCAGAGAAGTTTTGGTCTGGCAGCATTGAAGACCTAAATGATCTTTTGTCTCCAGAAAAGGTTGATGAGCTACTAGAAAAAGGCTCTACCACGACAAATGACGGCTCAAAGATTACTATTGAGACCACACACCTTAAGTAAAAAGTTTACATTTTAGGCATTTGCTAGAAGCAAATCATTGGGCGGCTGCTATACATAAAGTATGAGCCGCCTTTTTTTATTGCTCCTTATTCTTCCTTCATTTGCTTGGGCCAATCAATGTACCGATCTTTTTTCTCGTGATAAATTTGACTTTGCATCTATCGAGCAAAATTTTGGCCCAAAGAACACGCGCTTGATTCGTCTTATTGTTCAAGCTTCCGAAGGCTCCGCCACAAAGTACTTAAAAGAGTCTCTAGCCCCTCTGAAAAAACAAGATCCTGATTTTATCGAGAACATGAAGCAATCACTGGAGGCACTTGACCCAGACATGGGTATCAGTCCCAAACAATGGGAAAGTTTTTTGTACAAACTGGATCCACCAAGCCTTAAGAAACAAATTCTTCCAAAATTTGATGCAAAAAAATCCATTGAAACAAGGCTCAAGATTTTATCATCCGTAAAGTTTTTAAATAAAGAAAGTATAGCTTCAGGAATTTATAGAGAGAACTCTTTGAAAGATCACATGCATCATGCGATTTTCGTTCACAAAGCAATACGTAGAACGCTTGGCACAAGCCTTTCTGCATTATCCATATTCTTTTTTGGCTACCCGGTTTATGTGCCCATTTTTAACCTCAGCGATCTGGTCAGATTTCCGGACAACGTGGTGGAGGCATATGAAAAAAATGGATTTGCCTATACGTATGAAGTGCACATTCGCCGGCAAATGTCTTGGCTGACCCCCTTCAATCACATAAGTCGCAACCTCCCCTCAGAGGTGGCCATTACGTTTTTTGCCTACTATGCCTATGGGGCAGCTGTCATCGTAATGCCTCAAGCTGCGGTAAAAATGCCTTTGCAACCTGAGTATCTTAGTGGACGCTTTTATGAGTCCTGGCAAAAGGAGATGCAGCAAAAAAATAGGCCCTATGATGTTTCTGCAAGCAAGGAAGCTCAAGCTTCTTGGGAAGCACGATTGTATGAACTTTTTCACGGCGTATTTCGCCCTTTATTTAGAAGCGTACATGGTTATGAAGCCGATCTAACTAAGCCGGCTGACAAGAAAGAATGGGAGCAATTTTTGGCCGACTATGATGCTTGGGTAGAGTCGATTCAGCGTAGTTCAAAACGCTAGTGAAGCTGTTTTATTTTAATGGCGGCAGCAAGTAGGCAATTTTGTAAATAGTGTCTTTACCCGACCGCATAATCATTCTTTGAAGTTATGATGTTTTTCAAAATCAAGATGTTCAGAAGCTTTTGAAACTGTACTGTTCAAGAATTTAAGGAAGAGTTTTTCCACTATTACCACTTAAGTTAAGCCCCTCCCAAATATCTAATCCCTTGTCATCTTTCCACCAGCTCTTAATTAATGTGGGTTTACCTTTGAGATAACCTTTCAGCTTTTCAGTTTCACAATTGACAATCACAACTCCGTAATCAAATTTGCCTTCTTTAATATCTAAAAGACTTATTTCACCCCCGGACAAAGCAATGTATTTGCCTGTTGGTGATATAATAGCTGTGACAATACCATCCGACTGCGGCGAATAGATTTTTCTCTTTCCCTTATAAACGGAATAAAGCGGGTACTCGCCCCCAGTGGTTTTCACATGACACTTCGAATTCTCAGATTTAATCACTTTGGGCTTAGAAGGGTCTGAAAAGGCAGCGGTAGACATAAAAAATAGGCTACAAGCTAAAAGCAGTTTCATTTTTTCTCCAGGTAGATTTCATAACATGCGTATTGAACTACAGAACAAATAAAAAGGCCACCCTAGGGGTGGTATTTTTATTTGGCGGAGAGAGGCAGGTAATCCTAGAACTGCTATTTTAGAACAGATGGAGCCTAATTCGAGATTTATTGAGCTCCTTAGGCTCTGTGCACCTCTGCACGCCCCTGTATGGCTCTGCTCAAGCTCTGTATAAACCCATTAAACCCCGAATAGAGCCTGCGTCTGTGCCATTCTGTGGGCTCTTTAAGGCGTCTTGGTAGCGCAAAAAAAGAAAAAGCCTACGGCTAGCTCTGTACAACTCTGTGAGAGCCCGTTTTTGCTTCCCGAGCAAAGGAGATGTTTCATATAGCAAGAGTAAACCCCTCTTTGTGCTTTGAAGGGCTTTTTTGAAATGGGGGGGGGATGGGTGGTGCCCGCATAATTTCTGGGTGTGATATTTTAAACAAGTTTGTGCCAATTTTCGCAAATGCAATTCTATCGATTTGAGCAAGCTCTAAGTACTTGTAAATACTACTCTAGTTTGGCATGTGGTTTGCTATTATAATATTCGAGTTTTTAACTTTATATAAGGAGAAGAAAATGTTGAAAATAAGTTTATTTATAATACTACTATTACCACTAGCTTCGATGTCCGAAGAAATTAAAATTTTGAAAGAAGATAAACAGCATATTAACGAGTATATGCTTAGAATATCTCAAAGTTCACCAAGTAATTTTTTATGCAAACTTTCTACTATATCGAAACAACTAGAAGAAAACCATGAGGTAGCAAAGCTTGTAGTGGCGAAATCAGCATTGGATGCTAAAGCAATTTATCTAGCATTAAATATGGAGGGTAGAGTAGAAGATAAAGTATTACCTAAATCAGGCGGTGTAACTGTGAAAATTCCGTATCACAAAGCTAACGACATCAACAATCTCTTATTTGGTCAATTAGAGAACGTTTATTGCCTTGGATTTCAGGAAAAGAGTGAGGGCGTAAATGATTTAACAGCATTTTCTTGTTCTGCCAATACGAAGTCTAAGGTTGAGGGTTTAAATTTATCTGCTAGTCTATTAGCTCCTTCGCTAGAATCGGCACAAAGCATTTTTATGCAAACTCTTGAAGCTAGAGAAGATGGTGCGGGAGGAGTAAGAATTCCGTATATGAATGAAGGCGATACTCAAGTGCGCTGGGCAGAATTAGAGTCCGCAAATTGCAACCCTATTTTAAGTAATAAAGAAGATAGTTCTTCAGGTAGTTCTATAGGATCTAAGTAATCTTTTGCATTGATTTGCTCTACTCAATATAAGCCTCTCGCCAATAAGGTCTGGGGCTTTTTTGTAATGTGATATAAATCAAAAATAAATTGAGCAATCTACAAATAAGCCTGACGTGCTCCATATCTACATCATAATTAGTAGTAACCGTTACAATTTATGAAAGTCGCCCGCCGCTTAATCGAACTGGCTATCAATGCGAAAACACTGTATGAATCTCATAGTGCTGAGGAGCGGATAGAGCTACTCAAAAACATCTGTTCGAACCGAGTTCTCGATGGCAGAAGGGCTGAATATCATTTAAGAAGTTCTCTAGCGGTCCTCTCAGAAATGAAGAAAAATAGTGAATGGCGGAGAGAGAGAGAGATTCGGTCAAGAGCTCGCATTCGCTTCACGCTCATGCTCCTCCTGACCACCCCGAAGTCTTTTCGTTCGCATCACGCTCACTCACCAGCCACTGGCTGGCCAGACTTCTCCCTTCGAATCTCTTTCAACTATTAAAATAAAAAAAGGCCAGCCAGGCTGACCTTATTTTATTTTAATGGCGGAGAGAGAGAGATTCGAACTCTCGGTACGGTATGACCCGTACGGCGATTTAGCAAACCGCTGGTTTCAGCCACTCACCCACCTCTCCGCAGGCTGTTATGTAAAATGCAAATTGCCATAGATGATTTCGAGTGACAAGTCCCTAATAATTCTCAGGAAAGAGTTTGCGCTCCACCGTTTCAATTACCGTATGAATGAGCTTAATATGCATTTCCTGCACTCTGCCTGAGTCATTTGCCGGCACGACAATGGATAAATCTGCCAATTCTTTTAGCTTGCCGCCACTTTTTCCTAACAAGGCCACCGTAGTAATGCCCAATTCTTTGGCTTTGTTGACAGCTTCAATTACGTTTTGCGAATTGCCACTGGTGGATAAGCCAACAAGCATATCTCCCTTTCTACCTAAACCCTCGATTTGACGAGAAAAAATATAATCAAAACCGTAATCATTCGATACGCAGGTGGTATGGGAGGGATCACCCAGAGCAAGCGCCCCTAAAGGCCTACGATCTTTGCAGAACCGGCCCGTAAGCTCTTCTGCAAAGTGCATGGCATCGCAGTGGGAGCCGCCGTTGCCGCAAGTAAATAGGGAGCCACCCTTTTCATAGGTACGAATTAAATGCTCGGAAAACTGCTCACATTTCGCCATGAGCTCCGAATCTTCCATAAATTGCGTCAAAGTATTATAGGCTTCACGCAAGGATTTTTGCCAGACATCTCTTATTTCCATGTGCTCATAATATTACAGAAAATACTCTAAATCACTCATCTTTTCTTGCTTTTACGACGCTTTTTTCGTATCCCTTGGCCTCGTGCGCTCGTAGCTCAGCTGGATAGAGTACTTGACTACGAATCAAGTGGTCGGAGGTTCGAATCCTTCCGAGCGTGCCATTTAAGCGGTAGTACTTCCTTTTGGTACTAGCGCTTTTTTTTTCTAAATATCTAAGGATTCGAAGGGAGAAAGCCGCCCGTAAGGGTGAGCCGTCTGGATGACGGCGAAAGGCTTTCGGGGTGGCCAGGCGGAGCAGGAGCCTGATGCGAATGCGAGCGCTTGGCCGAATCCTTCCGAGCGTGCCATTTAAGCGGTAGTACTTCCTTTGGGTACTAGCGCTTTTTTTATTTCCACCATGAATGTATCAAAAAAAGACAAGCTAGACCTTTTTTTAGCAAAAGGCTTTAGTTCTATCAGATACTTCCCGATAATACTTAATATATAGAGGAATTATGTTCATCAATAATAACAAGGGTATGAACCTTTTAGAAGCAATGATGGCCGCTGCTATGGTAGCCGGCGTTGCCCTTGTTACATCTAGTTATATTGTAAATTCCAATGAAGACAGCAAGAAGCTAGAATCCTCTAGTACCTGTTCGGTTCGATTGCAGTCTATGGTGGGTGCCATCAAAGCCCGGGATAACAATGGTCTGATCAACTCTTGGCTTCCAGGTCCTGGCAGATTGGACCCTACAGCTGAACTAGATTATCCCATCACTTACAATATGCTGCATATGAATGTCGATGAAACAACAGAAATTGCCTATCCAGCGGCAGAAATGCAAATTAGTGCTAACACCGGAGATAATTTTCGCAATTGGGACTGGAACAATATAGGTATCGCAGCACAAAGAGCCAATAACTGGCAGCTAGTTCGCTCCGCCTCAACTTTACTGACTCCCATTTATCATAATACTAACGGTGCAGAATTTGTCCTGGTTAATAATGGCAACCCAACAGATCCCGATGGCAACGGTGCTGCTGGCGATGACTTTTTATCTCAAATAGCCATGCAGTACATTGGCGGGATGGACAATCCTCGTGTGGAAGCGCAAATTGAAGTGGAAGACACAGGTGGCACCATTGATTATGCAGCTGCCAATGCACCAAGTCGCTTTAATCCATTAATTATGAACAATAACCCTGATGCGCCGACAACACATGATCGATCCTACCGTGTGAGCTTGCGCCTTAGCTATCTACCATTGAACGCGGATCAAAGAAAAGTTTGCGAAACTACCATTAATGTAAAGCCGGGCCGTTTGCCCAATCCGCCCGATCCTTTGACCATTGAATGGGAACCACTTTCTTTAGCGGATCAGCGAATGGACCGCTATCTATGCGGAACACCAGGAACTAGACCTGGTTTTCGCTACCGCGTAAGCGGCATTGGCAATGGCTCACAAGTTCTTTGCCGAATGGACCATGCTGAAAATGAAAATGGCTCCACCGCTTTTACCTCCACTGGTTGGTTCATTTGCGGCCTGGGTGCAAATTTTGGTGGTGGCGTAATTACCGCCGAATCTGTAATGCTAAACGGCTTTAGCCTTGAGGTGACCAATACCCAAGAAGGCTTTTACCGCTTCCATGTAATGGAAATTGATGTTGCAAGAAATGCCACCATTACCTCTGGTGTAAGTGCTTCAAGAGCTTACGATGTGGGAGTGGATTTGAATCGTCCAGGGCCCGCTTCGGTTAACCAACCTACTTCGGGTGCCCTGAGAGTGGCCGCCCCATCTGACTGGTTGGGCTCAAATGCCGCCTTATTCCCTGGCATTGATGGAGTATTGGGAGATGCCTTTCAGTGTAGTGGCGGTACAGCACCTTGGACCGCAAGCCCGGGAACTGAACCTATCGAAGTTACGCCAAAAGATACGGGTGTGGCTTCTGGTGTTAGCGGCAGCGGCGTAACTGCTACCTGCGGCAATACGAATCTACAAAACGTCAGTCAAAGCGGTGAATATGAAGCCGTTGGTATATCCTGTGACCTATGTGGTAATGGCCCAGAAAGTCCAAGAGAAACATGGACTGCTGATATTCCCGATGACCTGAATGTGCCCAACCCAGGCGGCGGTGTAAAACAGCTTACAAGCACAGGTGCCAGCATTAACTTTTCTGTTGCAAGCGGTGTGGTAAATGGCAACCATGAAGTGGGGCCAAGTAGCGGATCTCGCCTACCTACTGCAGTGGCTTGTCCACAATTTAATGGTAGTACTATCACGGGCGATCCCGAAGTAATTGACGTTACCTCAGGCGCAGGAAATTGCGATACACCAAGTTGGGAAGCTCCTAGTGGTTGCCACCAAAACACCACCGGGGCCGGCGGCTTTTGTTATCATATAGCAGATGGTTGCGGCCGCTATTTAAAATCTGCCTATGCTGAATATGAAGTTCGAGGAAATGACGATGGAGTCACGAATTCTTGTAGCTCGGTATCATGCGCAAGCGGCTATGTTTGCGACCACCTGGCTCCAGGAACAGGTTTTTGTAAAAAGGCTGAGAGCGTAGTTTGGACAAAAGGACCTAATAATTGTTATGCCGATTCCACAGGTGATTTGTGTGAAAACGACACGCAAGATAGTGAATGTATAGGTGATTCCTACCGATGTGTCGCTCCAACACCTCCACCTTGTGATGCCGACTTTATATCTATTGATACAAGCAATCACCCCGGCGACTACGAAGGTGCTCCATGCACTAGGAAGAGAAAATGTAGAAAAACGGAAACCGAAGAGGTCTGTGTTCCAGATGGGTATGGCGGAGAAACATGTACCGAGGAAACAACCAATACCTATGATAACAAATCATCCTCGGGCACCACTGTAGTAGAAGACTATGGTACTTGTAGTGCACCTGACGCCTCCCCTGCCGGAGATGGCGTGGACCCATTTTGCCCGCCATTTCCTGGTTGCGGCGATGCCGTACCACCACCTCCTTCACCGCCTGCTGCATGTACAGCAACACCCACATGTCCAGGAACCAAAATCGAAGTTGCCAGTATGGCTGAATGCAATTCCGAATACGGCGACTGTGAGGAAGTCATTGCTTGTGCCGGCACTCCGGAAGAGAACTCCATCATCTGCGGTGGCGGCGATGGTACAGCCTGTCTAGCCGGTGAAACAACGATCCCTGGTACCGGTGCTGGCGCGTTGGCTGCATGTAATAATGATGGTTATATGGAAGATTGCACCCTACGCAACAATACCGTTTGTGCCAAAGAGTTGGCCTGTTTAGTGGTAGGACCTTGTTCGCCTTGCGGTACAGGTCTTGATGCCGCAGCCTATGCGGCTTGCACTGCAGCTAATTCTTGTGGATGTGAGCCAGCGGTGCCTCCTTGTCCTGATCCTTTAGAAACGTGTGATCCTGCAAGTCCCGACGGCTTTGATAGTTGTTTTGAAAATGAGCCCGATCAGTTCTGTGGAAGAAGATCCTGTCCCGGGGGCACACAAGAGCGAACTGCAGGATTTGAAACCAATTGCTCCATAGTTGGCGGCAGAGAGTGCTGTGAGCCTGATGCTGGCGTCTGCAATGACGGTCCTTACGGATGGAACCTTCCTCCATGGTCGCCAGTAAGCTGGGGACAATGTAAAAACCCACCAGACCCAGGCTGTGACCCTGCGACAGAAAGAGTTGTGGACGATGCGCCTCAAGGACCCATCACTCGTGATATCGTATGTTGGGATGGAACTGGTTCCGTGGTAGATGATGCTTGCTGCACTACTCCCAAGTTGATGACAGGTCCAGAGCCTTGCGAATCTACTAAACGCTGTGAGCCACTTGGAGCCACCTGTGCTGCAATCCCACCAAGCGGAAGTATTCCTGCTGGCCTATACGAAGCAAACGAAGGAGAAACTCAACGCGCTGTTACCGATGCTTGTTGCAGCGCAAGAGCACCTAGCGGAAACTGTGTAGAACCCAACTTAGGTATCTATCAATGTCAATCCAGCGGAAGCTGGCTGATGACAGGATGTGAATTCACTCTAAGCTGGGTAAGAACAGGTGCGTTTGATATAGGAAGCCCCGCCCCGATGTGTGCGAGTGATGTACGAAATGGAGCTAGTTGTGGGGCCTCCGGCGACACTTGTTCTAAAGTTCCAAGTGGCTACACCCTTGGAGATTGTGTGAGTAACCGTGACGGTGTACGCGTAGCCTGTAGTGAATATACTTGCCAATAAACATATTTGGTTCTTTTTAAAAGAAAATAAAAAGCAAATTGTACTTAAGATTTCTTAAACCAAGTCATTTGCAAATAAATAACAAATTCAATAGACTGAGCGGGTGCTATCAAAAAAACCTAAGAACCCAGAATTTTACTTAGCCGTTAAGAGCTTGCTCTTGTCATTGGTTTTTGCCGCCGTCATTTACACCATTTATTATCTAAATACCCACGGTTTAGAAAAAACCGCACTTGGTGAACTCCTAGCTCCCACGAGCAATATTCAAAAGCAAGGCAGCGAGGTAAGCGAAGCATGGAAGGTCTGCCGCGATGGCATGTATGCCATAAGTTATTTTGAAGAGAACGGCAAAAGGTCTTGGAAGCTTTTAAAAAAGCAAGATGCCTGGCTTCTTCTCTATGGAGAAGAAAAAAAGACTTTGAGTAAAGAGCAAATGCAAGCCTGCCAGAAAAGCATTTGTAATTTGCACGTAATTTCAACAAAACCTGTAGACCTTGTGGATTTTAAAGATAGTCTTACCTATTCCTTTTTGGATTCTTCCCAAATCATCCTAAGAATTAATCACAAAAAAGGCCTCTTGATGTATGGTGGCAAGATCTTCGATGCGAAGAAGCTTATCGCCTATCTACGCGAAATTCCAAAGACTACATGTGAATAAGAGCTGGCTTGACTTTCCTGAGACCCAAGAATAGCTTAGCCCTCAGTTCTGGAGTAGCTCAGTGGTAGAGCAGTTGGCTGTTAACCAATTGGTCGGGAGTTCGAATCTCTCCTCCAGAGCCAATAAAAAAGCCGGTGACACCGGAACATTCCGCTAGATTCCCGTTTCTTCGGGCCATATCAAATCTGTATAGGCAAAATGTCCACAATTTTGGTCTTAAACGGCAATTATGCTAAGTCAAAAACATGTATACATTATGGCGATATGAATCGGCACAAGTAGCAGTTTTTGATACCTACCAGCAGGGGTCACTGTGATTTGCATTTATTGGCTGCGAAATGATTTGAGGATTCACGACAATCTCGCTTTGCAAGCAGCCACCCATTTTGATCATCTTATTATTCTACATGAAATCAATAAGGAGGAGATGGGGGCCTATCGAAAAGCCTTCTACTTACAAAGTCTTCAGCACCTATCTGATGAATTGGTAAAATTGAAACAAAAAATTTATTTTGTACATGATATTGCAGAAAGCTTAAATAAGATCCCGAAACCAAAGCAAGTAATTGCAAGTAGATCTTATAACGCCTGGGAATTAAAAAAAGAAAAGCTCATAGAGCCACCCATAAAGTTTTTTGACCAAAACACTTTATATCAAGAAAAAGAGCTGCCTTTTACTATTCAAAAATTACCTGATACTTTTTCTGCTTTTCGCAGAAAAATAGAATTGCAAGATAAATTCTCTGCTGATCCCATCAAAATTGATATCCTACCGCCAGAGTCAGAGCATAGGCTTGTTTCGCTTCCTTTGCCTAAGATTGAGCAGAGCAATCCAAATTTTTTAGGCGGTGAAAAAGCCGGCCTAGCAAGACTGCAACACTACCTATGGGACACAAATAAAGTAGATCACTACAAGGAAACACGCAATGGTATGTTGGAATTTGATGACTCCTCCAAATTTTCCCCTTGGCTCGCTTTAGGGTGCTTGAGCCCCAATACTATATATAGAGAATTGAAAGCCTACGAAGAGCAGGTGTGCAAAAATGAATCGACTTATTGGCTTTATTTTGAACTTTTATGGCGGGATTATTTTAAATATCTTTCTCTCAAATATAAAGAAAAGTTATTCGAACCTGGTGGTATACAAAACAAAAACCTTTCCAATATAAAAGAGGATTCCTGCCTACTTGAAAAAATTCAATCGGCAAAAAGTGGCGATGATTTCATTGATGCAAATATCAAAGAGCTATTGGCAACTGGCTGGATGTCCAATCGTGGCCGACAAAATGTGGCCAGCTTCTTTTGCAAGGAATTGCTGCTCGATTGGCGTTTGGGCGCCAACTTTTTTCAAAAACACCTCATCGACTATGATTGTGAAAGTAATTGGGGAAACTGGGCTTATTTAGCGGGAGTTGGCACCGACCCAAGAGACAGAAAGTTCAACACAAAGAAGCAGGCTGAAATCTACGATCCCGATGCCGCCTATCGCAAAAAATTTCTCTCATGATCAGCACAAATCAAATCGATATCATTTTGGGAGTAGATCAATGCGGAGCTGTAGATAACAACGGCCTACCCAAAGCCTTACCCTCTAGTATTCTTTACTATACCAATAAATGGCAACTATATCCTGAAGAACTAAACTTAAAAGCCTTTACCCGGGAAGCCATACAAGAACTATTCTTAGAAAAAATTGGCAGCTCCATGGATGAGCAAAACATTGTGATCGCAGTAGACTGTGTTTTTGGTTTGCCTCGTTCCACAGGATTGAATTTTACTGGATTAAAAAACTGGATAGCTGATGCTGGCTCCATGGACGGTTATGGTTTTTATGCTGCAAAGAAATTTTTTGATAGCAAAATCGGCGCCCATGAAATATTTCGGCAAGCTGAAAAACAGTTAAATTCCGGCTCGGTTTTTTCTCCTTATCCACTACAAAAAAATATTCAAACTGGAACCTTTAGAATATGGAAGGATCTAAATTCTTGGTCAGATAATTCCTATTCCATTTGGCCCTTTGAAGCCTATAAGGGGGCCGGTAAACCCTGGATAATTGAGGCCTATCCAAGTCTGGCTTACCTACTTCTACAAAATACCAAGCGGCAGTTTAAAATAAATCTACCACTAGACATACAAAGCTCTATTGCTAACTTAGATGCCCTTCATGGCTTTTCAAAGGACCACCGTGATGCCAGTATGGCTGCTATACTTACCTGGAAAATCGCCAATCAAGGATTGCGCGAGCAAAGGCAAGTGGATATTGAGGGAGCTATCTTGGGCTACCAAGAAAGACGTTCACCGTCCCAGGATAAAAATAAAATTGGCTCTTCTTTTTGATCGAGATTCCTATTTATTAGATTTAACAAGTTTTTAGCGGTATCCTCTGGATCATGAATTTTATATTTGCTTTTAGCAAATTTTAGAAAGGGCTCCGACAACTTCGTCTTAGTAGTGCCTGGATGGAGCAAAAAGAAACGCGAGCTGCTTTTCATACGCTGAAACTCAATGGCTGCTGTCTTAAGTGCCATATTTAGTGCTGTTTTAGAAATTCGATAGGAATACCATCCTCCCATTCGATTATCACCAATACTGCCCACCTTTGCTGAAAGGCTAGCTATAACTGGTGCTTCGCTTTCTCGCAACATATCCTTAAAGGCCTTTAGCATGAATATGCTAGGTAAAACATTGATCTTTAAGCTATGAACAAAGTTTTCCGTATTCACTTCGTCGATCTTTCTTTCTGGCAAAACCTCGTTTTCGTGCAGAAAACCAATGCAATTAATTAGCAGATCTATATGGTCCGCACTTTTCTGCATTTGTTCCTTGGCTTGGAAAAAGCTCTCTTCATTAGCTGCATCCAAATAAATCTTTACCAATTTGGGATGCGAATAGTCTATTTGCTCCACCGTCCTAGCCATAGCAAAGACAATCTTTACCTCTGGCTTTTCAACCAGTTTCTTCACAAAGGCTAGGCCGATTCCTCTTGATGCTCCCAGCACACAAGCTACTTCTAGATTCATATTTTTTTCTCTATGGCCAGCTTTAAGTCTTTACTATCGGGCTCAACGCCGGATTGAAATCTTTCCACATTTTTACCGCTTTTATCGACAAGAAACTTTTCAAAATTCCAGCCAATCTCTTGCTCACTACCAGATTTTTTGATCAGCCATGCAATAAGATCCTCCTTTTTATCCCCCTTCACCACAGCCTTATTGGTTAACGGGAATGTAACGCCATACTTAAGGGAGCAAAACTCTTTTACTTTTTCATTTTTTTCTGGGGTTTGTCCGCCAAAGTCATTGCTAGGAATACCCAATATTACCAAACCCTTATCCTTGTAACTTTGATACAGTTTCTCTAGCCCCTCAAGCTGTGGAGTATAGCCGCAGCGAGTGGCTATGTTAACAATGAGCAAGGTCTTTCCCTTGTATGCACTCATATCTGTGTCCTGAATCTTCATTTGAAAAATATCATCTGCATAAGACGAAAACGACAATGCGCTTATCATTAATAAAATTAAAACCTTCATTTATACCTCCGTATGTTCTTGTAAAAATGCATTTGCCGCGGCAAATATCCTGCTCTTCTTTTCTTCTTTCATCTTATCCAAACTACGCAGCATCATGTTCAATCTTGGATTCTGTGAAAAAAACTTACGATGCTTGTCAATGAAGCGCCAATACAAACCGTCAAGCACATCACACCACTCACCTTTTTTATAATCACTCATTTTTAATATATAATTTGAACCACATATATAAGGTTTGGTGGCAAAAATGCCGCCATCGCTAAATTGCCCCATACCGTAAACATTTGGCCCCATCACCCAGTCTGAGGAATCCACATACATCTGCATAAACCAAGAATGTACTTCTTTAGGGTTAATTTCCGATAGTAGCATAATGTTAGACAAGACCATAAGTCGTTCAATGTGATGGTTATAGCCGTAGTCCAGAGCTTTTTTAATGGCATAATCCACGGGCGGAATACCTAGATTTCCTGTATACCAAGACGTCTTCATTTTTCTTTTATGCTGCCAAAAATTTGTCGATTCTTGTTGGTCAGAATAATTTTGATAAATGCCCCTTATGAATTCGCGCCAGCCAAGAACTTGCCGAACAAAACCTTCCACTGAGTTTAATGGAATGACTTTTTTGTTTTTATAATAATGATCCACCACCTTTTGAATCACTTCTTCTGGCAAAATGAGCCCCATATTGATTCCTGGTGAAAGTAGGGAATGAAATAAAAACGGACTCCTTTCATTAATCGCATCCTGGTAGGAGCCAAAATCTTTTAAAGAATTTTTTAAAAACATTTGCAGCAAAGACAGATATTCTTTTCTCGTGGTGGGCAGCCAAAAATTCTGCGTGCTGCCTGGATGATCTGAAAAGTGTTGCTCAGTGAGTTTTTTTACTTCTATTATGTGCGGATTTTTGTTTTTGGGAATTTTGATCTCTGGCAGCACTACATCCTTAGGCATTTTCTTACGGTTATCTGCATCAAAACTCCATTTTCCGCCTTCAGGTTTTCCCTTAGCATCAAGCAAAATAGAATTTATCTTTCTCTGCCGCTCATAGAATGTCTTCAAGAATGGTTTTTTTACTTCTGTTTTGTATTGCTCAAAGCTCTGCCGACTACACATAAACATGGGGCTTTCCACTTGCTGCCACTCTATCCCATGTTTTTTGCAAAAATCTTTTATACGCCGTTCAAAGAACTTATCTTCTATTTCAAAACTAATTAGCTTTGTTTTATTTTTCAGAGCTTTTTCTAATTTTTCCTCATAACTTATTTTTGGGTCTAATTTTTTGTAGGTTAGATCATATCCTTTATTTTTTAATTCATCCGCGTAAAAGCGCATTGCGCTCAAGAATAAGATAATTTTATGTTGATGGTGCTTTTCATAGGTGCAAAGCCCGTAATCCTCGGCCATAAAAAATTTGGAATCCTTATAAGGATTTAAATGCTTTTCAGGAAATAATTGATTGCCTAATATTACAAAAAGAGCATTGCTTGAAGCCATTCCCTACTGTACTTACTGGCAATCAAGAATACAAATCTCTATTAAAAAGGCCCTAATCGCCTAATTTTTGTATGGATTTTGTTTAACCGCCAAATAGACCATAGCAGGCCTTACCTCGTTTCATTTTGCTTTTCATCTTATTGATGCCAGGTACATAGTATTTTTCCCAACTATGCTTACTGAATAGCAACATTAAAGAGGCATAAAAAACAGCATTGTAGCCAGCCCATTTAATTATGGTTTCTATATTATGGTTGCTTGGATCAAAAGACATATAACCCAATTTTGCTGCTAACACTGTAGTAAGCACGGCCCCCAAACCAAAAGTCGTAATAGAAGCTAAATACGAATTTGGTGTATTTTGTAGGGGCGGCGCACTCAGGCTAAAATCAGCAAAATCTCTAGCGTAAGCACGTAGTTGTGTTTTGCTTAGCGGTTTGTTATTCCTTACAGCTTCTTCTAACTGTATGTAGACATGCTTTAAATCTGCATTGGTTTCATGCATTTGCGCCTTATATAGCTTACCCATTATTGCAAATACACTCTCGGCATTCGGGCCTTTCAGTGCATTTCGAAGCTCTCGAGGGCTTACCTGCGTGTGCCAAGCCAGATCTAAAGATTTATTATATTCCTTTAAAGCCTCATTCATTGGTTTTCGCGCAACCCGGCCATATTTTTTATAAAGCTGAGTTAATCTTTGAAAACTACGGTCCACTTGTTCATTATCATGATTACGGAAACCTTCGAGCATTTCACGCACTATACTTTCATGACTTTCTCTCTTAACACCCGTACGTCTTTCCTCTTGTGAGTTGCCCACATCAATGATCATCCAAGGCCAACCATAGGTAAGCTCTGATGCCATCCAAAAAAACCATGAAGCCATCCAGGCCGCTTGTGCACTTTGCTCTCCCAATGTCATGCGCATGATCATAAACAAAGATATGGAAGCCTGAACCGTATTGATTCTACGAACCATACCCTTGGTATAATAGCCACCCAAATTGCTTTTTCTTGCGTCTAATAAATTCAAAGACCAATTGACCGCACCTTTTATTAAACCTTCTTTTCGATCCGCTGCGCGAGTTTGAACTGCATCGATAGGTCGATAGTTGTTCTCCTTCATGGCCTCAAGTATTTGCATCACAAGCATTCTTCTTGGACCCGCTACTATCAAATGTATCAAGGTATTTGTGCCCATGTCCGTCAAATGCGGAGGAGGTGTATAAAATAAATAATCTGGGTGATGGGCAATTTGATCGGGCCTACCAATAGCCAAGTTCTCTGCTACTTTTGAACGAGGCCCCAGAAATGGCGGCAAACCAATTACCATAGCAGTATCCTGTACATATTCTCTTTTTGTTTGCTGCGAAACATACTCATTGGCAGTGTTTTGCACTAGGAAATTGTATTCAGATAAACCAAAGTTACCCAAAACTTTTGATCCATTCGATCCCATTTGACGAAATTGATTGCGCAGCTGGATCAAAAGACGCGTTCCTTTGGTTGCGCTCTTTAATTTATCTGCCTCCGTTTCGGCAAGACTATAATATTCTGCCACTTGCTCAGGAGAAACCTTTTGTATATCAAAATTGGGATTGGTTTTGATTTGCCTTTGAATGTCATAATAGACAGCAGCGGCTATATCTCGCCAAAGACTTTGCGATCTTTTATTCTGATAGATGGACTGTATTTCTTCAACGGACATATTTCCTGTAGCTAGTGCAAATAATGATGCAGGATCTACACCCTTTTCTTTTGCGACAACCAGTGCTGCTAGATTCCAAGCAATGGACTTCGCATTTGTAGCCTCCGATATTTTTACCTTAAGAGCATGCTCCTTTAATGCTTTTTCTGTTTCTTGTTTTTCGTGGTGAAAAATCTTAGTCAATTTAGAAAAACCTAAACGAATGTTCTCACCTTCTTTTAAACCAATTTTTTTGCCGGTAGCAGAATCATAAGAAATTTTGGTAAATGGATTTAGGCCTGCCCGCCAAACCTCTACTGTTGGCTGTTTTAAAATAGAATCTAAGATAGTATTGATAAATGGCCGTACCAAAATCGCATAAGGAAATGTCGATACGGTTACAATACGGCGCCATATGGAAAGATCCTCGTATTTATAAATATATTTGTGCAAAGTAGCATCAATGTCTCTGGCATACTTCGCTGTTGCTCCTGAGCCATTTGTGAGCGGGCGAATCCAGTTTTGTAGATGCTTCATAATTGGCACCATGGAGTATCCATAAAGCACGGTTAAAGGAATCACCATGGTTAAATACGTCATTCCTAATAGAGTGACCCATCGGTACTCGGCACTTAACAGCTCCGGCTGATTCATTTGCCACCAATGACTGGCTGTAAAAAAGAATTCGTGAGCAATCGTAGGAGCATAGTGCTCAAACACACTCACTCCCGTCCAGGCAGCCATCCCAGCACCCAGTCCCCAAGCCAGAAAACGAAAGGACTGAACGCTTTTTTCCCGAATCATCTCAAGCAGCTTTTTTTCTGGTCGATGAAAGTTGGTCTCACCAGATATATAGGTGCGTACTATTTCCTGATAATCGTGTCGAAAATCCTGGGAATCTTTTTGCTGCTGCAAGCGATCTATATCTTCTTGGATGCGTTCTTTATCTTGAAAATCAGAGACTTCTTGGCGACCCTTCAGTTCTGTTACAATATCATCTGTAGTGGCATTAATTTTCTCGTATGACGCCCACCACTCTGATAAGGTATAATGATCTCGAGCTTCCGATTGGTGCGAGTCGAACTCTTTTGCACGGCCTAAATGCAAACGTAGCTTTTTCTGGTCAAAGGAACGAAAGTATTTTTTAAGCAATTCATCCTGCGATATTTTTTTTGCGATTTCGTCTGTGTGCTTTTTGCCATCTGCCTCAGTTTCCAATGCCTCTAAAAGCTCAACGATTGGCGAACGAATATCACCTGGATTATCAACCTTAAGCCTGGAGGCTATGGCCTCAGAAAGCGTGTTTCGCATGCCTTCGAAACTAAATAAAGTCCCAGCCATTGCTGTTAATTTATGTCCTCTAGCCATAACTGAGGACACAACCTTACGATTCATAATCGCCACTAGCTTTCGGCTATCACCATCACGGTCAAAAACTACAATATCACCAGCTTCAAAAACGGCTTCCCCTGCTTTATTCATGGGAATAATCGGTGCGTCGGCCAGCTTTTCATAATTTGTATTTAAAATACGCTCCACTTCCCCTTCCACAAAAGGACGCAAGCCGCGTGTCATAAACGTAATTTCTAAAGCCTTATGCCCAACAAAAGTTCTCGTGTTTTTACCGGCTTGATAAGCAGTGAAAAACGGCATGGGATGTTGAAAAGCATATTCCAACAAGAATGCCTTATCTAACACGAGCATATCGCCTTTTTTTGTGGTAACGACTACTTTTTCATTGTCCGCCGCCACAGCTGTAGCATTAAATGCTTGCATGATTTGTCGAGCTACCACATGGCCGCGCTTAAAACCCACCATATGCAATAGACCCTCTCGAATTTCAAAGCGAATATCATCTACACTTATATACGGGAGAGCTTGCGTTGGATCACCCAATGCAAAAGTTCTGTCTTGCGTCCAAAGACTTTGCTCCTTCATAAAAAATGGATCTAAAACGCGCTTCGGAATGTCCTCTATGCGTTTTTCATAGATAGCATCCATTACCTTTTGAGAGCTGTGAAGCTGCTCCCTTACTCGCTTGGAAGATATTTTTTCTAAATCCAGTGTGCGCTCGATACTTGAGGGAGCCGACTGTGCCCGTGCTTTACTAACAACAAGAAGTGTGGAGCCAAAAGCAATTTGAAAACAGAGAAAACTATGAAGTACCAATTGCAAGGTGGAGCTAAGCAATTTTTGAATTTTAGAGGACAAGACAAACTCCTAAACGTTCTACCAATACGAGAAACCTTTTAGTTATCACAAATGTAAGTTTTGCTGAAGCATAAATAGGCAAGTATGTAATTTTTAAAAGGGCTGTTTAAAGTCTGATGAACCCCACAATCAAAGAGGATTAATTTAATGATTTTAATACTTTAGAAAAGTGCTTGCAGGCTTACAAAAGGCTTATTTTCTTGCCAGTCCCACCTACTAACTGCTACTTAAAATGCTGTGTTCCTAGTGCTATTCATAAGCCACATCTTTGCCAGTCCAAACTCCATTATTTTTATGGTGGGAGATGGCATGGGCCCAGCGGTTATCAATGCCACCAGGGGACAATACTATCATGGCGAACGTAAATTAAGTTTGGATTCGTTTCCATCCACCGCGCTAGTTACCACACAATCCAAAGACTCCTATGTTACAGATTCTGCTGCTGCGGCATCGGCTTTTGCCTGCGGACAAAAAGTAAATAATGCAGCCATTTGTTATCCCGAAAGCAAAGAACAAAAAATTTCTGATTTGGCAAAAGCAAAGGGCTATCGCGTTGGAATCATTACCAATACAACCGTCACCCATGCTACACCCGCCGCCTTTTATGCATCTACTATGCATCGGAGCAATAGCCCCGAAATCATTGAAGACCTATTAAAATCAAAGATAGACTTTCTCATCGGCGGCTCCACCTTTGTATTAAAAAAAGCACTTTCTAAGAAAACTCGTTTTCACTTATACGAACAGCCTCCTAAAGAATTTCAAGAACCTTTTTTGGCACTATATTCACAAGGTCACTTTCCCTACCTAAAAGAAAAAAAATCATTTCCTCGTTTAAAAGAAATCACCGTGGAACAAGTGCAGCGCTTAATCAAGGCGGATGCTCCCTTTTTCTTAGTAATCGAATCGGGCCGTATCGATCATGCCTTACACGAAGGAGATCCGGTGACAGCTATTGAAGAACTATACGATTTTGATAAGCTCATTGGCGAAATTCGCAATCTCATCCGCGCTAACTCTAAGAAAAATATATCACTTTTTATTACTTCGGATCATGATACCGCTGGCATTGATGTATCGGGTTATCCAGATATAAAAGATTCACTAATTAAAAATAGAAAAATTACCAAAAAAACTCGCGATGAAAAACCGAGTATACGTTTTATTGATTCAGGACTATCGAAACAAAATCATACTGCCGTGGATGTAGTCTTATTTGCCGATGGCCCCTGTGCCAGCTCTGTCAATGGCACCATCGACAACACAGAAATTTATCACATACTAAAGCGCTGCCTAAATCACTAGTTCGTTTATTTCGAAGCATGTCTTTTGTTTTATCTATTATACTTTTAGGCTCATTGATCTTAATTTAAACTAGGTTTTCTTATCCTTATCCAATAAGAACCCTAGAGTAAATTCCCCTGGCCCTTTTTTTAAAAGGGCCTTTTTTTTACTTTTGCAATAGACCTTGTCTTCTCAATAGAGCTTTTGGATCTGGCTCTCTACCGCGGAAACGTTTATAAAGCTCCATGGGGTCTTCACTCCCCCCGCGTGACAAGATATTATCATGAAAGGATTTAGCTGTATCCAAATCAAATAGCCCTCTTTCTTGAAAGGCTTCATAGGCGTCGGCGTCCAGAACCTCCGCCCACTTGTAGGAATAGTATCCTGCCGAATATCCTCCGGCAAAAATATGAGAAAAGCCCACCGAGGTAGAGGTTCCTGCTACCTTTTCAAATAAACGAGTCTTCTCGGTCACCATCTCTTCGAATTCAAGAACGTCATGCTTTAAACCTTCTTCATCACGATGCCAAGCCATATCCAAAAAGCCAAACTGCAACTGACGAAGACTGGCGTAGCCTGCTAAAAACTTCGAGCTAGCTTTTAATTTTTCCACCAACTCTGCTGGTATTTTTTCTTTTGTTTCATAGTGCTCGGCAAACAAATCTAACACCTCTTTTTCAAACAAAAAATTCTCCATAAATTGAGAGGGTAGCTCTACAAAGTCCCAAAGCACATTGGTTCCGGAAAGTGATTTGTATTTCACTTTGGATAAAAGTCCATGAAGCGCGTGACCAAACTCATGAAAAAGAGTTTGCACCTCATCAAATGTGAGTAAAGAGGGTTTTTTCGACGTGGGCTTGGTAAAGTTGCATACTATGCTGATTTGCGGGATTTTATTCTCCCCATTATCAACATACTGATCGCGGTAGGAAGTCATCCAAGCGCCGGATCTTTTCGTCTCTCGCGGATGAAAGTCGGCGTAAAGAATCCCCTGAACTTGATTCTCCGGGGAAATCACTTCAAATACTCGTACATCTGGATGATAAGTATCAATGTCGGAATTTGCTCGAAAATCAATGCCGTAAAGTTTTTTAGCCAAACCAAAAGCACCTTGGATAACTTTCTCTAAAGAAAAGTAGGGTTTTAAATCCTCTTCATGGAAACCAAATTTTTGCTCCTTCAGCTTTTCTGAATAGTAGGCGAAATCCCAAGGCATGAGTTTATCTAAATCATCTATTTTCTTGGCAAATGCCTCCACCTCTTGCACATCTTTTTCCGCTGCTGGTCGGCTTACCTGATAAAGATTCTCTAAAAAGTCTTCCACCTTGCTAACGGACTTAGCCATACGCTCTTCTAACACATAATCAGCATGTGAAGAAAAACCCAAAAGCTTGGCTCGTTTGTGCCTTAATTCGACGGCTTTTTTAATGATCTCTTTATTGGATAGCTCTCCCTCCACACATTTCGTGGTATAGGCTCGCCACACCTTTTCTCTTAAGTCGCGGCGACTAGAATAAGTAATAAAGGGAATGAAACTTGGTGCCTGTAAGCTTACCAAATATTGATCTGCTTTCCCCTTTTCTTCGGCAGCATGCTTTGCCGCCTCGACAAAGGATTCTGGAAGCCCTTCCAAATCTTTTTCTTCAAGGTAAAGCTCAAAAGCGTTGATGGCCTTTAAAACATTTTCTGAGAACTTCGAGCTAAGAGGTGCAAGATTTTTGTCAATATCACGTAATTGCTCTTTTTTCTCAGGCTCTAAATTTGCACCATTGCGAACAAAGGATTTGTACACATCTTCCAGAAGCTTTTTTTCTTCTATGCCAAGTGATAATTGCTCTTGTTTATCATAAACCGATTTTACTTGCTGAAAGAGTTTTTCATCCAAACTGATATCGTTCGAGTATTCTGCATTGATAGCCGATATATCCGAAGCTAAGGCTTGGTGCTCCGGGCTGGCATGCGCGCTATACAAATTATAATAAATGGTGTTAACAAAATTTGCCTCTTTGTCCATATCCTCTAGTGCAAGTATGACATTTTCAAAATTGGGTTCTTTTATACTTTTAATTTCTTCTAAGCGCTCTTTAGCAATCCGAATGGATTCTTTTAGGGCTGGGAGATAGTCCTCAACTTTGTAGTTTTTAAAAATAGGCGTTTCATAAGGGCCTCGATCTTGACTTAGTAATGCATTCATATTTTCTCCCTGGTGGGATTATGTTAGCGGAAGTTCTTCCTTTTGAAAATATAAAGCTACAGATCCCCGTTTGTCGCGTCTAGGATACTGGTCATTTTCGTGACAAACTCTCCGCGGCAAGCATCCATAGCGCAGCGTTGAGATACCTGGCAAGCACTGCCTGGCTCAGCTACAAAGTCCATTTCTCCACTTGAAAGTATACCAATGATCTCATTGGTGATTTCATCAAACACAGGGGCTCCGGAGCTCCCCCCATAGGTATCTGTATTTACAATATAAAAATGCTGCGGTTGATTGTCCCGAATGTAGGCATCACCAGAATATTTAAGAGGAAGACCCGCCAAGTAACTCATGACATAAACGGAAGTCTTATTTGGTAAATCTTGCCCGCGATACACACTTAAGGGTTCACGGTCCAAGACTTGCCTGTCTAGCTGGACGATGGCAAAGTCTTTGCCACCCTCTAAACTGCGATGAAGCACTTTTTTGCAAGAATAAACGCTAGAGGCAGGAATTTCGTAGGCATCTTTGTATTTTGTCTTTTTATTATAATCAAAAACATATTTTTCAGAGCCGCATTTGTTTCGTACGCAGTGGCCAGCGGTCAAAACTTTATCCTTATCAATCAGCGCACCCGTACAATAGGAGCTAATGTCTTGCTCTATAAAACGTTCTGTTTCACACAAACCATAAGCTTTTTGATAATTCGAGCCCTTAAGAAAATACCGCTCTCCATGGCCCTGTACTTTGTACGCTTTCACTAGCGCAACCGTGGACTCCGCCATAGTGATACGGTAGGGATCATTCAATTCATAAAGATCCTGACGATCGTCTTCTCCGTAGATTACTTTGGGCTCTAAGATTTGTTCGATAAAATTTGTGTCACTTGCTTGCGCCACAGATAAAGAGAGCGTCCCTGCACCCAGTGCTAACAGTAAATGAAGCATATTCCCCCCTTGACTGCATCCTTGCACTCCCATCTGTTCCCCAACAGACTTTGCAATCATATGTTAGGTCTATAAAAATTACAAGCTTTGCTTTATCATGGCCTTTCACTCGCTATAAGGGACTTATCTCCATATTATTGCACAATATTTAGCTTATGCGGGGGACTAAAATAAGTATTTCTTGCCCTTCCTTGGTGCGCTGATTATCTTGGCGCTTCCATCCGCGGAGGGGTGGCAGAGTGGTTGAATGCACCAGTCTTGAAAACTGGCAAGGGTTCACGCCCTTCGTGAGTTCGAATCTCACCCCCTCCGCCATTAAAAATACCGGCAGCACCAAAGGTGTTGGCGGTTTTTTTTATTTTGTGGGTTAGCATTGGAACAATGCACGGAGTTCGATCAAAATACCAGGATGGTGTTTTTAAGCTCCGGAGGAGCCCTGAGCTTTGCGAAGGGTTGAGGGCAGGAGCCCGAAACAATCTCACCCCCTCCGCCACTAAAAATACCGGCAGCACCAAAGGTGTTGGCGGTTTTTTATTTTAGCAAATTAGATATTCTCAATGGCGACAAGGGCTTGAGCCATTTTTTCCAGCTCAAATCTTCTGACAGCTATATCACGTGATGGGTAAGCATTCTGAATATCCAATTTAATCATTTGTTTTTCTACTGGCCTTAATTGATTCGCTGTGTGCTCGGTGGCAGATACCAGCATAGTATATCCCTCAAAAGCCTTTCCACGCCACAAATCCATTCGAGATTGTCTTGCAAGCATAAGCACTTTTACGACTCTGCTATGACGATTGTCATCTTTCCATTCATAAAGAAATACTGGCTCGCCAAGCCTTGCTAATTCAAAAGCGACATAAATCAATATTGCATCCGCAGTATGGATTTCACCCATTTGCCTATCTCTTAAATATTTACTATCTACATTTGCTTCAATAATAGAAATGAGCTGCTTCTTTACTCTATCGGAGATTCCCGCCTCTCCCGCCTTTCTTATCGCTTTTTGGTATTCACCTACTTCGCTTGAGTCTATATTATGGATCCCCCTATCAACCAGTTGTTGAATAAGAGAATTGGCACTAGCAATACTACTAGTAAGCAAAAAACCAATTATCATAAGTTTTAACATTTAAGACTCTCCCTATTGTAAAACAATCTCGGCATTCGCCTAAGGAAATATACTGTGTACCTTGTTGCTATAGTTTCCCTTAGATCGCGTTATATATATCAAAGTTTATTGTCGGAATTGATATTATTGCGATTTTTTGAAAAAACTTAATGAATCTAAAATTTTTAAACACTTGTAAGCCCAATATTTACCAGCTCACCCCGTCCCCCCTTATTGAGCCTGTAGCAAAATATCAAGAAACCAAAAATTCCGGTGCCAAAACGACCTTGCCGTTGCCAGCCTAATTTCTTTTATGTATCCCTAATGCAAATCAAATCCTGGGGGGGATTAGTGGCAAAATACAAAGAGCAACCGACAACTACGTCGGGTATGCCTGGCGGCATACCCTATATTATTAGTAACGAGGCGGCAGAACGCTTCTCTTACTATGGGATGCGCACCATCCTTGTTATCTTCATGACAAAGTATTTGATGAACTCTTCTGGGAACGTCGACCCCATGAGCCCTGATGAGGCAAAGGCTTGGTATCACACATGGTCTTCTGCCGTTTATTTTGCGCCTATATTTGGCGCTCTATTGTCCGATATTTTTTGGGGGAAATACAAAACCATTATTACCCTATCTCTTGTCTACTGTATGGGACATATTGCACTCGCAATGGATGAAACACGCCTTGGCCTAGGAATTGGCTTAGCACTAATTGCTATCGGCTCTGGCGGTATCAAGCCCTGCGTTTCGGCCCATGTAGGCGATCAGTTTGGTCCGAAGAACAAACATTTACTGAGCCGCATTTTTGGTTGGTTTTATTTCTCCATCAATCTGGGTGCTTTTGCCTCTACGTTAGCAACCCCCTGGCTTCTGGAGGTCTATGGTCCTAGTGTAGCCTTTGGCATCCCTGGGGCCTTAATGATATTGGCCACTTGGGTGTTTTGGATGGGAAGAAAATCTTTTATTCATATACCTCCCGCGGGCAAAAAATTTGTAAAACAAGCCTTTAGCGGCGAAGGCCTGCAAGCAATATTAAAACTTTCCGTGATTTATATTTTTGTCGCCTTTTTTTGGGCACTTTACGACCAAACAGGCAGTGCTTGGGTCTTGCAAGCAGAAAATATGGATCGTTTTATTTTTAATTACGAGATTCTACCCTCACAAGTACAAGCCATCAACCCTCTGCTAATTTTACTATACATTCCGCTTTTTACATACTTCGTATATCCGGCCATCAACCGAGTTTTTACTCTCAATCCGCTGCGAAAAATTGGTATCGGATTTTTTATTACGGCCTCTGCCTTTGCTACAACCGCTTTTGCTGAAGGTCTGATTGAGCAGGGAATGGTTCCCTCTATTGGCTGGCAACTAGCAGCATTTGCCCTAATTACTGCTGGCGAAGTCATGGTTTCCATTACTGCCTTAGAATTTTCCTACACACAGGCACCGCACACCATGAAATCCATTATCATGGCCATCTTTCTTTGTTCAGTTTCGCTAGGAAATGCATTTACAGCGGCGGTTAACTTTTTTATTCAAAACCCCGATGGTACATCTAAGCTTACTGGGCCTGAGTATTATTGGTTTTTTACCATTACCATGTTGGTTGTAGCGACGATTTATATTTTTGTATCCAAAAATTATAAAGAGAAAACTTATATACATGGCGAAGGTGAAGAGGATTTAATAAAAGATCAAGAAGTGGCCGACCCAAGGGATCTAGCCCCTTCTCATTTATCTTGATGATTCACTAAAAGCTTAAAGGCCGCCACTTTTCTTGCAACAAATGCGGTGGCCTGCGAAGTTCCGGTCATCTTTGCATACTTGCCTTTGATAGTAGTCGAGTAAATATCTTTTCCTGGCGCAGCGGTGGTTACGCTTGACCCGTAATTACTAGATTTTACTTTTTGCTGCTTTTCATCTACGGCACTCACACTAATAATATTGTCCAAATCATAGGAGGCAGGATAATAAGAACGCTTATCAATATTACGCCCTTCATTGCCAGCCGCGGTGATAAAGTAAATACCTTTATCTTTTGCTTGCTGAATGGCGGCTCTTTCTAAAAAGGAGTAGGCATCACCTCCACTGGAGTAGTTAATGATATCTGCACCATTTGCAACAGCATAACGAATGGCCTCAGTTGTATAGTCCACTACCTTTGAAAAATCCATCTCCGGATCAAAGTACTTTAAAACCATTATCTGAATCGGTAAATTTGTTCCTTGTAAATATGCTGGTTTTGATTTTCCTAAAACAATTCCTGCTACGTGTGAGCCATGTCCATGACGATCACTTAAGTTGTGGTTGCCCTCAATGAAATTCCATCCATGAAGATCATCTATATAGCCATTTTCGTCATCATCTATGCCATTGGAGGATTTATCGTTGCCGTTTTTATCTATCCCCATTTCTCCCGGGTTTTTCCACAAGTGCGTTTTTAAATCGGGATGCTCTTTGTCGATTCCGGTATCAATTACCGCTATCACAAGTGGCTTTGATTTGGACAAATCTACACTTTTTAAAGCCTCAACAGATTTGGCTATATTTGCTATGCCCAGTGGGCCCCGAGCATAAAGAGTGTTAGATATTAATATTATGGAAAAAATGGTAAAAAAGACTCTCATAGTACCTCCAGCGCAAAAAAAAATTTACGTGAAGATACGCACTTTTACCCCTTTAAAGTGTTTCAGTTTGAGACAACTGAATGTTTGGGTATAGTACATTTATACAAGCTGCAAGGACGATACCAAGTCAGATGCCTTTGATTTTGACTAGAACCTTTGCAGATGACTAAAAAAACGGGCTCTGTAAAAGATATGGACACGAGCAAAGTATTGCTCGCCACAACAAATATATGCTAAGTCCTTATTCCAATGCATAAAATAGTCTGCTCTTTACTTTGCTTGCTAGGAATTCTTTCTTGTACAAAACCAGAAAGATCGCTCAATTTAGAGCTGAAACATAGTGAAGAAATTCATTTTGAAACCTCAAAGTATTACCTTTCATTTGCTTTAGATTGGGCGCAAATAGCTGGAGGCAAGTGGTGGGAAGGCAGTATGGATTTTGCTGCTGGGCGAGGCGGCATCCGAGCTATACCCTTTGTATTTGATCGCCCTAAATTCATTGAACTATCAAAAAATTTACAACCATTTATTTTGCGTCTAGGAGGCAGTGAATCTGATTCACTATTTTATGATATTAACGACCAATACAAAGATGAACCCCTCCCAAAAGGATTTCAAACGCGGCTGAGCAAAAAAATTTGGGACGATATTTTTGCATATAAAAAGAAAATGGACATGAAAATACTTATGGTCCTAAATGTTGGCCCAGGATATCGAGATAAAGAAAAAAAACTTAATATAAAGCCTATTGAAGACTTTCTTAAATCCAGCTCAGAAAAAGGCTATCAAATTGACTACTTTGAAATTGGTAATGAGATTAATGCTTTCTTTTTGAATTATGGTTGGTCAGGACAAATTTTTGCCAAGCAATATGTCAAAGAGTATTTAGAATTAAAACAACGAATCAAAAGCTATTACCCTAAAGCAAAAGTAATGGGACCAGCAAATGCCTGGTGGCCATACATTAATGAACCATTTGCTTTTTTTACTGCAAGCACAGAAAAAATCGCTGAGAAACTTCAGGCCGATTTAGAAGTGCTTTCTTGGCATTATTATCCTAGCCAATCTCAGCGATGTCCCGTACAACTTGTTGCTGCGAACCAAAAAAATATGGCCTCAAGAAATGTGTGGATGAAGATTGATAAAGCGCAAAACAAAGTACATAAAATTGCAAAAAATAATAATATCCAAGAAATTTGGTTAACGGAAACGGGACCGGCACAATGTGGAGGTGAACCGGGTGTTAGTGATCATTTTTACTCTGCACTTTGGTTTGCCAATCATCTTGCTTATGCAGCATTCAATCAAAACAAAGTACTTATACGGCAAACGCTATCTGGTTCGGACTATGGATTATTAAATGACAATACTATGCAAAAAAATCCAGATTATTATATCGCCTTAACCTGGAAGAATTTAATATCAAACAAAGTACTAAAGACAGGGATGGAAACAGAAGGTCTGTATGCTTTCTGCCAAAAGGGAGCCCCACATGTGATTTACCTTTTCGTTGGCGACAAAGATAGAGATGTAAACATAACATTAAAAGAAGCGTCAGAAGTCTTAATCATTGATTCAAATAATTATTATAAAGATTTAAAATTTTCTCCATATAATAAGAAAATATTATCTACAAATAATAAAAGTATCTATTTTATTAGAAATAAGAAGCAAAGCCAGCTATGCGCCTAGCTAACTTTTCCAATCTTCTCGGCACCTGATACCGTATAGCGATCCCGCCCGGTATTTTTTGAATGATAAAGCGCTTCGTCTGCTCGCTTTAACCATTCATCAACATTTTCATTTTTCTTTAGTTGAGCAATGCCTACAGAAATTGTGAATTGAATTTTATGATTATCTTCTACATATACAGTTTCTCGAATTTTATCCATCGCTGCCTCAACAATATCAATGGCAGCACTAACATTTGTGTCTGACATGACCACAGCAAATTCTTCGCCGCCTACTCTAGCCACAAAATCCTGGTCCCGGCCAAAACTCTCTTTTAAGAGCTTCACACACTCAATCAAGATCGCATCGCCCGTTTGGTGCCCATAATTATCATTTACCTTTTTAAAGTGATCTATATCTAACATAACCAGGCAGGCAGGATCGCCACTCACTTGCGATAACTGCATATGCTTTTGTATATGTTCATCAAAACTCTTGCGATTATAGGCCTTTGTTAAATGATCTAGTCGCATGCTAAGTTGCGCTTCATTTAATTGCTTTTTAATAGTTTTTAAATTCTTTTGAAACACACGAATATTTTCTGATTTTCGTTTATCCTTATTAAACTGATATTCAATATAGGTATCAATAAACTGCCGCGAGGTGGATTTTAAATCATCTATGGAATTAGCCTCCACAGCCTCTTTTAAATCATTAAAATGCTGCTTTAGTTCTGCCTCACAAGCATCCGCCTCGTAATCACCATGCAATTGCTCCACAAAATCCCAAATGATATTGCGAAAATCATCAAAGGTCTTTTGTATATAAGTATACTCATTAACACGGTAACTTGAGTAGAACTGGCGAAAACGAAAGAATGCCTTTTCCAGAGTCTGCGGGTTTTGCTTGATGATCTCTTGTGCCATCTCATCAATTTGGCCTCTAGCCTTGCGTGTAGGATAGGATTCAAAATCTAGTAGGTACTTAGAAAGCGTGTCCATAACAAAAAGGACCGTGGCCTGCTCCTCATTGATCTCTTTTTGTTCTGTTGTATATTCTTGTCTGTTAGAGCCTTCCGTTTCAAACTGATCAATGAATTTTTTTACCCAACGCTTCAAATCTGCCTCCCGAATCTAAAAAATTTATCGGCTCTTGCAGAATAAGATTGAGTCTATATATGGAGAATTTTGTAACTAGACCTTAGTCTTTAGGAATTACCTTTACGCCTTTCATATGGACTTGCAATGCTTTGGGGATTAGTATGCTGCCATCTTCTTGTTGATAATTTTCAAATATAGCAATCAATGTTCTACCAACGGCCAAACCAGATCCATTAAGTGTGTGAACAAACTGCGGCTTGCCGCCCTTTTCACGAAATCGTATGTTGGCTCTTCTAGCTTGAAAGTCTTCAAAATTAGAACAAGAGGATATTTCTCTATAGGCCTGCTGGCCTGGAAGCCATACATTGATGTCATAACATTTGGCCGCACCAAAGGAGATGTCACCAGAACATAGACTAACCACCTGATACGATAATTCCAATTGTTTTAAAACCTCTTCTGCATGGGAAGTGAGTGCCTCATGGGCCTCATAGGATTTATCTGGATGCACAAATTGCACTAGCTCTACCTTATTAAACTGATGCTGTCGAATTAGCCCCTTGGTATCTTTTCCATGAGAGCCGGCCTCTGAACGAAAGCATGGGGTGTAGGCGCTAAATTTTTGTGGCAACATATCCACATCTAGAATCTCGCCGGCATAGTAATTCGTAACCGGAACTTCGGCGGTGGGGATTAAATGATACGGATAAGACTCTAAATGAAATACATCTTCTCTAAACTTAGGAAACTGGCCAGTTCCCTGCATGCTATTACCGTTTACCATAAATGGCGGGATCATTTCTTCGTAGCCATGCTTTTCTGTATGCAAATCTAACATGAAATTGATTAGAGCACGCTCCATTCTAGCCGCCCACTTGCGAAGTACACAAAAGCGGGCCCCAGTAATTTTGGCAGCCCTTTCAAAATCAAGCAGGCCTAGCTCAACTCCTAAATCATCATGGCTTTTGGCCTCAAAGGCCAATTGTGTTTTTTCTCCTACACTGCGAACTATTTGATTTTCTTCCTCCGATTTTCCTGGAGGCACAGAATCATGCAAAATATTGGGAATCATTAGCAATGCGTTTTCAAAAGCGTCAATGGCTTGCTGAGCTTGTTCTTGTAAGTCTTTAATCTCCTGGCCTAGATCCCGCATTTCCTTGATTTTATCGTCTACGTTTTCCCCTGCTTTTTTTAATTTGGGGATTTCTTTTGATACAGAATTAAGAATGGATTTTTTTTCTTCTGCAATGGCTTGTGCATCTTTGCGAGTTTGATTTAGATCCAATAAGCGATCTATCGCATGGGGATTGTCATTACGTAATTCTAAATATTTCTTAAAACGCTCTGGCTCTTTTTCGACCAATTTTATGTCAAGCATTGCAACTCCCTAAGCTCGGTATAAACGAATTAAGCCCCTGGAGCAACCAGTACATACATTCTAAGTAGTAGGCCTATAAGAAAAAGAACTAGGTCTAAAACAATTACACCAACAAAGGCCCACTTTTTTGTGGCTCGCATAAAAAGACCTACGCAAACAAAAAACACGAACCAAAAAGCAAGCGATTCGTAGAACATAAGCCCCTTACCAATTAAAGCAATCGTGTAGCCAACCACAGTTGCTGATACTAAGCGCAACAACAAAAGGCTAAAACTGGATGTGCCCTTTCTAATGCCTTGTTGTGTATCTGCTAAGATTCCCATTTAGCCCCCTAACGATCTTATTATACTCTTTATTTCTTCTCTGTCGCCTGCATTTGGACTCAATTTTAAATATTTTTTATAGGAACTAATCGCCTCCAGCGTGTTACCCGTATCTTGTAGCAAGGCCCCTGTTTCTTTATAGATTTCGGCATTGCCCGATTCTTTCTCTCCTGCAACAGCCAACATGGACTTGGCCAAGTCGTAATTTCCGGCAAGACGATGTGCTCTAGCAATTTTTATGTAAAGGTAGGCAGAGTTTGGATTAATTTGTATCACTCTCTGAAATTGCCCTGCAGCTTTTGAATAGTGACCATTAGATAAATAAATTTCCCCTGCAAGCAAGTAGCCATCTGCCAATTTAGGGTTTCTACGAATTTCTTTTTGTGCCGCTTGCATAGCCTTATCATATTGCCCCAGCTTTAAGTAGCTCTCTCCGATGCGGGTATATAATGTTGGGTAATTTTCATTTAATTGCTTGGTCATTAGAAACTGCTCCAAAGCATTTTGATACTTTTTAGCTCTATATTGCAAAACACCAATTTTAAAATAAATTTTAGGATCGGAAGGACTTTGCTGAGCAGTGGATAAAAGTGACTTTAGTGAGTTTTCATAATCATTCATACCTTCATATATCTGTGACATAAGTAAATACAAAGGCTTTTTATCTTTAACCAATTTTTCAATTTGCTGTAGTACAGCTAGTGCTTCTGAAAATTTATCGTTCTCATAATAGACCTTGGCCAACCCCATACGGTATTCCAAATTAGAGGGATAAGTATGAACTAGATTTTTTATATAATTGATGCCAGCCGTGGGGCTTTGAAATTTTGATAGGGTTAGAGCATATTTTGTTTGTGACTCTGCATTGTTTGCCTCTAGTTCCACTGCTTTGGAACTTGCGTAGTGCGCCTCTCGAATATTTCCTAGTTGCAAATGGGCATTTACTAAAACATAAAGGGAATCTACATCAGCATCATATAATTTTAATGCGGATTCTGCATTCTTTATGGCCGACGGATAGTTGCGCCGTAAAAATTCTAGATCTGCGTACGTAGAATATACCCGGTAATCTTTTGGACTGATTTTTTGCGCTCTCAATAATTGTTTAGATGCTTCACGAAAGTTAAATCGCTTACCATAAAATTCCGCCAATAATATAGCAGCATCAAAGTTTTTCGGATCTACATTGATGGCTTTTTTTACCCAGGCTATGGCCTCTGTTTGTTGATCCAAATTCCAAAGCGCCCTAGCTGCTTTAAAGGCTGCCATAGAATTGCTATTGTCTAGGTCAAATGCCGTTTTATACTCCGCTTGTGCATCAGCATAGCGACCCTGGCTTGCAAGCAAATCACCGCTAGCAATATAGGCCTCAGCAGTAGATTTCACACTAATTACTTCGCCATCACCCAAATTCTCTAATATTGCCCTTGCATATCGCGACCTACTATCTAACTGTAAGGCTTGTTTTGCATAATCTACAGCGGAATCATCACTTGTTTGCTCTGCTAAAGAGGCTAAGACTTCAAAGCCCCGGGCCTTTATAGATGGCTCAGCTTGAGAGCTAGTCTTACGAAATGCGCTAATAAAATGTTTTGCTGAAGACATGTCTTGGTATTGAAACAAGTCCGTATGTGCTAATAAAATTGCTGCGGATTCATTATCTCGACTAGATTGCAAGACTTGTAACCAAATTTTTCTTGCCTCGCTTACTTGGCCCATTTGTAATCGCATCTGTCCTTCTCGAATTCTTGGTAATAACCATTCTGGCCAAAAGCGATATGCTTGCTGGTAATTTTGTATTGCTTTGGACCTCTCCTCTAAGCTTCTATGTACTTCGGCCAACAGAAAATAAAAGGTAACAGCATTTACATCATCTTCTAATACTCTTTGGGTAAAACGTTTGCTTGCAGCAAAGTCTCCAAGTAAATAAGACTGCACACTTTTACACGTTATAGCTGGGGCAGAAAAAGTTTCTACTTGCGTAGATCTTTGAACTAAAGAACTTATTACCAATTTATCTGCAGATGTTTTATCAGAAAAGCTCCACAATTCTTTGTACACAAGACAAAGTAAGGCCAGGGCATCTGTATTTTTTGCGTTCTTTTCTACGGCATTTACCAAAATATCTCGAGCAGATATATAGTTTTCCTTTTCTCCAAATTTGTAAAAATTAATCGCTTGAATCAGCTTTGAACGCTGCTCTTGTGCGCTCTCCAAAATTTCTTTTGTTTTTCTTGGCTCAATGATTAAAGAAGTCTTTTCAGAGCTGCCTTTTTCACTAAGATGCAAGAATACGATTGCTAAAAGGGAAATAACGATTAAAAAACGGCCGAACCTTTTTTTATCTAAACCTCTTTGCTTCACTTCTATGGTTCTTGTTGAAACGGATACAGATGAGGTGTTGGCCTTCTCCTCTTCTGGCTCTTCTGCCCAATCCTCATCTGCCTGAATGTAGGTGCCGACATCGCGTGCAGATTCATCGGCTATACCCTCTTCACTCGGTTCTTGGAAGACTTCACTTTTTTGTAGAATTTCTTCTTTTTCTGCATCACTAGGTTTTTCTAGTTGCTTTTCTAACTGCTCTAGTAATTTCTCATTGAGCTGCATGTCTCGAGAAATGGCTTGCCAGTCACCATCTGGGTATACGGCAATTTGCTCTTCACCACCTAGAATACCATTTTCTATAAACTGAAATAGTTTTTCATATTCATAGGGACCGAATATTTTCCCGTTTGCATCTTTAAGTAACCAGAGTATTTGTTCTTCAACCATTTAGAGCTTTTTGTGATAAAAAGTGTATATGCAAGTGAAAGACCTCTTGCCCTCCACCAGCGCCAACATGAATTTTGCATTGGTAGCCTGACTCGATAAAATCATTTTTCTTTGCAAACTCAATGATTGCCGAATACAGCTGCGCAATAATTTCTTCGTTCTCATTGTTTATGTCGTCCAAACGTTCAATATGTTGTTTGGGAATAAATAATAAATGTGTCTTAGCCTTTGGAGAAATATCTTTAAAAGCCAATACATTTTCATTTTCAAAAACAATGCTTGCAGGAATCTCTTTTTGAATAATTTTACAAAAAATGCATGTCATAGCTTCATTATAGAAACTACAAAGCCTAGGGTCTAGGATTCTTTTGCGCGCTCGATCTTTGCTCCTAAGCGGGCTAGCTTTTCTTCTAGTTTTTCATAGCCCCGATCTAAATGGTAAATCCTTAGGACTTCCGTTGTTCCCTCAGCTGCCAGCGCTGCTAGGATAAGAGAGGCGCTAGCCCTAAGGTCAGTTGCCATGACTGGCGCGCCCTTCAAGCACCCAGCCTTGCCTCGCACCACTGCAACTCGTGTTTTGGGTATAATATTTGCGCCCATTCGCACCAATTCTTGAACATGCATAAAACGATTTTCAAAAATGGTTTCGCTTATTACGGAGGTGCCCTCAGCCAATGTCATTAGAGCCATAAATTGGGCCTGCAAGTCCGTAGCAAACCCCGGGTGAGCCGCTGTGGTCACATCCACAGCGCGCCAGGATTTTTGTGGGAAAATTTCTACCCAGTCTTCACCCTCATTCAACTTAAACCCAGCTTCTCGAAGTTTTAAAATGAGGGTTTCGATATCTTTTGGGCGACATTTTTCTACCTTTACTTGTCCCCCACTAATTGCCCCAGCAATTAATAAGGTTCCCGCCTCGATTCTATCTGGAATAACATGGTGCTCATTTGCCTTAAGCTGTTTGACTCCTTCCACAGTAATAATGGAGCTACCAGCACCCTTAATATTGGCACCCATTTTATTTAAATAGTTTGCCAAGTCCACTATCTCTGGCTCCTTAGCAGCATTTTCTAAAACGCTTGTTCCCTCGGCAAGTGCGGCTGCCATCAATACATTTTCGGTTCCACCAACAGTGGTTATATCAAATAGAATTTGCGCACCCTTTAAAGGTTTTGCCTTCGCCTTTACATAACCACTTTGGTTTTCAAGCTCGGCACCCATTTGCTGAAAGGCCTCTAGGTGCAAATCTATCGGCCTAGATCCTATGGCACATCCACCAGGCAAGCTAACACTTGCTTCGCCGGTTCTAGCTAGTAGCGGCCCCATACACAAGATGCTAGCACGCATCTTTCTGACAATGTCATAGTGGGCTTCTACCGCTTTAAGTGGTCCAACACGAATTAACAAAGCATCGTCTTTCCATTCTGTTTCCACGCCAAAGGCTTCTAGCAACTTAATCGCGGAGTATACATCAGATAATTTCGGTACATTATAAAAACAATGCTCTCCTTCTGCTAATAGGGTCGAGAATAATAATGGTAATACAGAATTTTTAGCCCCACTAACTTGTACATTTCCATTCAAGGCCTTTCCGCCTTTTATAATCATCTTATCCATCTTGATTCCTTACTAAAAAGTAGCGATCGTGCTCAGCTAAATCTTTAAAGAAATGAATTTCTTTCCAGCCTTGCGCATCTAATATTTGTCTTAGCTGATCTTTTTGTTGCCAACCATATTCTGCTAGCAAAAAATCATCTTTTTGTATTTGTGGCTGGATATTGGCAAGCCACGTTTTGTAGGCTGCCAAGCCCTGTTCCGGGGCAAACAAAGCCTCATTAGGCTCAAAGTCTAAAACATCTTCTGTAATATGCTTATCATCCTTTGCTATATAAGGCGGATTCATAACTACGATATGTTTTTTTGCTGAATCTAGATTTAGGCTCTCTTCATAGAGATCCATTTGTCGGCAATCCACACGATCTAATAAATCCAAACGCTCTGCATTTTTTCTTGTGATTTCCAAAGCCTTTTCTGATAGATCCACGGCAATCAAACTTGCCGAAGCCAATTCTTGTAATAAGCTTAGCCCTATACAGCCACTTCCGCAGCCTAAATCGACAATGCAATATTCCTCGTCTTTATCAACAAGTTCCAGGGCTTTTTCCACCATCAGCTCTGTTTCTGGCCTAGGTATTAATACTCCTGGTTCTACTAGAAATTCTGACTTGAAAAAAGACTTGCTACCAAGAATATAGGCAATGGGCTCTTTTTTACTTCGCCTACGAATTAGCTCTCGGCACTTTTGAATCTCATTTTCATTTAATGGAGAATCAAAACGTGTGTACAAATCAATGCGCTCACAATCCAGGGCATGAGCCAATAAAAGATCTGCATCCAATCTTGCGCTGGGAATACCTATTTTTTGAAAATGCTGGATACTTTTTTCATGTACCTCTTTTAAAATCATACTTGTCCCTGAGCTTTTAAGGCTTCTGCCTGAAAGTGGGCGATAACAGGCTCAACGATAATTGACATATCCCCTTGCATAATTTCATTTAACGCGTGTGTTGTGTAGCCAATGCGGTGATCCGTTACGCGTGTTTGGGGGAAATTGTAAGTACGAATTCTTTCTGAGCGATCCCCTGTACCTATTTGAGTTAATCGTGCATCGGAAGCCTCTTGCACCTGCTCTTCCTGTAGTGCTTGCAAAATTCGTGCGTACAAGACCTTAAATGCTTTTGCTTTGTTTTTATGTTGCGATTTCTCATCTTGGCAACTTACCACAATACCTGTTGGTATGTGCGTAAGCCTCACAGCGGAGTCGGTCGTATTTACATGTTGCCCACCAGCTCCACTGGCACGGTAAACATCCACACGAACATCGGCCGGATTCACATCAACATCGACTTCGTCAGCCTCTGGCAGAACGGCAACTGTAATTGTTGAAGTATGCACGCGCCCTTGAGTCTCTGTTTTAGGTACTCGCTGTACACGGTGTACACCACTTTCGAATTTCAAACGGGAGTAAACCTTATCTCCGCTTATCATCGCACATACTTCTTTATAACCACCTACATTGCCCTGGGAGATAGAAAGTATTTCTATTTTCCAACCAAAGCTTTTTGCATAGTGACAGTAGGCCTCAAATAATTCTTGTGCAAATAAGGACGCTTCATCACCACCAGCGCCTGCGCGAATTTCTACAATACAATTTCTTTCATCATTTGGATCTTTGGGCAACAACAGTACTTTCAAATCTTTTTCTAGATCCGTAATTTTCTCTTCTAGGTCTCCAAGCTCCTCTTTTGCCATTTCACGAAGCTCAGGGTCTTTTTCTTTTTCTAGAATTTCTTTGTTTCCAGCAAGGTTTTGGCAATGTTGTTTGTATTTTCGGTAAACATCTACCACTTCTTTTAAATCAGAGTACTCTTTCATGAGTTCACGATATTTTTGTTGATTCGATGTAACCTCTGGGTCTTGCAAGCGTATGTTTAACTCTTCAAAACGAGACTCCACTCCTTCAAGTTGTTTAAACATATTACCTCTAGAAATAAAAAAGCAGGTCTAAGTATACTTAGACCTGCCTAAAGAAACAAATTGAATTGGCTACTTACGAAATTGAAAGTTTTTGTAACGCTTGTTGAAACGCTCCACACGACCTTCGGTATCTAGCAGCTTTTGCTTACCCGTGTAAAAAGGATGGCAATCTGAGCAAATCTCCACTTTAATTTCTGGAACGGTTGCTCCTGTTTCAAATTTATTGCCACAAACACAAGTTACCTTGCAATCAGCATAATATTTAGGATGAATTTCCGCTTTCATATATCACCTCAATTAGATGGCTTTGATAACATAAACCAGAAAGTCTTGTCGAGCAGAAAAATGCCTATTTTCAAGCCGGTTCATGTAGCATCTTGTAATCATTTCAAATACTTAGCCGCTCATCTGCTTAATGAATTCGGCGTTTGTCTTGCTTGAAGACATCTTATCAAGAACAAACTCCATGGAGTCCACCACATTCATAGGCGCCAGTACTTTGCGCAGAATCCATATACGATTCAAATCAGCGCTATCAATTAAGAGATCCTCTTTACGAGTGCCAGACTTATTGATGTCCAAACAAGGGAAGATACGTTTTTCCATGAGCTTGCGGTCTAGATGAATTTCGGCGTTACCCGTTCCTTTGAACTCCTCAAAAATTACCTCATCCATGCGTGAGCCCGTGTCCACAAGGGCGGTGGATATGATGGTCAAACTACCGCCTTCTTCGATATTTCTGGCAGCACCAAAAAACCGCTTCGGTCTATGAAGAGCATTGGAATCCACACCACCTGAAAGTATTTTGCCAGATGGCGGCACAACTGTGTTATAAGCACGCGCCAAACGCGTAATGGAGTCCAATAGAATGACCACATCGTGTTTATGCTCCACCAAACGCTTGGCTTTTTCTAAAACCATCTCCGCCACTTGTACGTGACGAGTAGGCGGCTCATCAAAAGTAGAAGAGACTACCTCGCCTTTTACTGTACGCGCCATATCAGTAACTTCTTCTGGGCGCTCATCTATTAATAATACAATTAATTGTACCTCTGGATGATTTTTAGAAATCGCATTCGCGATATTTTGCATCAATACTGTTTTACCTGTTCTAGGAGGAGCCACAATCAGTGCACGCTGCCCCTTACCCAATGGAACCATTAAATCTATCACACGCGTGGTGTAGTTATTGGGCTCGTTCTCAAGATTTAGTTTTTCCTCTGGATATAGAGGGGTCAGGTTATCAAAAAGAATCTTTTCTTTATTTTTTGTTGGTTCTTCATAGTTAAGACTCTCGATTTTTAGCAAAGCAAAATAGCGCTCGCCATCTTTAGGAGGGCGAATGGTACCCGTTACGTAGTCACCTGTGCGCAGGCCCATGCGGCGAATCTGCGAAGGGCTTACATAAATATCATCTGGTCCTGGTAGGTAGTTATAATCGGGAGAGCGTAAAAATCCGTAACCATCCGGAAGGATTTCCAAACATCCACTTCCATATATATCGCCAAACCTAGCTGCCCGTCTTAAAATTTCAAATACCAAATCTTGTCTTCTTAAGCCGGCTGCATTTTCCACACCTAATTTTGTCGCCAAATCTGCCAACTCTTGAATGTTTTTTGACTTTAAATGTTTTGAGCTGAGGTCTTTTTTCTCTTCCTCGGTTAACTCCACCTGTAAGTCCTCATCGATTTCTTGCGGAGAATAGTCATTTTGCTCAATGTTGGAGGTTAAATCTCTACGGGAGTTGTTGTTGCGATTACGCCCTCCTTGAGACCCACTATTTTTGCCGTAGCGGCGCTTTTGCTTGTGCTCTCTGGGAGATCTCTCGGAGCTATCATTGTCAGAGCGAGACTCTTGATCGACAGCCTTTTTACGTGGACGAGTTTTGCTGGATTTTTCTTCTTGTTGGGTATCTTCCGACACTAAATACTCCTTGATTATAGAAATAGATTGGAACCCTGTCTTGAATATTGTGAAGTACTAAGAACTATTAGTAGGTGTACCTTTTATCGACTGCACTGCCCGATAAGTCAACTGAAAATCTTTGCCGTAGCAATATGATACATGTATCAAAGGGACACAGGAAAATGGTCTAAGTTATTAATAATTTTAAAGAAATTTTTAATTTTCTGATTTTTGGCCGATAATAGGGATGGAGGTAGCAATGAAAACTCTAAGCTCTGATATCAAGCCTGCTAAGCGCATTCCCTTAAATGTGGGCGTTGATTTTCGTAAGACTTATGGTCGCCGCGAGATCCAAGGGCAGCTTTTGAATATTAGCTTAAGCGGTGCCTTCTTAAAAACCACCACCGATGGACTAGATCTATCTGAAAAAATCAACCTACGCTTCAAGGTTGGCTCGCGAGAGCGCAATTTAACGGCAAAAATCGTGTGGAAGAACCAATATGGTGCTGGCGTACAGTTTTATCATTGCAATAACCGCGATGTGCAAATTGTCGATGATCTTATGTACTTTATTGAGGAGACTCGCCAAGATCGACGAGCCGTTTTGAACGATATCTTTGAAAAACTCACATAAAAAAACCCCATTAAAATAATGGGGCTTGTTCCTGTTTATTACCAACTAGACTTTAGATCTGAGTCTCACCCATATTAATGGAACTTCTATTTTGCTTTCTCTTCCAAATGAAGAATAGCAAGGATCCACAAATCAGTACTATACCTAAAGCTATCACTTTCATGTTGCTCAATCCACCCATGCCTTTTTTCGTAACCTTGGCCTGTTGCGGAGGTGGAGGCGGAGGTGGTGGTGCTACAGCAGGTGGCGGAGGTGGGGGTGGTGGTTCTACCACTGGAGGCTGCACAGTTCCTGCTGCCACTTGAGGCTCTTCCATATCCGGTGCAGGTGGTGGCGGTGGAATGTCTGCCATCTCTGGTTCTGCCATGGCCGGCTCTTCCATTTCTGGCGGAGGCGGCATATCATTTGAGGCAACCGCCTGCGATGGTGCTGGCATTCCCTCAGGATAATAGCGCAGCTCCAAACCACCAGGAATCACTCCCTTTGATTCTACATTCATATTCGTAGCCCAAACCTCTTTCCACGACTCTGGATGTCCAAGCAGACTTTGTGCTACAGCCCGAATGTTATCACCATCCTGAGATACGTAGGTTTGCGGCTGCGCTCCTACATCTTCATAATAGGTAATGATCTGATTGCTATCATTTGGACGGTTGGGAGAATTGTAATAAATCTTATCCCCAACGCTAAAGCTGCGATTTAAATGCGGATTAGCTGCCAATATATCCGCTGTACGATCACTTCCATATATTTTTTGGCTTACTGATTCTAGGGTATCGCCATCACGAATGATATAAATCGTATTTAACAACTGACCGCCTTTATTAAAGGGGGTTGTTGCCATCTTCTTTACTGGAATCCACTTGCGCACAGGCTCTTCTTGCACTTCTTCATAAGAGCTATCCGCCATGGAGCTATCACTAAAGCCACTGTCCACTTCTGTAAAACTATCATCAAAACTAGCGCTAGAGTCAGCAAAACTATCATCTGCAAAACTGTCCCCAGAATCTTCCATGGCTGTACCGCTATCTTCTACTAAAGGAGCCTCTTCCTCTAGCGAGCCGCTATCGGCAAAGGAATCGCTTGTACTATCTTCTGCAAAGAAATCATCTCCGCCATCGTCCATTGTCCCTGTATCGGCCATGGCATCGCCGCTATCACCAACATCTTCGCTAAAATCATCATCAAAGAAATCGTCCTCACCATCATCAATGGCAAACTCATCTTCACTACCAAAATCATCTTCAGCAAATTCATCGCTACCAAAATCGTCAGAGCCTAATTCATCTGAGCCCCCGGCATCCAATTCGCCATCAAGCTCCGCATCGAATTCATCTCCGAAGTCATCTGCGAACTCATCTCCTTCCTCTAAACCCTCAGCGGCAGTAACATCACCACTTTCTTCGCTCTGATTAGAAGAGCAGGAAATAAACGTTATAGAAAAAAACGATAATATGAGAAGTAATTTCAATAGCTGTTTCATAGGCCCAATCCTTTGGTGCTAAATATCTATCTAAATTCATTTAAGCATACGTATTTTGAAAGAAAAATCATTTTGTTGGATATTGGACAATAGAAATAGGGCTTAAGTAGGGTTAGGCTTCTATTTCAGCTTTAATCTAGACCCTAGTCCCACCTTATTTTTTTCAAACCAGCCCTTTGGCACCTCTAAGGCATACTTGGCAGGAGCTCGGGATTCGTAGTTTTTAGGTTTTTGCTCTGGCCCCAAAACCTGCATATCTTGAATGTCGACCAGTATTTTCTGAGCAGAGAAAAAACCTATCGATATAGGAAGGAGAGTGTTCTTCATCCAAAAACTCAATTTTCTTTCTTGCGGAAAAACAAACAACATCCCGTCGATATTTCCCCAGGTTTTGCGATACATCATACCTTGTGATCTTTCAGCATCACTATCTGCAACCTCTACTTTTAGAGATATGTCCTTTACCAGAATGCTTTGAGTTTCAAAAGCAAATACCAATGAGAGCAAGAAAACCATCATTTTAACAACCCACCATAGCGAAGCCCACCGACAGAAACAAGTACAGTATCTATATTCAAGTAGCGCATTGTCTCTAATAGAATAAGAGTGCCAGCAAATATGATATCGGCCCTCTTGGCTTCTAGTCCAACGATTTTATAACGATCCTCTTGTGTGGTGTTGAATTTTTGCAGCCATTTTTCAATATCTTTTTGATTTAGAACAGCTCCATGTATTTTCTCTCTTTCATATTGGCTAAGGCCTTTTTCGCACATCACTAGCGTAGTTGGTGTGCCTGCTACAGCAATCAATCTATGAATGCTTTCTGTCTTTGGTAGTGTGTTTAATTGTTTTAAAATATAGTCTTTTGCCAAACGAATCTCTGCTTCCTGATAGGTATCTGCCAAAAAGAAGCTCTCCTTAAGTACAACAGCTCCAACAGGCAGGCTTTTGCCCACCAATTGATTTTCTTCCTTCCACAATATTTCCGTGGAGCCGCCACCAATATCAATCACACTATAATCTTCGATATTGGTTTGAAAATTCGCTCCTAAATATGTAAGTTCCGCCTCTTTTTCACCAGTAATTATATCAAGACTTAAGTCGTGCTTCGAAAATATTGCCAACAGGTCTTCCTTATTCTCCGCCTTACGAGCTGCGGCTGTGGCATAACAATTTACTTCGTCGGGGGAATACTTAGAAATACTTTGGCAAAAGTCTCCTAGACATTGGTCCAAGCGCTCCAAGGCCTCAGGTAAAAAACGTGCGCCGCCGTCTGACACCTTCATGCCTTCCCCTAGTCGAATGATTTTGGCGTCATCATATAGCACGGACCAGTTTTGCTCATGTTTTTCCGCTACTAATAACAGAGCCGAGTTGGTGCCAATATCAATGCACGCTTTTCGCATTAAAGGTTAGCCTTTAGCAATTTATTTAAGACGCTAGGATTGGCCTGCCCTTTGCTGGCCTTCATACATTGACCAACAAAAAAGCCAAAAAGCTTATCCTTACCACTTTTAAATTCTTCTAGCTGTTTAGGATTGGCCGCTTTTACTTCCTCAATAATTTTTAACAGCGCATCCTCATCAGAGACCTGCTTCATGCCTTTTTCATCGATGATTTGCTCGGGGTCTTTGGAGGTCTTCCACATTTCAGCAAAAACATCTTTTGCCATTTTGCCTGAAATAGTTCCTGCATCTACAAGCTCTACCATTTTTGCCAACTGTTTCGCACTAATAGGACTTTCTTCGATGGATTTTTTAGCGTCGTTTAGCTCGCGCAATAGTTCCGTCATAATCCAATTCGATACTGCCTTGGCATTCTTTGTGTCTGCAATCGCCGACTCATAGTAAAGCGCCAGCGCCTTACTTTGCGTAAGAACCACAGCATCGTATTCAGGTATACCATAATCACTAACAAAGCGCTTGGCTGTAGCTAACGGGAGCTCGGGTAAATCCTTTTTTATCTTATCAACCAATGCCTCTTCAAAAGTTAGCGTAAGCACATCTGGCTCTGGAAAATAACGATAATCATGTGCATCTTCTTTGGATCGCATGGAATAAGTTTTATTTTTGTCTTTATCATAGAGGCGCGTTTCTTGAATGATCGTCTCACCCGACATAGCCGCGTCCACCTGTCTTTCAAATTCAAATGTAAGCGCCTTTTCTATGAAGCGAAATGAATTCAGATTTTTTAACTCTACTTTTGTTCCAAGACCCGTATCACCCTGCTTTCTTATGCTAATATTGCAATCGGCACGCATGGAACCTTCTTCTAAGTTACCATCACACACTTCTATGAACTGCAAAATCGACCGAAGCGACTTTACATAAGCAGCGGCCTCTGCTGGGCTACGCATATCGGGACCTGAAACAATTTCTAGTAGCGGCATGCTGGAGCGATTGTAATTTACCAAGCTATAGTTTCCATGGTGCGTGGATTTACCAGCATCTTCTTCAAGGTGAGCTCTTTCTATACGAATTCGCTTGTGCTCCCCATCAGCAAGCACAATGTCTACATAACCCTCTTTGCAAATCGGCTTTTCGTATTGTGAAATTTGGTAGCCTTTTGGAAGATCTGGGTAAAAATAATTTTTACGAGCAAAGACCGAGGCAGAATCCAATTCACAATTCAGCGCTAGGCCTGTTTTGATGGCAAAATTTAATACCTCTTTGTTAAACACAGGCAAAACGCCGGGCATCCCCATACATACGGGGCAAGTGTTTTCATTGTCGCCAGCCTCAAAAGTTGTCGGACAAGAGCAAAAAAGCTTTGTCTTTGTCTTTAACTGGGCGTGCACCTCAATACCGATGACGCACTCAAAGTCATGAATGATCATTGCGGCCTCCTGTCTGCTACGTTTTGCATATCTTGAATGACCTTACCAACTTGAAAAAGTCTATCCTCTGCAAAATGTGGAGCCGTCAACTGCACACCAATGGGTAGGCCTGCAGAACTAAAGCCGGCAGGGACACTCATGCCGGGCAAACCAGCCAAATTCGTAGATGTGGTATAAATGTCGTTTAAATACATTTCTAGTGGATCAGAGATCCTTTCGCCAACCTTAAAGGCTGCACTTGTTGTGACCGGGCTTAAAAGTAGATCTACTTTTTCAAAGGCTTTGAGAAAATCATTCTGCAAGAGGCGGCGAACCTTACAGGCCTTCAAATAATAGGCATCATAATAACCGCTCGACAGGGAATAGGTTCCTAGCATAATTCTGCGCTTCACCTCTTCTCCAAAACCTTCGGCCCTAGTGTTACAATATAAGTCTTCTAAGGTTTTGGCATCTTCACTTCGGTGTCCATAACGAACTCCATCATAGCGAGCAAGATTGGACGAGGCCTCCGATGTGGCAATTATATAATAGGTTGCAATTGTATAGTCCAAATGCGGGATTTCAACATCCACAAACTCAGCCCCAGCACTTTTTAACTTTGCAATGCTCTCTTCACAAATACTGCGAACCTCACTTGAAAGTGCCTCACCAAAATATTCTTTCGGCAAACCAATTTTTAAGCCCTTAACTTCCTTTTGTATATTTGAAAACTGCGGCACGGCCTGATTTGCACTGGTCATGTCTCGGGGGTCTTTTCCGCCTATCACCTCAAGAGCCAAGGCGACATCCTCAATATAGTTGGCCATCGGTCCGGCTTGATCCAAACTAGATGCATAGGCAACAATGCCGTAGCGGCTTACCCTACCATAAGTTGGCTTTAAACCCACAACATTGCAAAAGCTAGCAGGTTGGCGAATTGAGCCACCTGTGTCGGTACCAATAGCAAGTGGAGCCATTCTAGCGGCAGCAGCAGCGGCTGAGCCCCCACTAGAGCCTCCCGGAACATGCTCCAAGGACCAAGGATTTTTCACATTTCCGTAATAAGAAGTTTCGTTACTAGATCCCATAGCAAATTCATCCAAATTTGCTTTTCCTAATACTATGGCTCCTGCATTTTCTAAACGCTCCACAACTGTAGATGAATAAGGGGGCACGAAATTATCCAAAATTTTCGAGCCTGCCGTGGTTTTTAAATTTTTCGTGCAGAGCAGGTCCTTCACCACTACGGGAATTCCTGCTAAGGGCCCAACTTGCTCTCCCTTTGCAATGGCCGCATCCAATTTTGCTGCCTGCGCCTCTGCTTCTGGATTAAAGGTTATAATGGCGTTGGTCTTATCCTGCCACTGACGCGCGCGCTGCAAAAAAAACTGCATGACCTCAGCGGCAGATATTTTGTTGGACTGAACGGAATTTACAATTTCACTAATTTTTGCTGTTTCTAAGTTCATTTTAGCTCACCACCGGTGGTACTTTAATTAAGTGGCCAGATGTTTCTGGCGCATTTTTAATTTTTTCCTCCACGCCTAAGTCCATCTTTGGTTCGTCTGCACGATAAACAGTCTCAATCGGGCTGGCTGTCACCATAGGCTCAACCCCTTGTGTGTCCGCCTGATTCAATTTATCAATATAACCTAGAACATCCGATAATTGCTTCGCATACTGGCTGGCCTCTTGCTCATTAAGATGCAGCCTAGCCAGTTTGGCTATATGTAAAACCTTATCCTTATCGATCACAATTTCTCCTTTGGTGGGCGCTGTGAATTTAGACCAGCTAGAAAGAAGGTTCAATCAGCATTTGCATTGCGTTGCTGAATGACCCTTAGCTTAGATTTCACTATCTTGATTTTATGCCAAAGGGAAGTGTAGAGAAAAAAATTCATAGTCTAAGGGAGCAGATCCATAAACACGATTATGCCTACTACGTTGAGGACCGGCCAACGATTAGCGACTATGAATACGACCAACTCTATAAGGAGTTGGAGGAATTGGAAGCGAAGCACCCTGATCTGGTCACGCCCGACTCCCCCACACAGAGAGTCTCCGGCAAGCCCGCTGATAAATTTCATAAAAAGGAGCATCGTATTGCGATGCTCTCCCTACAAAATTCTTTTGATACCGAAGATATTTACACCTTTGATGAGCGCGTTAAAAAGTTTCTCGCTACAGATGAGGAAATTGAATATTATTGCGAACTAAAACTAGATGGCCTGGCGATTGAACTGGTTTACGAAGATTCACAATTGGTTGCCGCGATTACCCGAGGTGACGGTATAACTGGTGAAGATGTTACGCAAAATGTAAAAACCATAAAAGCCATCCCGCTACGACTAAAAGAGAATATACCCTTGCTAGAAGTTCGAGGAGAGATTGTCATGCGCAAGCAAGACTTTCTAGCGCTCAATGAATGGCAGTCCGAGAAGGGGCTAAATGAATTTGCCAACCCCAGAAACGCCGCCGCAGGTAGCATACGGCAGCTAGATCCCAGCATTACCGCACGCCGAAACTTAATCTTTTATGCTTACGGCGTTGGTTTAAGTGAAAACATATCGATTCAGCAGCACTCAGAATTGTATGAACTCTTTCGTAAACTTCAAATCCCAGAAATTGCCAATAAATATAATCAAATTTGTAAGGGACCTGCTAAAGTTGAGGAGTACTATAAGTGGATTGAGTCCATTCGCCATGATCTACAATTTGATATAGATGGTATTGTCGTAAAGGTAAATTCCATAGATTTACAAAATGAGCTTGGCTTTGTGGCGAGGAATCCCCGCTGGGCCACGGCCGTTAAATTTACCCCGGAGCGCTCGGAAACCACCATCCAGGACATTGTGGTACAAGTTGGCCGCACTGGTGCCCTCACACCTGTTGCCGTAATGGAGCCTGTCGATGTCGGAGGCGTCACGGTAACCCACGCCACTTTACACAATCAAGATGAGATTGATCGCAAGGACATAAGAATCGGAGATCGCGTAGTGGTTCACCGCGCTGGTGATGTGATCCCCGAAGTTGTAGAGGTGCTGATAAAAAAGCGCCCTAAAAAGACCGAGGCCTTTCAAATCCCCAAGCAATGCCCTATATGCCAAACGGAAACCATCAAGGAAGAAGAAGAGGTGAAATCTCGTTGCCCGAATCCACTTTGTGAGGCGCGAATCAAGGAGGGCTTAAAACACTTTGCCTCTAGACGGGCTATGAACATCGACAAGCTGGGAGACAAATGGATCGACACCTTTGTAGATAAGGATTTGGTACATACCTTTTCTGATATTTACAAAATTAAAAAGTCAGACCTATTGGCATTAGAAAGAATGGGAGAAAAGTCTGCTCAGAATTTACTGGACAGCATTCAACAATCAAAGAATGTCGACTTGGCAAATTTTATTTTTGCACTAGGTATTCGTTTTGTGGGTGAGCAGACCGCAAAAAATTTAGCGCAAAAATTTCAAAGCCTAGAAATGTTTCTAGGTGCTTCCGAAGAAGATTTGCTTGAGGTAGAAGATATAGGTCCAAAGTTAGTTCGCTCCATTTTACAAACCATATCTTCTAAAAATTTTCGACAAGAAATTGAGGAATTATTACGAGTAGGTATTGAAATTAAAAAACCCGAAATAGCAAGTAGCGAGCTAGCTGGAAAAACGTTTGTTATCACGGGTACGCTGCCGGAAGAGCGCGGCAAAATAAAAAAGCAAATTGAATCTCGAGGTGGAAAGGTCAGCTCCTCCATTTCTAAAAAGACACACTATTTGCTGGCCGGTGAAAACGCTGGGTCCAAACTAGATAAAGCAAAGGAATTAAATATTTCGATTTTATCTTGGGAGGATTTTTTAAAAATGTAAAAAAAATGGCGCCAAAGGGCGCCATTCAAACCTTAACAAAGTTTTAAAATTTTAAATGTGATCAATCACTATATCGCGTGCCATAACTGTCTTACGACCATCTGCCTTCGCAGCATCTACACCCTTTTGACATAGTTTTTCTACGGCCTTACTTAAAACTTCTACGGTCTCTGCAGAAGTGTTACATCCGCCTGTTTCTTTAATATGTTTTTTAATCTTGCTGGTAACTACTAATACCTCTGCCACAAATACCTCCATAAATTGGGTTCGCTGTACATTAAATCGAACCTAGGCGGTTTAAATCAAGGTCTTTCGCAATATCCTTAGTTTTTTCTGTATTTTAAGATGCAGGGTGCTGGACTTTTTAAACGCCCAGCATTTAAGGTGGAAAAAACTGAAAATCCTTCTAATATATGGAAATGACAGTGGAAACCAACAAACGACCTGATTTTAGCGCTGCCGATTATAGCATTATTGTCTCCGATTTGCATCTTACAGAGGCACATAATAGTGAGCCCGACAACCCTCTTTGGAAGAAGTATAAAACCAAGGAATTCTTTTTTGATAAGGACTTTGCTGATTTTTTAAGCTTATCGGAAAAGCGCATATTGGAATCTTCTGACAAGGAAAAGCCCATTATCGAATTGATTTTAAACGGCGATATCTTTGATTTTGATAGTGTAACCAAAATTCCCGAGGAGCCCACCTACCATGTGTCCTGGGTAGAAAAGCGCCGAGGCCTTTTTTCAGAAGAAGAAAAGGCCATCTTTAAAATGGAAGTTATCATTCATGACCACCCAGAATGGTTCCAAGCGATTCGCTCTTTCTTATTAAAAGGCCATCGCGTTATTTTTATTACCGGCAACCATGACATTGAACTGCTTTTTTCTGGAGTACAAAAAAAGCTGCGCAATTTTTTTCACTTACCGGAAGAATTAAAATATAATTTACGCTTTAGCCAATGGTTTTATATTTCTAACAAAGACACTTTGATTGAGCATGGGCACCAGTATGATCCCTATTGTGTGTGCGCCAATCCCATACATCCAACTTTAATTAAATATAACCGCATACATATGCGCATTCCTTTTGGCAACCTTGCAACTCGCTATATGATCAACGGAATGGGCTTTATCAATCCTTATATAGACACCAATTTTATTATGTCCGCCAAAGACTATATTAGTCTATTTTTCAAATATATGGCTCGCAAACAACCTTTTTTGGTTTTTACATGGCTGTGGAGTGCAAGTGCCGTTTTGATTCACTCCATTGCAGATCTCTTTTATCCCTCACACAAAGACCCTTTAAAAGTCGAAGATAAAATTGAGGACATTGCTTATCGTTCCAATGCAAGCTCTCGAATGGTTCGAGAAATGCGAGAGCTAGCTGTGCAGCCCGCTACTTCCAACCCACTAATGATTGCACAAGAACTGTGGCTAGATCGAGCCTTCTTGTTTTTAATTTTTTTGCTCGTGCTTTTCCAAATTTTTAGTTTTGTAAAACTAGTTTATGACATTTCATTTTTCTGGATGTTTGTTCCGCTTTTATTGTTTACGCCTTTCTTTATTTTCTATGCTCGCTCCATCATTTCTTTGGTTGGTGAGTTTAAAGAGCCGCGTGAAAGAATTATGAATTATACCAGTCAAATTTCAAAAGTACGGCGCATTGTATACGGACACACTCATCGCCTGCGGCATGAAATTATTGGTGTAGTAGAGCACCTTAATTCGGGCACTTGGTCCCCCGCATTTTTAGATGTAGAGTGCACCAAATCTCTATCTAAACAAACTTGTGTCTGGATAGAGCCCGGTCCTGATGGAAAACGAATCGCCAGTCTTTTAGAGTATAAAGACCAGAATTTAAAAGTGATTTAATCTTTTAATTTTATTAGTCCACAAGCGATACGTGCTCCTGCTGCACCAGTCGGTTGCGTTTTCAAATCATCTGTACCTTTATGAACAATAACGGCTCGACCGACAATATAAGCTTCATTATTGGGATCTAAGCTGGCTTTTTTGAGTTTTAGTTTTAACTTGGCCTCACCCTTTTTATTTGCCTCAAGATTTCCCATATCCCCTACATGCGATGACATATCATGAGGGGCACCGTGCTTTTGTTTGCCTAACATAAAGTGTCCGCCAGCAGAGGATCCATCGGCAGCCGAACAATCACCCTTTTCATGAATATGAAAGCCATGCTTAGCTCCAGGCTTTAAACCTTTTACTTTGGCATAAACCTTAACATAGCCATCTTTTTGTTTGAATTTTACCTTTCCTGAAACTTTGCTCCCACTTTTTGCCTCAAGCTTCGCTTTGGCACGTGGGCCCTTATTTTTGTCGCAAGTACTACAAGCAACCGTCGAGATGCTCATAAATAGAATAGAAGTGTATAGTAAAATCTGTTTCATAGATAAATCCTTTCGTTGTAGCTAGGATCTTAAGAAAAACAAGATTTACTAGCAAGGGCTTATTGCTGTCCCTTATGATCTTTTCGCTGAATGGGCTTTAGAGATGGCTCGTCAAATTTTGAGGAATCTGGCGGCAGCTTGCCATCCACTGCATGCGTTTGCTGCCATTCTTTCGGCGGATACTCTTTCGTTTTGCCCTCTGTTCGTGGCTCCTCTTTCTCTTTCCATTTATAACCCGCTTTAGTTTTTTGCTTTGGCTCTTCTTGCTTTTGCCTTTTGGCCTCAGCCTCTCTTTGTTCTGGCGAGTCATCCCATTTGAAACTATCTGCATATAATATCTGACTTATAATCATTGTAATTAAAAACATTATCACCTCACTAAGTTTTCCGTATAGATGGCACGATCATACTCTAAATTAGATTGCATAAGCAATTCATTCTTCAATTCTAAATTCTTCATTCATGGAGGGCACTACCACTTGCATTTGCACTTCTTTTTGTAAACGATATTGCAAAGTGTTCAATGCCGCCTGCTCACCGTGGTTGAGAAAAATTAGACGCGGCTTTTTTTCGATACCTTGTATCCAGCGAATAATATCTTCTGTATCACCATGTGCCGACAAGCTGTCAATAGATGCTATCTGTGCCTTCACTTCAATTTCTTCATGGTGAATATGAATTTTGGGTATACCGTGAAGCAGCAAGCGCCCCTTGGTCTCCTCCGCTTGCCAACCGACAAAAAGGACAATGTTTTCCTCTTTCGGAAGCCTGGTCTTTAAGTGATGAAGCACACGCCCACCAGTTAACATTCCAGAGGCGGAAATCACAATCATGGGACCATCTTTTTTACATAAATTTTTAGACTCTTCTACATATTGAGTAGGATAGTATGCATGCGAACTTAAGGGCTCCATAAAACCATCTTCATTTAAATCTAGTTTTAGATCTTCCATATGACGTAAGTAGATCTCGGTAGCTTCTATGGCCATGGGACTATCCAAGTATACAGGTATTTCAGGGATTTTTTTCTCTGTTTCTAGCTTGCGAAGCAGGTATAATATTTCCTGCGTTCTACCTACAGCAAAGGCAGGTACAATTAAAACCCCTTTATTCTTGTATATCTTATGAATTAGTTTCGTTAAAATTTCTTTGGGGTCTTCTTTTGACTGGCTTCGATCTCCATAGGTTCCCTCCATAACTAAATAATCCGTCTCTACCAAAGAGACCGGATCTTTAATCACGTTTTGCCGACCATTTCCAATATCACCACTAAAAGTGATGATCGTATTTTTCTTCGCATTTTTTAACATGATTTGCACAAAAGTAGATCCCAGAATATGGCCAGATCTAAGTAAACGAACGGAGATATTAGGGAAAATTTCTTGCCACTTGTTTTTCTCTATCGTTTTAAACAAGTTCAATGCCCGGTGAGCATCTTTTGTTTCGTATAGGGGCAAAGCGGGCCGGTGTGAGGAATGCCGGGTTTTATTAGCATACTTTGCATCCTCTTCCTGCAAGTGCGCCGAATCTAGCAGCATAATTTTACACAAATCATAGGTAGCACTCGAACAGTAAATGGGGCCATCAAATCCCTCTTTGGAAAGCTTGGGCAAATATCCGGAGTGATCAATATGGGCATGGGTAAGTATGACAGCATCGATTTGTTCAGCCCCTTCGAATTTATGCCAATTTAATTGCCGGATTTCCCTTGGACCTTGAAATAGCCCACAATCGACCAAGATTTTTTTGCCAAAAGCTCGCAGCAAGGTCTTGCTACCAGTCACGGTTTTTGCGGCTCCTAAAAATTGCAAACTAAAGGACTCTTGTGCTTTGCTCATACCATAGCTTTTATAATAAAAGCCGACCCGGTTTAAGCACTAAATCGCCTAATTTGATCCGTGGTCACCTTTGGTTTTAATGGGCTAATATGCCACTTTCTTTCAAAGTGTATGCCCTTTTCCGTCACCCACTGGCTCAAATGCAATATAGACTATCTAAAATAGGCATAGGCCTTGCTCCTATATAGCTTATGCTACTTAGCCTGTTATTTTCTTTTCATCTATACGCTGCCAATAGGCTGCCAGCCAGTATCGATCTGTTCTATATAGATCAGGTACCTTTTTATATGGAGCAGCCGGTAGACATATATATACCAAGCCCACTATCGCATCCCATTGCTCTAAACAATTTAGACTTGAGCTCTAGCAGAATTCTTAGTGATTTTGATAGGCGAATTAGTGAAGATTTTCACATACCTGAGGCCTTAAAAAAACGAGTCGGTTTTTGGTTAAATATTTATACTAAATATGACTCTAACCTACACATTCTACACGATGCGGATTATCCATGGGTTGTGTATGAGGTCTTTGATCTAAAAAAAGAAATGCAGGGCGAAGGGGCTTATTGGGCCCGTTACCATAAGGCAAAACGCAAATTAAACCAGCGCCGTGCCCATTGGAAATATACTTTGAACCGACTTGCCAGAAAAAAATCACACCACAACTTAAATGAAGATGAAAAATTTATTTTACAACACTTTAGGAAGTCTCGGCATATTCGCGCAGCTGCCACAAGAATTCGTGTACAAGTCGGGCAGCGAGACCATTTCTTAAAAGGATTAGAAAGAAGCGCTCCGCATCTAGAAAATATGGAGGAGATCTTTTCTAAACATCGCTTGCCTTTAGAGCTTACGCGAGTTCCCCTGGTGGAATCTAGCTTCAATATTAAAGCTCACTCCAAAGCTGGAGCAAAAGGGGTTTGGCAAATCATGCCAAATATAGGACGCAAATTAGGGCTTATCAAAAGAGGCAAGGATCTTCGAAGTGATATTTATGCCTCTACCGAAGTTGCCGCCGTTTTATTTAAGCAAAAAATGAATATATTAAAATCTTGGCCTCTAGCAATTACTGCTTATAACCACGGGCCATCAGGTATGCGTAGGGCCACCAAAGCCTTAGGGACAAAGGACATTACCCGAATCATTCGTAGATATGATTCACGTCGCTTTGGCTTTGCCTCGCAAAATTTTTACCCTAGTTTTTTGGCTGCCCTTTATGGTGAACGCTACAAAGACCTATTCTTTAACAAAGAATATCCCCAACAAATTAGCTTTGTGGAATTAGATAAATTAGACCTTCCGAATGAATAATATAATGAATGCTTTGCTGGCCGCTAGTATCAAAAATTTGCAAGTGGTGTGAGCCCGGCGGCACATTGGGAATGATATAGCCCGTAACTTCTTGCCACCTCGAACTCACTTCAAAACTTGGAATCAAATCGCCATTCTTATCAAAATAAACTATCTGCTCCTCAATGCTTTGTTGATTCAAGAACACAGCCGAAAATGTATTTATATCTTCTATAAAGCCCACTATGGCACTATCCCACTGATTTTTCGCATAGTAGTCATCCAGCTTTTCTTCAGGCAACATTTTCAATGCGACATTTTTATGGCTCTGACTAAGATGAGTTCGATATATAAAGGCACCTTCTTTTAATCGGAACTCAAATAAATTGGTCGTACTGGCTGCTACTGATTGAACCACTAGCGGTTGCGATTGCACCACTTGAGTATCACTGTTACCCACAATATATGATTCTATTTCAGACTCTACCTCTTCATGCATTTGCTGAATGCTTAACTTCTGGCGTACCTTTTGATTAAAATCTATATCAACATAGGAGATATTTCCTCTAGAAACCTCGATGGCCTTTGCCACCCTTTTTCCTCTGAAAGAGAACTCCAAAGTATGTTGCCCTGGTCGAACTCCGACAAAAATAAAATAACCGTTGCGAGTGGTAATGGGTAGATCTGTCTTTGCAAGATAATAATCATCTAGATAAGCGGGCCCAAAAGCATCTTCCTGTGACAAACGAACCCTGGCTCCAGCCCCGCTTCTGCCCTCGGTTTTAATTTTCCCCCAAATAATTCCATTTGAGTAAGGATCTACCTGCATACCTTGATCTTTTAGTGTTGCCAATAAAGCATTCACCATGGAATCGTCAAACATTGGAATATTTTGTTTTTTCCCTGCTTCAACATATTTTGTTGTAGTCCATGAGCCCTTGCCCTGGAACGAAAGATTTGAGGTTGAACCGTTATCAATGTAGCGATTTTCAAACAATGCTTGCTCACCCGTTTCATAAATGGGCCTTGCACCAGCCATATTAAACAAAACATTGGGCTCTACTTGTATGTAGTCATCAAATGAATAGGCAGAAATAGTTTTAATAAACCAGCCATTGTAGTATGGGCTTATAGGCAAATAAAAACCGCTAAGTTTATAGCTAGAGTCCTTGATGCCATCCAAAGAAATTCTGCCTTCAGCAATGATGAAGCCATCCTCATCCTCAATATGTCCTACTATCTCGCCAACTAAACTTTCAACATATAGATCAAAACTTGCAGATTGAATACTTGTATGGGCAGTGCTTAAAACTTCATTTTGGTATTCGTGATAGATCACCAGGCGATGTTGCGGCAGTAGGGCTACTCCCTGCACCAATGAGAAAGTTCCTTTTATGTTATGTGCTTGCTTAGATGGTATCGACTCTTCGCTATCATCAACAAAGGCAGCTGCAACCGTCTGCACATCATCCCCAGCCGGAGCCCCTTCATCTTTTGGCGGCGTAGTTTTTGCAATTTGGCGTTTGCGATCTTTATTATCTGCTCTATCACGCGAGTCCGAAGGGGACTTCGGTTTTGATTTCGGGCGATACACCACAAAACGGCGGTTTTCCAGTTGATCTTCCAGTGGGTTGATATTTAAATCCTTCGAGCTTGTTTCTTGCTTTGCTGCTTTTTGCAATTCTTCTTCTACTAGCTTTCTCGCCACTTCTTTGACTGTTGGCACATGGTAATTATCTTCCAATATTTCCCTTGCACTACCACTAGCCATCAAACGATTTACCTGACCTGGCTCTAGATTCGCAGAAAGCCTTTCCAGAGCTTCGTAGTTTTTTTGCCGGCTGATAAACAGAATGTTTTCTTTCGACAAAGTTAAACCTTCTTTAATATTGATCGTTATTTGCTGGCTTGGGCTAGAGATTACTTCTGGTTGCACCGGATCTATTTTAAGCTCTTCAAATTCGCCGCTTCGAAAGACTATGCTTTGACTGTTTTGCAACTGCGAATCTTTTAAAGCTGCCAACAAAACCGTAGTTTTTTTAAAAGAAATATTGAGTTCAGGTAAATAGGCAACTTCCAACAATCCAAGGGATTTTGGAATAAATAAAAACGCAAATGTGATGAGCCATCCTAAGCTGCCAATATTCATACTCGATTCCGTTCGAGACTCTGACTAGTCAGTCCTATGAATAGTCTATTTAGAAGGGGCGAAAGTCGTCAATTAAGTCCTGATTATCCTTACGTTTGACTAGATAGTCTTTGATCTCTTTGGCCAGGTTCTTTTCGTATTCCCGGTGACGGCAGCAGACTTGATAACGCGGCTTGCCGTTTTGCATGCCCATGAGCTCTTCGATCTCAATTTCTACAGCCAATGTGTAGGGTCTTCTGTCTCCTAATATCGCTATCTTAGCGTAGGCCCTTTCAGGCAGAAGACCCTTCGTTTTATAGACCTTGGTTTGGTAGTAGAGGGGCAAGCGAAATGCTTTGGTTTTGTATACTCTGCCGTTTTCACTAAGTGAATGCAGTGGCCCCGGTAAATGCTTCTCCACCGCTTTTTTGATACTCAAAATTGAATATTCAAGACCTTCTACCTTGGAGCCAGTGGCACAGGCAGAAATGACTAGGCAAAGAAGAATTAGTTTTGAGTAGGCATGAATAGTCATTTATTGGTTTTGTTGCCAATCACTCAGGAATTTATCAATTCCTTTGTCGGTTAAAGGATGCTTACAAAGCTGCTGCATTACCTTATAAGGGATGGTGGCTACATCGGCACCCATCATCGCCGCCTCCAATAAATGTGCGGGGTGTCGAACACTGGCTACCAGGATCTCGGTGGAAAAATTGTATTGGCCATAGATTTGCACGATTTGCTCAATCAAGTCCATGCCAAGACTGCCAATATCATCCAATCTACCTACGAATGGGGAAACATAGCTTGCACCAGCTTTTGCGGCTAGTAAGGCTTGGATAGCAGAAAAAACTAGGGTGACATTGGTCTTAATGCCATCCGCTGAAAATTTACGGCAAGCCACTAAGCCCTCTTCGGTCATGGGAACTTTGATTACCACGTTGTCAGCAACCTTTGCCAGCTCCAAGCCCTCTTTGTACATGCCTTCCGCTTCCAGACTGATTACCTCGGCACTAACTGGACCTGATATTTCTTGGGTGATTTCCGTTATGACGGAGTGAAAGTCTTTGCCCGTTTTAGCAACCAAGGATGGATTGGTCGTTACTCCATCGACCCAACCTCTTTGATTGGCCTTGCGAATTTCTTCAATATCTGCCGTATCAATAAAAAATTTCATTTTGAACTCCTAATCATCGTATAATTAACACTTCTTTATATATCTAGCTACGATAATTCTTCCAGCGATTTACTACGCGCATAAAATTGCACCCCATCTATATTTTCTAATTTATAAAGTATTTCTGATAGGGTTTGGTCCAAAACAGGGTGTAAATAATTGGGGTAGATTTCACTGGCGGGCTTTAAATACTTGCCATCGGTATGCAAACTAGGATCTGGAAGGCTTAAGGACGGCAACATGGAAATCTCATTTTCAAAGGCTAAGAGCTGTACATAGATACTGGAACCATCTAATCCCTGGTTGCTTTGTTTTTCGAGCTCTTTTAATTTTTCATTGAGCTCCATGCTTGCCCCCTCAAAACTTAGCAAAAAACAAAGGCTTAAAGCCTGTCCAATTGGGCTTAAGTGTTGCACCTGCTCCGGCGTGTCTGCATGGGTAAGTTCATAAACCGATGAAACCTTTTCTATATTGGCTATATCTTTCAAATGCAAAAGCATATCAGACAGAGCTTTTAAGTCTTTTGCATTGGTATGAAGAACAGAAACTATGGCGGTTTTCAATCATACCTCCAAAACATCATCCATGGTGAACAAACCTATAGATTGGCCAGCCAAAAACTCCGCGGCCTTAACAGCTCCCTGGGCAAATAGCTTTCTAGAAAGTGCTGTATGCTTTAAGCTTATTGTCTCTGCCTCTCCCATTATACGAATTTCGTGTTCACCAAAAATACCGCCGCCTCGAATGGCTGAGATCTCCACATCTTTATGGATGATTTGTTGAATGTCCTGCTGCAAAGTTTTTGCCGTACCGGATGGCGCATCTTTTTTATGAATATGATGACTTTCTACAATATGGTAATCCCAATCTGCTATGCAAGCCAATGGCTTTAACAGACTTCGAAGAACTTGTATTCCCATGCTTGTATTCGACGCCCATAACAACGGAATTACATTGGCTGCCTCTCGGTAGTTTTGCTCTTGCACGCCACTAAGTCCGGTGGTTCCGCTAACCAGAGGGATCTTGTTTGCCATACAATACGAGAGAGCTTCATCAAAAAAATCAGCATGAGAGAAATCAATCGCAACATCCGGACGAACAATTTCTTCTAAATCCTCTACAGAAGAAAAGCCCTTAAGAAAGTCGTGACCCTTTGCCTCGGCCTCTTTAATAATGAGTTCACCCATCTTACCAGACGCACCAAATACAATGAATTTCATATTACTTTTAGCCTTTGTAATTCTTGATCTATTTCTTGTGCCAAATTTTCTGTAACTGTTACCAGCGGTAGCCGCAAACTATTCTCTGATATAATTCCCATTTTTTTCAATGCATATTTTACCGGGGCAGGACTCGGCTCTTGAAAAAGTAGCTTGCAGATTTTTTGATAGCTTTCGTAGTCTGCCTTGGCAGAGCTATCGCTTTCAATAGCTTTATGAAAACACGCCTTCATTGGGGCTGCAAACAAATGCGAAAGAACCGAAATGCAACCATTTCCGCCAAGCAAAGCGAATTCCGCAAAAGTAGCATCATCACCGCTTAAAATGGAAAAGGATGGTCCGCATAGATCACGCGTTTTTTTATAGTATTCCATGTCTCCTGTGGCATCTTTTAGTCCCACGATTCGGTCGAGCTTCGAAAGCCGCGCACAGGTTTCTGGCTCTAAACTAGTTATCGTTCTGCCAGGCACATTGTATAAAATTATGTCCTTATTGGTATTGTCGTGAATGGCTTTAAAATGCTGGTACAAACCCTCTTGTGTCGGCTTGTTGTAATAAGGAACAACCAATAAAAAGGCGTCAAAACCACCTTCTTTTTCAAGGGCCTGGGCTAAAGAAATGGTTTTATGGGTTGAATTGGACCCACAACCAACGATGATTTTTTGCTCCATACATAGGTTTTTCACTATGTGTAATGCAGCCAGCACTTCTTCTTGATTTAGATTAGGACTTTCCGCAGTCGTACCGTTTACTACAAAACCATCCACACCTGCTTGTATTTGGCTGGTAATTAAATGCTCAAAAGATTCAACATCAAATACATTATTTTTAAATGGGCCAATGAGTGCTGTGTAAATACCTTTATACATTTGCTTCTCCTTCAAATACTTTTAGGGCGGGGCCCTCCAGAAAAACCTTATTGCTTTGAAAGCGGATGCGCAAGTCACCGCCTGGCATGGATAAAGCCACATCATTCATGCCCTGCTGTTGATGAAAGTACGCTGCGGCTGCCACCGCACCCGTGCCGCAGGCCAAGGTAAAACCTTCCACTCCTCTTTCAAAGGTTTTTACTTTTATGCCTTTCGAATCTTTTTCTACAACACTAACATTGCAACCGCTCGCATCAATGCCGTTATCATAATAGCGATATTCTTTTATAAGGGCTTTTTCATTTTTTGGCTTTATCAGCAAAACATGGGGCACACCTGTATTAATAAAACAAACGTCTTCCTGAATTATTTTTAATTCGCTAATCTTTGGCATCTCAACGGAATAGCCTTCACCTGCTTTTGCAAGACAAAGCTTGCCACATTTAGTATCGAGAACGAATTGGCTTAATTGATAACGATCATAAGCATACGCAGCCACACAGCGAGCGGCATTGCCGCACATTTCTGCTTCACTAGCATCGGCATTCCAAAAATCCCAACGGAAGCCCTTATCATTTTTTTCTAAATATACAAAGCCATCAGCTCCAACAGAATATTTACGTTGGCACAACTTTTTTATAATGTCCGTGTTCGATTTTAGCTTATTAAAGTCGGCATCTTCGCTAATTATAAAATCGTTACCACAACCTTGGTATTTAGCGATTTTCATCTTTTTTCTCTTTTTTCTGCTTTTTGTTTGTATCTGACTTTTGCAAGCCACTGCCCCAATTTACCGGATTTACTGGAGGCACAGGGTCACTTTTAATTCCACACGCTGATAGCAAGGCAACTAAAATAATTAGTTGGAGTTTTCTGCTTTTAAAAGCTGTGAGCACACATCGATTGTCCATGGGTATTTTTTTAGCGGGTTTTCATCCTGCTTGCAAGCTTGCCGCCACAAACTGTAGTTATTCTCTTGTGAAAGACCCTTTACTTGTAAAATTTTGTCTTTTACCCAATACAAGTGAGCCGCATATTTATGGGACTTTATTCCTTGGTCTATGCTATTTAGTGCACGGGCGTAATCCTTAACCAAAAAAGATTGCAGAGCATTTATATAGATTGCCTCTATACCCTCAGGTGATACTGCACTATCTATATTGATATCTAAGCTCTGGTCCAAACAAACATGCGCCTGGTAATAAATACCAAGCATTTCTTTGTAGTAAGGATTTACTTCTAAACCCTTTTTTGCCATTTCGGCATCATCCTTACAACCATCTGATTTTACCGCAATAACGGCCTTTTCTAGGTGTAGGAGGATATTATAAGGCTCGAGGCTTAATGCTTCCTCTAGAGCGTCTAACGCCCTAACAGTATCTTTGGATTTTAACGATATTGCTTTGCTATATAGGGTTTGGGTTCGATCTTTTAAAAAGACCTCTGTAATTCGGTCAAAGGCCGCGACGACTTCTTGTTTTTCATTTGGCTGTAATTGTTTTTTATCTAAAACGAGCTTTAACATTTGCACTGCCTTAGGGCGCTCACGCAAAAGGGTTAGTCGCTGAGCTTTGGACACGATATCCTTATAGGATTCTTGCTGTGCAAAAATATAGAAAATAAATACTAGCCACATATTATAAAGGTAAGACTAGATTTTTGATTTGTCAGTTGCCTTTTTAGACTTCTGGCATCCTGCCAACAAGCACATCTCGCGGTTTGCTTCCGTTTGGCGGTCCTACTACTCCCTCAGCCTCAAAAATTTCTATCATTCTAGCCGCCCTTGGGTAGCCCAGGCGGAATTTTCTTTGCAGTAGCGAGGCGCTCACAGTTTTTTGCGTGGAAACCCAAGCTAAAATTTCGTCATATCGATCTTCTTGGTCGGGATTTAGCTCCTCATTTGCATCACTACCATCCAAAGCTAGTCCGCCACCACTTCCCTCTAGCATATTAAGGGCACTATCCTCATAATCTGGCTCCGATTGCTTGGACCAGTATTCCATAACTGAATTAATTTCCTCTTCACTTAACCACGGACCGTGGTGTCTTTGCGGCTTTACCACTCCCGGAGCTATAAAGAGCATATCGCCTCTAGCCAAGAGTCTTTCTGCTCCACTCTCATCTAAAATAATTCTTGAATCCATTTTGGATGCCACTTTGAAAGAAATCCTACCAGGAATATTGGTTTTAATTAAACCTGTGACCACATCCTTTCGCGGCGACTGCATGGCCAATAGCAAATGCATGCCGCTGGCTCTTGCCATTTGCGCCAATCTAACAACAAGGGCCTCCACATTGCCCTTATCTACCGTCATTAAATCCGCAAACTCTTCTACCACAATGGTGATATAGGGAAGCGGCTCAAAATGAAAGGTATCATTCACTCTTTTATTTAAGAGCAAATCATCATTTTCTTCCTGGTACTTTTCCAGCTCTTCTTTAGTTAAAGCCTTTACCTTTTCATTGTATTCTTCAAGATTACGAGCTCCAAATTTTGACATGGACCTATAGCGCTTTTCCATTTCTTTTACCGCCCACTTCAGTGCAACCACGGCCTTTTTAACTTCGTGAATTGGCGGCATTAATAAATGAGGTATCCTATGAAAAGCGGCTAGATCTACTTGTTTTGGATCAATAATAATAAGTCGAAGCGTTTTCGGTGAATGCTTGAACAGTAGACCCGTCAAACAGGAAACCACAAAGACGGATTTACCCGATCCGGTAGAGCCAGCCACCATAAGATGCGGCATCTTTCTTAAGTCCACAATATTGGAGCGGCCATCGGCCTGCTTGCCTAAGGCCAGTGGAAGCTGCTTTTCATCAGCCCAAAAGTCTTCATCTGCCAGAATTTCCTTTAAATAAACCGTTTCTCGTTTGCTATTCGAGGTCTCAATGCCAACCACATCACGCCCCGGTATTGGTGCAATAATTCTTACGGACTCTGCGCTAAGAGCTAAAGACAAATCATCTGCCAGATCCGTAATTTTCGAAATCTTTACGTCAGCATTGGGTTTATATTCAAACATGGTTACAGCTGGTCCAGGTAAAACACCCACCACTTTTCCGTTTACTGAAAACTGTTTTAATTTATCTTCGAGCAGCAAAGTTTTCTTTTTGATTTCGGACGGATCTATCTTCGTAGAATTATCCGGTGGATCTTCCAACATTCGAATATTCGGTAGCTCCCAGTTTTCAATCTGCCTTGTCACTTTTCTTTTTAAAACCAGCTTCTTCTTTTTTGGTTTCTTAAATAGCGACATTTGCTGCCTAGCTTCGCCGCTACCTGGCTCTTGCTCTATATCCTCTTCTATGTCCTCTTCATGCTCATCAGCACTTTCGGCCTCTATCATCCTAATGTTTTTCGGCCCCTCGGAAGATATGCGTCTTTCTTTTCTTAAGGATTGATAGATCTGAATTTGATTCCACTTATATACCACCTGGTTCCACAACCATAATATGCCGGAAGCTATCCACTCCTTTGGCTTAACAAAAAATTCATTTAATGGTTTTTGTAGCTGCAAGATGGTCAAGGCCAGACATGCCGTCCACAAGATAATGGCCACGCCAAAGAAGTTGAATCCTTTGATTAACAGCCTTGTGGTCAACTCTCCTAATACCCCGCCTAAATATATTTGATCGTTATAAACCTTGTAGCCATCAGCATATAAAGCAATAAGGCTTGCATAAGAGAGCACGAACAATACTGTTAATAAGTGTTGTCCATAGGATTTTTTGCGTTCAATACCGCGATAAACCTCGTAGGCCTTCATTAGCAAAAGAAAAACCAGTATCCAAGCACATATACCTAGGGCCTGGTAAGCTAAATCCGCCAAAAAACTTCCAATATAGCCACAGAGGTTTACTACCTCTAGATTTCGGGTACCTACTGTATTGAAGCTAGGATCTTGGGAGTGAAAAGAGCCCAGAGCCAGCGCCATAAACAAAGCTGATGCAAACCAAATTAAACCATAGATATCGCTCTTAAAGCGCCTGAGAAGATTTGACATATGAAAAGTTTACGTAAAGCTAGCCTAAAGAGCCAGGAATAAGCCGGATTTAAAGAACCTAAGTCCAGAGAATTATTATAATTTAGACCCTGTAAATCTATTCACAAGCAGATTTTACTTTTAGGTCAAATCTTTTTTAAAAATTTACGCCACGAAAAAAAATATTTTTTTCAGAAACATGCTTGATCTTCTGTCATCTTCTGTATATCAATTAGCCACATTTACGAACAAAACATTTAACGAAAGAGTAGGTTGGAATGAGTACAATTATTGGAAATCAGTCAAATAATCTGTTTGTTGCGAATCTTCAAAACGTCAGCCTTGAGAAGCTTGTTAAGAGCAAGCTGGAGGTTTTGTTTCAACAGCAACGCGAGAGCCAAGTGGAGCTTAGCGGCTTATATGACGTGGTAATGGAACAAGTAGAAAAACCTCTTATTGAGCTCACTCTACGCGCTCACAATGGTAACCAAGTAAAAACAGCAGCAGCACTTGGTATTAACCGTAACACTCTTAAGAAAAAAATGGATCACTACAAAATCAATCGTAAAGAATTGATTAATTAATTTTTTGGGGCGGCTAGCGGGTCTTACTGACTCGCTTCTCCCGTCGATTCTTCATTAAAATTACCTAAAACCTCTTCCACATAGGTGCTCAGAATGTTTCTGAGACTGTTCATATCTAGTGTATCGACATCATACCCCTTATTTTTAGCTATTCGATATAGCTCTTTACTAACCATTTCCGGGGGTAGTTGTGTGAGTACGGCAATTTGTTGAATTAGATCCATTTTGCCTCCTTGCAATTAGCTGGCGTCCTGCCAGGATCTATTCATTAGATCCATTACGTGGACTTTAGGTTACTTAAAACATAGCTTTTTTAAAGTTCGTAGATTTTTTTTAATAGGCTGGACCTACGTCTCAATACCAGGAGCAAAGTTTTTCACAGGACCTTTTTTCTTGGCTTTCTCTTCTACAAAATCCTTGGGTTTCCTCTGCGAAGCCTCAGGACCCGGCTCAAAGGAGGCTGGGGCAAGATCCATAAAGGTACCCATTTCTGCACGAAATGCCAATCGAACCGTACCTGTGGGGCCATTTCGGTGCTTAGAGATAATCACTTCGGCCTGACCCTTATATTCGGAATTTTCCTTTTCATAGTATTCATCTCGGTAGAGCATCATAATAATATCCGCATCCTGCTCTATGGAACCAGATTCACGTAGATCCGATAGCATGGGACGACGATCCGTTCGAGATTCCACTCCACGGTTTAACTGTGCCAAGGCAACCACGGGGATTTGAAGCTCTTTGGCTATTTCTTTCAGGGTTTTGGAAATCTCTGAAATCACTCGCTCCCGGGATTCAGAAGGGCGCTTCAAATCCATTAGCTGCAAATAATCTATAATGATCATATCAAGACCCTTTTGGGCTTTGATACGCCTACAACGCGCTCGCAGTTCATACGGGCTTAAACTAGAGGTTTCATCTATAAAGAAATTGGCATCACTAAAGCGAGAGGCCGCCGTAATCAAGTCTTGCCACTCATCAATTTTACCAACTTTTAGTTTCCCCATATTAATTTTGGCTTCAGAGGCAAACATTCTTAACATCAACTGTTTCGATCCCATTTCCAAAGAGAAGTAGGCGACAGATTTTTTCTCTCTTAATGCAACGTTTTGTGCAATATTCAAACTAAATGCGGTTTTTCCCATAGAGGGCCTGGCGGCAATTATACATAAATCTCCAGCATGTAGACCGGCCGTAATCTTATCTAAATCCTTAAAGCCCGTCGGAATACCTGTTACTTCCGCCTTTTTCTTATAGAGCTCCTCAATGTACTTCATGGTTTCTTTTACGACATCAACGGAGCGGCGAATTTCTGATTGATTCTTATTTTCGGCTAGCTGAAAAAACTCACCTTCTACCTGGTTGATAAAGCTGTCGACACTTTCGTATTCACCTCGATAAATACGGTCCATTACCGATTTAGACGTGCGAAGCATTTTTCTTAAAGTTGAGGTATTGGCTACAATATTGACGTACGCATCAATATTGACAACATCTCCCATATTGGCTTCTACCAGCTCGGCCATATAGGAAGATCCACCTACTTGCTCTAGCTGCCCCTTAGTTTCTAGATAGTGACTAAGAGTGATGGGCTCTATAACTTCGCCCTTTTGCGCCAAGTGAGCCATGGCTTCATAGATTATGGCATGCGAAATTTTATAAAAATCTGTGGGCTCTAGTTTCGATTGAATCGAATCCAGCGTGGTAGGATCAAGCAGTACACCACCGAGTACAATTTTTTCTGCATCCAAATTATGTGGTGCTTGCAGCTCTGTCATGATCCCCCTTAAAGGTAAATTAGTTTTCTTCGCTAACTTCTCTTTCTACGTTAATTTTTAATTCTGCCTTAAGTCCTTCACCTAGCTTTACAATAGCTTGGTGTTGGCCCAGCATTTTAATGGCATCATCCAGCTCGATGTCTTTTTTATCTACGCTATAGCCTTCAGAGAACAGTTTATCGGAAATATCACCATTTGTAACTGAGCCAAAAAGCTTGTCTTCTCCGCCAGCTTTTCTGGTAAAGGTAAGTGTAAGCCCTTCTAACTTTTCAGCCAATTCTTTTCTGCCTTCCATTACCTTGGCTTTTCTCTTCTCTGCTAAGTGCTGTAAATGCTTGAACTCTTTTTCTCTTTTTTCTGTCGCTGCGGCGGCTAATTTTCTTGGAAACAAATAGTTGCGTGCATAGCCACTAGCCACTCGAACAATTTCACCTACTTTTCCTAAATTACGCACATCCGATTGTAATATTACTTTCATTTTAATCTCCCTTCTCTAGCCTTTAAAAAATGACGATTTATTTTTTCCCTAAAATTTATCCAGTAGTCAGCAAAACCAATGCTACTGACCAGTAAAAACATATGAAGAACCAATAATATATACCAAAACCATTGCCAAAAAGCACCCATTTCCATTGCTCGGAAAAGATAAGCAACCAAAGCGATTCCTTGGAAGAAATACAGAACAATAAAAATATTCAAAAAATTGCTCGCAATAACTTGCAGGTTTTCTTGCTGAAGATCTAAAAAACTTAAAGCCATAAAAATTAATGCCGGCCAAATCAAGCTACTAGGCAAATGAAATTTTGTACCATCAAATTTTTGAATGGCCTCACAATCTTGCTTGTCCAAATGGCTAGCAACGATTTTATATTTTTTTACCAAAAAACTTCTACCAACGATGCCCAACCAGAGTGAAATCATAAAAATCATCACGATAGCCGATGGCATTTGCATGAGTATTTTGTTCGTATCCAAAACCATATCCGGCTGTACTTCCTTTAATGGACTTAATAAAAGCTCTAACTTTTGCGTAGCATAGGCAATTAAATCCAAACCCTGAAAGCGAATCAAAGAAGCCAAAACCAAACACAGGCTTCCTAGAACTACAAGCAAACTGGCAAAGCCAGATTGAAAAACATTGCAAGTCAGCAACCTAGCTTCATGGAAAACCCCTACAAGCAGAATACAAGCCGAAATGGGTATTACAAACTCAAATCCCTGCAAGAAGCCCATAAGCAGAACCACTAAAATGGAATAGGTATAATAGGCCGCTCTACCAGCTGAGGCACGCAGTAAAAACAGTGGTACCGTAGCTAGCACGATGGTTGTCATGGACAAAAACATCGCCAGCACCATTAAAAATAGGTGAAATGGAAAGCGGTCTTTAAGTTTATCCATTAGTTATTCTTTTTCGCGAATCTTTCGGCTTTTTTGCGCTCTTTAGCTTCATACTCTTTTTGACGATTATTTGCATCCGTTATCGTTTGGCGGAATTCTTCCATATGCTTAGAAAGATCCGTTCCTTCTTTTAAACGTACATGCATAAAACGCAAAACCTGGTCATTAATACGCATCGTTCTTTCGAGCTCGGCAATGGCATCCGCATTAGCGCGAAAAGTTGTGTGAAAATAATTGGCCTTGCTAATTTTTTTAATGGGGTTACCTAGAAATCTTTTTCCCCAAGTCTCTAGACTATGAATTTCGCCGTTTTCTTTCTCGATGATACCCTTGTTTTTCTTGAACAAATTCTTTTGATCCGCTTCTGATGCATCGGGATGGACCAAAATTACCGCTTCATAGGCACGGTTGATTTCCGTAGTATTCACTCATTACCTCCTGGTTTGCCAGCCCCTTTCTCTTTGTAAAAGGAGCAAGGATTGATTATGATTAATGTGCATAGGCTAATAGCATGTGCCGCCAACAATGACAAGGCGTTAAGAACAGCAGGGAGTTTTTTTTCGTGTCGCTAAATATACGAATTCTCAGTGGAAATCGAAAAGGAGAGGAGTTCAAATTGGTCTCTGGCTTGATAATTGGGCGGAAAAACTCCGATTTGACCATAAAAGATGCGAAAGTATCCTCTCGGCATGCTGAAGTGATTGAGGAAAATGGGCGATTTCTGATTCGAGATTTGGGCTCACGAAACAAAATTTACCACGAACAGCAATTATTGGATCAATTGGAACTAACGGAGGGCACAGAATTTCTATTAGGGGATACGCGCTTTCAGATTACCAAAAATGCCGAGGAAGATAGCCCCAAACATACGGCTTTAAATTTTTTAAAAAAATTAGACCGCGAGATCCAAAACAAACCACAAGATGCATACGCTTTACCTTACAAGATTATGCTACATGTTTTACAAGGACCCGAAAAAGGGCAAAAAATAGCCATTGGCTATGGCCCGCGGCGAATTGGTAGTCTAGCTGCAGACATTGAATTTAAAGAGTGCGCTGTAAATCATCTAGATTTATTGTTGTATGCAAAGGATGGACTAGTTTTCATTCAAACAAAGTCGACTAATAAAGTTTATGTTAATGGTAAGGCCGCTAAGACCGATAACCTTATTGAAGACAAAACAGAATTACGCTTTGAAAATACAACCTTGCTTTTTGAGATCGTAGAATGATTGGTATAAAAAAACAAACCGGAGAATTTACTAGTTTTGATGGCACTTCCATTTACTATGAAATCATCGGAGAAGGCCAACCACTAATTTTATCTTACGGAATCGCCTGCACTACCAATCATTGGAGCCCGCAAATAAAATACTTCAGCAAGAACTATCAGGTTATTCTTTATGATTACCGTGGTCACCACCTGTCCGCGATCCCTGAAGATTTAAAAAACATGAGCGTAGAGGCTATCGGTAAGGATTTAAAATTATTGTGCGAACACCTAAATATCACGCAGGCAAGTTTCTGGGGCCATAGCTTTGGCGCGCAAGTTGTATGCGAGCTTTATCGTATTGCCCCTCAACTCGTTCACTCTATCGTTATGATCAATGGTTTTCACAAAAACCCCATTAAGGGTCTTTTTGGTATGGACATGGTGCCGGCGTTTGAAAAGCTCAAACATATGTACTTAGAACTTCCTGCAACCTTTGAATTTGCTTGGAAGTCTTTACTCGAAAGCCCTTTGGCTCTACCGGCCGTGGCGCTTAGTGGTGGCTTCAATCTTCGCCTAACAGATAGAAAAGATATCGAGGTTTATCTACGCGGTGTAAAATCCATACCTATTCAAGTTTTTCTCACGCTATTTGAAAGTATGATGGAATTTGATGGTAGCGATATTCTGCCAACGGTTGATTCTCCGTGCCTACTCATTGCCGGAGATAAGGACAATGTTACGCCCCTTAGCTTCCAAAAATCCTTGCATGCAGCCATACGAAATTCCGAGCTACAGGTGATTCCCTATGGTTCCCATTGCAGCCAGTTGGATATGCCCGATTTTGTAAATCTTAAAATCGAAGCCTTTTTAGAAAAGCATCAAAAACAAGAAGACTAGTGTAAGCTGTCGAACTTTTTTACACTTTCCAGGGCAAGGATTTGTTTTAAGCATAAATCTCATAAAAGGACATTTTTTTCTATACTTTTGCCCAGAGCTGCCGATGAGTCCTATATGAGAAAAGTCTTTGCCTTTATTTTTTTAAGTTTACCCATTTTACTTGCCTACCAAAACTGCGCGGAAAATGTTGCCTTTGAGACCTCACCTGTAGGCTCAACTGCTGACGGTGGCAATATGGGCAATGGCGATGGCATCAATGATGATTCTAATAGTGACGGCGACGGCGTCAGTGATAATGACGGTGGAAATAATGACGGCGGTCCGGGCGATCAAGACGACATTGATTATGTAAAAACCACTTGTGAAAATAGCCCTTGGCAAAGCCTTAATACAAGCATTACCTTTCCGTCATACCAAAACGGCTGTGCTTATAACCAAAATGGCAATCTTGGCCCTCGAAATGGCTTTGTTCAGGCTAGATATGAACATATTGTGCCAATGAACATTCCCGATAATGCAATCATTTGCGATCTGGATATGCAAACTCAAACTTCCACCATGTACTACGACGATCACTTAATTGTAGCGCTCAATAATTATGTGCTTTCTTCATCGAATCTGAACTACATAGAAGATGGTCTGCTCGTGCCGGTGCTAAATAGTGATACTCAAGAAACCTTGTACAAATATGACTGGGCACAAATGGTAGGTGCACCTTGGAGACAGGGTGGAAATCATAATGTCGTTTACTGTTTGGGAGAGGATAGCGGCAACTCTAGCTGTCAAATTCCACTAACGCAGAACACTGGATCTTTTAAGGTAGACATTGATGAGGATGCCTTGCAAACCATTATCGGGCTTAGCAATGTTGGCTCCAACCATAAATTTAAGCTTGTGGTCACTGGCGACAATGATTTGGACTGCATAAGCTCAGAATTTTCATTCAATGTGAATATTAAATATGTGATCGCTGACGATTAAGTCCCTAGGTCCTTGAATACAGGGCGTATTGGCAGCAAATTTCCAATACATTCATCAAAAACTTCTAGCCATATTAAAAATTATTAGTAGACTAAATGCCATAGAAGACGGGGTTTAGTATGAATCAAAAAAAACTTATTATTACATTTGTTGCCTTATTATCATTGGTTGCTATCGCTTTTATAATTAACAGCACACTAAAAAAGGAAGATGCCGCTCCCGATATGGCCCAACAAGAAGATTTTAACGAAGCCATCCCCAATGACATTTTAGAAAAATACGCTCCTGATTTCTCTGGTTTTCAACTGGCATGCTCCGACTCTGGTGGCACTATCAATGAGGAAGAAAAAACTTGTACCTTTGCTCCTCCTATAATCAAAACTGCCAGCGGCAAGGACTCACGTGCCTGGGGAAGAGAGCCTGGTACCTGGCAAGCTGCCAACGCGACCTTTGACGCGCAAGAAAATGCCTTGGGGCTATGCAAAACACTGTTGTTCAGAAACCATGTGGAATTACTTTCTTATGAACAAGCTAGCAATGGTATTAGTGGCGAGGTCTATTTAGATTTAGAAGATAGCCAATGGATCGAATATCCTTCCCCTAAAAACGCTCCATTAAAATATAATTTAGTCACCAACATCGTCTGTAAATTCGTCGACGAAGAAACATTCGAAGGTGATGGCTTGCAAATAAACTTTTATGAACTCTATCGCCGTAGATAATTATTTTTTAATCATTAATTTGCTTATTTCAAATCCATAAGCATTTAAAGTATTATCGCTTTTAAACACAAGCCGTGCTCGCTTGCCCGGTATTACCGGGCTAAAGGTATCGCTATGATTACCGCTTAGCTCCGAGACTAATTTGTCACTAGCATCATATATTTTTAATTTGTCATAGTTTTTTTCTGTTTCAAATTTTTTAAAGTAAATCGCAAAGGCCTTAGCTTCTGGCACATTAATTTCATATTCCTGCTCTAGATTGTTTTCATAGGGGTGAGCACTTGATAAGCTATAATCTATCGACGGCCAAAAACCTGGGTCATCAGGATGCGGCGCCGAATTAGTATTCGATAGCAGTGCATATAGATCCAATACCCCCTCTGAAACACTTTTGTTTTTAAAGTAAGAGGACGGACGTGATGTATTTAAAAGTCTTGCTTTTGCCTCTTTGGCTTTCATATCCGGATTGTCTTGAAATAATAAAGCAAGGGCCCCGGTCACATAGGGAGTTGCCATAGAAGTGCCCGATAAAGTTTTATAGTCCACTCTGGCAGTTGAAAAAATACTTTGACCAGGCGCTGCTATATCTACCGACTTATTGCCCCAACTAGAAAAGCGGGCTTTTTTACCCTCATTATCCATGGCTGCAACAGCTATGATATTTTCATTTTCGTACGAAGAAGGATAGTTCGGGTACTTCTCATTGTCTAAGGAAGAATTCCCGGCAGCGGCAACAAACAAAATCCCCTTTTCTTCAGCTCTTTGTATGGCCTCTTGCAAAGCTATTGAGTGGCCTCCGCCCCAGGAGTTGTTGGTAATGCGCGCCCCATTTTCACTAGCATAATCAATGGCTAAGATGGCATTCGCCAATGTACCAGTACCTCTTGCATCCAAAAATTTAAGTGCCATAAGCTGCGCACTCCAAGCAACCCCAGTAACACCTATGTGATTATTGCCTTCTGCTGCGATGATTCCCGCAACATGCGACCCGTGAGAATGATCGTCCATTGGGTCACTATCAAGGTTTACAAAATCAAAACCATGAATATCATCAATATAACCATTTTCATCATCATCGATTCCCGGCAGTCCATTTAGCTCTTTATCATTTACCCACATATTATTTTTTAAGTCTTCAGCCTGGTGATTGATACCGGTATCAATTACGCCAATGATTACATCCTTTGCTTGATGGTTTATTTTCCAACCTTTGATGGCGTTGATATCCATGCCGGCAACCCCATTATTGCCCCCAGGGTCCGCCTGTCCTGTATTGTTAAGCCCCCATAATTTTGCGAAATAATTGTCATTCGGAAGGGAGCGCAGGGAATATATATAATTCGGCTCAATATACTCCACCATGGGATGATGTTGAATTTCATTCACCTTTGCTTGTGATGCCTGAACCAAAATGGAATTACTTTGCTCGCTTAGCTCTTTTAGCAATTTTACGTTTAACAAACTTGCTGCCGCATTTGCTCCAATATAGGATTTATTACCATTAAGCTTTAATACGTATTCATCACTAACGGCCGCACTTTGCAGACTCGTAAAATCTGCAGCAGCATAAAGCATATGCGTGGCCAATAACAAGGTGAGGACCTTCAACATACCGACTCCTTTTTCCCTCTTCTATTTTATTGATTAAAAAGTAGGCCTGTACTGGAAAGTAAAGATCAAGCGTCGAGATTTGCTTTATTTGTTAATAAGCATGGTCTAAGGTTAGGCCATGAAGACTTTAATCTTAGTAAGTGGCCCTCCTGGTGTAGGCAAATCTACGCTAGCAAGACGTCTAGCTAAACGACTATCATGCGTATTACTCGATAAGGATTTAATTGATGAAGCCTTCTCTCCCGGTGATCGCGGCGATCATTATACAAAAGAGATCGAGCCCAGGGTATTAAAGGCTATGTTAAACTTAGCAAAAGAGAATTTGCTTCTAGGCCAATCGGTAATTATGGACGTTCCTTGGACTCATATACTGATTCAAAGTCCCCATTGGAAAAAGGACATTGAAGATTTAACAAAAAGTACAGAAACAGAGCTTAAGGTTATTGAGCTTTACTTGCAGCCAGAAATATTAAAAGAACGCATTCGTGAGCGCGGTTTGGACAGAGACCAAGTAAAACTCAGTGATGAAGGTTGGCAGGCTTTTATGGAAAGAGACAAAGTCACCGCCCGAATTGATATAAAGCACCATGCAATTGATGCCGCCATCGGCGTTGCAGAAGTTGAGAAAAGTGCACTTGAGTATTTAGGGCTGTAATTTGTTTTTGTTGCGCTCGTAGGCGCGGTGGATGTACTTAAAAAGATGGCCACTTGCCACACCAATTTTATCCTCTCCATAGTTTTTTGATAAACCTTGAATGGACGGGTCTTGGCCTCCCACTTTTCTAGAGGAGGGTAAACCAAATGCGCTTGCGGTGGAGCGCTTTGCTGGCTGATAACCATTGCCGGCCTTTCCGCCTCCCATGCCGCCGCCATACTCCTCATCATGCTCTTGCAAATTTGCTAGTAAGGATTGGTGCTTTTTTTGTGCCTCTTTCAAAATGTCTTCTATTTGCTTTACGTCAGCAGGGTCAAAGCCGGCCGATTTCATTCCTGCAACGCTACTGAGAGTTTTACCATTGGGAGTTGTGACAGACCCATCAGGATTCAACTTATAACCTTTATTTTTTAAATCGGCAATTCTTTCCTTGGCTTCTGGTAAAGCGGTTCTTTTAAGTTTGTTAAGCAATTTTCTATGCCTAGTGTAGTTTCCACTATATGGATCTTCAAATCCATTATTATTACTCGAATTATTGCTTAAAGCACCGTCTAGACTAGAGTCACCCCCATTATTAGAATTAGTGTGACAAGTATTCGTTGCCTCACAGGTAATGCTATCGGCTTTTGAATACGCATCCTCAGCAAATAATAGGTTCTCTATGACAGAGGCTGCGGCCATCATAACAACAGTACATGCAAGACTGCTTCCTGGACATTTTGGTTTTGCTTCATCTCCAGCCACGCCGCTTTTTAATCCCGCCTCAACTGCAGCATTTGCCGCTTGCTCTGCGGTCTCCATAATTCCGCCCACTTGTGACTCCGCCAAAGGGGAAAAAAACTGTAAAAAACAGAAAAGAATAGCCTTCTTCATCAACTATCTATCGGCTCTATTTGAGACAAACTTTAGTTAAATTTCTAAATATTTTTAGGTACTTATCCGTTCAAGGGCGGGCTTATTAGCTCTCCACCCCTGGGGCCGCCCTCAGGGCCGAGCTCGATAATATGGTCGGCACTTTTGACCACGTCCTGATTGTGCTCAATCACAAGCACGGTATTGTCCTTGTCCACCAATTCATGGAGTAGTTCCAAAAGCTTGCTGACATCCGCAAAATGCAAACCCGTGGTGGGCTCATCCAATATATAGAGCGTATGGCCGAGGGGCCTTTTTGAGAGCTCCTTACTTAATTTGATTCTTTGCGCCTCACCGCCAGATAAGGTTGTGGAACTTTGACCAAGGTGAATGTATTCTAGCCCCACTCTCTCTAAGGTTTTTAATTTACGAAAGATCTGTTTGTGGTGTTGAAAAAATTCGAGAGCTTCTTTCACACTCATCTGTAGGACTTCTGCGATATTTTTCCCCTTATATCGAATGGACAAGCACTCTGGATTATATCTAAGACCATGGCAAAAATCACATTCAACATAAACATTTGATAAGAAGTTCATTTCTACCTTAATCATGCCATTGCCACTACAGTGCTCACAGCGACCACCCTTGACGTTAAATGAAAAATACCCTGGTTTAAACCCACGTATTTTTGCTTCTGGCAATTCTGCAAATAAATTGCGTATTTGCGTAAAAAGTCCCACATAGGTAGCCGGGTTGGAGCGAGGGGTTCTGCCTATTGGCTTTTGATTAATATTTACAATTGATGTGATTTTGTCGAGGCCTTCGATTTTTTTTACGGGCGCATAGTAATAGTCCTCATATTCTTGCGCCACAATATAGCGATAAAGCGTATCAATAATTAAAGTACTCTTGCCTGATCCAGAAACGCCCGTTACCGCAGTAAAAGTGTTTAACGGTATGTCGACATTGATATTTTTTAAATTGTTACCCTTAGCGCCTAAAATTCTAAGACAATTTTTTTTATCGATCTTTCTTTTTTCTTCTGGGCAAAAGACTTTTTTCTTTTTTGCAAGATACTGGCCAGTGATACTCTTTTCCATATCGAATAATTCTTTTGGTGTTCCCTTAGCTAGTAAATACCCACCATTTTTGCCCGCCCCAGGGCCCAGATCATAAACCAAATCCGAAGTAAGAATGGTCTCTTCATCATGCTCCACCATCAAAATCGTATTGCCTTTTTCCTTTAAAGTATGAAGAACTTTTAACAAACGCTTATGATCTTTGGGATGTAGACCAATGCTGGGCTCGTCCAATACATAGAGAACCCCGCGCAATCCAGAACCAAGTTGCGAAGCAAGACGAATTCTTTGAGATTCCCCGCCAGATAAGGTGCGCGCAGATCGATTCAACGTCAAATAAGAAACACCCACCTCATTTAAATAGCCAAGTCTTTCATTTAGTTGTTGCAATATTTTTTCAGATATAATTTTCTCTCTGCCTTTGAGTTTCAAAGTCTGTATCATCTTTTCTAATTCATAAATAGAGGCATCTGCCATGTCCGCAATATTGTTTTTTCCTATACGAATATTTAACGCCTCAGGTTTTAAGCGCTTACCCTCACATTCAGGGCATACACTTGCGCCAAATTCATCCGTATCATCCTCTTCGTAATCATATTCATCTTCGTATTCATAATATAGCGAACCAATACCATTACATTCTTCACAGGCACCCTTAGGTGAATTAAAGCTAAATAGTAGTGGCTCAATCTCTGGGAAAGACAAATTGCATTTAGGGCAAGTAGCCTTTTGCGAAAAGCTCCTCTCATTATTTGCGGTCAAGTCTTTTATATCCAAGAAGCCACCGGAAAATTGTAAGGCTCTTTTTATGCTCTCAGAAAGACGATGACGAATCTCCTCTTTGACAATCACCTTATCAACAACCAATTCTATATTATGAGCTTTGGTTTTCTTAAGTTTGGGTGGCTTTGATAAATCAATCTCCTCACCATCTACTATGGCGCGAATAAAACCACTTTTTTGCCACTGTAAAAACTCTTTTTTAAATTCACCTTTTTTATATCTAGCAACTGGGGCCAATAAAATAAGTTTTGACCCCTTTTTATAGGACATTACCTCGTCAATGATTTGTTCTTCACTCATAGCATTAACGGTAATTTTGCACTTAGGACAATAGGGCTTGCCAATTTTTGCAAATAACAAACGAAGGTAATCATAAGTCTCGGTAATTGTACCAACAGTGGATCTAGGGTTGGTGGAAGTAGTTTTTTGCTCAATGGATATTGCTGGAGATAAACCTGTAATGGAATCTACATCTGGCTTTTTTAATTGCTCTAAGAAATTTCTAGCATAGGCAGAAAGGCCTTCCAAATAACGCCTTTGCCCCTCGGCATAAACCGTATCAAAAGCAAGGCTCGATTTTCCACTTCCTGACAAACCCGTTATCACCACGATCTGGTTTCTAGGTATGTCCAGGGATATATTTTTTAAATTATGTTCTCTTGCCCCCTTAACAAGAATTCCATCATAAGTATTCATTTACAATCGTCATAGCCTCATCTTGTATGCGCTTTAGTGCTTCTTCACTCTCTGCTTCAAAACGCATGGAAATAACCGGCTGCGTGTTGGAGGGGCGAACTAATGCCCAGCCATCAGAGAATGAAGCTCGTACGCCATCAATCATATTTAGATCTACATCTTTTTTGCTTTTATAATGCTCTTTTATTTTATCTACAATTAAAGACTTTTTTTCCTCACTGGTGTCCAAGCGAATTTCAGGAGTTGTATAGGCTTGCGGATAATCACTCAATAAATCTTCTATGGATTTATGGCTCACTTTAAGTAGCTCAATCAATCTTAGACCAGCATACAAAGAGTCATCATAACCATAATTACGATCTGCAAAGAACAAATGGCAGCTTAGCTCGCCGCCAAAGGGGGCTCCTTCCTCACGGACCTTATTCTTAATTAAGGAGTGCCCGGTTTTCCACATAATGGCTTTGCCCCCTCGCTCCTCAATATAATGGTACAAGCGGTCTGAGCACTTCACATCACCAATAATTGTGGCTTTCGGCTGCTCTTTAAGAATTTGCCCCGTTATGAGTGCCATGATTTCATCCCCAAGTAAAAAACGACCAGTATTGCTAATTACACCAAGACGATCCGCATCACCATCAAAACCAATTCCTATATCTGCATTTTTTTCTAGTACTTGTTTTTTTAATTCCTCCATATTGGATTCCACTGTTGGATCCGGGTGGTGATTGGGAAAATCACCGTCTGGCTTTTCATAAAGAATTTCCAAGTCTACATTTAAGGCTTCATACATTTTTCTTAAGACGACTCCCGCAACACCGTTTCCACAATCCGCTATTACTTTTATTCCTGATAAATCACGGAACTCTTCTTTATAGCGAGCTACATATTCAGGGAATATATCGTAATGCTCTTCTGATCCATCTCCAGAAATATAATCTTGTCGCTCGATGATTTGTCTTAAATTTTGTATTTCCTCACCCATAATGGTTTTTTTGCCAATAGAGATTTTAAAGCCATTGTACTCTGGCGGGTTATGACTACCTGTAACCATGATGGCACCGTCTACATTCGGCATATAAAAGGTGGAGAAATATGATATTGGTGTAGTTATCAAATTCAACTGAATGATTTTAGCGCCACTTTCTTTTAGGCCTTTTGCTAAAGCAGCTATTATCTCAGGACTAGAGTGTCTTGCATCGTGACCGAGACTTATGGTTAAGTCTTGCTTATCCAGTTTTTTTGTGGCCAATCGATAATAAGCACGGCCCAGCTCTTCTGCAAAAGCAAGATCATAATCTTGATTGTAAACACCTCGAATGTCATATTCTCGAAATATTACCTTGTTCCACATATTTACTCCTATTTTTTAGCCAAGCGCTCGGCCCACTGGATCGCTTCTAACATTGATTTATAATCAGCTTTATTTTTTCCAAAAATATCTTTGGCTGTACCATGATCCACACTTGTTCGAACAAAAGGAAGACCCAAACTAATATGAACTCCTCCCTCTCTTCCATGTATGGATTTAAATGGCAAAAGCCCCTGATCATGGTAGGCACAAATGTAGATAGAGTATTTCTTTCTTTTCCCCGGCAAAAATGCAACATCAGGAATTAACAATCCATCTAACCACTTAGGATTTTTTAAGCTCTGCTTTACCTGTTGAAAAATTTTTGCATCATTACCAATTAAGCCTGATTCCCCGGCATGTGGGTTTAAACCTAAAACCGCAATATTCTTAGCCTTGCTTTTATTGTCCAAATGTTTTCGTAGTTTTTGCGCCTGCCGAATCGCCTGAACCAGATTTTCTTTCGTCCAAGCGGCCTCTACCTTTTTAATTGGTATATGTCCCGTAGCTAACACCACAGAAAATTCTTCCCCGATAAAGGACATATAAACATGTTTAGATTTTGTAATTCTCTTCAATATATCAGTATGGCCTATATCTTTTAGGCCAGCTTTTTGAATACAGGTTTTCGATAATGGAGCCGTTGCTATGGCATCTATATGTTTGAAGTTTGCTGCAATAGCTGCTTCTTCTACCCAAATCGCCGGGGACTTTGTATTAACAATTTCTATAATTTCCTTTTCACTTTGAAAGCCATAGGCCAATGCCTCATGCCAGCTAGCAAAGCTTACGCGAGTAAAGTTTCGCGATATCATTCTTACATGGCCAATGGGAGTTTTGGGTGAACGCCACAAATAATACTGCACACCTTTTTTGGGTTTTAAACGATATAAGGCCTTGGATACAACTTCAGTACCTATTCCGTCTGTATCCCCACTAGTAATGGCAATTCGAAGTGGTTGTTTCATTTAACATTAATTCTTATATAGGATTCTTTTCGTTTTTGTTCGAGCCAGAATTGAAACTGCTCCTTCATGGCTTGTCGAGAAAGAAGCGCCCGAATTTCTGGAGTCTTTTCTGTTAAATCCACATTGGGAATTAGTTTTTTCTCATTTACCTTAAAGATATGGAAGCCGGCAGCCGTTTTTACTGGGCCAGAAAACTCTCCCGCATCTAATGATTTTACGGCTTTTTCAATGGCTGTAGACATTTCACCACTTTTAAATTTTCCTAAAAAACCACCGCTGGAATAATTATTGTCTTTACTATACTGGTTTGCTGCCGCAACAAAATCTTGCCCACCGATTAAAGCCTGATAAACGGACTCGGCCTCTTTTTTTGAGCCTACCAATATATGAGAAAGGCTATACTCAAATGAGTTGTCCATGTCTTTACCGAATTTCTTTAAATAGTACTGTTCAACATCGTCATCCGATATTCTTACTTTTGAGGTTACAGACTGTTGTATGATTTTTTGTCTCTCCAAGCGTTTTTTTATAAAATCGTAATAATCAGTATAATTCGTGCCTTCGCTTTTTAGTGCTTCCTTCAATTGCGCCTTATTGATTTGATTTCTTCTTAGAATTTTTTGAATTTCCTCTTCAACCGCTTCTTTTGTTACTTCTAAGTTGTTTCGTTTGATTTCGTTTTCTAAGATTTTCTCGTCTACCAGCTGCTGCAATAAGCGCTCTCTAGATGCCAACAATTCTTTGGCGTCTATTTGAAACAAATCATCCTGTATCTTTCCTGCCTTTAATTTCTGTCGATATTCGTTATAATCCGATTGCGTGATGATACCATCATCCACAATCGCTACGATCTGATCTACGATCTCAGCTTGCAAAAACAAAGGCAATAATATGAAGGTTAGGATACTTTTCATCATTGTTTTAAATCTATTGTTATCGAAGCTAGCAGTTCCTCGTTGACGTATACTTTTGCCTGCTTTTTTTGCTCTTCGAACCATGAACTATAGATCTTTTGCCGTCTCTCATCAATGAATTCTTCCTTAATTTGCGCCTCTACCTCTGAGAAGCTTAGATAACGCGCCGGTCTTCTACCATCTACCATGACAATGTGATAGCCAAAATCGCTTTTTATGGGTTTTGTGGGTTTTCTTATGGGTAGCTTTGAAGCTTCATCAAAAATGGAAGACACTCCTCGTTCTACCCAACCCAAAAGTCCGCCATTACTTGCCTCAGCTCCTATGGAATATTCTTTGGCTAACTTTTCAAAACTACCTTTTTTGGCAATTATTTTATAAAGGTTCTCTGCATCTATACTTTTGGATAATACAATTTGCTTAATTTTGTATTGAGTCTTGCGGTAAAAATCTTTTCGGTTGTCTCTGTAATACGCCTTAAGCTCATTTTCTGTTGGAACTTCATAATCTTTACTGACGTCCAAATAAACTTTTCTTTCTAAAAGAGAGTTTCTAGTTTTTTCTTTCCATCTTTCAAAAGCAATTCCTTCCTCCGCTAAAACAGCTCGAAAGCTTATGTCATCAGGATAATTGCTTCGATAGCCTTGAATTTCCTTAAGCAGCTCTTCTTCACTAACCTCAATACTATTTTTATTTGCATAATCTTGGATGATTGCATGGGAAATAAAGTCCGCTATGATTTTATTTTTAGCTTTCTTAAACGCGTCCGTGTTTTTGATGATCGCAATATCTTTGCCATGCATATGCTCGGTTAATTGCTCGGCATAATCTTGAACACTCAATTCTAAATTATTTACTTTTACGATACTTTGTTTTTTCACGCGCTCTGCGGTACACGCAAGCACGCTAAACACTAATACAAAAAGGCACAAAAGTCTCATGTGGCTATTGTAAGTTTATTGCCTCATTTTGGCTATTAATTTAATAGTTTTGTGTTTACTTTTACTGGGTATTTTTTGCTTAGCTTTGAGAACAGAGCATCAAAAAGTTCTTTGCGTTTAATCTCAAAAACAACCTGGCGGAGCTGCCGCTTATTTGCTTTTTGATAAGGGTTGCGATCCACCAATTTAATAATGTGGTAACCATAAATGGTTTCCACAGGACCACCGATTTGGCCTTCTTTTAAACGGTTAGCCGCATTATAAAAAGCTGGAGTTATTGTTAGTCTTGTCTGCCACCCTATATCACCACCACTGCGCTTAGTAATGGAATCGTCTGTATACAAGGTAACTAGCTCCTCAAAGGGCTTTTTTGATTTTTTAACTTCTTGTAATATATCATTTGCGCGCTTACGTGCTGCGCTTCTTTGCGCCGCCGTAGCATTTGGGGGAACTTCAATAAGGATATGAGAGGCGCGTATCTCAGGATTATTACGATAATATTTTTTCATATCCGATTCCGTTACTTTAATTTTCGAAACCTTATCTCCCAGCTGCTTTTCCAAAAAGGCTTGGTAGAGCAACTGTTCATATCGCTCCTGTACCTTTGAATCCTTTTGAATTCCCGTACGCTTTGCCTCTTGCAAGCCTATTTCATAGCGAATCAATTCTTGTAAGAAGTCCTTTTGAGAAGGCACGTTTACCATGGTGCGCTCTTTCATTTCATTATATTTTTGCTGAAAATCTTTAAGGCTTATATTTTTAGAACCAACGCTAGCCACCACTTTTGCCATAACGGAATGCGGAATGGTTGTAATAAAAGCGATAACAATTAGTTTTCTTAATGCACCCATGAACGACCTCTATCCTGTTGAAAACACTATTAAATGCTAGCATTCGCCGCATTGCTCTGCAAGATGTTGCACCGCCAACTGTTGAGCTGCATCAAAGTTTTTTTGCAGCTCGACCTTTAGCCAGTCCTCCCTCGGATCCTTGATCTCCTCGAGTTTTAGGGGCTCCGACCAAACTATAACAACCTTTGCAAAAAAGTGTGGTAAATATGCTTTATTCCAAGCCTTTTCAAAAACATAGCTCTTGCTACTCGCCACCCCAGCCGCATATATATTTGCCTTCGTTAACTTTGCCATTTCGAAGACTCCTGGCTTAATTTTTTTATACGGACCCCGCGGCCCATCCACTGCAAATACCGGAGTAAAACCATTTCTAGCCAAACGAATTAAGGCTTTTAGGCCGCTAATTGCTTTTTTAGAGGAAGAGCCTCTGGCTGTTTTCATGCCCATTTTTCGCAAAACAAAATCCATCAATTCCCCATCCGAACTGGTAGAGGTAAGAGTGCAAACATTGTAACGCCGAGTAAGAGAGATCATCACAAGCTCATCACCATGCCAAATAGCAAATATACTGGGTTTTTTATGAGAAATATCATCTTTTAGGGCTTTCGACTCCACCACCGTTACTCGCCATGATCGAGATAAAAGAAAATAAAAAATATGAATAAGTCTCGGCAATACGTATTTACGAAACATAGTGATTTTTAGACTAATCTTTTTCTTCCATCTTTGAAAACGAAATGTTTAACTTATGATGCTCAAGGGGGGATACTTGTTGCTCTTTATTATTTTTTCATTTTTTTGCTTTTCTCAGCAGCTGTGGGAAGAGGGTAGGCCTACACCTGTTGATGGCCTGCACAATCCTTATCAATTAAATGAACATGATTTTGCCCTCGCCAATCGGCAAGGCAGAATCCACTCCCTACATTACCCCGTTAAAATCACGGGACTACTATTGCCTTACGAACCAATACGTAGAGTGGCAGATCAAGAATACAACAACCCCATCCGTGAAATTCTATACAAAATCGTTTCCGATATAAGCAAGGTGCAAAGCTTTGATGATATCACGCGGTGGTTGGGATTGCATGATTATCCGCTATATGAAGGTGAGGGTCCTTATTATGTGCCCATGGACTTTAGTGAAAAAGAAAATCGTATGGGCTTTACTGTAATTGAACAAAATAACACAAAAGGCTTTACCTTTTCTTGTGCTGCTTGCCACTCGGCCAATCTATTCGGTAGTCGTATTATTGGTTTAACCAATCGCTTTCCGCGAGCCAATTCATTATTCGTAAAAGGAAAGCAGTTCTTTCATTTTGTAGAACCAAAAAGCTTTTCTCTATTTACAGGAGCTAGCGCACAAGAGGTCGATCTAATTCGACGGACCAAAAATAATTTGAATTATGTTGAAGCTAGAGAACCTTCCTTTATTGGTTTAGACACTTCGTTGGCACATGTAGCAATATCACTAAGTCGAAGAGCTAGAGATGAATATGCAAGTAAAAGGAGAATTCATTCTATTTTTCCAAGATATGAAGATCTTCGATACTATGTAGCAGACTCAAAGCCTGGTGTTTGGTGGAATGTAAAATATAAAAACCGCTGGCTGCTTGATGGTTCTGTGGTATCTGGCAATCCTATTATCACCAACCTGCTTTGGAATGAGATTGGCAGAGGAACCGATCTTTATCAATTAGAGGACTGGTTAGAACAAAACCAAAATGTAATAGAAGAACTAACTACTGCCGTTTTTGGAGCACAGGCTCCACATATGACGGATTTTTTTGGAGAAGAATATTTTGATTTGCAAAAGGCTAAGCTCGGCCAACAAATATACAATCAGGCTCAGTGTTACAAATGCCACGGGCATTATCAAAAGACTTGGGATTTAGACAATCCCTCCATTACGCATTGGTCTGATATTTACAAAACACAATCTGTTGATTATCCCGAGCAAACCTTGGTTAAGAACGTGGGAAGTGATCCACAAAGATGGAAAGGTATGGCTTCCCTTAAACAATTAAATGATTTAGCAATATCAAAAAAATATGGCATCAAAATCAAACCGCAAGAAGGCTATGTTCCGCCACCACTTGTCGGCATCTGGGCTCGTTGGCCATATTTTCATAATAATTCCATACCCAATTTATGTGCCCTTTTTAGCCCTTCAAAGAATCGTCCTAAAAGCTATTATGCTGGACCGGCCATTAATAAAGATAGAGATTTTGATTTTAATTGCAACGGCTACCCCTTAGGTGAGAAGACACCAAAAGAATGGAAGAAGCGCCAGTTTTTATATGATACAAAAAAAGCCGGCATGTCGAATACCGGCCACTATAAAAAACTTTTTCTAGATGCGAATGGTAATGAGATCTATTCCAAAGAGGAAAAGATGGCTCTTATTCACTTTCTGCAAACCTTATAAAACTTTTTTAAATTCTTCGGTTAGCATGGGCACTATCTCTAGAGCATCACCCACAATTCCATAGGTAGCCTTTTGAAAAATTGGTGCCTCTGGATCGGTGTTAATGGCTACGATCACCTTTGATGTGCTCATTCCTGCTAAGTGCTGAATGGCGCCCGATATACCGCAAGCTATATAAAGAGATGGAGCAACGGTTTTACCCGTCTGTCCCACCTGCATAGAGTGCGGAACCCATCCCGCATCTACTACGGCACGAGAAGCACCAACGCTTGCTCCCAATACATCTGCTAGGCTTTCTAGAAGCTCAAAATTCTTTGCTTCTTTTAAGCCGCGCCCTCCAGAAACAATGATATTTGCTTCCGTAAGATCTAAGCGCTTGGATGCACCTTGAACCACTTCTTTGACTATAGTTTTTAAATCAACGCTAGGCGCTGATTTTTCTGTGATGTCTACATTCGCATCTTTGGGCTCTGAAACTTTCAATTGATTCGGCCGCATGCATACAAATTGGATGGCAGAATCCTTAAAACTTGCCTGGGCAAAACACTTACCTGAATACATTGGCTTTTTTAAAGTCAAATCTTCACCGGATAAGTTAATTTCTACTGCATCCGAAACAAAACCTGAATCAAACTTCGCTGCCAGCTTTGGAATTAAATCCCTACTTGCAGCACTTCCCGTACTAAGCACAATCTTTGGCTTTAGCTCCGCAATTATCTCCGAAAAACAGGCAAAATGACTTTCTGAATTGTATTGATCTAAATTTGCATCCTCAAAAACAAAAGCCTTTTGCAAACCATATCTACCAGCTTCTTCTGCGGCTGCTTTGGCACTACTACCCACAACGATACCCGCCACGTCCTTTCCTGTTGAGGCAGCAAAGCTAATTAATTCTAAGCTAGCGCTTCTTACTTTTCCTTCTGTCTGTTCTACATTAACCAATATTGTCATTTGCAATTCTCCTATAAGACCTTAGCTTCATCTTTTAACAGAGACACTAGGGATGCTGTTTGCCCTGCAGGCTCTCCTTCAATCATTTTTACTGCGGGCCGCTCAGGTGGCAGACTGAATTCTTTGTAACTAACCTTCGATTGCTGTGCATCCACGCCTAGATCCGCCAAAGAATAATCTTTTACCGGCTTCTTTTTTGCTTTCATAATTCCAGGTAAACTTGCATAACGTGGAGTATTCAAACCTTTGTTGGCACCTATCACAGACTTGCCCTTCAGCTCTAAGACTTCTTTAGCGCCGCCTTCTATTTCCCTTTCGACTTCGGAATTACCGTTAGCAAATGTATACTTTGACACCACATTGGCATGCGGGATGCCACAAAGCTCCGACAACATCTGTGTAACAGCTGATTGCTGATCATCGATGGCCAGTTTTCCTGTAAAAACCATGTCAAAAGGCCCTTCCTTTTCTATGGCTGCAGCCAATGCCTTCGCCGTACAAAGATTGTCTACATTTTCTTCTGCATCTACCATTATGGCATCGTCAGCACCCATTGCTAATGCCGTTCTAAGGGCCTCCACAGCTCTTGCTTTAGGCCCGACTGTAATAACGCTTAAGGTAGAGCCCGCGTTAGCTTCTTTTAATTTTATGGCCTCTTCCACGGCAAATTCATCGTATGGATTCATAACCCACTTAATTCCGTTGGTCTCGACCCCTTGTTTATCTGCTTTTATACTAATTTTTGCGGTTGTATCAGGAACTTGCTTAATGCAAACCAAGATTTTCATTCACACCTCTTTATAGTTTTTGAGAAATTCTAGCAACTTAGCCTGTCACAAATTTGATAAAATGTCTAAATAAAAAGCCCTATGGCGATTAGCAGTAAAGATTTCTATAGACTATGATTTTAATAAAAAATCCGTTATGATTACCCTTTGCGAAAAGCCTATGGATGTAAAGTTAAAAGCTATAATTTTACAAGTCTGCAAACCCTCTGCTAATTTAGACAGCAGTGAATCGGATTTGCAACGATTTGATATACGAGAAGAAAATGAACTGCAGTTTCAGTTTCAGCACGACTATATTCGCCTGAATGAGTTGCCGTCTGTGCTGCAAAACCGATCTGGTGATTTCACGCAAGGGCGCATTCGAGATGCAATCGAAATTCTTGGCCTGAATGTTTACTATCTTTTTTCTGACAACAAAGTCTTAAGTGTAACTGATATTTTCTTTCACCCATATTGCAATTTAGTAAACCCAGAATTACTGCCAGTGGTTCGCGGTGTATACGACAACTCCGTTGAGCTGAAAGAATTTTATTGGACCAGTCCATCCATTTCCTTTCCTCTTAAATATGGTGATATTGAATATGTACTATTAAAAATACTTAAAAACGCTCAGAAGCTTGTCATAAATCGACGTTTGGATTTGTATTTTGGCTTAGTTCCAGAAATTTCTTATTCTGCAATAAAAGAAATACCTTTCCACAAAATCAAACGTATTCTTTTCTATAAAAATTCAATGAAAGATAAACTGCACCTTAAAATGCGATGGATATCTGGGGAAAAGCAAGAAAAAGAGATTTTAGGAGCTGGAAAACTAGTTTTAAATTTAAATCGAGATAACACGGTTTGTTTTAAAAACTTTGAATGGCGCAAAGATGAAGATTTATTATTTTTTAACCCACTGTCTTTGTTTTTGCGGGATTTTCAAGACTTCCTTCATGAGCTGCAACACAAAAATGATAGTGATGTACATAAAGCAGAAATCAATATACCGGACTATGTATTAGAAATTCCTTTGGCATCCCATGAAACCATCCAATTCGTAACGCAGTTTTTAGCAGAAAAACAAAAAGAATACCCTTTCTTAGACTACAGCCTTAACTTTGATGTTAAAGAAATACCCAAAGAGGAATTTAGATTTCACCTTTATATATCAAAATCAAACCAATACTCCGTTGCTCTTTCATACAAAGACAATTTGATTTTTAATTTTGGTTTTTTGGCTCATCATATTATTCAAGGTTTTGAATATGGCTTCCGTTACCTTTTTGAAAACGAAAACCATATTACGGATCGAAGAGGAACTAAAAGAAGTCGCGATCTAAAGTTTGCCAAACACACCGGTTTGTATTCTCTTTATATTTATAATATTTTGCACTATCTTCTTGATCCAAAAGGAAAGAGCCCCGAAGACTTTTTAGAGGACCTTTTTATCACCCTAGGTAAAGCAGTGAATCTAACTGAGGGTATAAGGGCTGAGGACAATTTAAAGTTTTTAGTATCTAAAAACATTTGTAATACGCTTATCGCCAACTTCTACCGCATTTTCCAAGAATTTGAAGATGGCACTGTATCCATTTTTACTGAGGATAGTGAATACAAGTTCATTGACGCAAAAAAAGCCTGGGCTCAATTATTTTTGACCATACTAGATGATATTTTAATTCAAAGCGATGGTGATTTATTCAAAAAATCTCGCGGAGACTTTTTCCCTTTTACTGCTAATCTTGAAAATGAAAAGGACTGGGAACTAAGCACTCTAAAAGACATCGAAGACCTAAGTATAAACGATAAAATTGCCAAATACTCTACTTATTCCAAAAGCTTAAAAAAACATGTTCGGATACAGTCTTTGTTTACATTAAAAGAATACGGATGGACTTTGTTTTTGAATGGCAAAGAACTAGAAACTTTAGATACTGATGATTTTTCTTGGCAGTTCAACGTGTCCAACCAAGAAGAAGGTGGCGAAGACAAACAAAAGATGGATTGGTTTGCATTACACCCTAAGTTTTTCTTGCGCGGCGAAGAGGTTGATGTGGAGGCCGCTATAGATTTTACCCAAGGCGGCTGGCTAGAACATAACGGAAAGGTTTATGTTTTAAAACAAAAAGATATGCCTTCGGTAAAAGCCTTGGAAAGATTCTGGAAAAAAATTGCACAGAAAAAGGAGCAAAATAAATCTAGCAAAACGCAAAAAAGCCTATATGAGCTCCCTAAAAGTTCCACCCTTGAGTTATTAGCACTTCGAGCTTTAGGTGTGGACATTAGTGGAAGTAAAGAGTGGCAGGAAATTTGTGCCTTTTATGATTCATTGTCTGATAAGCACCGTGAACCAAAATTGTCACCCCACATACAAGGTGAATTGAAGCCCTATCAGTTAAGTGGCTTGCGCTGGCTGCAGGATCTTTACCAATTGCGCTTAGGCGGAATTCTTGCAGATGATATGGGTCTGGGGAAAACCATTCAGACCCTATCATTTCTAGAATCACTTCGTGAAGAAGGCGATCTTGGCAATGTGCTTATCGTTGTGCCCACTTCCCTAGTATACAACTGGAAAGCAGAGGGCGAAAAATTTACTCCTAAGCTTCCTATTTATTCTTTTAGTGCAAAAGACAAACCCGAGCTTGAAGATAAGTTAAATAGTAAACAGGGCTGCGTACTGGTGACTACCTATGGGCTTCTAACAGAACATTCTGATTTTTATCCTCGGTTTTCTTGGAACGTACATATTTACGATGAAGCGCAAAACATAAAGAACATAGTAACCAAACGAGCTGTGGCCGCTAGAAATGTCGATGCTAAGTTTAAAATTTGTTTAAGCGGTACACCTTTAGAAAATCACTTGGGAGAATTTTATTCCCTGCTTGATACGGTTGTACCTGGCTCTCTTGGTGATTACAATGACTACAAAAAATCCTTTATTAGTCCATTAGTAATAAAAAAATCGGATATGGATTATTTAAAAGCTAAGATCCGCCCACTGGTTTTACGTAGAACTAAGAAAGAGATTTTAAAGGAATTGCCTGAGAAAACTATTACCGTTATGCGTATCCCCTTTACCGAGGAGCAAAAGAAAATTTATAGGGATGTTGCCTTGTCTTGGAATCAAAAAATCAAGGACTCCATTCAAGAGGTGGGACAAGCTAAATCGCAGATGATTATGCTAACTGCACTATTAAGACTACGGCAAGTTTGCTCCAACCCCAATTCGATTCCTGGAGTTAATTATAATGAAATGCCCCCTAAAATTGCTTTATTAAAAGATAGTTTGGAATCCATCGTGGATAGTGGGGAAAGCGCCATTGTTTTTACTCAGTTCATACCTTCTTTGGAAAAGATTATTTCGACTCTAAAAGCCATGAAAATTCCTGTTTATTCTATAGATGGCAGAATGTCGAAACAAAAGCGTGAGGAAACCCTTACAGAATTTAACAACCTAGAAGAGGGCGCTGTGCTATGCATGACATTAAAAACAGGTGGTGTTGGCCTTAACTTAACGAAAGCTTCCTATGTCTTTCATATGGAGCCTTGGTGGAATCCGGCGGTAGAAAACCAAGCAACAGACCGTGTACATCGAATTGGTCAGGAAAAGCATGTACAGGTATATCGCTACTTAATGGAAGAATCCGTAGAAGAAAAGATAGAGTTTTTAAAAGAAAAGAAATCTTCGCATTTCAATGCACTCTTTCAGGATGTGGAATCAGAAAAAGACATCACCAAATCATCTAGCAGTCTTAGCCAAGAAGATTTTGAGTTTCTATTATCATAAAAAAAAGGCCCACAAAGTGAGCCTTATTACTTAATTGTAAGTTGAGAAATTACAACTTTCCTACAAGCTGGAATGCAATCACAAGTGCATAGATCACAAGTGATTCAATAAGAGCTAGAGCAATAATCATTGGTACGAATAGTTTGGGCTGTGCAGCTGGGTTTCTAGCGATCCCACCTAATGCTGATTGTGCAGCAATAGCTTGGCCTATAGCACCACCTAATGGGGCAATACTCATAATTAAACCAATTGCTAGCGCGATACCGTAGGAACCACTTTCGTTTCCTTGTGCAAAAGCAGGTACAGCTACCAACATCAACAGTGCAGATAAAATGTATTTTCTCATCGTCGTCTCCCTTTAGTGATCATGAGCTATGGCCATGCTTACATAAACCATAGATAATAATGTAAAAACAAATGCTTGCATGAAACATACAAACGTTCCTATTCCATAAAATACAACTGGCACTAGATATGGAGTAAGATCCAAAAATATACCTAATACCGTATGGTCACCCTGCATATTCCCCATTAGACGTAAACCCAAACTCAAGGGGCGTACTAAGTGAGAAATTAGCTCGATTGGCAACATTAACCATGCCAACCATACAACGGGACCTAAAAAATGTTTTAAATAAGCAATGCCATGCTCTTTCAATCCAAAATAATTGTACATAACAAATGAAAAAATACCGATGGCTAACGTTGTATTATAGTTATCTGTAGCAGGAGTCATTCCCGGGAAAAGACCCAGTATATTATTAAAAAATACGTATACAAAAATAGCTCCAAAAAGTGGAATAAACTTTCGGTGCTTCTCACCCACCACCATATCATTTAAGTACATGATAAAATCGACCAAAGATTCCGAAAAACCTCTAACAGAAAAACTGCCGGCCGGGCGAATGTCCTCAGCACTTGAAGGAAGTGCGGCTCTGGCAATCAAACTAAAGACAATTAAAACAAAGGCGGCTAAGGCGGCTGTAGCAACCGGGATGGTTTCATAATTTACAAATGGAAATAACTGCGTCCAATTAAAATGAACCAGTCCACCTGCAGCCAAAGATATTTTCGGTAACAATAAAATTGTTAGGGAGAGAGATAAGCTATGAATTCGCATCCGCTTTAACCTTTAACTTACTAAATGCCGCAACCAAAATTGCGACGATTAAAATGCTCCCAAAGCCGGCACAAAAATAAAGTGTATAAAACCAAGCTTTTTGAGCTAAATACAGGATAATTAACCCTAAAATTGGGTATTTAGATACAATAAGCACCACAGCCCATGCAACTGATTTCTGAGCAAACAAAATTTTTAACACATAAGCCAAAGCCACGATATTTACTAGACTTAGCCCTGCTCCGCACAAATAGCTAAGGGCTTGCTCACTGCCATAATGAGCATTTATAAGCATATAGATAACGAAACTCATAAGACATGATAGAGGGATTAAGATCTTAAAATATTTGGTTTTTTCTAAATCATTCACCATCTTTTTCTGTTTTCCCTAATCGCTTCATAGCAATGCTTAAATGAAAAATCCATATGGCCATGGCTATGCCTACACTAATAGCAATGCCTATTCCCTGCCACTGAAGCCAGTCATCCAACTCTCTTCCTAAGAATAGAAAAACCACAATTAAGCCTGCCAGCTCCATTCCTAAGCCTAAAAATAGAGCATATTGACGCATCATCGACGCAAACCTTTTGCGCCCGGCTCTTTTTCTAAACGATCCTTCAAACGAGAAATTCTCTGTTTCACAAAGACCTTTTCATTTTTCTCTAAATCTACACTCTCCAAAAGGGCAATGGCATCTTTAAACTTTTTCATATCCTCCAGACAAACACTTAAGTTCATCCATACTTTTTGGTTTAAAGAAAGCTTAGGAAATGTATCAATGATATTGCGATAGGCGCTTGCAGCTTCTTCGTATTTTTTTTGCGCATGATAAATATTTGCTTGCATCATTCTAGCGCGAAATATGTATTCTCGAGTTTTTTTATTTTTTTCTACTTTAAATATTTCTTCTAATTCTTGTTCCGCTTGAAACAAACGATTCATGTAAAAATATGAATGAGCAATCAAATACTGAATTTCGATTCTTTTTTCGATTCTTTTTTCTAGCTGTAAAAAGCGTTGAAACTCTATTATCGCTTGCTCGTAATTTCTAATTTTTTCATATTGAATTTTTGCTTTTCTCTCTAGGGCGGACTTTTTGTCCTCGATATTGGTAGTATTGAGAATGATATAGTTTAGAGCCCGATTGGCAATCTCAATATCATCAAGATGTATCAAGGCGATATTGGCTAGTTTTTTAGCTGCGTAATAAGCCTCGGTTGTACCTGGCTCCCTTTTCATGGCTCGGCTAAAATGTTTGGCTGCTACTTTATAATCTTGGCTTTCCTCTGCCTTTTCGCCGCGCTGAATCTCTATTTGTACGGACGAAAAACCACAAGAGATAAATAGAACAACGATTAAATATTTAAGTTGCTTCATCTATATCATCCGCTGTTTCCGCTGTTCCTGGAATGATAGCCATATCTACAACATTTTCATTGTCTTTTACTTTAAAAAGTCGAACACCCATAGTATTTCGGCCGATTTTGGATATACCCTGGCAATCCGTTCTAAGAGTCATGCCATGATCTGTAGTTAGTATGAGCGAATCATGATCGTTTACTGTTCGCGTACCAACAACGGTTCCAATCTTCGCATTGGTTTTTTGCGTAATAAGACCTACGCCGCCTCTGGATTGTGCTCGATATTCATCAGCAGGAACCCTTTTGCCAAAACCATTACTAGTTACGATCAATACGGATGCCTGTGAGTCTTTGTAGAGTACGCTGGCTCCAACAACCTCATCATCTCCAGCCAAAGTTATGCCTTTTACTCCTCTAGCTGTTCTACCCATTGCTCGAACATTGGATTCATCAAAACGAATACTCATCCCTCGTTTGGTAGTTATAAAAATATCATCTTCACCAGAGCTAATATCTACACAAACCAACGAATCATCTAAATCCGTGCTAAGCGCTATCAGGCCCGATGTTTTTGGACGCTTAAATAGCTTTAATTGTGTTTTCTTAACTATGCCTTTTTTAGTGATGAACACTAGATTTTTATCTTCATCAAATTCTTTTACTGGCATAATTGCCATTACTTGTTCGCCACTAGTAAGTTGAACAAAATTATTTATCGCCCTACCCTTTGATGTTCTTGATCCAAGAGGTAGTCTATGAACTTTTACCCAAAAAGCCTTTCCTCGATCAGTAAAAACCATAAGTGTTGTATGAGTGTCTGTAGCGAAGATACTTTTAACCATATCTTCTTCTTTGGTCTGCATACCTTTAAGACCTCTACCACCTCGTTTTTGCTCTCGATACTCTCTAGTTGGAATACGCTTGATATAACCAGATTTTGAAAGCGTAACCACCATATCTTCTTTGGTAATCAAATCCTCATCATCAAGCTCTTCATCTTCTGAAGCCTCAATTCTTGTACGTCTTTCATCACCATATTTTTCAATTATATCATTTAGCTCTTCAACAATGATTTTATTTATTTCGTTTACGTCTGATAAAACCTTTTTTAGCCAATCCATTTTTGATAGAACTTCTTTAAGTTCATTTAGGATTTTGTCTCTCTCTAAACCCGTTAATCTATGTAGACGCATATCAAGGATTGCTTGGGCTTGCTTTTCAGAGAATTGGTAGGATTGCATTAAATTGGCTTTTGCAATGGCCGGCTCTTTGCTGCCTTTAATCATCGTAATAATATCATCAATATTATCTAATGCCTTTTTAAGCCCCTCTAAAATATGTGCTCTTGCCTCTGCTTTTTTTAATTCAAAAATACAACGTTTGGTAACAACATCTCGGCGATGATCTGTAAATGCTTCTAAAACACCTTTTAAATCATAGGTTTGTGGCTTGCCTTCAGCATCTAGTGCTAACATTATAATGCCGTAGCTAACTTGCATTTGCGTATATTTATAGAGTCTATTTAATACTATATTAGCACTATCATTTTTCTTGATATCAATAACTATACGGATGCCTTCTCTAGAAGATTCATCACGTATATCAGAAATGCCCTCAATTTTTTTATCACTTACTAGTGAAGCTATATTCTCAATTAGTCGAGCCTTATTCACCTGATAAGGGATTTCACTGACAATGATTTGTTCTCTATCTTTTTTGGACTCTACTATCTCCGCCACAGCTTTTACAGTGATGATTCCGCGGCCTTTTTTATAAGCCTGAACAATTCCTTTTTTACCAACGATAGTACCATAAGTTGGAAAATCCGGGCCTTGAACAATCTCCATTAGATCATCAATGCTTGTGTCTGGATCACTAATCAATTGAATGACGGCTTTACACACTTCCGTCAAATTATGCGGAGGAATATTGGTTGCCATTCCAACTGCAATACCAGTGGAGCCGTTAATCAAAAGATTAGGAAATTTTGCCGGCAATACATCCGGGATCATCAAAGAATCATCATAGTTTGCAGAGAAGCTTACTGTTTCCTTATCGATATCTTCTAATAATTCCTCAGATAACTTCGCCATACGAACTTCTGTGTAACGCATAGCTGCCGCTGTATCTCCGTCAATGGAGCCAAAGTTTCCCTGGCCATCCGCTAATGGGTAGCGAAGTGAAAAATCTTGGGCCATGCGAACAATGGTATCATAAACAGCAGTATCACCATGTGGATGATATTTACCTATAGTATCACCAACCACACGGGCTGATTTTTTATACGGCTTATTGTGGTAGTTCCCCAGCTCAGACATTGCAAACAAGACTCGGCGGTGTACGGGCTTTAAGCCATCACGAACATCTGGTAATGCCCTACCTACAATTACACTCATGGAATATTGCAGGTATGCTTCTTTCATTTCTTTGGAAATTTCTACCGTATTAAAAATTTCTGGTTTTGTCTCAGTCATATCAAACTACCTACACATCTAGTTCTTTTGCTTGTAATGCATTGTCTTCAATAAACTTTCGACGGGGCTCAACCTGTTCCCCCATTAGCACACTAAAAGTCTCATCTGCAGCAATGGCGTCGGTTATTCCAACTTGAAGCAAAGTTCTATTTTCTGGGTTTAATGTGGTTTCCCATAATTGCTCTGGATTCATTTCACCTAATCCCTTATAGCGCTGGATATATAAACCTTTTTTACTTTCATCGATAACAAAATGATAGAAGGCTTCAAAGTCATTAAAAGCTTCATGCTTATTATTAAAATTTATTTCAATAGGAGCTTTTGCTAAGCTCGTGATTCGCTCCCAATATTCATACAATTCTTTAAATTCGGATGAACTTACTTCTTCATGATCAAATAAATTCGTAGTTCTAGCAGCATATTTATCGAAAACAAATTCTACTGTATAAGAGTTGGTTTCCTTGTCTTCCGTCAAAGTATAGGAAGCATTACTAAGCCCATCTCGAGCATCTTCATTTACAAGAGAAACTATTTTATCAAAATCTTCGGTTATTTTATTCTTATCTTTTAATGTTTTCTGTAAGTCTATTCCGCTAGTAAGAATATATTTAATAATCGATGGATTAAATTTAATGCTTAACGAATCCACATACTTTTTATATTTTTCAATCGCTAATATCAGGGATTTAATTTCTTCATTGGATAATTCTTGATTGGTGATTTCAATATTGGATACAGAGTTATTCAACAAGAACTCAGTTAATTCTCTTTCGCCTTTTATATATGTTTCTTGCTTGCCCTTCTTAATTCGATACAAAGGTGGCTGCGCAATATATACATATCCTTTTTCTACAACACTAGGTAATTGACGATAGAAGAATGTTAATAACAATGTACGTATGTGCGAACCATCAACATCGGCATCCGTCATGATAATAATTTTGTGATAACGAATTTTGTCGGGATTCACATTATCTTTACCTAAGCCTGTGCCCAAAGCTGAAACCATCATCTTGATTTCATCGTTTGATAAAATCTTATCAAAGCGAGCTTTTTCCACATTTAAGATTTTCCCCTTTAGAGGAAGAACCGCTTGTGTTCTACGATCACGTGCTTGTTTCGCACTTCCTCCTGCCGAGTCACCCTCAACCAAATACAACTCGCAAAGAGAAGGGTCTTTTTCTTGGCAGTCAGCCATCTTTCCAGGAAGCCCGCCACTATCTAAAGCCGATTTTCTGCGCGTAAGCTCTCTTGCTTTACGTGCCGCTATTCTAGCGCGAGCAGCTTCTACACACTTTCCAATAATGGTTTTACTCGGACCAGGATTTCGATCCATCCAATCACTTAATTTTTCATTTACTAGGGCTTCTACTATTCCCTTAACCTCGTTATTTCCTAGTTTGGTTTTGGTTTGCCCTTCAAATTGCGGCTCTCTAACCTTAACAGAAATTACTGCTGACAAACCTTCACGAATGTCGTCCCCATCAAGATTTGTGTTTTTTAAATCTTTTAATAGTTTTTTACTATTAGCATAAGAATTTGCTGAGCGAGTCAATGCAGTACGAAATCCAACTAAGTGAGTCCCGCCTTCAATAGTGTTAATGTTATTACAGTAGGTATGAATTGATTCTGAGTACGAATCATTCCATTGCATTGCTATTTCCACATCTACTTCATCTTTTGACCCAGAAAAGTAAATAACATCATGAAAAGTTTTACGTGCCGAATTTAAATAGGTAACAAACTCTGATATACCTTCAGAAAATTGAAAGTCATCTTTTTTACCGTTGCGATCATCTTGCAATGTAATTCGAAGCCCCTTATTTAAAAAGGCCATTTCACGAATTCGCTTTGATAAGGTTTCGTAACTATAACTTATCGAAGTATCTTGAAAGATTTGTGTGTCTGGCTTGAAAGTAACCTTAGTTCCAGATTTTTCGGATTCACCTGTTTCTTCCACCGGTCCTTCAGGAACACCTCGAACATATGCTTGTGTGTATACTTTTCCATTTCTTTTTACTTCGACTTTAAGCCGGCTAGATAAGGCATTTACTACCGATACGCCCACTCCATGCAAACCACCGGAAACTTTGTAGGATCCTCCATCAAATTTACCACCGGCATGAAGAACCGTCATTACAACTTCTAAAGCGGTTTTACCCGAAGAGTGTTCATCCACAGGTATGCCTCGACCATTATCTTCTACGGTTATGGATTCATCGGCATGTACGGTGATTTTTATATGCGAACAATGTCCTGCTAAGGCTTCATCTACGGAGTTATCTACGATTTCCCAAACTAAATGATGGTAGCCTTTAGCAGTAGTATCCCCTATGTACATACCTGGACGCTTGCGAACTGCTTGTAAACCTTCTAGAACCTGAATGGAATCTGCGCTATAATCTTTTAGATCTTTATTGGCATCCGCCGCGATATCTTGTTGAGACACTTACACAACCTCATTTTTTTCTGGCAAAACTTTACCCTCACTCACTTCAAACACTCTGCCGCCCAACTCCAACAAATCTTGCGAAAAAGAAAGATCTGTTGTGGTAATAAATGCTTGCCCTTCGCTTTCTTTTAAAAAACGAATTAGATGATCTCTTTTTTGAGCATCCAATTCTGACAAAACATCGTCCAAAAACAAAAAGGGCCAGCGGCCAAAAGTTCTCTTATAATACATGATTTTTGCCATTTTGAAAGATAATATGATGGCTCTTTGCTGACCCTGTGAGCAATAATATCGTGAGTCATAAGAATTCAACTGAAAGTATATATCGTGCTTATGAGGCCCCACCAGACTAAGCCCAGAGGCTTTTTCGGCTGTTACTAAAGTTGCGGCTCTTTTTTCCAAATATGGTCTTAAATCTGCTCTCTGCCATTCGTTCAATTTTTGTTCGCTAGTCACATAATCCACAGCTATTTCCACATTTTTGTCCGCCATGATTTCTTTGCAGACAAAGGAAAATATTGGGCCAATTTTTTTTAATAAATCCAATCTTTGCCACATCAATTCCTCTGCTAAATCAAAAAAACTCGGGTTTATACTATCCAGCAAAGCATCTCCCTGTTTTATACTTAGCTTTTCGTTTTTCCGATCACTCAAAATACGATTTCTCTGTCTTAGAACCTTCTGGTAATTTTTTATTAAGGCTTGGTTTTCTGGATTTAATAGAACAAGGCTTTGATCAATTAGTGCCCGTCTTTCTTGGGAGCTAGCTTTGATCGCATTCAAAGATTCCGGACTAAATAAAACATAAGGCAAATCCTTAACTGCTTTTGCCCATGAATAATTTTTATTATTTTTTGTTATTTTCGCTCGGCTTTCTATTTTTAATTCATACTTATCTTTTTCATCCACATTTGCACATACATAAACAAGTTTATCCACATGATCTTTAGCTAATAGATGCTCGGTTTTAAAGGGACGAAAGGATTTTCCGCTAATTAAATATATCAGTGCTTCTATGAAGTTCGACTTACCCTGACCATTGGGCCCAACCAAAATATTAGGGCCCTTTGCAAAGTGTAGTTCTTGCTGTTGTAAATTACGAAATTGATAAAGTCGTAAGGTATCAAAGAACATTAAAATCGCATTGGCATTACAACACAACGATAATTTCGGTCTTCACTTGGATGTAATAGCGCCGGAGAAACCAAATCATTTAACTCAATCTCTACCTGTTCTGTATCAATATTGCTAAGAACATCCATCAAATACTTTGCATTAAAACCGATTTTCATATTCTCGCCTTTATAATCTATCTCGATTTCCTCTTTTGCGTCACCAAGATCAGGATTATTAGAAGATATCTCCATCATGGAGTTTTGGATATTCAAAGTAATCCCTTTGGATTTTTGATTTGATAATAGAGACACTCGTTTCAAAGATGATAACAATGTATCTTTAGAAACTCGTATATGGCGAGATAAAGTCTTTGGAATCAAAGTTTTGTAATTTGGATATTTACCTTCAATTAAGCGAATCATTAAAACTGTGTTGTCACATTTAACTATCAATTGTGAACCCTCAATAGCCATCTCCACATCGGTTGTTTGATCCAAAATTTTGCGAATCTCATTTAGGCCTTTTCTGGGAATAATGACTCCTTGGGTGGGCGCAATTTTATTAGAAGAATTTGTTTTTCGCTCCACCATAGCTAAACGGTGACCATCTGTAGATACCATTCTTAATTGTGGTTCTTCGGCATCCGAAACATTTTCAAAATATACTCCATTCAAGTGATAACGAGTTTCATCGTTAGATACGCTGTAAATTGTTTTTTCGATCATATCCTTAAGAACCTCAGCGCTAATTTTAGTAAATTCCTTTGTGCGATATGTTGGAAATACTGGGTACTCTTCTGCCGAAATACCAACAATATTAAATATCGATTTATTCTGCTTCACTTCTAACCAATTATTTTCTTTTTTGTGAAGAGATATATAATTATCTGGCAGTTCCTTGATGATATCAAATAAACTTTTCGCACTTACTGCAACACTTCCTTCTTCCAATACCTGGCAATTTGCTTCATCCGTTAGACTTACTTCTAAATCGGTTGCAAAAACTTTTAAGCGAGAGTCCTTTGCTTCTAAAAGAACATTTACCAATACTGGCATAGTATTTCTTTTTTCTACAATATTTTGTGTCTTTGATAATAATTTTATTAAATCCGTTTTTTCTATTTCTATTCTCATTTATACATCCCTTATTTCTATTACTTTCTATATATATATACTAGTAGTAGTAGTAGGTGTGTGAATATCTGGATAAGTCGCTAAACTACTAATATTAAAATATTTTTTTAAAAAAACTCTGTTATCTAAAATGTGATAAAAACCGTGGATATTGTGGTTAACGCAACTAACAAGTATGTACACTAGCTTTTCCACTACTTTATCCACGATCAACATTCACACCCCTGTTAAATTGTGAATTCTGGTTTCTAACTCTTCGATATCTTTTCTTAAATCCAAATTTTTCTCTAGTTGAGAGTTGATTTTTCGGATGGCATTGATCACGGTGGAGTGATCTTTGCCGCCAAAAGCGCGTCCAATATCCTGCAATGATTTGTCCATATGATTTTTCACCAAAAACATGGATACCTGTCTTGCTGTAACCAAAGGTTTGCTGCGGTTGGAGGACTTTAAATCATTAATACGGACATTAAAGTGATCCGCGACAAGTTTTTGGATATCCTGAATAGTCAAAGCATTGCCTTCAATATTGTGAGTACTCAAAACTTGCCTAGCCAAATCATAGCCGATGGGCAGTCCTTGTAGTTCTGTATACATTTTTAACTTATTTAAATTACCTTCTAATTCCCGTATGGAGCGTTTGGAGATTTTAGCGATAAAGTGGATTACGTCCTCGGGCAATTTGATTTGTCTTTGCTCTGCTTTATAGCGCAATATCGCAACTCTTGTTTCATAATCAGGCATTTGGATGTCGGCGATTACCCCCCACTCCAAACGTGTGCGGATTCTATCAGCCAATCCATGAATATCCTTAGGCATTCTATCAGAGGCAACAACCACCTGCTTGTTTTGCCCAATAAAATGATCGAGTAGATAGAAGAATTCTTCTTGTACCGACTCACCTCTGCCCAGAATTTGGACATCATCGACCAAAAGAATGTCGTAGCCTTCTCGATAGTTTTTGCGAAAGCGATCCATATCTTTAAAACGGATGGCATTAATACATTCATTTAAAAAGCGCTCAGCGGAAAAATAATTAATTTTTAATTGTGGATATCTTTGTAGAATATGGTTACCCACGGCATTCAACAAATGGGTTTTACCCATGCCAGTAGGACCACATATAAATAGAGGGTTGTATTCCAATTGTTTGCCAGGATTGTCAGCAATGTTGTAACAAGCTGCATGGGCAAATTCGTTATTACGTCCCACCACAAAAGTATTAAATAAATAGTCGGGATTAAGATTGGCAAAGCGCTTAGAAATACCGCCTGTTTCTTGTGTTTCTTTATGGTGCACCTGCTCTTTAAACAGAGTGTCTTGTGATTCCACGTTTTGTGAGTAAGCCAATTGTTCGTTGGTAACCACAAGCTCCAATAAAAATGGCTTTGAGTATAAATTCGAGATTTCCTCAGAAATTTTATCTAGAAAATTTTCTTGAATCCAATATTTATGGAGTTCATTGGGTACTCCCAATCGAAAGCATTTCCCCTGATCCTTATTAATGGTTTCAACCAAGACCGTTGGCTCAAACCAGGTTTGTAATAATTTATTACTGGCATTTTTTTGCGTCAGATTATGCTTCACTTGTTGCCAGAAATTCTGATCCGAGAATGTATTTATAGTATTTTCATCATTTATAATAGTTTGCACGAATCCCGCCCGTTTTAGCTAACGGGATATAACAATAGATTTAGATATATTTCAACCACTTGACTTTACTGGATGCATGATGTTTATTTACGCAACTCGTATTTTGGAATAAAGACGTGAGTAGTTGTCGTATTAAGGAGTTAGCATGAAAAGAACATATCAGCCAAGTCGCAGAAAACGTAAGAATTCTCATGGTTTTCGTGCCCGTATGGCTACAAAAAGTGGTCGAGATGTGCTCAGTCGTAGAAGAGCAAAGGGACGCAAGAGATTAGCGGTTAGTGTAGGTGGGAAATAATAGGATTTATGCTCTTCGGCGGAAATCCGATTTTCAAAACCTAGCTGAATCTGGCAAAAGCATCCGAATAAAGCCCTGGTTATTATTAAAGTACAAGGAAAATCAAGAACTTACGAATCGTTTTGGTTGGTCCCTGTCAAAAAAAGTGGGCAATTCGGTTGTTAGAAACCGATTAAAACGCTGGCTTAGAGAATTTTTTCGCTACAAATCAAGCAAGAAAACCTTCGATTTCCATATAATTTTACTTCCCATGAAGGGCTCGTTTTACAAGCAAGTAAGTAGAAAAGATTTTGACGAGACTCTGGAAAAGGCATGGAAAAAAATCCATTAAATTTTTTGGCATTAATTTTACTTTCTATATATAGGACAGTGTTTTCCTCGTTTTTTGGTGGGAGATGTCGCTTTTATCCATCTTGCTCGGTCTACGCCCAACAAGCATACAAAGAACTACCCTTTTTTAAAGCAAGCTATTTGGTGATTCTACGGCTTTTAAAATGCCAGCCCTTGGGCCCACATGGAATTGATTTAGTTCCTCATCTGGAAAGGAAAAAGAATGCAAAATAATCAAAGCTTCATGGATAAAAATACGGTCATCGCGACCATTCTAATTTTATTAATTTGGGTTGCTTGGGGAAACTATTTTCAACCTAAGCCACCAGCGAATACAAAGCCAGTACAAACAGCGGAATCACAAAACAAAAGTGATACTGTAGCAGAGGCCATGGAAGTAGAAAAAACTGGTAATTTAGAAACAAAAACCATTAGCAAACAAGAAGAATCCTTTATGGATGTTGATAATAATACTATGTCTTTTCAAATTTCCAGTAAAGGTATGGGGTTAAAGGATATCGTACTTAAAAATTATACGGATCGACAGCAAGAAAGAATAAAATATTACGAGGGCAAAAGCCTGCGGAATTTTGAAACACGCATCAATGAAAGAGATATTTATTTCGATATTCGTAAGATTTCTTCTTCAGAATTTTTAGGTAGCTATGAAGATGAAAACATAAAGGTAGAAAAGATTTATAACCTCGATATGGATAAGTATACGATTCAGACGAATCTTAAAATCCATAATAAAAGTAAACAGGATATCCAAGTTGAAAACTACATATTGGACATAACAAAAGAAGAACCGGATATGTCCATATTCAAACCAAGTTTTGAAAAACAAGAAATATTTGTATATGCAAACAATGAAGTTGAAAGAGAGGTATATCATCTAGATGAGCTGGTGAACCAAGATATCGCCAAGGCCTCCATTATTGCTTTGTCTTCGCATTATTTTACTCGCGCGTTGATTGATTATTCAGATTTTATCCCAAATATGAGGGCTTTTTATAATGGAGATACAAAAGAAACCATAGCCAAACTGATTTACCCAAAAACCAGCAAAGAAGATATCTCCATGACCTATAAATCCTATATTGGTCCAAAAAAATTCAATATAGTTGGTATGGTTGATGAGCGCTTTTCTGAGGTGGTGGACTATGGTTTTTTTAGTGGAATTGCCAAGCCTATCTTAAGACTTTTAGTCTATTTGTATGATTTAATGGGAAATTATGGTTTTGCTATTATCGTACTGACAATACTGGTGCGTATGGCGGTTTTGCCTTTTAATGTTATGTCCTATAAATCTATGAAGAAGATGCAGGTCATACAGCCCATCATTCAAAAAATTCGCGAAAAACATAAAGATGATCCGATGAAAATGAATCAAGAGGTAATGGCGGTAATGAAGGAGAATAAGGCGAACCCAATGGGTGGATGTTTGCCGATGTTTCTTCAATTACCGATATTTTTTGCTTTGTACCAAGTACTGGGTCAGAGTATCGAATTGTATCAAGCGCCATTTATTTTTTGGATACAGGATCTTAGTTTAAAAGACCCATATTTTGTATTGCCAGTTTTAATGGGTATCACCATGTACTTGCAGCAAAAGTTTACACCCACAGCGCTCGATCCAACACAAGCCAAAGTGATGATGTTTTTGCCAGTAGTTTTTTCTTTGATGATGGTTGCTCTTCCTAGTGGCCTAACTCTTTATATTTTTATCAGTACATTATTTGCAGTTATCCAACAAAAAATCTTAATGAAAACAGTATAGACGGAGGAAAAAAATGAGTTTAATCAAAAAAATATTCGGATTTGGTGGTGGTTCATCGCAAGCTCCTAGTGATGTGTTTTTACAAGCAGAAGATATTATTGAGAACCAAGTAGAGACTTTAATTGAATTTTTGCAATTAGATTTAGACTTCAAAATCTCTTTTGATGAGAATCAAATTATTTGCAATTTTCATGGCAAAGATGTGGGAAGTCTTACAGATAAAGATGCTATGCTTTTAGATGCTATGCAAACCTATGTTAAACGTAGTGTGCAACATGCACTGCCAGATGCAAAAATGGCTATCCAGTTTGATGCTGATGGCTATAGAGAGGACGCTTTAAATGACCTAATTGACTTGGCGGATAAGCTAAAGGGTATTGCTTTAGATAAGCATAAGGCAGTATATTTTCGCGCCTTACCCCCTGGCGACCGCAAGGTGGTTCACCAGCATTTAGCAAAAGACGAGCGCGTAAAATCAAAATCAGTTGGTGATGGTCATCAGAAAAAGATTAAAATATTTCCAGCAGATTTAAAGCCAAGAAGACGTGGCGGTAGAAATAATAATCAACGCCAAAATGCTTAGTAATGAAGAACTACGCCTTAGAGGATACCATATGTGCAGTTGCGACTCCCGCTGGTATAGGTGGGATCGCAGTACTAAGAGTAAGTGGTTCTAAGGCTTTAGAATATGTTCGCAAACTATGTCCTGGTCTAAAAAAGTCTATACAATCTCATAACGTATATTTTTCCACGTTAAAAACAGTCTCTGCAAATGAAGCTTTAGATGAAGTCTTGATTACTTATTTTGAAAAAGGAAAGTCATTCACAGGCGATGAAGTTGTGGAAATTTCTTGTCATGGGTCCCCTATTCTAACTCAAGAGATATTAAAGAACTTAATTTTGGCTGGTTGTAGAATGGCGCAAAGGGGTGAGTTTACATACCGTGCATTTATGAATCAAAGAATCGATCTTACACAAGCAGAAGGTGTGCTTGCTTTGATTGAGAGCCGTAGCAAATTGGCTTCCCAAGTTTCCCTTCGGCAATTAAAGGGGGCGCTGTCTAAACAACTAAGTAATATGGAGCAGGATCTTACATTTGTATTGGCAAATCTAGAAGCCAGTATTGATTTTTCCACAGAAGATATAGAGGTTATGGACTATGAGGCCTGTCAAAGCCGATTAGAACATGTAGCTGCAGAAGTAGATAGAATTTTGGCTACGTATGAACACGGAAAATTACTACAAGATGGTTTTCAAGTTGCGATAGTTGGTAAACCAAACGCTGGAAAAAGCTCTCTCTTAAATGCCTTAATTTATGAAGACAAAGCCATTGTTAGTGAAAAGGCTGGGACAACTCGCGATATAGTTGAGGGAGATCTAATTGTAAATGGTTATCGAGTGCACTTAGTGGATACTGCGGGAATTCATGCTAGCGAAGACGAAATTGAACGTATGGGAATGGAAAGATCCATAAGGGCCATTGAGAATGCAGATTTTATTTTGTATTTGGTCTCACCCGAAGATGTGGAGCTTGATGAAGGGATATATTCCCAGATAAAATCAAAAGACTATGAAGTTTGGCAATCAAAGTCCGACATAAGGCAAAGTTCACTTTTAACTGAGAATCATTTTTCTAGTTTTGATGAAAGCGTTCAGAAGATCCGTCAAAGCATTGAAAGGCGCTTGGCGGAGCAGTTTCAAGAAGATGCGGCGGTGGTTTTTCAGGCTAGACATTTTGAGCTTTTTACAAGTTTAAGAGAAAAAGTAGCGAAAAGCTTAGATATGATTAAAAATGATGCAAGTCAGGAGTTTGTAGTTTTGGAGCTACAAGAAGCGCTACAGGCTGTTTACGAAATCTTCGGTAAACGATTTGATGACGAAGTAATGGATCGCGTGTTTAGGGAGTTTTGCATTGGTAAGTAATGACTATGACATTGTGGTTGTTGGTGCCGGCCATGCAGGTATCGAGGCAAGCTATGCGGCAGCACGCCTAGGCAGAAAAACTCTAATGGTAACCACGAATTTAAATAGAATTGGCTATATGAGTTGCAACCCTTCCATTGGTGGTTTGGCCAAAGGGCATATGGTTCGAGAAATCGATGCACTTGGCGGCGAAATGGGAATTTGTGCGGATCATAATAGTGTACAATTCAAACGCCTAAATGCCAATCGTGGGCCAGCAGTAAGAGGTAGCCGAATTCAGGCAGACAAGGATCGTTATTGCCAATATATGAAACGTTTTTTATCACGCCTTGAAAACTTGGACTTATTGGAAGCGGAAGTAAAAAGCCTAGTATTATCAGGCTCCAAAGTGCAAGGCGTTGTTTTGGCGGATGGATCCATAATATCTTCGCAAGCCGTGGTGATAACAACAGGTACTTTTTTGAATGCCATTATGCATATAGGACATAAGCAAATCAGTGGTGGCCGTGTGGGCGATAAAGCTTCTACGGGTATATCGGATCAGCTTGCCGCTGAGGGCATTGAGGTGGGAAGACTAAAAACGGGAACGCCTCCTCGCCTGCTAAAATCCTCCATTGATTTTTCGCAAACAGAAGAACAATGGGGGGATGAAAAAGTTTATCCTTTTTCTTATCATTCCAATGTCTTAAATCCCCTACCGCAACTTCCGTGTTATCTTTCTTACACCAATGAGCGTACTCACGAAATCATTCAAAACAATTTAGATAAGTCTCCCATGTTTAGCGGTAAGATTCAGGGTATGGGGCCGAGGTATTGTCCCAGCATTGAAGATAAAATAACTCGCTTTTCTGATAAATTGAGTCATCAAACATTTTTGGAGCCGGAGGGCATTGATAGTGAGCTGATTTATTTGCAGGGCATTTCCACTTCCCTGCCCGAGGATGTGCAATATGAATTTTTACGAACCATTCCCGGTTTGCAGGAAGTAAAAATGGTTCGTCCTGGATATGCCGTAGAATATGATTTTGTGCTGCCAACACAGCTAAGTCATAGCCTGGAGCTAAAAGCTATCGAGAATTTGTATTTGGCGGGGCAAATCAATGGTACCAGTGGCTACGAGGAAGCAGCTGCTCAAGGCCTGATAGCAGGAATCAATGCAGCAAGAACACTTGCCGATCAAGATGCTTTTATCCTGGGTCGTGATCAAGCATATATAGGCGTGCTAATTGATGACCTAATTACCAAGGGAACGAAAGAGCCTTACCGTATGTTTACTTCGCGAGCAGAACATCGCCTAGTTTTACGAGAAGACAATACTTATGATAGGTTACATGATGTAGCGACCAGTCTTAGTTTGATTAGTCAAAAAAAAGCAGAGACTATACAGGGAGTTCTTGATAGCCGATCTAAGTTATTGGAATCATTAAATAATAATAAAATTTACCCCAAAAATGATACGTTTCAGCTCCTCGCTGAGATACCTACTCAGAATATTAAAAATCCTACCCCACTATCGGTTCTCTTGCGTAGGCATGAGGTGAATATCCATCATATGAATATGTTTGGTTTGGATATCCATGAAGACCCAAAGGTTACGGAGCCGGTAGAGATTCGCATTAAGTACGAGGGCTATATTGACCGACAATCGGAGCTAATCCGGCAAGCGAATAAATTAGAAGGATTGCAGCTTCCTAAAAACATAGACTTTTCCAATATTAAGGGCTTGTCCACGGAGGAAAAAGAAAAGTTGTCCAATATTCGGCCGCGCACTCTCGGACAAGCCTCGCGTATCAGCGGAGTTAATCCTTCGGCCATTCAGTCGTTGATGATCCATTTAAAAGCTCATAAAAATGACTACTCAAGGAATAATGTGAGTAGGCAAGATAGTTCTACGTAGAACTGACTACTCACGCTCTAGGAAGCTATTGTTTTGCATTCGAGATTTTCTCGCCGAGATTTCGTTCTTATTTTGCCACTCTTCTTCTTTACCCTGTTTAAAAGCCTCTAAATATTCAATTCGCACCTCTTTTTTACGGTTTTCAAGGGCGATTTGTGTATAAATATACTGTTGCTTGGCTTTTTCATGGTTTTTGTCGTTCATTCGTAAGGTTTTTCGCTTCATTTGTAATGTGGGGTCGTGTGGATGGGTTTCGGAGATGTATTTTTCAATCCTTTCTTTTTCCTTGAGAGTAAAATCAATATCTTTCTTGTAGCCAGCCATGCGTTCTTGCAATTCCTTGTATATTGGGTCTTTTAATTCCGGATTGGGATTAGGCTTGCGGCAAGCGCAAAAAATGATTGAAAGAATTATAATTCTAATAAATACTCTCATACGTTGTAGTTTTCGGCAAAAATCATCCAAAACTAAAGTGTTCTACGTAGAACTAGGGAGAATTTATGGCAAGAATCATATGTGTAGCCAATCAAAAGGGAGGAGTGGGTAAAACCACAACATCAGTGAATTTATCATCCAGCCTTACTTCCTTAGGTCGAAAGGTCTTGCTGGTGGACATGGACCCGCAAGGAAATGCTTCAAGCGGAGTGGGTATGAAGCGGCATGAATACCAAGACAAAACTGTCTATCAGGTACTAATTGGGGAAAAGTCTGTGGATGAATGTGTCTTGAACACGCCGTATCAAGACCTAGATATCCTAGCTGCAACCCCAGATCTAGTGGGAGCAGAGATTGAGCTTGTTGATGCAGAGCGTCGAGAGATGAAGCTCAAAGATGCTTTAGAGGTGGTGGAATCTGATTATGATTATATTATAATTGATTGCCCGCCATCCTTAGGTTTGATCACATTAAATTCCCTGACTGCTGCCAATTCGTTTTTGGTTCCCTTGCAATGTGAGTACTTTGCTCTAGAGGGTCTTAGCCAGCTTCTTAATACGGCGGGTTTGATCAAAAAGTCCTTAAATCCAAATCTTAAAATTGAGGGAATTGTTCTGACAATGTTTGATGTGCGAAATAATCTTTCCCATCAAGTAGTATCGGAGATAAAGACACATTTTGAAGACAAAGTCTTTAAATCCATAATACCTCGAAATGTACGTTTGAGTGAGGCGCCATCTTATGGTCAGCCGATCAATGAATATGACCCAAAATCCATTGGGGCAGCTCGCTATTTAGCGCTAGCCAAAGAGCTAGATGAAAAGGTTTATGGTAGTCATGATTACTCAAATGTAGAAGTGAATGGTCAAGGAGAGGCAAGTGTCTAATAATACAAAGAATTCTAGGTTAGGCAGGGGTTTGAATAGTCTTCTTGGTGGATACTCAGAAGAGCCGGCCGCGGAACAACAAGCGGCGCCAAAGAAGAGTGTAAGTGTAGAAAAAAACAAAGAAAAACCAAAACAAGAGAAGAAGTTTCATGCGCAAGCGGCAAAAATGGATAGTCAGGCGGAAGTTGCCCAGCCTAAGGTCCCGGATGCAGCTAGGATTTGGAAAATTGCTGTGGATAAATTGCAGGCCAATGAGAACCAGCCAAGGCAGCAGTTTGAGGAGCAGAAATTAAAAGAATTGTCTTACTCTATAAAAGAGCAGGGCATTTTGCAGCCCATTGTTGCCCGCAAGCTTGCCGAAGGAAGCTATGAGATTGTTTCTGGTGAGCGGCGCTGGCGAGCCGCGCAAATGGCAGGTCTTCACGATGTGCCAGTTATTTTGCGAAACATTGATGATAAACGCTCTTTAGAGTTGGCAATCATTGAAAATGTGCAAAGAGCGGATCTAAATCCTGTGGAAGAGGCAGAGGCCTATGCACAATTGCAAAAAGAATTTGGTCTTACGCAGGAAGAAATTGCGCGCAGAGTGGGTAAGGAGCGAGCTACTGTTACAAACTTATTAAGATTATTGCAGCTGCACCCAAATGTTCGTCAGCGTTTAATGCGCGGAGAAATATCGCAGGGTCATGCAAAGGTTTTGTTGTCTCTAGAAGGGGATTTGGAGCAAAAACGACTGGCCAAACAGTGTTATAATAAGAAGTGGAGTGTTCGCCAGCTGGAAAGGGAAGTAAAAAAGCTAAAGACGCCGCCAAAACCAAGCTCAGAAAAAGAGGATTTGTCGAAACAATTAGCAGAATCCATTGCAGAGGATCTACAAAAGAAGATCGGGTCCAAGGTTCAAGTAGATTATTCTTCCGGAAAAGGCAAAATCTCCATATACTTTTACTCAGATGAGCAATTTACATCGATAACTGATAAAGTGAAAGAGGCGTGGTCCTAATGCAAGAAGAGAAATTACCAGTATATGAAGTTCCTGAAGGTCAAATAACTGCCATTCTAGATAAGGGTGCTCGCTTTGAAGGGCAATTGAGTTTTGAGGGCACAGTTCGTATTGGTGGTCGCTTCAAGGGTGAGATTTTCACGAAAGATACCTTGGTGATAAGCGAAGAGGCGGAAGTCGAAGGGCAGATCGAAGCAGACACAGTGATAATAAGTGGCTATGTGCAAGGCCATATTTTTGCTCGCCGTAAGGTTTTGATGTATCCGCCAGCAACATTTAAGGGAACCGTTACAACGCCGAGTCTAAAAATAGATGAGGGTGTGCTTTTTGAGGGCGCCAGTTATATGCCTAAGAATTAAGACGCGTTATTCTGGAGCTCTTTGTAAATTCTAATTTTACTTGACCAAATTCAAAATGCGATGCTACCTGACTTTGCTATTTTGCAAAGGATACGTATCCCATGGAAGTTATTCAGTCACTTGGTCTGAACTATACAATTTTCTATCAATTCGGTATTTTTCTGGTTGCCTATCTGTTTTTGGCCAAATTCTTATTTGAGCCCTATCTTGCAGTACATCGTAAGCGCGAGCAAAATACTGTTGGCAAAGAGAGTTTAGCAGAAGAAATCGACATGAAAACGCAAGACCTTCATATCCAGTTTGATCGTCTGCAAAAAGATCTTAATAACAAAATTCAAGAAAAATTCCGACATGCCAAGCAAGCGGGTGAAAAAGAAGCCAAACAAATCATGGATCAAGCCCGTGCGGAAAGCGAGAACTTTCTAGCGCAAACCAATCAGAAAATTTCTCAAGAGGTAGGGCAAGCACAAGAAAGATTTCGCAATGAAACACCCCATATTAGTAAAAGCATTGTGGAGAAGTTGGTTGGGAGATCCTTTTAATGATACTTTTATTTTCTGACTTATTATTTGCGGCAGGAAGTGCCAGCTCAGAAGAAGTAAGAAATCTGGTTTTTACGCAAGTATTAAATTTTAGTCTTTATTTGCTGCTATTGTTCTTCTTATTAAGAAATAAGGTTAAATCTTATTATAATAACCGCCAGGCAGCGTACCAAGAAGCTGTAGAAAAGGCAGCCGCCCTAAAGAGAGAGGCGGAGCAAAATCAAAAAGAGATTCAAGCCAAAATAGATGATATTAAAAATAATTTTGAAAACATGATTGATAAGGCCGTAGTAAAAGCAGAAGCAAATCGTGTAGAAATCGTGGATACCGCAAAAAGAAATGCCGCCAATTTAAAGGCGGAGACAGAAAAAACATATAGATCTCAGGTGAATGATGCCATTCAAAAGTTAAAATCTGATTTGTTGGATGCTTCCATATCCAATGCAGAGGAAATGATTCAATCAAAGATGCAGCGTCAAGATCATGAAAATATTCAAGAACACCTGGTGAAAAGCTTTGGAGCAACGAAATAATGTCAAAGATAGATATTGCCACCAATTATGCTAAAGCACTTTACGATGTTTGTAAGGCAAATTCCAAAAGTGAAAAGGTGCTTCTACAATTGTCGGAGTTAGCTAGTGCTGTGGAACAAATAAATGAAAAAATTTATTTTGCTGAAGGAGATGTTGCCAATTTTTTAGCAAAGTTTGATTTTGAGCCAGAGCTTAAAGAGGCTCTTGGTATTATGGCAAACAATCAGAGGTTTTCATTGCTGCCAATGGTGCATGAAGAATTTCAAGCACTCATTGATAAAGAGATGAACGTCATTCGTGGAACCGTATCATCTGCAGATGAACTCAATTCCCAACAAAAAGAATTGATTGAAGCCTACGTTAACAAAACGACAAACAAAAAAGCCATCCTTAATTATAAAGTAGATTCTGCCATATTGGGCGGGTTTATTGTGGATGTTGGCAGCATGAAAATGGATGGAAGTTTATTAAATCAACTGAATAATATGAAAAACTATATCAATAATGGAGTACACTAAATGGAAATTCGTGCAGAAGAAATTAGTAGTGTCTTAAAAGAACAAATTAAAAATTATAATACCAAGGTAGAGGTATACGAAAACGGCACAGTTTTGTCTGTTGGTGACGGGGTTGCAAAGGTAAGAGGCCTAACCAATGTGATGATGGGTGAGTTGGTTGAATTTCCTGGCGGGGTTGTGGGCATGGCTCTGAACCTTGAAAGTGATTCAGTTGGTATCGTGATTTTTGGTGAAGACCAGCATATTAAAGAAGGCGATGAAGTAAAGCGAACAAAGCAAATCGTTCAGGTTCCGGTAGGCGAGGCTCTATTAGGTAGAGTCGTCGATGCCCTTGGTAATCCTATTGATGGGCAGGGCAATATTGAAGCTAAAGAAAATCGCCAGGTTGAGATCAAAGCACCGGGTATTGTGAAAAGAAAGTCGGTACATGAGCCTCTGCAAACAGGTATCAAAGCAATTGATTCTATGATTCCCATTGGCCGTGGACAAAGGGAGTTGATCATTGGTGATAGGCAGACCGGAAAAACCGCCGTTGCCTTGGATACAATTATTAACCAAAAAGGCACAGGCGTTAAGTGTGTGTATGTTGCCATTGGACAAAAGAAATCAACCGTTGCCCAAGTGGTGGAAAAACTCCGTCAGACAGGCGCCTTAGAATATACCACTGTGGTTTCGGCTACTGCCTCGGAGCAAGCGCCCCTGCAATATTTGGCCGCATATACCGGTGTAACCATGGGTGAGTATTTTCGTGATAATGGTCAGCACGCTTTAATCGTATATGATGATTTAACAAAACAAGCTCAAGCTTATCGACAAATGTCGTTATTGCTACGTCGTCCACCAGGCCGAGAAGCTTTTCCGGGCGATGTTTTCTATTTGCACTCAAGGCTTCTTGAGCGAGCAGCAAAGCTTAGTGATGAAGAAGGCGGCGGCTCATTAACAGCTCTTCCAATCATTGAAACCCAAGCGGGTGATGTGTCTGCTTATATTCCTACCAACGTGATCTCTATTACGGATGGGCAGATTTTTCTAGAATCCGACCTTTTTTATAAAGGGGTTCGACCAGCTGTAAATGTTGGTATTTCGGTTTCTCGTGTTGGTGGGTCTGCCCAGATCAAAGCGATGAAGCAGGTTGCTGGTACGATCAAACTAGAGCTAGCGCAATACCGCGAGCTTGAGGCATTTGCGGCTTTTGGTTCAGATTTAGATAAAGCAACCCAGGCGCAATTGAATCGTGGACAGCGGTTGGTAGAAATTCTGAAGCAAGACCAGTATTCACCAATAGATACTCTTGATCAGGTAGTGGTAATTTATGGAGCCACAAATGGATATCTTGATGAGCTAGAAATTAAAGATGTGAAGCGCTGGGAAAAAGAGTTTCTAGATTATGTTAAATCAACTCATACAGCCTTTATGGAGAAGCTTCGCGAGGCGAAGGCACTCAAAGAAGACATTAAACAAGAACTGACTTCCATACTAGATGAATTCGATGGTGTTTTTCAAAAAAGTTAGGATTATATAAATGGCGAACTTAAAAGACATTCGACGTAGAATATCCAGTGTGAAAAGCACGCGGCAAACCACTAGAGCCATGAAGATGGTGGCTGCTGCAAAGCTTCGTCGTTCGCAAGAAGCTATTGTAAATGCCAGACCCTATGCCCAAAAAATTGATGAGGTGGTAGGGAAAATCGCAGCTACAAAACGCGTTGATTCCAAGTTTTTTCCTCATGAAAAGCAAGAAAGCAAAAGAACAAAAGAAATGATAGTTCTTATTACTAGTGATCGCGGTTTGTGCGGTGGTTTCAATGCCAACATTAGTAAGAAAGCATTTGAGTATCTTGAATCCAACAAAGGGCAAAAAGATTTTACGATTGTATGTGTGGGTAGAAAAGGGGCTGATTTTTTAAAGCGCCGAGGTTACGACGTTCAAGAGACGGTTCTCAACCTAGTAAAAGAAATGAGTTTTGAATACACACGCGGCTTTAGTGAAAAACTAATCAATGACTACTTTGATAATCAATATGATGAACTAATAATGTTCTACAATGTTTTTAAGTCTGCATTGTCACAGGTTCCTACCCAACAGACGATTTTGCCCATTCAACCTAAAGAAGAATTATGGGCGGAGTCTGCAGCTAGCTACTCGAAGGATTACATTTACGAACCACAACCACAGTTAATCGTGGATCAGCTGCTTGAAAAGTCCATAGTGATGCAATTCTATAAAGGCTTTTCAGAAAGTTTGGCCTCAGAGCATGGCGCAAGAATGAATGCAATGGAAAATGCCACTAATAATGCAGGTGATATCATTCGCGATCTTACTTTGACCTATAATAATTTAAGACAGGCAGCAATTACTAGAGAATTAATTGAGATTACAAGTGGTGCAGAAGCACTATAATTAGGAGTTATAAATGGAAGCACAAGGTAAAATAGTACAGGTTTTAGGGGCCGTTGTAGATGTGGAATTTCCTGGCGGGAAGTTGCCACCTATCTTGAATGCATTAAAAGTTACTAACCCTGCAATTGATTCCCAGGAGTGGAACCTAGTTTTAGAGGTTGCCCAGCATCTTGGAGATAATACAGTTAGAACAATTGCAATGGACTCAACAGAGGGTCTTACCCGTGGACAAGATGTTGTAGATACAAATGAAAAAATCGTAACTCCTGTAGGGGAAGAAACGCTTGGCCGTATTATTAATGTTATCGGTAGCCCAATTGATGAGGCAGGAGAACTTAAAGCTAAAACATCATGGCCCATTCACCGTCAAGCTCCTGATTTTAAAGATCAATCCACAGCTAAGGAAGTTTTGGTTACCGGCATTAAAGTGGTGGACCTATTGGCTCCATATTTAAAGGGTGGAAAGATTGGTCTATTCGGCGGAGCCGGTGTTGGTAAAACCGTTTTAATTATGGAATTGATTCGAAATATCGCTACGGAGCATGGTGGCTATTCCGTCTTTGCTGGAGTTGGGGAAAGAACCCGTGAAGGTAATGACTTATGGATGGAGATGAAAGAGTCGGGAGTATTAAATAAAACTTCCCTTGTTTATGGGCAAATGAACGAGCCCCCTGGAGCCCGTGCTCGAGTTGCACTTACAGGTCTAACCATTGCGGAATACTTTCGCGACGTTCAAAATCAAGACGTACTATTGTTTGTTGATAATATTTTCCGTTTTACGCAAGCTGGTGCAGAAGTGTCTGCCCTACTAGGCCGTATTCCATCGGCGGTGGGTTATCAACCTACCTTAGGTACTGAAATGGGCGCCCTGCAAGAAAGAATTACTTCAACAAACAAAGGCTCCATTACTTCGGTACAAGCAGTTTATGTGCCCGCGGATGATTATACTGATCCAGCTCCTGCTACTACTTTTAACCACTTAGATGCTACAACAAACTTATCACGTGATATTGCAGCATTAGGGATTTATCCGGCGGTGGATCCTTTGGCATCTACTTCTACGGTTTTGAGTCCTGATACAGTAGGTGATGATCACTATTCTACAGCGCGTTCTGTGCAATCCATTTTACAGCGTTACAAAGAATTGCAAGATATTATTGCCATTCTAGGTATGGATGAACTTTCAGAAGATGATAAATTGGTAGTGAGCCGTGCACGTAAAATTCAAAGATTCTTATCGCAGCCATTCTTTGTTGCCGAACAGTTTACTGGTATGCCGGGTAAATACGTAGAGGTGAAAGATACCATTCGTGGCTTTAAAGAGATTTTAGAAGGCAAACACGATAGCTTGCCAGAGCAAGCCTTCTACATGGTTGGTACCATTGAAGAAGCTTTGGAAAAAGCCAAGGGCTTAGGAGTCTAATTATATGTTTTTAACTTTGGCCACACCAACAAAGAAAATACTTTTTGAAGATAAGGCTACGGATCTTTTTGTGCCCGCTGAAAAGGGAGAGCTAAACATTCTGCCTGGCCATGCACCGTTGGTGTCTACCCTTACAACAGGTGTTTTGCGCTACAAGCTTGAGGGCGAAGAAAAGCTAACCAATGTTGCCATATCCTGGGGTTTTTTAGAGGTGGCAGGAGATAAGATCTCCGTTTTGGCAGAAACGGCCGAGACGGAAGAAGAGATTGATACCACTCGCGCAAGGGAAGCATATAAGGTCTCTCAAGAACGAATGAATATGGCAGGTTTGGGCGAAAACGAGCTTGAAAAGTATCGCCGTAAAATGCAAAGGGCGCAAGCGCGATTAGATGCAAAAGAAGTTAATTGATGCTTTCTACAAGGTAGAAGACAGCCATTTTCAATATAAATACAAAAAAAGTCTAAAGTCTGTTGCTTTGGACTTTTTTTTTGAGCGCCAGCAGAATAGTGCATTGTTAGTTACTTCAAAACTACAAGTAACGGCTTTTGGCAAAACAATAGCCAACGATAGATTTCAATCTACCTATGACCTAGATACAGGAAAGTTACAGGCCAAAAAACATAATGAAGAAAGTCTGATTTTACCGACATCGCAAGTATTGGACGTGAATATATTGCCACTTTTAGGAATGGTGCTCGTGGATGAAAAAATTCAAAAGGTCTTTCTTAAAAAAGAAGAGCAGGTAGATCTCGTGTTTGATCAAAACAATCTTTATGGAACAATTAAAAATGCGCATGTCCAATTTCAATATAATGCAGAAGGTTTACTGTACAGCATTCAAATAAAGCACCCATTAGTTGGAAAATTAAATATGGATGTAATCTCTTAATGCTAGATAAGCTGCCTTTCTAAGTTTTCAATTTCTCCTAAAATCTCTTCCCACTTTGAAGAAGGCATAAAAATAAGAAGCCGGTAATCAGGCGTGATTTTATATTTCTTTGAATTTTGCATGGCAATTTCTACTAGATTATCGATCTTGATTTTAGAATTTTCAGTAAATCGTAAACTTAAAGCTTTGGTAGTAGCTTTTATGTCTTTGATGCCCAAGCGTTTGCAGGTGCTTCGAATCATCATAATTCCCATAAGGTTGATAACTTCTTCAGGCAGTTTGCCGTATTGATCTTTAATTTTCTCTTCAATCTCAGCCATCGCCTCGTGGCTACTAGCTTCACTCATTTGCTTGTAAATGGACAAGCGCTGTCTAATATCATGAATGTACTTATCAGGTATTAAGGCGGTAATGGGTATATTGATATCTGGTTCCACCTCCGGCTCTTTGGGCTCTTCCCCCTTGGCCTCTTTAATAGCATCCTCCAATAGATCTAAGTATAGATCGTAACCAACTGCATTTATATTGCCGCTCTGATCTTCTCCTAATAAGTTACCAGCTCCGCGCAAATCCAAATCATGACTGGCTACTTTAAAACCACTGCCAAGATCAGTGTTCTCCTGAATAATACGAAGTCGTTCCTGCGCCGTTTTGTCCAGCTTTGTATTAGGTGGAACGACCAAATAGCAATAGGCCCTTTCCTTGCTTCTGCCAACTCTACCACGTATTTGGTATAACTGACTTAGACCAAACCTCTGTGCATTATCAATAATAATGGTATTTGCTTTTGGGTTATCAATACCAGATTCAATTATTGTTGTGCAAAGAAACAAATCATACTTTCCGTGAAAAAAGTCTACCACAATTTTTTCAAGTTCATCTTCGGGTAATTGGCCGTGACCAACACAGATTCTTAAATTTGGAAGAAGTTCACGCAATTCTTGTTCGCGCTGGTATATGGTTTGCACTCGATTATGTAAAAAATAGACCTGACCACCGCGATGGATTTCGTTGAGTATGGCTTGTTTAATTGTTTCCCAGTTTTGTTTGCATAAATAGGTGCGGATGGGCAAGCGATCTTGTGGAGGGGTCGTAATCAAACTTAAATCCCTAATACCCATAATGCTCATATTTAAGCTTCGTGGTATAGGTGTAGCGCTCATTGCTAAAGTATCTACACCAGCTTTGATTTGCCGGATTTTTTCTTTATGTTTTACGCCAAAGCGATGCTCTTCATCAATTATTAGTAATCCGAGATGGAAGAAATCTATATCGGAGCTTAAAAGTCGATGGGTGCCAATGACGACATGGACTTGGCCATTTTTGAGCCCTTGGATGATTTCTTTAATTTCTTTTCTAGGAGTAAATCGAGAAAGCATTTTAATATTAATATCAAAACCTTGGAACCGTTGTTGAAAAGACTCAAAATGTTGTAGCGCAAGTATGGTTGTTGGTACTAAAACGGCAACTTGTCGATGGTCTTTTGCAGCCTTAAAAGCAGCTCGCATAGCTACTTCGGTTTTACCAAAACCAACATCACCACAGATCAGTCGATCCATGGGTTTTTCACTTTGCATATCACTTAAAATTTCTTCAATGGAGCGGCTTTGATCAGGAGTTTCGCTATAGGGAAAACGATCTTCAAAATCATAATAACGTTGATCGGGGGCTGTATAGGGCGTTTTATGAAATTTTGATCTAGCAGCGTAAATTTTTAAAAGATCGGCGGCAATATCGCGGAGAGAGTTTTTAACTTTTACCTTGGCCTTTTCCCAATTCGATGAGCCAAGTTTATCTAGACTAGCCGATCCTTGATACTTTTGAATTTGGTGAATGCGGTATATGGGTAGATAAAGAGTGTCCCCATCTTTGTAGCGCAATGATAGAAGCTCAGTTTTAATTCCATCAATGTTGAGTTCTTTCATTCCTTCAAAAACGCCTACGCCGTTGCCTATATGAATAATCTTGTCGCCTGGACTGAGTTCAGAAAAGCGCAATTGCTGTTTATCCGCTGCAACAGCCTTATCATGATAAGTGCTTTTTGCTACTTTGTTAAAAAACAAATCTTCACTTAAAAAATAAATATCATCATTTTCATAATGAAATGAATGATTTAAAGAGAAGTCTACAAAGAAGACACATTCCTGTACGGGCTTTTCTGATAGGTCGACCCAATCTTCTGAGTCGTGTATAGAAATCCCATTTTCTCGAAACGCATTGGTTAGACGTTTTTTTCGCGTTTCACCGCTAGTACAAACAAAAACTCTAGACCCTTTTGAAAGAAGCTCTTGAATATGGAAAAAAAACTCTTTATCAAATGAATGCTGATATTTATCAAATAAGGATTTGAATTTACTGAGGTTATGAATTCTACAAGGCAAAATTTTGTAATCGGCTCGATCCTCGTGAAGGGCCAATCGATTGTAAACTAGATTGGCTTGTGACCAAGTGTTTTCAATGTTGAGGCTTAAATCGTAAACAGCTTCAAGTGGAGGATGTATCAAGTTTTTAGCTGATAGATCCATTTCTCGTTTTTCTTCTTCGATAAAATGGTCCAAATCTTGAGTACAAGCGATTTTATCATAGACGATTAAGTTGCTGTTATTAGGAATATAATCAAAAACTGTGCTTGTAGGCGTAGTGCTATAGTGAAAGAGATGATCCAACTCCGGAAAAAAGGATTTTCTACCAATTTGTACTAAAAAGGAATCTAGATCGGATTTCGTAAGACCTCGTTTTTGGCAATCCTCAATCCAGTTAAGGCTTAAGTTTTGTGCAGAAGTAAAGCGATAAGAAAAATCCCCAACCGGACAGATCACCAACTCGCTGGCCGTATGAAGACTAAGTTGTGTAAGGGGGTCGTAAAAGCGCATGCTTTCAATTTGATCGCCAAATAGCTCAATTCTAATTGGATGATCGTGGTAGGGAGTAAAAATATCAAGTATACCACCTTTATTTGCGAATTGTCCCATTTCCTCGCAGGTATCGACATTTTGGTAATTCCAATCACTTAAGACTTCAAAAAAACTGGCGTCCAATTCGGAGCCACTTTTATAAATCTTCAGATTTTCTTCCAAAAGTTTTTTACTTAAACACAATTGTATACAGTGTTTAGCAGGGATAACAAAAATTTCGTTACCCAAAGGCCTTAAGCTGCGGGCCAGGAAACGCAGGCGTTTTTTTGCATGGGTTCGATTAGGCAATAAATTTGAATACGGGCTAACATCATGTCCCTCAAAGGTCAGAACCTGTTTATTTGGATTCAGGCGTGAAATATCACTGCATATAGCATGAATCTCCTGAGAACTGCATAAGACATAGGGGTTATAATGAGGATGCTCTTGCAGAAATGAATTAATATGAAAAGCAAAAAAAGACGAGTTAATATTTCCATGAAATATATGGTTTTGCTTTATATCAATATTTTTCCAAAGCGGACTTTTAAATTCCATAGGCTCTTATAAAGAAGGAATCCTACATTGACAATAAAATAGCAAGTGATGATGATGTAAGTATGCAAGTATACGAGATTTTTCTGTATTTATTCATATCAATGGTGGTTGTTTTTACACCCATTGTCTTAAATAGAACTAAAAAAAGAAAGCGTAGCCACAAACCCTATATTGGTACCGCACAAACTAAAAAAAATTTCTTTGCAGTTTTCTTATTTTCAACGAGTCTACTATTTGGATTATTTTATGTTTTTATTTACTATCGAGAGATTTTGAGTCTGGAAAGGTTTGTTGAAAGCTTTCTCCTGTTTGTGGTTACTGTTATAGCCACATGTATATATTATAAAAAAGGTGATACAAAAATATGACGAGCATTTTTTGTTTATTTATGTTTTTTGCCTCCTACTTTTTAATTTCCTTTTTTAATGGACAGAGCAAAAGAAAAGAAGAAATGCGAGTAAAGCGCTGGCATGATTTTAGATACATCAAGAAAATTGCAATTGCTTACATTGCGAAGTATTTTCAGAATAATGACTCTCTATTGCAAAATATTGCAGCTGCTTTCGTGTTTTTTTGTGAACTTAGTGCGCTATCAATTGTGTTGAAACATACCATATCGGGTGGACGTTTCCACGGAATTCTTGCTTTGGTTTTTATGTGTTTGGCGATTATTAGTATATTTTTCATGCGCCCCAAAAAAGCTGTAAAAGAAAACTACTTTGAAACGCATTTAAGTCTGAGCATAATGTACGTAGCATCTCTGGCTATTCTACCTCTTCTGTCGAATACAGTGCCTTTAGAGCTTTTGACTCTATTTTCTTTTGTCTTATTGCCAGTTTACGTAATTGTTTCTTATCAAATTCTACGATTATTGAATAGTTTTAGAGGATCGGTGTGGTCAAATTTTTTAAACACGATGTTTCTTTATGTACTTTTATTTATACAGTTTTCATATGTTTATATAGGTTTTGAATATGGAATTTTTAAAGTTATTATTGTGTGGGCACACGCCACATTGACTACCATTATTCTGCTCTCTTTTAATCGAAATATTATTGATCGTAAAAGTGAAACGAAAACAAAACACCATATTATTGCTACGGGAATTTACGGACTGATCATTGTAGTTTTTCTCTATGGAGGGATTTCTTGGCAGTATTTATAATTCTTCATATTGTTGCATATCTAGTTATGGCGTATCATGCGGCCTATTTTTTATTATTTGTTTTTTTGCTGGTGGACATATTATTTCTTATTCGCTACTTAAACACTCTTGAGTCAGCATATTTTAAAGCTTCTCTAAAGCGCATGCCTAAAGCAAAACCAACGCACTTGCTATTAGCTCTTTCCATACTGGTTTCAGGTTATTATTTGGCAAAAGATACGAAATTTTATTTAAGCGCCGAATCTGCAGCACAGTACTTTGTAGAATATTTGGTGTTTTTCTTGCTAATGTATTTAATATTTATCGTGTATAAAGCTTTATTGGAAAAGGACAAAATTTAAGTGTTTTTACTGAGCATTTTTTCTATAGTTTTTGCGATTCTAATTTTTGAGCGAGAGAAGCGGTCTATTAACCGCTTGCTTTATTTAAAAAGTATAGCTGTTTGTATGAGCGCTTTATTGTGCCGTATTTTTAATGTGGAGTCAGCGACTATCATAGGCTTAATATTTTTAACTTTTATCGGGCTTGTATCTCTAATTTTGGTGCGAACAGAAAATGACAAGATATATTAAAATACTGATTCCGTTTATTGCTACTGTAGTTGCGGCTCTTATAGGCCACTTTGATACGCCTTTTTCTAGTATGCAGCAGGCTTTCATAGTTTTTGGTTTTGCTTATTTAAGTTATTTTAGTCTACAGGCTTCTGCTAAAGATATAGTTAAGCCTATGGCGATATTTGCTTTTTTTGTTCTCGCCTTTTTTGTCCCGCAGGCGACACTTTTGGCTTTGGCCGCTTTTTTATTCTTTTTGGAAAAAGAATTTGTAGGGGAAAATATTTTAATGTTAACGCTGCTTGCTCTGACGGTTATTTTTGGGCAGAACATTTTTATACAAAATGCGGACTTATCATTTGTATTTTCTTTATCTGCATATATTGTGTATCCGGTTTTCTTGTTGATAAGTGGTAGGTCTTTTAACAGTAAAGACAAATGTTTCTTTGAGTTTTTCATTTGTCTATTGTTGTTTTATTCTGTGTTATCATACGAATTTTATACTTATGCCTATGCAGCCTTATTTTTGATAGGTCTAGGCTTTTTAAATTTGGGTTTAAAGTTATTTAGATTTTCAGCTTTAAGCGGCATTTTAGCTTGCTTTTTACTTTCATATCCGGAATGGCATTTATCATATAATCTAATATTCTTTTTAATAGATCCAAGTTTGTCGTTTTTATTTATATTGCCATTACTTCTAATCTTTTCTTTGCCGTCACAAGGCTTTCTGTCTGGTTATTATTTGTATGCTGGCCCGTTATTAATGGGTGGCTGTTTTGCTAGTTTAAGTGAGCGCTTTAAAGATAGAGACTTCTACTGGTTGCTAATATGTTCAGTACCAGGGCTGGCATTTTTGAGTGCAAAATGGGAGACTATATTCAAAGAATTGCTTTCGATTAATTACCAAGATCCCAAGGTATATTTATTTTCTGCTATATTTGTGATGAGCGTTGTAATTGCTAATGTGCTAAAGAGAAAGTATAAACTTCCTATAATCAAAGCACGAAAATTTTGGTTACAGGTTGAAAGAACACTTTCTCTTCGTCAAATAAGCAGTATACAAGATAATATGTACACGGAAATGCTAACATATAAAAATCGTTCCGTGGCTAGCGGTACAACACACCTATTGTTTTATTTATTTTTACTGCTAATGATAGCCGGAGTTTTCAAATGGCTTTCTTAGGAATGAATGAGACCTTAGGGGTATATTTATTATTGGGATCTGCGTTTTCCTATATATCTGCCCTGTTATATGGAGAAGATAAGCGCATTGAAGCGGCTGTTGCCAGTTTTATTCTAGGGTTTTCCGTTTTCTTTTTAAATCCAGTATATACAGCGATCTATTCAGGCTTGATATTTTTGGCAATCGTGATGATATACTCTTTTAACTATACGACCATTCGTTTAAAACACATAAAAATAGGCATTTCTATAGTTGCCATTATGATGCTGTATTTTTATCCCTTAACAAATTCGGATGGAATTCTAAAGACTATATTATTATTTTTGTGTTTTTTGCTCTTACCAGCAAGAAGCCATAAGTTAATTAGCGTGCACAATCGTTATCTTTCTAAAACATTACACCTCCTGTTTCGAGGTTTATTAATATATTTATCCCCACAAATAGAAATTTATAGCTGGTATATGGGCGCTTTCGTGACCATTGTTTTGGCGGCACTACTTTTGAGTTGGTTCTTTCATAAAAACTATAATAAAAATAATGAAGATCTGTTTATATCGCTATTTCTATTTCTCATAGTTCTAGTAGGAGAAACATCACCAATATTATTATTTTCCTATTCTCTAATTGTTTACTTGGTTGAATATTATAATGATTCTATTTATGCACATAACTACGAGCTTGATCGTATGTTTACATGGATGAGTCCAGTCGGCATTAAAACCTATGCATCGTTTTTACTGTTATCATTTAGTGAGTTCGGCAATTACTATGTTGAACTTTTAGTTTATTCTATATTGCTGGTGATGATTGGATACAGTACCTTTCGAACTAAGAAGGTATTAATAGAGGATAAAATAATTTTTCAACCGCAATTACAGCGTGTGTTTTGGTTGGTTTTGGTTCTGTTTGGAGTAGGGGGGCATTTTGTTGCTGGATATACCCTATAATATAGTAAGCCCCTTAATAATATTTGTTGCGGCACTGTTGCTTTATATTGCAAAGCTTGCGCCTAGAAAAGTATATTGTTGGGTGAATTTTATCGTTGCGCTCTTGGCAGTTCTAGGTGGGAATTTCCCTCTCTTACTACTATCATTGGCACTTTTAATTCTTGAGCTAATAACTAAAGAAGATATACAGCGAATAGAAGTCTTTCATCTTTTGGTTATGATCTTTTGGTCTGCAATATTTTTTAATGCCATATCCCCCTTGGGACAGTTGCTTTCTTTAAGTGGATTTTTAGTGAATATATTTTTTGTTAGAATCTTTTTTAAAGAGAAAAAGGTTCAGCTGGAATTAAATCTTTTTTATTTTGTTATAATCTCTAGCGTTTTGCTGCTACTTTTTATGCTACAGTTTGGTGAGGCCATGCTCTCAGGTGGTTTCAGCAATAAAAATATTGGATCTTTGTTTTTTGTTTTCGTGCTTTTGGCTTATTACTACGTTAGCTTACATGTGGTGCCAGCCACCCAAAGTCGGCATATAAATTATATTTTTCGTTTGCTGATGGTTTTTTCTTTGGCTTTATTTCATTTGACGAAAACCTATGACTTGTTTGAACTTGCGGCTTTTGAAGAGCCTTATCGCAGTCGATTGATACAATGGTTGTATTTTATCTTTTTAAATATTTTGCCAATTTATCACTGGTTTCGCGGCTCCAAATACGCCAAACTGTTCTCGCTTTTGCATTATGCAATGTTTATCCCGATTTTATTCCCTATTCTAAGTCGTGAGATTCATGCGGAACATTTGGTGCTCATGGTTCTAGCAAGCTTTTTGTCCATTATATTGCTGACCACTTTTTCTCGCCGGCAAAAGACTCTTTTAGACATGCTTGTTTTTGTGGCGATGATTATGATTGCCATAAGCCCTTTTAGCCATACTTTGGCAAAATGTTTGCAAGATCTAATGGCACGTCCTGATTTTTGGCATGTAAGTAGAGAAATTCTGTATTTTCCAATTTGCCTGTTGCTTATTCCCATCGCATTTATGGGTTATAATGCTTTTGTAGTATGCAATGACTGTTTCTACATAAAAAAACCAGAACATATAAGCCTAGCTATGCTGAAAAAGCCCCACGTAGTTTTGGCTTTGTTATTCTTTGTTCTTGGAATCTATCCATTCCCTTTGTATATATATATCCAATTTATATTGGAAAAATAAAGGTTTAGATATGATCTCTCAATTGGCGCCTATATTGTTCATGGCCTTTCTGTCTTTGGCTTTTGGTGCAGTCGTGCTATTTGCAATTTCCTTGATAGGCAAACGATATAAGGCTTCTAAGGCAAAGTTGTCAGCTTACGAATCCGGTACAATGGGCGAGCAAACAAGCTCTACAAAGGTGCCAGTAAAGTTTTACCTTACTGCCATTTCTTTTATTGTATTCGATATTGAGGCCATTTTTATTTATCCGTGGGCCATTGCCTTTAAAGATTTTATTGCGGAAGGCTATGGGCTTTACATGTTGTCAGTTATGAGTTTGTTTGTCTTTGCATTAATTTGGGGACTGTTCTACGAGTGGAAGTCTGGCGGATTGGATTGGGACTAGATTATGGATCGCATGGAAATATTCATCAATACAGTTAAAATTGTTGTCATATTTTTGATGATGATTCAGGTAGTTCCGCTTTTGGTTTGGGTGGAGCGTCGAGGTTCGGCATTTATTCAACACCGCTTTGGGCCGAACCGTGTTGGGCCTCTAGGTTTGTTGCAGTTACTTGCTGATGCCGTGAAGTTCATTAATAAAGAAGAGTTTGTGCCAGCAGCGAGCAACCGAGTGCTTTTTTATCTTGCGCCAATACTGGCTCTTCTGCCTGGGATGCTGGCCGTTTTAGCCATCCCGTTTTCTACGCCTTTCGGAATTCCAAGTTTTGAGTTTATGGGCTCAAGCTACGGACCTTATACGTTGCAGGTGCAAGGTGCAGAGATACCTTTGGGCATTATCTATATTTTCGGCGTTTCCTCATTAGCTGCCTACCCAGTTTTGCTTGCCGGTTGGGCTTCTTCAAACAAGTATTCATTGATGGGTGGTCTGCGAGCAAGTGCACAAACCATTTCCTATGAATTGGGATTGGGCATGTCAGTTGTAGGTGTAATGATGTTATATGGCACATTTCATCTAAATGATATGATTGCAGCACAAGAAGGTTTATTGGCCTTTCGCTTTTTTGGTAATGAAATCAATTTACCATTTCTGCCCAATTGGGGAATTTTCTTTCAGCCCATAGGCTTCATTTTATTTTTTGTATGTATCTTTGCGGAGAGCAATCGATTGCCGTTTGATCTGCCAGAGGCAGAGGCGGAGTTAGTGGCGGGTTTTCATACTGAATACAGCGGATTCAAAATGTTGATGTTTTACATTGGTGAATATGGCCACATGATCGTTGGCTCTGCTCTTGTGGTGATTTTTTATTTTGGTGGCTACCATATTCCCTATGTAAGTGAGGCCGGATTAACGAGCTTTGTTTCACAATATTTTACTGGTGAGTATCTGGTTCCGTTTTTGGTGTCTTTCATTTATCTGCATGTTTTTATTTTGAAGTTGGCTTTATTTTTATGGATATTTGTTTGGGTGCGATGGTCTTTGCCAAGGTTTCGCTATGATCAGTTGATGTCTTTGGGTTGGAAAACATTATTACCGTGGAGTATTTTTAATATGATTCTTACAACGGTATTTATCTACGCAGCGAATGCGGCATAGGATGACTTATGACTGAGGCAATAAGCTTTTATTTAATTCAATTTATCATTTTGGCTTCCGCGCTGGCGGTTGTATTGGTTCCTAATCCTATTTATTCCGCAATTTCTCTGGCAGTTTCCATGACCGGAATAGCAGCTTTATTTTTTAGTCTTGAGGCATACTTTATAGCAGGCGTTCAGTTGGTGGTTTATGCCGGCGCTGTAATGGTTTTATTTGTTATGGTGGTGATGCTATTTGATCTGAAAAAGGAAAAACGCGCTTTTTCTCGAGGAACTTTATCAAGAGTTTTGAAAACCACATTGAGCGTTCTCATTTTTTCCATGATAGCAGGCGCCTTGAGTATGAGCTTTTCTGAATTGGGGTCGGGCGATTCTATAGCCAAAGAAGATATAACTAGATCCATTAAGGAGCTTTCGGCACTATTGTATACTAAATACGTTTTTGCCTTTGAAGCCTTGGCCATTCTTTTAGTTATGGTCATCGTTGGCGCTATTGCCTTAGCCAAAGCGAAGGGTGGTACGCATGCTAAGTAGTATAGGTGAAATTGGGCTAAATCACTATTTAATCCTATCGGCAGCCTTGTTTTGTATAGGCATGTTTGGCGTTCTTATGCGTAAAAATGCGCTGGTAATACTAATGTCCATAGAATTGATGTTGAATGCAGTGAATATTAGCTTTGTTGCTTTTAGTAGATACCAAAATAATTTGGACGGTTTTGTTATGGTGTTTTTTGTTATGGCAGTGGCCGCAGCAGAGGCCGCCGTTGGATTGGCCTTGGCGGTAGCGATTTTTAAGCGCTTTCGTGAAATTAATATTCGCTTCTTCGAGCACTTAAAGGGATAAATATGGAGAAGATCTGGATTGCAATACTTTTATTAAGCCCGCTCTTAGGGGCTATGATTAATGGATTCCGCTTTCGTAGTCAAAACTACCGCCTAGCTGGCAGCATAGCAACTATCTGTGTGGGAATTAGTTTTTTCGCTTCCGTCGCTTTATTCTCCAAGCTATTGGGCATGCCAGTGGAGTCGCGCTTTTTTAATGTAAGTTTTTTTGATTGGATTCAAGTTGGTTCACTAAGTGTTCCCATGGCCTTTCTTGTTGATCCAATTTCCATTGTGATGATGTTAATCATCACGGGCGTGGGCTCGCTCATACATCTTTTTAGTATTGGCTATATGAGCCATGATGAGAGGCCTGCAAAGTATTTTTCTTATCTCAATTTCTTTATTTTCAACATGCTATTGCTAGTGATGGGGGAAAACCTTCTAATTATGTTCATTGGATGGGAAGGTGTTGGTTTATGCTCTTACCTGCTGATTGGTTTTTGGTTTACGGACAAAGAAAAAGCCGCAGCTGGAATGAAGGCTTTTATCACGAACCGCATAGGTGATGCGGGCTTGCTATTGGGAATCTTTTTGCTCTTTTTGATGGTGGGCAGTTTAAGTTTTTCTGATATTAACTCTGCGGGTTTATCGGAGGATACGGGCTGGGGCATGCTAACCTTGGCGCTGCTTGCCTTGTTTGTCGGCGCTACAGGTAAATCTGCGCAGATACCTTTATATGTATGGCTACCAGATGCAATGGCGGGGCCCACTCCAGTTTCGGCATTAATACATGCAGCTACCATGGTAACGGCAGGTATATACATGATAGTTCGATTGAACCCGATCTTTATCTTATCTCCAAACGCTATGTTTGTGATTGCATTGGTAGGTGCGCTGACGGCATTTTTTGCTGCAAGTATGGGTATTTTACAATGGGACATTAAAAAAATCTTAGCCTATTCTACGGTCTCACAATTAGGATATATGTTTTTGGCTTTAGGAGTGGGGGCTTTTACTGCCGGTATATTTCATGTTATGACTCACGCATTTTTTAAAGCCCTTATGTTTCTGGGTTCTGGCTCGGTGATACATGCAATGCATGAGGAACAAGACATTCGTAAAATGGGAGGCTTAAAAAAATATATGCCCATCACCCATTGGACATTTGTAATGGGCTGGCTTGCAATTATTGGAACGCCATTTTTGTCAGGATTTTTCTCTAAGGATGAGATTCTTTGGATGTCAGTTCATAGCCCGCGTGGCAGTTGGCTACTATGGTTAATCGGTTTCATTACGGCAGGTATGACGGCATTTTATATGACAAGGCTAATGACCCTAACATTTTGGGGCAAATCAAGAGTGCCCAAAGATGTTCATCCACACGAGAGTCCTATTTCCATGACACTTCCCTTAATTGTTCTAGCGGTATTATCAGTATTTGGCGGCTGGTTAGGAGTGCCACATGGCGTTTCTTCTTTATTGCCAGGTCATATACCCCACCTATTGGAGGTATGGTTTGGAGATTTGATCGCCCCAATTCCTGGTCTAGGCAAGGCAAACTATGCATTGGAATATTCGTTAATGGCTATGTCGGTTTTGCTCGCGGCCGGCTCCGCTTTTGCTGCCTATAAGCTTTATACGGAAAAAGAAAGCCTGCTAGCTGCGTGGGTGCAAAAAGCCAAAGGGCTTCATAACCTAGTTGCGAACAAATACTTTGTTGATGAATTTTATCATGCAAGAATTATCCGTCCATGCGTGGAAATGAGCAAAGCCCTCTGGGAATTTGTGGACGTAGGTTTTATAGATAAAATCACCTACATTGTGTCGAATGCTTTTCAGGATTTAGCTAAAGCTGTACGCATGACTCAAAATGGAAATTTACAGCGATACGCTTTGTACATTCTAGCTGGCCTTTTTGTAAGTCTTTCTTTTGTGGTGTGGGGGTAGCAAATGATTTCACTCGTATTATTTTTCCCACTTGCAATTGCTTTAATATTGGCGTTTTTGCCAAAATATTGGGTTCGACCAGTTGCCTTGTTTGCTTCGATCTTAGAGTTCCTGTTTAGCCTACATTTTGTTTATCATTTTGATAAGTCTACGAGTGCTTTGCAGTTTGTTGAACAGGTTGCATGGATTCCTCAATTCGGTATAAGTTATTTTGTTGGCATTGACGGCATTTCCATATGGCTGGTAATTCTCAGCACCTTTATTTTGCCTATTATTATATTAGCCTCATGGACTAGCATTGATGATAAAATAAAAACCTTCCATATATCCTTATTTGTTCTGTTAACAGCAATGCTGGGCTCTTTCGTAGCAATGGATGCCGTGCTGTTTTATACATTTTGGGAATTATCTCTTATACCAATGTATTTGATTGTTGGTGTTTGGGGTGGACCTAGAAGAATCTATGCTTCCATAAAGTTTTTTATTTATACGATGTTTGGCTCTGTATTTATGTTGCTAGCCTTGATTAGTCTTATGTTTATGGCCGAGCAGCAGTTGGGCCAAATGACTTCCAATTTATTATCTCTTTATCAGTTGAACATTCCCTATATTGAAGGGGCGTGGGGCAACCCACAAGCTTTGATGTTTTTAGCTTTTGCTTTAGCCTTTGCCATTAAGGTTCCCATGTTTCCTGTGCATACCTGGTTGCCGGATGCGCATACCGAGGCACCAACGCCGGGCTCGGTGATATTGGCAGGTGTAATGCTAAAGATGGGTACCTATGGCTTTTTGCGATTTGCTATTCCACTGTTTCCAGAAGCTGTTAATGAGTTCACATGGTTTTTTATGTTCTTAGGAGTTGTGGGAATCATTTATGGAGCCCTAGTTGCTATGGTACAGCCAGATATCAAAAAGCTTGTGGCTTATTCTTCGGTTTCGCATATGGGATATGTCGTTATCGGCATGTTTGCGTTAAACGCCTACGGTGTTACAGGCTCTATTTACCAAATGTTGAACCATGGTATTTCTACGGGAGCTCTATTTATTTTGGTTGGTATGATTTATGATCGCACTCATACCAGAAAAATTGCTGATTATGGGGGGCTCGCTAAGGCCATGCCGATCTTTACCATAGCTTTTATAATCATAACTATGTCGAGTATTGCGGTACCAGGTACCAACGGCTTTATTGGGGAATTTTTAATTTTAATGGGAACGTTTCTTAGTGATAAGGCCATGGGTGTAGCGGCTGTTGTTGGTGTTGTTTTAGGTGCAGCCTATATGTTGTGGATGGTAAAAAAGGTTTTCTTTGGTGAGGCTGGAAAAGTAGTTAAAGAAACAAAATTAGAAGATTTGAACACGCGTGAGCTGGGTATTGTTACAATACTAATCATTATGGTATTTTGGATGGGAATTTACCCAAAATTCTTTTTAGATTACACCCAAGTTAGTGTTGATCATCTGGTAGAGAACATTTCTTCTTATAGCCTCGAAGTAAAGGTGGGTGAATAATGGAAACTATAGTAGGTGTGAAAGATCTAGTTTTAGGTGCGCCATTATTGGTATTGTTTTTCATAAGCATTCTGCCACTCACCATAAAGGTTTTAAATAATAATAAAGAGCAACGCCCCTATGCTGTATTGTTACAGGCGTGGATGGGTTTGATTATTGCAGGATCTCTTTATTTCTTACAGTCGCCAGATGCTGTCCTAGGTGCCTTTGATACTGCTCTTATTTTTGATGGTGTAAATCGCTGGATGTCCGTTTTTTTAATTTTGATATCTGGCTTTTGTCTCTTTATGTCTGCTGACAATATACAAACCCGAGGCAGCCAATTCTCAGAGCATACATTTTTGGTTTTGTCCTCTTTGATAGGGATGCTGATCATGTCTGCATCCAGCGATTTGATTGTGACTTTTATTGGCCTCGAATTGATGTCAATATCACTTTATGTGCTTGTGGCACTTAGTAAAGAGCAGGTAATTGCAAAAGAAGCTGCATTCAAATATTTTATCTTAGGTTCTTTGGCATCGGCCATAATGCTATATGGTATCGCATTAATGTATGGCAGCTCTGGCACAACTTATTTACCAGACATAGGCCGGATTGTTTCAGAATTGCTAGTGGAAGATGTTATTTACCAAATAGGTAGTCTGTTACTATTAGTTGGTTTGCTTTTTAAAGTGTCTATATTTCCATTCCATGCATGGACCCCTGATGTTTATCAAGGTGCGCCTACGCCTATTACGGCCTTTATGTCCACTGGGGTTAAGGTTGCCACGTTTTCGTTTTTAATTCGACTTTTCAGTCAGGGAATTTATGAAGGCAATGATTTTATAATACAGTTGCTGCAAGTATTGATTGTTTTAACTATTTTAGTTGGAAATATTGGTGCGATTATCCAATCTAACTTAAAGCGAATGCTCTCCTATTCATCTATTGCACACTCTGGTTATGTGCTGATTGGTATTCTGGTTCTAGCTGTAAATCCAAGAGATGGTCTTGCGGTTGCCGCAGTGATGTTTTACCTATTTGCGTATGCGATTGTTAATATTGGCTCTTTTGGCATTGTATCGCTCAAAGAAAAAGATGAGAACAAAACCGTCTTTGTTAATGACCTAAACGGAATGGCGAAAACCAAACCAATCACGGCTTTGATCTTTACGGTATTTATGCTCAGCCTTACAGGCATACCTCCTTTAATTGGTTTTTTTGGTAAGCTTTACCTTTTTTCCTCGGCACTTCAGTACGAGTTTTACTGGGTTGCCATGTGGGGGGTAATCGGCTCGGTAATCTCCGTATATTACTATTTAAGACCTGTGGTGAATATGTATATGCGAGAGGCCGATAAAGACATCGAGTTCGCTAGACAAGATTTAAATACAATAGGCATTGGTATCTGCTTTTTGTTGGTATTGTTATTTGGAATTCTATCTTCCAATGTTTTGAATTCGATACAGGTGAGTCTATAGTCCATATTCCCGCAAACAACGAGTGGCCGAAAGAAAACCAATTTTTACTATTTTCCCTAATATTTTAGAGCTTAATGAAAAGTGGTCTAAAAAGAATAGCTCATAGTCTTTAGGGCTTGGGTGCAAATAAATGTAGTCCACATTGTTCTTGTGTTCGAACTTGGCAGCAATTAAATCTACAAGTTTTTTCGCATGCTCTTTGGGTAAATTATTTTCAACAAAGAAGTCATTTATATCATTAATTATCTCGCGATACTTTTGTTTCTCTCTTATAAAGCGATATATTTTTTGTTGCACAACTTGGTAAAGAGCTTGGTTGATAATTACAGGTATACCATATTTATGCAGACTGCCCATTTCCTCTGTGTAGTGATAGGGTTGAATGCTATAGGAGGCCAAAACGAGATCTGCATCGGTATCCTCGGCAACATGGGAGGATAAGGTGTCCCGAATTTCTCCATCAAAAAAATAAATGTCTTTGCCTTTTGAGTTTTTGATTGGGTAGGGGGCAAATATAGGCGGCAAAGCCGTGGAGGCCGCAACCGCATCGGAAATACTGGCGTAGCCACTCCATTTTACATGTTCATGCTTTCTGGTCTCACCGACATTGCCAAAAATGACCTTGCGCTGGTGGTTAAGCTGTGTGGCAATCACGTATAGTTCTACCCCCAATTTAGAAAAATCATTGGTTATCAAAACCTCTTCTCGAAGGTATTTTTCTATTCCATTGGTGCGAAACATGCCATTGAGCTTAAAGCCACTTTTTAGCAAAGCTTCAAAGCCACCCAAAATCGCAGGTTTTTTTAAGAAGTTGGAGGGCAAATAGTTCAGCAAACTGGAGCCATTTAGTTGAAAAATGTCGGCATAAGTTAAGGGGTGCAAATGACCATTGTTTACGCCGCTTTCTTTGGCGACCATTTCGGAGTCCATGGCAAAGGACTTGGTGATGGTGGATATGGAATAGCCGCAGGCCAAATAGGCGGAAATGATGGCTCCTGCACTGGAGCCAATATAAGTTGTAATGGGGGGATAGGGAGAGTCTGTGGACTTTCTAGCTTCCTCGACCTGTTCCTTGCTACCGCCAAGAAACTGAAAGCCTCGCTCTTGTAAGGCCATACAGGCCCCAATGTGAAAGGCGGCGGCTTTGATGCCACCGCCTCCAAGGCAAAGCGCTACTCTTTGTTTATTGCCAACTTTCATCTATAGATAATATCGCATGATTTTGACTAGGCAATCAAGATCGTTGAATAGTCAAAATATAGGTCCTAGGGCCAAACGCCTTGCGCAATGGATAGGCAGCTGCTATTTTTGACTAGTCATCTGATCACTTCACTTGTTATGACTAGTCAAAGAGGGGATATGTCCGAAGAAACTGCCTGGATTAGCTTACTAGAATACTCGAACAAATATGATGTAAGCATTTCTACATTGAGAAGAAAAATACGTAGTGGCGTCATGGATCATACTATGGATAATGGCAAATACTTGGTGCCAGATTCTGATATCAAGGCGGCTCTAAGAAAGGAAAGAAACAAAAAGGCGACGGCAAAAAAAGCCAAGACAAAGTCCCCAGCAAAGGCCAAACCTAAGTCTAGTGTTGAATCTGCAGAACCTTCCATGCCTAAAACGAAGATCGATGTGGACACCTCTAAGGATTACCAAGAGGTATTTCAAACGGTGAACCGGATGCTGGATGAATTAAAAAAAGCCTATTCTTTTATTCTTCAAGAAAAGGAATCACAAATTATACAGCTCAATAATGAGCTGTCCGATCTTAAGACCTTAGTCCGTGTACTGGAAGACGAAGTGATGAAGCTTCGCGACTCGGATTAAGCGGTAACCTTTTGTGCCACCTTTGGTGATTTGGACGAGCTTGAAGAAGATTTCTTTGAGCTCTTCCTCGAAGCGTTATCCTTTTTCAGTGCCACAGCCAAAACCTCATCAATATGCTTTACAGGTATGAAGTTTAAACGTTTTTTAAAGTCTTCAGGTATATCTGCAAGGTCCTTGATGTTGGCATATGGAATGATCACATCTTTTACCCCATAACGAAGTGCGGCTAGAGCCTTCTCTTTTAAACCACCAATGGGTAGTACGCGCCCAGTCAAAGTAAATTCACCAGTCATGGCAATATCATGGCGTACTTCGCTATCCGTCATTAAACTTATTAGCGCAGTAGCAATGGTAATTCCTGCTGATGGTCCGTCTTTAGGAATCGCTCCAGATGGAATATGTATGTGAATTTCATAGTTTTTCAAAAAATCTTCCGAAATTCCCAATGCCTTGGCATGGCTTTTCGCATAGGACATGGCAGCTTGGGCTGACTCTTTCATAACATCACCTAGCTGACCTGTAAGAACCAATCCGCCTTTGCCTTTCATTTTGATGGCCTCAATAAAAAGGACTTCTCCACCAACCGCTGTCCAAGCAAGACCGTTTACTATTCCTACTAAATCATCATGCATTTCCTCATCACGAATGAATTTAACGGGTCCTAGTAATTCATCCACTTTCTCAGCAGTGATTACAGCTTTTTCTTTTGAGCCCATAACGACATCTTTTGCTATCTTACGGCAAACACTACCTATTTCTCGCTCTAAACTTCTTAAGCCTGATTCACGAGTATATCCTGTAATGACTCTTCTTATACCATCATCGGTAAACTCAATGTGGTCTTCTGTAATACCATTGGCTTCCATCTGTCTAGCAATGATATGTTTTTTCGTAATTTCTAGTTTATCTTCTTCTGTGTAACCAGAAAGAGAGATGATTTCCATTCTGTCTTTAAGAGCTTGTGGAATGTTTTCTATAACATTGGCTGTGGCCAGAAACATGACATTACTTAAATCAAAATCCACATTTAAATAGTTGTCTCGAAATGTATGGTTTTGCTCAGGATCCAAAACCTCTAACATGGCTGCGCTTGGGTCTCCACGAAAATCCGATCCTAATTTGTCGATTTCATCCAATACGATAACAGGGTTATTGGTTTTTACTGCCTTTAAGGCAGCTATGATTTTTCCTGGCATCGCGCCTACGTAGGTTCTTCTGTGACCGCGTATCTCGGCTTCGTCTTTTACACCGCCCAACGCAATTCGATGATAGTTTCTACCCATTGCTCGAGCTATGGATTTTCCAAGTGAGGTTTTCCCTACACCTGGAGGGCCTGCAAAGCATAAAATGGGTCCTCTTAAATTGTTAGCCTTAAGTTGTCGAACAGCTAAGAATTCTAATATACGGTCTTTTACTCTTGAAAGCTCGAAATGGTCTTCATCTAGGATCTTCTTTGCATGCTCTAGATCCAAGTTGTCTTCAGAATTTGTAGACCAAGGAAGATCCACCATATTATCTAAATAGGTACGAATCATAGAGGCTTCAGAAGCATCGGGATGCATTTTCTCTAAACGAGCCAATTGTTTTAGGGCTTCTTTTTCTGTTTCATGCGGCATTCCAGCTTCGATAATCCGAGAGCGCATTTCTTCAAATTCATCCTGCTTTTTTTCATCTTCACCTAATTCATTTTTAATCGCGCGCAGCTGTTCACGAAGAAAATACTCTCTTTGTGATTTTGTCATTTCATCTTTAGCTGTGGAGCGAATTTTATTTTGCATTTGCATAATTTCTAACTCGCTAACTAAAAATTCATTAACTAAATGCAAACGCTCTTTTGGATCAGTGGTTTCTAATATAGACTGAGCATCAGAAACTTTTAATCCAAGATTTGATGCTACAAGATCAGCAAAGCGGGCCGGATCGTTAACGTCATCTAATATTAATAGAATATCTGGAGTAAGCATTTTTCCATAAGAGATCAATTTTTCAATCATCTCCTTTGTATTTCTCATCATTGCTTCTACTTCAAGGTTCATGCTAGCTTGCGGGTCATCAATTTTATCTACTTTCACCTCAAAAGCATCGCCATGGCTAACATATTGAGTGATGCGGGCTTTTGCTACACCTTGTACTAGTATTTTTACTCGGCCATCGGCAAGCTTGCGCATGCGCATAATCATAGCCGCTGTACCTACATCATATATAGTATCTGGAGTTGGGTTTTCTTCGTTGAATTCTTTCTGAGAAGACAAAAATATCATACGATTATTTGCCAAAGCAGTTTCTACTGCTTTGATTGAAGACTCTCTGCCAACAAATAAAGGCAATATCATATAAGGAAATACAACCAGATCACGAACAGGTATCATCGGAAGCGTTTCAGGAATTTCGACGTTGTTTTCGTTAAAGCTCATGCGACCTCCAGCTATCGCTGCAAATAGTTTCGTACTTATCTATTCGGAGATCTTTTTAAGCTCTTAAATTTTTGATGGTCTATTTTTCAAATATAAAAAAACTAAACCTAGGTGCGCGCTAGTACTAGCGCGCATATTTTTTTTCTAGACTTTCTCTGTATTCAGCCCCTTCAATACTTAGTCTAGTCCAGGGTATGGCTAACAGTCGTTGTTCTTCAATCAAGTCACCTGTTACTTCGCAGATGCCAAAGCTTCCTTCTGTAATTCTAGCTAGTGCCGACTCAATTTCCATTAGTTGCATGCGACAGCGCTCATTAAAACCAATACTTTGAATTTCATGAATATTTCTAACACTTTGATCGGTTTCATCGCCGCTAACATCAAGCTCTTTAATATTCTGCAAGGTAGTAAATTTTTGTTGTAGCAATTCCGCTTTTTTTTCTAGTAATTTGTTTTTCGCCTGTATCAGAATTTCTTTGCTATGCATTTACCCTCCATCGTAAATCTCCGTAATAGGAGATATGCTTATGACACAGGACCAAAGAAAGGGGTTAAATATAGTAGGAATAAAAATATTTTATCTAGTATAAGAACTGTTTATAGCTCTAGGGGGCTAATGCTACCTGCCGTAACGCTGAGGCTGCGCACAGGTTTGTTGATTTCCCTATTTGAACTCATATCGAGTTTTCCCGTTACGCCGGGAAAACCTTTTATTTCGAGTAACTTTGATTGCAAGCGCTCTCGACTTCTTGCCCCGTTTTCAATTAAGTAGCGAAGTATTTTTGCTGCTTCGTAGGATTGTATGACTAGGGAGTCGGGCTTTTGTCCATATACTTGTTCATACTTTTGATTAAAGGCTTGGATGCTTTTAGTATCCTGGTTTTCACTGTAAGTATCAACAAACAGAGTCTGCTTGCCGTATTTACCGATCCTATTTAAAAAGGAGCGTGTGTTCCATAGGTTGGTTCCTAATAGACGAACCCCATCTACATCGTTGTAATCAAGCATTGGCGCGATTTGGCCGATTGCTCGAGAGCTATCAGGGATGAATATTGCATCGAAATCAACAATCGGTGGGAGTAAATCTGAAGGGGGGTTGCGGCGACTGTTGGGGTTTTTCTCTTTCCACTCAGCTAACCTGAGATCGAACTCGTCTTGCCGGGCTTCTTTGTAGTAAGTTCCAACCAATTTACGTATGGATGTCTTAAAATCTGTTTCGCCAGATTCATATTTTTCTACAGCATTGATTTCGCCCCCTTGTCTTTCCACTTCATCCCAAAAAAGATTGGCGAATTCCTTTCCGTAAGGGTCTTCAGGATATAAAATGGCAAAGCGACGCATTTTCAAGTCCTGCATGGCGGTAGTAACAATGGCTTCTACCTGCATTTTAGAGGTTAGTGCGTGGCGAAACACATTGTCGCCGATTTCATGCAAACCATCTTTTTGAGAAAGAGCAAAAGAGGGAACACCTAAATCATTGGCCTTTGTTGCAACTTCAGTAGCTGTTTTGCTAAGAAGACTTCCTACTATGGCAATGACGTTGTCTTCAATTACAAGTTTTTCCACAGCGGCTCTAGCGGAGTCGGCATTGGATTCACTGTCTATTACAGACAAGGTAAAGCGAGAGCGATCTTTGTCAAATATACCCAAGCCCAATTGAATGCCTCGAAGACTTCTTTCACCAATAGGGGCAAGTTTGCCGCTTAATGGTAGTACAGCTCCGATTGTATAGGGTTCTGTTCGAGAGCGAGCACGAATTTGATCTAAAATATGTTGAGCCAATTCTGCATACTTTGATTTGCTGTTAACAGAAATCGCACTAGACAAATAGCTTGAGGCCCGAGAAAACTCTTTTTGTTCAAAAAACATCTTACCTAACTGGTAGAAGGCGGCAGACCTAACAAAGTCAAAGTCGCGGTTGCCGACAATTTGCATTAACTCCTCTTTGGTTAAATTGGAATTAACAATATCTAGAGCGCGCATACGATATGCCTCTTTGCTTGCCTGCTTTTCCGTGATTTGACTCAGCTCGATTAAGGTTTCCAAGGTTTGTATGTCTTGCTGCTTGTATTGAAAGATATCAATTCGAAGCAAATGTGCTTTTTCTAGTAGCGGTTTTTTAACCTGATCGGTTCTAGTAACAGAATCTAGGTAACTGAGCGCCTCATCGTATTTTTCTTCCGCGATTAGTAATTCTGCTACTTTAATTCGTGCGCTAAACTCCTTGCCGGAAAAATAAGGGGATTGAACTATAGAAATATAGGCTTCGAAGGCTTGTTTGGCTTTGTTTTGCTTTTCATAAATCAGTCCTAAGCTAAAAAGGGATTCATTGGCATAAGCCATGTTCGGAAAGTTTTGGATGATGTATTTAAAGTCTTGCTGTGCTTTCTCGTAATTGCCACTGGCATAACTGCTTTGAGCCCTTTGAAAGACTTCCTTAACTTGAGGCGTAGCGGGAACAGGCTCGGATTTTCGTATCTTTTTTGTCGTAGAACACGACAGCAATATTAAGCAAATTAAGACATATGGTAGACTTCGAAGCATAATCCCACATTACTTGAATTTTTGGGTCAATTCTAGAAACTTTTTTTGGTTTGGACCCGTGCCCAATTCTTCATCTAGAGATTTTAGAAGCTCCTTTGCCTTGGTGGACAATTTCTCAGGTACGTCTACCAATACCTTGATATATAGATCACCCGCGTTGTTGCCATGGATCCTGGGAAAACCCTTGCCTTTTAGGCGTAAGTTTCTACCGCTGGTAGTTCCTTTGGGTATGGTTATTTTTGCTGTACCCGTTAGTGTGGGCACCTCAATTTCGGCACCCAAACAGGCTTGTCGATACGAAATAGGTAGATCATAGTAAATATCATAGCCGTTTCGTCGAAAAAGTGGGTGATCTTTGATTTGTACGACTACATACAAATCACCGGCGCTTCCGCCGTGTAAGCCAGAATCCCCTTCACCGCTAAGCTTTAAGCGTTGGCCGTTTTTGACACCGGCAGGTATCTGTACCTCTAGTTTTGCAGGCTCTTCTCTTTGCCCTCTACGGCGCATAAAGGAGATGGTTTTGCTACTGCCGAGAGCGGCCTCTTCAAAACTAATATGAATGGTGTATCTTAAGTCTGCACCGCGTTGTCTGCGCGGCCCTCGCTGGCCGAACATATCACCAAACATTTCGCGAAAAAGATCTTGAAAGGATTCTGTGCTTTTCTGTTGATAAAAATCATGAAAACCCTGGAAGTCTTGTCCAAAACCAGCATTTTTAAATGGATTATCTCCTTGAAAGCCCTGTGCCTGGGGGTTTGTGTGCCCGTATTGGTCATAGAGCCTGCGCTTTTCTGGATCGCGTAGAACATCATAAGCTTCCGAAACCTTTTTGAACATGCTTTCTGCATTGGGATCATCGGGGTTTTTGTCAGGGTGGTATTGCATGGCTAGTTTTCTATAAGCTTTTTTTAGTTCGTCCGCACTGGCAGAACGATCTACACCCAAGATTTTATAGTAATCTTCTTTGGCCACAATTAATTTTCCTTAGCCTCTTCACTAGCAATGACAACTTGAGCAGGGCGCAGTAGGCGATCATGCAATTTATATCCTTCTTTATAGACTTTTAAGATATCGCCATCCTCATTGCCATTACTAGCCTCCGTACTTATGGCTTCATGTAAATTCGGATCAAATTTTCCTTCAGAGACGATCTTGGATACCCCAAAACGCTCGGTCATATTTTCTAGCTCTCGTGCAATCATATTAACGCCATCAACAAAGCTCTTTAAATTTTCACTAGTAACATCCATGGATATAGCGAGCTTAAAATTATCCATGATTTGCAATAATTCTCTTAAAATATTTTCGTTGGAATATTTAACTAGCTCAGAACGCTCTTGAAATGCTTTTTTTCGATAGTTCTCAAAATCGGCATAAAGATATAAATAATCTTTTTTTGCTTTGTCTAGCTGCTCTTCAAGACTGAGTTCTTGTTTTTCCTCATGGCTAGTTTCTTCTTCGTTGCCTTCGTGGTTTTTTTCTTCTTCTTTATTATTCTCTTCTGACACCGAATTCTCCTTATAATCAAAATGGGTCATGAATATTACATGTCAAGATGGCATATATCTTCCTCTAAAAAAAGAAAGTCTTCAAATACTTGGTTGCTAAAAACAATGCCATGCCAATTTAAACGCACCCCGTAAGGGGTGGTTTCTAGAAAACTTGTAATATTTTTCCGTTTAGATCGTTGAATAACCAAATTGGCCAGGTCAGGGCCGAATTTTTTGTCAATTTCGTGGAAATCAATGCCCCGCCTTAGTCGAAGGGAAGTATGGCAAAAATCAGTCAAAGCCTCATGTCGGCGCAGCTCTTCAACAAAGTGATGGTCCTTTTGATAGGCCAAGCCTGGCTTTTTTTTATCTAAAATCATAGCATAGGATTTAATAGAATTTGGGTTGGCAAAGCGCACGCCCCATTTTGGTTTGGCAAAAAAAGAATGGGCACTCATCCCGATGCCCCAATAGGAATGGCCTCGCCAGGCATGAAAATTATGTCTACTGTGAAAACCTTTTAATGCAAAGTTGGATATTTCATATTGTTCATAAGCCTTATTTTCTAGGGCTTGCTTAATTGCCTCCATCATTTTGACTTGCTCCTCTTCACCAGGGCGCTTTTCATTTAGTTTATGACGAGGGGGTATGGTCAAAATATAGGGGCTAAAATGTTTTGGCTGATAGGAGATAAGTTCACCTACATCGTGAAGCACCTGTTGAAAAGTTTGTTGAGGAAGTGAGTAGAGCAGGTCGCAGGAGAAATTTGTGTCGAGTTTATTTAGCTGTTCTAAGTTTTTACGGCTTTGTTTGGCGCTATGTTGACGGCCCACCAGTTTTAATAGGTCATCATTAAAAGTCTGTATGCCAATAGAAAAGCGATTAAATCCGATTTTGATGTATTCTGATAATTTTTCTTCATCCACTGTGTCGGGATTGATCTCTAAACTTATTTCACAGCTCTTTTGCCAATAAAAGCCCTGCTTGAGTAAAAAAGAGAAAAAGTCTTCCATTATATCAGGGGGGACTAGACTAGGGGTGCCGCCACCAAAGTATATAGAGTTAAGCTCTTTGTCCTTTAGTGTATGACTAGATAAAAGTACCTCTCTTTTCAAAAGGGAAAAATAATCTTTGGTTTTTTCTTCATTTTTATAGAGGTCTGTAGCAAAATCACAGTAGCTACATCTTTGCAAACAATATGGGTAGTGCACATAAAGGCCAAACACTAGGAGAAAATAGCGAATGCTCAAGAAATATCAATTAAGAAATAAAATGAATGTAATACTTTATCCATTGCACAAATCGCCTGTGATCTCTACGCAGATATGGGTTAATAACGGCAGTGCCGATGAATACCCAGGGGTAGAGGGTGTATCCCATTTCATTGAGCATTTGGTTTTTAAGGGATCGAAAAAATACGGTGTTGGTGAGATAGCAAAAGGGGTGGAGGCTGCTGGCGGACAACTTAATGCCTACACTTCCTTTGATCAGACAGTATTTTATATCACTCTGTCCAAACATTTTTCTGAAACTGCCCTAGACATGTTGTCACAAATGATGGGCTATCCTATTTTTGATGCAAACGAAATTGATAATGAAAGAGAAGTGGTAATAGAAGAAATCAAAAGATCCTCTGATTCTTTGGCTAGAATTGCAAGTCAAAGTATGTTTGCCAATGTTTTTCAGAAACATCCTTATGGAATACCGATTATTGGATACAAAGAAGTAATTCGTAAAATTACGAAAAAACAAATTGTAGATTACTATCACTCGCAGTATTCACCAGCAAACATGACCTTACTGGTAGTTGGGGATTTCAAAGAAAAAAGTATGCGTAAAAGCATAAAAAAATATTTTGACGATATACCATATTATAAAACCAAAAAAATTAAGCGCAAAAAAGAACCGGAAGCGAAAAAACTTAGATTAGAAGTGGTTCCTTCAAAATTTCAAGAGGCAAGATTAAATCTAAGTTGGAAAGCCGTGGCTGCAACGGATGAAGATGCTTATGCCTTGGATTTGCTAGCAGCCGTATTGGGTCAGTTTGAATCTTCCTATCTAATTCAAAGACTGCGTGTGCAAAACCCCTGTGTAAATTTTATTTATTCGTCTTCTTTTACACCAAAAGATCCTGGTTTGTTTGCCATATCTGCAGGTTTTGAAAATAAGAATTTAGAGCTGGTCTTAGAAAATATTCTCCATGCACTAGAAGAATGTGTACTAGAAAGCTTTGGGCCCGATCTTTTACAAAGAGCCGTTGTTAATATGGAAAGTGAAGAAATCTACGCACAACAAACAGTGGATGGCCTTTCGGGTCAGTTAGGTCAAAATATATTCTATTTTTCTGACCCTCTTTATTTTAAAAAGAAAATTAAGAAATTAAAAAAAATAACAACAAAGGATCTGTTGCGAGTTTTTAAAAAGTATTTACGTCCCGATTATATGAATATTACCTATGTTTATCCGGAAAACGAAAAGGTTGGGGTAGACCTAAGAAGCTTTGGTCAAGACTATCGAGCTTTTTATAAAGACTTGGAAAAGGCTCATGTTTTTGATGAATTGCCTGTCTACAAAAAACCTAAGAGAATAGAAGCTAAAAAACACGAATCTAACGGTGTTGAGCTAATTCAATTAAAGAGCGGAGCGCGGGTGCATTTGGTTGAAAATCATGATGTGCCCATTTTTCATTTGCAGGTAGCAGGCCATGGCGGTCTTCGTACAGAAAATGAAAAAAATAATGGCGTAGCAAATCTACTGTCTTATGTGTGGAATTGCGGAACCGACTCGCTGAGTGAGCAAGAATTGGCGTCACAACTAGAAAGCCTATCTACGAATATCCAGTCTTTTTCAGGTAGAAACTCCCTTGGTCTAAAGATGACTTCGCTTTCTAAGAATCAAAATGCATCGATAAATTTGTTTACCGACATATTACTAAAAAATAATTTCAAAAATGAAATAGTAGAAAGAGAAAAACAGCAAATATTAACCGCCATCAGAAATAAGAAAGACTATCCTGCACAGATAGCCATACACAATTTGATGCAGAAAATGTTTCCTTTGCACCCGTATTCGCTTGAATTGGAGGGCAATGAAAAAAGCTTATCGACACTGGATCATAAGGACATTGAAAAATACAAGCAGCAACATATTGTAAAAAACAATTTAGAAATTGTAGCAGTAGGCTCTTTTGACCGAGAACAATTGCTAAAGGATTTAGAAAAGGCAGTTTCTAATTTAGAGGAGGGGAATAATAAAAAGCAGAATTTCTCCATCACACTTCCTGAAAAAGAAGTTTTTACGGTTGAGGAAATGCACAAAGAACAAAACCATATTTTTGTTGCATACCCAGGTCTAACGTATACGGATAAAGATAAGTATAAGCTAATGTTGTTAGAGGCAATTTTGGCAGGCCAGGGCGGCAGATTGTTTTTAGAGCTAAGGGATAAAGAATCTCTTGCATACTCTGTTTCCCCTATGCATATGGAAGGCATCGATGCAGGATATTTTGCAGTTTACATTGCTTGCAGCCCTGAAAAATCAGAAAAAGCCATACGCATGATAAAAACAGAGATTCACCGCTTAGCGGAGGAATTGGTGAGTGAGGAGGATCTCGCTCGTGCGAAAAGATATCTTATTGGCAAGCATGATATCTCATTACAGAAAAACTCATCCATCGCCAGTGCGATTATGTTTGATGTTCTCTACGGTGCGGACAAACAGGATTATTTAGAATTTGCGAGCTATATTGAAAAAATAAATAGGGCCGATATCCAGGACATAGCGAGAAAACTTTTTGCAAAATCAAGTGTGATTTCTGGCGTCGGCAGGTTTAAAGAATTTTCTATAACGACTTAAAAAGTCCAAGTATATTGCAACCACGGACTTTGCTTTGTTATTTTATATTTGCCTGTTAAATCTTCGTCCATGTTTGGCAGGTAATAGTGACTTCCTTGCAGGCGGCCAGGATCTTTGGTTACTGCATAGGAGGAGTAAATAGCGCCAATAATGATGCCCACAGCGAAGCCACCTGCTATGCTATCGAGGTGGTCTTGTGGTCGACCGCGAAAACTTAATGTACTTAAGCCAAGTACAGCGCCACCCAGTCCTGCATAAATTACGGTGGCCAGTTGTTTGCGAGGCCCTTTGGAGACCACGGTGTTTTCATTGTCTCCAACCTGTGAATAAACAGGTGGAGCAAGTAAAAAGGCCAATAAAATAACAAGGATGGAACGCATGTATACTCCTAAATGTAGGATAGGTTTGACTAGCCTAGCTTGTCAAAATTTGATTGCAAGTGAATAAAATTAAAGATTTTCGCTTTTTCCAGCCTGAAAATAAGGCTATAAGATGCCCATGCAGAATTATTCACATTATTTAGAAGAACTTCCAGTAGAGATTCAATCGGCCTTAGACCCATTAACTGGAACATGGCAGCATCCGCTTATAAATCAAGAAACCCTACCACATTTGATCGATCACACCTTGCTTAAACCCACCGTTAGTGGGGCGGAGATTCAAGATTTGTGTGTTCAAGCAAAAGAGTATGGTTTTATTGCAGTTTGTATTCATGGAATATGGGCGCCGCTTGCAAAACAGTTTCTCCTTGATACCAATGTGCGCTTGGCATGTGTTGCCAATTTTCCTTTGGGGTCTATGGACATACCTACGCAGCTTGTAGAAATCAAAAATCTTTCGTCTCAATGTGATGAAATTGATTTTGTTTTGCCCTTTTCTTTAGTAAAGCAAAAAAAATATGAAGAGCTTTATTCGCACCTCAAGCAAATCCGAGAGCTAGCTCCTAAAAATGTTTTAAAAATTATTTTAGAAACAGCAGAATTATCAGAAGAAGAAAAAGTAAAATCATCTGCAGTTTCTGTAGCCAGCGGCTTTGATTTTTTAAAAACCTCTACAGGCTTTGCAAGTGCTGGGGCCAGCCTTGAGGATGTTAAATTGCTTCGCCAAATTGCTGGAAACAAAGCTTCGGTAAAAGCTAGCGGCGGTATACGTGATTGGGAGACCTTGGTGTCCATGGTGGAAGCGGGAGCTAACCGCATTGGTTGTAGCTCAGGAGTACAAATCATGCAAAATAAGGTAAGTGAGTCAGGAGCCTATTAATGACCTTTATATTTCGAGAATTAATTAAGAAAAAAAGAGATGGCGACGCGCTTACGGAAGACGAAATACGCTGGATGATTTCTACTTACTCAAAGGGTGAGATACCAGACTATCAAATGTCAGCCATGTTGATGGCTATATATCATAGCTCCATGACAAAAGATGAAGCGGTAGTGCTTACGGACGCCATGAAAAATAGCGGTAAGGTTTTGGATCTTTCTAGTATTGAAAAGCCCAAAATAGACAAGCATTCAACGGGTGGCGTGGGAGATAAAACCTCCATGATTCTTGGTCCCATGGCGGCAGCGGCGGGATTGGCAGTCCCGATGATGGCTGGCAGAGGGCTTGGGCATACAGGCGGCACTTTAGATAAACTCGAAGCCATACCCGGTTTTAATATAGAACAGAGTGAAAGTCGTTTTAAAGAAATTTTAAATGAGGTGGGCATTTGTATCATTGGTCAAAGTAGTGAAATATGTCCGGCTGATAAAAAGCTATATGCATTACGGGATGTCACGGCAACCGTTGAGAGCATTCCCCTTATTTGCGCTAGTATAATGTCAAAAAAATTAGCTGAGGGTATTGATGGAATAGTTTTGGATGTAAAATTTGGCTCTGGTGCTTTTATGAAAAGCCTGCTTGAGGCAAAAACACTGGCGCAAAGTCTTTGTGATATTGGCAGTGGTAGTGGCAAAAAAGTAACGGCTGTATTGTCGAATATGAATCAGGTTTTGGGTCGCTATGTAGGCAATGCTACGGAGATGCTTGAGTGTATAGAAATATTGAATAATCCTAAAAGCCATCCCAAATATTTCGATACAGTGGAGTTGAGCATTCATTTATGTGCCGAAATGCTGTTAATGGCAGGTGTGGCAGATAGTTTGGACGCCGGTATTAAGAAAGCCAAGCAAGTACTAGAAGATGGCAGTGCTTTTGCCGTCTTTGAAAAGATGGTCAAACTTCAGGGCGGGGACCTAAAGGGAATGCCTCAACCCTATGAGGCCTATGATTACAAGGCTGCAAAATCAGGTTGTATAGGGGAAATCAATCCCGAAAAAATAGGAATTGCTGGAATCCGCTTAAGAGCTGGCAGAGAAAAAACCAGTGATCAAATAGATCCACGAAGTGGCTTTGAGGTTTTGGTAAAAATTGGTGATCAAGTACGAGCCGGCGATGTGCTTTGTAAAGTTTTTGCTAAGACACCTTTGGAGGCAGAGGCAGCGTTTGATATGCTGCACGATGCTTTTCGCATAGTTGCCGATACTATAAAACCTGTAGATCTGATTGGAGAGCGAATTCTCTCTAATTAGGGGGCTTGTGTGATCATTGAGAATTTGCAAGAAGCAGCCAATTATATTCGTGAAAAAACGGAAATCAAACCTTCTGTCGGAATCGTTTTGGGCTCTGGTTTGGGTCACTTTGTTGAAAAACTAGAAGTCGACTTAGCTCTACCTTATGCCGAAATACCTCATTTTGCGCCGCCCACAGTTGAGGGCCACAACGGGCAATTATTGATTGGTACCGTTTCAGGTAAGTCGGTGGCTTGTCTACAAGGGCGAATTCATTACTATGAAGGTCATGCCATGTCGCAAGTGGTATTCCCAGTGCGAACTCTTGCTATGTTGGGGGTTGATACGATGATATTGACCAATGCGGCGGGCAGTTTAAATGCCGAGCACTTACCAGGCTCGTTTATGATCATAGAAGACCACATCAATCTGATGGGGGACAATCCGTTAAAGGGGCCAAACTTAAAACACTTGGGGCCACGCTTTCCTGATATGACCGAAACCTATGATAAAAAAATGATTGCAAAAATGAAATCTGTTTTTGAGGAACTGGGCATACCCTATGGTAGCGGCGTTTACTGCGGAGTAAGTGGTCCCACCTATGAAACCCCTGCAGAAATTCGTTATTTGCGAATGATTGGTGGTTCTGCTGTTGGTATGTCGACGGTTCCAGAGGCCATAGCCGCAAATCATATGGGTCTAAGAATCGCCGCCTTATCCTGCCTAACCAATTTAGCAGCCGGTATGTCGGATAGCCCCTTAACACACGAGGAAGTCACACAAAACGCCAAGCAGGCCGAGCAAAATTTCTGTAAATTTCTAGAAGAATTTTTAACGCACATATAAATTTGGCATTCAATTTGCTCGGTATTAGCCTGAAACTGAATGCTAGTATTCAGATGCTTCTAGAGTGACAAGAAGCGAATTAAAGGCCAAAAACTGGCATTTTGTGAGGTTAAAATGCATTTGCATACCAGTCTAGAAACACGAGATTTGCTACACTTACCACTACTGCGACCAGAGCAAATTCATGATTATGTTTTTTGTAAAAAAACTAAATCCTACAATTCATTAATTGCAAGCCTACTTGGTCGTTCATTTTTCTTTCGATTTGGTGGTCGATACATTCTACAAACAACTCAGCGGTTACACTGACTTTTGCGCGAAATACATGTCCTCCATAGGCGAGGAAATCTTTGCCAGAAAGCACCGCATGTATATGGGCATAGGGTTGGCCTTCTTTAAAGGTCAGGTTTCCCATGGCCACTAAAAGTTCAGCTTCTTCGGGAAAAAGCCTTTTTAGGTATGTCTTTTGTGGTAAATCATAGTAGCCAAGCTCTACATCCTCCAAAGCCCCAAGCCCTTTAAAAAAGGCAGAACTTAAGTCCTCTTTGATCATAAAATCTTCTAGGCTTGCATTTAAATCCTCACCTCTTTCTAGCCGGACCACGTAGTTTTTACCGTCTTTTAAATATTCCATAAATACCTTTCCTCATCTCAAAACTAATCACTGCATAGCAAAACTGGACTTCGATGGCAGGTCTTTTTTTGAGATAATTTAAGTGATGGCCAGAGAGGGTCATTTTGGGGGATACATGGAAGTCAAAAAGTATTGTCTTATGCTTAGCTTTATTTTTCTGGTCGCTTGTAATGATTCTGCGGAAGATAAGATCATTGATAGTCCCAATAACCCTGCAAATCAACCCGATCTTCTTTGTAAAAAGGTAGAGGGTCAGTATTTGATTCGCTACTACAGCGGCGAAATCAAAAAAGTTTATGTAGATTCCAGAGAAGACCTAATCGAAAACTATATCGAACCAGAACTTAATGAAATTGAATATGTTCATTCGGAGGTTCGTATCGGCATTCCCAAAATCGAAAACGGAATCCAGGCGCAGGCTTATGCGGGAGTGCAATGGCCACATGAAAGAATGCATACTGATGCGGCTTGGAGTAAAGGTATTGATGGCAGTGGAATTCGGGTGGCTGTAATTGATTCGGGGGTAAATGTGCAGCATCCGCAATTAAAAGACGCCATATTGATAAATGATGGGGAAATTCCTAATAATGGCATCGACGATGATGGCAATGATTATGTCGACGATTATTTGGGATACGATTTTGCTGCAGAGTCTGGAGACATAAATGACTTAAACGGTCACGGCACCCATGTTGCGGGAACGATTGCCGCTCAACATCAGCATGAATCTTTACCAAAAGGGGTGGCTCCTGGCGCAAAAATTTTGGCGTTAAATTTTATGGATGCAAATGGAATGGGTGACACCTATCACGCCATTCAAGCCATAAAATATGCAGCAAAAAGAGGTGTACAAATTATCAATGCGAGCTGGGGATCTAGTGGTTGTACCGATGCAACCGTGGCCTTACGAGATACAATTGCTGAGGTAACAGCAAAGGGCATTTTGTTTGTGGCTGCCTCAGGCAATAACAATTTGGATTTGGACATCTATGATAGTTATCCCACTTCTTTTGGTTTGCAGGGTGTGCTCAGTGTTAGCGCCTTAACACCTAGTGGGTTAACGGCAAGCTTTTCTAATTATGGTCCGAATTCGGTGGATATCATAGCACCAGGGCAAAGTATTTACTCGACCTATGCAGGCGAAGAAGAATATCGGTATTTAAGCGGTACATCCATGGCCACACCCATGGTGGCTGGAGCGGCGGCATTGGTTCTGCAAATGCAAAATGGCTTAAGTCCTTTGGCGGCAAAGAATGCCATTTTAGAAAGCATTGAACCGGGCTATTTTCCGGTAATATCTCGCGGCGAACTGAGCGTGCAAAACTTGGTGGAACGATTCCTACCCTCGGAATAGCAGCCTAAATATAAAGCAGTTATTGCGAAATCCTAGTAAGTTAAAGGGTTTAAGCCCGGTCTAAATATTTGTATGTTCGTTTTTTTTCGTCTAGACTCGGGGGAAATCGAGAGAGGTTTCCTATGGAAAACGAAGTTTTGCGGTCCAAATTGGACCAGCTAGAAACAAAGACAGCTGAATCCTTAGAAGCTGGTGGCGAAGAGCGCATTAAAAAACATGAAGCAGGTGGCAGACTAAGTGCTCGCAAACGTTTGGATGTACTATTGGATCCGGGCAGCTTTGTTGAGCTGGATCGTTTCAAAATCCATAAGTGCAAAAATTTTGGTATGGATCAAAAATATATTTTGGGAGATGGCGTAATCACAGGATATGGCCGCATCAATGGCAAATTGGTTTATGTTTACTCGCAGGATTTTACAGTTTTTGGTGGATCACTTTCTAATACCCAAGCGCAAAAAATTTGTAAGGTTTTAGACCTAGCCGTGCAAAACGGCGCTCCCATTATTGGATTAAATGATTCAGGTGGAGCTCGCATTCAGGAAGGAGTAGAGGCTTTGGCTGGTTATGCGGATATTTTTTACCGCAATACTAGGGCCTCCGGGGTAGTTCCGCAGATATCGGCGATTATGGGGCCATGTGCTGGTGGTGCAGTTTATTCCCCATCATTGACGGATTTTGTATTTATGGTGAAAGACACCTCTTATATGTTTGTTACTGGGCCTGATGTGATCAAAACGGTTACCCATGAAGATGTGACAAAGGAAGAGCTGGGCGGTGCAAGCACGCATGCACAAAAATCGGGTGTATGTCATTTCACAGCAGATAACGACAAACACTGCTTGTTATTAATTCGCGAATTGTTGAACTTTTTGCCCTCTAACAATATGGATGACTCGGCTGTTTTAAAAACTACCGACCCCATAGAGCGCAACAACGAAAAAATCTACGAAATATTACCAGATAGTCCCAAAAAACCGTATGACATTAAAGATATCATTACAGAGGTGGTAGATGAGGGCTATTTCTTAGAGGTGCACCAGCACTATGCCAATAATATTGTTGTTGGTTTTGCACGTCTAAATGGACGCACTGTTGGCGTCATAGCCAACCAACCACAAGTTTTAGCCGGTTGTTTGAATATCGATGCTTCGAAAAAAGGGGCTCGTTTTGTACGCTATTGTGATGCATTTAATATTCCAATTCTTTCCTTGGTAGATGTACCGGGCTTTTTGCCGGGGACAGATCAAGAGTGGAACGGCGTAATCACCCATGGTGCAAAGCTTCTATATGCCTACTCAGAGGCAACCGTTCCACTAGTTACATTGATAACTCGTAAGGCTTATGGAGGTGCATATGATGTAATGGCATCCAAACATATTGGTGCGGATATCAATCTAGCCTATCCAACGGCAGAAATCGCAGTCATGGGCGCTGAGGGTGCGGTAAATATTATTTTTCGTAATGAAATAAAAAATGCCACTGATAAAGAGGGAGAGAGAAAGAAACTAGTAGAAAGCTATGAAGAGCGTTTTAATAACCCTTATCGTGCAGCGGAATTAGGTTATATAGATGAAGTGATTGATCCAGCTTACACACGCAAGCGTTTGATAGAGTCTTTTGAAATGCTAAAAAATAAGCGGCACAATAATCCACCTAAAAAGCATGGAAATATTCCTCTTTAGGAGAAAGTATGTTTAAGAAAATCCTAATTGCCAATCGTGGAGAGATAGCCATTCGCGTAATACGCGCTTGTCGGGAGATGGGCATTCGTTCAGTAGCGGTATATTCCGAAGCTGATCGTAATAGTTTGCATGTTTTGTTGGCCGATGATGCCTATTTTATTGGTCCTGCACCAAGCACAGAATCCTATCTTAACGTAAACAAATTATTGGAAGTCATTGATGAATCGGGTGCAGATGCTGTTCATCCTGGATATGGCTTTTTATCAGAAAATGCCGGCTTTGCAGAGGCTTTAGAAAAAAAGGGAATTACCTTTATTGGTCCAGATATTAGTTCACTTCGTGATATGGGAGACAAACTATCCGCTAGAGAGCTAATGCAAAAAGCGGGAGTGCCTATCGTTCCAGGCAGTGATGGGCCCGTAGAAAATGAAGAAGATTTGGTGCAAACTGCGAATAAAGTTGGTTATCCATTACTAATCAAAGCTTCGGCTGGCGGTGGCGGAAAAGGAATGCGCCTTGTAGAAAAAGAAGCCGACCTTGTTAATGCCTTTCAAATGGCGACAAGAGAGGCTACCAATTTTTTTGGTAACCCAGCGGTCTACATTGAACGATTTATACAAAATCCAAAGCATATAGAGATACAAGTTTTTGGTGATAAACACGGTAATGTCGTACACCTTTATGAACGAGAGTGTTCCATCCAAAGGAGACATCAAAAGATTATAGAAGAGTCTCCTTCCCCTGCTGTACCTCAGAATGTTCGCGAAGAAATGGGGAAAATTGCAGTTAAGGCCGCCAAGTCCATTCAGTATGTTGGCGCGGGTACTTTTGAGTTTATTTTTGATTCCAAAACAAAAGAATTTTTCTTTATGGAAATGAATACTCGTTTACAGGTGGAGCATCCAGTTACAGAAATGGTAACAGGCAAAGACTTAGTGCGAGAACAAATTCTTGTTGCAGCAGGTAAGGAACTTAGCTTTCGGCAAGAAGAGATACAGCAACAAGGTCATGCAATTGAAGCGCGTATTTGTGCCGAAGACCCTGAAACTTTTCAGCCATCACCGGGATTGATTCGTCGTTGCCGTAGTCCGCAGGGGCCTTTTGTTCGCGTGGACTCTTATGCTTATGCTGGCTACGAAGTCCCTGTACATTATGATCCTATGTTATCGAAGTTGATTGCCTGGGGGCATAATCGTGAAGAAGCTATCGCAAGATTATCTAGAGCATTGGATGAATATTCCCTTACGGGAATTAAAACCAACATTCCTTTGCATAAATCCATATTAGAGGAAGAAAGCTTTTTGCAAGGTAGCTATACAACACAATCCCTGGAAAAAGATTTTAAGCATCGTGCAGATCTATTTCGCTTTGTTGAAGATAAAGTATTTTTGATATGTTTGGCGATAGAGGCTTATAAAAATAAAAAGCGCACTTCCATTTCAAATATTCAAGTTAAGTCGCGCTGGAAAGATCATGCTAGAAAAGAGTCATTGAGGTAAACATGCAATTTGAAGCAGAGCTAAAGGGCGAGAAATATTCCATCGAAGTAAGTGAAAACCGCAAATCGTGGTTTGTATCTTTGTCCAAAGAAGGCAGTAAGGCCGAGTTATATGATATACCAAAGTCTGATTATCAAGAGTTGGATGGAGCCATTTCTTTAATATTTGATAATTCTTCTTATATGGTGGACGTTACAAGTGATGGTGTGGATCATAAGGTCTTTACCAGAGGCTCTTATAGAGAGATTCCTATTTACAATGAGGAAACTCTTTTGCATGAAAGTTTGAAAGCTGGCGGCAGCATGGGTGCCGACCAAGCAATAGTTGCAGGTATGCCAGGAAAAATTGTGAAGTTAAAAGTCCAAGAAGGGCAGCAGCTAGAAGCCAATGAACCGGTTTTAATTATGGAAGCCATGAAAATGGAAAATGAAATTCGCACCAAGAGTCCATGCAAAGTAAAATCCATTCATGTTCAGGATGGACAGAGTGTGGAGTCTGGAGCCATTTTAGTGAGCTTTGAATAGGCACTCACATAAGCATTATTTATCGCTTATCAACATAACAAGGCTTTATATAAGATTAATTTATAAAAGCTGCAATTAGTCTGAAAAAAAGCAAGAAAAAACTCAGAGAATAAACTTCCCTTATTACATTTGTTACATAACAGACATTCTCATCAAGGGGGAGTCTGAAGTGTTTTTGTTGATTATGTCATTCCTAATGGTCTTTGCAGAAGAAAAAACCTATTTAGAAAAGCAGTGGGAGGCGAAGCGCGAGCAAAAAAAGCAAGCGCCTGCAAAAGAAAGCCTAGGTAATTTTAGTATAGAGTATATACAGAATGTTGAGAATGCGGGCCTCAATAACGATCCTGTGGATGCCACAATAAAAAAGATGTTCTCACTTTATGAGTCTTTAGATGGGGTAGGAAGACCGCTAAATTATCTGGAAAACTTTCAAGTGCCAAAAGACTCCGAATATGAGGCCTTCAAAAATTTTGCACTAGATAGAATTAGTAGTAGATCCAATGCTTCTTTTGTTATTACTGGCGCTGATGGAGTTGGCAAAACCTCACTGCTAAACACACTGGCTACGGAGCTCTCACTACATAATTATGAGCTTATTGCTACAGATGCCAATATACTTATGTCAGATACTAGATCGCGCGGCTCGGAATCTGAAAAGTATATGAATATGATTGAATTAAGTCGCAATCACCCTAACCTTATTTGGGTTATTGACAATATACACTCAATATTAGGGGTCGGAACTCATAGTGAAAGTAGCGTGGATTTTTTAGAAGTCATGCGCCCCCATATCCAATCGGGCCAAATGAAAATTATTGGCACTACAACAGACTATTTGTATGAGCATCGCTTAAACCGTAAATTCAATGGTTTGCTGCCGCAGTATCGTTGGGCAGAGCCTAAAGGAGAAAGGCTTTTGCACCATCTTAGAGAATGGGCCAAAAGTAATTACGGACTTACCACAGAACAGCTATTGTCAGATAACATTTTAAAAAGACTGGTAAATGCTTCTGAAGCCTATGTTGGTCAGCCGGCACAACCAAGTAAAGCCATAGTATTGTTGGAGCCGCTTCTTAAAAAAGCACAAAAAGATAATCTTGAAGTAAGTGCAGAAATGCTTGCCGAAACCCTGCAAGAGAAACTCCGATTACCTGAATACTACTTATATACCGATAAACTAGAGGCAAAATTAAATCATCTGCGCGCTCATTTAGATCAACATGTTGTGGGGCAAGAAAATGTAAAAGAAGCCATAATTAATTCTGCCTATTTATCTTTTAGTAATATGAAGGCCAAAGAAGTGCCGAATATCATGTTGCTTTTGGCTGGTTTAAAGGGCCAAGCCAAAACTGCGATTGCGCAAGCATATGCAGAATACATGGGGCTTGAGATTATGCGTTTTAATATGTCGACGTATACATCTGTGTATGAAATTGATAATTTTAAAAGGGAATTGGCAGATTTTCTTGAACGCAAACCCTATTCCGTTATTTTGTTTGATGAAATCGAAAAAGCCGGCAAGGAGGCGCAGCGGGTACTTCTTGATTTTGCGGATAATGGCAAATTTGTAATATCTTATAAAGACATGGTGAAAGGCGATGTTGTTACCAAAACGGTAAATGCCAGGCATGCCCATGTTTTTGCAACGGCAAATGCAGGCTCACAAGAGGTTACAAAAATGATTCAGGATGCAAATAAGCCCTTGGGATTTACCGCAAAAGCAGGAGCCGATCTTAGTCATCTGGAAAGCCGTGAAGCTTTGCACGAGGTGCTACATCGCGGTGGTATAGAAGAATTTTTATTAGATCGGTTTGAAGCTGTCTTCGTGCATCCTCTAGCTAAAGCCCAAGTAGAAGAACTTGCCATACGTATAGTGGAAAAGCGTATACAGGAAATTAGCAGTAGAGATATAAAAGTGCATATGGCAGATAGGGTTAAGGAAAACTTGGTAAGATTTGTGCTCGAGCAAAACTATTCTGAGTCCATGAGCAATCGTACGATCATATCCGCGATTGAAAAAATTTTGGGTGTAGAGGTAGCAAAGGCCTTAGTTAGTAATCCATCTGAGCTAACAATAGATTTTGCTGAGGGTAAAGTAATGGTTCAAGCAAAGCGCGAATTAGGAACATGTAAAACCTTGTTTTAAGATTTTTTCTTTGCGAACATACGAACTGACAAGACAGATGCTTCATAAAGTAAAATCATGGGCACCATCATCATGGCCATACTAATCACATCAGGCGGAGTGACAAGCGCAGAGCCCAAGGCTAAGATTACAATGGCATAACGTCTGTAGCGCACCAAAAAATCAGCGTCGATCACGCCAAGCATACCCAATAAGGTAAGAACTAAGGGAAGTTCAAACATAAAGCCAAAGGCTAAAGACGTAGTGAGAAAAAAAGAAATATACTTATCAATGGTGATCATTGGACTATCGGTCTGTCCGGCAAAGCTAAGTAAAAAATCAAATGCCAAAGGGTATACTAAATAGTAAACAAAGGCACAGCCAGCAAGAAAGAGTAGTGTGCCTACAGATAAAAAAACTACGGCATAGCGCTTTTCATTCTTGTAAAGTGCCGGTGATATAAAGTTCCAGACCTGATAAAGCCAAAATGGTGAGGAGAGGATAATTCCAGCAAGGATGGAAACCTTAATATGTGCTATGAACTTATCCATTACGCCAGTAAAAACTAAGCCTTGTCCAATAAATGGTTCAATTGGTTTGCGTGCAAAATCAAATATCAATTCAGATTGTGAAAAGCTAGCGGCAAAGCCAATGGTAATAAAAAGTATAGACCATAGCAAGGCTTTGCGTAAATCACTTAGATGCTCACTAAGACTCTGCTCCTCAAGATTTTCCATTTTCTTCCTTATTGGAGTCCTCGGGTATTTTTAAAGAGCTTTCTACTTCGGATTGAATCTTTTTACTTTCTGCCTGAAAGCCTTTTGATGTTTTGTCAATTTCGCTAGAAAATTCATTCATGGCTCGCTTAAGCTCGCCGGCCATTTTACCTAAAACACGCGCAACTTGCGGAAGCTGTTTAGGGCCTAAAACCAATAGACCGATTACAAAGAGTAAAAGAATTTCCGTAAAGCCCAAATTGAACATGCTAAACTTTTAATCTAGCTTCAATTATTGTGCAATGGATTTTTTGTCCTCTTCTATAAAGAAGCCTTGTTCGATAAGAGTTTCTTTTAAAAGGCTAGAGCCAGTTTTTTGATAGTCTTCGTATAATTTTAACAGGTCATTGTTATTGGCAATACTTGAGGTGCGAGCAATAAAAGTTAGCACATCCATATAATCAACAAAGCGTTTGGCAAAATCGTCATACATCTCTGCATAGATATCTTCACTGTTTTTTGCCAAATTGGAAAAGGCGGTTTCCCCCATATTCACATAGTAATCCACATCAATTAATTTTTTATTTAATGATTCTGAGAAAAACCCCCCTATATACAATGAAGTGTCTCCAAGCTTTTTTAATAAGTCCGACCGTATGGAAGCATCTGAGTTCATGGCTCGTAAAAATAGTTCGGCAAGAGTTGGGCGGTTTTTCTTGCCATCTTCACCCAGCTCATCAAAAAGATTTTCAGTATGTAAGTAGTGTATTAATAAATTTGTAAGATAGGACGTTACTAGCGGGTCATTGTTAACGCTACGGTTTTTCATTGCATCTTGAACTAGCTCTTGGAAGTAAGAAGTGCTATCTAATAAAAGTTTTTGCTCAGACATACCTACCCTTATTTTACTGCATATCTAATTACTTATCGGCAGCTTGTAGTAAAATCTGGACTAAAAATTAGTAGCTATAAAGAATGCTAAAGTACTTATAATTCTTGCTTATCCGCTTTTTTTCTTAATATTCGGAGCAACGGGTATGCCGATGGTGGAGCTGGTTTTCGGTGGCTGCGGAATTCCACTTCCTGTTGTAACAGTTTGAGACGCAGGTTTCGGAGGGGCGGGCTGTGGAGGCGCAGCAGGTTTATCCGGCGCTTTTCTGGGCGGCGGTGACACCTTGGTCATATCATCTGGTTGCGGCTCTGCGGGAGCAGTATGTTTACCTAAAAATCCCATTCCTACACTAGAGTCAATTTTACCTTCATTGATTAATTTTTCTATATGCGCTTCAAAGGTTTGCATGCCAGAGCTTTTACTGGTTTGCATAGTGGACGGAATTTGAAAGGTTTTACCCTCGCGGATCAAATTGGATACGGCCTTTGTGTTTACCAAAACTTCATTTACTGCAACACGACCTTTACCATCTTTTGTTGGAAGTAGGCTTTGTGCAATAACTGCCTTTAGGCTCTCCGATAGCATCACACGAATTTGTGCCTGTTGATTTTCAGGGAATACATCAATGATACGATCTACCGTCTTGGCAGCACTATTTGTGTGAAGAGTACCAAAAACTAAATGCCCCGTTTCGGCAGCTGTCATAGCTAGAGAAATGGTTTCCAGATCCCGCATCTCACCGACAAGTATGATGTCTGGATCTTCCCGCAAGGCAGCTCTTAAGGCATTGGAAAAAGATTTGGTTTGCCCCCCAACCTCTCGTTGGTTGATTAAGGATTTGTCGTTCTCATATACGAATTCAATCGGATCTTCCACGGTTAAGATGTGGGCTGCATCGCTTTTGTTTATATAGTCAATCATGGCTGCTAAAGTGGTCGACTTACCTGAGCCTGTAGGGCCAGTAACCACAATCAAACCTTTATGCTCTTGGCATAATTGCTTCAGTATAGGCGGCATGTTTAGTTGTTCTAAGGTAAGTATTTTTTCAGGGATTATACGAAAAACTGCGCCAATACCTTTGCGTTGAAAAAAAACATTGCAACGAAAACGGCCGGTGCCGGGTAAAGAATAAGAGCAGTCTAATTCTAGATTTTCCTTTAAATCATTGATCTGTTTTTCTGTTAGAATTTCAAAGATTAGGGCCTGGCATTCCTCGGCGGTTAACTTGCGATAATTCATCGAAACAATTTCACCGTGCAAGCGCAGACTGGGGGATGCACCACTGGTTAGGTGCAAATCCGAGGCGCCCTCTTGTTTCATAAATTTAAACAAATCATCGAGTTTTGCCATTTAGCCTCCATCCAATCTATCGGCGTACTGCTATAAAATTTAAGAGCCGGGCGCATAAAACAAATATCCTTACTATCCTAAAGTCCTAGTATGTGCTAATTCTATACGAAGGTATGGCATCAAAAATATTGATCAACATTCGCCCCTCTCAATCACGCGTTGCTTATATTCGCGATGGCGACCTTAGCGAGCTAAAAATTGAGCGCTTAGGGGTGAACAAAAGCTTGGTTGGCACCGTTTTTTTGGGACGGGTCTTGCGGGTTTTGCCTGGTATGCAAGCTGCCTTTGTTGATATCGGGTTGCAGAGGGCTGCATTTTTATATGTTGGTGATGTAATCGATGAGCAGCAAAAGGATGCTAGCATCGATTGGCAAGAAACAGAAAATAAATCAGAAAATGACAGTATTTACCCGGTTACAAAAGAAGTTCGAACCCCCATTCAAAATTTATTAAAAGAGGGGCAGAATTTATTGGTGCAAGTGGCAAAAGATCCTATAGGCACAAAAGGCGCGAGAATTACTACACATATTTCGTTGCCTGGTCGATTTGTGGTTTATATGCCCAGTGTTTCCCATGTGGGGGTTTCGCGTAAAATAGAAAACGAGCAAGAGCGGGAGCGTTTGCGAGCCATTATTGATATTTGTAAGCCCGAAAAGGGTGGCCTTATTGTACGAACCGCGGCAGAGGGCGCAAATCGAGAGGATATTGAAAATGATGTAGATTACCTCACGCGCCTATACCGAGATATACAAAAAAATTATCAAAAGCGAAAAACTGTAGGGGTGGTAAAAGAAGAGTTAGAAATGGAGTTGCGGGCTCTTCGCGATATGGTGGATGAAGAGGTTTCAGAAATCATAGTGGATGAAAGAGAAACTCACAAAAAGGTATGTCGATTTGTAAACAATTTCATGCCCCACTTAAAAAACAAGGTTTCCTATTACAAGGATCCAGAGCCAATATTTGATCAGTATGGAATTGACCTAGAAATATCGCGTTCCCTAGGTCGTAAGGTATGGTTAAAATCGGGCGGCTATATCATCATAGATGAAGCCGAAGCGCTGGTTGCTATTGATGTTAATACTGGCTCCTATGTTGGAAAAAAAGATCTCGAAGATACCATTTTGCAAACCAATTTAGAGGCAGTTAAAGAGATAGCCCATCAACTGATTATTCGTAATTGTGGTGGTATTATTATTGTAGATTTTATCGATATGGAAAAAGAGATGAACCGTGAAAAGGTTCTACAAACATTGAATGAAGAGTTAGAAAAAGACCGGGCGCGCACCACTGTTTTTGGCATGTCGAGCCTTGGCCTGGTGGAGATGACTCGCAAAAGAACGCAGGCCAGCCTGGTAAAATCTTTATGCCAACCCTGTTCCTATTGCGAGGGCAAGGGCTACACCAAAAAAGAGTCCACCGTTGCCAATGAAATCTTTCGGCAATTGGAGCGGGAAGGGGTCTTAGATGGCATTCGCAGCTCGACGGTGGACTGCCATGCAAAGGTTGCGGACTGGGTCTATGAAGACGGCAATCCAATGTTGGAATATCTTGAGCTTAAGCTCAATCGTAGCATTCTTTTTTCTGTGGATGTGAACAGCCATTTAGAGCAATTTGAGATTCATCACCATGAAAACTAGTTGTTGCTGAAAATATAAGCATATCTGGGCCCCCTCAAAAAGAGCTGAAAGCCGCGTAAATACTCGCATTTAGACCTTCCAGGGTTGACATACTCAGCACCGGCTGGCAATTTACATCCTTCTGAAATCGGAGGTTAAAATGTACGCTATCATTCGTACAGGTGGCAAGCAGTACAAGGTCAGCCCAGGCGATAGCATTCGGGTAGAAAAATTGGATCAAGAACTCGGCAGCGAGTTTGATATTGAAGAAGTATTGTTTGTTGGCGGAGAAAAGGCTCATTTAGGACAACCTACTGTTAGTGGTGCTAGCGTTCGAGTGGTTGTTACGGATCAAAACAAAGATAAGAAGATTTTGGTTCTTAAAAAGAAGCGTCGTAAAGGTTACCGCAAGCAGCAAGGACATAGACAATTGTACACGGAGCTTTTTGTTGCAGAAATTAAGGGACCGGATGGTTCGGCGAAAGCAGACAAGAAAGCCAAGGTTATAGACCGAAGCCAAAAGAAAGAAAAAAAAGCTGAGGAAAAAACGGCAAAGAAAAAAGTAGCCAAGAAAAAAACTGCCGCAAAAAAGAAAAGTACAGCGAAAAAGAAAACGAAACAGAAGACTACAACCAAGAAAAAAGCTGCTAAAAAGAAAACGACAAAAAAGAAGGCGTAAGGAGCAATTATGGCATCGAAAAAAGCCGGTGGTAGTACCAAAAACGGAAGAGATTCTCAGAGTAAGCGTCTCGGTGTAAAAAGATTTGGTGGAGAGAAGGTTCCTGCAGGAACGATCATTGTTCGTCAGCGTGGCACCAAATTCCACCCAGGAAAAAATGTTGGATTAGGTAAAGACTTTACTATCTTTGCAAAAGTTGATGGTGAAGTGAAATTTGAGCGCTTTTCTAAAACGCGCTCCAGAATTAGCGTTTATCCTGTCGCAAACTAATCATTACTTAGTGAGCCGATTGAATGGGACGTTTCTCTCCCTCAGGAGGAAGCGTCTTTTTTTTGTCCTATGAAATTTTTAGATCAAGTTCAAATATATATAGAGTCTGGTTCGGGTGGCCCTGGTGCGGCAAGCTTTCGACGTGAAAAATATGTTCCCCGTGGAGGACCTGATGGCGGCGACGGTGGTAAGGGAGGCGATCTTCTTTTCCATGTGAATCCTGGGATGAATACTTTATTGCATCTAAGCCACAAAAGAAAATATCGAGCTGAAAATGGAAGGCCAGGAGAAGGCAATTTACGTACTGGAGCCGATGGTTCAGATTTAGTGCTGGAAGTGCCCCAGGGCACGCTGGTGAAAAGCAAAGATGGCGAAGTCCTTTTAGATCTAAAAGAAAAAGATAAGACTTATTTGTTTTTAAAAGGTGGTAGAGGCGGAAAGGGCAACAATCATTTTAAGTCCTCCATCAACCAAGCGCCCACCAAAGTGCAGCCTGGAGAGAGCGGTATCCAAATGGATATCGTGCTAGAATTAAAATTAATGGCGGATGTTGGCTTGGTAGGCTATCCGAACGCCGGAAAATCCACATTAATTTCAGTAATTTCCGCTGCTAAGCCCAAAATAGCCGACTACCCTTTTACTACCTTAAAGCCAAGCTTGGGCATGGTAGATTTAGGTGAGGGATATAGCTGCGTGGTCGCCGATATTCCAGGTCTAATTCCAGGCGCTCATAAAGGAGTAGGGCTTGGCACGCAGTTTTTAAAGCATATCGAGAGAACTAGGGTTTTTATACACCTTGTTGATGCCTCTCCCTTTGCCCAGCAGGAACCTGTAAAAGCCTATCAAGATATTATGACAGAATTAGAAGAGCATGATAAAATGAACCGTGATTTGCCAGGTTACCAAAAGCTAACTGGCCGTAAACAGATGGTAGTTTTAAATAAACTAGATACGATAGATGAATCCCAAGCAGAAGAGCTGAAAAAGGCTTTTCAAGATATCGGAGTTGAGGTTTTAATAATTTCAGCAACCAGTCACTATGGCCTTCAGTCATTAAAATACAAATTAAAGGAAATTCTATATGGAAAAACAGAGTCTGAATAAAGTCGGAATCTTTGGTGGTAGTTTTAATCCATTACACTTAGGGCATATAAATTCTGTGATTTCTGTTGCCGAAAAAATGTCCTTAGAAAAAGTATTTGTCATCCCTGCCTACCAGAACCCAAACAAGGACCCAGTGGATGGTCCTAGTGCGAATGAGCGGCTTAAAATGGCGGAAATTGGCTTTCAACCCTATCTAGATTTTGTAGAAGTTGTCGATGTGGAAATTCAGCGCAAAGGCAATAGTTATACCATCGATACATTAAATATGTATGCGGAGCATTTTAATGCAGAGGAATTGCATTTGATCATTGGTGCAGATGCTTTTTATGGTTTTGATCGCTGGAAAGATTATCAAGAGATTTTAAAAAAATGTAACCTAGTAGTTACTTCGAGACCAGGCATGCAGTTACCATTTTCACAAAAAGATTTGCCAAAAGGAATTCAAGATTTCGTGGCCGCATTTGACCGAAATTATATTGAGTTAACAACGGGGCGCCATATTGAGTTTATTAGGATTGAAGATGTAGATGCTTCAGCAACGGATATTCGAAAAAAACTACGAAATGGTCTGCGCGTGGAAAAGTTTTTAAGTTTTGAAGTGGAAAACTTTATTAAAGAAAATGAACTATATAAGCCTTTGGACTCTAGGATTTCTGATTTTCGAGCCTTTACTATGAAGGTAGCAGAAAGCTTGTGGCAAAAATCCTGCATTGGTTTGCGTGCCTTTGATTTAACAGATATAGAAGCGCCTTCGGAATATACCATTATATGTTCAGGCACATCATCCAAACATGTAAGTTCTATGGCCAATCTCTTAATCCAAGAAATAAAAAACGAATACGGCGTCTTGCCGGTAGGTCTAGAGGGCTTAAGAGAGGGGCGTTGGGTATTGTTGGATTATGGCTCTCTCATCATTCATGTTTTTTATGATTATGTTCGGCAAGAATACGGCTTAGAAAATCTTTGGAAAGAGGGAAAAGAAATAGACCTAACTAAGCTAAAAGATAAATAATATGATTCGGCTTCTGAGCATAGATAGCAATCAAGAAAAATGGTTTTCTGAGGCCTGTACCTTATATGAAAATAAAATACCGCCGCTATATCCGTTTGAAAGACTTGGTATAAAATCTAGTCCGCGCTCTCGGCAAAAAGCATTGCAAAAAGTGGATGCTGAATCGGAAGCCCTAAGCGGCAAGCTCAGAGACGGACTGCTGGTGATTTGTGATGAAAAAGGTAAGTCCTATGACTCCCTTGGTTTTTCGCAGTTTCTTGTAAACAATATTGAGTCGGGTAGTCGTAAGATAGACTTCGTAATTGGCGGGGCTTTCGGTCTAAATAATGATCTAAAAAACAGGGCTCATCATATGATTTGTCTATCGCCATTTGTTTTAAATCACATGGTAGCACAAGTGGTCTTGATGGAACAAATTTATCGTGGTCTAAGTATTTGGAAAGGACTACCCTATCATAATTCTTAGAAAGGTACTGTATGAAAAAGGTATTGCTGCTAATTTTGGATGGTTTTGGTTTCTCTAAAAAGAAAGAGCATAATGCAATTTTAAATGCAGAGGCTCCATTCATACATGAATTGTTTGATCTTTATCCTTACTCCTTGTTGCGAACGGATGGTGAATATGTTGGTTTGCCAGAGGGGGTAATGGGCAACTCAGAAGTAGGACATATTAGTATTGGCTCTGGCCGAGTTATTTATCAGGATCTAAGCCGAATTAGCAAGTTTATTCAAGAAGAAGGCTTTGTCAAAAAGCAAGTCCTGCATGATATTTGTGGAAGTAATACAATTCACATCATGGGTCTATTATCAGATGGTGGTGTACATTCACATATCCATCATTTGATGGCTCTTTTAGATTTTTATCATAAAGAATATCCCGATCAAAAAATAGCACTGCATTTAATTACCGATGGGAGGGATACTTCACCCGATAAAGGCATAGATTATATAAAAGATCTGGAGAGCTATTTAGAAGACAAGCCGCAAATAAAAGTCGCAAGTCTTATGGGGCGCTACTATGCCATGGATCGAGATAAGAGATGGGACCGAGTAGAAAAAGCCTATCAGGCGGTTTATAGCGATAAATCACAATACAAATCAGCATCCGATGCCCTGCTTGCTTCCTACGACCAAAACATTGGAGATGAGTTTTTGGTGCCGGTAAAAATTGCTCCCATTGTTCCGCAAAAAGAGGATGCTTTTGTATTTTTTAATTTTCGCTCTGATCGAGCACGTGAAATCTCTATGGCCTTGGCAAAAGCAGACTTTTCAGAATTTAGTAGGTCGCAATGTATAAAGGAAGATCGCTTTATATGTTTTACCTCCTATTCAGAGGATTTTTCTTTTCCAGTTCTATTTCCAAAAGAAGTGCCAAAACAAACATTAGGAGAAGTCATAGAGCAAGAGGGATTAAAACAGCTGCGAATTGCAGAAACGGAAAAGTATGCTCATGTTACGTATTTTTTTAATGGCGGCGAGGAAAAGGTCTTTCAAGGAGAAGATAGAATATTGGTTCCTTCGCCAAAGGATGTTGCCACGTATGATTTGAAGCCCGAAATGAGTGCTCCAGAAGTAACGGACCGCTTGCTAGGTGCCATCAACTCGGAAAAGTATCATTTTATTGTTTGCAATTATGCAAACGGCGATATGGTGGGACATACCGGTGTTGAGGAGGCGGCCATACAGGCCGTGGAGGCTTTGGACCGCTGTCTTAAAAAATTAATACCCACAGCTTTGGCGCAGTCCTATGAAATCTTCCTTACGGCAGATCATGGAAACTGTGAAGAAATGGCGGATGCCGAGAGCGGCAAAGCCATTACCAAACACTCCATGAATCCCGTACCATTCATGCATATATCCAAAAACCCGCAAGCTTTAAAAGATGGCGCCCTCCAGGATATTGCGCCTAGTATTTTGCAAATTATGGGTATCACCAAGCCGCAGGAGATGACGGGAAAGTCCTTACTGGCCGGTTCTTAGTTTTCCATTCGAAATCTGTATTTGACCCTCGATCTTAATGGTAAAGGGCCTTGGCATTCGGATTGCTTCGAACACCCGTATGTATTTTTGTGCTCAATGTGGTAAGATTCTTTTTAAGCAAGACATCTTTTGCCAAAAGCATAGACCCTATCCGACCAAGCTTTATAAAAGGCAAATGCCAAATTACGTACATTACTATTTTTATCCCTGGAGCCCCAGCACACGAGCCATGACCTATGCGTTAAAATATGGGCGACATCGGCCCTTTTTGTTTCAGATGAAAAGTCGACTTCAATATTTATTGCAAGAGGAAGGTTTTATTTTGGATGAACTTTGGGTTACACCCAATGCAAAAGGTTTAAAAAAGTCCAAGAATCACGCCTATCAGATTGCGAAAGCATTTGGAGCAAAGACGATTCATGATGAGCATTTCAAGCAAGGAACTCAAAAGCATACTTCGCGTTTGCAGCGCCGTAAGCTTAGAATTCAAGGGCCACGGCCGCAAATCGATATGCCGGTGATTGCAGATGATGTTCTCACTACTGGAGCCACTGTAGAGGCTTTGATGCAATACTGTGGTTGGCAAAAAGCCATAGTTATTACAATGGCTTACGTTAGTAAGAGGTCTATAAACTTTTCCCGGTGAATCATTTGCCCTAGAGGTCATCTGCATGCTAGATTGCCGCAGTAAATCAAGAGGTTGAAATGTATCATGTTTTTCTATTTTTCTTGCTAGTTGCATGCAGCCAAATGCAAAGCGCATCCGTGACAAAAGTGCACGCAAAAATCAAGCAACCTGAGGCATCAAAATCCTATTACGATAAGGTTCGTGAAAAATACTCTCGCTACAAAATGGTGGAGCTGGATGTAATTCGAAAAACTAAGATTAAGGCCCTAGATAAAACACGTGAAACCGAATTGTTTGTGTTCATTTCTGAAAAAGGGCAATTGCGGCTTGAAACCAAGCAGGAGCCCAAATCCCTTACGATTCTGAACGCTGAAAGGGCGCTGGTGATTGATGAGCCAGATCCTTTTTTTGGCGGCCCTGTCCGAGTTTTGATCGCTAAAAATCCAGAATTAAAAAACTCTCAAGCTTTTTTGAGGGTTATATTTGGCCACGGAGATCTTAATAAGTTTTATAAAATTAAAAACAAAGCAAAGGATTCGATTCAACTAGAAGCCGTCAATGACAGGCTAGCAGTCAAAGAGGTCAAGGTTACTTTTGATTTAAGCAACACGAATATTTCGCAGATTGATTACACCGATGTTCAGGGGAATGAGGTTTCCTTAGTAATTCGCTCCACACAATTTAAAAAACAAAGTGAGCCAAAGCTTTTTAATTTTGAAATTCCCAAAGACGCAGAGATTACCGAGGTATAACGTGCAAAAAGAAAAAGTACATATGATCAGTCTTGGCTGCCCCAAAAACCTAGTGGATGCAGAAATGATGTTGGGAGGCCTAGAAAAGGACTCTTATGAAGTATCACAAGAAGCAGAGGCAGCAGACACCATAATCGTCAATACTTGCAGCTTCATTGAGGAATCACGAAAAGAGTCCATTCAAACCATATTAGAAATGGCAGAACTAAAAAAACAAGATGCCAATAAAAAACTGATTGTGAGTGGTTGCCTTCCTCAAAGATACAAAGAAGACCTAGTGGAAGATTTGCCAGAGGTGGATTTGTTTATTGGGTCTGGGGAATTTCAAAATGTTAGCAAGATATTACGCGAACACCGTGCAGGAAAGGAGCAAAAGACTTTTTTTCATTTGCCGACTTTTCTGCAAAAAGAGGATACTCCTCGAGTAATTTCTGGTCCGAAGCATCGCGCCTTTTTAAAAATTTCAGAAGGATGTAAAAAACGTTGCGCATTTTGTGCCATTCCCAAAATTAGAGGTAATTTACAGTCCAGGAAAATCGAAGGAATAGTTAGTGAGGCAAAGCTATTGGCAGCCAGTGGTGTTCGAGAGCTTATTATAGTTTCACATGATTTTACGGATTATGGTTGGGATATTCGAAGGAATGATGCGCAAAGAAATGATAATAATGTGGATTTATTAAAAGCTCTGGATGAAGTAGAGGGTATTAAGTGGATACGCATTATGTATTTATATCCAGACGGCATATCTAAAGAGTTTTTGGAGCTCGTGAAGACGTCCAATAAAATCTTACCATATTTCGATATGCCACTTCAGCACATCTCGGATCCCATGCTAAAGGCCATGAATCGCAAAATGAAGAAAGCGAAAATATTGGAGCGACTTTCTTGGATTCGAGAAGCTCTACCGGATGCAGTTATTCGCACGCAATTTATAGTGGGTTTTCCGGGAGAAACGAAAGAGGATTTCGAGGAATTATTGAGCTTTATCAAGGATTTTCGTTTTGATCGAGTTGGCTGTTTTAAATATTCGCCAGAAGAAAAAACAGCTGCATACCGAATGAACAATCAAGTGGCGGAAGATATAAAAGAAGATCGCTACCAAGAACTGATGTCCACACAACTAATGATCTCGCGCCAAATGCACCAACGATTTGTAGGCAGAACCATAGAAGTTCTAGTTGAAGGATATAGCGAAGAAAGTGACTTATTATTGCAAGGAAGAATGGCAGGTCAGGCCCATGAAATTGATGGTCTTGTTTATATCAATGATGGTGCAGCGAATGTGGGAGATTTTGTTCAAGTAAAGATCACTGACTCTCATGACTATGATTTAGTCGGACACATTGTTTGAATTGACTCAAAAGCGAAAGTTTAGTCCTATAAGCTTAGGCGACAACTAGATACAACATCTTGATTGCATCTTTGTAAAAGCACCTTTTAGGGCCTAGCTTTTGAGAAAATATATTTGATTGAAAGCTCGGCCCTCTTCTTCTTGGTCCATACCATACCCGATCAAATAACGATCTTCTACTGTTCGGCCAATATAATCAGGTTTTAAGGAAATCACTCGACGAGCGGGCTTGTCGAGTAGAGTTAGAATTTTCAAGCTTTTAGGTGCTGCCGCCAAAAGACGATTTTTAAGAAAAGACAGTGTGCGTGCCGTATCAATAATTTCTTCAACAATGATCACATTTCTACCGGAGATATCCACACTGATGTCTTGAATAAACTTAATGTCGGCGCCGCGCTCGCCATACTTATCGCGGTTGCTAAGCTGTACAAAATCAATTTCTTGTTGCAGTTTTAGCTCTCGAACAAAGTCAGACAAAAAGAAAATGGAGCCTTTTAAGGGGCAAATTAGAGTTACCTTTTCACCCTGATAATCTTGCTCTACTTCGCGACATAAATCACGAATGGTCTTTTGTATTTCTTCCTCGGTTATATAGGTAATGAGCGAGTCTTTATCTAACATTTATACTCCTAAGTCCGTAACGCCAGCACTTTGTGCCATCTGTATGTATGACTTTGCCTCTTGGTGGCTATGATCTAGTTCCAGTATATATTCCCATTGCTCGACGGCATCTATCATCTTGTTGGCGTGGTAGTAAATGATTCCTAATTTTAGCCGTGGTCCGATTGCATTGGGGTGTAGTTGCAAAAAGGCCTTAAGAGCTGCAATGGCCTCAGATGCCAGATCCTGTTTAACATAGGATTCGGCTAAATTGACCACGATATCCTCTGCATCTGGCGATAGCTTTAATGCTTTTTTATATTGTTCCGCGGCTTCTTCATAAGCAAAGTGCTGCGAATACAAGGCCGCAATCTCTACATGTTTCTTCGCGATGCGATCTTTGATGTAAGGATCCATTTTGGATTTTTTGTCATCTAGTCGCCGTTGTGCCTGTTCAAAAACTCTTTTCCCCTCTTCGTAGCGGCCAAGATCGTTTAAAATGATAGAAAGTCCGATACTGGCGTCGGTATAATTGGGGTCAATTTCTAGCGCGCGCTCAAAGGTCTTAATTGCCTTGTTGAACTTGCCTTGTTCATAAAAAATGGTAGCGAGCATTTGATATACTTCTGGTTCGCGGTGGTTGGTCAGTAAGAGTTGCTTAAGCATGGGCTCTGATTTGTCATATTTACCTTGAATAAAATTCTCGCGAGCAATATGTAGAAGTTCTTGGTAATCAGAGTAAGCCATAGTAAGCTCCTTGTTCTAAGGCCTGTTGTAGTTCCTCTGAGTCTGGAAATTTACGTTTTAAAAAATCCACATACTCTTGGGCAATATCTAATTTATCAATTTTTATGGCAGAGTGCATAGCCTTAAGAGCCGCTGTTTTTGCTTGCTCTAAAAAAGAAAAATTAATGGCAATTGCTTGGTATCTACCGAGGGCACTTAGATACTTTTCTTGTTTGTAATAAAAATCCCCAATGTACATTTCTTTGTTTGCCAGCTTAACATAGGTTTTGTTCTGATAGCCTCTAAGTTCTTTGGCCCAAGTGCCATCAGGGTACTTTTCCAAATATTCAGAAAAATATTCCAATGCTTTTTCTGCTGCCGAAAGATCGCGGGCATCGATCTCAGGTAATTGCAGGTAAAAACTTTTGGCGATTCGATATATTACATACTCCAAGCGTTTATAACGAGGGTTCATTTCTCGGAAAATTTGATAGGCACTGGCCGCCTCGACATAGTACTCGCGGTCAAACTCTATGTCGGCAATCCGTAATTGTGCCTCCACGGCATATTTGGAGTAGGGGAATTTGGTGCGAACTTCGCCAAATCTAGAAATGGCCTCTTCAAATCTTTCGGCCTTAGCGTATCTTTCAGCTAGCTCAAAGGCTCCCGCAGGCGTAGAGGTATCAATGTCATCTAGGCTGGAACAAGCAGCATTAAAAACAAGCAAAAATGTGAGGAGCCATCTCATGCGCCTAGTATAGAGATGTGCAAAATTAAGTCAATCAAAGCAGGCAGAACTACTAAAAGATAAGAAGCTTTTCTCGAGGTAACCAGCCAATTTGGCCACTTGCGCTTTTCACTTGCAACCAATCCTTGTTTTGGTGCTGGATTTGCAATTTTTGCCCAGGTCCGAGCTCTTTTAATTGGACACTTTCTTGTCTGGGAGCCAAGAGCATGGAGGCTGGCTCAAGGGACATGGCAAAAGTCGTTTTCTGATAGCTAGATTGCTGCCAATAAAAAACCGCAAAGATAGCGAACAAAGCTAGGAAGACCAAGGAGCGATATGGAAAATTGGGGTCCTCTTCTTGGATTTCCCGTGCTTCTTTTTGTAGTATGGCAAACTTTAAAAGAATTCGTGCGGCCAAATAAAAAAATATGAAGGCCAAGCCAAGACCAATGATTTTCGGTGCTCGAAGAATATCACTGTATAAACGCGCGTACCAAGGCCAATTCTCTTGAGGGATAATGGCACCTTGTTCCTCTAAGTAGGCAATTCCCTGTTTGGCGGCGGCAAAGTAGGGGTGGTAATGCAAAGCTTTTTGCCACAGCGCAAAAGCATGCCATGCCTTGCCCTCCTGAATTTTGAGTAGGGCAAGATTTGAGAGTATATGGGGGTCCTTGGGATGAGTCTTTAATAAGTCCAAATACAGACTCTCAGCTCCCACAATATCCCCTTCTTTGCTTATGCTTATAGCTTCATCGAAAGACTGGGTGGACTCCTGACTATGCGCAAGACATGATAGTAGAATGCCAAGTAAGAATGTGCTAATTTGCATGTTTTAATACTACAATAAGCCCCACAATTGTCTATAAGACTTTCAGTGATGGAGAGAATATGACAGAAAATCTAGGACAGCAGATTAAAAAATCTAAAGAAGTCGCCGAGGCCATTGAAAATTTGGTTAATAAAACCATGCAATATAACAACAAAATACAGTCGGTAGCGCCTGCAAATCCAGAGCTGCAAACCCATATGCATAAGCTTGCACAAGAAATTGATCACGTACGAGGAAGACCCTTGTTCTATGAATTCATTGGCTCGGGAGCAGGCAATGGTCCTTATGTGGAGTTGGAAGATGGTAGTGTGAAACTTGATTTGATTAACGGTATTGGCATAAATATCTTGGGTCATTCGCACCCACGCTTGATAGCCGCTGCGCTTCGAGGAGCCCTAGAAGATGTAACGATGCAGGGCAATTTGGAGCCCAACTTACAGTATCTTAGGGTTTCCAAAAAATTGGTAGACTTGGCAGCTAAGGGTACGCGTTTAAAGCATGCGTGGCTAACTACTTGTGGAACCATGGCAAATGAGAATGCCGTTAAGATGGCTAGACAAAAAAACTCTCCGGCCAAATACATTGTAGCGATGAAAAATGCTTTTGCTGGCCGCTCCACCTTGATGGCGGAGGTTACGGATAACCCAGCGTACAAACAAGGACTTCCCCACTTTGATGATGTATTGCGGGTGGACTATTATAACGCCAAAGATTCTTCTTCAACAGATAAGACGTTAAGACAGTTAAAAGAATGGGTGGCAAAATTTCCTAAAGACATTGCGGTTTTTTCTTTCGAACCGATGCAAGGTGAGGGTGGCTACCGGGTTGCACCTAGAGAATTTTACTTGCCACTTCTTGATTTTTGCCGAGAGCAAGGAATTGCGGTTTGGGCGGATGAAGTGCAAACTTTTTGCCGAACAGGAGAGCTATTAGCTATACAGACTCTGGATATAGGTGAAAAGGTAGACATCGTAACGGTGGCCAAGGCTTTGCAAAATGGAGCGACTCTTTATACCGAAGAATACAACCCCCAGCCTGGTTTGATAGCGGGAACCTTTTCTGGTTCCTCCGCCGCTTTAGAAGCGGGTATTGCGGTTCTAGAAGAGTTGTCTGAGAACCAGTATTTTGGTAGTGGTGGCAAAATTAGTAAAATACACCAGGGCTTTGTGGAGGGATTGCAGGCTCTAGCAGAGGGCTCTTGTAAGGGGCTCATTCATGAGCCTGGTGGCCTGGGTCTTATGATTGCGTTTACTCCACACGATGGTAGTCGAGAAAAGATGCTAGCTAGCCTGAAGACATTTTATAAGAACGGCTTAATTGCTTTTGGTTGCGGAAGAGATCCTTATCGCATACGCTTTTTGGTTCCTGCAATCATTCAAGAAAATCAGATTCAAGAGGCGCTCTCCATAATAGAAAAGTCTCTGCTTGAGACAAAGTAGGTGTTTTGGATTTTTTAGAAGCAGCAGAAAAACTTTTGTCTATTGATTCCAGCGCAGATGTGGGAAACGCTTATGCTTGCCAATTTTTAAGTTCTTTAGCTAGAGAGTTGGGGTTGGAAAGCCGTAAGGAAAGCTTTGTTGAAGATGGGGTGGAACAGGCAATTCTTTATATTTGGCGAGGCAAGAATGCCAGCTTTGATAATTTGTTTTGGTCCAACCTACAAACTAATGATCCTGCGCCCTATTCTTATTGGTCGGCCACAGATTCTAACCCGTTTCGATTAAGCATTCAGGGTGAACGCGTGTTTGGCCTGGGTGCCAACAGCGGAAAATTGGATTTTTTAACGCGCATCTATGCTCTGGCCGCAATGTCTAGAGACAATCCTTCCCTGCAATTGGTTGGGGGTTACGGTCATTTTTTACGAAAAGAAGGGGCAAAGCAATTTGTTAAAAACTTAGATGGCCAGGTAAAGTTACTAGTTGTAAGTGAGCCATCTAGCATGGAGTGGAACACCAATTATTCTGGCCGCGTAGTTGTGCGCATTCTCCTGCCCTTTTCAGAAACTGAAAAGAGTATCCGAAAAAAGTATTTTAGTGATGAAGTAACGGCGACACAGACGAAAATTTTTCACGCAGAGCCTCATTTTTCTTTCCATGCAAATTATAAAAATGAAGTCTTAAAGCAAACGCAAGCATTCCTAGAGAAGCTTCCGAGCAACAGTATTTTGCTAAATATAGAGTGGGGGGATTCGCCGTATTTGCATCCGGCTGAGGGTATGGTAGAAATGGATTTGTCTGATTCTAAGGAGCAAGATTTAAAATCTCGTTTATTGGGGGTTTTTGAATCAGTTGAAGAAATTTTCGATCGGCGTTTTTCTAAATATATTAAAAAATATGATTTAGAAGACTTCCCCACCTATAATTTGGGTTTTTTACGTACGATTGATGAGGGTATAGAAATAGAAGGTTGTTTCTATTTAACTCATGGTGTGGATTTAGAAAGAGTAAAAACATGGCTGGCACCACTATCGCAGCAGCAAGCACAAATTAATATTCAGCATTTCCATGCTCCTAATAAATGGCACAGCACACTTGATATTTTGCGAGGCCTATATCCTGAAGCTGTGATCAATACGAAATTGCAACATATTCCAAGTGATACGTCCTATTTTCTTGCAAAAGGCTTGCCTGCCGTAGGTTTTGGCTCGGGTAAAAGCAGTGGATTTCGTCTAATGAATGAATATAATGAACTAAACCAAATTCAGCAGGCTAAAAATGTCTATCAAGATATATTTGAGAGGTTGTGATGAACTTTATCGCTAGACAAGCTAGACATACTGACCTGGCCTCCTTGGTGGAGCTTACCAAGCAGTTTACTCTATTAAATTTGCCGTCCAATCCGAGCGTATTAGAGAGAATCATCGAGCGTAGTGAAAAGTCTTTTGCCGGGCAACTTCCAAAGTCAGAGGCGCAGTATCTGTTTGTAATCGAGGATATGGAAACCAATAGAGTAGTGGCCTCCTCTATGATTATTGCCAAGCATGGAACGGATAAAGAGCCACATTTTTGCTTTCAAATCGTAGCAAAAGAGCACTTTAGCAAAGATATAGGTATTGGCTTCAAACACAATGTTCTACGTTTTAAGGAAAATAAAGATGGTCCAACAGAGATAGGTGGCCTTCTTGTCGATAAAGCCTATAGAACTAGGCCTGAAAAGATTGGTCGCCTGATTAGCTTGGTACGTTTTGTTTATATGAGCCATGCGCCAGAAAACTTTGAAGAGGAGGTTCTTTGCGAATTAAGTCCTCCACTAACTCCGGAAGGTAGAAGTGAATTCTGGGAAGCTCTGGGTAGGCGATTCACGGGTCTACCCTATGCTGAGGCCGATCAAATTTCGCAAACAAATAAAGAATTCATCACCTCTCTTTTCCCGCGAGAAGATATATATATTAGTTTGCTAGAGGCGAAAGCCCGTCTTGATGTGGGACGAATCGCCGAGGCCACAGAGCCTGCCAAGCATATGTTAGAAAAAATAGGGTTTCATTACCTGAACGAAGTAGACCCATTTGACGGTGGGCCTCATTATGGTGCGAAATTAAAGGAAATTCGTGTTGTTCAGAATACGCGGGTATTGCAATTGGCATTTGATGAGACCGATAAATTTGAAGGGCAAGCCATAGTAGCAGCGATAACGGAGAGTGGATTTGTGGCCACAACATCTGCGTATGCCATACAGGAAGATAAAGTTTCACTACCAGCTCATACAAAAAAATTATTGCAAATTGTAGAAGGGCAAGAAGTATATTTGTGCCCGATCGACTAGGAGTATTTATGCAGCCAATGGAATATAAAGGCAATTTTTTCAATGGAGCTTTTCATAAAGCCGATAAAAATGCATGGGAAAAATATAGTCCTGCGGATTTGAAGGACCATGTTTTCACCGCATATGAAAACCAAGAGCATGTGGATCAGGCCGTAGATTCCGCGCGAGAAGCATTTAAAACGTGGTCGAAATTATCTCTTGATGAACGTAAGGCTGCGCTACTGCGCTTAAAGCAAGTCTATCAAGATCGTGAGGAATATATTGCCAGGTGCATTTCCAGGGAAACTGGTAAGGCCCTTTGGGAAACCCGAGGCGAGGCAAAGGCTTTGGCAGCTAAAATTGATATTACCATCAATGCCTCTTTGGATTTGGTGAAAGACCAAAAAGTTAGCGCAGCGGTGGGAGATCTAGATGGCTACATCCGCTACAAGCCTAAAGGTGTTATGGCAATTGTTGGGCCATTTAATTTTCCAGCCCATTTGCCTAACGGCCATATGATCCCTGCGCTACTAACTGGCAATACGGTAGTTTTTAAGCCGTCAGAAATGACTCCGGCCACAGGGCAGCTTATGGCGGAAATGGTTCAGGCGGCAAATTTGCCAGCAGGGGTCTTTAATTTGGTGCAAGGACAAGTGGATACTAGCAAGCGTTTGGTTCGGCATGATTATGTAGATGCCGTTCTTTTTACGGGCTCCTACGAAACAGGCTTGCGCATCAAACAGGATACTCTAAGTCATTACTGGAAATCCTTAGCATTGGAAATGGGAGGCAAAAATGCCAGCTTTGTTTGGAAAGATGCCGATTTGGACAAGGCCGTATACGATTGCTTATTTGGCGCCTATGCAAGTGCTGGTCAGCGCTGCTCCTGTACTTCTCGCATCTTGCTACACAAAGATATTCATGATGCCTTTTTAGAGAAGTTTCACCAGGCCGCAAAGAAAATCCAAATAGGGTATTTTGAGGAAGATGTTTTTTATGGGCCACTCATCAATGAGGCATCCATGGAACGTTACTTGCGATTTCAACAAATTGCGGAACGAGAAGGTCATGAAAAAATCATGCGTGGTAAACAGCTAGATGTGGGAAAAGAAGGTTATTACGTCAGCCCCTCAATTTATAAAATCAATGAGTCTCAAAAAGATTCAGTATTTGAGCATGAAGAAATATTTGGCCCATCTGTAGCCGTGTACTCTGTGGACTCTTGGGAGCAGTCCATAGAATTGATCAATGATACGTCTTATGGCTTGGCGGCCTCCGTATTTACAAAAAATAGACAAGTGTACTTAGATGCTTTTTATGAGATCAAGGCGGGTAATATTAACTGGAATCGACCTACATGCGGGGCTAGCTCCAAGCTACCATTTGGTGGAGAAAAAAAATCTGGCAATGGTTGGCCTTCTGGACATTTTGCTGTGTATTACTGCACAAGTCCGGTTTCTGCCATTGAGGATGACAGCGGTTTTGATTCTACTAAAATAGCAACTGGGATTCAATGGGATTGATACAGTGAAAAAGATTGCCGTTGTAGTTATAAGTCTGGGCTTTTTTTTGGCCTCTGCTTTATTGGTTTTGGCCTATAATTATTTTTATTCTCCTCTTTCGGAGCAATCAGAAGAGGTGGTCTTCGAAGTAAAACCGGGGCCATTTTATATGACAGCGAAGGAGTTAGAAGAGAAGGGAATAATTCCATCTAGAAGACTCTTTACCTATTTTGCGCAGCTTCGAGGGGATATTAAAAATATACAAGTAGGTGAGTTTTCACTGAATCGAAACTATAGTGCAGCACAAGTTTTGGATAAGCTGACTTCCTCGGACTATGTGAAATACAGCATCACCATTCCCGAGGGCTATAATATTTTTGAAATTGCAAGCATTGTGGAAAAGGCAGGTCTTACCACTGCCGATGACTTTTTGGCCGTAGCTAGGGATAAAGACTTCGCTTCCAATTTAGTAGGAATTAGCCTGCCAGGCATGGAAGGTTTCCTTTTCCCAGATACCTACAATTTTTCCAAAACAGATAGTGCAAAAAAAATGGTAGAAAGTATGTTTAGCCAGTTCAAGGCTAATTATGAAGAAATCATGGCACAAAACAATCAGCTAAAAATGCCGCTTTTAGCGCATATTACTTTAGCGAGTATGATCGAAAAAGAAACGGGGGCAGCTTTTGAAAGGCCAACCATTTCGTCCGTTTTTCACAACCGTCTTAACAAGCGGATGAGGCTACAGTCGGATCCCACCATCATTTATGGCGTGATGATGGAAGAGGGCGTCTGGTTAAAAAACATACGTAAAAAGCATATACTTCAAAAGACAGCCTATAACACCTATACAATTCCCGCCTTGCCCCCATCGCCCATCGCCAATCCAGGTAGGGAGTCTATAGCGGCCGCATTGAACCCAGCAGACACGGATTATCTGTATTTTGTTTCTCAAAATGATGGAACCCATGTTTTTACCAAAACCTACAAGGAACATAAAGCTGCTGTTAGAAAGTATCAATTGAATCAAAAGGCGCGGGAAGGCAAATCCTGGCGCGATCTAAAGCAAAAATAAGCTATTTTAAAATCAAAAATAACGATGTTTCAAATACCCATATGAGACACAGGTTCTCAGGCTGAAACAGTCTAACCCCCTTAAATTGCCGTATAAAATAATTTAAACGCTGGGCTAAAGTTCGTAAGTACCTAAGACGATAAATAATAAGTAACTTTAACAGGGGTACGTAACGTGAAAACTATAATGCTAACAGTTTTTACACTTTTAATCAGCACAACGATCCATGCGCAAGAACGATTGCCATTGGATTTCACCTACCAAGGCCGCGCCTTTGAAACCGATGGAGTCACTCCATTAACGGGTACGGCAGACTTCAATGTACAGATAAGATCAAGTGATGGCACTTGTTTGTTGTATGAAGAAGATCATACAGGAATTGACCTAACAAGTAGTGCTGGCTTTTTTGCTTTGAATGTTGGTAGCGGTGTCCCTGTTGGCGTTGCCGATTTATTTCCAATTATTTTTAATAACATTAATGTGATCAATACTACTGATGGTTCCTGTGCAGGTACATTTAGTCCTACCACAGAAGAAAATAGAATTATCCGAGTTACCATTGATACAGGTGGAACGCCCATACAGTTAGATGATCAATATATTTACCCAGTACCACAAGCCATGGTTGCGGATACTTTGGATGGTTACGATTATAAAGACTTTGCCATGTTGGTGGCAGATGCGGCAGAAAGAGATGCCATACCAAGTCCACAAACAGGTCAAATTGTATTTAACTACGCAGCTCAAGAATTTAACTATTATGATGGAGCTACTTGGCAGCAAATGATTGCGGGTGACATAACAGGTGTAACCGCAGGTACAGGCCTTGATGGAGGCGGTACAAGTGGTGATGTTACCATTGATCTAGCCGACACCGCAGTTACTCCAGGAACCTATGGTGATGCGACCAATGTTCCGCAAATAACAGTAGACCAACAAGGTCGATTAACTTTTGCTGGCAACGTTGCCATTACTGACAACGATACAACGTACTCAGCAGGCTCTGGTATTAATATCGATGGATCCAATGTTATAAGTGTTCCGGCGGATGGCATTGATAATTCAATGTTGCAAGATGATGTGATTACCAGTGCTGAGATTATGGATGGACAAGTTGGCTCTGTTGATATTGCCAATAATGATATAAGAAGTGAAGATATATTGGATGGAACTATTACAGCAGATGATTTAGCAAATGATGCCGTGGACACTGCAGAAATTGCTGACGATGCGGTAACGACTGATAAGATTGCCACAGATGCGGTAACTAATAATGAGATTGCCGATGATGCTGTGGATATGACAAATATCGCAAACCCAGCATCTACAGGTGATAACGCCATTGACCAATTAATGGTTGCCGATGAAGATGATTCGCAAAATCCAAAATGGATGCAGCTCAATCAGTGTGGAGCTAGTGAATATCTAACTTACGATGGTACGAATTTTACATGTGCTACGGATGTAGGTTCGGGCTCTTTAGTATCTTCTCTAGAAGGGCTTACAGGGGATCTTACCTTTGATGATACTGTGGTTTCTGGCGCAAATGCGGGTCCTGAATTTACTGCTGCTGGCTCAGTGATAAGTTTAAATATTCCTTTGGCTTCAAATCCTGCAACTACAGAAGGTGGTTTGATTACAAATGCAGAATATAGCGCGTTAGCCAATAAGGCATTAAATGATGGAGATATTTTTGTAGGTAATGCCTCCAATATTGCAACCGGTGTTACCATGAGTGGTGATGCTACTATAGACAATACGGGTGCTCTTACGATTTCAAATGATGCAGTAGAAACTGCCATGATAGCGGATGATCAAATTACAACAGCAAAAATTGCAGACGACCAAGTTACTGCAGCGAAGATAGCCGACGGTGCCATTGATGATTTAGCAAAACTAGGCTTGATGACTTGTACCAATGGTCAAATTTTGAAAGTAAATGCTGGTGGAACGGCTTGGGAGTGTGTGGCAGATGATGATACTACTTACACCGCTTCGAATGGTATAACTTTATCTACCAACGATTTCCAAATTGATGTTACAGATATTTCGGCTTGTACGAATTCTTCTACTCATAAAATTATATGGAATTCTACTAACAATCGATTAGAGTGTGCGACGGATGCTGGTGGTTCTGGTGCCGTGACTTCTTTTGAGGGAATTGATGGTGATTTAACTGTGTCAGAAACCTTTGTATCTGGTACAGATGCTGGTCCTACATTCTCTGGAGCAGGCTCTACAATCACAGTGAACTTTCCTAGTGCTTCTGATGCTAATACTACTAGTGGTGGTTTGATTACCAATACAGAATACAATACTTTTAACAATAAACAGGATGCGATTACCGATGGTGTATCCGACAATGATCTATTGATGTGGGATGGCGATTCGTGGGAGCCAGTAGATATGGCTGGCGATGCTACGATTGCGAACGATGGAAGTTTAACTATCGCCAACGATGCAGTGGAAAATGCGATGATGGCAGATGACTCTGTAGGAAACGCAGAGCTGCAAGATGATTCAGTAGATACAGCTGAAATTGTTGACGATGCTGTTACCACTGCAAAAATTGCAGACGATCAGGTAACAATGGCGAAGATTGCCAACCCTGCTTCTACTGGTGACAATGCTATCGACCAATTGATGATTGCTGATGAAGATGATTCGCAAAATCCAAAATGGGCACAATTAAATCAGTGTGGAGCTAGTGAATACTTAACGTTTGATGGTACAAACTTTGTTTGTGCTACCGACGTAGGGTCTGGCGGTACTGTGGCTTCATTAGAGGGTCTAACAGGTACTTTAACCTTTGATGATACAGTAAGTTCTGGTGCAGATGCTGGTCCTGAGTTCTCTGCCGCTGGTTCTACCATTACTCTTAATATCCCTCTAGCTTCTGATGCCAATACTACTGAGGGTGGTTTGTTGACTAATGCTGAGTATGCAGCCTTAGATGGTAAGCAAGATGCGATCACTGACGGTGTATCGGATAATGATTTATTGATGTGGGATGGCGACTCGTGGGAGCCAGTAGATATGGCTGGTGATGCTACGATTGCTAACGATGGTAGCTTGACGATTGCAGGAGATGCTATAACGAGTGCCAAAATAGCAGATGGCGAAATTGTAAATGACGATATATCTGGTACAGCTCAAATTGCTTTGTCCAAGCTAGCTGACGGATCATCCATAGGTTCCATCGTATTCTGGAGTAATGGCTCAGGATGGCAAGAAACAAGTGCGGATGATGTTACTTGTGGTGACGGCCAATTGCTAAGCTGGGATGAGACTTTAAAAACTTGGGCCTGTGCGACCGATGCTGATACTACTTATACAGCATCCAATGGTGTGGCATTATCTGGCAGTGATTTTCAAATTGATGTAACAGATATTTCAACTTGTACGAATACAGCAACACAGAAAATTGTTTGGAACTCCACTAATAATCGTTTGGAGTGTGCGACGGATGCAGGTGGTTCTGGTGCCGTGACTTCTTTAGAGGGTGCTACTGGTGCTCTAGATCTTGCGGGCTCAGTAAGTTCTGGTGTGGATGCAGGTCCAACATTTTCTGAATCAGGTGGCGTTATTACTTTAAATATCCCGTTAGCGTCTGATGCGGTTTCTACAACAGGTGGTTTATTAACGAACGCAGAATATGCCGCTTTGGATGCTAAGCAAGACGCGATCACCGATGGTGTATCCGATAATGACCTATTAATGTGGGATGGCGACTCATGGGAGCCAATGGATCTATCAGGTGATGTAAGTGTAGACAATGCAGGTGCAGTGACAATTGCCAACGATGCGGTAGAAACAGCCATGATTGGTGATGATCAAGTGACAACGGCTAAAATTGCTGATGACGCTGTGGATGCAGATAAGATAGCTGATGGTGCCATCGATGCATTTGCAAAACTAGGCTTGATGACGTGTTCCAATGGTCAGATCTTGAAAGTAAATGCTGGTGGAACGGCTTGGGAGTGTGCGGCGGATGCTGGTGCTTCTGGTACGGTGGCCGACCTAAATGGTCAGACTGGCTCTGTTAGTGTGGCAACAAGTGTAACCTCTGGTGTGGATGCAGGCCCAACAGTAAGTGCAGCAGCAGGAACAGTTACAGTAAACATTCCTCTAGCTTCTGATGCGGCTTCTACAACAGGTGGTTTGTTAACGAACGCAGAATATACAGCTTTAGATGGCAAATTAGATCCTACTTTAACAGATGGTAATATCTTTGTGGGTAATGGATCGAACGTAGCTACTGGTGTGGCCATGAGTGGTGATGCTACTATGGACAACACGGGTGCTCTAACCATTGCCAACGATGCAGTAGAAAACTCAATGATGGCAGATGATGCTGTGGGAATGGCGGAGATTGCCAATCCTGCTTCTACTGGTAACGACCAAATGATGATTGCCGATGAGTCCGATTCACAAAATCCAAAATGGGTGGATTTGGCAAGTTGTGGAGCTAATGAGTACTTAACTTATGATGTAGCAACAGGCTTCTCGTGTGTGGCGGATGCTGGTGCAGCTGGTACTGTGGCAAGCGTAGAAGGCGCCTCTGGTACGGTGGTATTTAGTGAAACATTCACTTCTGGCGTAGATGCTGGTCCTACATTCTCTGGTGCTGGCTCTACCATTACGGCAAATTTCCCACTTGCTTCTGATGCGGCTACTACAAGTGGTGGTTTACTAACGAACGCAGAATATACAGCTTTAGATGGCAAATTAGATCCTACTTTAACAGATGGTAACATCTTTGTGGGTAATGGATCGAACGTAGCTACTGGTGTTGCCATGAGTGGTGATGCCACTATGGACAACACGGGTGCTCTAACCATTGCCAACGATGCAGTGGAAACTGCCATGATTGCTAATGATGCTGTGGATGCAGACAAGATAGCCGACGGTGCTATTGATGATTTAGCAAAAATCGGTGTTATGGGATGTTCTGCAAATGAAATATTAAAGCTAAACGCCGGTGGAACGGCATGGGAATGTCAGGCAGATGCTGGTGGTACCTCTATCTCTGGTGGAACACCGAATGCTTTATCTAAATTTAACGGTAGTGGTGATAACGTAGTAGATTCCAATGTAAGCGATGATGGATCTACGGTTACAGTTTCCTCTGAGTTAAATGTAGATGGTGAGTTAATTACCAAAGTAAATGATGCGGCGGCTTCTACCTCGATCAACTTCGATAATGGTAACATTCAATATACTTCTGCAAACTGCGGAGCCTTTGATATTGAGGGTATGAATGATGGTTCATCTTATACGCTGGTAGTACAAGGGACAACTTCAGGTACTTGTGCTTTTACTGCGGTAGGGTCTAACTCAGGTGACACGGTAAGATTGCCTCCTGGTCATGGTGCGACCATCGGTGGTACTCATACAATTTATACCTTTATTAAGGCAGGAAGTTCTATCTATGCATCCTATGTAAGAGGATACTAATTCACCTTTAAATAGGTTAATGAGAAGCCACCTTAGGGTGGCTTTTTTTATGGACCTAAGTTGGGTAGTCTTATAGCAAACTATAAAAAATTATTAGCAACAATAGACTAGCTTTCTTGACTCTTTTTTGTGCTAACATGAGAATGGTTGCATCAAGGGGTAACTATGAAAATACTAATTGCCATATTGTTTACTTTCAATACTTATGCAAGTGATAAGGGTACAGAAATCGCAAGCAAAGTCTATAATCGCGATAATGGCCGCACCCAAATCTCTTTTATCGAAATGACTTTGCAAGATAAGTCAGGTTCTAAGCAGGTTCGTGAGCTATACAATTATACGTTAGAAGGTAAAAAAGGAGAGGCAAAAACTTTAATTCGCTTCACCAAACCTGCCGATATTAGTAATACCGGCCTGTTAACACATAATTATCGCAACAAAGAAAATGACCAATGGATTTTTCTGCCCGCACTCAAAAGGAGTCGCCGAATATCTAGTTCTAGAAAAGGCGGTAGCTTTGTTGGCTCGGACTATTATTATGAGGACTTAGAGGATCGCCCCGTGGAAAAGGACAAGCATGTACACAAGGGGCAGAAAAAATGGAAGGGCAACACCTATGAGCTAATCGTCAGCGTCCCAGTGGATAAAGACAATTCAGTATATACCAAACGTGTTAGCTATGTAGATATGGAAAAATTAATTTATTCGAGAATTGCATTTTACCAAAAAAAGAAAAAGCCGGTAAAATTATTAGAAGTATTGGAGACAAAGAAAATAGATGGCATTTGGACTCCGACAAAAGTTGTAATGAAGGACTTGCAATCAGGTCATATAACTCAGCTACATTTACAAAAAGTAAAGTACAACTCAAAATTACCTGAGACACTATTTTCCAAACGAGCTTTGGAGGATCCAACCATGGAATTAAGATATAGAAAAGCACTATAATGTACGCTCTAATTCTCAATTTGCTTTTTTGTTTTTCAGCGGAGACTGTATTTTACCAAAGCTACTCTCGTGATCGTGTTGAAAAAAAAGCAGAAGACTTGCAAGGGAATTCTAATTACAAGATTGTAGAAGAGTCGAAAAGTATTGAAATTCAAGGTGTGTTTGTAGGCCCCTATTCCACTAACTCATTGGCTCAAAAAGATGCTACGTATTTAAAACAAAAAAAAATACCAGTAAAACGTATACGCAATATAAAGGGACGAGATTATATATATTTAGGTTCCTACTCGAAAAAGTCGAGCATAGAGAAGATTAAAAATTTTATTCAACGCTTGATAGATCGAGGGGATATATCGGGTAGTGTAAGACTGGGGAAAAGACAAACAAGATCGGTCACCCTTTTTCGTTTGATGCAAGTGCCTAAAGAGGGGCAATACCAAGAAACTAAGCTAGTAGATGAGTCTGTAGAGGATGATAGCGATAGTGAGTTCATTTGGTTAAATAAAGGTAAGCTTTTGATAGAATACGGGCCTCATACCGAATTTTCAGGATACAGTTCTTTGGTAGACGCTCGTCATACGGTACAGATGATTCCCAATGAGTGGTTAGAGGTTAAAGTTGGACCCCGCGTTCGCTACAATTTGGAGTCTACAGAAGAAGACTCTAGCATAGAGAAAGAACAAATTCTTTTTGATGAAACTTATGTAGCCTTAAAGTTTACCTCCTGGCAGCTTAGTCTAGGTAGCCAATACATAAATTGGGGAAGAGTTTTTGAGGGATCTCCCATTGATCGAATGGGCAAAATTGATTTTTCACGCTTTATTATTGGTGAATATGAACAGCGTAAATTACCCCAAGGAGCAGCACGTTTTGAATACTTTGGTTCCAGTTGGCGATTGGACTTAGCTTATATACCCGATTATGAAATCAATGAAATTGCCGAGCCCGGTAGCCCTTGGTATCCGGTGCGGGCCAGTGAGGGATATATATTGGGGGCTGAGCGAGACCCTAATTTGATTCTTCCTTTAAGTCTTGGCCTTTTAAACAATAGAAAAGATACGGACCCCGGTTATGGTGCTAGATTTTCTACCGATGCATTTCCCTTTGATTTGGGTCTATCCTATATTAAAGCTCCTATTTTTGCGTTTTTGGGCTTAAGTGAAAATATCATTGGTGAAATTTACGGTATCGATATAGGAACCTCCATTGGTAAAGGTTTATGGCGATTTGAATTTAGCTATACTACCAAGAGTCTGGTTCCTCTAAGCAATGGGACCTTTCCCCAAAGAGGGATATATGAATACGCTACTAGCTATGAATTCTACCCCGGTGATACGGATGTACAGGTGAACCTACAATTATCAGGTAGCATTGCCGATTTAGAAAGTGGCGAAGAAACGGAGAATGATCGACATTTTCTTGTGGGTCAAATTATGGACCTATGGTGGAATGGCAAAGTGGAACCAAAATTCAAATTTCAAATTGGTCTTGATCGAAGTGATATATATATGAACCCAGAGTTGCGGTTTTTAAATTATCAACCCCACATATTTTATCTTGCCTACCATCATTTTAGTGGTGAAGAATCATCCTTTGCCGGCTTTTATGACGACAATGATATGTTAAGCCTTGGCTACCAATTTAGTTGGTGATTTTCGTTTGTATAAAGCAGCAATTAGTGGTGGTAATAAAAAGATCTCAAAAAGTAGTGCAGAGAAAAGGCCTATGCAGGATAGGAATCCATATTTTTGCGAAGGTATATAGTTGGAAAATACTAGAATAGAAAACTGTGCACATAGTATTAAAGTAGTAAATAAAACGGCTCTACCTGTATCCCTAAAAGTTAAAAATGTGGAGAGACTAAGTGATAAGCCTCGATCCAGGCGTTTTTTTACACCGTGATAAACATGTATGGTATCATCTACCGCAATACCAATAATATGGCTAGAAATCAGGGCAGTAGCAAAATCAAACCAGATATTAAATAGTCCCATGGTAGAAAAGGTAACGAGGGCCGGCGCAATATTGGGCAACAGGCAGATGATGGAATCACGAAAAGATCTCCATAGGATGAGTAAAAACACTAGAATTAAGAATACGGATACCACCAAGCTGCGCATTTGCCCTATTACTAATAGGTCCTCTTGTTCGGCAAAAATCTGTGCGATACCTACCATATTAATATCAATGTCTTTAGGAAAAATTTCCTTTGCTTTGGCCATGAGCTCTTGTGAAATTTTATCTGCAGCATTTGCATGGTATTCACTCGTATTCATTGGTATTCTAGTTATGGTAAAATCACGATTAACAAGCTCATATAGATCATCGCCGGCATAAATAAAAATGTATTGGCTAATTAAATTAGGGTTTTGTGGGATTTTTCTATACTCTTCTTTTTCTGAGTGAAAAGCCCAGTGCATTTCCTCCACAAACTCTGATATGGAAAGTGAATTGTCAATTTTTGGTAAGGTTTCAGCCCAGCTCTGGTAGCTTCTAATGTCCTCTAATATTTCAGGCTTTTTAAAGTAGTCCTTTTCATTTGATTCTAAAACCAGATCAAAACTCCAGGTGCCAGCGATTTCTTTTTGAATTAGGTCATTGGATTTGGTTATTGGATGAGATTCTGAGAAAAACTTTAGAACATTGGACTCAACAACAATATTACTTATTAGTGGAAGTGATAAGAAAAAACCAGCCGCAAAAAAAGCAAGAAAAAACTTAGAGCGGCGAAGAGAATAAAGCGCCATTTTTGTCATAAGATTTTCTACATGATGGAGTCCAAATTGTGGCCTTGGCCAGGGCTTATTATCATATTTTGCTAATACCGGAATTCCTAAATAAATAATTACGAAAAACCCGAACAATATACCAACGGCAGAGGTTAAGCCAAAATAAGCAACGGGTAGTATGGGGCTGGTAAAAAGGGATAGCAAGGATGCTGCTGTGGTTAAAACAGTGAAAAAAGCCGGTTTCTTAATGGCAGAAAGAGTTCGGTCAATGCGCTCTCGGCCCTTAAAGCCTCTAGAGGAGGATAAACTAATACCATTAAACACGTGGATAAGTAGAGCTATGGAAAGGGCAGATAAGAGTGGGCCCAGTAAGCCGGAAATGGTATTGAAGGGTTGATTAAATAAAACGAAAAGCCATAAAGAATTATTAAGAATGGCGGTAAGACATAAGGTAGAGACAACGATGGCAATGAAACGTCGAAATAAGAGCCAAATCATCAAAAAACCAATAAAAACAGTGATGGGCACAAAGACGGAATTATCGCGTAAGCTTTCGATCAATTCGTAGTTACTCACCACAATTGGGCCTGCCAAGGCGGTATTGTTCTTTTCTAATCCGACTTCTTTAATTTTGGCCTGAAAATACTCAACAAGGCTCTTGTTTTTAAAGCTATCATCCACATCAAGTGGGCGAATAATAAAAAGCAATGAGGACAAATCTTCGGACACCACAAAATTTTTCGCGAATCGATCCTGTTTGATTTTTTGTTTTGTAGCTTCGGCGCTAGTGTATTCCTCCAGATCTACAAGGGGGTAAATATCAAATCCCCCTTCACTACCTACAATTTGATCAAGATTTAAAATATTGATTACTCGATCAACGTTCTCGTGGGACTCTAATAGGTCTGTTAATCGTTGATATTTGTCTAGAAAATCGCGGGAATAAAGATTGTCGCCTTCAAAAAGTGCCACAATTAGTTCTTCATGTGGGAAAATCTCACGGACCTTTGTCTCATACCTCATGGTATTGGAGTCTCTAGGGAAAAAGGTTTTTGGAGAATTGTTGTACTCGATTTTAGTAAGTGAAAAAAGCCCGCTTACACAAAGTAAAAGCAGCAAAATAAGAGCTAAATTAGGGCGTAGGTTGAAAAAATTTTGCATAAAATCAATATTTAAAAACTAAAATAAGTATACCTCTGGCTTTTGCTAAGTCAAAATAATGCTATGCAATTAGATAAAAATAAGCCAGAGAAAATTAGCAACGAAGAGATTGTGAAAATTATCGAATTGGCCCGCTGGGCCCCTAGTGGAGACAATTCCCAGCACTGGAGCTTTCATTGGGACGGCGAGCTTTTGCGAGTATTTGTGGATAAGCAGCGTGCCGAGCACATATTAAACCCGGATGATGTTTGTACTTATTATGCCATGGGTTGTCTTTTTGAGTATATCGAGGCAGCAGCTTTAAAATATGGCTATAAAGCTAAGCTTAAATACATTGATAATGATGATTTGTTTGCTGAATATCAATTTGCTGAATGCCCTGCAGATAGTGGTTATATTGATAGTCTTTGTAAACGATATACTGACCGAAGATATTATAAGAATAAAGCGGTAACTGAAAATATCATAAACAAATGCCATAATTTAGCTGGCAAGTTTGAGGGAATTCAACTTTATTTTAAAACAGATAAAAAGTACCCAGAAAAATTTCTTGATAGTTTTATAAAGGCAGAGCAATTTCTCTGGCATAAATTTAAAAATCTGAACTTCATATTGCAGTGGATGAGGTTAAGTAAAAAGGAGTTTCAAGAAAGCAGCGACGGTCTAAGCTACGGCAACTTAGGTATAAACTTTATTGATGCCTTAAACCTAAAACTTACAAGGCTGTATCCTTTTTTGTACCCTCTTATGCGGCCCTTTGTACTTTTTAAAATTGCATACAATACAAAAAGGTATCTTCGTGAAGGGGCGGGCTTGTTTACAATTACCGTCTCGGATTTAACCAATAACCAGCAAAAAATAGGTGTTGGCCGGCTTGGAACGCAGATATGGTCATATTTAAATTCTGAAGATATTTCCGTGCAGCCAATGACTTCGTTGGTTATGCAGATATACTATTTTAATCAAGGCAACCTGGCGCAAGCTTTTGATCTCAATAATATCGAATACATTCAAGGTGCAGAAGATATCTTTAAAAAGATATATGAGATACCTAGTGAGGAGCAGCTAGCATGGCAATTTCGCTTTGGTTATAGCGAGCCTGTTACAAAAGCCATGTCCATTAAAAGAAGAGACGTAGACGAAATGCTTAATATAAGTTAAACGGCTTTTTTGATTTTAGTAGAGCTAATTTCAGGCATATATTTTAGATTTAGGTATTCAAGAAAATCATGCCACTCGTCGCCTTCTACCTGAAGAATGGACACGCCAATTTGGTATCGCCTCTCGTCTTTCGAGATGATTTTACCATTTATATAAACAAATTTATCCTTAGCAATGCAAACCTTGAATTTCATTTCGTCATTGATTTTGATTTGTTGAAAGACTTTTTTAGATTGAGAAAGAAAAGATAGTCCCTGCGAAGAAATTTCAAATATTTTAACTTTATAAACCTCATGATAAGTATCAGAAAAATAGGCGTAGCACGATACAGGGTAGCGAAATATTTTGCGCTTTACTTTAAAAAAAGGATTTTGTGTTTGAAAAAGTTTGCAATATTCATCTTGTACATAAATATATTGGAGGGTTTCCTTTTCTTTCTCGCTTAGACTTTCTTGTATGTATTTATTTTTAGATATCAGACTTGCTAAAACCTGATAATTTAAACATGTGTTAGATCCTATATAATATTTAAAATCAGGATATTGGTGATGCTCTCCAAAATCGTGATTATATGCATACAATACGCTCTTGTTTTTAGGTTTATTTTTGTATGTTTTTTGGAAGAAAATATTATCGTAACTATCTAAGGGTAGATATATAGCAGAGGATCGCATTTGTACATTTACAAAATCATACTTTTTTGATTTTTTGCCTTTCAATGGTAGAAAGCCAAAAATAGCTTCGTAAAACGGTGCCGCTGTAGACTTAATAACGCACAACATGCAATCGGCTTTGATTTATTTCTTGCAGAATAAATACATAAAGATAACCATGGGAAAATAAACACGGCTGCCTCGAAAGTCATTTGATTTGGTAATGGCTAATGAGGAGATCTCTACGAGCCGTTTGCCTTGTGAGCGTAGTTTTTTTAGATTTACAAATTTGTCTGCCGGTAAACCCAATGGACCGTCATGGAATATTGATATGGTGGCGATAACTTGCCCTTTGTATTTGGCGATGATATTTGTTGTGGATGGCAATAGGTGATATTTTGTGATCCTCATTCCAGACTCTGATTTATCAGCGAGTCCCGTATCTACATAAGTGTCGTGTAGTACGCGCAGTGCTCCTTCAAGTTCCTCTTCTGTTTCAGCTGTTTTAATAACAAGATCTTTTACGCCATTATAGTTTATATTTAATTGCGATCGTATAATGGGATCACGAATGAATTTAGGTAAATTCAAAACAATGAATTTCAATATTTTTGCTAAAGAAAATTTTGATTTGTTGCGCATAATCAACTACTTATCGGTCCCGACTAGACTCGACTTTAGTTTTAAATGGGAAAATTAATTTCTTAGTAACAATGTAAAAGAATTCGACAAATCTAAGAGATGGCCTGTAAATCTACTTATTTTTCTGGCAAGGCTAGTAATTGTAAAACTATTAGACAAAAAAAGCGGCTTTTAAAAAAATAGAACTATGTCAGTTTTTGATTACGATAAAGCCTTCTCCCGAAATATAGGTTGGGTTACAAAAGACGAACAGAAGGTGCTAAAAAGCAAAAAAGTCGCCATAGCAGGTCTTGGGGGTGTTGGAGGGATTCATGCCATTACCTTGGCTCGCCTAGGCATTGAGAACTTTCATATTGCCGATATGGATGCCTTTGGTATTGAAAATTTTAACCGGCAAGCCGGCGCCATGATGTCTAGTATAGGGAAAGAAAAAGCCCTTGTTGTGAAAAATATGATTCTAGATATCAATCCAAACGCCAACATTCAAGTTTTTGATGGCGGTATCAATCAGCACAATATTGATGATTTTTTAAAAGACGTCGACATATATGTGGATGGTTTAGATTTTTTTGTTTTTGATGCGCGTATTTTGGCTTTTCAAAAATCTTATGAATACAATATCCCCGCAGTGAGTGCAGGTCCTTTAGGTTTTTCTGCAGCCATGTTTAATGTTTTACCAGGAAAGATGACTTTTAATGATTATTTTGGCCTGCATACTACAACAGATTTGGTAAAGAGATCCAATTTGTTTTTAGTAGGTATGATTCCAAGATTAGCTCCACTTAAATATATTGCTGATAAAAGTGCGATTAAACTAGAGGATAAGGCTGGCCCATCCACGGCAATGGCTTGTCAGCTGTGCGCAGGCGTAGTGGGTACACAAGTTCTAAAATTGTTGCTTGGCAGAGGAAAAGTTCGGTGCTTACCAAGGGTTTCTACTTTTGATCCATATACATGTGAGGTCTATCACCATTGGATCCCATTTGGATACAAAAATCCCATTCAGCAATTAAAAATTCTAATCGCAGGTAATAAAAAGGTTAAGTAAAATCAGTATGTATTCGTGCTATTGAAACATGGCCTTACAGCGCTGAACTGAAGCCGTTAGCAGCGAGTAAGAATAATGAAGTCCGCTAGAATCAATAAAATTACTATATCTTGTATGACGTTCCTTGAGAGCTAGGTCAATCAATGTAGACGGACTGTGATACAAAGAAAAAATATCTGTGGAATAAATATTTTTGGAATATTTTAAGGCATTCATCATTGCTTGTAGAGATAAAATATTGGCTTCTGAAGTTGATTCTCGAATAAGATTTCTGGCGCGCTCTAAATTAATACTGCCTTCCTTAAAATCTACTAAGATTTTTTCCAATTGTGCATTGTCCTGCTTTTCGATGATCTCTCCTGCAAGGATTACCATCATGTTTTGAGCTAGTTTTTCCGCGCTAAAGTATTCATGTAGCTTTTTTGTGTCCGTATTGTTTTTATTGTTTTGAAATTCTATTCTTTCTTGTCTTACTTCTAAATACAAAAGGCTTCCGATTAAAAAATGCAAGGAAGTGTTTTGCAAAATCTTGTCATTGGGAGGATTGCTTTGAAGATATCGAGTTAGTACCTGCACAATGCGCTTTCTACCTAGTTTTGCTTGGTTTACACTAGAGTGATTGATTATTTTCTGCAGAGCAGTGGGATTATATCCCATTCGGTTTTGGTTGATGTCCTTTAAGGGCAGAATTTCATCTAATATGCGGTATGCTTGAGCGCGAGCATTTAGTCGATGTAGGGACTTTTTAGAATAAGTCGCTAGCTCCACCACAAAGGCTTCGGTAGAGCCTTTTGAGCCAGGCTCTGCCAAGGCAGCGGAAGAAAAAACTAGTAATAGACAAACAAACAGCTTCATTGAATCATCCCTTTATGGCGCGATGAAAATAGATTTGCAAATTTAATGCCTTATCAAAAGCTATATAGGCTTATAGAAGTAAATTATATGTAAGATTTATACTGTTCACTGTGAAATTCGACACTGTTTGGGAGCCTTACAAGCCTAGCCTGAAAAATTAGTTACTTAGTAAACTGAACTTTTCCCCTAATTCGTTGTAAGAAAGCACATGCAATTTGGCTTCTAAGGATTTATTGTACAGAGGGATAACAAGATCCATTTTGTTGTCCTTATCCACATCATCTAAAAATAAGTTTGAGCTAACGCCCTCACTATAAAAATAGGTATCATAGCTATCTGGAAACTGTATTTTCTGAATGAGACTTCCGCTATCTGTACTATAAATTTCGATGTATATATTGTTCGCTCTTTTGACTTTGTATACATCGACCACAAAATCATTTGTAACGTAAAAATTCTTGGCAACAGATAGAACTTTTACCGATTTATTATAGAACATCGAACGAATACCAGTTTTCAATGAGCCAATAGCATGTATTGCAAATGATAGTATTAAAAACATTGCAATAACGAAGTATTTAATTCGGTGTTCTGTGAGCATAAATACTTTTCGGCTAATTTAAGCACGTCTTAATATTAGATGGAAAAGCCGGTCCTTAGTCTGGTTTCTTCTGTAGGAATATAAATTGGGATCAGAATAAGTATCTTTATTAAAAATATGAATGTTCGCCTTGATAAATCCAAGCGAGAGTAGTTGGTGCAGATATATAGAATTTAAATCTAAAAAATATTTACCCTTATCTATGACGTAATAATCACTCGGACTAACAGAGCTTAATTTATCAATATCCTCTTTACCAAATTCATAGTTATCCGTGGATATATGCGGGCCAATAAATACCTGTAGCTTTGATATATTGGAATAAGGAAAAGACTTTTCAACAGATTTTTTAATGATTTCTGAATATAGGCCACGCCAACCAGCATGCACGGCCGCAATAGTATCTGTGATAGAACAATAAAAAAATAGAGGTACACAGTCGGCAGTTTTTAATAGGATAGCTCTATTTTTTTCATAGGAATAAAGGGCATCAGCTTTTGGTTCCTGTCCCGGCTTGGCTTCTACACAAACATCTCCGTGTACCTGGTGGACACTTGCATAGTCGTGAACAAAAGGCATTTTGGGTATATCATTTTTATGGAAATTTTGATTGCCGAAATGAACGATAAATTTCTCATGGACAATTTGTATTCCTGTAGAACTGTTGTTTACTTTCATCACTGCACCAAGTCTATAAATTTGCAAAATATTAAAATGTCTAGCAAATCATTGGGAGGAGATACTCTAAAAAACTTTTGTTCGCCAGATGTAGGATGGGTAAATCCTAATTCGGCTGCGTGTAAAGCAAATCTATTAAGACCTTCAATTTTTTTACGTAAATCTAGAGAGGATATGTTTTTTAAGCGTTTAGTATTTGCATAGGTCCAATCTGCTATGATGGGGCAGCCTATATGTTTTAGGTGAACTCGAATTTGGTGGGTTCGCCCAGTTTCTAGACGTAATTGTAATAATGAAATTTCATCATTATAAGTTTTTAAAACATTGTAGTGTGTGATTGCATTTTTTCCGCTAGTATCGCTAGATTGAAAGCGTTTTCGATCTTTGTCATCTCGCTGTATATAGGTTTCAATACGATCACTTGTTTTAGGCGGAACTCCAAAGCAAATTGCCCAATATATGCGATGAACGGTTTTGCTTTGAAATTGCTCGGAAAGACTGTGGTGAGCTTTATCATTTTTAGCGACAACAAGTAAGCCACTGGTATCTTTGTCAATACGATGCACTATGCCTGGTCGATCTGCTTCAAAGCCAACGGACAAATCTTTGCAGTGATATAATAAAGCATTTACCAAGGTCATATCATCATGGCCATGAGAGGGATGTACTACCATTCCGGCGGGCTTATTAATAACTAGGACATCTTGGTCTTCATAAAAAATATCTAGGGGTATATTTTGGCCAACCAATTTAGTTTGCTTCTTGCTAGGCATTAGCACTTCCACGATATCGCCTTTTTTAACTTTAAAAGAAGGCTTTGTTATCGTGCTAGCATTAACGAGTACTAATTTTGATTGAATAAACTCTTGTGCGCGTGCTCTAGAAGGGCAAAAGTCTTCTGAACTTATTGCTTGATCCAATCTTATTTCATTGGTGCTCGTAATAGTAAAGTTTACTTTATTTTTGCTCACGAATTTCTTTTAGCAATTTCATATAGGAATCGCACGCAATTTTTGCATCAATTCCTAAAGCTTCAGAATACTGCTTAATATAACTTCTAATAAAAACATCAGCTGGCAAGCGGTTGAAGTCATTTTCCTCGATCGCTTGAAAATGGTGTTTTGAAATTTTTAAGTGCTGGGAAATTACATCTAGTTCCACGTTTTTGTATTCTCGAATTTTCTTTAAGAAGCTTCCGTCAAATGCTGTTTGTTTTCTGATTTCATCTTCGAAGACTTCATCAATTTGATAGCTACTAAAGCGGGTTCTCCCAAGTTGATCATCGTCTTCGTCTGGCAAATTTTGAAAGCTGGGCGATGGTTGCTTTTTAATGGGTGTTTCTTCAGGTACATGACTCTTATCTACCACTACCTCAAAATGTTCGCCGCGCAGCTTCGAATCATAATCACGACGTCGTGCATGATGGCTGAGAGTTTGATAGGCTTCATCCAATAGGTAATTGATTTGTCTGGCCTCATCTTCCGAGAACATGCTATATAGTGCTGTACTATCTGTGGAGTAAGTTTCTTTTGCTTCCTTATATGCCTCTTGAATCTCCTCCAAGCTAGCTGTAGGATCCACATCTAATAATTCGTAGTAGTTTTGGTTGCTGTCCGATGTCATTTTATTCCTATATTACGGCAATTTTGTCTTTTTCACCAACAAGAATCTTGGCTAGCGAAAGAATTTGCTGAGAGACATTTTCATAAGGATGTGACTTTAAAACAAGTTGGCATTTGCGAATGGATTGCCATGCAGTATCATCATGCTTGATGGCTCCCAGGTATTGACAAGATATGCCAAAATATTGCCTACACACTCTAGCAATTCCTGGTCCAAGCTTTTCTTCTTTTTTCATTCTCACCTGATTAAGTACGATGCCGATGTTTAGATTTGCTAAGTTCTTTTCAATAATTTTCGCGGTAAATGAATTTGTCTGTTGAATTTGATTCAATAAGTGAGCAGGAGATTTAACCTGTAGTTGATCTCTGTTTGACATGATTTGTGAGGTGATTTGCCTAACGCTCGTATGTGCACTCAAAGAGCGGATTTTTTGATAGAAAGCAGTTTTAAGAAAGCGATATGCATTTTCTACGCTAGTTGGATCTGGAGTAGTAACAATCAGCGATGTATGAGCAGAAAGGAAAAAACTAACTGTGGAGAAATTTGATCCTGCACCTAAATCTAAAATTACATAATCGTATGGAAGGGATTGTATGTCATTTTGTAATTTCATCACCTTGTGTTTGTTTATTTGTGCAACTTCTAAGTTATCATGAAAACCACTAATGAAATCTAATCTGGGATAGGGTGTAGTCTGAATTACATCTAAAAGTGATAAGTTTGAATATAGATATTCACTTAGGGTATTGTTTACGCTTTTTATGCCAAAGCAAGTATGTAAATTACTAGCGCCAAGATCTAAATCGATTATACAAACACTAGCATGTCGAGAAAGAGCAAAAGCAAGGTTGCTGGACAGAAAACTTTTGCCTATGCCACCTTTTCCACCGCCAACAGCAATTACATGCGGTCCACTGGCTGGATGAATTTTATTTGTCTTTTCGTCGAACATAGTTTCTGGCACTCTTAAGATCCCCACTTATCAATTTCTCTTCGGCACTAGATGCGCGAATATAAAGGGGTTCTAGGCTTTTCCAGTCTATGGTCCTGTCTTGGTAGTTTTTACTTTCTAGGAGGTGAAATGCATTTTTAGCTAGGGGATAGTCCAGGTCGCCATCTCCGAAACGAATGCATTTTTTTTTAACTGATTCTTTGCAGTTATTTAGAAAGATGTCAGACCCGTCTCCAAGAAGAATATGATTTTTAGACAGGTATTTTTCTATTTTATTTATATTCATTAACTGGACCTTGCGCTTGCACAACATCTTTGTTTTGCCTGGCTCATAAAAGCTGGCATAAAACTCCTGCCTTTGTGCATTGATTAATGTACAGATGGGTTTTTTTAGTAAATAAAGATTTTGTATAAGTAATTCATTGGCTGTGCAGGGCAAGATTCTGGATTCTTTTGCATGATAGGCGAGTGACTTAATAGTTGCTGTTGCAACTCGAACACCCGTAAAGCTTCCTGGTCCAATATCGCAAATAAAAAGTTTAATTTGAGCAGGTTTTATTTCAAGAAAGTGAAATGCTTCATTTAGAAAATGAGTCAGTACTTCCGCATGGGCATTGGCTTTTTGCCAAGCTAAAGAGTAAAGCACCTTACGGTCTTTAGCGATCGAAAAGCTGCCTTGCTTGCTAGATGTACTTAAACTCAATATATATGACATATCTTAGATAAAGCCGAAAACGCGGCTAAAATCATTGAACAGTGCAAAAACCATTAAAAATAGAAGTAAAAATAAGCCAACTTGCTGAGCTTTTTCTAGTTTGCTCATACTAAGAGGAGAGCCTTTGATTGCCTCTATGGTGAAAAAAACCAAATGTCCTCCGTCTAGTACGGGGATAGGCAGTAGGTTTAAGATAAATAAGTTTATGGATATGATGGCCATGATTTTTAAAAATGCATTAATACCTATTTTAAAGGACTCACTGGCAATTTGGCCAATCATAATGGGCCCACCAATGGATCGGGCAGAAACTTCGTTTTGAACAAGGCGGACAAAGCCCATAAGCGTAGCCACAGTCCAATAGGAAGTTTCGCTAGAGGCTGTTTTTATTAGGTCGGTAAATGAAGCAGGATAAAAAACAGCCGTTTTGGGGGCAGTCATGGCCAAGACAGGGCCAATTCCAATTTTGTAATGGTACTCAACTTTACCATTACTTGGATTGGTAGATTTCATTTTTTCTGGTGCAAGGGCAACATTTATCTCCTCTGTACCGCGTAGGACTTTTAATTGCAGGCCATCCTCTGTTTTATCAAAGGCACGAATTTTCTCAGATAAGTCGTTCCAAACATATAATTCTTCACCATTGATAGATAAAATTTTATCATTGATTTTAAGCCCCGCTTTAGCAGCAGGAGAGTCCTCAGCAATAAGTCCAATGTAAAGATCAGGTCTTTCAATGCCGAGTGAAGCCAAATCCCGTGTAGACTTATCTATGGAAACATTGGTTAACTGAACCTTACCGTCTACTAAGCGCTCTACCTTAAGTTCTAGAGCTTGATCCGCTGGAACATTTTGTATAGCAGACTCCAGTTCGTACCAACGTTCAATTGTATTGCCATTAACTTGCAAAATACGATCATCAATTTTTAAACCAGCAGTCGCAGCGATAGATCCCTCTGGTACGCCAATCTTGCTTGCAATCGGCGTCATATCCACGCCAGGTAGAGCGTAAATCTCTCTTGTTGTATCAAGTGGATTGGGATTTTTCTTTTTGATTAGATCCACACTGAGGATTCGGCTTTCTTTCTCGGGATAAGTTTCAAAAATAATGGAAGTAGATCCACCTGAGGCATTCAACTCCTCTTGCATTTCTTTCCAGGTTTTGACATTTTTATTGCCTACTTTTACTACTTTGTCTCCAGCATCTATGCCTAGCTGTAAAATAGGCGAATCTGGTTGAATGCTACCTATAATGGGTAGGGGCTTCTTATCACCAAGTATGGCAATCGCCATAAAAAGAAAAAAGGCAAAAAATAAGTTCATCAAAGGTCCAGCCACCACTACGGCTATTCTTTGCCCAACTGGTTTATGTAAAAAAGAATAGGATTTTTCTTCTTCGCTAATCTCTACGTTTGGATCGTCGCCAAACATCTTAACATAGCCGCCAAAGGGAATGGCGCTAATACAATAAGTGGTATCGCCATGTTTGTACTTTAGAATTTTTTTGCCAAAGCCCAGACTGAAGGTTTCCACTCGAACTCCATAATATTTTGCCACTAAAAAATGACCCAGCTCGTGGATGAATATTAGGGCACCTAGGAGAATGATTAAAGGGATGACGAATTCAAAAGATTGCTGCACAAGTGAGATCAGAGTATCCATAGATCCATTCTAAGAATCTTTTGCATAAAAGGCCAGGCTTTTAGGTAATAACAAAAAGCGTAAGTAAAACTTAGACAAAGGTTGAATAAACGTAAGTGTAATAGAAATAAAATATGGGACTTGCAAACAACAAGCTATCTATACGATCGAGTGCACCGCCGTGGCCAGGCATAATTTTACCAGAATCCTTCACTTGAGCATATCTTTTCAGTAAAGATTCAAACAAGTCTCCTATTTGGCCAACCATAGAGGCAACCAAGGCAGCAGTTGCTAAATAGAAATCAAATATTTCGGGCTTAAAAAAATATGTAAAGGTCATAGTAAGTAGAACGGAAATGCTAGTGCCTGCGATGGCACCTTCTAGAGTCTTTTTCGGAGATAAGGTGTGCAAAGGGGTTTTTCCCTTCCAACGCCCAAAAAAGTAGGCGAAAATATCTGTAGAGGTAACGGAAATAAGCGTTAATATTAAAAAGAAGATACCATCTTCATTTTTTAAGAAAAACCGGCAAAAGATGGCGGGTAGAATCCCAACATATACGAATCCAATGAGTCCGAGTCCTAGCTTGGTAATGCTTGTTTCAACGTCTTTCAAGTTTACCAAAAGTCCTACTAGTAAGAATAAAAATGAAAGTATAATGAAGTGAATCGACATAGATCCAATATTTTGAAAGAAAATTAGAAAATTAGCATAGGCAAAAAGGCAAAAGCTAGCTTGCCATAGTCGAGGTAATTTTAAAAAGCATAGACGATTGTACTCATAGATGCATACAGCGGTAATTAAAAAGCCCACAACTTGTAGACCATCTTGCTGAAAAAGCATATAAGTTAAAATCAGAATTAATACTAATGTTGCTGCAGAAATAACTCGGATTTTAGTGCTGTTCAATCACAGCCTCCACAGATTTATCAACAATTTTACCAAAGCGTCTTTCACGGCGCTCGAATTCCTCTATAGCTGCTTGCAGATCTTTTTCATTAAAATCCGGCCAATTCTTTTTTGAAATATAAATCTCAGAATAGGCAGCCTGCCAAAGTAAAAAATTGGACAGACGCATTTCCCCACTTGTTCGTAAGATCAAATCTGGGTCAGGCAAATCTTTTGTATAAAGATATTTTTGCATCATCTCTTCGTTAATATCATCAAAGATGATCTTACCTTCCTTGTAATCCAAAGCAATTCGGCGCATGGCCTCGGTGATTTCTTGTCTAGCTCCATAGCTTAGGGCTAAGGTAAGTGTCATTTTTTGATTGTTTTCTGTTTTCTGCATGGCCTTAACCAATTCATGCCGGGCTTTTAGGGGTAGGTAGGAAAAATTGCCGACAGCATTTAAGCGAATCCCTTCTTTCATCATTAATGCGGTTTCACGCTGTAAAAATCTAACCAGTATTTTCATTAGGTGTTCTACTTCATCAGCCGGTCTTTGCCAGTTCTCAAGGCTAAATGCATAAAGAGTTAGATATGGAATGTTTCGCTTAGCAACTGCCTGGATAATGTGGCGCAGTTGCCTAGAGCCACGAAGATGGCCAAATAGTCGGGGTTTGTTACGCCCTTTTGCCCAGCGGCCATTTCCATCCATAATAATGGCTAGATGCTTTAATGAAGTCATTACACCTTCAAGATTTCTTGTTCTTTGTCCTCACCGATTTTATCAATTTTGGAAATATAGGAATCGGTTATCTTTTGAATTTCATCAGTAAAGCGCTTGTGGTCATCTTCTGAAATTTCTTTGTTTTTTAGTTTCGTTTTTAATTCTTCGTTAGCATCTCTACGTTTCATGCGGATGGAAACTCTAGCATCTTCCACAATCTTCTTACACTGTTTGGCAATATCTTTACGTCTATCCTCTGTTAACTCTGGTAATTTAAGGCGAATCACCTTGCCATCATTCATGGGAGCCATTCCGAGATTGCTTTTGATGATGGATTGTTCAATTTCTTTTAACAAAGATGTTTCCCAAGGAGAAATCATAAAGGAGCGGGCATCTGGACAACTAACAGCGGCCACCTGATTTAGCGGACTAGCGCTTCCATAGTAATCAACTTTAATACCATCCAGCATGCTAACATTGGCTCTACCAGTTCGAATTTTACCCAACTCAGTGACAAGTGCTTCCACAGATTTTTTCATTTCCTGTTCTGTGCTTTGCTTTAATTCTTGCATCTTAATCTCCTTGAATGATGGTGCCGATTTTTTCGCCTTTAACAGCTCTTAAGACGTTACCAGGTGTTTTTAGGTTAAAAGTAAGTATGGGTAATGAATTTTCCATACACAAACTAATAGCCGTAGAATCCATGACCTTCAGTTGCTTGTTAAGAGTGTCTATGTAACTTAGTTTATCGTATTTTTTTGCATCCGAGTGGGTTACGGGGTCTTTATCATAAATGCCGTCAACCTTGTGAGTGGCTTTCATAATGATTTCTGAGCCAGTTTCGATGGCTCGAAGTGCCGCGGCGGTATCTGTGGTAAAAAAAGGATTGCCCGTACCACCACCAAAAATGACGATTCGGCCTTTTTCTAGATGGCGTATTGCTCGCCTGCGTATATAGGGTTCGGCAATTTCTGACATCTCGATGGCAGTTTGTACTCGAGTTTGTAGGTTGAGTTTTTCTAAGGCATCCTGCAAAGCCAGGGCATTCATGCACGTTGCAAGCATGCCCATATAGTCGGAGCTAGCCCGGTCCATACCCTTAGCAGAGGCGGCCACGCCGCGGAAGATATTACCACCGCCGATTACAATCCCTATTTGAACGCCAGTAGCAAAGGCTTCTGCCACTTGGCCAGCAATCATATGTATGCTTTCCGGTTCAATTCCGTAGCCATTATCACCAGCTAAAGCTTCACCACTAAGTTTCAGTAATATGCGTTTATAAACAGCTTCCGCCACAATGACCCCTATTGAACGTTGGAGGCGGCCGCTACTTCGGCAGCAAAATCATCTTCTTTCTTCTCGATTCCTTCGCCCAGCTCAAAGCGGCTAAAACGACGAATTACGATATTCTCTCCGATGGAAGCAATGGTTTCGGTTAGATATTGCTGAATCGAGACATCTGGATTTTTCACAAATGCTTGTTCCAACAAAACTTGATCTTTCATCCATTTTTTTATTTGGCCTTCAATGATTTTATCTAAAAACTCAGGCTTTTTACCTTCTTCCAAGGCTTTGGCTTTTAAAATTTCTCTTTCTTTTTCTACCGATGTGGGGTCCAACTGTTCGGCATGAACACATTGTGGGTTGCTCGCAGCAATGTGCATGGCGATGTCTCGGCAGAAATTTTGAAAGTTTTCATTGCGGGCAACAAAGTCCGTTTCAGAATTGATTTCCACGAGAACGCCAATTTTACCGCCGGCATGGATGTAAGATGTTACCAAGCCTTCAGCAGCTACGCGGCTGGCTTTTTTAGCCGCCTTACTAATGCCTTTTGTTCGTAGCCATTCCGCGGCTTTGTCTAGATTTCCATCATTTTCTGCCAAGGCTTTTTTGCAATCCATAAAGCCGGCACCGGTTTTTTCTCTTAACTCTTTAACTGTGCTTGCATCAATCGACATGAATACTCCTGTTTACTATGCTTCGTCGTTACTATCGTCTTTATCTTTGGTTAATTCTTTTTCGACTTCTTCATGGATTTCCACCTCTTCGGCAGTACCTGCTGCAACCAGACGGCGTTTTACAACCGCAGGCCCTTTGGAATCTTTTTGCGGTTTTTCTTCCACTTTGGCCTGTTTTTCTGTGTCGGATGCCTTGTCAGTTTGACTGCGAAGCTTTTGCTCATAAATTTCTGCACCCTCTTTGTAGGAATCAGAAATCAGTTTAGAAAATAGCTGAATCGAGCGAATGGCATCATCATTGCCTGGAATAGGATAATCAGCAGCTGCAGGGTCAGAATTGGTATCGGCAATGGCCACTACTGGTATGCCAAGTTTTTTGGCCTCAGCTACTGCAATACGCTCCTTAATTAGATCAACAACGAAAAGGACGCCAGGTTTACCGCGCATATCGCGAATGCCTTCAAGATAATCCAATAAGCGTTGGTATTCTTTTTCCATTTGCGACTGTTCTTTTTTACTAAAAAGATCCCATTCCCCGTCTTTTTTCATGCGATCAAACTTTTTAAGACGATCAATCGAGTCCTTAATCGTGGTAAAGTTGGTGAGAGTGCCGCCCAACCAGCGCTTAGTAACGTAAAATTGACCGCAAGCTTTTGCAGCCTCTTGTATGGGTTCAATGGCTTGCTGTTTGGTGCCGACCATAATCATTCGCCCACCATTTGCAGCAATATCTCTCACTGCTTCACAGGCTTGTTGAGCACCAGCGACAGACTTTTGTAAATCGATGATGTGAATACCGCCTCGTTCGCCAAAAACAAAATTTTTCATTTTTGGATTCCAACGGTGAATTTGATGCCCAAAGTGAACACCGGCATCTAGCATTTCTTTCATAGTAATTTGTGGCATATATCCTCCTTACTGGTTTCGCCTCAGCCCCGACATTATCAAACACCAGTGGAGTGTCGGAGCTTGTGTACTATTTAAAGTAGCAAGGATTTAGCACGAAAAGGGGAGGCAGGTAACGGTGATTATTTCATTGACGCAATGCTTAAACACTAGAAATAACCTGGATTTAGGTCTTACCATTAATATCAGTTTCTTTCATATCCTGAATCTTCGAAGCAACTTTTTCTGCCGCGGATATTAGGTATTCTAAATCATAATCTTTGTGTAAAAGTCTGTGGAAATTGTGATTCAATGTGTAAATGTTGTTGTAGCTGCCGAGTTGAAGAGAGTCCATCTGGCCCTCATCGAAGGTGTTGTAAATATCTGAAATCATTTTAATTTTTTCAAATTCTACGCTGTCAAAAAGGCCTTTAAATGCACGTTTTATTTGGCGCTTTTTTTCCCTTAGTAAATTGCCTAATTCTTCACCACTATCGCTTAGCTGGGAGGCGATATAACCGGTCCATTGACTGCAAATCCGCCCTTCCGGGTTTTTATAGAAGGAGCCCAAAAAAGCTTTGGCCTCATCTTTTGCTGCCTTTAACAAAAACCTCTCATTCAGAGGCGCTTCAAAAGCCTCATTGTGCAATAGATGCAAATCCAAACGAGTCCAAAAATCTGCCTTGGCAAGCCTTTGCAGGGTTTTGCGGCCTATGCGCTCTTGTTCCAGATAGGCTTCCCACTGGCTAAAGTATTGCGACCAGCAAAGAGCATTTAATCGAACCTTTTTTTGTTCGTTCACTTCGATTGCATTTACCTGGTTGTCGAGGCATTCGACAGCCGATATTTTTGTGCGATAGTGTAGACGATCCTGCATTTGCTCAGAAAGCTTCTCAAATTGATTTTGTTTGTCTTCGTCCCATTTATAGTAGTGAGTATGCAAATAGGGCTCATAGCGAAAGTCTTGATAGTCATCGCCAAAACCCATAAAGGCTTTGAATTCACCGCCATCAAATGTCTGTACTGCGTCCTCCTTTTCTTTACAGGCAAGAAGGGCGCTCATGTCACTAGCAAAAAAACTATCTACAGGATTTAGAAAAGGGCTTTCAGAGGGCGGCTCCTCGTGATCGATTAAATGAACATCGATACCTTTTTCTAATAGTAGGGAGGCAAAATACAAACTCTCAAAGCGAATACCAACAATAATTAGATCGACTTTTTTTGGAATCATAATTTAAGGTCTTAAATTAAAGCGGGCTTTTCAAGTGGAAAGTCTTAGCCAGACGCAAGGCAAAAGAGCGAAAAAACTGACGTAGCGGGGCTTTGTATTGTGGGAAAAAATCCAGCACATTGGCTAAGCTTGGTGCGAATATGTAGTAGCAGCGTACGAAGATTCTACCCCACCAAGAGCGCAATAAAATTTCATCGCGAAATTGACGATAAAAGCGTAGTTCTGGGCTATCATCTAAATAAAAGACGGCGGAAACAAGAAAGCAGTTGGATTTTGCAGCTTTTCTAGCTTGCTTTAAGAACTCGCGCATCTCCTTTGTATGATGAGCCACTTTCATATGCTTTTCAGCGCGTTTTAACAAATCTTTACCCGCCGGTGTATGAGGGATCACTTCTACCAATTTATTGGCAGTGGTAGTGAGTCTTGGGCCATAATTTTCACGCGTATCATATATACGTATCAAGTCCCATAGAACCGAAGCAAACAGCGTGAGCTCCTTTTCTTGACCTTTTGCTTTGATTTCTTTTGGGTTGAGTTTGCCCGGCGGTACATCATGAACCAATTCTAAGGTTCGAATGTACTTTTCATAAAGCACCGAGGCTTCTGCGTAGGCTTTTACGGACATTCTCTCGCGAGCGGCTTTTACCAAGGAAACGCGGTTTTTCCATAAGACCTTTTTATTATGTTCTTTGATGTTAATTTCTGCACGCAATTTGGCGCCGTGAGAAACATTCTCTCTTAATTCATTGAAGCATTTGCCGCAAACTTCTGCAGGAACGTCCTCATCAGGCAGTACCTCTTGAATGCGTAGTTTTAAGCCGGCTTCTATTTTTATAAGATCTTCTTCTTCCGCACCACAACGCGGACATTCGACAGCCATGTCATAAGGATATTTTTTATTTTAGCAGGCGTAAAGTATTTTAGCCCATCTGTATGGGGTCCACATCAATTAAGACTTTGGTCCCCGAGGGAAAAAGTGCATCATTGGCCAGGAGTTGATCCAAGATACTGTGGATATTTTTTTTATTTTTTACCTTCAGCAGCATATGATAGCGATATTTACCTCGAAGCTTAAATAATGGCGCCTCTGTTGGCCCTAAAATTTGCACATCATTTTCTATCTGGTAATGCTTGAAAGCTTTTTGTAGCCAATTATAAATATCCATAATGTTTTTTTCCGCTTTTTTAGCAAAGATAGATTGGTTACGAATGCGAATCATACGAGAAAAAGGCGGATACAATAATTCTTTTCGATGAAGCAACTCTCTATCTGCGAAGGCTTCATAGGAGTGTTCTATCACAAAGGGCAAGCAGGGGTGGTTGGGATTGTATGTTTGGATAATCACTCTGCCATCGGTATTATGGCGGCCGGAACGGCCCGCAACTTGTGAGAGGAGCTGGTAGGTTTTTTCATTTGCACGAAAATCCTGAATATTAAAGCCGATGTCTGCCAATACAACCGACACCAAAGAAAGGTGGGGAAAGTCCAGGCCCTTGGAGATCATTTGTGTTCCGATAAGGATGTCCACGCTTTGGGATTCAACAGCTTGAATGACGGCTTCCATATCTTCGCGGCTCTGTATTTCATCTCGATCCGCACGAACAACACGTGCTTCTGGAAACATTTCCTTTATATCTTCCTGCATTTTTTCTGTGCCCAGGCCCAGGGGAATGACTTCTCCGACGCCACAAGCAGAGCAGGTCTCATTAAAATTTTTATGATAATCACAGTAGTGACAGTGCAGATGATGTTTGTGATGTAGAGTTAATGCCACTGCGCAGTTGGGGCACTCCTCTGTATGGCCACACGAATTGCATACAACCGATGGTGCCATACCTCTGCGGTTTAGAAACAAAGCGCTTTGCTCTTTGTTTTTTAGATTTTGCACCAAGGCATCGTGCAATTCTTGCGACATCCAAAAGGGTAGACCAGCAGGTCTGTGCTCACGCAAATCCACAACATCAATTTGGGGTAGGGATTTTTCATTAAAACGAAGCTGTAGTTGATGTAATTGGTATTTGCCAGCTTTTGCATTTTGCCATGATTCTAAGCTTGGAGTGGCAGATCCAAGAACAATGGGTATTTCTAGTTTTGCTGCTAGCATGATGGCGCTATCTCGAGCATGGTACTTTAATTTTTCTTCTTGTTTGTAGGAGGCTTCATGTTCTTCATCTACAATGATCAATCCTAAATCAGGGATTGGGCAAAATAGTGCGGACCTTGCGCCCAATAAAATTTTTTTATCTCCTTCTACTATGCTAAGCCATTGATTGGTGCGTTCTCGTTCGGTAAGTTGCGAGTGCATCACGGCTAGTTGATCGCCGAACACCCTTGCAAAACGACTTAAAAGTTGCGGCGTAAGGGAGATTTCGGGTACTAGAAAGAGGCCTTTTTTTCCAGAATTTAGAGCCTGTTGAAATAAATGAATGTATACTTCTGTTTTTCCTGATCCGGTAACCCCATGTAAAAGATGGCACTGAAAACCATTGCTTGCAGAAATGCTTTTATAGGCGGCCATTTGTTCTGCATTAAGCTCCGCAATGCTTTCAGGTTCTACATCTGGAATGGGGCTTTTTTTTCTGCTTCGCCCTTGTTTTTTATCAATTAAAGGGGGAGCTAGTAGTTTGGCCACTTGTCCAATGGGGTGTTTGTAGTAATTCGAAAGCCACGAAAGCCAGTCTACATAGCGACTTGGTATATGTGGAAGATCTTGATAGACATGGGCAATGGTTTTTAGCCTTTCCTCATTGTCCATGGTTTTTTCAAGACACAGACCGAAGACTTTGCGGTTGCTTTTGCCGAGAGGAACTTTAACTAAAGATCCGACGGCTATAGATGGATCTTCGCTTGTATAGGTTAAAGGTTTTGTAATGGGTGCATCAACTGCTATTTGCCACTGATTCATCGAAAGCGCTGGTAAAAACTTTGAATGGCCTTGTAAATTTCTTTTTCGCCAAATTGAATTGGGCTTAATCCGTCTATATTACTAGTGGATAAAAGTTTTTTTGTATTGGGACCGTGGATAATTCGGCTTACGCTTAGAATTTGGATAGGGGTTTTGTTTGGTCCCCACTCAAGGCTACGTTGTTTGGGTAAGTGTAAGTTTTTGGTATAAACATCATAATTGTCGGCTAAGATAGTGGTACCATTTGGCATTCGGATCTTCTTTAAGTGAAAATCGGATTGGGACACCCAGAAACCAGGTTTATTTTGGTTCAGGTCGTAGCCAAAGGCAAAGGCGATTTGCTCGTCCAAGCGTGATAGGTTTAAGAAAGCTTGGCCTTTATACTCTACTTGACTTAAATGATAAAAACGTTTTTGTGGGCTTAGTATTTCCGCTCCTATAACGCCCATATTGTAGAGCCTTCTGGCGATGTCTTTTGCTTCTTTTAAATAGAACAAGTTTTCAAAAAATTCTTTTGGTAAGTCCGCTTTAACCAATCGCTTATCTTGGCTTAGAAAATATTTTGCACGAAAATCATATTTGGCAGTGTAAAGAACGTCAGGACCTTTAGCTTCCAAATGCATTTGTAGGCCCTCGTCAACGGTCCATGTCTCTTGAATTACCACACGCTCATCAGCATTCTGAAAAGCGAGCTCTTGTACGATTTGATAAGTACCAGAGCCATGATTTTCCCCCATTTGTTGTAAAATAAAATGACTATGTGGAATATAAGCTAGGGCTATACCTAAAAATAATGCAATCATGTTAACCTCGAATGAAGAGAGAGCAGGTAGTTTTTAAAATCTTCTTTGAGTTGAGGGTGTTCTAAAGCGAATTCAACGTTGGCTATTAGATAGCCAAGTTTGTCGCCGGCATCGTAGCGGCGAGCCCTGGTTTTTTTTGCCAGCATTTCCTCTTGTTTGCACAAAATGTCCATGGCGTCTGTAAGCTGATATTCATCGTTTCTACCCGGCTTTAATTCTGATAGCACATTCAAAATGGAGGAGGTGAAGATGTATCTCCCAGGCATGGCTAAATTTGAGGGGGCTTCTTCAGGACTGGGTTTTTCAACTAAGGACAAAATTTTATAGGTATTTTCATCCAGCGGTTCAGCTTCGATGATCCCATATTTAAAAACTTCTGATTTTGGAACTTCCATTACGGCTACGGTGGATTGTTTCTTGTCATTGTATGTGTTGACTAAATCCGCTGTTGCCTTTTGCTCTCCGGCACTTAGCTCATCGCCAAGTAGAACGGCAAAGGCATCCTCACCGATTACCGGTTTTGCACACAATATTGCATGACCCAAACCAAGGGGTTTTTGCTGGCGAATACTTATAAAATTGGCTTTCTCACGAATCTGGATGAGATCTTGCAAAAGATCCAAGCGATCGCTTTCTTCCAATTTTTTTTCAAGCTCATAGTTAATATCAAAAAAATCTTCTATGGCCTCTTTGTTTCGTCCGGCAATAAAAACAATGTCTTCTATTCCTGCCTCAATGGCTTCTTCTACAATGTACATTAGTGAAGGTTTGTCCACTATGGGCAGGAGTTCTTTAGGTACATTTTTGGTAGCCGGTAAGAATCTTGTGCCCAAACCAGCTACGGGAATCACCGCTTTTCGAATCATGACCCTAGCATAGAGGAAAGCTTCCAAGTCGGCCAGACTTAATTCTCAAAGCATCTATACAGCTAGATAAGATCGAATCCATATGGCCAATCCGCTAAGTAATTGAAATAACTATATAAAATAAAATGTCCTAAAGTAAGACAGTACAAAAGCCGATAAAAATGATATGAAAAAACAGCCATTTTTGTATCTCTTTCCGCTTATATTGCTATTACTTTTTGCCTACCAAAATTGCGGTCAAGAATTGGGGGAACTGGATAATGAGGTGGTGGCAAATAGCACAGATACAGAACCCTTTCCATTAGAAACCTCTTTAGATACCTTGGGCGCCATGTCCTGCCAAGGCAGCTCTTTAAATCGAGGAACGTACTTTACCTTTGCCATTATGGGGCAAAGTGCAGATGCCTCGGGACATAGACTTATTCGGACCAAAAAAGGACTAAGCTTTGATGAGAAACAGGATTTTTTTGATTCTTCCAGCAAGCTTCCGGGAACTCAACTATACTTTGATATTGTAGATTATCAAAGCACCGTAGACAGAGGCAAAGATGATATCACTAGGGCTGTTTCTCCATATCCATTAGATAATGATTTTATAAAAGATATATTGGCAGCAGGTTCACAGTGGTCTCTAACGGGATCTAGCTCAAGAATGCCCTTGGATTATCGCTATTCCAATAAAGTACGCGAGTTATTTCAAGACTTTAACTCAAATAAAATTGCTCTACATCTAGGCTATATAAACAATGACCAGCAGGTAATCAATCCACAAATGCATGGCGATGAAGGCAGCTCGCAAGCCTATGGGAATACTTATGATTTGGCTTTTAGTGAACGGGGCACACTCGTAAATGTCGATGAATACATTATGCTAGATAAAGGAAATCAGCTTGATAAAAAAAATGTAGGTTGGGCGTGCAACCAATACTTAATAGTTCCTAAAAACTTCAATTACAGTGGAGGTAATGCGGATCCTTGTAATGCTACTTCCAATAATGTTTATAGCAACCTTACCAATTCCAATTACCCGGGCTTGTATAAAATCTTAGGTAGCGGCTGGAGAATTTATACATCAGGATCTGACACATGCATTCGCCATTCTACAAAGTCAGGCTGCTACACGGGTTCTACGGTAAAAAGAGAAGCGCTTTGTGAGCAAGGCAATCCACAAAAGCAGTGCCCGTATTATTTTAGTTTTTGTCAAAAAACAAGGTATGATAACTCTTATTAATATTCACTCAAATGAGCTTGGATAATCTCGTTTTGCGTATAGGGGTAAGGATAAATCATCGGCGCTGGATCTATGTAACGTCCATTTTTTTTCATAGCAAAGTGTAAGTGCGGTTTCGTACAATAACCTGTGCATCCCATAGAACCAATCTTATCGCCAGCACTTACTCGCTGCCCTTTGCTAAGGGGCTCTAGTGTATGCAAATGGTTATAAAAAGAAGTGTAACCATTTTTATGTTTGATTACCACATACCTACCTGCAGCTCGATTTTTGCCAAAACGGATTACCTTGCCATCTGCAGTGCTATAAATTGGCGATCCTTTTGGTAGAGCAAAATCAACCCCTAAGTGTGGAATGATTCTTTTGGTTATGGGGTGTCTGCGGCGCGGTTGATAAAGACTAGAAATATTCAAATAATCTACAGGAGCGTAGAAGTCTTTTTCTTTTAGTTTTTTGGGGTTGCGATATAGGAAAGCTCCTCCACCTTGAAAGTGCACAAAATCCTTTTCGATCTTTTCGCCTCGAATGTCCAGTGCTGCATAAAGAACCTCACCATATTGAATGAAGTGTTTGCCAAGAAATTTTTTCTCGTACTGCAATTCAAACTGTGCATTTTTTTGTATATCGCGGCGTAGGTCGTATTCTAGCAAAAAGGCGTTCATAAACTTTTGTGCAATATCAATGCTATCGGTTTTATTTTTTATGGAGCTTTGTAGGCCACCGATAACGGTGCCCTTAGCCGTATGCAGAGTTTTGCGGTAAGTTAGTTCTTCAATATCAACGCTTACCTTATCGCCCGTTCTCTCAATAAAAAAAGCATTATCGGTATCCTTAATGAAAAAAACCAAGCCGTTATCGGTAAGCATATAAATTTCGCCGGGAAAAATGGTCTTTCTTTTCAATTTGGGATGCCCAAGAACCACGGCTAGATCCTCTTGCTGCCATTTCATATTTTTGAGGATTTGGTAAAGGCTTTCGCCTTTTTTTACTTTCTTTAATTTTGCGTCCTGTGGTACTTCTCTAGACAGAGCAAATTGAAATGGAACAAGGCTAATGAAAATGAGAATCGATAGTTTTTTTAACATAATACAATTATTGTACTTTCTTGTGGCCATATGTGTAGGAAAAAACGTCTACGCACAAAGTTACTATCAAGGTATGGGTGGGGCCGGTGTGTCTATGGTGGGGCCAAGTGAGGCAGCCGTGCTAAATCCGGCGCTTTTGGGCTATATGGATAAAAATCATGCCAACATTTTTTTCAATCAATTTCAATACCAGCCCAATACACTTTCCAATAAGAAAGATGATAAATCATTTGGTCTAGTTATGGTTGACACAAGAACGAGCGAATTGATTCCGGGAGCTCTTAGTTTTGAAAAGCAAGAAAACGAAATTGCAGGTACGGAGGCGCGATTGTACAAACTCTCTTTGGCGCGAAGAGAGTATGTCAAAGCTTCTTTTGGACTGGCGTTGCAAAGATATGAATTCACAGCGCCCACTACGGCCAAAAATGAACACGATGTGAATCTGGGAGTAACCATTTCTCCTACAGAGGTTTTTGGAATTTCTTTTGTGGTGGACAACTTAACGAGTGATGGTGGGGATTTATTGAAAAAATATTACAGTCTTGGGCTGCACTATATTTATGAACCCTTTTTAAAATTTACGCTAGATCTGGGTAAGCAGGACCGTGGCCACGGGGATTCCACGCCCGATCTAAAAACGGGCTTTTCTGTGCCCATTGGTTTTTTGGATTTATCCTTTGGTTACGGTAGTTTAAAGTCAAAGGACATTGATTATTTTAGTGGAGGTTTGATCTGGCGAGGGCCACGTATGGCTTTTTCTTATGCCTATCGTGATTTGCTAGGATCTCGCAGTGGAGATGGGCATTTCATTGACATAGGTATCTTTTTCTAATACTAAAGCATAATCTTTGAGCAGGAGTTTGTAATGGCATCAAAAACCACAAAATTAGAAAGCATACGTCGTCGTAAAAAAGCCAAGCAGGGTAGTAAGCGCAAAGCTCGCGAGCGCAACCAAGGTACTACTAAAAGCATGAAAGAGCTGTTTGGCGAAGACTAGCGCCCACGCCTTAAGGTGCTAGGGGCCTCTACAGCTTTGCCGCTTAGGCGAAAATGATAGGGCTTGTTGTAGCGACCAGGCTTGCCCGGTCGATAGCGCCACTTACTATGTGCCTCTAAAGCCGATTGATCCAAAACCGAATAGCCCGAGGATTGCGCTACTGCCACATTGCTTACCTGACCACTCTTTGTCACATCAAAATGCAAAATCACGGTACCCTCATATCTTCTTAGCCGTGCAAGCATTGGATAATCCGGCGGCACATTGCCTGGCAAGGCTGTTAACTGTTTGTGGGATTTCGTGCCACTAGAGGTGCCGTACTTAACTTGATTTTCCACCCCCTTTTTTTCAGCCAATTGGTTGATCTCCTCGTCGAGTTCATTATTGCTTATACTTTTTTCCGGGAGCTCCTCAGCCAATTCGCTCTCAGCAGGCTCTTCTAGGTAATCCTCTAAATCAGGATTTTGTATCTCCTCTTCATCCACCGGTATTTCTTCTGTATTGGCTGCAACCTCTTCTTTTGGCGGCAGTATTGGCAAGTCTTCTTCTGCGGGAGGCGCTTTTTCAATGGTTTTGGCTTTTTTAACCGGCGGTGGCGGCGGTGCGGGCTCGGGCGGTTTTTCAGCAATCAATTCTTCTTGCTGCTGAATATTTGTTGTTTGGTTACCAACGGAAATTTCGCCCTCCACAAATTCCATCTCGGTAGCGCTAACAGTTCCTTCTGGCAGAGTCATATCAAGACCCAGATACGTAATCCCGGCAAACAAGCCAGTATGAATAATTATGGAAAGTACAAAAGCAAATTTAGAGCGGTTACCGTGTTTCATAGTTTGATATTGCCAGCATTTTTCTACCGTTTACAGGATTATTATTAATACTGACTTTGATGCGAAAGGCATTTTGTAGTTGCGGACTCAATAAGGCTTCATCGCTAGGCCCTAAGTCTAGAACCCCCTTCTTGTCTACTAATAGAATGTGGGAGTTCTTAATTTGCAAAGCGCTTTGTAGATCATGACATACTAGTAGCTTGCAGCTTTTTCGTAGATTCAAATCCATATAAAACTGGTTTTTATAATAATAATCCAAATGATTGGTCGGCTCATCAAAGAAATCCATTTCGCTTGGGCGAACAAGGCTTAAAGCAAGCAGAAGCCGCTGCCGTTGTCCGCTGGACAAGTTGCTCAGGTAGGATTGTTCATCCAGATCTTCTATATCTAGAGTCTTATAGGTTTTGCTACTATAGAATTTCTGTTTTTGATCGATATATAAATCAATGAGGTCCGAAACTTTTAAGCATGGATGTAAGTGATTGTTGGGCGGCACATAGTTAAATTTAGAAAAATTACGAATGATCTTACCGGCTTGTGGTTGTATATAGCCCATAGCCAGTTTTATAAAAGTAGATTTTCCCATGCCATTGGGACCAACTAACAAATAGTTTTTATCGCGGCTTAATTCTAAATTGATTTTAGAAAAGATTTTTTGTTTTTTGTAAAAGAAGTCAACATCAGTCCACGTAAGCATAGGTGGACTCCTGAATCAGAAAATAAATCATAAATGGTGCTCCCAGCAAGGCAACAAAGATGCCAGAGGGCAAATAAAACCACGAGTAAAATAGTTTTGTAAGTAGGTCAGAAAAAACCAATAAGTTGGCTCCTATTAGTGAGGATGCTAGTAGCAGTTGCTTGGCACGCATGGATTTAAGATACATCATGCTAATGTGAGGCGATATAAGCCCTAAAAAGGCAATCATTCCGCAAATGCTAACAGAAATAGAAGTAAGAATGCCCACCCCTAAGAGTAATATAAGCCGAAAATATTTTTGCTGGTTCAAGAATGAAAAAGAGATCTCTTCGCCAAGTAGGAATAGGTCGATTTTCTTACTATTTTTTAGGCTGAAAAGTAGAAGGGCAAAAAAGCATAGGCTTTGCATGGGCCACCAGAGATCACGTTCGTGGCCAAAGGAGCCGATCAACCAAGAAATTGCGGATTGTAGATCATAGGGGTTTAAAATACTAAAGAAGACATAAGTTAAGGAGCTGGCTAGAAAAGAAATAAGAATGCCAGAAAGCAGTAACGATTTTTGGTTAAAGCGACCAAGTAGGTTGGCTAAATAAAACACAATCATGGTCGAAAAAATGCATCCAATGCCACTGAATATAGGGGCGCTTATCCAAAGAGGTTGTAGTGGGAATAACATGGCGATGCACAGTCCAATGGAGGCGCCGCCGGAGATTCCTAGCGTATAAGGTTCCGCAAGGGGGTTTTGCAGTAATATTTGTAGCAGCGCTCCGGCTAAACCTAGCGAGGCCCCGACAGAGGCGGCCGCTAAAAGTCTTGGCAGACGTATTTGCCATAAAATTTCGGATTCAATAGAAAACCAGCCGTAACCCGTACTGCCTATGTACAAAGAAAACAAACTCAATACGAGTAGTAAAAAAACAAGAAAAAGACTTTTATTTTTCATTTTCGATGATTTTTTGAATTTGCTTCCGGTAGTTGGCAAGCTTCGACAAGCTCATGCTAGTTTTTAGATAATCACGCATTGTTTGTAGTGGGTGTCCTCCATAGGCCCCCGATTCTTTTATGTCCTTGTCCACCACGCTAATGCCAGCCACTTGCACGTTGTCCGTGATGTTCACCTTGGGCATTACCGTAGTATTGCCGCCGCATACAAAATGGTGGCCCGTAACTACGTTGTGGCAGACTTTTACACCGGCAGTTAAAAATGAGTGTGGGCCAAGAATTGTTTCGCAGCCAATGAAAGTGCGGTTGTCCAATTTCGACCCCGTCTTAACGATGGTTGGCTGAATTAAACCTAGCTCTACCGTATTGGCTGAACCCATCTCGACTTTGTCTTCTAATATTAAACCAGCGGCAGTGCTAACAAAACCATACTCACTGCTTGTCAGGAAAGGATCGGTACCAATACAGTTAAAAGAATGCATTTTCACATGGTTGCCAAGTTCCACCTTTTTTCCAATATAGTTCGCGGCCCCTAGAAAGCAATTTTCGCCAATTTTCGCTTCGTCGCAGATAATATTGTTGGGGCCAATCTTGGTGCCACTTTGAATCTTTACCTTTTTCCCTATGACAGTGTTGGGCCCAATCTCTACATCTTCAGCAATTTCGGCAGTCTCATCAATCACCACATTGCTTTGAGGGAAAGTGATTTTACTCTCGTAATAATAATGATCTTGTAAAAGCTTGGCGATTAGAACTTCGGCTTCAGAGGAAAATATCAAGTTTCTATTTTCAAAATTTTGAGTCTGCTCTTTTAATTTTGTAAGCACAACAATATTTTTAGCTGCCGAATCCATAGCCGCGGGCAAATACCTTTCATTAAGAACATAAATCAGATCATCGGCCTGGGCCTGGTCAAATTCCTTAACCATCTTAAATTCTGCATCTAGATCGCCCTGGATATCATCGATAAGCTCGGCATAATTTTCTTTTAACTGCGATATTTTCATTTCTCTGCCTTTTCTGCAATTTGCAAGATTTGGTGGATTTGTTTTAGTACTTGCATTCGTTCATGAAATTTTTCCTCTGGCTCATGGGGAAATCCTTGAAAGGTACCACTAGAGGTTTCAGAATTGTTAACACCTGTGTGACTACGCATATGTATTTTGTCGCCTAATTTTTTGTGCCCCGTAACCGAGACCCTACTATCGGCGTAAAAGCCTTTGCCAATTTTTGTGGAGCCCGCAACAACTAGCTCTACGTAGGCACGAGAGCCTTCGCCAATTTCAACATTATGAGCCAAGTGGGTGTAGGCTCCAAGCTGGGTGTCTTTTCCTACAATGGATTTGCTTAGGGCGGCACGGTCCAAGCAAGCATGCGGACCAATTTTTGCATTTTCCCCCACTACTTGCGTTCCAATTTGTGGGATGTAGTGGTGTTTGCCTTCGCGGTCGCTTGCATAACCAAAACCTGGGGAGCCTATGCACGCAAAAGGGTAGATGGTAACATGATCGTGAATTTCACACTGGTAGGATACATGACAGAAGGAAAATAGGTGACAATGCTTGCCTACACTAGCAGCTTCTTCAATCACTACATGGGCTTCTATTACGGTGTTGTCACCGATAACTGCATTTTTGTGAACGTTTGCAAAAGGCCCGATTACCACATTTGCGCCAATTTTTGCGGTTTCATGCACATAGGCTTTGGGGTGTATTTGCTTCATGCCTAATTCTTAGCAAAACTTTGCTTTGAAGGGAATTTCCATATCATAATTTTGCTGTGCTTATGCTATGCGGAATACTAAAAAGAGTAGCTGAAATCCAAGCTAAGCACATTTAAGGCTTCGGGATAATTAGGCGTATAGGTAATTTGCCGACGAAAAATGTTTTCATACTTCATGGTGATACGAAAGCTTTTGATGGCATAACTTTCCAGCATTAGATTGGTAGTAAGCCAAGAGGGGGCCTTTGTTTGGTTTATATAATAATCGTACCAGGAGCGAAAATAGATCGACCATTTGACCGGACCCCAAAAATAAGAAAAACGAGATAAGAATTTTAACGTCGGGCTCAGATCTAAGTGGGAAATAGATTTGCCATCTGCATTTTGCAGAGATACGGAGTGAAATTGCTCATAAAGATCTCCTGAAAAAATAGCGTCAAGCTCTATTCCTTGAACCTTGGCGGCACTTAAATTAAGAGTCTTCCACTTGGAAGATATTTGTTTGGTTAAAAATAAATCCTGGTATTCGATAAAAAATGCCTTGGCAGTATAGTGGCCATCTTTCCAACCGAATTCGATTTGGTAAGAATTTTCCGGCTGTAGTTCGGGGTTTGCTGTGGAATTTGGACCGTTAAAATAAAGATCGTAAATCGAGGGAGATCGATAACCTTCTGCATAGGATAGCCAAAAAGTATTTTCCTTATTCGCTTTTGTAATATGTAAAGCTTTGATGTCTTTATCATACTCCCACAAATAACGTAATTGTGGTTCAATCAAATAGTCTTTCCACAAATAACTTAGATTTGCATAAGTATCCCATTCTGTGCGTAGTTTTTTTAAAGGTGTGGATTCGTATACATTGTCAGCGTTCAAATGATCATATCTTGTCCCCACTTCACTGATTAGTGACGGCCTTAGCTGGAGGGTTTTTTCGGCAATAAATCCGCTGCGTTGGTTTTGAATGCTCGAGTGAAAGTTGGGCTCTTTATTATGGTTGTCATTGGATAAATAATAGCTTTGTAAAAACCAGTCGTAATTTTTTTCCGCGCTTAGTGACGCAAAAAATGATTCTTGCTGAAAATCGATTTTATCAGAATTGTTGATGGGCGGGCTATCACCATGGCTTTTTGCAAAAACGAAGAGACCGTCAAATTGAATGTCCTGCCAATTTTTTTGTAGGATCAGCGAAGGTCTATAGGTTTGTCTGTGGTTTTGCCTTAAGCGGGAAGCGGTATAACCAACGCCCTCTTTGTGATTGTAGGATTCATGAGATTTCTCTACAAAAAAGTTGGCTTGAAAATCCCTGTCCCCATGTTGCAGGCGCAGGCGATGTGTGTCCAAGCTGGTAGAATTAACAGAAAGATGGTTGCCCGTATTTACTTTAGTATCCAATAAGAGAGAGCCGCTTAGTCCACCGTTACCAATCAGAGTAGAAGCGGGACTTTTTAACAATTGCACAGAATCAATCCATTCTTCTCCAAGAATATTTTGCAAAACACCGCTGCCATCTCCGAGATGTAGGGGGGCTTTTTTATAAATGTGATAAACTCGGTCCGCAGCTCGAGATCCTCGAATGCTAATACCGGGGCGACCCAGGCTGGGAGTTAGCAGGCTTTCTTCTTCTTGAATTTCCTCGTAGATATCTCGCTCGATGGGGATGTTTCGAGCGTGACGTTTTTGTGCCCGCTCTAGGGGGCTGGCCGTTATAAAAGTTGGATCTAGAGACTTAGCTTTTAATGTCGTCGGGCAGACGATTTTCACGAATGCAAAGAGCCATATTTTGATGCTCTTCACAGCCAATGATTTTGTCTCGTTCTGCTTTAGGTAGTGGCCCAACTTGTTTGATCCTATCTGCTTTTAAAGTCACTACCTTCTTATAGTTTTCTTCTATAAGTGCAAGGTCTAATTTTTTGTTTTCTACAGCCTTTATAATTTCTTCTATTGCTATATAGGGACTTTGCTCCTCGTTACAATAGAGTAAAATATTGCAACCAGCATTAAGTGCATGCAATGGTATTTCATTTATATCATAATGCTTGGTTAGTGCCTTCATGTCCAAATCGTCACTAATTACGAGTTTTTTGTAGCCAGTATCGGGCAAAATTTCTTTCAGTAATTTTTTTGAAAAGGTTGCCGGGTAATCAGGGTCTACATTTTTATATAGTATATGTGCCGTCATAACCAAATCTACACGGGCGCGAAAGGCTTTTTTAAAAGCGGAGATCTCCCGCTCCTTTAGGGTGTCCAAATCTGTTTCATCTACCGGAAGGTCTTCGTGGCTATCAATGATGGTATTGCCGTGCCCTGGGTAATGCTTGGCGCAGGCAATGATGCCAGAATTTATATACCCTCTAACAAGGGCGGAGGCGTGTTTGCCGACCAGATTAGGGTCGGAGCCAATCGAGCGATCGCCAATCAATTCGTTTTCAGGGTTTGTCAATATGTCCACACAGGGAGCAAAATCAATGTTAATTCCCGCTGCCATTAGTTCATGCCCCATGCATTCGGCAAAACGGTAGGTTAATGTGGCCGAGTCTATTTCGCCTAAATGTCGGATGGCAGGCCATTTGGTAAATGGTGCCTTAAGGCGCATAACTCGTCCTCCCTCCATATCAATGGCAATGAATAGGGGGGCTTTATTGGCGGTGTGCATGCGTAGAGATTGCAATTCCGCCACTAGTTCTGTTAGCTGCTCTGGATTTTCAATATTGCGAGAAAATAAAGTTACACCTGCGATATTGTTTTTTGTGATAAATTCTTTTTCTTTTTCATTTAGACTGGTACCTGATATACCAATCATGATTTGATTGCCTATTTTTTCATTCAACTTCATATAAGCCTCACTTCAACGTTCCGTTAAAGATAATTATAAGTTACAGATGAGCAATAGTAAACGAATTCGGTGGTGTCATAATCAGAGTCTAGGCTTGTAAAAGCTAGACCCAACCAAGGGCCGGGTATCAGGGTACTTTGCCAAAAAGGGTCTTCAGTACCACCTCTGGATAGGCAATGCTGCCAACAGCATTTTTTTTGCTGTCTACGGTAATGGTATTAATTTTGGTTATTGGATTTTCTGTTTTTAGTACCTTGCCTTCAGGGCTAATATAACTATAGAAGCGATTGTTTTTATAATCGTTTACTAATTTATAAGCCTCTTGACCATTTATTTTTGTAAGCTCCAGAATTTGTGCTCGCCCCTCACTTACAGAAGCATCTTCTTCGGCAATAGCAGAAAACTTAAAGTTTTTATCAACGGCTAAACCCTTTCTTAACATTCTAGGAACTAAAAATGTGCTAAAAAATGAATTTTCATCGATTTTGGTTTGCGTGGTTTTTTTAGTGCCATTTTCCGTGGTGGTTGTAAAAAGACTGCCCTTTCTGACTACGGCATCAATGATCTTGTTTTTGTCACCAACCATAAGTGTATATTGATAAGATATTGGTGCCAATTGTGATACGTCGCTGTAGGCCTTGATGCCTTCAATGATATTACCGCCAAGCTGGTTGGTTTTTACAAAGGAAGTAACCACCATTTGATTTTTGTCTGCTAAATGTTCTTCTTGCAAGATCGCATAACCAATATGGCTACCATTGGACTCAATTTTTTGAAAATATTGATGAATGATTTTTGCTTCCAGTTGAAAAGCGAACAGTAGTATCAGTGCAAACATATTTACCTCTAACTTCAGTCTGGATAATTCTACTGAAATTGTCAAAAGACAATGTATATGAACAAGACCTAATTGTAAGCAAAAATAAAATGATATAGACTACTTATATGAATCCGCAGCGTGGTCAAATCACCGTATTTATTGCCTTAATGTTTCAAGTACTATTTGTGTTTTTTGCCATGTCGATCAACGTTGGCATGACGGTACATGATAAAATCAATTTGCAAAATTCCGTAGATATTGCTGCTTACTACGGCGCGCAGAAGCAGGCAGAAATTTTAAATGTCATTGCGCATTTGAATTATCAAATTCGCCAGGATTGGAAACTGCTAGCTTGGCGTTTGCGAGGATTTGGTGACTCTTCTAGAGAAGAGCATCCCGCCACAGGTTTTGGTGCCTTTAGTATCAAGCAGCAGGATAAAGCGTGGAGTGCCCCAGATGATGTGTCCTTGTGTATGACAAACCGAAACTGGAAATACAATAAAATTTCTCCACGAGATACAGAAAATATATGTGCAAAGGGCCAGAATATATCTATCCCAGCGATCAAAGATATGAACCTTAGTAGCTTTTTTCCATGGGATAAAGAGGCGGAAGATATCATTAAAGACATGCGTAGGGGGCAGCTTGATACTTGTGAAGGCATGGGGATGTTTAACTTTCAAGTAGCCTTGAGCTATTTAGCTGCTTATCGTTTTCAAGTAGGAAAAAGACAAAGCCTCATAAAAAAGTTGGTGGGACGGCTTAAGAACTTTGAAGACCTTGATGGGAATAGTATTAAGGAGGGCATGAAAAAAACTCTTCGAGCCAATCTTACTAGAGCCAATCAACAGAGCTTAGATGATGGTTATTTTGAAGTTTTCAATTCCTTGGCCGATTTCAATGAGGAAGATTGGCTGCCAAATTCCAAAATTATTCCGGTGGTATTTTATACAGATTTATATAAAGGTAGCGAAGCCTGCCAAGGGGAAGCGAAATTCATCTCCCATAAAGATCCGAATATTTTTATGCCGAGAAATTCCAACAAAGCAGATGCTGCTAAATATTACCCAATTGTGCGTGAGCCCGTAGGTGCCAATATGGAATTTCATTCAACCAGGGGGCGTGAGAAAAATCCGTGGGTCATGGTTTATGTTGGTGTAAAAGCCGAAACGAAGCCTAGAAAGCCCTTCTTTCCGTTTGGTGAGCCAATTTCTTTAAAGGCGAGAGCCTTTGCCAAACCTTTTGGTGGAAGAATTGGTCCCTGGACTAAGACGTACTGGCAGAGACAGAAGGGCTGGGCGCAAAGCGGTGAGGATGTGGACCCTCTGATGCCTCCAAGATTTGATGACCCCACCTCCTATGAACTGAGTCAAAAAAATGTTCCCAACTTTTCCCGTTTTCCAGGGGATAAGCTCGGCTTAAAATCGGGCCCAACCTTGTCTTTGATACGCAGTGATTTAGCGGATACGACTCGCAGTGTTCATCTCTATGATCATTTGCCAGATTTAGCCATGAGCATTCCGCTAGCCTTTACGAAAGAGCAAAAGCCAAACAATATTACTTTACGCCAATTTGAAGTGGCGGCGGTGGCACCAGATGTCTTTGATATAACCTATTATTCGATTCAGCCGGAGTTTTATCACACCTTTGGCAAGCGTTTGATGCCATTGGTAGGCGATGAAGAAGATTTTCCCCATGATTTGGGCTCTCTTCCAGAGCAAGATATCATTTATGATATGAAACAACAAATAGTGGTGGCAAATGAGTCTTTTGATAATTTTAAGCACGCATTTTTTAAAGTCAGCAATTGGAAGCATTTACTTACAAACTGGGCGCCCAAAGGAACCATGGATTACTCTTTTCCTGAGGACCGTTTTGGTAAATGTAGTAAAACTATTTCTGCAAAGGACGGAGATCAGCCGACAGATTCCTCTTGTGTGGCAGGAGGTCGTGCGGGCTACTCCGTGAAACTTGTAGCCAAGTCCTACTTGCAATCGAAGGAATTGGCTCTTGGCGGCGATCCAAATACCAAAGGACCGATATTGAACCCGCCACCACCGGCTTTTTAAGTCGTGACGAAGCCTTGAAATCCATCTAAACTGTAAACATGAATGTAGTTGGAATAATGAATGGTACATCCATTGATGGTGTGGATTTTGTTTTATGTAGTGCTAGTGATAAGTCCTTTCGCTTTCGAGCATCGAGCTCCGTAAAGTTCCCGCCACTTTTAAGAAAAAGACTTGTACAAGCAGCAGAAAATAAGATGAGCATTGGTGATTTGGCGATTTTGCACAATGATTTGGGTTCTTTTTATGCAAAAACCCTGCAAGCCATTAAAACAAAAAAGAAGTGGAAATTTCACTTGGTGGGAATGCATGGACAAACGGTTTTTCACGATTCTGGCAGAGCTAGTTTGCAAATCGGAGAGCCTTCCTATGTACAGCAAAAACTAAATGTGCCCGTGGTTTCGGATTTCAGAAGTGCGGACATTGCCGCAGGCGGTGAGGGAGCCCCTTTGGCCTGTATATTCCATCGGCACCTAAAGGAACTATTTCAACTAAATCATATTGCTTTTCATAATCTAGGCGGCATATCCAATTTAACCTACTTTTATTCCGCAAAAGAAATTTCTTTTGATACCGGGCCAGCCAATTTATTGATGGACCTATATTGCCAAAAGTATTTAAAAAAAGCATTTGATAGAAATGGCCAAGTTGCATCAAAAGGTTTGCAGGATGCAAAATTGATACAGCAAATGATGCGGCACCCTTATTTTAAGAAAAAAGCTCCGAAAACCTGTGGTAGAGAGGAGTTTGGTGAAAGTTTTTTTAAAAAATATGAGCGTTCATTAAAGGCTCTAGGTCATGCCAATGCCCTGGCAACTTTGAGCCACTTTACTGCATTTTCCATAGCTAAAGCCTATAAAGATTTGCTACCAAAGCTGCCAGATGAAATTTTGTTCTCCGGCGGTGGAGCCAAAAATCAATATCTTTTGGATGCCGTGGCCTACTACTTACCTGAGGTGGAAATATCTACAACGAAGGAAATTTCATGGGAGCCGCAACATATTGAGGCTGCGGCTTTTGCCTATTTGGCCTACGCCTGCTATCAGGGAAAAGCGGTGGATAGTCGTAATTTTACTGGCGCCAAAAACAAAGTGGTTTTGGGCAAAATAACTAAATAATAATTTGATTTTCAATCTCTGTTTCGGCGCTGCGACCAATGACAATGGCATTGTTTAAACTGCGAATTGAGGCTGTATCGATTCCCTTTGCAAGATAAGAAAAACCTTGCTTTCGGATCTCCTGATTGGCGCCATAAGAAATATGCACCCCATTACGGGTATCAATGGTTGCGCTAGATAGATACTTGGCCATCATTTTTTGAAATAATGCATTCTGCGAGAAGTGATTCCACTTACTAGCAACAAGCCCATGCGCTTCCAAATAGGACTTAGCATTGCCCATTTCAAACCATTCCATCTTCAAGTTTTCAGCATATAGGCGCTTAGAGGCAAGGTGTGGATACAAAATGTCATAAAGGATATTGCAATCTCTGGTATCTTGGCCGTGAAATATTTCAGGAGATAATATCGCCATACCCACATAGTGCTTTGCCTTAAGACCTGCCTGAAACTTTTCTTTGCCGATGTCTCGAACTACATTTGCATCATCGAGCCAGAGGGCGCCAAATTCTTTGCCCGCCTGAGGGTGTTCCGTGCAAAAGAAAGTAGCCAATCTTTTTTCGTTAATATGTTGCTCGTAGAGTGAATTTAAATTTATAGGATCAGGAAAAAAGACTTCATCGCCATTGGCTAAAAAGAAATCTTCATTTAAATATTTTTTTGCATACAATAGTGCTCCGCCGCTACCTAGTATATTGGGCTCTTCCAGAGAAAAGATAAGATTGCTGTCTTTTATATACTCAAGAACGCCAAGGCGCATTTTCTCTGCCTGGTGATGCAAATTAAAAATTGCTGTATCTACACCTGCTTCTTTTAAAAATTCATAGGTATAAAGCATTAACGGCATCCCCATAAAGGGCATCATTGGTTTTGGTACAATCTCGCTATAGGGACGGAAGCGAGTGGCAAAGCCAGCGGTTAGAAAAAATGCCTTCATAATTCTTGGTACTTTTCGTTGTTAAGAATTTTCTCATTTAGTAATTGATAGAGCTCTCTTAAGTCTTCTCTACCACTTAAAGTATTTAATATCGCCTTGGTAGTGGGCTTCAGGTATTTTAAGTAGCGTAAGTCTTCTCGTGTATTGTAGAAGCTAGCAAAGCTGCCGCATGCTTTTAGTTGCCGCTGAATGCATTGCAATTCATAAGTAGAGAAAAAGTCTTCGTTATTTAAATCTTTCTGCTTTCTCGTCATCATTTGATCAAAGTAATATTGCAGTAGAATTTCTTGTGATTCATCGGATAGATTAACGTAAGAGTCTTTTAGTAGTGATACCAGGTCGTAGTGGATTGGTCCCATCCTCGCATCTTGAAAATCAATAACAAAGACTTTACCGAGTTTGAACATCACATTACGCGAGTGATAATCACGGTGGCAAATAACTCTTTCTTGCCTTGATAGATGTTGGCAAATTTGCTGAAAAGCGCTCTCTAAGGTTTCCTCTTCTTGAGGACTAAGTTTGACCCCTAAGAAATCTTGAAAATAGTGCTTTTTGGCATAATGCAACTCCCAAAGTAGTTTGTCTGCATCAAATGCAATTTGAAAGGCTGTACAAGGGGCGGAAGTGTCACTTGCCTTGGTATGAATTTTAATGAGTTCATCCAGCGCTAGTTTGTAATAAGGAAGTATGTCTTTTTGGCTAGAGGTTTCCCAGAATCTTCTTTCTAGTGTAAGATCACCAAGATCTTCCAACAGAATAAATCCTTCATCCGGTTTTTTAGCCAATACTTGTGGAACATGAATACCGCAATTATGAAAATGTCGTAGCACACTCAAAAAAGGGTATTCATCATTGTCTTCAAAAGCTTCCCAGGCCATTAAAACAGCCGAGGTATTTTGGTAAACAATACGAAAGTATTTTCTGGTAGATGCATCACCAGCAAGGGCAAAAACTTCAAAGTTAGAAGAGCCAAAATAATTGCATAAAAAACGGTAAAAGGACTCTTTTCTTACAATCTCTTCTCGAATGGCATTCATTCTTAAAGAATAAAAAAGAAATCATCAGAACTCAATCAAAAAGGGCTTTTGTCTAGTGTAAGTTTTTGGCACGAAATGGAATCACATTCTTTTCAGGCCTCTGTGATTCGATAAATGATTGTCTTTGCTTTAACAAGTTGTTTTCTTGTCTCAAGACATAAAGATCATTAAATACCAACTCCACACAATCTTTAATTTGCGTTATTTCTGCAGCGGATAGTTTGTTCGTATCACAAACCTCAATGGCAACGAAAATGTCATCAGCGCGATAGATCGGAAAATAGATCGAATCATCACTCATGACAAATTTCGCATGCCGATTTCGGTATATGTTTTTTTCTCTCTCTTCCCACTTGGGGTTTTCTTCGCCATTCATTGGCTGCATAAAGTGAATGTCCACATCACAATGGTACCGTTTTTTTAAAATCTCCAACAGCCGAAGCTCGCACATTTCCACGTCGCTACTCCTTAAGAATCTCTCCAGTAATTGTCATATTCAAATGTGGTGCCAATTTTTGTCGTTAGGATGTGTAAATTTTGGTGAGTTTTATTTGGTGTCAGGGCAAAGCTAGGAAGCTTAGAGCTTCTGCTTTGTAAAAAGGTAATAAAAACCAATGCTTGTGTTAGAAACCTGACTTGTAGATTTTCTGGACATGGAAGTAAAAAGGTAAGGCTAGCTTGTGTTTTATAGCTAGCCTAATTCCTTACTGAAGCCCTAAATTAGCGGGCGTTTTTGCGCTTATCGAGGCCGTACTTTTCCACTTTCATAATTAGGCCAGCACGAGAAATACCCAGCTCTTTTGCCAATTTGGATTTGTTCCAGCCCGTACGGCGAAGTCCCTCAAGAATCATAGTCTTTTCAAGCTCCTCCAGGGCATCTTTAAGTTTCCCATGCACTCTTGCGCCTTGAACTTTGGATTTTTCTCCCATTTCCACAATGCGGCCAGATAGCATCTCGGGTACGAGCTTTGTATCGTCACCGGCAAGAACCACCATACGCTCCACTTCATTTTGCAATTCTCGGATATTTCCGGGCCATGCATAATCGTAAAGCTTCTCCATCGCTTTGGAGCTAAAGTTTTTACGGGGAGTATTGTTATTTTTTGCAGCGCTATCTAGAAAATAATCGATAAGAAGCGGGATGTCCTCTTTACGCTCACGCAGCGGCGGCACTTTGATATTGATAACATTCAGTCGGTAATACAAGTCTTCACGAAAACTACCGTCTTCAATCATCTTTTTTAAATCCCTATTTGTTGCGGCAATGACTCTTACGTCTACACGTCTGGACTCGGTAGAACCAACAGGCACAAAAGTGCCTTCTTGCAGAACACGCAAAAGCTTTACTTGCATAGTAGGAGAGGTGTCGCCGATCTCATCTAAGAACAACGTGCCGCCATCAGCAATTTCAAACAAACCTTTTTTATCTTTTACAGCGCCGGTAAAAGAGCCTTTTACATGCCCAAAAAGTTCAGACTCTAACAAGTTGTCATTAAAGGCAGAACAGTTTTGCACCACCAGCTGTTTGTTTTTTCTAGGCGAATTGTAGTGAATGGCCTTAGCAATGAGTTCTTTACCTGTTCCATTTTCACCTTGAATTAAGACAGTGGATTCGGTGGCCTTGATTTTATCTAGCAGGGCATATAGCTCTTGCATTGGCTTGGATTTACCGATCATGCTGTCATATTTATAGCGTCCGCCAAGCTCTTTATTAAGTTGGTTGATTTTATCATCTCGAGCAGAGATTTCTAAGTGTAGAGTCACCACCTCTTGTGATACTAGATCTACAATCTCGCAAAAGTGTTCGTGCTCTCGATCTTTTAGGTTACGAATGCCCGGCACGCACTTTTCTATGGTTTCACTATCAGCTCCGAAAGCGGCCATGCGCTCTCTAACTTCGGTATAGCGCTCCTCAATATTATCAGAATTGTGAAAGAAGCCAAGGGCCACAGAAGTGCCAAGAAAATCATTGTCAATTAGTATGGGGAAGACGGCAATATCAAAACCCGTCATTTCAAACTTTTTTACCAAATATTTCTTATCGCTCTGGCGTAATTCATTGATGGCTTTGTTTACAGTATCGGCGAACATTTCGCGGCCCGAATCTTTTTGTAAGAAGAAATCTACAACGGGATTATTAAGTTTATTTTCTCCCGCTTGAAAACCACGAATGTAACCATTCTCTTCGGTGAAAATAACATCGATGCTCCACCAAGAAGAAAGAATATGTTTTAGTTTTTTAATGACGTGAATGTGCTCAAACTCTTCCCAACGAATCATGATAAGTCTCCTATTGTGTCTACTTTTTATATATCGTCTATTCCCTAGACAACTTGACTACTAAATGAATAGTTTTTGGAGATTTACTACCTTAGTTGGTAAGAAATTTAGCGGTATGACTGGACTTATTGCCTATGAATTTTTGTAATCCCCCTTGAAATAAAACGCTGCCACCATCGTTGCCGCCCTCAGGACCTAGGTCGACTATATAATGCGCTTGTTTAATTACATCTAGGTTGTGTTCAATCACAATAACTGTAGCGCCCGCATCTACCAATTGAAAGAGGATTTTCATTAACAAATCAATTTCTCGAAAATGTAAGCCTGTTGTGGGTTCATCCAATATATAAATATTCCCGCTATGTTTAGAGCTAGAAAACTCTTTTGCCAATTTTAGTCGCTGCGTTTCGCCGCCGCTTAAAGAAGCGGAGGATTGACCCAGTTGTATATAGCCTAGGCCCACTTCTTGTAAGTAGCGAAGAGCCTTTCTGATTTTGGGGTAGGAAACAAAAAAGTTGATAGCCTCGTCCACAGTCATGCTTAATATGTCGTGAATGCTTTTCCCTTCAAATTTAATTTCTAAAACTTCTTTTTTAAACCTCTTGCCCTTGCAATCTTCACAAAGAATTCGCACTTCATCTAGAAACTGCATTTCAATGGTCTCAACGCCCTCGCCCTTACATTTTGGACATCTTCCTCCCTCTACGTTTAAGCTAAAGGTTCCAGGTTTATAGGCACGGGATTTGGATTCTTTTAGACTGGCAAAGATTTTGCGAACTTCATCAAATGCCCCCATATAGGTGATGGGATTGGAGCGAGAATTCTTGCCGGCAGCAGATTGGTCGATCATGACCACGTTTTTTACCTCCTCTGGCAAAGAGAAGTCTTCGCAAGGTAAATGAGGCGGGTAGTCCACTCCTAAATGACGGGCCAATAGTGGATAGAGGGTTTGCCCAATCAAGGAAGATTTTCCTGATCCACTCACACCGGTGACAACGGTCAACCTCTCAAGCGGAATTTTTACATCGATATTTTTTAAATTGTGCCCACTACAGCCGCCCAGAAATAAATATTTGTCCTCATCTTGGGGAAGGATTTTTTGCGGCGGCTGAATTTTTACCTTGGGATCCTTTTGAATAAAACTTGCAGTAAGAGAATCTTTATTGGCTAAGAATTTTTTTCTTTCGCCTTCAAACAAAATTTCACCGCCATTTTTACCAGAGCCTGGCCCCATCTCAATAATATGATCTGCGGAGTTTATCACATCGTGATCGTGCTCCACGACAACGAGGGTGTTACCAAGTTCTTTAAGTTCTTTCAAAATATCAATCAGGCGGAGGTTGTCTCTTGGGTGCAAACCAATGGTGGGCTCATCTAGAACATAAAGTACCTGCGAGAGGCCCATTCCTAGTTGTGTGGCCAAATGAATGCGTTGGTATTCGCCGCCCGATAAGGTGCGGGTCTGACGATCTAAGCTTAAATATTCTACGCCCACACGAATTAGAAAGCTTAGACGTGATTTTAATTGTTTTAATACTTCCTCGGCAATGGCTGCCTCAGCCTTGGAAAGCTCAATGGTTTGAATAAAGTCATACAGGCTTTGCAAGTTGTACTGTGAAATGTCCGTAATGCTTTTTTCTTTTATTTTTACATTTTTTGCGGCTGGTTTTAATCTTTCGCCATGGCAAGTTTCACAAGTAAAGGGGCTTTTGTAGCGAGCCAAAAATATACGTACATGCATTTTGTATTTTTTGGTTTCTAAGTACTCAAAGAATCCTTTTACACCAAAAAAGTCATCATCACCATTCCATAAGATTTCGCGGTCGGATTTTTTTAATAAATTCCACGGAGTGTTTAGATCAATGTTATGCGCCTTACAATACTTGCGCATCTGGGTTTTTTCCCACTTGGTGGAGGGCATATTAAAAACGCTGATGGCGCCTTTGGATAGGCTTAGCATTTTATTAGGAATGACTTTGTCTGGGTCTATATCCAAAGTGTTGCCAAAACCGTTGCAATCCTCACAGGCCCCAACTGGAGAAGAAAAACTAAAAAGTGCGGGGCTAAGCTTGGGCATGGTGTATCCACATTTCGAGCAAGAATGGGATTCATCAAGCTTTAATTCTTCGTTTTCAGTAGATAGAACTAGGGCCTGGCCATAGGTTTCCAAATTGTATTTTTGAAAAGATTGGTAGGCCGTTCGAAGAGAGTCGGTTAAGCGGCCCTGATCATCTTGGCGCAAAACCAAACGATCGATTAGCAAATAATAGGGGGCCTTAGGCAGTTTTTTTAATTCCTCTAATGGTAGGATTTCTTTATTTTCTTTGTCAAAAAGCCGAACAAAACCATCTTGCATTAAAGTCTTTAAAAAATCCTTTTTATGTTTTTTGGTGATGGGGCATAAGATATAGATGCGTTTTTCTAAGAACTGCTCCATTACCTTTTGTGTAGCAACGTTTAAATTATCACTCTGAATGGGGGTGGCATCTTTTGGGCAGAAGGCTTTGCCTACTTTTGCGTAAAGAAGCCTTAAGTAATCATAAATTTCTGTGGTGGTGCCAACGGTGGAGCGAGAGTTTTTCACTTGGTTTTTTTGTTGCAGGGCAATCGCTGGTGGTATGTTTTCGACTTGATCCAATTCTGGCTTGGGTGCGGTTTTCAAAAATTGCCGTGCATAATTGGACAGGCTTTCTATGTAGCGCCGCTGTCCCTCTGCGTAGAGAGATTCAAAGGCGAGGGAGGATTTGCCGGAGCCACTAGGACCACAAACCACAGTGAATTTGCCAAAGGGAATGTCGATATTAATATTTTTTAGATTGTTTTGCCTAACGCCGAGCAGGCGAATGTCTTTCATGGCGAGGAGTATAGGCCTCGCCTAAAAGGAGTGCAAATGTATAAGCTAGATTGATGCAGTATTTATACTAGTATGCCAAATCTTCTTTAAAAAACTCATTGGAATCTTTGATCATCGCATCGGAGTTGGTTTCTTTCGGCTCCGTGCCTTCCAAAAAGGCTTGATTGACCACTTCTTCCGAGGATGGCGATGCTAGGTTTCCAGTTTTGTTGTCGATATTGGCAAAGACAATGCCATCTGGAATTTTAAAGTTCTGAATCGGCAGATTTTCATGGGCAATTTTCATGTACTCGACCCATATGGGAAGTGCGGTACGTCCCCCAGTTTCGCCGCGACCCAGACTCTGCTCGGTGTCGTATCCCACCCAGACTCCAGCAGCAATTTGGCGGGTAAAACCGATGAACCAAGCATCATAAAAACCATTGGTGGTACCGGTTTTGCCGCCTGTAGGGCGTCCGAGTGCAAGTGCCTTTCGGCCGGTTCCTTCTTTTACCACTCCCTCTAAAAGCGAGATGCCTAGGTAAGCAGTTTGCGGGGATATGAGTTGGCTTTCGTCTTTAAAGAAAAAGGGTGGGCTCTTCCTGTTTTTTGCTATTTCAAGGGGATCTAGCTCTTTTTTCTTATTGTCTTCTGCAGCGGCAGCCACCTCTTCTGTTTGCTCTGGTTTTTCATCTTCTGCAGGCAATAAAGGTGTGGGGTTAAGGTATTCTTCGCGGCGCTGCTCGAAGGCCATTTGAATGGGCTCCATCTCTTCTGCAAAGCGCTTATCAAGGCTTTGCTCCTCTAGCAGAACATTGCCCTTAGCATCGGTTACTTTGCGAATAAAGAGTGGGCGGATGCGCTTTCCTCCGCGAGCAATGTTGGCAAATACTTTGGTCATTTCATAGAGCGTGACAGAGCTAGAACCAAGGCCCAATGTTTGGTCGCGGTTTAGGGGACTAAAAATCCCGAGTCTACGAGCGTAATCTTCTACCCAGGGCAAGCCTGTTTTGGCTTGCACCTTAACGGTGGGCACATTCTTTGACTTGATAATGGCGTTGCGAAACAGAATGTCGCCGCCAAACTTTTCTGAATAATTGTCTGGCTTCCATTTGCGAATCATTTCTTCATCATTTTCATCTTTTATCGTTTCTTCGTACACAATGGGTGAGTCAATGATGACAGAGTTTGGCGCAAAACCGCGATCTAGTGCGGCGATATAAACGATGGGTTTGAACACTGAGCCAGTTTGTCTGCCGGCCTGGATGGTACGGTTAAACTCGGAACGATTAAAATCGTAGCCACCAACCATGGTTAAGATTTCCTCGGAACGTAAATCAAAAGAAAGTAGTCCCGCTTCGATTTCGGGTTCTTGCTCCAGCTCTAGAGCCACATATTCTTTGAATTCCGGCAGCTCTTCTGGGCGCTTGTATTTTGCACCTTGGCGGCGGCGTAGATCTCGCAGATCCTCTGCAACGCGGCTAGAATAAAAACGATCGCCCACGATCCTTAGGTCAATTAGATCCCCTTCTTTCAGAGCTTCAGATGGCTTGGAGATCTCGGCCTGCCATTGGTAAACCTCAGGATCAGGTTTTCTAGCCCATTTCATGGTGTCGATATCAATGATTCCTTGGTTTTCACCAAAGCGAACGTAGGTTAGTCCCCATTTATCATCCACACGCTCTACGATGCCTTCTACAATTTCACCCTCATCCAAATATTCTGGCAGATTGTTGTCGGCATTTTTGTCGCGAACCTCTTCAGATTTATCCAGTATACTGCCGTCAGGACGAATGATGCGAGAGGGGTCTTTTCTAAGGGAATATTCTTTTTTTGTTTTTGCTAAAAAGTCTTCAATTTCTTTTGCATCGCCAAAGTTTTTCTTCGCCCCGCGATAGCCCTGTCTTTTGTCCACAACCCGCAAGCCCTCTTGCACTTGCTTGTTGGCAGCCAATTGCAGTTCGTAATCAATGCCGGTGTAAATTTGCAGCCCCTGATCGAGAACTGCTTCCTCACCCAATTCCTGTACTAAAAATTGGCGGATGGTTTCGACGTAGTAGGGAGCAATGCGCGATAAGTTTTCGCGTGTATAGACTTTGATATCTTCGTTGACCAATTTTTCGCGGATATCTTCCGTGATAAAATTGTTTTCGGCCATTCGGCGTAGAACGTATTTTTGTCTGTCCTTTGCTCGTTCCGGGTGAATTACCGGCGAATATCTTGATGGAGCCTGGGGCAGGCCAGCCAAAAGCGCCGCCTCTTTAATATCAATGTCTTTCACATTCTTTTTGAAGTAAATGCGCGAGGCCATTTCTACGCCATAGGCGCCATGGCCAAGATAGATTTGGTTAAGATAAAGATAAAGGATTTCTTCTTTGCTTAGGTTGGCCTCCATGCGGTAGGCCAAAATCGCTTCTTTAAGTTTGCGGGTATAGGTTTTTTCCGGTGTAAGTAGTAAGGACTTGGCCACCTGCTGGGTGATGGTGGAGCCCCCTTGAACCTTTCTGCCTGCTTTAATATTGGCAATGATGGCACGGATGATGGCCTGGTAGTTGATGCCGCCATGATCGAAAAAAGAGGCATCTTCGGCAGCAATAAAGGCTTTGACTAAGTGGTCAGGAAAATCTGCATAGGGGACAATGATCCGGCGTTCTCGAAAGAATTCACCCACGGGCTTTTCATTGCGGTCATAAACGGTGGAAACCAAACGAGGTTGGTAATCATCCACCGTGATGATTTTGGGGAGGGTGGTGAAAATGTAGACGATATAACTAGTTACGAGGAGAAATACGGCTACTGCGGATATGGCGGTGACTTGCAGGATTTTCTTTTTGTTCATGCCCTATAGTCTAAGCAGATTTATAGGGCGAGGCAAGGGGGATTAGCGCCAGCCTTTGGCTGGTGTCGTGATAGCTTTGATACTACGTGAGTCTTCGCATGTACGATCATCATTATCAAATTGAGCAGTAAGGCCTATTGCCTCCACAATTGCCTGCAAACTGTCTTCTGAAAGCCCTCTTTTAGGATCAATTTTATCTTTTTTACGTATATCGAAAATCGAAACGGCACCCATGGTTTCTACCTGACTTTTTGTCCGCAATTCGTTGAGTTTAGCTTGATCTTCATACTGTTGCTGCTGATCGAATTGCATCTGCTCCTGCATCTGCCTTTGTTTCATCAATAGCTGTTGTGCCAGGTTTTGTTGTTCTTGTTGTAGTTGCTCCATTTGTAGCTTTAGTGCACGGTTTTGCAATTCGATAGAAGTTTTGAGTCGACGCTCTAAGCCCTTAAGTTTGCGCTCTTCCATGGATTTTTCTGCTGCGATTTGATCCAAATTGTTGTAATATTCCCTTTTGGCTGCTTTGAGTCGTTCTTGATACTGGCGTCCACTTTGACACTGTACAAACTTTTGCTCGATCAGGCAGGCGCTGCGTAAACGGTTGATAGAGGTTTTGCCATTAATGGTGCAGTTGGTTTTTTGTGTTGTGGCCATTGCTTGTTGCAAAGAGTTTACGAAGTTTTGACGTCTTTGCCGCTGTTGATTTTGACGTTTTCGAATTTCGGCCTGAAATTCTCTAGCGCGCGTTTCACATTCATCTAGTAATTTCATTTGTGCTGTTTCCAATGCGCGGTCTACTTGTTTGGTTTTATTGTGCAAGCTATTGATTTTATCAATGGTAGCATCAATGTTACTCATATGATCTAGAATTTCTTTTTTCTGGTTTGCTTCGGCATCTAAAGTCATTTTTTTCATTTTTTGTGGAATTTGATCTAACTTTTGTTGGATTTCCGCCATTTCTTCTTCAAGTTTCTGTTTTTTGTCTAGAGCATCTTTTTGTTTGCCGGCAATTTCTTTTTCTAGGTTTTCAATTTTATCGCCAGTTTCCTCGGCTTTATCTTTTTGTTCTTCTAGAGCCTTTTCTAAGTCCTCTTTGCTCTTTGCCACGAGCATACTGCATTTGGTATCGCAACCCTTCGCATTTGGATCGTGTTGGCATTTTTGACAGAAGCTTAGTCGCTCATTACAAGTCTCTTTTTTGTTTGTATTATATTTAAAACCCATATTGCTGCAAGCAGACAGTATTTTTTTGGCATCCTCTTCTAGGGATTTGCATGTATTTTTTTGCTCTTCTTTACACTCTTTATATTGATTTAGTTTTTGCAAGCATACTGTCATGCTACAACTATCATGTTCTATATCGTCACCTTTACAGTCATCGCATTGATTAATATTTTTAATTTCGTATATTTCACATAGTCCCGAACCAAAACTAAGCCCAAAAATAGCAACAAATATTAAATGTATCATACCTAGTGTATCGGATCGATGCGCTTTTAGCTTAAGGGAAAATCGCGGGGCTAGCTGGAAATTATAGCCGACAAATGCAATTAAAAGCCTGTAAGGCCCACGCTTTGTCTCAATATGAGACGTTGGGGCTGGCTCTTAATGCTCCGAGGGCCAATATATATCAATGTGGGTAAAGCCAGGTCTATTGCTGTCCTTTGAATGCTTGCGTATTTTCTCTTGGGGGTAGCTTTTTTGTAGTGCTTCTAAGATGCTATGTAGCCGCTGAATCTCAGCTCCATTGTAATTGACCATGGATACAAGCAGATCTACCAGACGATAGTAATACTGTGTGGATTTTTGCACTCTTCCTTCTTTGAAGGCCATTTTGAGCGTGGAGGCCTCTTGCTGCTGATGATAATATTGATCCCAGCGTACGGCTTCTACATAGGCTTTATCGGCGGCAAGGCTTGCTTCATCAATTCGTGCCGCGAGATCCTGCCGGTGATCGGGATATAAAATATCATTACGCTTTAGGCGCAAGCGTTGGATTGCCAAAAGCGCTTCGCGAATTTCGCTCTTAGATAATTCCTTTATTTGTTGCCACACAGGCTTTGCAGACTCCTCTGTGGCCGTGAAACGCTCAATGATCAAATTGGCTGCCGGCTTTTTATTTAGAAATTTCTTTATATCGCGGTTTAAGTTTTTAATATAACGATTTTGCTGTTCGTATTGCTGTAAAAAATTAAGCTCTGGGTTAAAGGGGAAGTTTCTCGATAATTCTAGTGCCAGGCGAATGTGATATGGGGTAAATCGCAGCTGGGAAACCTCTTTTGGGGAGACGGCTTCAATACTTCGAAAAATCTGCCTGCATTCACTAGCATAAGAGTGACCAACACACAGCAGAGCGAAAGCAACGATATATAGTTTCATGGCTACCTCAAAATTATGATCTTTGATAGCACCAGAAGAACATTCGTCCTATCAAATAAATAGAAATGGCAAAAATTTTACTAATTTAGAGAGCCTCAATATTTGCGCCTGGATATGCTTGTTCCAAGGCATGTATCATATCTTGCAGATATTCAATTCGGTTCTCGTTAAGTTTCACCTGGGCAAGTAGAACATCCGTCAATTTCCAGTAAGACTCATTTTTAGTTTCTGTCTTAACTCTGATGACTGGTGAATAAAGAGGGGAGAAATCTGCTAATCGTTGGTGAAGCTGCTCCCAATTTCTCTGCTCCGACAAGCGATGTTCCGCAATTTTAACTGCACTTACCAAGTCCTTATAGAGCTTTTCATAGTTTTCTACTGCATTGCTTTTATGAGATCTAAAACTGAGCCGTTTCAATGCTTGCGTAAGCTCTGCCTGTTCTTTTTTTGAAAGAACTTTTCTGCTTTGCCATATGTTTGCCTGTCCCTGATAAGGGTAGTGATATTTTATCCATCGCTGGATGACAATGGCGGCGCTAGGTTGTGAGTCGATAAACGTGCGGATCTTCTCTTGCATATCTTGCAGGGTTTTAATTTGCTCTTTGTAATTTTCAGCGACCCGAAGAGTTGGTAGTACAGGCGGGCTCTCTATGGTTTCGACTGCACGCTCGGTAATAAATTCTATCATTTGCTGAAAAGATTTCTCTTTATTGCTAATGCCTGTAGAGCGAAAAATTTGTCCGCATTGATTGACCGCGGCCTGGCAAGTCAGAGAAAGCAATAGGCTGCAAAAAAATATACAAAATTTCATTCTTATACCCTTTGATGGGCATCGGATAACATAAAGAAGGAAAAACTGCTCAGAATTTAAGTGAATAGGAAAAATTTATAGAAATAAAAAACAGCTTCACTTGGCTAAGGCTCCAAAGGTTAAACCTCTTTGGTCAGGTGGGTGCCGTTGTAAGCGCTTTAGGCTTCTTAGTAAAATCTAAGCTTGCTCACCACGCTCAGGGACAGCTCCCTATTTTATACTTGTAAGGTTTAAACATCTAATAAACCTTAACCGTGAAGCTGTGTACAGTTTAACAAGTGAAAAGTACTTTTTCAATGAAATCCGTATTTGTAGAATGGAAAAGCCACTTTTGTGCAGGGTGTATCATAATGAGATGGCAAAATTAGACTTGCATATTATTTTTTCTATGTAGGACTTGATTTTATAAATTTTATAAGTCTTTTTATCGAATTAATAAATGCAATAATCCTCTTGTTTTACCTAAATAAATACAAGTGAATGATTTTAATTGATATCAACCTATGGCTGTAGGTTTTGAAATTCGAGGAGCCTTCTTTGCCAAAGCATAATCTACAGAAGCAGATTTTGCAGCGACCATAAAGAGCCAATTAACAAACAAAATAGAGCTAGGCCCCTATGCGCCTGTAGTTGCTGCATCCATTTCTCGGGCATGCGCTCTTCGCCGATTCTTAGTAGTTCCGGTAAGGCGCAGACTAGACTAATTAGAAATCCATAAAAAAATACGAAAAACGGAAAATAAAAATCCAATTCAGCTAAGCTCATATTATTTTATCGGCATTGCTTTTACAGGCTTAAAAGTATCGTTGTTTAATTGACTAAAAGCTGGGCTAAAGTTAGGCTCCTGAGGATGAAAAATATGCCCTCTTGGCTTCGAGATACCATAGAGCCTGATGCTAACAGCAAGGAAGAAGCTTCCGCAGCTGCGCAGGAAGTGCCTACACCAAGCCCCAAAGCCTCCTCAGTTAGCCAGATCAATGCCATGATCAAGTCGCATTTAGAGGCTAGTTTTGGCACGATATGGGTAAAAGGAGAGATTTCCAATTTCACCAATCATCGCTCGGGGCATTATTATTTCTCTTTAAAAGATGACCGCTCGCAAATTTCTGCCGTCATGTTTCGTGGAATGAATTCGAAGCTTCGTTTTCTACCAGAAAACGGCATGGAGGTCATCGTGCAGGCTAAGGTTGCGGTTTATGAGCCGCGCGGCTCCTACCAATTAATGTGTCAAAGTATGGAGGCCGTGGGCGCCGGCTCCTTACAAAAAGCCTATGAGCAATTAAAAGCAAAATTAAAACAAGAGGGGTTATTTGCCCAAGAGCACAAAAAAAGTCTACCCAAGCTTCCAGCAAAGGTAGCCATCATCACTTCTCCAACGGGCGCAGCAATTCGAGATATGCTTAACGTTTTATCTCGCAGGGCAAGTGGACTAGAGATCTTGCTAATTCCGGCTCTTGTACAAGGGGAAGCGGCAGCTCCTTCACTTATTGAAGCTATAAAAAAACTCAAATTATTAAAAGACATCGATGTGGCGATCATTGGGCGCGGAGGAGGCTCCGTAGAAGATCTTTGGGCCTTCAACAACGAAGCATTAGCTCGAGAAATTTACTCACTCAATATACCCATCGTATCTGCTGTAGGGCATGAAATTGATTTTACCATATGTGATTTCGTTGCGGATCTTCGTGCGCCAACGCCGTCTGCGGCAGCAGAACTTATTGTGGCCAATAAGAGTGATATGCTATTGCGTGTGAATAATGCGCAAGCCCGCATCCAATCCTTAATGCAAAGACAGGTACGCGCACTAAAAGAAAAATCCTACCTCTTGCAGCGCCGCCTAGTAAGCCCACAAAAGTATTTGGAACAAATCAGTCAGCGTGTGGATGAGCTAGACTCCCGCCTGCTGGCGCGCATGCAAGAAAAGCTCAAGCAAGCAAGGCAAAATCTCCGCTATCAAAGCAAACAAATACCCAGGTTGACGAAAAACCTGCAGCTTTATAGGGAGCAGGTGCGGCGCTTGGTAAAAGATATTCAAGCTTGGCAGGGCACACAGATAAAAAGTTTAAGAAAAGATCTGAATTCACAAATGGCCATGCTCGATAGTTTAAGTCCGCTGAATGTTTTGGATCGGGGATATGCCATTACCTTTAAAAAGCAGAAAGTGGTAAAGCGGGCCAAAGAATTAAAAAAAGAAGAAGAAATCGAGATTCGTTACGCAGATAAAACCATTGGCGCCAAGGTAACGAAGATTTAGGAGGTTTAGATGAGTTTTGAAAAACGTTTGAAACGTTTAGAGGAAATCGTAGAAAAAATGGAAGAAGGAGAGATCTCTTTGGATGATTCTTTAAAATTGTTTGAAGAGGGCGTAAAGCTTTCCAAAGAGTGCAATCAAGATTTGGATAAGGCAGAAAAAAAGGTGCAATCTTTAGTCTCGGTGGATGCTGAGGGTAATGTTGCAACGGAAGATTTTGAGGCGGAAGTTGACTGAAATAAAACATGACTGGCAAAAATGCCGCGAACATTTTCAGGCCTTTGTTGAGGATTATTTTGCAAGTGATAAGCGTTTGCTGGCCGAGAGTATGCTTTACACCTTAAGGCAAGGTAAAAAGTTTCGGCCGTTTTTGTCCTACGCCACCGCTAGAGTTTTCAGTGATAACACCCGTACAATCCTTGCCTATTCTGTAGCTGTAGAGATGGTGCATGCCTTCTCACTCATTCATGATGACCTGCCAGCTTTGGATAATGATGATTTTCGCCGCGGTATGCAAACCAATCACAAAGTATACGGCGAGGATGTGGCCATTCTTGCGGGGGATGCGTTAATTAACGAGGCTTACTTATTGATTGCTAACTACTATGAGTCCAATCCTAGTTTGGCATTGGATTTGATTCGATTATTGACTGCTAATGTTGGCAGAAATGGCATGATTGAAGGGCAAATTTTAGATTTAAAAGCACAAAAAGCAACGGTGGATATTGAAGAATTAAAAAAGATCCATCAATTAAAAACGGCTTGTTTGATTCAAGCCGCCATTTTGGGTGCGGCAAAAATTCATTCGGCCAGTCAAGAAGAGCTGGATGCTCTAAAAACTTATGGATCTTATCTTGGTTTAGGTTTTCAAATTGCGGATGATCTTCTTGAGGAAAAGCATGAGCTGGGCTCATATGTTCATTTATTAGGCCAAGAAGCGGCAGCAAAGGCTCTACAGGATTGTTCAGACAAAGCTCTGGCGGCTTTAAAAATTTTTGGTGAATCGGCAGATTTGCTCAGAGCGCTGGTGAAAGAAAATTTAGAGCGAAATCATTAATGCGTTTAGATATTTATCTAAAAGAAAAACTAGGCATTTCTCGTCATAAAGCGCAAGAGCTAATCCTTGCAGAAAAAGTATTGGTGAACCAACAAGTGCAAGCTAAACCGGCTTATATGGTGCAAGATTCCGATAAAGTGGATGTAGATGCCGGTACTACTTTGCAATTTGTATCGCGTGCTGGCTGGAAACTAGAAAATGCTCTTCTGGATTTAAATTTGAACGTAGAGGGCGCTATTTGTTTGGATTTGGGTCAGTCCACCGGCGGCTTTAGTGATTGTCTTTTGCAAAGAGGTGCAAAAAAAGTTTTTGGCGTAGAAGTAGGGCACTCTCAGCTACACAAGTCTTTGCACAATCATCCACGACTTTATACACAGGAAAAGCAAAATGTGAAGGAGCTTAGCAGGGAGCAGGTGCAAGAGGCACTAGGAGCCATGCCAGATTGGCTGGTTAGCGATTTGTCATTTATTTCCACCCTAAGTTTGCTAGCTAAAATGGCAGAGTTTATGACTGCAGAGACACAGGGCATAGTCTTGATAAAGCCGCAGTTTGAATTGGGCGCGGAGCATTTAAACAAACAGGGCGTGGTCAAGACTTTGCAAGCATATGAACGATTGCAAGAAGAGGTTGAAAAAAGCTGTCAACAAGCCGGCCTGGAAGTGTTAGCTTATATTCCAGCAAAACCGAAAGGACGAGATGGCAATCAAGAATTTATCTTACACATTCGTAAAGGCTAGTTTTCTTATTTTACTTAGTATTGCTTGTGCCCAGACGCAAAAGCGCGGCGGCGAGCCCAAAGAGCAAGAGGTCCCTGCGGCGACAAAAACCGAAGAGCAAAAACCCGTGGCCATTATTTTCGGGCCTGGTGGCTTGAAGAGCTTTGCTCACATCGGAGTGATTCGCAATCTACAAAGAGAAGAGGTGGTGCCGGAAAGACTCGTGGGCTTAGAATGGGGAGCGATGATGGCCGCCATCTACGCTAGAAAACTGAAGGTTCATGATGTGGAATGGCAGATGTCGAAGCTAAAGGACGAGCACTTGCCAAGCTCTGGCTTTTTTAAAAATAAAATCGATTTAGAAAATCCCAACCGCATTAACTTATTTATCGAAAGAGTTTTCCCCGCTTATGATTTGGCGCAGTCAACCGTTCCGTTTTCTTGCCCTACCACTAACTTTCGCCAGGAAAATCCTTCTTGGTTGCAATCAGGTCCTGCCTATAAAGATTTAAAAAAATGTATCGCTTATCCACCGCTATTTTATTCTTATAACTCTTGGCATGCGGATGCCCTTGCTATAGATGCTGCAATCACCAAGCTCCGCCAAGAAAAAGACTATCACATCATTTTGGTGAATGTGATTGCTGGCGATAATTTTCAAAGCTCTGCCAAGGTGATCGACCAAGAGGCAGAGAAAATATTATGGAAGGAAATTGCTACGCGCATGGAAAAAGCTGCTAGCAAAGTGGATTCCTATATTTCGATCAATACATCGGAAGTTTCCATCTTAGATCTTAGCAAAACAAAGCGTTTGATTCAGTTGGGCGAAGAGCAAAGTGCATCAGCCATATTAAATATTAAGAGGTAAAAATTGGAAGTATTTCAACGACGCCGAGAAAAACTCGCACACTTTATTAAAGGCTCTGCCATGGTTTTGACTCATTACCCAAAAGCTTGGCGAAATCACGATGTGGATCATCCCTTCCGGCAAGACTCGAGCATTTACTACTTAAGTGGTTATGAGGAAGCAGAATCTATCTTTATATTTCGACCTGGCCATAGCCCGGAGAGTGTGCTTTTTGTTCAGCCCAAGGATGAGGTGGCAGAGATGTGGGAAGGGCGCCGTTTAGGGCCGGAAAAAGCTAAGGAATTGTACCAAGTGGATGCGTGCTACCCAATAACAGAACTGGAAGATCATTTAAGCGAGCTTTTGCTGCCTGTAGATAAAGTGTATTACGAATTTCACAAGAATCCTGAATTTGACAAATTGCTGTTGCAGGCTCTGGAGGATGGACGCAGATCTCGCGGGCGAACCGGTCTGGGTATTCCTCCAATTCTAGATGCAAAAGAAATGATTGGAGAAATGCGTCTTTATAAAGATGCAGAAGAGATTGAAGTTATGGCAACCGCTGCCAGAATATCGGCAGAGGCTCACCGCGAGGCGATGAAGTTTGTTAGTCCTGGTGTAAATGAGCGGCAGGTATGTGCGGTGTTGGAGTTTGTGTTTAAAATGCGCGGCGCGGATCGCATAGGTTACAACCCCATAGTTGCCACGGGTGATAATGCAACGGTTCTGCATTACAACTCCAACAATCAGGAGTGCAAAGAATTTGATTTGCTTCTCATTGACTCGGGTTGCGAGTATCGTTACTACACCGCCGATATAACCCGCACCTTTCCTGTTAGCGGAACATTTACTTCCGCGCAAAAAGATTTTTACGATGCCGTTTTAAATGCGCAAAAGGCGGTTTTAGAAGTATGCAAACCTGGCACTCTGTTTAAGGATCTGCACGAAATTAGTAAAAAACATTTGAGCCAATCCATTCATGATTTAGGCCTTATTAAAGAGTCAGCCGACACCATCCTAAATGAGGAGCTTTATAAAAAATATTTTCCGCATGGAACGGGTCACTGGTTGGGCTTGGATGTTCATGATGTGGGAGCTTACTTGGTGGATGGAGAGTCTCGTCCGTTGGAGGAGAATATGTATTTCACCGTCGAGCCAGGTCTTTATGTTCCTCAAGATGATAGCACTGCCCCCGAGCAGTTTCGCGGCATGGGTGTTCGCATTGAAGACAATATTTTAATTACCTCAGATGGTTATAAAAACTTAACCGAAACGGTGCCGAAAGAGGTAAAAGAAATTGAAGATTTAATGCAACAAGAGTCTTTGCTGACAAAAATTTAAAACTCATGACAAAGCCATCCTTTTTCGATGGCTTTTTGTTTCAATTCCTCTTCACTTTTGCGCAACTCGCTACCTTCTGCGGCGGATTGCAAACACAGCCTTAGTCCTTTGGATGTTTCCAGCAAATCATAATCCCCTAATGTATTGCCCGCCACAAAGATGGGGGACTCACCTTGGCTTTCATAAAAAAATGCCTTGGCTTTGCCTTCTCGGTAGGTGATGGGCCCTTTTTGTTCCGAGGTAATCAAACCATTATCAATACTAGTTTGCACTCCCAAGACCTGCTCCTTGGGTATTCCCAAAACAGCCGCGCCCGGCTCCACGGCCCATTTGACAGAAGCAGTGACAACATAAATATTTATGTTCTTTGCTAAAAATTTTTGAATCAAAGTTTTTATGGCTGGGAAAAAAGGTAGTTCGCCATATTCCTCTACACACGCCTTGGCCCATCCGCGTAAAGTGTCAATTTTTACTCCCTCGTTGATTTGTGCCAACCACAAGTATGCGGCTTTGGGATTACTTTTCTTCATTGTCCGGTAGTATTGCATGGGGTTTTTGGGAAGATTCACTAGCTCATTGTCGATTTGGTATTGAAAAAAGACCTCTCCCAAATCAAAGTCCCACAGAGTACCATCTGCATCAAAAACTGCATAAGTTTTGTCCGAAGCATTTAGGGATTGTAAAAGCTCTTCAATTTTAGCTTGGATTTCTGGAGAGAAATTTTTGTATTCTCGATGTTTCATATACTTAAGTAGGCGTAGATAATACAGAAAGGCAAGATTTTTTGTTATTTTAAGCTTAAAAGCATGCTATTTTGCAGACATGAAAGTAAAAGTTCTCACGCCTGAAGATAAAGACAGCATTTTAAAATTGGAGCGCTCCCATTTACCTGAGGACGAGCCATCCTTTCTTGAGTGGCATGCTTCTTGGAGAGAAGAATCATTAGATCATTACTTAGATAAAGGTTGGAGCTATGCGGTTTTAAATGACTCGGGGATTTCTTCTTACTTTTTGGCGCAACCCATTTTGTTTTTACATGGACATATGCAGTCACTCTGGCTGGAACATTTATACTTTCAAAGCCCAGAAGAGCGAGATTATCTTTTAGATGTTGCCTATCGCACGGCTAGAGAAAAGCATTTGCAAAAATTGTTGTTTAGTCAGCAATTGGTGGAAAGCCATCAATTAGAATCCCACCCATTAATAAAAGAACAAACCAATTTTTACTCAACCAATACAACAAAGATGACATAAGCATGCGTGAGTTTTCTGCAAAAACACGAGAAGAAAATATAGAAAAGTTCCCACATCACGTCTATGACGTCTTGATTGTGGGCGGCGGTATCAATGGCGCCGGCATTGCCCGAGATGCTGCAAGCAGAGGGATGAAGGTAGCGCTTGTTGAAGCCGATGATTTTGCAAGCGGTACAAGTTCTCGCTCTTCCAAACTCATTCATGGTGGCATTCGCTATTTGGAGAACTTAGAGTTTTCTTTGGTCTTTGAGGCTTTGAGTGAAAGAGCCAAACTTTTTGATATTGCCCCTCATCTTTCCCATCCACTTCGTTTTGTATTGCCCGTTTATGAGGGCGCACGGGTTGGTATGTTGCAACTAGGTTTGGGCATGGCGCTTTATGATCTTTTATCGTTATATGAAGCGCCGGAGCTTTTTGAGCACTTAAATAAAGATGAGGCCATGCAGCGTTTGCCCATGTTAGATCCTAAGGGTTTAAAGGGTGCCTATGTTTATTCAGATGGTTATATGGATGATGATCGATTGGTAATTGAAAGTTTGCGTAGTGCCAATGAAATGGGAGCCGATATTGCCAATTATATGAAGGTGGTGGAGGCGCATTATCAGGACGAAAAAATTACGGCCATGACATGTGAGGATGTGCTTAGCGGCAAACAATATAGCATACGCGCCAAACATTTTATCGGCGGCTTGGGGCCTTGGACGGACATCTTTGCAGATAATGTCTTGAAAAAATGGCGACATATTTTACGTCCCACGAAAGGCATTCATATTACCGTTGCAAAGGAGCGGGCGCCGCTAAAGCAAGCCGTAGTAATGTTTTCGGATGATCAAAAGCGCATTATTTTTGGAATTCCAAGGCATGAGATGGTGATCTTTGGCACCACCGATACGGATTATCCTGGTAATCCTCGCGAGGTAAAAACTGAAAAAGAGGACATTGATTATTTGTTGGCCGTGGTGAACAAATATTTTCCGGGCCTAGATTTAATAGAAAAAGACATTCTCTCTTCTTACTCTGGGGTACGTCCTTTGGTGGATGATGGCTCCAGTAGTGAGGGAAAAACTTCTAGGGAGCATGTGATTATTGAGGATGAACAAAATATTACCTTTGTGGCAGGGGGCAAGTACACCACATACCGATTGATGGCCAAGGAAGTGGTGGATGCTGCACTCAATTCTTTTTCTGCGGAAGATCGAATGAGTTTTCATCCCTCGGATACGGATAAGGCCATTAACCCCATGGTTACGGCCGATCTACATCGAGAGGCCATGCGCTTAAGTGAGGTGTGGGCCCGTAATTCGAAGTTTTCTCTTGCGGAGATAAAAATACTGGCCGCTCGCCATGGATTGGAAACGGAAGAAATTTTGCAGCGCGAACGCGCGTCGACAAAAAGTATCTGGCAGCTGGAGGCCAAGCATGCCGCTGCAAAAACCATGTGCCTAAATCTTCGAGATTTTTATTTGCGACGTAGTCCGCTTTTTCTGTCCGAGCCCGACCATGGTCTAAGTTTGTTGCCCATTTTAGAGGATTTGTTCGCAGATGCCGCCAGGGGAAAAGAGCTTTTGGAGCAGCATATTCAGCAAGAGCTTCGGTGGCGACAATCCTGATTTACAAAGCCTTGCAGAGGCCATGGTCATAATAAAAAACAAAGTATTTTTAATTATTTACGTTTGGACTCGATCCATGCATAGACTTTATGCGCCTGGGTAAAGCCGTAGGTAGACATTTGCGTTAAAAACGGGCTGCCAGCCAAAAGGGCCAAGTTCCAATAGCCTTTTCGAATAAGAGTGAGGATTCCGGATTGAAACTCCACGTCTACTTTTTCCATCAATATATGCTTTAAAAGTAGCAAACCAAGATCGGCGAGAGAAATCTCCGGATTGGCTACGATTTGGTTGTAGGCATCGGCATCCAAGCGCAGTAAAGCATCGTAGTTAGAGGGTAATTCTTCTTTTACTTCAAAATCATTGGCTTTGCGCCTTACGGCAATGGATTCACGCTTGTCGATGACAATGACCAAGCAAGCACCCTCTTTGAGACTTAAGATGGCCTCTTTGCAAGCGTCACAATTATGCAAAAATTGATCGACATTTTCTAACAGCGCTTTCATTCGCAATCATCTTAGCGAATTTGCCTGAGACTTTGAATCTATATTTTAAATCCTCGCTAAATATCTGTGTTGACTCGATTTTTGTCTCCATCATAGGATGTTATTATATGAAATTTTTAGATCGCTTCTCAGAATACTTTTCCAACGACATGGCCATTGATTTAGGTACAGCAAACACCTTGGTATATGCTAAGGGTCGAGGCATTATTTTGGATGAACCCTCCGTTGTGGCCGTACAAAAGAATTATCGTGGCATGCAAAATCGAGTTTTGGCAGTTGGGGCGGAAGCGAAAGATATGCTGGGCAGAACACCAGGCAGTATTGTTGCCATTCGTCCGATTAAAGACGGCGTGATTGCCGACTTTGAAGTCACACAAAGTATGCTCAAGTACTTTATCACCAAGTCCACGGGCAATCGCCGCAGTATCATTCCGCCTAGAATCATTATTTGTGTTCCTTACGGGATCACACAAGTGGAAAAACGGGCGGTGAAAGAGTCCGCCACCTCTGCTGGAGCGCGGGAAGTTTATTTGATCGAAGAGCCCATGGCTGCCGCAATTGGTGCTGGCCTTCCTATTACAGAGCCAGGTGGAAATATGGTGGTGGATATTGGTGGTGGTACCACTGGGGTAGCCGTAATTTCACTAGGTGGAATTGTATATTGTAAATCCATTAAAGTTGCAGGGGATCGCTTTGATGAGGCGATCGTGAATTATGTGCGCCGTCAGTTCAATTTACTCATTGGTGAGCGTACAGCCGAGAACATCAAGGTTACAATTGGCAACGCTTTTCCTTTTGATGATGAAAAGTCCATGGAAATTAAGGGTCGAGACTTGGTGGCAGGTGCGCCAAAGACGATCGAGATCACTTCCTCGCAAGTTTATGATGCTTTGATGGACCCCTTATCGGAAGTAGTGGATGCCGTAAGAACGGCGTTAGAAAAAACTCCGCCCGAACTAGCATCGGACATAGTGGACAATGGAATTGTACTTACTGGTGGCGGCGCGCTTATGAATAATCTGGATGTCTTGCTAAGAGAAAAAACTGGTTTACCCGTATCCATTGCAGAAGATCCTCTTACCTGTGTTGTGATAGGCTCCGGAAAAGTATTAGATAATTTAAATCTACTTCGACAACTTTGTTCGGATTGATTTATGGTTGAATCTCAAATACCAGCAGTCGCAAGGTTTTTTTTCTTAACTTTGCCTAACCAAGATAAAATGCATGAAGGCATTTATCGCACCATTTTGCGCTTAAACAAAATATACAAAGAAGATCCCAGCAAAGAGGAAGATGGCTCTTTACTCGTTTTTTGGACCTATTTTTATTGGAAGAGAATGCAAAATGACAAGCGTATGCTTTCTTTTTTGCGGCCGCAAAAACCGCCGGAGGGCTTAAAATTTGTTGTGCCTGAAAGCATTGATTTGAGTTTGTGGCAACAGCTTTTGCGTGAAAGCAAAGAAGAAGAGGCTTTGTTTTTGATTTGGTCCCACGTAATGAATATTTCGGATCATAATATTGCAAAAGGCATGGGGCTTAGCGATGGCACCGTACGCTTTCGCATTGGTAATGCGCTAAAAAAACTAGGAAAGATTGTAGAGGATTAAATGCCAATCAATCGTATGACAAAATTTCGCTGCAAAGAACTACTCTATGATTATGCAAGTGGTTCGCTGGATTCTTTGCGCCGGCAGCAGGTAAAAGAATTTTTGGCGGAACAAGATGACTTGCAAGAAGAATTGAAGCGCTTGCAAGAAGCCATCAAGTATACGGGCTCGCTAAAAAAAATCACCATTTCCCAGCCATATCATCAGGTTTTACTACAAGAGTTTGAGGGTGAGGGTAGTCTTTACTATATAAAAAAAGCCGGCGTCAATCTGGCCAAATACGGCGCGCTCGCTGCAACCTGTGTGCTTTTGATCATGTATTTTCCCAGTGAAAAAGTAATGCAATACTTTCAGCGAAATCCAGATGAAGTGGTACTGGCCGAGGTGAAAACCACCGACGAGCTATCCCAGATACCCACAGCTATGCATGAGGATTCTGATCTCGTACAAGACGTGGTGGAGGCCATCGATCCTACCTTTGATGATTCCGAACAAGTGTCCAATGCCAAGGTTTTAGCAAGGGATGCAGAAAAAGAGGAAGAAGTAGATTTAAAAGCCAAGTTAGCGGAGCAAGAAGAGGAGCTTAAGAAGGCGGCCGAAGCGGAGGCTAAGGAGCCGGTGGAGCCGGTGGTGGAAAAAAAGAAAGATCCCGCCCACGCAGGAATTTTGTTTCGAGCTTTCTTAAAAATGGACAATTATAATGTGGTGGCGGATGCCATTGAAGAAAAGCTTCGAGAGCTTGGAGCTGAAAAAGGTGGCAGTGTGCCCATTGGTTGGGAAAAACCCAATGGCAATCGCTACTTCCATTTCAAAATTTCAGATGCAAATTTTGAGGTTTTTAAGACCTATTTAAATACCATTAAGCAGATTAAGATAGAATCCTATGCTCACCCCAGAGCTATGCCTGAGGGCACCAAGCGTATGATTTTAGAAGTTCAAAAATAAAGCACAATTAGTGCCACTTTGACTCCGTGCCGCGGATTTTCGCTAGCAATGGCTTTTTTTCTTAGATTCCCCTTCGAAAAGTTTGCAAAAGCCACTAGGCTTCGTTAGAAATCTTTTAGTTTCTAGCGAAGGGGGGATGAGCTAGTGACCAGATGGGGAATTGCTTTTTGCTTATTTTTTGCAGCTTTTAGTGCCAGGGCACAATCCGCAGCAATTCTCTATGATCAAGCCGTTCAATTGTATGCATCTCGCAACCAAGCAATATACGTAGATCAGGCCATAGAAAAGTTGCAGCTTGCCTATCAAAGTAGCGCGGATGCAAAGCTTGCATACAAAATCAAAGTTCTTTCCTCTCGATTGTACATTTGGAAATCTCTAACATTAGATAAGGGCTCGCTTCGCCAAAAGGCCTTGCAACAAGCCATTCGTGATGCAGACAAGGCGAAGGAAATTGGCCTTATTGATCTGAACCAAGAGTTTGCCGAAGCTTATTTTTACCATGGTTGGGCTCTTTATATGTGGTCGGATGCAGAAGGGGAAAATGAGATCCTAGCCCGGCGCCGAGATATATTATTAGATTTAGGCACATCCATTTACCTTACGGATATGGATCAAAGAGAAGGGGCGGCGGTAGAATATTATGGTCCCTATCGTGTAAGTGCCATGTTGCTGGAGCGCCTACCGGATTTATTTGACGGTTCACGCAAGCGAGCCATAGAGGACATGGGGCGAGCCTTCAAAAAAGGCAATGACTTGGTAGAAAATCATTTGGCTTACGCCCAAGTGCTTATGAATGGAACGCTCAAGGAGCGCCGTAAGGCTTGCACCATATTGAATCAGTTAACGGCGCGATCCATACATGATTTTGCAAAAGATCGACTTTTTGAAAATGAAATATCCATGAAAAAAGCAAGGCAGACTTTTGAGCTTGCTTGTTTGCAGGAGCCTCTATGAAAACGATGCTTCTTTTAGTTTTTTTCTTATCAGAATCACTTTGGGCCCTAACTCCTCCAACAGATGTGGAAACCACCGGTACCCTTCCTAAAGGGGTTTTTAGTCCGCGTTTTCGGCAATATTATACAGAAGTTTCAGATCGCTTTGCCAATGCCGGATCCATTGAGCCGCTTTCACAGGGATTGAAGCAACAGGTAAAATGGCAACAAGTATTAAATCAGTTTTCTGGGCAAAAGTTGTTAAATGCCAAGTCTTCGCTGCAAGCCATGGGCGTGGACCCGCTAAACGGTAGTCCTGGTAATGTAGATGCAGATTTAAATGTATCAATGGACATTAAAGCCCCAGTCCTAGCCTATGGCTACAATGACCGAACGAGCTTGGCCATAGTGATTCCCGTTTATACGGTGAAAACAAGTTTGGCCACTTCGTTTTTACCCAATGCTCAGGCAAAGGCGTGGTTTGCTGCAAACCCATCTCCTTCTCAAAAACAAGAGATAAAAAATCTGGCCGATAATGCCGTAGCGACGATCTTATCGGACTACAATTACAAACCATTGGAGTCCGAAGACTTTACCGCTGTGGGTGACATATATTTTGTAGTGAAGCGGCAAGTTTACGAAGATAAACAGCATTCTTTGCTTTGGAAAAACTATTTGGTTGCCCCCACTGGTATTGCTCCTGATGCGGACAAGGTTGTGGATATCCCTACTGGAGATGGACAATGGGATTACCAAACAGGTCTTGTTTATCAGTACGACGATCCCTTGGCTAGAATAGGCATGCCAATGACCTATTCGCTGAATTTTATGTACAACTATCAATTTGCTGACACCATAGAAAAGCGCATACCAGAGGAGGCAGGGTCCCCCCTATCTCGAGAAAAAGAAACTTTAGATAGAAAACTTGGTGACGAAGTATGGTTAAGTGCTGGCATCGAAGCGGGTGATTCCTCCGACGGCTCCCTCTTTGGTTTTTCCTATGATTATCAGTACGCTTTTCCCGTTTCTTATTCAGGTTCCGCCTATGAATCCTTTCGTTATCGTTGGTTGGAAGAATTAGAAGGCGAAGCGCAATTAACTTCTGCAACATTCAAATATCAGTATTCCACAATCGGTGCTTTTCGGCGTAAAAAATTCGATCTGCCCGCAAAATTTATGTTGAGCTATGCGATGCCTATCGACGGCAAGAACACCAATAAAACCGAAATTTATTATGGACAGATCACTCTATATTTTTAGGACGAGAGCTATGAGAATTTGGAAAAGAATCTTATTATTGTTATGTTTTTCGATTTTAAATTGTAGTCCTGAACCAGCGAAGGTGGTGCAAGATCCTTTGCCGCCAAGTGAAGCCGAGGCATTTTCAGCGTTATCGTTAAAAGATGCAAGATTGCAAAACCAGGACTGGTTTTTATGGGGAGAGGATGAGCACCGGCCGCAAGCCATTCAACTAATGGCAATGAAAAAGGAAGTGCTAAAATTACTTGCAGATTTGACGTACAATATGGGTAAGGTAAAGTTGTTGATTCGCTCATTTATGACAGAGCATATGGGAGCGGACAACTATGCCATTTATCAGTCCTATGAAGACGAGCGGGATCTTGTTCAACAGCATATTGAGGCCATAAACAAGTGGATTGCCGACGAGATGCAAAAGCCGGAAGACCAAAGGGATCACTACCGAATTCAAAAAATGAAGTTTAAGTTAAAGCTCAAGACAAAAAAGCATAAAAAGATAAAGCAGCGCTTGGCCCAGTTGCGAGATACTTATTTGCCCGATGAAGAATCAAAAGAAAAGCTTAAGCAAATGCTAGGTCAAAAAGATTTACTAGAAAAAAATCATCATGCTCTGATGCAAAAAGCAAAGCAAGTTACATCGCAGTTGGCGACTTTGGTAGAGGTTCATAAATCCCCGCCAACCTTATTGCTACAACAAGGGGAAAACGGTTTGATAGTTTCCCTTCAAGGCTTTGCTATGAGCGAGGAAATTCCTTGTTCTACAAAGGCCGGCAATGTTTTTGACCTTGAGGTTCTACATAACAAAGGCCTGTTAAACTTTTCGGTATATTGTCAGCAAAGAAGTGCTGAGATCAACGATGTTTATATATTTCAATTGGAGCAAATTCAAAAAGATCCCATGGTTTTGCATGGAAACTTTGCCCGTTGTTCAGATAAGAAGCCCAGTATGGGTAAGTGCCAAGCTGGACTACGCTACGGCCAAGTTCGCTTTGCTGCACACGAATAAAAGGAATTTAAGGCAGTTAAAATTATAGAACTGTCTCAATTTGATACGAATTCTTGGCTTGATACCAGTTTTTGTCTTTCTAGTTTTATAGAATATCTTCGCTAGGTTATAATAAGCCTATGATTTTACTTTTATTTTCCTCCATGTTGATGGCGCAATCATTGGCTCCAGACCACAAAGCGAATCAGTATTTACAGCAATTGGAAAACAAACGTCAGCTGCAAAAAAAGCAAGGCGAACTTTTAAAAGATAAATACCAATACCAAGAAGGTTTGCAAGTGGATGATACTGCTCCAAATGCGAATACTTATGGAGTGATTCGTGAGGCTCCCGAAGAGGTCAATCCTAGTTTTGAGCAGCCGGATGTGATTTATAGCCAGGACCCTTTTGAGCAGGCCAGGCAAGAAGCCGAGTATCAAAGACAGAATTGGCGTTATCAAGAGCAGCTACGTCGAGATTTTGTAAAAAAGTATATGCAAAATGCAGAGGCAGATGGCACTGGCATTCACTTACATGAAGACCTAAGTGTGGAAGAGGCGGGGAGAATCCGTCAACCTTCACAACGTCCCACAGGCAGTGGCGGCCAATAAACTTTGCACCTAGACTTGACCCATTTCTCCGACAGCCAGAATATAGGCTCTAAGGAGAAAATCATGAAAATTTTAAGCCTATTCATTTTATCATTATTTGTTTTTTCTGCATGTGGTCCTCGCGCTTTTGTTAAGGGTGAGTACGATGAGGATATCAACGCATCTAATAACTTAAATGACAAATGGTCCGAAACCGATATGCAAAAGGTAGTGAATTCTTTGGTGAGTGATATGGTGCAAACGGAGGTGATTCGTCGAGCCAAGCTCACTCCGATCATCATGGTAACCAAATTGGAAAACAAAACCAGTGAGCATATTGATACGCAAAGTATAATGGATATGGTGAAAGTGGAAATTATGGCATCCAAAAAAGCCAAGTTTGTAGATAAAGAAGCTCGTGGTGATATAGCCGAAGAGTATGAATACCAGGGATCAGGTATGGTTTCCGATCAAACCAAAAAAGGTCCCGGTGGGCAAATTGGTGCAGATCTTATTTTAAATGGCCGATTGGATTCCATTGTTCAACAAGCCGGTAAAGACAAAACTGTTTACTACAAAGTTACCTTGATTCTAACGAACCTTAAAACTGGCGTCATGGAGTGGACCGGTCAAAAGCAGCTCCGAAAAAAATATAGAAAACAACGTGTAGGAATCTAAACACATGAGGGCGCAGCTGCTTGTAGTTTTATGCCTTTTACTAGGCTGCGCTTCTTATCAATCGCAGCTGTCGCTACCCCTTCGTCATATGAAAAATGGCGAAGCCGCGGCAGCAGCCGAATTACTTAAAGAAAAAGCCTTTACCGATTCTAAAGATCAGCTGCCCTTTTTATTGGATTATTCCCTTGCTCAGCAGGAGGCGGGCAACTACCAAGAGAGCAATCGCGGCTTTCAGCTCGCCTACGATGTGGCGGAGTGGAATGACTATCACAGCATTTCAAAAATTGCGGGTTCCTTGGCTTTGAATGAAGGCATGATGCAGTACAAAGGCGATGAGTACGAAAAATTATTGATCCCTGTTTATGCAGCCAAAAACTTTTTGTTTTTAAAAGATTATGAAGCGGCCAGAGTTGAGGTGCGCCGTATCCACGAACGTATCAATAAGATTGAAATGGATGGAAAAAAAGTTTTTGAGCAGATGCCTTATGCGTATTATTTGTCGGCACTAATTTGGGAGCAAAATGGCGATTTAGATAGTGCGTACATCGATTACAAAAATACTTATAAATATGCTCCGAACTTTGAGGAAGTAAAATACGATTTGCTCCGCATGAGTAAGAGGCTGGGCCGAGGGGCCGACCATGCAAAATATAAAAAAGATTTTGCTGATATTCAGGAAGTAGAGTTCTCACGTAAAGATGGTCAGGTTGTGGTGATATACGAGCAGGGTAGATCGCCCAGAAAGTTCCCCCACCCGCAGTGGCACCGCATTCCAAAACTTTACCCTGTGGATGTGACCGGCGTGCAAGCTAGGGTGACAGTACTAGAAAAGGATCTAGTCAAAGAGACCTCTCCAGTTCTAGATATCAGCACTTTGGCAATTTCCTCTCTTGAAAAGCAATATGCCGCCTTGATAGCAAAACGTGTGGCAGGGGTAGCAACAAAGGCGGTGCTAGCTAAGCAGATCGGAAAGGAGAATGAGGGCCTGGGGCAACTTGCATGGGTGGCAATGAACATTGCCGACCAAGCAGATTTGCGGCAGTGGTTGTTGTTGCCCTCGAGCATCCAGGTGGCAAAAATCTATTTGCCCGCAGGAACCTATAAATTAAAAATCGAAACACTAAGCAATGCCCAGGTGCCCATATCCCCTTTTAAGGAAGTAGAAGTGGTGGTGGAGCCGGGCAAAGTCAGCTTTATAAAACACCGCTCGTTAAAATAAAAAAGGGCTTAAAATAAGCCCTTTTTTTATCAAGATTTAGAAAAAACCAATTAGATATTGAATGCTTTGTTGCTGGAGCTAGGCAGCTCTGGCATCACATCATCATTATCAATCAAAGTATTTTGATTTTCTTCTTTATTGGCGGCAGCACCCACGCGTTGATTTAAGTTGCTCTTGGCATCGTCGTAGGAGGAAGTAGTTTTGCTGCTCCCTACATTGTTATCCACAATGGCAGGCTCATCGGAAATCTTGGTTTTATGAGAAGCAGGAAATGCTCCCAATTTAGCTAAATATGCTGAGATACTGCCATCTTGGTTTTGAATCACTTCTCGAAGCGTATAAAGAGGAGCGTAGGAACCAGATTTTTTTTCAGCTTCAAAGATAATCTGGGTCAATGTGGCGGCAGTGATATCTCGCTTGGTTTTGTTATCAACCACCATAACCTCTTCGCTAGCACGGATCATTTTGGCAATATCATCAAGCGTAACATAACAAGATTGCTGAGTGTCATATAGTTTGCGGTTTTGGTATCTCTTAATAATTTTCACTTTTGTGCTCTTTGATGGAGTGCCAGTCGTTAAATTGCTGTTGTTTGTTAAAGTATCCAATTTCGTCTCCATTCCGTTTTAGGTTGGTTGCGTTATCACCGGGAAAATAGGCTTTACGTCACATATTGTCAAGGCCAATAAAGCCTGTTATAAAGGCATTACGCTAAGCAATATTAAGCACTTACACCTCTGACAATGCGCTTAGTCATGGGGGTTAGAAAAAGCCTAAAGTTCGTCTTTTTCTAGCCGATGGTCTAGTAGGGGGAAAATCCATGCTAGAGGCCATCAATTTTGAAAAAATAAAAGAAAAACATGGGTTTACCGCAGCTGATATGCTTATGTGTTTGGCTTCTCTCATCGCCATCATTGTACTGGTGCTACCGATCATTCTTAAGCAGTCGAGCTCCCATGCCCATAATGAGGCGATGTATCGTGCTCGATCTTTATCCAATGAACTGGTCAGTAAAATCCAAGATATGCAGCAGCCCACGGGGATGCGAAAACCTGCCTCTAAATCAGGCGCTTTTAAGCCAGAGGGCATAGTGGGAATTGATCCTTGGGGGAACCCTTACCACTACCGGGTTTTGAAGGATGTTTACGGACAGCCAACGCATTTGGTTGTTTGGTCCTGGGGCTCGAACGCCAAAGAGGAAACTCAGAATATCGAATTTGGGGCCTCCAAGGGCGAAGTTCGATTTCAAGGAGATGATCTCGGCTATATTACGTCCCTAATTTGGCGCTAGTTCAGGACCAAGCGCTAGTTTCCATTAGCCCCCGCTATTTCATTAAGATCGTGCGTTTTTATTCCGATGTCTTATATGATGAAAAGACTATCAGGCATACTTGTAGCCTATTCCACAATCATGGTCGCATGCTCACATAGCGATTTGCGCAATTCCTCCACAGGAGAGACGGCTTTTCACTATCAAGACTTTGAGCAGCGAGCACCGGCTTCTTTAAAGCCTCAATTCAAAGATGATGGCACTTTGGATGAACTGCATATGAAAATGCAGGCAGATTATCACTTTACCATGGCCGAGGCCTATAGTTTGGAGGGGGACAGTGATAAAGCCATTGAGTCCTACAAATTAACTCTGGCTTATGATGCCGATGCCTACGAAGTTCGGGTAAAACTAGCGGCGGAGTATCTACGCCGCGGTTATGTTAGCGAAGCCATTGAGCAGGCCAAGCTTGCTGTGCAGGCCAAACCAGATCTTGTCTCTGCTCACTTTTTGTTGGCAGGCATATACACGAGTTTGCGTATGTTTAATAAGGCAAAAGACCAATACAATAAGGTAGTCGAGCTAAAACCAGAAAGCGAGGAGGCCAGGCTTTATCTGGGCGCACTTTATGTTGAGGAAGGAAAGTATCCAGAAGCTTTAAAAGAGTTTCGTGCTGTAACGGAGCTGGAAGAGGGTAAGGCAAGGCATTTGGGCTATTTTTATATGGCCAAAGTATATGCTGCTCAAGAGCAGGATAAAAAAGCAGAAAGTCATTATCAAAAAGCCTTGGAAATGAAGCCGGATTTTGTCGACGCGGTCTTAGCCCTTGGTAACGACTACAAAAAAGACTCCAACGCAAAAGCCATTCGTTTTTACGATAGCTATTTAGAAAAGTATGGTAATGAGGAGCGCATTTTAGAAGTCTTGGCAATGATTCACCTTGAGCAGGAAGACTATGAAATGGCGCTAAAGCGTTTCAAGGTTTTAGAGACAATGAATCCTAGTCTGAATGCAAAAGTTAAAATTGCCATGATCTATATTGAGCAGAAAAAATACGATGAAGCCATTGATCGATTGCAGGCGATTTTAAATGAGGTGCCAGAATCCGATAAAATTCGCTTTTATTTGGCCGCAATCTACGAAGAGATTGGCCAAAACAAAAAAGCCATTGAGCTTTATAGACAAATCCCTCTAGCAAGTTCTTACTTTGTCGATGCTAGCATTCACGGCATTTATTTGATGAAGATGGAGGGGCAAGTAGAAGAGGCGATAAAGTGGAATGAGGACGTATTAAAAAAACGTGGCGATGTATTACAATTTTATACGCTCTATGCAAGTCTCTTAGATCAGAAATCAAATTATAAAGGTGCGGTGAAGTTTTTATCTGATGCCGAAGCACAATTTCCTGACAATCCGCAAATACAATATTTCTTGGGCTCCTTTTTTGATAAAGTGGGAGACAAGGAAGAATCGATGCGGCGCATGCGTCGGGTGCTAGAGCTGAACGAAGATCACTCTCAAGCCATGAACTTTTTAGCCTACACAATGGCAGAGTTAAGTGTCGATTTGGACGAAGCAGAAGACTACGCTCTACGTGCCTTGGAAATCAAACCACAAGATGCCTTCTATATGGATACACTTGGATGGGTGTATTACAAAAAAGGCGAGTACGAAAAGGCGATTCAATATTTAGAAGTGGCATTCAAATTAGAACCAGAAGAAAGTGTGATTGCACAACACCTAGGTGATGCGTATTATAAGTTTAACTTGCCTGCAAAGGCAGTGAAATATTATCAACACGCACTCAAACATGAAAAGGATGAGAATGAGCAATCTAAACTTCAGCGCAAACTGGCTTCCGTCAAAAAAGCACTTTCCCTTCCATCAGCAAACCGCACCACGCAAAAGCTCGAAGCAGAGCGTCAGCCTGCTTCTGTTAATGATTAGCGTTTTAGTATCGTGTGCTTCACCAACAAAATTTAATGAATACGAAGAAGGTGCATGGGATATACGCGCCATGATTCGTGATAAGCGCGCGGCAAAGTCTGCGCTGGTGAATGTTGATGCCGTCGCACGCAAACCAGATCAGCTGCGAATGGATTTTTCTACATCCATTGGTATGGAGCTCGGCTATTTTATTTTAAACCGTGATAAGGTTTCCTATTATTTAGCTAAGACCAATAAAAAACGCCAGGTCAATGCTAGTCCTCGTGCCATGCGGCCACTGATTCACACAGATTTAGACCCTTACTTACTGGTAAAAATACTTTTTGATGAAGAACCAAAAGGAAAACATTGGCAATGCGAGCGAGATGAAAAGGGTTTTTTAAGCAAATGTAATAATAGCAATAAAAAAATCTCATTACAGTGGCTGAAGCGAAAAAGTCAGCAGCGTGCAATTGAAGTGGAAACTCCATCAGCTCGAATACAGCTAAGCTTAAAAGGCTTCCGGTCTAAAGTCGAGACAAGCGCGGATACGTTTCAGATCTAAGCAGACAATTTTTTTTAATTCCCTTTTCCTAGGAAGCTTAAAGTCTTATACTATTAGTAGAGACTGCAAAGGTCCTAGGGAAGGTAAACCATGTCTGAATTTAGTGCCAAAAATCTTATTGAGAAATTAAAGGATAACAAAAAGATCGAAGACATAACTTGGTCTGGCTCTTTTGATGATTATCTCAATATTGTACGGGAAAACCCAAAGGTAACTCGAAATGCCTTTCAGCGTATGTATGACATGATTATGACCTACGGCACAGAAGAGTATGTTGATTTTAAAAAGACAATTACTCACTACAAGTTCTTTGATGATGAGCAAAATGGTGGCAACGATGCCGTCTTTGGCATGGACATCTCCATTATGAAGTTCATGAATATTTTAAAGAGTGCCGCGATGGGATATGGCACAGAAAAGCGTGTGGTACTCTTTCATGGCCCTGTGGGATCTGCTAAGTCCACAATTTGCCGAGTTATTAAAAAAGGACTAGAGGAATACTCTCGCCGCGAAGAAGGCGCACTCTATACCTTTGAGTGGGTAGATGAAGACGGTGAAGAGATTTTAGGTAAAGATACACATAAGTTTCACTCGCCAATGAATGAAGATCCTCTTTTGATCATTCCGGTACATATGCGCGAGACATTTTTAGAAGAATTGAATCGCGGTATTGATAGCGATTATAAGGTAAACATCAAGGGTGAGCTTAGTCCGCCATCGAGATTTATTTTTCAACAGTATATGGATAAATATGATGGGGACATAACCAAAGTTTTAAAACATGTACGCGTTAAGCGTTTGGTTCTCAGTGAGGCAGATCGTGTGGGAATCGGTACATTTCAGCCCAAAGATGAGAAAAACCAAGATAGCACGGAGTTAACTGGTGATATCAACTACCGTAAAATTGCTATTTATGGATCGGACTCAGATCCTAGAGCGTTTAACTTTGATGGGGAGTTTTGTATTGCCAATCGCGGTATGATTGAATTTGTTGAGGTGCTAAAGTTAGATGTAGCCTTCTTATATGACTTGTTGGGTGCATCTCAAGAACACCTAATCAAACCTAAAAAGTTTGCACAAACAAGCATTGATGAGGTGATCATTGGTCATACGAATGAGCCCGAGTATCGCAAACTACAAAACAACGAGTTTATGGAAGCTCTTAGAGATAGAACGGTAAAGGTAGACATTCCTTATATTACTCGATGGGATCAGGAAATTCGTATTTACAAAAAAGATTTCAACTCTCGTAAGGTGAGAGGAGTAAGCATTGCCCCCCATACCATTGAGATGGCAGCAATGTGGGCCGTTCTTACGCGTTTAGAAAAACCGAAAAAATCCAATGTTACGCGCTTGCAAAAATTGAAGCTGTATAGTGGAAAGATTTTGCCCGGATTTACAGAGGACAACGTAAAAGAATTAAGAAAAGAAGCTTTTCGAGAGGGACTTGATGGTGTTTCGGCTCGTTATGTGCAAGACAAATTATCCAACGCCATTGTTCGTGCACAAAGTCAGAACAAAGGTTGTGTAAATCCGTTCATGGTTTTAAACGAACTGGAATCTGGCTTGAAGAATCACTCATTGATCAACAATGAAGAGTTAAAAGCGGATTACCGTGAATTGATTGGTATTGTACGACAAGAATATGAAGACATTATCAAATCCGAGGTGCAAAGAGCTATTAGTGCTGATGAGTCGGCCTTGCAAAGACTTTGTGGTAACTACATTGACAATGTGAAAGCCTATACGCAAAAAGAAAAAGTAAAAAATCAATTTACTGGCAAGTATGAGGAACCCGATGAGCGCTTGATGCGTTCCATTGAGGAAAAGATTGAAATTCCCGAGTCGCGCAAGGATGATTTTCGCCGAGAAATTATGAACTACATCGGAGCCTTGTCCATCGATGGCCGCCGATTTGACTATAAAGCCAATGAGCGCCTTTATAAGGCCTTGGAGTTAAAAGTCTTTGAAGATCAAAAAGATACCATCAAGTTGTCTTCTTTGGTTTCTTCTGCTGCAGATAAAGAAACAGAAGAGAAAATTTCGGTAGTGAAATCTCGTTTGATAAAAGACTTTGGCTACGATGAGGTTTCTGCAAATGATGTATTGAACTATGTCTCTAGTGTTTTTGCTAGGGGAGATGCAAAGAAAGACTAATGGCTATTGATCAAGACCACAAAAGATTTCGTGACATAGTTCGCGGAAAAATTCGCGAGAATTTTAAAAAATACATCACCAAAGGTGAAATGGTGGGTAAGCGGGAGAATGAGTATGTGAAGATCCCGGTTCCGCAAATTGAACTGCCGAAATTTCGTTATGGTCCAAAATCACAAGGCGGACAAGGTCAGGGTGAAGGTGAAGGCGGCGAAGGAGAGGCAGGCCAAGGTGAAGGGCAACCCAACCAAGCGGGCAACCAAGGCGGCGAGCATTCGGTAGAAGTGGACATTACCTTTGATGAGCTGGCGGAAATACTGGGGCAAGAGCTGGCCTTACCGAGCATCGAGCCCAAGGGTCATAAGGCTTTAGAAAACCAAAAATACAAATTAAAAGGTATGACCGATGTTGGGCCTGCCAACTTGCGCAATTTTAAAGCCTCCTACAAGGAGGCCTTAAAGCGCTACATTGCTTCGGGGCACTACGACCCAGAAGAAACCATCATTGTACCAATCAAAAAAGATTTGCGCTTTCGCTCTTTTAAGCCAGCACGCATACCGCAATCCAATGCCGTGGTAATTTATATCATGGACGTGTCCGGCTCTATGGGTGGTGAGCAAAAAGAGATCGTGCGCTTGCAATCTTTTTGGATACATACATGGCTTAAGCATCATTACAAAGGCCTTCAAACTCGCTTTATCATTCATGATGCCAATGCCAAAGAAGTGGATGAGGATACATTTTTCCGCACCTCTGAGGCGGGCGGCACGTTGATTTCTTCAGCCTATCAGCTTTTGAATAAAATAATTGAAGAAGAATATCCTATTGATGATTGGAATATTTATCCTTTTCATTTTTCTGACGGTGATAATTGGAGTGCGGAGGATACGAAGTATTGCATGCGCTTGCTGAAGGATAAAATTTTGCCTAAAGTAAATATGTTTGGCTACGGGCAAGTAGAGAGTAAATATGGAAGTGGACAGTTTTTGAAAGACTTATTAAAAGAACTGCCTAATGATGAAAAATTGATTACCTCGCGCATACCCAACCGCGAAAAAATTCCGGATTCCATTAGAGATTTTTTAGGAAAGGGCAATTAGTGGGAAAATTACCAGAAGCATTAGAAAAAGCTAGAGTCCATATTGAAAAATTGGCTAAGGATTATGGTTTGGATTTTTATCCCGTTGTTTTTGAAATGGTAACGGGAGAGCAAATGAATGCGTTTGCTGCCTACGGTGGTTTTCCTACACGTTATCCGCATTGGTCTTTTGGTATGCAGTACGAACAGCTCTCAAAGGGTTATCAGTATGGACTATCCAAAATATATGAAATGGTAGTGAATACAGATCCGGTTTATGCCTATCTGATGGAAGGCAACTTAAATGTCGACCAAAAGATGGTTATGGCACATGTTTTCGGGCATGCCGATTTTTTTAAACACAACAAATGGTATGAGCCTACCAATAAAAAAATGATGGATACCTGTGCCAATCATGCTACGCGCGTAAGAACTTATATTGAAAAGCATGGTAAAGATCGGGTGGAAGCGTTTATTGATAAGTGTTTGAGTGTCGACAACTTGATTGATCGTTATGCGCCCTACTCGGGCAATGCGGCCGAAAACATTCGAAAAGAAGAGCGTAAGCGTGTTGCAGAAGCTAGAAAGGTGGCGGCCTATAAGGGTGAGTACTTAGAGTCCATGCGGCCAGAATTGGCTAGTGAGAAAGAGGCCGAAAGTGATTTTGTCTACCCGGAGCGGCCACAGCGAGATGTCTTGGCCTTTCTCATTGATTATGCGCCGTTAGAAAATTGGCAAGCTGACATTCTAAATATCATTCGAGAAGAAGCCTATTATTTTTCGCCGCAAGGCATGACCAAGGTGATGAACGAGGGCTGGGCCTCTTACTGGCATACTACGATGATGACTCGAGATATTTTGGATGATTCTGAGTTTGTTTGTTATGCCGATCACCATGCCGGTGCCGTTGCCATGCATCCGAACGGTTTTAATCCTTATAAGATTGGTTTGGAGCTATTTCGAGATATTGAAGAAAGATGGGATAAGGGGCGCTTTGGCCGTGAATGGGATGCTTGTGATAATTATGAAGAGAGAAAAAACTGGAACAAGCAAACCGGCCTAGGTAGAAAAAAGATTTTTGAAGTGCGCCGTGATTATAATGACATAACTTTTATAGAAGAGTTTTTGACCGAGGATTTTGCCGTTCGCAATAATATGTTCATTTACAAGCAAGATGAAAACACGGGTCAGTGGGTAAAAGATATTAGTGAATTTCCAAAGCATAAAAAGAAGTTGCTGTTTCAGCTAACGAATTTTGGCCAGCCCATCATTGAAGTTATCAACGGCAATCATAATAATAATGGAGAGTTGCTTTTAAGGCATATCCATGAAGGCGTAGATATGCAGCCAGACAAAATGAAAGAAAGCATGGAAGCCGTGGCTTACTTATGGGGTAGACCAGTCTGCATCGATACCAAGATGGATGATGAGGACTGTATCTTTCGCTGGGATGGTAAAGAGCATACCAAAGAAAGTAAAAAGTAATTAGTCGCTGCTAACAAATTCTTTTTCTTCTAAAAAAGCATCCAAATCGTCTTCATCATCCGCTTGCATTTTGAAAAGCCAGGAATCCTCATTGGGATCATCGTATAGCAATTCGGGATGATCTAAAACATCTTGGTTCACTTCGGTGATTTCTCCGCTAACAGGTGCATAAACCGAAATGGAATTTTCATTGTCATTTAAGTCGCCAATCATTTCGTCGGCTTCAACGCTATCGCCTTCTTCGCCAATATTAATGTTTTTGATCATTTCCAATTGATTGAGTGACTCTTCCAAAACGCCAATGGTTAGTGTTTTGCCATCTCTAGAACACCAAAGATCTTCTGAAAACTCACGATAGCTTCGAGCCATGCCAAACCTCTTTCGCTTAATATGTGCTCAGCTTCAGATTCCAAAACAGGCAAAGCAAGGAAAAACTGCTATCAACACAGCGCAAATTTTTTTCCTATAAAGACCTATTGATCGCCATATCGCATTTTGCTATAAGCATGTCTCTCTAACGGTTCAATGTAAAATGGGGTTACAATGTTGAATAATTCTTTATTTTTGTGCGGTTCACTTTGCAAAGACATGCTTCATCACAAACTTATTGAAGATGCCGTTGTTCATTCCGTACCCGCAAGTTTATTTGGCAGTGTTTATCGCTTGGAAGTGGGTTTCCCGGTTTTTTGCTCGGAAGGGCAGGACAAAATTCAGGGGGAGTTGGTTAGCATAAAAAATACCGAACTTGTTTGGCCCCTATTGGATCAATTTTTTCTCTACAAAGAAGAAAAGGCCGAAAAATGCCTCTACTTACGAGAACTAAAGAAAGTGGAAACCGATGAGGGCTTAAAGGATGCTGTGGTTTACAGTTTAAATCCCACAAAGAAGCCACGTTCGGCTCGTTTGATAGAGGGTGGCGATTGGCTAGCGGATTTTCGAAAGCAGGTACCCATTACGCAAGAGCTTACAGATGAGGAAAAACATTACATAAAAAAGTTGGGTAAATGTACCGGACGCGACATTGTACCTTACACCCCTCTTACTCGTGAGTTGGAAAAACGTGGTTTTGTTGTGGATAAGGGTCGGCGGCCTGCGCTAACAAAATTGGGCAAAGAAATCTTTCAGTTTTTAATATAAATGCAGTACGAGCCCCTATTTCATGTGATTTTGGTAGAGCCTGAGATTCCGAACAATACAGGCAATATAGGTAGAACCTGCGTTGGTATGCAGAGCAAATTGCACCTGGTAAAGCCCCTTGGTTTTGAGATCAATGACAAACAATTGCGCCGATCGGGCTTGGATTACTGGCCGCATTTGGAATGGCAAGTTCATGAAAGCCTAAAAGAGTGGCAAGAACAAAGCAAAACGCCAAGTCGCACCTTTTATTTTTCCACCAAGGCGAAAAAAACCATATACGAACTTGAGTTTCAGCGCGGTGATCAATTTGTGTTTGGCAAAGAAACCAAAGGACTTCCCGAGGACCTGATATATTCCAATTTGGACCAGGCTGTGAAAATCCCCATGCTTGGACCCATTCGCTCCTATAATTTGGCCAATTCCGTAGCGGTGGCGCTCTTCGAGGCCAGCCGTCAATTGCAAGTAAATAAAGGTTAGACAGAAGCTGATTCCGTAGATAGACTTCTTAGCGATGTTACAAACGGTATTTGCAAAGATCTTTGGCACTCATCACGACCGCGAAATGAAGCGTTTGCGCCCCTTTGTAGAAAAAATCAACCATCTTGAACCGCAAATGAAAAAACTCAGCGACAGTTCTTTGCAAGCAAAGACTGCCGAGTTTCGAGAGCGTTTAGCCAATGGTGAAACCTTAGATGATATACTTATTGAAGCCTTTGCCGTTTGCCGAGAGGCGGCTTGGCGAGTGCTACATATGCGCCACTACGATGTACAGCTCATCGGTGGTTTGGTTTTGCATTATGGCCGCGTAGCCGAGATGAAAACCGGGGAAGGGAAAACCCTAGTGGCAACTCTTCCATGTTATTTAAATGGTCTTACGGGCAAAGGCGTTCACCTTGTAACAGTTAACGATTATTTGGCATCGCGTGACTCCGAGTGGATGGGGCGACTTTATAAATTTTTAGGTCTTAGCGTGGGCCTTATTACCAACGATTTGGATGATAACCAGAGAAAAGAAGCCTATGCCTGTGATATTACCTTCGCAACCAACAATGAGTTGGGCTTTGATTATCTAAGAGATAATATGAAGTACTCACTAGAGGATTATGTACAGCGTGATCCAAATTTTGCCATCATTGATGAGTGCGATTCGATACTTATTGATGAGGCCAGAACGCCATTGATCATTTCGGGGCCTGCCGAAGACAATACAGAAAAGTATTTGGTCATTCGCAAGGTCGTGCCGCACCTGCAAAGAGACACCCACTTTGTGATGGAAGAAAAATCTAAGACGGCATCTCTTACTGAAGAGGGTAATGCCAAGGTCGAAGAAATTCTTGAAATTGAAAATGTTTATGATCCAAAACACATTGAAGTTCTGCACCATATTTACAATGGTTTAAAAGCCTACCATCTTTATAAAAAAGATGTGGATTATATGGTAAAAGATGGCGAAATCGTGATTGTGGATGAGTTTACTGGGCGATTGATGCCAGGGCGCCGCTGGTCAGATGGCTTGCACCAAGCCATAGAGGTAAAAGAAGGTGTTCCCATCAAGCGCGAGAACCAAACTCTAGCCTCCATTACCTTTCAAAACTACTTCCGTATGTACAACAAATTATCGGGCATGACCGGTACGGCCGACACGGAAGCCGTCGAATTTAAAAAGATATACAATTTAGATGTGACGGTCATACCAACAAACAAACCCATTGCACGTATGGATCACAACGATGTGATTTATAAAACCGAGCGCGCCAAGTTCAATGCGATGATCGAAGATTTAAAAGAACGCGCCAAGAAAAGACAACCAGTTTTGGTGGGTACGATTAGCATTGAGAAGTCTGAAGAAATTGGCGATGCCTTAAAAAAAGCGGGCATACGGGCCAATATTTTGAATGCGAAATACCATGAAAAAGAAGCCGAGTTTGTTGCGCAAGCTGGTCGCCTGGGAGCTATAACCATTGCCACCAATATGGCTGGCCGTGGAACTGACATCAAGTTGGGCGGCAGTGCGGAGGCCATGGCCAAAGCAGAAGTGGACGATGATCAAAGTGAAGAATTTCAGATCGCCCTTCAAAAATATACCAAGCAGTGTGAAGACGAAAAGCGTGAGGTGATTGCTGCCGGCGGTCTTTACATTATGGGTACCGAAAGACATGAATCTCGCCGGATCGACAATCAGCTTCGAGGTCGATCGGGTCGTCAGGGAGATCCCGGAGAGTCGCGTTTTTATCTTTCTTTGGACGACAATCTATTAAGAATTTTCCAAGGTGATAAGATCAAGATGTGGATGGATCGCTTGAATGTTCCTGAAGATGAACCCATCGACTCCAAAATGATCACTCGCTCCGTTGAGGGAGCACAAAAGAAGGTGGAAGGTCACAACTTTGATATTCGTAAGCACCTACTAGAATATGACGATGTGATGAACCAGCAGCGAAGCACGATTTACACCTTAAGAAAGGACATTCTAAAGGGTGAGGAGCTAGAGGAGATCGTCAAAGAGATGATGTCTGATGTGGCCTCGGAAATATTGGATATTTATGTTCCTACGGGTAAAAATCTTGAGGCAGATCGTGAGGGCCTTAGATCTGCACTAAGAAAGCAGTTTGCCGTAGATGTGGATCTTAGCAATGCGGACAACTTAGATAAGGCCGTCGAGGCTGCCGTAAAACTTGCCTATGAAAAGCAAGAAGAGGAAATGGGACCCATGTTCCACCAAGTGCAGCGCATGGTTCTTTTGCGCACCATTGATACAAAATGGAAAGATCATTTGCGTAGTATGGACCACTTAAAAGAGGGCATTAACTTAAGAGCCTACGCCCAAAAAGATCCCCTTATTGAGTACAAAAAAGAGTCTTTCAAAATGTTCGCAGACTTAGATCACTCGATTAAATCCGAAGCCATAGAAAAAATCTTTAAGGTTCAAATTGTATCCGAGCAAGCCTTTGCTGAGATGGAAGAGGATTTTGAAGGGGAGCAGGTGCCGCAAGATCTAGAGATGTCGCGGCCTAGCGCCGGAGGATTGCAGGCTGATGCTGCTGGTAGTCCCTTGATGTCACCGCAAGCTCCGCCGCGTATGAATCAAAATGCCGAACGCAGTCCCTTTGTTAAAAAAGAAAACGAGCCCGGCCGAAACGATCCCTGTCCTTGTGGTAGCGGAAAAAAGTATAAGAAATGCCATGGAGCTAGTTAGTGCCTAGCTGTCCTAAATGCGGTGAAAATATCGCAACGGATTTTGGCATGGTGAATTGCCCTGGCTGCAATACTATGTTGTCAGTTAATTTTGATGGTAGCGTTGATATTAGCGATGATGTCGAGAGCAATGCTGTTGAGCCAAATCCGGATGCAAATGAATTTATAGAACATGAAGATAGTTTTTCGCAGCCGCCGGCCGTAGTGGATCCGCAGCATCGTGCAGAAGATTTTATTGAGGATGCAGGTGCTTTTTCTGAAGAGAACTCCTTTATCTCGGAGGACAACGAGGTGGCAGAAGAGGTTTTGCCTAGCGAAGAACAAGAAAATATATTTGAGTCTGAGGAGCAAGAGCGCTCGCAAAGCCTTGATAATCCCGATTTTTCTGATGTGGAAGAGTATGCAAACTCTGAACTTTCGTCGAGTCAGGTGGGAGGTATTCTTTATGATCTTCATATCACAGGCATTGATAATTCCACGCTAAAAGAAGAAATACGTCTAGAGTTGATAGATAAACGCTACCGCCTAGACGTGAGCGCATTGCTGGACTCTATTCAGGATGGTAAAATGACGATAAGAGGTCTGAACGCCGCAAAAGCGGCAATGATCGTAAATCGTTTGAAGCATTTGGATATAGAAATGCAATGGAAGCAAAATGAAGTTATTCGTATGTAGTCTTTTTTTCTTAGCTAGCGCCGTTGCGCAAGAAAAAAAAGATACCTATCCGGAGCTAATCAGCCTGCTGAACCAAAAACTAGAAAAGGTTCGCGAAATGCAAGAGCGTAGCGAGGAGCTAATTCGAGAGAAATCCTATATTACGGATCGCCAGAGAATAGTGGAAATCATTGCAGAGCTAAACGACTTGCAGGCAAAAATAAAAAAGCAAAACGTTGATATTCGAAAGTTAGACTACGACCTACGTTTTCGTTTCCCAGAGAAGGGGGATGATACGGAGCGAACCTACCGAAAATACAATACAAGTAGCGAAGAAATCGCAGAAAAAAAAGAGAGTTTTCCAGAAAAGCTAAAGAGAATACTGGAGCAGGCTAAAAAAATCTATGGCCCCACTCAAAAGGAATTGGAGCTAGCTCGGCAAAAGGTGGAGCGCCGTAAAAAAGAGCTAGAAAAACCGAAATCTCGCTTTCAACAAATTGAAATCAATGAGTGATTTTGGTCTATTCCCCTTAGAATCAGAGTGAGCCTTTAAGTGCTTGAAATTTTTTATGAAATAATGGCCTGTCTCAAAATAAGACAGCATTGCAGCGGCTTTTTTCCCTAAAGTGTTTCAAGATGAAATCCGAATAAAACAATATGTTCGCTCAAATCCGTTCTAATTTTGATCGTATCGTAAATTCCGCCAATATTGTTTTGGCATCTTTGCTAATGATAGGACTCTATCAAAACTGCTCTGATGTGGGTTTTGCCAGTAAGCCATTTAGTGCCTCTTCTCTGGATGCGGCCGACTATACCGTAAAAGAAGATGAAGTTTTAAACGATAGCCTGATAAAGGATTTGTCTGCCTTTTATGGTGGAAAAGAAACCACGTTGGAGATCACTAGCACCACAATGAATGGTAGCATTACAAATTTCGATCCGGCTTCTGGTGCTTTTACCTACACGCCTGTACAAGACTACTTTGGCGTCGACGAATTTTCTTACAGAGAAACCTATGTATACGTGGATGGTGAGGGCAATCCCCAGAGCGAAGTGGTGGAAAGACGCGCCATCATCAATATACTAGCGCAAAATGATGAACCGAAGATCCTAACAGAAGAAATCAATGTAGAGATGAATACAGAAAATGATGTGGTGATTGAGGCTACAGATGTTGACGGCGGTGCACTTGTACCAATGATATCGGCCAACAATGACTCCATGGTTGGTATTGAAGGAGTAGTCTTAAGAAGCGATGGTAATGGCAATATTCGTCTAACAAGTTCTGGTAACTACCGCGGAACACAAAGTCATACTTTTTATGTAAAGGATGCCGAGGGTGCGCTGGTGAGTAAAGAGATAAAAATTATAGTGGGAAATCCTTTATATGATTTGGAACCTGCTATGGCAGTTCGTGCTAGCGGCTGCGTTTCCTGCCATGCCAATGTTGATGCCAATTACATAAGTGATTTTGGTCTGGGTTCCGGCAAGTTTTTCGGCGGCATAGGGCAAAATATCAATACCGCTTTTAGTACCTACTACGGCGATCATACATTTAGTTGGGTTACGGCAAGATTTAACAAAGACATTCTAGTGCCGAAGGACGCAAGTTTCAGCAAGGATTTATCAACAGTAGACAAATTGTACAATTGGTGGGGCACAAGACTTAGCAAGTACGTGGAATTCAATCAATTTAAGAAGGATATTCAACCAGTTCGTTCGCTTGCAGATTATATTCGCTTAATGGAATCTTATAAGAGCCAGCCGGCCACAGTGAAAGAAAAGGACTCTATTTATATTGGAGCGCCAAGCATTGCTAAGATGACTAGTATGCTCAATGGGCGTGAAAAGATATTCTATAAAGACTCTAGTGCTTCACCTTCTCTTAGTGGCCTGTCTCCGCAGTACACAATCAATGGCACTACAAAAAAATACTTTAAAGCTGATGGGGATCTAGTTTGCGACGGTGATTTGATCTTAAATGGTGGTTTGATTCTGCGTTCTGTAAAAATTAAGACCATCAATGGTTGCCGTATATATGTAAATGGGCCTGTTTTCACAAGCGGTAAAATTACCTATGAGGATCTAGATGGTGGTCTCAATCTTACGAACCTACAAATTACCAGCTCACGCATGATTGCCATGGGCGTTGGCTTAAAGCATTGTGAAGTGGAGTCTGGTTGGTACAGGAAGAACGCACCCAACGACAGTCCTTTGCGTAAGCGATTGCAAGATCATATGGCACATGCCTTTCTTCGCAATTATGCTGAAAGAGACAAAAAAGACTATGCTAGGGCTAATGATGATCTATTAGAATTTGCACAGGGCTTAACGAAACAAGATGCAAGTGCCATCGTGGACGCTTCTTGCGACTCCGATGGCGGCCGGAGCAATTCCTACGAGCGTCTACTGTTAAATGCTCCATTAATACACAGCCGCTACCAGGGCTCTTACCGTGGGGTGATCATTGCTGAGGTACCGCTTTTTTCATTGAGCCGTTTTTCCTTTCAATTTGACCCGGTATTTAAACGGGCCCCTGTGTTACCGCTACTGGACTTAAAAGACTTTTTAGAGGTAAAATAAGCCTATAATTACAGATGTTTAGAAATGAGACTAAAGTTTGTATTAAAATGAGCCGATAGGAATACGGTAATGAAGTGGTTAGTAATTTTATTTTTATTGTTTTTCTCAACTTTGATTTTCTTTCAAAATTTCGACAACGTGGATATCAGAAGCCTAAAAAAACAAGAGGAGACTAAAAAATGAAGGTATTTCTTGTTGCTATTCTCGGCTTCCTACTATTGGTGGGTTATCAAAATTGTGCAGATGTGAATCAGGGCATGATAGATGGGGCCCAATCACAAGATATTGCAAAAAACAAAAAAGATGGTGCCAGCTCGGATGATTTGGTGAGCTGCATGGCCATTGCCATTCCATATATTGAGCTAAGCTTCGACTTTGCTAGCTCCCAGCAAACGGCCGGCAATTTACCGCAAAACTTGGAACTGGAAATAAATGGCGAAACCGTTTATTCCGATTGCGATGAAATGCCTAGGGGTTATGTTCATGTTCGAAGAGATGGAGAAGTTTTGAATGTTCGCCAAGAATTGGTGGACCAAGACCCCTACGTAAATATGGACATACGATTGCTAAGTCGCCCTTCCTGTGACTCTAGTTCTGCAACGGAGCTATTTAGTATCAATGAAAGGCCTAATTACCAAAGCCACCGTGTTTGCTCTACTACAGCTGTGCATGCGGAGATTACCTATTTAGTAAATTAATATGAGATATTTTATACTGCTTTTACCATTTTTATTGATCGCCTGTGCTTCTTCTCCCTACAAGTCGTTTGATAAGGTAAAAGTTGGGATGGACAAGGGAGAGGTGCTAGAATTAATTGGCAATCCTATCTACGTGAATAAAAAGACTGCCGATCATATTTGGATTTATCGTTTCTATAATGCGGATAAAGAAGAAATTCGCCGTGAAGTCAAATTCTCTCGTGGCAAAGTGGTTTATGTCGGCGAGGTAAAAAATAAGCCCAAGATCTTTAACCCAAGGGGCTCTTCCTATACTGAGAAAGATCTAGAGGAATACTTAAAAAAAGAAAAGCAGCAAAGCGAGGCTGCGCCTAAGAAGCTGGATACTCATGATATGGAAATGGAGATGCAGCGAGATCTAGTGGATGAAGACGACTTTCAACCAGTAGATTAATTTCTAAAGCTGTGAACATGCTCCACAATCTTCTCAATGGTTTCAAATTTTGTTGTAGGTATAACCCCATGTCCTACATTGAAAATATAGCGGTTCAATATATTTGCTTTTTTTGCACGGCTTAAAACATCTTCTACATAAAATTTCGCATCTTCCCAGTTCAAGGTGGTGGCCACAGGATCCAGATTGCCCTGGAAGCTTCCCTTGTAGCCTACTTTATCTAGTGTTTCTGCCACTTCATCCAAACGCACTCGCCAGTCAATGCTAATGGCATCGGTTTGCAATTTTGCAAAAGAGGTTAGTAAATGCGAGCTAGGTTGCGAGTAAAGAATAATGGGTTTCCCGCCCTCGCGAGCAATACCTATGAGTTCTTGCATATGGGGCAGGATATGCTTTTCATACATATCTTGATTTAAAAACCCTACCCAGGAGTCAAAAATTTGTACGGCATCCACACCGGCTTGCATTTGCGCCTTTAAATAATGCCCAACAGAGGAAGCCAGTGTTTGCATGGCTTTAGAAAATTCTTTTTCATTGGAAAACAAGAAGTGCTTTACTTTGGAGAACTCCTTAGAGGTTCCGCCTTCTACAATGTAAGAGGCTAAGGTAAAGGGTGCGCCCACAAAGCCAATTAAGGGTTTTTCCCCTATCTGTTCTTTGATTTTACCAATTCCTTCATAAACAAACGCCATATCATCAGTATTGAGTGGCTGGATATTTCGTAGAGTGGATTCTCCAGCGTTTTGCAGCTTGGGCCCGCCGCTAGAAAAGTCAAATTCTGCCCCCATAAACTCTAGAGGCGTTAGAATGTCAGAAAACATAATGGCAGCATCTAGTGGATAGCGGCGCAGGGGCTGCAAGCTTATCTCGGTCATCAGATCGGGCGTGTGGGTTCTAGTTTTGAAAGAGTGTTTGTCTTTTAGCTCCATATACTCGGGCAAGTAACGACCTGCCTGTCGCATAAACCAAACCGGAATATGTTCTTCATTGCATTGGTTGATGGCATTTAGAAAAGTAGATTTCATAATTCATCCTCACTAGTTTTCAAACAGTAACCGAAACCTCGTTTGGATACAAAGTAAATAGGTTTTGTCGGCTCTTTTTCAAAAATTTTACGAAATTTTAACACCAAATTGTCTATGGTGCGGGTATTGGCCGTGCTGCTCAAGCCCCATATATAGCCAATCAAATCCTCCCGGGAAATGTATTGGTTTTGTTTTTGATAAAAAAGATTTAGAGCTTTGCACTCACTCTCACTTAAGTTGATTTTTTCCTCATGATTACGGCTTTGTAAACGCATGCGTAGTAAGTCCACTTCATATTCACCAATAACAAAACCTGTATGTTTGGGCTTCATCAGCTGACTACGAGAGAGAATATTTTGCATCCGCAAAAACAATTCATTTAAATGAAATGGTTTTGTTAGATAGTCATCCGCTTTTAGTTTAAGTCCTTTTAAACGGTCCTCGACCTGACTTTTTGCTGATAATATGATTACGGGGACATCCGACTTAGCACGGATGCTACTTAGTACTTCATAACCACTTGCATTGGGGAGCATTAAGTCTAGCAAAACAATATCATAATGATCTTTTTGAAAGGACTGTTCGGCTTTTTTACCGTCTGTTAGCCAGTTTACATAGTAACCCTCCAAGTGCAGGTTATCACTTAGAGTCATGGCAAGATCTTTGTCATCTTCTACCAATAAGACCTTTCTCACGGCAGCACCCGATACCAGTCGATGGCAATGGTGGAGCCTTGGTTTTTACCTTCGCTATGTATTTGAATCTTAGCATTGTTTTTGCGACAAAGCTCCTTAGCCAAGCCGAGTCCTATCCCACTACCATTGATGGCTTTGGTCTTTGCGGTTTCTCCGCGCCAAAAAGGCTGAAAGGCCAAATCCAATTCTTTACTTGTAAAACCAATGCCGTTGTCTTTAATTGTAAGGCGGGCTTTATTTTTCAAGTACTTTAAATTTACGTAAACTTCCGCCGGCTTTTCAATGGATGAGTACTTTACTGCATTCGAAAGTATGTTTTGCAGTATGGCCCTTACTTCCTCATTAGAAGCCATGATATTTACATTTTCTAATTCAAGATGATAGGTGGCCTGCATATCCCAATCTTTCTTACAATCTTCAATCAAATCTTTTAAGTTTAATTTTTCTTTTGGCTGTTTTTTATCTAAACTATTAAAGCGCAAAATTTTGTCGATCTGTTGATTTAAATTGCTAACACCATTGATAGCACGATTTATAAAGTTTTGCCGCATTTCTGCTTTTAAATCATCTCGCTGCAAACTCTCTAGTGAGATTTGTATATTAGACAGGGGAGTTTTAAGATCATGGGTAATGAGATCAAGAAAGGTTTTTCTCTCCTCTTGCAATACTTGTTCACGGCGAAAGCTGCGATATACATAAAAAATCCCCAGAGACCAAACAAATAAAAAAAACAGCGCTTCAAATAGAATCATTCGCTGGTAAGAGATGGCTTTGCTAATGGCTTGCGGATCGTGGCTTAGTTGTGCCAGTTCGTTTTGTTGGGCCACAACAAGATAGGCCCACCAAATCATTTGCAGGCCGGCCAAAATCGCAAGAGCTAGAAAAACGGTCTTCGTTCTTTTCATAGGCGTTCTAGAGCACCTACCAATTGATCAATATCAGAGTTGGTGTGAGCTCGGGTTAAGAAGGCGACCTCAAAAACAGAGGGAGACATATAAATACCAGCTCGCAAAAGTTTGTGATAGATCTCTGCATAGGCAGGAGCTGCATGGGAACTAATTTTGTTAGGGCCTTCCGGATAGTCTTTGGTACCGGGGCAAAGCCAAAAAATAGCGCCAACGCGTTTGTAAACAAAGTTCTTGTCTTTTAGAGCGGAGATTTTTTCGTCTAGATAGGAACCAAGCTGTTCTACATGACCATAATAATCTTCATCTATCATCGAGCTAAGCGTGGCAAGGCCGGCGGCCATGGCTACAGGATTGCCGCTTAACGTGCCGGCTTGATAAACTTTACCCGTGGGGGCCAGTCCATCTAGGAATTTTGCATAGGAGGCAATGGCGCCCATGGGCATGCCGCCACCTAGAATTTTCCCATAGGTAGAAATATCAGGTTGAACTCCATAAAGTCCCATGGCTCCTTGAGGGTGCACACGAAAGCCAGTAATCACTTCATCAAAAATAAGAAATGCACAGTTCTCATCGCAGACTTTGCGAAGCTTTTGCAGGTAGGACACATCAAATTCAAACAGGCCATTATTAGCTAAAATGGGCTCCACAATCACTGCCGCAATGTCTTGTCCATGTTCGGCAAAGACCTTTTCTAAAGCTTCTGGATTATTAAATGGAATTACCAAGGTGTCTTGCACCGCACCTGCTGTTACTCCGGCCGAGGAGGATTCGCCTTGGGTTACGAGGCCAGAGCCAGCCGAAACCAGTAGTGAGTCCAAATGGCCATGATAGGCTCCATCTATTTTTACGATCTTGGATTTTTGCGACAGGCCACGGGCTAGGCGCACGGCTGTCATGACCGCCTCGGTACCAGAGTTAACAAAGCGAATCTTCTCGTAGGGTTTTAATTGCTGTACCGCCAGCTCAGCTAGCTCCACTGCCAGTCGCGTTGGAGTGCCGTAGTGAGTTCCCTTAACCACTTGTTCCTGGATCTTGCTTACCACATTTTCGTGCGCATGCCCCATGGATAAGGCGCCCCAGCTCATGCAAAAATCAATGTATTCATTATTGTCTTCGTCTGTTAGTTTGGAGCCTTTTCCCTGTTTAAAAAAAATGGGGCTGCCGCCTACCGCTGAAAAGGCCCGTACAGGAGAATGAACACCACCAGGTGCTACAAGTTTTGATCTAGCAAAACACTTTTGTGATTCGTTTAAGTTCATTGAAAACCTCAGATTTGTTCTTTTATACAAGCGATCATTTTTTTCCAAGAGCCGCTCTCAGGGTTTTCTATATAAGAGAATCCCTGCTTCTGCAATGCCTGCGAAGTGACTGGGCCGAAACTATAGAGCTGTCGAGTCTTTAGTTGATCTTTGCCCAGTGATTGTAGAGCAAATTCTACACTGCTAGGACTACAAAAAACCATATGGCGGCAGCTCTCAGGCGGCTTGGCCCATAATTCTTTGTAGGGAAAAGATTTATATAGGGGAAAGCACTTACCCTGAAAGTTTTTTGCAAATTCACCATCAGGATTCCCGCAGTAAATGGCGTTTTGGGAATCGATAACTTTTAACAGTTCGCTCGAGGTAGCTGTGGGGGGAAGATCCTGAGAGCTAAAGCCAAAATCTGCCAGAGTTTTTGCCGTGGCTTTTCCAACACAAAATATTTTTTTAGCTTGCCATTTTTTTACGTCCAAATCTCTCGCAAATGCTTCTTGAAAAAAAATGCGAACTGCGTTGGGACTAGTAAAAATCAAATCGTAATCGAGAAGCTCTACCTGCCACTGCTCTTCAGCAAAAATGGTTTTCGTCTCGATCAGTGGATAGGAGTAAAAGCCCAATTCTGCCTCAGCAAGTAGGCGAGCAACCTTTTCGTGTTGTTGAATGCTATGGGTAAGGATGATTTTTTCGGTAAAGGAATTCTCACTAGTGGAGCTTGCCACTCTTTGCAAATACTGCTCTTTTTCATTTTGAAAGGTGTATCGTTTACCGCCACGAAAAAAATCGTAATCGCCAGTTTCAGCATTGGCACCAATGGGCAAGTGACAGCCGCCGCCAAGGAATTTTAAAACCTCTTTTTCTACATAGGCGGTTTGGCTTAAGGCTTCGTTGGCAATCTTTTGCATCCAAGCAAAATCTGCTTTGCGGCACTGAATGGCCAAAATTCCTTGGGTGGGGGCTGTAATAATATCCAAATCACGAAGTGCAAAGTCATGCTCAATATCTTTCAGTAGGCCAAGTCGTTCCAGCCCGGCTTTTGCTAGCAAGATGGCATCATACTTGCCGTTACGTAATTTGTTCAACCTCGTTTCCACATTGCCTCGTAGAGGAAGGATTTCGGCATCAGGGTATTGGCTTTGCATTTGGGCTTTTCGCCTAGGCGATGAAGTGCCTATGCGTTGGATTTTTTGCTGTTTTCGAGCAATCAAAACATCTTGGCATGCTGCTCTTTGATCAAAGGCCACCCAAGGCAAATTATCATGTTGCAGAGAGGGCAAGTCCTTTGCTGAGTGTACAGCAATATCAATTTGCCCTAGTAAAAGCGCCCTTTCTATAGTGCGAGTAAAAAAACCATCGCCAAGAATTTTTTGAAAGTCGCGCTGATCGTGATCGCCCTTGGTAGTGATTTTAACAATCTCCGCAGCACCAAAATGCTTTTCGCAGGCGGCTTTTACCAAATTGGCTTGGTACATCGCCAAATTGCTAGCACGCGTGCCAATTCTAATAAGCTTCGTCATTTTGTATGCTTTTGCGAAATTCTAAAATTTGTTGATAGCTAATATGCTTTAGTTGTTTGCTAATATTTTTGATTAAATCATCGGAGGCTTCGTGCGCCTTCAGCTCATTGATAATGCTTTCTATATAAGTTGCTTGATGTTCTTTGAAGGATTTGATTTGCCCAGCGTGAGTGTGAATTTTCCATTTGTTTAAAATTTCATTCTTGGCATGAATGATTTCTTTTTGTAGATCCCATAAAAATTCTCGGCTCTCCGATTTAACGCGGTCAAGATCATTGCGAAAGTTCTCTACATTTAAGAAAGTTATGGCTTGTTCTTGGCAAGCTCTCACGTCAACATTCTCTGGTAGGGAAAGATCAATCACCAGTTGCGGTTGCCATTTTTGTAAAGCATCTTTGCTAACCAGTATCTCTGTAGAGTTGGTGGCACAAACTATCGCATCGACTTTGGGAATGTCATCTGTCTTTGACCAATCAAAGGCTTTGCCGGCAAGACGTTGGCACAATTTTTCTGCCTTAGAAAAAGTGCGGTTTAATACATAGAGGTTATGGTAGTTTTTCTTTGCTAGGTACTTGGCTACGAGCTCGTTAGTTTCTCCTGCCCCGATTAATAATATTTTGGCATCCGGAGTAAATTGTTGCTGGATTTTTTTGGCGGCTAGGGCAGACATTGAACTGGGAAAATGACGGAAGGGCAATTTGTTGCGAATGCGCTTGGCCTCCTCCATCACCCAGGGCAAGATTTTGTCCAACGGATCGCCCACAAGGTTTTCTTCTTTTGTAGCTAGATAGGCGCGGCGAAATTGTCCAAGAATTTGATTTTCACCAAACACCAAAGAGTCTTTTGAAAGACATATGCCAAGTAGATGTTCCGTGATCTCGCCCAGATCCGTAAATAGTCTTGAGGTTAGGGCTGGTAGCAGCGAGTTCATATCATGACCGCTTAGCTCCTCTCCTCGTAGGCAGTAGAGATATTCAATTCGGTTACAGGTTTGTAGGTAAAATAGCCCTTCAACTTGTGGATGTTTTTGCGCTTTCTCGCGCAACAAATGCCACTGCTTGTTTTCAGGAAGAGCCAGATCAGAAAGGCCTTTAACTCCAAATTCTTCAATGTGATAAGAGGCCAGTAGCCAGGATCTCGAAGCTGTCATATACCATTCAAAATTAACAAAGATTCGCATTTTATATGTCATAGAAATGTCATTTAGTGAAAAGAAAATGAGAAGCGCTGATTTAGTATGCAAATAAGTCCCATTGGATGCTTTTTTCATGGCCCATTATTTTTTGCGCAGCATGAGCAAGGTCTTAACATTTCTTAAACTATAAAATGACAGGGAAATAGGCTGCAAAAATATAAGTCATACGTAGGTTGTGCGTAAATATCATTAAAATCAGCAAGAATCCTGCTTAATTTGGCAAACATCGGACTCTTTGGTTCAGTTTTAACTACTTAAAATTACGCAAATATTTATTAACAACGTGGAATTGTGGATAAATGTGTGGAAAGTATGGATAACTTTTTATTTTTTTTCACTTTTTGCTGTCGACCTGACAGTAAAAGCCGTTTTCTTAACAGAGAATTTAAGATCCCTGGACAAAAGGCGTAGAAAATCTCTTGAGATTGCACACAAGCTTCGAAATACTAAGAGCAGGGGGAAGCATGGATGTAGTGAATGTGGAAGAGCAGAGGCCAGGACCGCTTCTAAATGATTATGCGGACTATCGTCGATATTTAAAAGACTATTACCAGTATAAAAAAACTAGCGATCGTCGATATAATTATGGTGTTTTCTCTGCGCGTGCGGATATCAAATCCCCCAACTATTTAAAACTAGTTATCGAGGGTAAGCGCAATCTATCAGATAAGATGGCCGAAAAATTTGCCCGCGCCATGGAGATGGACAAAGAGCAAAGCCGTGAGTTTTTAACCATGGTGAAATACTGCCAAGCCAAGCGCAATGATGAGAGAAATCTTTATTTACGTGAACTTGCGGAACTTCGGGTGAAGAAGAAAATTGCCAAAGGCGAAATCAAGCAAGAGGTTTGGGAAAACATTCCTTCTTGGGTTTCTTGGGTAATTTATGAAATGGCCGATATGGAGGGTGTGAATCTTAACGACAAGAATCTAGCACAGCTATTGCGCGGCAATGTACGGCAACAAGATGTGGAAAATGCCATTGAAAAATTAATCCAAGCCGGTGAGCTGAAGCGCAATGATATAGATGGTCGCCTTGAAAAAGCCAGTGATGTGACTCGCAACCGTGAGGATGTTCCGGTGGCATTGGTTAAAAAGCTGCAAAGTGAACTCATTCAAATTGGTATGGATTCGCTTTACCACGACAGTGCCGAGGAAAGAGAGTTTGGAGCGCTCACGCTATGTTTGACGGAAGAAGAATTTGAAAAGCTCAAATTCGAATTGCGGCAAATACGCAAACGCATTCACCGTGATACGGCAGTGGCTAGAAAAGAGAATAAGGGTAAGCGAATTTACCAGCTGAACCTGCAGCTTTTTCCGCTAACCAATTAATATTTATTTAATATTTCAACCAAGATTTAAGCCTAATATAAGACATCCTTATGTTTATGGCCATATTTAGCATAAATAGGCCAAATCGCTGTAATTCTTACGACTTAGCCGCAATGTTAAGATTTCTTCATAATATCATCCTATAAGTTTCCATAGGGAATTAAGAATGGGAACATCACTGCTTATATTATTGGCTCTAAGCTTACCGAATCTTTTTGCAAAAGGTGGTCACTGCGTACGTTTATTTGAAGGGGAGTACGTATCCAGACCCGCGGGGCATGCACAAAGACCGCTTAGAGAGAAAAAGCAGCTAGTCGTGGCAACAATGAATTTGAATCGCTTCTTTGTGAAGCGGCCACACTTAATTGATAAAACGCTCCCAAAAATGGAGCAAGAAGGTCCTCTTGGGGTGCCAGAAAAGTCTTTTCAAGAAATTCTGGCTTATAACAAAGCTTTAAAGGAATTGGACGCCGATGTTTACGTCTTTCAAGAGGTCATCGGCTCCTATTCTACTAAAGCCTTAGATCCGTGGGGGGAATACATTCACTTGGCAGATACCCCTGCCGATATGGCCGGCATGCAAACCGTATTCATGGTGCGCAAGTCCCTTGAGGTGGAAGCCAAAGTCATCCTGCCCAAAACCATGGATGCAGATACCACTCCTAGGGGCTTGCCGGTCTTAAAAATTCGCGCCAAAAATGCAGAGGGAAAGATCATTGACCCGCAAAACCCCAATATGATGATCATGGGGGTTCATCTGAAATCGCCGCGTAATATCAACGATGCCACCTACGATCGGGTGAAAAATAAAGAAATGCAGGCAATCCAAAAAGCCTACCGAGAAATTCGCCAGCGTTTTTTAGAGGTTCCATTCATGGTTACGGGGGATTTCAATATGGATACCTTTCGTAATCAGACACTGGTGACCACGATCAACCGTGAGCTGGAGAATTCTTTTGATATTGCACATCCTGAGTTTAACGTCTTTGACCGCGCCACCAAATACTTTCTCGAGGCCAACGGTAGGATCAATCACAATAGCTTTGATGCGGCCTATATTTCTAAAAATCTAAAAAAGAATTTAAAAGACTCCTTTGTCTTCCATTGGCGAGATGAGAACGGCAATCTTATGGGGGTGCTTGATGAAGCAGGCGTATTGCAACCCAAGGTAAGCGAGAACAATCAAGTGGAAATAGGCATCTCCGATCATTTGCCGGTGGTTTCCGTATTTCAATTCTAGGGGTGCCTTTTAAGGGCATGACCTGACAGCCAAAAGCGCCATTTTTTGTCGGCACAGTCACTCAAATAGCACAGAGAGCTTGTAGGCTTGGTATCCCACTTGCTTTATACAGAGTCAGAGCGGGCCACGGTAGAATGTAAGCGAACATTCGGCCCGTTCTGGTACGTTTTTCTCTCCTTTCCCCCAATGCTACTCCTAAAATGGCTTGGGGGTTTTTTTTAGACTTAGTCTTTGGTCTAAATTCACTGTCTTCTCGTCGAGTTCCAACGAATTCTGCCGATTCTCAAAGCATGAATGCTTTTTGGATCATATATTTAGGCCTCTCCTTGCTAGCAGCAGAAAACAATTTGCAGGTTATGACTTTTAATGTGGGCTCGAGCGAGGGCGAAGCAAAAGCGGATGCCGAGGCGGGGGAGTTTTCCCGGGAACTGGCTAGCATTGCCGACAAACACTATGGCAATGGCTTGGCTTGGCTACCAGCGGTGGAAGCCACTAGAGATTTTATAGCTCAACAACGACCTCATATCATCGGTTTTCAAGAGATCTTTGATCCTTCCCGATGCGCGAAAATCCGTGCGGAATTGCACCAAGATTTTGTTTGTGAATACTGGCGCTCGGGCGATCGAAGTGTGGTGGAATACATCACTGGCAAAAATTATCAAGTGGCTTGTCACAAGGGCACTAGCGAAAAATGCTTGGCCGTGAGAAAAGATTTTGCTCGTATTCGCGGTTGTCACCAAGATTATTGTGAGAACTTTTTAGAGGGCAGAATCATTTCTGGCTGCGGCAGCAAATCGCGCTTAGGAAAAGCAGTTTTGGATACCTACGGTGGTAAGGTATTGAATGTCATCCATATACATGGCACCTCTGGCTTTTCTGGCGAGGATAGAAAATGCCGCAAGAGACAGTTTCGTAGTATATTTGAGGAGGAGCTAGGTAAAGCTCCCTTAATCGGTCGGGCCGCCAACATTGTATTGGGTGATTTCAATACAGATCCAAGGCGATTGCGCTGGTTTGATAGCAGTGCGCGAAAACTAAAATCCTATGTGAAAGGAACACCATTTCAATTTATCAACGATAAAGCCGATCAAAGGGACCCAACCTATGCCGGAATTGTCAGTATTGATCATGTGATTTCGGATGACTTTGTTGGAAAGTGCAAGGTAGCGGGTATTAGCGAGGAGTTGCCGGCCGTATTAAAGACTTCTTATTTTGATCATAAGCCCCTGCTTTGTGATTTGTGGCCCGATCCCTACGCGCAATAGTGGGCATTTGACGTTTTCTAACCATTAGCTAACAAAAAAGGTAAAAAATCCTGATACCAAGCAGGAAAATATTTCTTTTCCTAAATATAAAGTAGTACGAAAGATAGATACTGCTAACGTTCTTCTCGGGATGCGGGGACACTTCTTTTTTCTATTATCAATATTCGTTTTTGCTACACAAAGTTTGCCGGCAGATGTTGGTAGATGTCGCTATCTTTTTATTGATGAATATACACAGGAGGCAAAGCCGAGCCAGGCGCCTCTTCGCAAAAAGCCAGATTTAAGAATTGCCACCTGGAATTTGCAGGATTTCCTAGCGCCAAATTCCATTAATGGATCGAATCAAAATGGCTCAGCGAAAATTGATCCGGTAAAGCCCAAGGGCTATCGAGTTACAAAGGCAGAAAATAATACGCAAGATATAAAACCAAAATCTCGCCATGTAAGTGTTTACCCAAAGAGCAAAAAGAAAATCCGTGCAGCTCAGGAGGTCATTGCTGATATTGGTGCCGATATTTTTGTTCTTAACGAAGTGGTGGGGGAAAAATCCACCCGAGTCCTGGACCCACACAAAGAGTATCTCCATATTGGCAATACACCGGTGGATAGCCGCGGTTTGCAAACCACATTCATGGTGAAAAAACATCTAAATGTCGATGTGGAATTGTATTTGCCCAGCTCCATCAATGAAAGTGTTAGTTTGAAGCGAGGTTTGCCCACGCTTTTATTAAGGCAAAAGAATGCAGATGGTTTTGTTGATGTGAATGCGAAGCCGGATCTTATGATTATGGGCGTTCATTTGCTTTCCCAATTGCGCTTGGAGGGCGATCGTTTAGCAGAAGTCAAAAAGGGTGAGGCAAAGCTCATTGCAGATGCTGCACGGGAGCTGGAGGCCATGCATCCCGATGTCCCCCTTCTTATTATGGGAGATTTCAACATTCACTTGCCGGCAAAGTTTAAGACCAAAGATTTAGAAGATACTTTTGTGCGCTCCATTCACAATCTTTTGCCAGAAGCGAAACCAGAAGAGGCCACCTATAGCTACATACGTATTTTGAAAAAGCAGCGAAAATCAGTTTTTATTACCGCTCAAACCTTGGATTCTTTAAGTATCAATGAAACGGCCAGCAGGCGTCTCATTGATAGTTTTGTTTACCGTTTTCGCGATGAGAATGCTAAGGACAAGGTCTATAAAGATCATCAAGGCAATGAATCCCTAGTGCCGGTCAACCACCATCAGCGCAAGCAAAATCCATCCGACCATATGCCTGTGGTCGCGGATTTTAATATGGAATAGCGATATATTTTCGGAAATGGTGTCCGGAAAAGTGCGAATAGGTACGATAAAGATGCGGAAAAGGTGCCAGGCACCTTTTCCGCATTTAAAAAATCAAGGTAGCTCGTAGCAAAACGCCATTTAGAAGTGAAAATTTACGGCTTTCTGCAAATTGCATATAGGGTGTGATGCTGTAGGTGAGCACTCGGTTGTATAAATTGTGGTAAAAAGATGTGGATAGGGTATAGCGGCGCAAATGATAGGCCGGCTTATTGTCATATTCATAGATCAAGGAAAGTCCCTGGTTCATTACATCATTAATCCGATAACCGGCACGAAAGCCGTGGGATACGGTAAAGAAGTGATCATTGGCCGTATACTGTTGCTCGTTGATCAATAGCAAGCCGGTTCTATCATTGATGGGAATCGAAAAGTTGAAGGCAAGAAATTGTCCGGTTCCTGAATCAGACCTGGCAAAAAACTGCATCTCAGGTAAAAAAGAAAAGTCCTTGGCATGCATCGAAGTGCGGATTCGCAGCAAATAAGAAGTTTGCAGTCCTTTATCATATTCGATTCGTGGACGAAAACTAGTTCGCACCTTGCCGATACTTTCAAATAAGGCCAAGGACGCACCATAGGCTTCACGCTCCGGCTCGGTATCAATACGATTTTTGTTTACCCCACGCTCTTCATCGTCCTCTGCGTAGGTAGTAAAGCGCAGCTTCCACCTCTCTTCCAAATTTGGTAAGTGCAAGCTAACAGAAAATTTGGGATTGAACTCAGGGTCTTCTCCCTCAGCCAAGTCCAACGTGTTTTCAAATCGAAAGGTGGTGGTATTTATTTTTTCAGAATCATCTCTGCCGGAAAGCAATTTATCCAAATAGGTTGCGGCCCGATCAATCTTGCCTGAAACCTCTTTGTTCTTTTCGATCAATTCCTTTTTGTTGGTCGGAATGGGGAGCTGCGCCTGTGCGACAGGAGCGACCCACAAAATAAGCAAAACTAAGAAACGAAACATTGGAAATACATAGCATCATTCCACAAAAAGGGCTATAAACTAGGCCATGAAAGTAGGCAGCAGCATCATTTTGCTTCTTATTTGCGCGGCAGCTAAGGCGCATGAGCCGGTTCGTGGCCGGATCTCCGCTACGGTGGGTCCTTATCTTTATCAAACCCATTTAAAGCGCAACTACCCAGGGTTTGATTCCCCCGAGCGCTTGGGTTTTGGCATCAGCGTTTTAGGTGATGTGGATAAAAACGGCGGCATTGAGGCCGGCATGTTTTATATTAACAAATTTTTCTTTCGTAAGGCCGACACGCTTGCCGTGAAAGAAAAGGTCAAGCGCATGTACATAACTTTGGGTTACCGCCATTGGTTTACGTCGCGTTTTTCTTTTGCTGGCGCTTTTTTTTCCTCTTACCTGATGGGCGATCCAGTGATTGTGCAAACGGACTTTGTACCCAAGGAGGCAAGCCCGGCCACCTCTGCCCTAGATAACGTCGATTATGGAGGGGATTTTTCTTTGCAGTGGGAGGTTTGGCGTTTAAAAGGCGAGATGCAACCCACCTTTATCATTGATTTGCGCTACTCGATTTCGAATACTTCACGCGATCATGAAGATTCGGATCACCGAGCTGTTTATTTTGCTTACAAACAAGAAGTTCGATTGCGTTAATTGCCAATAAAAAGATCTTCCCCTAACACAAGTCGCATCCAGATCTAATCAAGGAATCATTCGCCAAAATAGCAAAGCTTTTCTATCTTTATGCGTGGGGATTCCGTAAGGGAGGGGGAAGCTAGCTCGCAACAGGGGCTAGCTTTTTTTTTCTAAAAAAAGAGGCGAGCTTCCAAGTAATAGGTTTCCAGTTGGTTGGCATTCTTGCCGGCAAACACGTTTTCATAGGCTAGATTGATACGAAAGGGCAGCCAGGTCTCTTTTCTTAAGTAAGCCTCCACACTGGAGTAGGACAATACACTTAAGGATTTCCATAAGCTAAAACGATCCTGTTCCCAACTCAATACGCGCGAGTCGGCGCTGCTTTCTTCGTTGTATTGGTAAATGGCGGATTGGGAAAGGGACCATCTGGAGGAGATTTTGCCGCTCGCTCCTAGCTCGCTCGTGTAAGCATTGCCGCGTTGTACTCGAAAATCTCCCACATCCTCTGCAATGACATCTGTCGGATCACCGTAGCGCAAGCTTTCTGTTTGCGGAAAAAAATATTGTACCTTGAGCAAATGAAATAAACGCAAACTGGGGGAGGCAAAGTAATCTTGGTACAAAACCCCATAGGGCGCCCATGTGCCATGGCCAAAACTAAAATCCGTCAGTACATTGGGGTCATCTACATAAGCAGTAGGTAAATCTGTGCCGTACTCCAAGCTCAAGGAATACTTTGGTGAGCTGTAAACCAAGTTCTTGGCAAATACACTTACATCACTAAGGCCTTGTCCATTCCAATCGCCCAATGGTTGATAACCAAGGTCATTGACCAAATATCCTTGAATGTGCTGAGCTTCTAAGTTTTGCAGTTTGCCAATGATTTGCCGGATGGCTTCTAGTTCGTTGGAAGATTTGCCCTGTGCTTGTATTTTATTGATACGCTCTTTTAGCTTTTGGATGCTTTTGTATTCTGTAAAACCACCGATTAGCTGCGTCTTTGCTTCGACAAAGGGAACAATCAAACCTAATGTCCAAGTATCACTCAGACCAAAAGCATAGGCCATAACATCTACTTGGGCGTTCACCTTCGCATCTATATTCCAGGAAATAAGATCAATGCCCTTGGCAAGCTCCGGGTCAATGGCGTCCAGCTGAGCTTTAGCTTCTTGCATGCCCGGCATATATTCTGCCAGACCTTGGAGATCTAGTCTGCCGCTACCGCCGTGGCCGATTTCTCTGCCTCCTGCGCCGTAAAAAGAAGAAGTTTGTATCTGCATATTGCGGTAAATCAGAGTGCTTACGCCTTTTGGCAAAACCTCACTACTAGCTAGAAGCGAAGTATTTACAAATAGAACCGCGGCAAGACTTATTAATTTTATCACAGACCCCTTCTTTAAGGATTTCCCTTGTGGTCCCCTGTCTTTAGCATTAATTTGGCCAGGGGTCTTATGTATAAGCAGTTTCGGATAATATTTTTAATTTTACTTACCTCCAATTTCTTCATGGCCTGTGCCGAAGATTCAAAATTAAAGCCCTTGGCCGAAACCGAGAGCTATCCTGTGCCCAATTCGGTAGAGGTAGACCTGGCCATCAGCCATGTGATGGAACCCATTACCATTGAACGCACCAAAATTCGTAAAATCCTTGATAATACCATTGGCAGAATTCCTGTGGCCGGAGAGTTGATTCAATTGCCTTTGAATTTGGTAAACCTTTTGCTACCAGATTTTAGTGATGATTTTGCAGCGGAGTTTCCCTCGCAAGGGGAGTGGACGGATGAGCAAATCAAGAATAGTTTGCGCGAGGTGAAGTTAAAGCAATTGGTATTGTTTATGAGCGCAGAAAAGGATTGTAGCTTTTTAGGCTGTCGCCCCTTGGACTTTGATTTTATTTCCAAAATGAAGGTTTACTTGGTGGCCCCAGAAAGCGGTCTGCCGCCCTTGCTATTTGCCTCGGGCACGAAGACTCTTGTGGAGGACAAGGGAGCGCGCTTTATTTTGCAGCCAGAAGATTTAAACCTAAAAGATTGGCTGTTTTACGAAAAAGAAATCCGTTTTGAAATTGAGGCAGAGGGCAAGCCGCCCAAGCAAGAAGTGACCATTGAGGGCAAAGCCGATTTTGACGTGAAATTGGATGTGAATTTGTAGCTAGCAGTTGGTCTAGAAAAAATAAGTTCACAGAATAGTTATACCGATACATAAGCATAACCGGGGGGATATGTGCTTCAGTTTTTCAATATACTTTTTGTTTTGTTTTTTGCAGCTTTTGCGCAGGCACAAAATTGTGAAATTAGCATTTCGGATACGGAATGTGATTTAACAAAAGAAATTGATACAACGCGAGCGGCGGCTCCGCCATCGGAGGTGCATGTAGCGGGCTCTTTTCTTTCTGCATCATGGGATGGGATTTTGCATATTAGTGCGGTTTATCTTTTTAAGCCGCAGCACTACGCTTGGGGGATACAAGTTTTTCGCCCGCAAGCCACAAAAAATGTAGAAAATAATTTTTTACGGGCAAGGGGAGCCTTTTCGCAAACCTACATTTTGGATTCTGATACTTTAAGTGCTAGTGAGGCCGCCAACGCTAGACAGCGACATAAAGATTTAGCCAATCCCGAGCGTTTGGGGCAAAACGCTACGGACTTGGAGAGGCGATTGCACTTGGCAGTATTTCCCGATCCAGAGCAGCCTGGGGCGCCCTATACTTCCGATGCTGAGGGTAACTACCAAGAAAAGGGTGCTTATGAAACCTATGTTTTTTATATCATTGGTAAGACCACAAAACTTCGCAATACTTATCCCGATGGAAATCGTCAACGTAATAACTTTTTAACTTTATCCAAAGCAAAAGTGGTGGTTGCCGATCCGGGCACGTTGAATGCAAGAGTGCATAGCGCAGAAATTCTGGAGGCGGCCGAGGCCATGCGAGATGATCGCAACAATTTGCTTACGGGTTATGAGCCGTCGGCTACCTTGGATGGACGCCTGATCGTTTGGAACGGCTCCAATCAGCCAGATAAATCCAATCAGGGTATTACGATGTACTCTTTTAATCCCAATCCGGGAGAGCCAAGGGGCTGGACCGCGGCCAGACCGATTACTGAGCTTTACTACCATCTTGGCCCCGGAGGTAGTGACCCCTTGATTGAGGGTGCCAGATTTTCAGATCATTACACCGTAGCCAAACAGCCGCTAAAAACTCCCGATGGAAAAACTTTGGATGCAAACGCTGCATGGCCATGTGCTTATCCTTGGATAGCCTTTGATGGTTCCACAATTTTTTGTCAGTCGGTACCCGTCTTTTTTGGTGCGGCCCGCTCCGGTGCGGTGATGATGGGGCAAAATACGGATCATCGGATTGTACATATCGACGGCCGAATGAATGTCACTCGTGGTGCCGTGACTGGCGAATACAATGTTTACCAGCAAAGTCAGCCGGCTAAATACAACGAGCTCATGGATGCTTATAACAACATTACCTTGCCTAATGGCGAAAAGTTAATTCGCGGGGGATTCCAACGAGTCGTACTCAGCCCCTTTGCCATGTACGGTACTTCTTGGGACCCCTATGCAAAATACAATTTTACAAAGAAAAGAAATGCTAGAAAAGATAGTTTTGCATTGATCTACTCGCCCAGCGGCCGTTATGTGGAGATTCCATTTTTAGAGCAAGACAGTGATTTGGTAGCCTACCTACCGATGAATGAAAATCTTTATACGAATATTTCCAATCTAAGAGATTTTTTAAGAAATCCCAACAAGACTTCCCTGCGTGGTGAAATGGTGAATTACAATACCAGTGCAACGCCGAATCTAAGTGGGGGTGAGTATGAAGCCACTCTACGGGCTCCAGCAGCTTTTCCTTTTGAATACAAAAATGCCCGGCAGGTATGGGATAGTCGAAAAGAGCTATTGGATTTTAGTGATGGTGCCATAGGAAATTCCATTTTCTTTCCTCGCGGAGGGGAGGTGGACTTTGCTCTATCGGATGAGCATCGTCGCCGCATCGTGGAGAAACAAGAGTTTAGTTTGTCTTTTTATCTAAAGCTTGAAAGCAGCGGTCGTAATCGCTTGGTACATTTGCCCGGACTGATGACCTTTGGTATCAGCGCAAACAATCAATTTTACGCTCGCTTGCTTGGTAATAACGGCAATCGTTTTGTGAATTTTCCGGCAAGCAGCGCTTTGCAAGTGGGGCAATGGCATCACATCACTTTTCAGATGGATGGCAGTGATTTAAGTCTGTTTTTGGATTCGCGAAAACTTGCAACAGTAGCAACGGATTATCGCTGGCCAGTAAATTGGAATAATTCTCGTGCGCAGGTGGGCTCGGGCAATTTTGGCGATTCGGTCATGCAGCTAGATGAGTTTTATTTGTATTCCCGTTTGCAAAACATAGAGGATTTGCGAGCCAAGCTTTGGCTTCCTATTCAAGATCGTAGTCAGGATCATTCACGGGTCAATCCCAATATTCCTTCCATCTATAATGATGTGAAGGTGCACGGAGCCGAGGATTACTCCGAGGTCATAGCTCGCCTTGGAGCCACGCTATTTCGTGACCCCATTTTATCTCGCAATCAAAGCGTGAGCTGCCAATCTTGTCACGGTGTCAACAACGCCTTTGCGGACAACAAAGCTTTTTCAATTGGTTTATACGGAGACACGACTCGTAGAAACTCGCCAGTGATTTTTAATCGCATATTTTCTACCAAACAATTCCATGATGGCCGCGCCCATAGTTTGGATGCGCAAATGTTAATGCCCATTGAGAATGCGGTGGAGATGGATCTAACAACCAATGAGGCGGTATTGCGACTGCGCGAGCATCGCCAGTATGATCAGGCATTTAAAAATACCTTTGGTCAATCGGCCACTGCCGAGAACTTGCAAAAAGCCTTGGCGCATTATGTGCGAAGCTTAATTGCTGAGCCAAGCCGCGAGGATCAAGACCTCTTAGACCTAGAAGAGCGTTTGGGAAAAAATATCTTTGAGCAAAAAGCCAACTGTATAGCTTGCCACAAAGGATCTAACTTTAGTGATGAGGCATTTCATGATGTGGGACTTCGCCTAAATGGTGATCTAGGTTTGGCCGAGATTACCGGGCGCGATAGTGATACGGGAAAATTTAAAACCCCTACCTTGCGGAATATTAGCAAATCAGCTCCTTATTTTCATGACGGCCGCTTCAATACATTGGATCAAGTGATTGATATTTACAATCTTGGTGGTCAGGTGCACCGACCAAATAAGTCGGTACACGTTCGACCTCTGGCTTTAAGCAATCGAGAAAAATCGCAGCTCAAAGCTTACTTGCTTTCTTTGGACAGTGAGATTCGCCAGCCTGCTGCGCTTCCGATTCCGCCGGCAAAGCCTTTGCCAACGCCAAGCCCCACTCCGCGGCCAACGCCGCAGCCGACTCCAGAGCCACAGCCAACGCCGGGGCCCGATTTGCCAATTCCACAAATTGCGGCGGCAGGTACGGGTTGTCCCGATAAGGATTGCATTTGGATGCGGGCAATGGATGTGGAGGAAAGCGCAGAGATTCATTTGCAGACGCTAATTGGCCGGGTCTTAGAGGTGGTAAGAAGCGGCGATTACTCTCGGCGCGAGAACACCAATGGTACAACAACCATCACCTTTAGAATTGGCAGCTATGCGGCTTTAAAAGCTTTGAGGGATGAGGGGCTATTGATACAAATCTCCCAGGGCGTTCAGGAGTCGAATGATTTTCGAATTGCACAAACTGCGGGACCCTTGCCGAACCCACCTCCGCGGCCTACGCCGGAGCCGACTCCAGAACCTACACCAGAGCCAACACCGCCGCCGCTTCCAAGCCCCGTGCTTGATAACGCCGGTGTGGGATGCGCCACCAAAGACTGCATCTGGATGATTGCCGATCAAGTGGAGGAGACTGCTGTAGTAAATCTTTACTCGGCCAGCAATCGCTTCTTGGCCCAGGTGGCTAGCGATGGCTTGAATCGACGTGAGCGAGATGATGGCCGGCTGACCATTACCTTTCGCATTCAGAATGCGGCGGTTGTTCGCGAGCTTAGGGCTAGCGGTTTAAAGGTAGAGATTCAGCAAGGACAAGAGCGAAGCCGCCGGGTGGATATTGCGCGAACGCCGGCGCCGTAGGTTTCTTGTCTACGCAGCTGGCACTCCGCTATTTCAGTGGACTTTTTAAGCAATGCTTAGTATTGTATTCATCTGATCTTTGAAAAGAATTTCATAACCAACGGGGGCGTAATGGCTTCGACGTGGGTAGTGAAGCAATAGGAGCATGCATAGGGAGATTCGACCTATTAAAAACGATCATTTTTTGTAATTGGCAACGATTACGCTTTAGCTGCCTAATTAGCTGGTAGCCGATTTACCTAAGTGTGGGAGCGCCTTAGGATAAATTGTCACTTTAGTTCCCTAGGATTCTGCCGGTTTTCTCCAGCGAATGAATCTGAAACTTACTGGGGGAGCTTTCAGGTTAACTTTGTCTTTGGAGGTGCCTGTTAGCTAAAAAACAAAGACTAAGCATGTAGAGCCTCTTGATGGAACACTTGCGGACCTGGGTTCAACTCCCAGCGCCTCCACCAAACAGGGTATATTCCGGATACATCCTTTA
>DFOS01000008.1 GCA_002376845.1 Bdellovibrionaceae bacterium UBA3535 | reverse complement strand
TTAGGTCCCGTCGTATTGAATGCCATACCCACTGCCAGTTCGACGTCGGCCGGAAAATGATCTTTTGGCAGCTCCACAACCAAATCATCGTTGCGAGTTCCAAAAGCTTGATCCGCTCGTAATGTCACATTGGTGGTGAAATTGTTTTCTTTACCTTCTAAAATTTCCTCAATGGCGGGAAGAATCTGACCTTTGCCATGAATATAGGGCATGGGCTCGGTTCTCGGTGCTTTATCTAAGAGCTGTTTTTTATCATCATAAAGCTCAAATGAGATTTCTACGACCATATCTTTTGCTATTTTTGCAGGCATGTTAACTCCTTGTTGCCCCCTCAGGCTAGCAGTTAAATATCGACAAAGATAAGGCTTTTTGCCAATTGCTGAATATTTGTGAAAAACAAAAAGCATGAAGATTCTTTATTGCCCTATAATTTTTACTTATTGGATTTCATGAAAGCAAATAATTTCCATTTTACCCCGCCCAATCATAATTTGTTTTTCATCCAAAGGGGGTCAAATGAATTTCAGCATACTAAGCAGCATTGTTTTCTTACTCAGCTTCAACGCTCACGCCTATTCCGTAAATTTTCCGGTAGAACAAGGGGTGCAATTCATTGATGCTTCCTACGAAGACATTGTGGAAATACAGCCCATTGAAGCCTCCGAGCGTGTTGCCATTATGCATGCCCAAGTAAATGATGAAATCATGGAGATCAAGCTGGTAGAAAAACAAGCCAATGACAAAATTTACTACCTTCTAACTTTTGCCGAAACGCCTGAGTATCCTTATGAGTTCGTTTTGCATCAGCAGCAAAGCATTGATCAGTGTGGAGATGTTTATAGCTTTACACAAGCTAGCCCTCACAACCCCTTACCATTTGAACTACTTTTAAAAGATGTTAGTGAAAATCACTGCGAAGATTATGATTACCAATGGCATGCAACACTCATCATTCCCTACAACGGCAAAACCATTACCTTTGATTTTTACGGCTCTCCTGAGTAAATCCCTAAAGCTCAACATCTTTAGAAGAAAAGCCCTGCAAGATGGGCTTTTTTTTCATTGTCAGAGGCTTAAGCGCCATAAGAAATTCATTGCGGCTGATATAGGTTCCGCCGAGCGCCTCTGTTGTTGGTGTTAGCATTTGGCAGTCGACCAAGGTAACCCCTCGATGCTCCATATCCCGCAAAAACAAATACAATAGTGCTTTAGAAGCATTGTCGGTTCGGTGAAACATGCTCTCGGCACTAATAAAGCCGCCCATCATCACTCCATACAAACCCGCAACCAGCTTTCCTTCTTGGTAAGCTTCGGCAGAGTAGGCAAAACCCTGATGATGAAAATTACGATAGCCCTCTTCCAAATCATCCGTAATCCAGGTACCATCCTGCCCCTTACGAGGCTGGGATTTGCACTCCTTGATCACCTCATCAAAGGACTTATTGTACGCAATGGCCAGTGGATTGCGCCGAATCCATTTTTTTAAGGATTTGGATAGGTGCAGCTTGTTCGTATAGATCACTCCCCTTGGATCAGGAGAAAACCACAACTTTGGATGCCCCTCGTGCGGCCAGGGGAAAATTCCCTTCTTATAGGCTTCAATGAGAAGCTGCGAGGAAAAGTTGCCTCCACTTGCGACTATGCCGTTTTCATCAGCATTATTGGGATCAGGAAAAACGCTCCCCATTCTAGCTTTGCCCTTTTCTTTTTTGACTTTTCACCCCTTCATGATACTAAATATCCACTCTAAATAAAGATTATTATGAACCAATTCTTGGAGAGGAAGCCCATGTCACTGGAAAAAACGCGAAATATTGGTATCTCAGCCCATATTGACTCAGGAAAAACAACCCTAACGGAGCGTATTTTATTTTATACCGGCCGTATTCATGCCATTCACGAAGTTCGCGGAAAAGACGGCGTGGGCGCAACCATGGACCATATGGAGCTGGAGCGCGAAAAAGGCATTACCATCACCTCCGCCGCTACCTATGCGCAGTGGGGCGATCATGAAATCAATATCATCGATACTCCCGGCCACGTGGATTTTACCATTGAGGTGGAGCGCTCTTTAAGAGTACTCGATGGCGCCATTTTGGTTCTCTGCGGTGTGGCGGGCGTACAGTCACAGTCCATCACCGTGGATCGCCAAATGCGGCGCTACAATGTTCCGCGCTTGGCTTTTATTAACAAGCTAGACCGTCAAGGTGCCAACCCTTACCGCGTGATCGAGGCCTTGCGCGACAAACTAAAACTCAATGCTGTGGCCGCACAAATGCCCATCGGCCTAGAAGACAACCTCAAAGGTGTGGTGGATCTAGTAAAAATGAAGTCCTATGTATTCACTGGCGACAATGGCGAAACCATCACAGAGGGTGAAATTCCAGATGATATGATCGAAGAAGCCAAACAGCGACGAGCGGATTTGATTGCTGCCGTTGCCGATGTGGATGACACCGTTGGCGAAAAATTCTTGATGGATGAAGAGCCTACCGAGGAAGAGTTGATTGCCGGTATTCGTAAAGGCGTGATCGATCTAAATCTTTGCCCCGTTTTCATGGGCTCCGCCTTTAAAAACAAAGGTGTTCAAAAGTTGCTCGATGCAGTTTGTGCCTATTTACCGAATCCAACTCAAGTAACCAATATCGGTTTGGACCAAAATAATGATGAAGCAGAAGTGAAAATGGACCCAAGCGATCCTAGCAAACCATTTGTGGGCCTCGCATTCAAACTCGATGATGGACGCTATGGACAGCTGACCTATGTTCGTATCTACCAAGGCGTTGTGAAAAAAGGGGATTTTATCTACAATATTTCCAATGGCCGCAAAAAGATCAAAGTGCCGCGGCTTGTTCGCATGCATTCGAACGATATGGAAGACATTGAAGAGGCAAAGGCCGGAGACATTGTTGCCATGTTCGGGGTGGATTGTGCCTCTGGTGACACCTTTACTGATGGTTCTGTAGACATCACCATGACCTCCATGCACGTACCTAATGCGGTGATTTCCCTTGCCATTTCGCCCAAAGAGCGTAGCGCTACGACCAACTTCTCAAAGGCGCTGCAAAAATTTATGAAGGAAGATCCCACCTTTCGCGTTCACCGCGATGAGGAGTCGGGAGAAACCATTATCTCGGGAATGGGTGAGCTGCATTTAGAAGTATATGTAGAACGCATGAAGCGAGAATTTAAAGTGGATGTAATCACTGGTAAGCCGCAAGTGGCTTTTCGCGAATCTTTATCTACAAGCACCAACTACGATTATACGCATAAAAAGCAAACCGGTGGTTCAGGACAGTTTGCTAAAGTCATGGGTAAAATCGAGCCGCTTCCAGAAGATTCGGAAGAGGTCTTTGTATTTGAGAACAAGATTGTTGGTGGTAAAATTCCAAAAGAATACATTCCTGCCGTAGAAAAAGGTTTTAAAGAACAATTTGAAAAGGGCATCCTAATTGGCTATCCCATGATTGGCGTAAAGGTATCTTTAGAAGACGGTCAGTTCCACGATGTGGATTCATCAGAAATGGCCTTCCGTATTGCTGCCATGGCTGCATGTCGTGAGTTTGCTAAAAAATGTAATCCGGTGGCTCTAGAGCCGATCATGAAGGTGGAAGTATCTCTACCTGAAGAATTCCAAGGTGGCGGTATGGGCATGTTGAACCAGCGCCGCGGCATTATCCAAGGCACTACCACCCAAGAAGGCTATGCGGTCATTGAAGCAGAAGTTCCTTTAACAGAAATGTTTGGCTTCTCTACGGATCTACGCTCGGCTACTCAGGGTAAGGGGGAATTCTCCATGGAATTTGCCAAGTATTCACGTGTGCCTTCTAACATTCAAGAAGAGCTCGTGAAAAAATACGAAGAGAAAAAGGCAGAAGAAAACAAATAGTCTTTGTTTTGACTTTGCGAAAAGGCCCTACATAAATTGTGGGGCTTTTTTTTACTTGAATCCGTCCATTTTGAAATAAGGAATATTCTCAATAAAAAACTAGATTCTCAATAAGGATTCTTTATAATTTTTTAACATGACTGCACTATTTATTTACGTATGCCTGGCCATTTTCATCTCCTTTCTCTGCTCCTTATTAGAAGCCGCCATTTTGAGTGTTACCCCAACACAAATTGGCCTATTAAAAAAGCAAGAGGCCAAGGCCGCCGACCTCTTAGAAAAGTACAAAGAGGATATTAACCGCCCACTATCATCGATTCTTACCATTAATACGGCTGCCAATATGATCGGGGCCGCCGGGGTTGGCGCCGAGGTTAGTAAAATCTATGGCGATGCTTTTTTAGGGCTAGCCTCCGGGCTTTTAACTTTAAGTATTTTAATTTTTTCAGAGATCATCCCTAAAACGATTGGTGCACGCTACGCCGTGATGATCGTACCATTTGGAGCTTACATTATTCTATTTATGTCGTGGCTTACATACCCCTTTGTGATCATGGCAGAAAAGATTGTACGCCTACTTCCCTCACCCGATAATCGCCGTGGACAAGAAAAAGAAGAACTCATCGTAAGTGCGGAGATGGGAAAAACTCGAGGTAGCCTAGAGGAAAAGGAGGGGGATATGTTAAAAAACCTTCTCACCCTAGACCGCTTAAGTGTAGCGGACATTATGACCCCCCGATCCGAAGTAACTGGCTATCAAAAAGATCTAAGTGTGCAAGAGGTACTTACTAAAGAACGTACCATTCGTTACTCTCGCTTCCCCGTCTACGGTGAAGACTTTGATGACATTATCGGAGTGGTGCATCGCTATAAAGTGATTGAAGCTGAGTGGAACGGGCATTTAGATGTGAAAATGTCCGATCTATGCTCCAATGTATATTTTATCTCGCAATCCCTCTCAGTAGCCAATGCGTTGAAACAATTTATCAAAACCAAGCAGCATTTATTTATTGTCATCGACTCTTATGGGGCTACCTCTGGCATCTTAACTCTAGAGGATGCCATAGAGTGCCTACTTGGCGAGGAGATTGTGGACGAATACGATCCTGAAGAGGAAAAGCCGCATTTAGAAATTGTGCAAAAAGGTGAAAACAAATTTATTATCAAATCTCGAGGTGATTTATGAGACTACTGTATGCCACCTTTCCCAGTGAAGATGAAGCCCTCAGTGTTGGTAAGATGCTAGTGGAGGAAAAACTCATTGCTTGCATGAACCTTCTAGGACAGGGCAACTCCGTTTTTTTATGGAAAGATAAAATTAACGAGGAACAAGAATATTACGCCATTTTTAAGACAGCCAAAGAATTTCACGAAGTGGAAAAAAGATTTCTCGAACTCCACTCATACGATACTCCATGTTTGATTGAGATCCCGGTGGGGCAGGTTGCAAAAATGTTTGCGGAATGGATCGAGTCACAATAAAAAAAGGCCCCCTAAAGGGCCTTTTGCTTAGTTGCAGCGAATTCCGCCTAGCCTGGCCGCTCCCTCGCAGTACTCAGGACGACTCACTCTCCAATCATCCGCCTCACAATGAGCAGAACCTGGATTTTGTCTAACGCCATCAACAATGGATACTCTCCTAATGGAGATGCGCCCGCCTTCATTACACATAATCATTCGCATTTTAAGGCTCTCTCCAGTACTTAGTATCTCGCCAGTATTTCGGTAATCACGCTCAATACAACCCGAGCTCAAATTCGTAAGATGACTTTTTGCTAAGAAATCCGGTCTTATACCAGTATTTTTCATCTCCGTTCGCCAGCCGCTAACCACTTTGGTTTCAATATTAAACTCTAAGAAATGCTTCCAAGAGCTGGTGCTGCCAAAATCATTGGTAGAGGTTCTGCAATAGATCGTAATTTTCTTCGGTGGATTGTTTGTATAGATGCCGCCGCTACTTAGACCGCCGCCACCGCTGTAACTGCCGCCGCTGGAGCCGCTACCGCCGCTCGAGCTAGATCCACCGCTGGAGCTACCCGAACCTGAGGAGCCGCTATCATTGTTGTTCGATTGCGTATTGTTGTTATCGTTGGTGTCAATATTATCTTCATAGGCCCAATCAGAAAAACTATCCGAGTTACTGCTATCTGAACTGCTTACAGAGTTTAAAACTTCTCCTTGGGAAACGGAATCCATTTCACCGCAGTTTTGATAGGATAAGAGTAACGCTAGCGCTAAAACAAACATGCTTATAAAACGATATTTAGACATAGAATCACCTCGCCGTTTCAATTCGGTACTTTTTTTACAAATCTAAAGTTCTTTTTTTATATAAAAAATATGTCTCATAATGAGACACAAAGAACGGCTAAAGCAGCAAAATACTTTTGCCGAGATAATTTTATGAAAAATAGAAGAATTTATTTTGCCGCCAGCATCCTGCTCTTAAGCTTTGCTTTTCAGAATTGTAGTTTCACCGACAAAGAAAATCTCTCAGGTCAAAAGTCAAAAAAGCGTATCTTATTTATGGAGCTGCAGGCTAGAGCTCACTGACGATATAGGCCACCCATGCCTCGGCATCATCGCCCTTGGTGGTCGGCTTAAAAATGCCATTGCCCTCACCATCTTTATCAGAGCCTTCCCAATAGACGGTGACCTTATTAAAACCCACTTCATAAAGAAGATCTTGCAGCTCGGCCAGCCCCCACATGCGCCAGTCGTAAACGAAGCATTTTTTGCGCTTCTTCTCACCCTTGCGCTTAAAGTGAATGTAAAACATGGCCTCGTTGGTCACAGGGTTGAAGGAGTCTTGATCCCAAAAATAGGAGTAGCCCTTATGCTCGGTTTCTTCCTCATTTGGAGTCATGCATTGTTGCCCACCGAAACAATCGATGATGAAAATACCATCCTTGTTAACTCCACGCTTGGCGTTAGCAAAGTAGGCCTTTAAGTCTTCGCGTTTTTTAAACAAAAAATAAGAGAAATTCGATGCCGAAACGATATCCGCCTTCGGCAGCCCTTTTGACAAGACGTTTTCTTGCAATACACTCAATCGTTTTAGTTGGTCGTCATTTAGCTTGGCCTCATGTACTTGCCGGCCGTATTCAATGGGCTCCGGATCCAGCTCTACACCAATCGCCTTTTTATCCTCCGCAAGTTTCAGCCACTCACAGCAGATCATATGTGTTCCGCAAAAATCCTCACGCAAAGTGGTCGCCGCCTTGCCGCGCAACTTTTTATAGGTATTCTCAAAAAACTCCACATCCGATTCGGGAGATTGCACCGAGTTTTCATAATAATAGTACTTATTAAATTCCGGCAATTTTTGCTTCTTTTTTTTGTCTTTGTCGTTCTTCTTTTTTTTCGTCACTAGGGAACCTCTGCCATAATTTCTTTGCTTAATTGTATGATGTCTTGAAGTTGAGGTACGGAGTTTTTTTCTAAATCCTGGTGCAGGCCAATACCAGGAAGGTGCTTTCCTGCTAAAACCCGAGGTCTTGCATAGAGCTGAAAGAAGAGTTCCTCACTGGTTCGATATGCTAAATGCTCACCAAAATTGGTTACTTCCGTATCTTCATTTAAAAATAGAACTTTGCGTGTTTTTTGAATGGATGATTTTACCATCTGCCAATCATAGGGATATATCGAGCGAAGATCGATCACCTCAATTTTTTTGCCCGCTTTTGCCATCTCTTCTGCAGCTTTTTCTGCTAGCGGAAGCATGCGCCCATAGGAAACGATGGTCATATCCGAGCCTTCGCGTACAAGCTTTGCCTCCCCTATTTTCACCGTGTACTTTTCTAGTTTCGGCCACTTGGCTTTCCACTTAGAACGATCACCAATAGGTGCATCAATTGCTTTTTTTAGCTCTTGCTCATTCTCCGGTTCCCCCGGAATCAAGTCTTTCCCCTTCACTCGAAGCAAGGCTTTCGGGGGCAAGTACATGACGGGATTAGGATCTTCAATGGCAGCTAGCAATAGGCCATAGGCATCTTTAGGATTCGAAGGCATGACAATCTTCCAGCCCGGAAGCCTTGAGGCCCAAGCATCAAAAGAATGCGAATGGTATATGGAGCCATAAATGCCCGATCCCACTGGCGTCATCAAGGTTAATGGCACAGGAAACTGTCCATTCGAGCACCAAAGAGTATTGCCCGCTATTTTTAATAAATCGATGGTATTAAATATGTAGTCGGCAAATTGAATTTCCGCCACACAACGCTGGCCAGTCATGGCAATGCCAATGGCCGTTCCCACAATTCCGCGCTCATCAAGGGGCGAGTTCCAAGCACATTCAATGCCTTGCGTAGCAGTGAATACGCCGCCTAGTGGTGCTCCCACATCTTCACCAAAGACATCTTTTAAATCCAAGTTTTTTTCTGCGTAGTGAAGTGCCATACGAATGGCTTGAGCCATATTCGCCATTAGAACTTCCTCCAATCGGCATTTTCATTATTGGCATAGATATGATCCCATACCGATTCGGCCTCTGGCCCCTGCTCTTTGCGCACTTTTGCTGCCAGCTCTTGGCTTTCTTTTAAATAATCTTCCCACATTTTCTGGGCTGCTTTTTCACTTATGTAGCCGGCCTTGATAAGACGCTGTTCAAATTCCTTAATCGGATCCACCTCATCTTTGGCAAAATTAGCTCCCGAAGCAGAAGAGTGACCATAGAGACGAGAAACCAAAAACTCACCCAAGATGGGCTTGCCAGTTTTACGGATGTAATCCATACCCTCTTGCAACTTAAGATAGGACTCCACCACATCATTGCCATTCACATACTGTGTTTTCATACCAAAGGCCTTGCCACGATCGGCGATTTTTTCTTCGCCATGTTGGCCATCATAGGCAGTAGAAATTCCCCATTTATTATTTGTAACAATACAATAGAGCGGCAACTCGTTGCCCTTGCGCGAGGACCAAACCAAAGAAGTGGCAAAATCCCCTTCTGCAGTACCCGCATCACCGCCGGTCACGATACTAATGCCTTTTGCTTTCTCACGGTGCTGAGCCCATGCCGTACCTATGGCAATGGAATACTGCACTTCAATCGGCGAAGTCACCGGTGCCACATTCCACTTTGGATAAGCGTAGTGCGAAGAAAAATTTCTTCCACCCGTGGAAACATCGGTGGCTCGGTTCATGATCAAACGGATGCTGTCAATCATCGGCATGCCCATGGCAACAAGAGTGGGCGTACAGCGGTAGTGTAGGTGCAACCAATCATGGTTCAATCCCTGCCCCTTGTTGACCAACAGTCCGAGGGGTACACCAAAGGCTTCCTCGCCGGCGCCGCCAATCCAAAAGAAGGCATCCCCCATCTTGTAAAGACGAATGCAACGTTCCTCTAGCACACGCGATTTTACCATCAAATCATGGATTTTCAGGGCCAAGTCTTTGGGAAGTTTTTGTAGATCTTTATCAGCTGCCATTGCCGCACATTAAAACGGCTTTAAAGGGTAGAATCAAGTAAAGATCCCCACATTGAAGCCAAAAGCATAGGAGTTTTTGCACAATCGCTTAAGGAAAAGGCGTTTTCGAAAATCCTCTAATCAGGAGAAAAGAAAAACATTTAACATAGACAAAAAAGGCAAGATTCGTTATCTATGGCACACGATGAGCCAGGTACTTTTTTTCTCCGGAAATTCCAATCAAAAGTTTGCCGAAGATGTTGCAAAGGAGGCCGGCTCAGAACTAAGCCCCATACTACTAAAAAGATTCGCCGATGGCGAGGTACAGGCCGAAGTACAGACCAATGTGCGCGGTGCAGATGTCTTTTTTATTCAATCCACTTGTAATCCTACAAACGAAAACTATATGGAAACCTTTGTGGTCATGGACGCTCTAAAGCGTGCGTCGGCCAAACGCATTACTGCCGTGATGCCCTATTATGGTTACGCCCGTCAGGACCGCAAGGTGGCACCTCGCTCCCCGATCTCTGCCAAATTGGTGGCGGATCTACTCACCACTGCCGGCGCTACCAGAGTGCTATCCGTAGACTTGCACGCGGGCCAAATTGCCGGTTTTTTTAATATCCCCGTCGATCATATTTACGCCATTCCTACCCTCGCCAGGCGTTGGCGGGAAGCCTACGGCTATGGGGATGATTTTATTGCCGTGAGCCCAGATGCCGGCGGCGTGGAAAGAACCCGCGCTTTTGCTAAGCGCATAGACTGTTCCATTGCCATTGTGGACAAGCGACGCAGCGGGCCAAATGAGGCCAAGGCCTACCATGTTATCGGGGATGTTAGTGGTAAAAATGCCATCATCGTAGATGACATGATTGATACGGCTGGAACTCTTACAGAAGCGGTTGACAGTCTGATAAAAAATGGGGCAAAAAAGGTTTTTGCAGTTGCTACACATCCCCTATTTTCGGGGCCCGCCATAAGCCGGATCACAGAAAGCCAGATTGAGAAAATTCTGGTTACAGACACGATCCCCTTAAGAGAAAATGCGCAGGCTTGCTCGAAAGTAGAAGTGGTGAGTGTGGCACCAGTTGTAGCGCAAACAATTTTAAGAATTCATGGTAATGAATCCGTTAGTGCCATGTTTACGTAGGAAAGAGGAGTTATGGCAAAAGATTACACTTTAGAAGTCAAAACAAGAGACGTAGGAAAACATGCATCGCGTGTACTTCGCCGTGAACAATGGGCACCCGCAGTGGTTTATGGTGGGGACACCGACAACACGGCCATTGCAGTAGAAAATAAATATATCGATAAGTATCGCAATATCATCAGTGACAACCCTATTTTTATTTTAAAATCCAAAGAAAAGAACTTGGATGGCAAACAGGTGATGATCAAAGATATTATTTTTCACCCTGTAAATCACAAGCCTACCCATGTGGATTTTTATGCGATTACCGCAGGCCAAACTATTTATATCGATGTGCAAATCGAGCTTACAGGAGAGCCGCAAGGTGTGAAAGACGGCGGGGTACTTAGCACTCCCCACACTAGCGTGGAGATCGAATGTTTACCAAAGGACATTCCTTCTAAAATTACCCACGATATCTCAGAGATGCAGATCGGTGATTCCCTACACGTTTCGCAGTTAAAAGTTCCCGAAGGAGTTACAATACTCACAAGTGATATAACCTTGGCCACCGTTTCTGAGATTCGCGAAGTGGATCTTGAGCCTTCAACAGCAGAGGGCACAATGGATGCAGTGGCTGAAGGAGCTGATGCAGGCGCCGCCGAAGGTGAAGCCGCAGAAGCCAGCGAGAAGCAAGCTGCAGAGGGCGAGAACAAAGAATAGCCTCTAGGGCTAAAAGGAGGAAGGGCAAGGCATTTCGACCTTGCCTTTTTTTTATGAAATTAATCGTAGGTCTTGGAAATCCTGGAGCAGAATACGCGTTAAACCGCCATAATATTGGTTTTATATTGATCGATGCGCTAAATGAAAGCTTTGATGGTGGTCCATTTCGCTCAGAAAAAAAAGCGCTGATAAGTCGCCTAAATATAGAAGGTGAAAGCGTGCTACTGGCCAAACCACAAACCTATATGAATCTATCAGGCGGCCCCACTCAAGCACTCATGCAGTATTATAAAATTCCAACCGAAGATCTTTTGGTTTTGCACGATGACCTCGACACCGAATTTGGTTGCTACCGCTTTCAAAAAAATCGTGGAGCTGGCGGCAACAATGGTATCAAGGACATTCATGCAAAACTAGGCACGCAAGATTATGCCCGCTTAAAAATCGGTATTGGCAGACCTAACGGCAAACAAGCCCCCAGTGATTATGTTTTAAAAAACTTTGATGATAAACAACAGGACTTATTACAAGATCATCTTTTAAATGATCTAGAAGATGCAGTTGTGGCGTTTGTAAAAAAAGGCTACACCTATGCTGGTAATCACCACAACAAACGGAGCACTTAATGGCATTACAATGTGGAATTGTTGGACTACCCAATGTTGGTAAATCCACTCTTTTTAAAGCACTCACCAACGCACCGGCAGAGGCCGCAAACTACCCTTTTTGTACGATTGATCCCAATGTCGGAGTGGTGCAAGTGCCCGATGAGCGCCTAGAGCAAATCTCTTCCCTGATCAAACCGAAAACCACCATTCCCACTGCGATGGAATTTGTCGACATTGCTGGCTTGGTAGCGGGAGCCTCCAAGGGTGAAGGGCTGGGCAATCAATTTCTAGGAAATATTCGGCAAGTCGATGCCATCTTGCATGTGGTTCGTTGCTTTGAAGATGAGAATGTCATACATGTAGAAGGCAGTGTGGATCCAGTGCGAGATATGGATGTCATCAATACCGAACTCATGCTTAGTGATATGGAATCACTCAACAAACGGCTTAGTAAATTGGAAAAGGTTGCCAAATCGGGAGATAAGAAAGCCAAAACGGATCTTGAGTTTAGCCAAAAAATCCTAAAGGCTCTCGATGAGGGACTTCCCGCTCGTACAGTAAAACCAGAAAATGAGGACGAAGAAAAGTTACTTAAAGACATGCATCTTCTAACCACTAAGGCCGTGCTCTATGTCTGCAATGTTGCCGAAGAAGATCTTGCTAGTGGCAATGATTTCGTTCAACAGGTTCAAACAAGGGCCACAGAAGAGGGCAATCAAACCATCATGATATGCGGCACCCTTGAAGCAGAGATCGCACAGCTAGAACTGGAGGAGCAAAAGGAATATCTAGAAAGCTTAGGCGTAAGTGAGCCTGGACTCCATCGCCTGATTCGTGCTGCTTACAAGCTCCTAGGTCTAGCCACTTATTTTACAGCTGGAGAAAAAGAGGTTCGAGCCTGGACCATTAAAAATGGCATGAAGGCGCCCGAGGCTGCCGGTGTCATTCATAGTGATTTTGAAAAAGGCTTTATCCGGGCAGAGACCTATCATTGCAATGATCTTTTTGAGCTGAAGTCGGAGGCTGCCATCAAAGAAGCTGGAAAATACCGCTCCGAGGGGAAGGAATACCTGGTCCAAGATGGAGATGTGATGCTTTTTCGCTTCAATGTATAAAAAAGCACTATACGTAGGTCGCTACCGGCCTTGAGCCGAATTTGGATTCCGCTAGAATATAGGATATGGCAGACAACTTGAATTGGCAGAACTCCATTGAATATTCCATTCGCTATAAGAAACTCCCACCAGAGTCTTACTTTTATAAATTAAAATCTCTAGATGTGGGACACTCCGATCAAAATATTTTGGTGGTCGGCTGTGGCGATGGCAAACTGGCCAATTACTTTGCCAAGCAAGGCTGCCGAGTCACGGCAGTGGATATTAGCCAAGACTATATTGATGAGGCTCGCCTGCTGGCGGCAAAAGAAGGCGTCGAAGTCGACTACCAATGCATGCCCGCAGAGGAAATGCCATTGGACAATCACTCTTATGACGTAATCTTTGTACATCAGGCCTTAAAACACTTTCAAATTCCTCAGTTTTTAATTGAAGCCAAACGCCTAATTGCTCCAGGTGGGGTTTTAGTCAATAGTGAAATACGCCGCTTGCCACGATTGGACATTGTAGCCAAGAAAAGCGATGAAATCGTATTGCGCTACAATACACGTTGGGAGCACTATGATTTTCACGGACAAGTTTATGCACAACCAGCGTGGTCACAGCCGCTACTTTTTGTGAAGGCCATGTTTTTTTACGATGAACAGATTCATTACAATAAAGATGAGTGGATTGGCCGCCTAAAAGCCAGTAACTACATCTCTGGTACACTGTCTAAGTCGAAGCTTGTAGACTTTGAAGATGATATGAAAAGTATGCTCGCGGACATTCCGAATGAGGATTTAGACATTCGCCACCGAATTAGTGTTCACATCTTTCAATTTAAGTAATGAAGATACTATCTCGATTGCTATTTTATTCCTTAATCACTCTATTTGTTGCCAACATTGGCTACGCAATTTATGAAAAGCCCTGGCAAATACTCCACCCGATCTCCAAGCAATTCAAAAAAGTACCCTACCATACATGGCAAGAATATCAGGCCGACTTTCAAAAATATGCCAGCCCGCAGCTATCTGCCAGCTTTCTTGCCGCCTTGGCACAAAGTGAGAGCGCTGGCAATCCCTGGGCCACGGTTTATTGGCAAGTTAATCTGAGCCGTGAAATCTATCGCATATTTCATCCAGCTTCTTCAGCCCTTGGCTTGTACCAAATCACCCAAGGAACCATGAAGGAGATGAAAAAATATTGCTGGGAGAATGGCAAAGCAATAAGAGGAAATTGCTTCTGGAATCGCTTTCGCATGCGCCTATCCTCCTATGATTCCATATACCTAACCAGTGCATATCTTAATTACTGGGTGAACCGTTTCCCTGAATACCGAAATAAAGAAAAAATGGCGGCTTTGATTCATTTATGTGGAATAGAAAAGGTTAGAAGACATATGCATAGATACGGCAAAGTCTCAAAAATCCAGCGCTGCGGTAGTCATAGGATAAAAAACTATCTATCTCGGATTCGTAGCTACCAATCCAAAATGCAGCAATTGGCTAGTCGTTAAACTATTTCAGTTTTGGATCAAAGGCGTCTCGGAGCCCATCGCCTAATAGATTAAAAGACATGATGGTTAGATAGAGCGCTATTCCCGGTGTAATGATCAGGTGGGGATAGGTACGAATGGCACGCCAACCATCGTTGGCCAAAACTCCCCAGGAGGAATATGGCGGTTGCAATCCCAATCCAATAAAACTTAGAAAGGATTCAAATAGTATGTTCGCTGGTATTTGAAAAGTAAGTGTGACAATGATGGGCCCTAAAATATTGGGTAAAATGTGCTTAAACACAATATGCGAGGAAGATACACCCAAGGATTTTGCTGCTTCCACATAGACCATTTCTTTTGTTTGCAATACTTGTCCACGCACGATCCTAGCAATCCCGACCCAACCCACAAAACTTAAAGCAAAAAAGATACCTGCAATGGCATTGTATTTTTGATTTTCGATAATGGTAAAAGAATCAAAAATTACCATGACCAAAATAAGCAAAACCAATGTAGGAATGGCCAAAATAATATCCACAACCCGCATCATTACACTATCGATCCAGCCGCCAAACCAGCCAGAGGCAGCACCATAAACAGTGCCAATTACTAGTGAGGTTAAAGAAGTAAAAAAGCCCACCGCCATAGACACTTGCGCACCATGAATGATTCTTGAAAACATATCCCGGCCCAAGCCATCCGTACCTAGCACATGGGGCCAGCCAAATGATTGAAACATATTGTCTACATCCTGCTCGTAAAAAGGAAATGGCGCCAAAGCATCGGCAAAAATAGCCACAAAGGACATAAACAAAATGATGTAGGCAGAAATCATCGCCCCGCGATTTTTCTGCATTCGTTTTAGACCTTCGATATAAAGATTATTACTTGAACTCATGATAGCTTAATCCTTGGATCAACAATCGCATACAATAAATCCACTAAGAGATTGGCAAAGACCAAAATAGCAGAGTAAAGAAGTGTTAGCCCTAGAATCAATGGATAATCACGATTGGTTACCGATTGAATAAAATGCTTCCCCATTCCTGGGACGGCAAATATATGCTCCACAATAAAAGTTCCTGAAAGCAAACCGGCGATTAATGGGCCTGATATGGTTAAGACAGGTATCAAAGAATTTCTAAGCACATGTTTGTATAGAACCACACGCTCCGACAATCCCTTGGATTTCGCTGTACGAATAAAATCGGAGCGAATCACATCCAAAACACTCGAGCGAGTAAGCCTGGCTATCACCGAGGAGGGACGCACACCAAGAGTCAGAACCGGTAGGATATAATACTCTGGTCCATTCCAAAGTGCCGGCGGAAACCAGCGAAGATTGTAAGAAAATATTATGATCAAAACAGGAGCCACCAAAAAGCTTGGCACGGCAACCCCAGAGTTGGCCAAAAACATAAAAAACGAATCCCACCAGGAATTGTGTTTGGCTGCAGCATAAAGTCCCAGGGGAATTCCAACTAGATAGGCAAGCAACAAAGAATAGAATCCCAATTTAAATGAGTTGGGAAAAGACTCGGCAATGATTTCACTCACATCACGCCCAATGAATTTGTAGGACTGCCCTAGATCGCCTTGGAATATGCCGCCTATATAAAGGAAGTATTGATGCCAAAGCGGTTTGTCTAAATTGTATTTGGCATTAATATTCGCCATAATTTCGGGAGGCAGAACCTTATCGGTATCAAATGGCCCCCCCGGAATGATTCGCAAGACTAAGAAAGTAATGGTGGCAATTATAAAAATTGTCGCCAAAGCTTCCAAAGTTCTTTTGATAACATATCGTGAAAGGCCTTGTGTCACGATGATATAAACAAAGGTCGCTGTGAACACAAGAAGGCAAGCATACAAGTTGATACTTGTGATTAGGCCCTCTAACTGACCAAGATCAATAATTACACTTGTAATTACAAAAAATAGACAGAGAAGACCTAGTATTTTACCCATCTATTGCTTCAACCTAACATTTTTAAATTCTAGATTGTTCAATACGTTCATGGGATAGTTCTCAACACGATCGCCAACTAATAAGTGGTGTACCGATGTAAACAAAGGAATCACAGGCGTGTCTTGCTCTAAGAGGATTTTTTGCGCCTCTCGGTAAAGGTCCTTACGTTTTTGCTTGTCTAGCTCCGCAGCCGCCTGCTCCACGAGTTTGTCGTAGTCTTTGTTCTTCCAACGCGAACGGTTGTTCTGCGAATATGAGGTCATCAAATTTAAAAAGTTATCAGGATCTGGATAATCTGCTACCCACCCCATACGGTACATACCATGTTTATTGGCCTTTAGGTTTGCCAGGTAAACCTTCCACTCTTCATTTTTAACTTCCATCGTAATGCCAAGATTCTTTTTTAGCTGTGCTTGAACATTCTCTGCAACCTTTTGATGGTTTTCGTTGGTGTTAAATGCCAGAGCAATTTTCGGCAATTTCTCCTCAGAATCATAGCCTGCCTTCGCTAAGTATTCTTTGGCTTTTTCCACATCAAACTGCAAACCCATATCAGGCTCATAGCCAAACATACCCGCTGGCACCCAAGAATTCATGGCGATATCATTACCGCCTAAAACTTTTATGATTTCGGTTTTATCAATGGCATGAGCAATGGCCTTACGAAAATTTTCGTTATCAAATGGTTCTTGCTCTACATTAAAACCGTAATACTGCAATATCAGAAAAGAATGGTACTTGTACTCCGGACGGTTTTTTAATGCCGCCAATTCAGACTTCGGCAGCTCATCCACTGAATCCAATTTGCCTGCATCAAACAAATTGATCGCGGTAGAAAGCTCATTGATAATATAAACAATCACATTCTTAATCGCTGCGGGCTTACCATAAAAATTGGGATTTCTTTCTAGCACAAGCGCCTTGTCGTGATCCCAAACCTTTAAAGTATAGGGCCCTAAGCCTTGGATATTTTCAGGTTCTGTCCAATTGTCGCCATGTTTTTGAATGACATCCAAACGCACAGGGTAAGTTGAGGGATGAGTCATAAGGTAAGGAAAGTAGCTCATCGTTTCTTCTAGTTCGACTTTGATGGTGTGGTCATCCACAACCGTAATGCCTACATCATTGGGATCTTTCGTTTTCCCCATATTGTAGTCTTGTGCGTTTTTAATTCCATGTAGAAAATAGGCATATTCGGATGCCGTCTTAGGATCTAGCAAACGCAACCATCCGTCTTTCACTTGCTGGGCTTTAAAGGGTACTCCATCGGTCCACTTCACATCTTTTCGCAGCCTAAAAGTCCACTCTTTGGCATCCTTGGAAGAAGACCAGGATTCAGCCAAACCGGGCAACAAACTTAACTCTGGGTCTTCGTAGTTGTACGCAGTTAAACCCGCCATGATATTGTATAAAATTTTTGAAGAAGTCGTATCAGTGGATTTGTTATGATCCAATGTAGGTGGCTCGGTTAAAACCGTAACCCTTAAAGTTTCGTTTAAGTCCAAACCATATTCAATTTTGCTACTCTTTTTTGTGCACGAAATGCTTAAAAATGCGCCTACGATGATCAATAATATGGATCTCATAATCCCTCCTGATGTACTTGAAATATAAGAAGGGGTTGGGGCAGTCAAACCAAAAGCAAATAGGGGGCAAAATGACCTAAGTAGTTAGAACCAGATACTTTTTGCCACCGGTTTTGTGCTTAGATTATTGCCAATTTTCCCGTGCAGGAGCAGGGCCATCGAAGCTATAGGGAAGGTTTTTTGTTAACCAAACATAGGCATCGGCCTTTGGTTTTTCATAGAGACGATGATAAATATAGTGGTTTTTGATAGCTTTTTTCACATAGTTTCTCGTCTCGACAAAGGGAATGTGCTCAATAAATTCATCAAAACTAAGATTGCCAAAGTTTTTGGCCCATGTTTTCACTCGGTGGGGACCTGCATTGTAACCTGCTGCCACAAGAGGCATGGAGCGATTAAAAATATTCATCAAGCGGTTTAGATATGCAGTGCCAAGGCTGATATTGACCGCTGGCTTTCGCAAATCCCCAACACTGGGGCTTGGCTCTCCTGCTTTTTTGGCAATCTTCACTGCCGTATAAGGCATCAACTGCATCAAGCCTTGTGCTCCCACTGGCGATTCGGCATCCACACGAAAATGACTTTCTGCCCGCATAATGGACCAAACAAAGTAAGGGTCTAAATCTTTTCGACTAGCCTCTTTCTCCACCACGTCTTTAAAAGCTTGCGGGTAAGCACTTTTCCATAAACCCGATACGCCATCAATACCATACTTGATGCGATCTCGAATAAATCGATGATGCGCTATATGGAGGGAACGGTGATAGGCTTGGATTTTTTCGTATTGTTGAATGAGTTTTTTTCGCTCATTGTCTTTTTTGGCATACTTTTCTACCTGAAAGAGCTCCCATCTTGCCAAATCAAAAAAGCCAAGTCGTATTAAATCATCAGCACGGCGAAAAGCCTTGTTAGCACTCGAGGTGGAAAACTCCTCCACCAAAATAACATCTTCTACTTTTTTATCTTCAGGCGCTTTAAGAACCGCTAGGCCATTGGGCTCTGCTACTGGATCCAACGCTGCATCTGCCGCATCTTCTTTGGCTTCTTCTTCTTTTTCTAAGAGTTCTTCCATTTTTGCCACCGTTTCTTCGCTCTCCTCCGCTTCACTAACGATGCCATCATTGTTATTAAGGATTTCCGCTTCACTTTCTTCATCGGCTTGTGCCAGTTGGCGCTCGACAATGCTCTCCCCCATTTCCAACAATCTGGCCTTGGCCAAGACAGAGTAATAGGTAGGAGACTTTTCATTGATTAGTGAATTCAGAATTTTTTTTGCCTGCTCCTTATCATCCAGATGATAGTAACTCATTGCCTTCCAATACTTGGTCTGCTTGCTTCGACCAATGTAGCCGTAACGCCGTAGATCCTTGTAGGCAGCCAGAGCTCCTTCATAATCCTTTTTCAAATACTTCAACCAGGCCAAATGTTGACGGGCCTGTCTAGCCAAACCTGAGCGTCGATACTTCTTTACGAACTCTTCAAACTTACGTGTAGCACCGTCATAGTCCTGAAACTGGTAACTTAAAAACGCGGCTTGATAGAGGGCGAATCTGCCTTGGCGAGAGCGTTGCCGTATACTATGCGCTTTGTAGTAGGCCCCCACCGCAGCTTGATACTCGCCGGCACGCACACTAGCCTTGGCAAATTGCGTGAGAAAATCCAAATCGTTTTGATACGAGGGATAGTAAGGCAATAAAATTTGAAAAGCTTCTTTCGGATAACCCTCTTGCACAAGATAGTAGGCACTTAGCAAATGGCTCTCATAGGTATATTTATTTCGATACTTCTCTACATAATCATCAATTTCTTTTTTCGCGCGATCACTCATGCCCGCCAAAATAAAACGACGAATGCGTTTTTTCTTATGCGAGCGACTGATATTGCAATTCACCTTACGATCACCGATTTGAATGCTCTTTGGGTCCAGCGACCAATGCGCCAGTTTTTCATATTCGGGTTTACGAGAGTAAAGTTTTCGAACCCAACGACAAGCCCGATAGGACCGCTTCGAATTCAATTCAATCTTTGCTAGATTCCACAGTATTTCAGGATAACGCTCGTCCCGCCGCATGCGTCTTTCTAAATAGCGATAAAGTCGGCGCGCCGATATATGATGCCCATTCTTCATATGAATACCAGCAAGCTCCAACTGTGCTTGTTTCTTTAAATAAGATCGCTTCTGAATGACCTTGTTCAACTCCACCTTTGCCGCTGGAATTTTATCGGTAGCTATGTAGGAGCGAGCCAAATCCAAACTAGCAATTTGATCAAGACTTGTACCCAAGCGAAGGCTTTCAGAAAAATGTTGCTGCGCTTTCTCCTGATTGCCCGCTTGGAAGTGCAATTTACCAAAAGCAAAATGCAACAAAGACCTTTCCGAAGGTAGTTCTTTAAAAAGCTTGGTTTCGATTTCGTCATAATCCGAAATCGCTGCATTTTTTTGATGTAGACTACGAAACTCGTCCACTAGACTTGCATCTAGCCGGGCAGAAAAAAATAGCGCTATGAGTAGGAGGCTTTTCCATTGAATGCTCATTATAAAAATGATAGCAAAGTTTTATGCCAAAAATGAAGACCAAATCTGTATATTCGTGCCAAAGTTGCGGTGCTCAGTTTCCCAAGTGGCAAGGTAAGTGCTCTGAATGTAATCAATGGAACACCATTGTGGAAGAAACTTTTCAGCCAGAAGCAAAAGACGCGCGCGGCTGGGCCATTGGTGCCGAAAAAAAGAAGGCGCAGGCCATTAAACTAAGTGAAAAGGTAACGGAGCAACGTGTACAAAGATGGTCTACCAATTACGAAGAGCTAGACCGAGTGCTAGGCGGCGGATTGGTTCCTGGTAGCTTTACCTTACTAGGTGGAGATCCAGGCATAGGCAAGTCCACCTTGCTATTACAAATGGTTGGCGGTTTGGCAAAAAACAAAATCCCTTGCCTTTATGTTTCGGCTGAAGAAAGTGTGGATCAAACGGCCCTGCGGGCACAACGCTTGGGCGTCTCTTCAGATTTGGTTGAGGTTTCCTCGATCAACAATTTACAAAGCATCACCAATTTGACCAATGAAAAACAACCGCGGGTTTTGATTGTCGATTCCATTCAAACAATTTATCTGCCTGACATTACCTCGGCCCCTGGCTCGGTATCACAAGTTCGAGAATGTGCGGGACAATTGATGATGTTAGCAAAAAACAAAAATATTGCTGTGGTTTTGATTGGGCACGTAACCAAAGATGGCAATCTTGCAGGGCCAAAGGTTTTGGAACATATGGTAGACACAGTCTTGTCTTTTGAAGGCGATACCAATTACCAGTTTCGTCTTTTGCGCTCCTTAAAAAACCGTTTTGGTCCCGCCAACCAATTGGGTGTTTTTCAAATGTTGGGCTCAGGCCTAGAAGAAGTAAGCAATCCCTCTGAAATGTTTTTAGAAAAGCACGAAGTGGACACCATGGGCTCAGCGGTCTTTGCCTGCATGGAAGGACAACGCCCTTTTCTCTGCGAAATCCAATCCCTGGTTTCCTTTACGCCGTTGAACATTCCCCGCCGCACGAGCATTGGCTTGTCGCACAATCGTTTACATTTGCTTTTGGCGGTCTTAGAAAAGTATTTAAATTTGCAATTTTCCAACCAAGATGTCTTTGCCAATGTGGTGGGTGGCTTAAAAATCGAAGAGCCTGCTGCCGATCTTGCCATCGTTGCAGCCATTATGTCCTCCGAAGGCAATCAGTGCCTGCAAGAAGGCTCCTGCTTTTTTGGCGAGATCGGACTTACAGGTGAAATTCGAGCGGTCCCCTTTGCAGAAGTGCGGTTACAGGAGGCTAAAAAGCTAGGATATAAAAAGTTTTATATGCCCAAGTCCAACAAACGACATTTGCAAGATCTAGACAAAAAAGATTTGGCCAATATTCATTGGATCTCTCACGTTCGTGATTTAAGGTCGCTGTTTCAGAAACGTCCGCGACCAAAGAATAAAAGTAGAGATCTTGATCTTTAAAAATTAAGCAGAGCTTCTACGAGCTAGTCTTAAACTTTCGACACTCCACCGCCCCTAGAAAATAAGGGCGACAACAGGTATAAACACCCTAAGACACTAGTTACAACTACTTTGAGGTAGCGACCTCCTCACATAAATCGAAACTTTCCGATATAGCTATAGTAAAATCTATCTTCCACTCTTGAAAATATGGACGATATGTAAAACTGACTTCGGAGTAACTACTTTCATTCATTGTAATACTATAACTATTTACTTTAAGAATTCGCTTGTAATATAACTCATGATGCCTAAAAAGTAGATTATCAGAAATCAAGACATCTCTGGAAATTCGCTTAAGAGTTTTATCATTAAAAATATTTCTAGAAATGTACAGATACAAATTATTTTCATATAATTCATATGAAATAGTATCTAAATTATCATTACTAGTCTCCAAGTGAACTTTAAAGTCTGGTATTTTTTTAGCTTGCATAGTTCTGTGGATACACATAGCGTAGTCAATATAATTTGTTTCTGCTAATGCATCTTTATAGTAGCGCAAATCCTCATCAGGATGATCCATATTCACCACCAAAGCTTCCGCTGAACCACGCGCAAAATACTCATGCAACTTTTTATTGGCTGCAGCAGCCTTTGCTTTACGCCCAGCCTCTGCAAAATGCCCCTCTATTTCTTCAAAAAAAGCTGATAATATTTTATCTGCTTGCTCCTCCATGGGGCTATCTTGATCAATAAAAATCTCTATTTTTTCAAAACTGTACTTACCGTCTTCATCTTCATCTTCATCTTCATCTTCATCGATAGCATATTTGATATTCCACTTATCAGAAAAATCAATCGTTATACTTCTATTATATAATGCTTTGTTAATATTTTGGTATACGTAAGGCTTAAGCTCCAGCCCTTTTCGAATCCTATCAACAAATTGACTGGCCAAATACAAAACAACATGCTTCATTTCCTCTTTATTTTTTTGCAGCACCCATTTATGCTTGTCGACAATTAGAAAATCAAAGTAGAAGTTAAATGGCTCTGTAATACCACTAATCTGCTGCTCTAGTTGCTCCATTTCTAAAGTTGACATACTTATAAAGTCAATGCTCTGCTCCGTAGACAAGGAGCTGTTACTTTCCCCTATAAGCTTTTTAGTATAAGTAACCCTTAATTTTATACTTGTAGCACCATTACCCCTTTTTATTTGATCAAAAAATCTTATAGCGCTCTCTACCTCGCCTCGGATGCGAAGTATTTGATTACGTCCCTTTAAACTCGGATAACTCTCAAACACTTTCGCGGCGACTTCGACTAGAAAAGACTGATCACGAGTGATAGCAGTGTTTATGATATCATCGGGAAAAAGAACTACCTCGATATCTGAGTAAAAAATATTATCCTTTAAATATTTTTGATTCGGAAACTCAAGTCTAGTCTCAAATCTAAATCCCAAGGCTTTTAAATCTTGCTTAAAATCCTCGTAGCTAATTTCAGAAAATAGGTACTGTGACATGGTATTAGCCCAACCTTCAACGGCTCTTTCGTCTTCTCTATGTTTAAAGTATTTTAACCTATGCCCTTGCTCATGTAGAACTAACTGTATTAACTCGCGCTCTGTCATAGAATCTAAGAAGCGCTTAAAATAAATGACTTTTGGAATGGGTTTTGTCTCTGTAATCGCTCTTACAAAAACGTTCTCCTCATCACCGACTTTATAACCTATTGGACCATGTATAAATATTCCTAGTTTAGGCAGAATCTCATGGTAATCTTCTTTTGTGGTAACTGTTTTCTTTACTAAATTACCATCCTTATCAAATTCCTCGCTAGTGGTTACAGAAGTAACCTGCTTCTCATATCTTGAACGTAGATCTTTGACACTGATTTCTTCTCCACTATAAATAACAAGCGTTTCTCGTAAATCTCGAAGCATTTCATCTTTTAAGTAATTGGGCATCTTCGCGCTTCGTATTAATTGAAGCAGTTTATCTTGCAAAGGATGTCTACTGGAGGCCTCAAAATACACTCGCTCACATATAGAATCTTGTTGTTCGCAGTAATCCCCATTTCCACCTTCATTTGCAGCAAACGCATACATACTTACAACGAACAGCTGAGTAATGGTTAGAATAATATACTTCATGTTAGCTCTCCTTTTTTTGAGCGAGGAAATAATTGTATAGATAATTCATAAACTTCTGCTTGATTTCCTGATTCTAGCTCCTTAGCCAGTTCTCGTTTAAACTTTCGAATCATTTTTTTTGCTTTAGGTATTTTGTCAGGATCTATTGCCATAGTAATAAAAGAAAAATCGCGTTCATCAACTGGATCTGAGTAAAGTGATTCTAACGCTGCTCTTAAATTATTTTCGTGACGTTTCTTTAAAGAAGAATTGGCGATATCTTCTGTAGTTGTAAGCGGCTCGCTGACATTTTTATAGCTACTTTTATGCTTTTTAATAAATCCTAGTCGAATGAGCCTCTCTATGGCCTGCTCCACCCTCCAAGTCGAGACGCCTAAACGCTTCGCTATTTCATCTGGCTGTTCGGGAGGCTTGCGAGTATCAAATAATGATAGGAGTGAATAATAAATCGGGTCCGCCACAACAAAGTATTGATCAGCTCGTAATTGCTTGAACTTTATATCTTCGGAACTAGACTTATCATCAAAACAAGTAATTAATTGCTCTTGCTTAATGGGGTCGATCATTAAGTTCTCTAAGATTTTTTTTGCATACGATGTGGACACCTTGCGTTTTCCACTGAATATCTCCGAGATGACAGCGGGGTGAACAGAGCATTTTTTAGCAAACGCTCGCATTGAATAAGAGGGATTGCTTTGCTGCAAATCGCTCATATAAGTCATTAAAAAATCTCGAAATAGCCCCTGACCATCCATGCATGCTGTATTACAATGCACCTTCTAATAGCACAAGGAGCAATGTAATATATTGTTACATGGGCGAAGTAACAGGTAAAAAATATAGTGGGCCGCACCTTTTTCTTTGCTAATAAACCCCGACAATTATACGTACCAATATACATGAAAAAAGCCCTTTTGCTAAATAACCTAGGCACCCCTGATGCTCCGGAGCCGGAAGCCTTGGCTCGCTATTTAAAAGAATTCTTGATGGATGAGGATGTGATCACCATTCCCTATCCGATTCGCTGGTTTTTGGTCAATCTTATCATTGTGCCTAGACGTAAATACGAATCAGCCAAAAATTACCAGAAAGTATGGACCGAGCGCGGCTCCCCCCTAATGCTACACACAGAGGATTTGACGGCAAAATTGCAAAGCGCTCTAGATGGCTGGCGTGTGGATTTTTGCATGCGTTATGGTAAGCCAAGCATTGCCAGCAAAGTGGCCGAGCTCGCAAAAGAGGGTGTTGAAGAAATTCACTTTCTACCACTGTATCCGCAATTTGCCAAGGCAACCACTGGCTCTGCAATTAAAAAGTTTCAAGAAGTCATGCAAAGCTATCCGCATATTCAAACCAAGATCCTTGGCGCCTTTTATTTCCATGAAGATTATCTGGAAGCTTCCAAGCAGGTATACGAAACCTCATTGCCGCATAAAAACTTTGATCACTATTTATTTTCTTTTCACGGTCTCCCCAAAAAGGATGTAATGCGCGGTGAAGGCAAAGGCCATTGCATGGTCAAAGAAAACTGCTGCTTTATCGAATGTGAACAAAACAAAAATTGTTATGTCTCCCAATGTAAAAAAACAGCCGTAGCCATCGCCAAAAAGATGGGAATAGAAAATTACACCATTTGCTTTCAATCTCGCCTTGGCCCCACCGAATGGGTAAAGCCCTACACTGAGGACACCGTCATAGAGCTAGCTAAGCAGGGTGTGAAGTCTGTAGCAGTTTTTTCGCCTGCCTTTGTAGCCGACTGCATTGAAACCATAGAAGAGCTAAGCATGGGATTAAAAGAGACTTTTGAAGAACATGGCGGCAAAGAATTGTTTGTGGCACCTTGCCTAAATGCTAGCGATGAGTGGGTACATGCTTTGACAAAGATTGTTTCACCGCCTGCACAAAGCCGTCCACATCCTCAGCCTTAGTATCAAAGCTGATCATCAAGCGAACTTCCCAAGTTTTTTCATTCCAAACGTAAAAAAAATATTTTTTACGAACTTCTTTGATCACTTCTCTGGGCATTTTTGCAAAGACCGCATTGGACTGAACTTTTTGTGTAATTTCAACTTCGGGCAGATCCGCAAGCTTTGCGGCAAGCTCTTGCGCAAGACCACATACATGCCGAGCAGTATCTTGCCATAAATCATTTACTAACCATGCGTAAAACTGCGAGGAAACAAAGCGCATCTTGCCTGCTAGCTGCATGCTTTGTTTGCGTAAATATCGTAAGTGATCCTTCTTTTCCGGTAAGAAACTTAAAATGGCTTCAGCCCCTGCCAAACCATTCTTAGTGCCGCCCAAAGAAATAATATCAAAGCCGGCCACCACTTCTTTTAAATCACAATTCAGATGAATCGTGGCATTTGGCAAACGCGAGCCATCCATATGAAGATAAAGATTCTTTGCTTTGGCAAAATCTCGAAGTTTTTGCAGTTCTTCCAATGTATATGTGGTGCCATATTCCGTGGGCTGAGTGATCGAGATCACTTTTGCTTGCACATGGTGAGTATCACCTAAGCGCAGCAATTTTTCTTCAATGCTTTGGGGACTGAGCTTACCGTCGGTGGTTTCACATAAAAGCAGCTTACAGCCAATATTCGCTTCGGGTGCCCCACACTCATCATTTTGCAAATGTGAAACGTCACTACAAATGACCGCTTCATAAGGCTGCAGCAAGGACTTTAAGGCCACAACATTGGCGGCAGTACCATTGAACATATAATAAATGTCGCACTTACCAAAGGCTTTTTGCATTTCTGCATTGGCTAGTTTTGTGAACTCATCTTCACCATAAGAAGGAACATGACCGCGATTGCAATCATTCATAGCCTGCATGATTTCCGGCAAAGCTCCAGAATTGTTGTCTGAGGCAAAGTGCATTTGCGTTTTCACTTCTCTTAAGGAATTCATAATTTTTCCACGAAGGCCAAAATGCCCGATCGGATCAAACTAATTCCGATGGCCGCTAGAAAGATAGAAAAGACCTTGCCGAATGCCGTGGCACCAGATTTTCCCATCAACTTTAAAATATGTTGTGAGTTGAGAAAAACTAGATAAACGATTCCAATATTAATCAATAAGTTCAAACTCGTAAGAAGAAAACCATATTTGCCCTCAAGCACAAGCACTGTGGTTAAGACTCCGGGACCCGCGATAAGGGGCATACCTATTGGTACAATGCCAACATCCTCGTCACTATCACTTAGTACGCGTCGCCCCTCATGACCTTTGTTCAAGTCGCGCAAAGCAAATAAAAACAACAGCACACCACCAGCAATTTGAAAATCTGCAATGGTAATTCCCAAAAAGTTAAAAATACTTTTACCCAAAAAAACAAAAACAAGCCCGACCACCATGGCTGTAGCACAAGCCTGAGCGGTAATTCTTTTCCGCGCGTGAACCGACAAGTCGTTGGTCATGGCCATAAAGGACGGCAAGATGCCCAGGACATTCACGGCCACAAAAACGGGGATAAAACAGGCTATAAAATCACTCACTTTTACCTCTTACGATTTGGCAAAAGTACTAACACTCTTGATGGCTCGATGCCACCGGTGCAAGCGATCCTTTCTTTTTTTCTCGGTATATTGCGGACAAAAGATCTTGTCTTGCTTCCAAACACTTTCAATGTCTTTGGTGGAGGACCAAACACCCACTGCAAGCCCTGCCAAAAACGCAGCCCCCAATACCGTAGTTTCAATCTGTGAGGGACGTACCACTTTAGCGCCAAGAAAATCCGATTGAATTTGCATCAAAAGATCGTTGGCCACTGCCCCGCCATCTACTTTTAGAGAATTCATTTTTTTGTCCAAATCTTTTTGCATGGCCTTTAATAGATCTACATTTTGTAGCGCCATCCCTTCTAGACAAGCCCTAGCAATATGGTGACGGTTGGTTCCACGGGTCATTCCACAAAGCATTGCTCTGGCCTCGGGCTGCCAATAAGGTGCCCCAAGTCCCGTAAAGCTGGGAACAAACTCCACGCCATCCGCATCCTCGACGGCAGCCGCCAATTCTTCTACCTGTGCGCTTTCTTGAATAAAACCTAAATTATCCCTTAGCCACTGCACCGCAGCCCCGCATATAAAGGCCGAACCTTCCAGGGAATAAACTGGTTTTTTGTCATCTAATTGCCAGGCAACGGTGGTCAGCAGTCCACTTTTTGACTGCACCAGTGTATCTCCCGTATTCATTAGCAAAAAGGAGCCCGTACCAAATGTGCACTTGGCATCGCCTTTTTTAAAACAGGTTTGCCCAAAAAGAGCGGACTGTTGGTCCCCGGCAATGCCGGCAATGGGAATACCATCAGGCAGAAAGCTAAGTCCGTTGGTTAAGCCAAAGACACCACTTGAGGGGCGAATCTCCGGCAAGATCTCCTCCGGCACAGAAAAAAAGTCCAACAGCTCCGAATCCCACTGCAAATGTTTTAAATTCATCAACGCAGTCCTAGAGGCATTGGTAACATCCGTTGCATGCACCTCACCATTTGTGAGGCGCCATAGTAAATAGGTGTCCATGGTTCCCATGGCCAATAAGCCTGCCTTCGCTTTCTTACGGGCATGGTTTACGTTCTCCAGCAGCCAACGAACTTTTGTTGCAGAAAAATACGGATCTAAAACTAGACCTGTTTTCTTTCTTAGCCATTTTTCTTTTTTCTTATGCTTTTTACAAAAGTCCGCCGTCCGGCGACACTGCCATACAATGGCATTATGGATGGGCTCCGAGGTTTTTTTATCCCATAGCGCTACAGTTTCTCTTTGATTGGTTATACCTATGCAGGCGATTTCACTTCGGCTTTTTAAACCATGTTCTTTCGCCTTGGTAATCACATGGTCTACAGTATAAGCAACGGAATCCCAGATATCTTTTAAATCATGCTCCACCCAGCCGGCCTTCGGGTAGATCTGTGGGTACTCCCGGTTTACTTTTGCAAGAATGTCTCCTTGCTCATTGACAATGGCCGCTGTAGTTCCCGTTGTGCCTTGATCGATCGCTAATATAAACTGGCGCATAAGTCCTCCTCCCCACAAAATACGTCTTGTAGCATTTTCTGCCAACGCTTTTCTTTGCGTGACCTTTGGATAGAATTGCGTAAGCTCTAAATATTTCGTAGCTATTTGCCTACAGATTACTTAGAATCGTTTGCATGTTAAATTTCTTTGATAAAGCCAGTGAACAATTAGAGGACCTTGCGCGTGTTCCCAGCAATGTACTCTTTTACCGAGTACTTCCTAATATGTTGGTGGAGCTGCTAACTAAATATTTACGGGTAGAGGTCGAGGGTGCTGAGCATATTCCGCGAAGAGGAAGCGCCATCATTACCCCCAACCATTCTGGTTTTTCCGGCTTTGATGCGGTCATTTTGGGTCATGAAATATTTCAAAAAAGCGGCCGCATCCCCAAGGTTCTTACCCATCACCTATGGTTTCTGACACAAACTACGGCGATCCCGGCAAAGAAAATGGGTTTTATTGAAGCTACGCGAGAGAATGGGCTTAAAATCTTAAATCAGGGGGAAATTGCCGTACTCTTCCCCGAGGGAGAGAATGGCAATTTCAAACCCAGTAAAGACCGCTATACCTTGCAAGAATTTAAACGTGGCTTTGTTCGCATGGCACTGACGACACAAAAACCCATCATTCCCGCCATTATTATTGGTGCCGAAGAGACCCATATTAATCTATCGAAGTTAAAGCTGAGCAAGTTTTTGCGCGGCACGGTCTTGCCTCTGCCGCTGAATATTCTGCCCCTGCCCGCCAAATGGAAGATCAAGTTTTTAGAACCTATCCATCTTCCCTATAAACCAAGTGCTGCCAACCGGGTGGACCTTGTACATGAAATTACCGCGGAAATTCGAGAGAAAATGCAGTTGGCGATTTTGGAAGAATTAAAAAAGCGCGAATATGTATATGTTAAAGGGCTTTATTAAGGCGCCTCAGCCGGCGGATCCTCACTGACAACATCCGCATAATCTTCACCCATTGTCGTTAACATCTGTTGCCAGGCCTTTATTAAAAAACCCTCATCGCCATCACTGCGTGAAACCATTTGTGAGACGATGATAAAGGCGATGGTGACCGCAACGGTTAAGAGTAGAATGTATTCCACAGCGGTTTGCCCGCTCTGTTTTGATTGACTCATGTATGAGATTGTAACACTCTAAAATGGTGAATCACAAACATAAGTTTTTTCTTTCCATTTTTGCATTTGTATTTTGCTTTTCACTACTTTGTTTTTATGTGCACGAGCAATACCAAGCGGCTAAGATTGTAAATCCCGCCTCCACCTCGGGCACCAGCCTACCCAACTTTACTTTTTACGATAAAAAAGGGCATGCCAAAGAACTGGAGCAAGTAAAGGGCAAGGCCGTTTTGGTAAGTTTCTGGGCCTCTTGGTGCGCCCCCTGTTTGATAGAACTTCCTGACTTCCAAAAACTCTATGAAAAATACTCCAGCGATGGTTTGGAAATCCTTGCCATCAATTTGGATGACAACGGCGATGAAGCCTACCCCTTTGTAAAACGTTTCTGGGAAAGTAAGAACATCGCCTTTCCCACCTATTATGATTTTTCGAAGGCTAGTGCCGACAAATTAATGGTTAGCAGACTGCCCACCAATTTTTTACTAAACGCAGACCATGAAATTGTTTTTGAGTCGCAAGGCTTGCAGGACTGGAAGTCCGAGCGCATTCAAAAGATGATAGAAGATGTTTTAAATTAAGCCAATATTTCTTCAATAAAAAATTTGGTTTTTGCTGGGATTTCATTTCTAGGATAATAACTTTCTATAATTGAATAAACATCTTCTGCCTTTTTAAGCTCAAGATTTTTCAATAAAAAAATCACATCATCCTTATCACTTGTATCAAATCTTGCACTAATGCACTTCATTGCGAGCATATATCTAGCGTCTGGAGCCCAAACCCGTAAATGACTAAGATCTAAAACTTGCTCCCGCTGAAAGTACGGTTGTATAAAGGATTTAGCGCCATCATTTAGCCAATCCTCTGGCAAGCCCTCCTCTTTCGCAATTTCAACAGCCAAGTCCCTAATTATTTTTGCAGGCTCGAAAATGGCATCTACATCTTTCGTTGAGGCTCTTGCATTGTATACAAGACACATCACGGCTCCGCCTACAATGCCAATTTCGCCTTTTTCATTATTTGCTTTGAGCTTTGCATTTAACTTATAAAAAAGTTTTTTTATTTGTTTTTGCTCTAACACTCAAGCCCTCTCCAAAAAGTTGTTTTGCACAAAGATATTATTACGGCGAAAGCTCAAAGGAGACTCAAGCAAAGCAAAGGCTTTTAAAGACTCCACTTCAGCAACGAACCAGGGCTGAGAAAGATAGTGAACTTCGTGTGCCCAATCCGGCGCCGTCACATCTGCTTCTTGACATAAAAAAAGCACGGTAGAAGCTATCATCGCCTGAATTCGCTCCGGGCATTCTTGACTGGGTGGCAAAAGAAATAGCCGCATATCAAGGCTTTTACGAAACTCATCCACCATATCCATTAAATGGATTTTCCAAGAATCTACGCCATCTTTTTGAATTTTCATACTGATGGCAAGACTGGAGGACTCAGGTCGATGGTTTTTGGGATAAGTCACCAAACTCGCCTCATGGCCAAAATAATTTGCGACAGACTTAATGCTGTTTAGACTTAAGCTATCTTTTTTCAATAGAATGCTACGTATGGTACCCCGAGCGATTTGAAGAGTCTCGCTTAAGGCTCTTTCTGATAATCTGTTTTTTTTAAGAAACGCCTTTATTGGAAAATAAAAATGGTACATTATAATACTCCATTTTGGTATATTATATTGTACCACACGCCTAAGCTTTTAGCAAACTCAAATGTTTTCAGCTATTTAACAGGCTTGCCCTCGCGGTAAACCTTTTCCACCGGGTGTCTTCCCACACCGTAAAAGAAATCCTCTAAGTCGGCCTCTGAGATAAAAAAATCGGCATACTTTCCAACCTCCAAAGAGCCCAAATCTTTTTCAAGCCCCAAAGCATGGGCAGCATTTAGGCTCATGGCAGCAAAGACTTCATGTTGCAGCATTTTTAAATCCAATCGTGCGAGCACTCCAAGAAAGGATAGGTCCTGGGTTGGCGAAGAGCCCGGATTAAAATCTGTAGCCAAAGCCACTCGGCAGCCTTGATCCAAAAGCTTGCGCGCTGGTGGATAGGGAATATGAATGTATTTTTCAGCTGTGGGTAGCATTACCGCTGTTACCTCTGATTGGGCTAGCGGCTTGATTTCCTTTTCTTGAATGTAGACCAAATGATCCAGCGATTTTACTTTATTTTCAATGGCAAGATCGACAATTTCTGTGGAGGACATCTGGTCAGCATGAATGGTGACATGCATTTTTAATTCTCTTGCTTTAGCCAAATATTTTTTCAAATGCTCTTTGGTAAAATAGCCCTTCTCAACAAAAATATCCGCCCGGCAAGTTAGGCCTTTACGAAAGACCTTTTCCAAATCATGCTGCAAAATTGCCTGCATATATTCATCTAAGCTTTTATAATCGGGGGACTTTGCATGGGGACCTAGGTAAGTTGAAATGATGCGCGCCTTTTTTAATTCCTGGTTCACTTCCAATAATTTTTTTTCATGTTTAAAGTTCAAACCGTAGCCGCTTTTGGACTCAATGGTCGTTACCCCTTGGCGCAGAAAGCAATTCACCCGTTCTTGCGCTAGAATTGCCAAATCTTTTTTTGAGGCTTTACGGGTTTGCTTCACGGTATTCAAAATCCCGCCCCCGGCTTTGGCAATCTCTTGGTAGCTCGCCCCTTGATTGCGTAGCTCAAATTCTTTTGCCCGATTGCCAGCAAAGACCAAATGACTATGACAATCGATGAAGGCGGGAAAAACATTTTTCCCTTTTAAGTCGATAACTTTTTTTATTTTGCGAGGAGCTGCGCTGGATTTGCCGATCCACTCAATGCGGCCTTTGTTATCCACTAGCATGGCGGCATTCTTCATCGGGCTCAAATCTTTTGCTGTAAGATTTTTTCCCGATTTTTTTGCGGCAGATTTTAAAGTATAAAGTGTAGATATATTTTTAAATAGTTTCATTTATTTGTACCACAAAGATTTCAAGCCGCGCTCTTTACCAATTTTTTCGGCCTCTTCGTAGCCCGCATCAATATGTCGAAAAAGGCCCATGCCAGGATCGGCGGTTAAAACACGCTCCAATCTCTGCGCCGCTTTCTCGCTACCGTCGGCAACGATGACTTGTCCAGCATGCAGCGAATAGCCCATGCCCACACCGCCGCCGTGGTGAAAACTCACCCAGGTAGCGCCGCAAGCGGTATTTACTAAAGCATTTAAAATCGGCCAGTCCGCTACGGCATCCGAGCCATCTTTCATCGCCTCGGTCTCTCGGTTGGGAGAGGCAACCGATCCGCAATCCAAATGATCCCTGCCAATGACAATCGGAGCTTTGACTTTTCCCTCTTTCACCAATTGATTGAAGGCCAAACCCGCTTTGGCGCGCTCGCCATATTCGAGCCAACAAATTCGTGCCGGCAAACCTTGATAGGCAATGCGCTCTTCGGCCATATCCAGCCAGCGGAGAAGATTCTTTTTTTCAGGAAAAAGCTCGCGCAAGCAATCATCCGTAACCTTAATGTCAGCAGGATCACCCGAGAGTGCTACCCAGCGAAAGGGCCCCGAGCCTTTACAAAATAAAGGTCTTATAAACTCAGGCACAAAGCCAGGAATATCAAAGGCATTTTCGCAGCCGCCCTCTACCGCACGGGCGCGAATGTTGTTGCCGTAATCAAAGGTTTTGGCGCCTTGCTTTTGCATTTTCAACATGCCCTCTACATGTTTGGCCATGGAGGCGATGGATTTTTGTTCGTAAAGATCTGGGTTTTCGTTTCGTAATTTGGCGGCCTCTTCTAAAGAGTAACCGGAGGGAATGTAACCGTTGAGCGGATCGTGGGCGGAAGTTTGGTCGGTCAAAATGTCGGGTTGAAAGCCTTTATCAATCAACTGGTGGATGACATCCGCCATATTTCCTTCTAGTGCAATGGACTTAGCTTCTCCGGCTTTGCGGTATTTCTCTACCCTTGCAAGGGCATCATCAAGATTGTCGGCTACTTCATCGATATAGCGTGTGGCAAGTCGCTTTTGAATTCTTTCGGGATCAATTTCTACTGCCAAGACGGTGGCGCCTGCAAAAACTCCTGCCAGCGGCTGCGCACCGCCCATACCGCCAAGGCCCGCTGTCAGAATGGTTTTGCCTTTCAAGTCGCCACCAAAATAGCGATTGCCACATTCCACAAAGGTCTCATAAGTGCCTTGCACGATTCCTTGCGAGCCAATGTAAATCCATGAACCTGCGGTCATTTGCCCATACATCATCAGGCCCTTTTTATCGAGTTCATGAAAATGATCCCAATTCGCCCAATTCCCCACCAAATTGGAATTGGCAATCAAAACTCTTGGTGCATCTTCATGACTTTGAATGATGCCGATGGGCTTTCCCGATTGAACCAATAAGGTCTCGTTATTTTCTAAAGTAGTTAAAGCTTCTAGTATTTTTTCATAAGAAGGCCAATTGCGCGCGGCTTTTCCGATGCCGCCATAAACGATAAGATCTTCTGGTTTTTCTGCTACCGCAGGATCGAGATTGTTTTGAATCATTCGATAGGCCGCCTCTTGCAACCAACCCTTGCAATGTAATTTGTCCCCCGTCGGGCTGTGAATATTACGCATACTGCCTCCTATGCTGCTTAAAGTAGAAAATGCACGGTTTAATGACAAGCCTTTTGTTGGTTATGATAAAAGCATAAAACCTGCAAATTCTCTGCTGTGGCTTGCCCGCCCCTAGCTACCGGCTGAATATGATCGATCTGCAAATGATGATCCTGCGTGCAGCCCGCCTTTTGGCAGCGATAATTTGCCTGCTTAAGTAGATGGTTGCGTAATCTTTGCGAGATATAACGTGGGTTTTTCGAGCGTGACTGCTTAAAGTCATCGTCTTCATATTTTTTATGCGCTTTAGCAATGAAAGATTTTATGAGCTCCTCATAAGAGCCGTAGCGATGGCTGCTTAAAGCCTTCAGTCTTTGCAGTTTTTCATACTCTTCGTGGCTTAGATCGATCGTTAAACGCACCCTATCTTGATAATGGCGCTTTTGCACCTGAATCTCGGGAGCTGGTGATTGCTTTTCTAATATCTCAAGAGCTTTTCGAGAGGATTGATTTTCGAGACTGCTTAAAGTCGCTCGCTTTTTCGCAGTAGGTTGCTCTTTGATGAATTTGTAGGAGCGCGCTATGGTTGTATAGCTGAGTTTGCCTTCTCTAACTTTGTCTTTTAGCTCCGGCATTTCACGTAGTAGGCGCAAACAGGATTGACGCAAACTGGCCGTAGCCTCGGAATAGCCCAAGCCCTTGACCATATATTCAAATAAATTGCTATAGCCAGCAAAGTCTTTCTGGTCGTAGACCACTTGCAGTTTTTCTAATATCTCGGCGGTGATTTTCTTTTCCATCCATACCAAATTTTGCAAGTCTTGCAGCATGTGTACCTCCGAAATCTTTTATAACACAGGTTTTTAAATGCCATTTTTTATCACTGCTTAAAGTAAATAAGATATGTCATTTGAAGCTATTAACAAAGGTGCTGACGAAAAAAGACATGATCGAGATAGAAAAATCATTCCGAATTCGTTATTTTTCAAACAGGCAAGAAACTGCTGGCGCAAAAAAGTCGTCAATCTTTTTTGCACATAACGCAAAATAAAATTTTGCTAGCCAGATTGCAAAAGCAATTTTAAGATCGGCACATGATTGAAATCTACGGAGCACCTGGCACAAGAGCTTTTCGCATTTATTGGCTACTCGAAGAACTAGCTATGCCTTACAAAATGCATCCGGTAAAACCCGGACAAGAATCTCATAGCGAAGATTTCCGCAAGATCAATCCCAACGGCAAAGTACCGGCGCTTAAAGATGGTGACTTTTTGCTTTTTGAATCAGCGGCGATTGCCTATTACATCTGTAATCTGGCAGGCGAGCAAAAGCTTCTGCCCAAAGAGGGGTCTAAAGAGCGAGCGCTAAATGATCAGTGGATGTTTTGGTGTTTGTCCGAGCTAGAGCAAGCGCCTTGGACGATTGCCAAGCATACGCACGTCTACCCGGAAGAGCTACGCTCCGAGGATGCCAAAAAAGGCCCCAAGCAGGATTTTGCAAAGAACGAAAAGGTACTAGCGGAATGTCTACAGCAACAAAAATATTTAATCGGGGATGAATACCATATGGCCGATCTATTTGTTGCCCAAACCCTAAATTGGGCCAGCCATTTACAGCTACTAACGAACGCTCGGTTAAAAAGCTATGTGAAAGATATGAAGTCCTTGTCTTCTTTTGAGAGGGCCAAAGCATTAATTCAACAGATGTAGCAGATTGATACTGGCAATATTGTATCAACTTTGAACTGCCTTAACTCCTCCCTTACAATCGATCATTCCGATACATTTTTTTTTACAAAGATCACGATGCATGTCTTTAGATTTTTCTCGACTCTACCGAAGTAGTGTTGATGCAAATCTTTGGTATTTTTAAAACTTTAGGGCTTATTACGCTGCTGGTTTTCACCACAGCTTGTTCACGTTTCTTTGAAGATGAAACAAAATCTAAGCTCGTGATCAAAGCTCCTACTCAGCAACAGTTGCAAGGTAAGGTTGTTGGTTCCATGAGCGCCTTTCCGGTTGGCTATGATTACTGCTTTGGCGTAAACATTACGGCGCCCGATTTGATTAGTGCTCCAGCGAATACGTGCTCACCGGAGCAAGGTTTATTTCAAGGCTATGTTCCCGCTGGTGGTAATATTGAAATCTTGGCTCCAAGAGGCGCTGCCCGCGACATAAAAGTATATTTACACTTACAGCCTTTAGGCACAGGTTGCCGAGCCTCGGCTGGCTTAAATAATGGTGAACTTAATGAAGTATATTTAATAGGACAAGCCAATGGCATTAATTTTGATGCCCCGGAAATCACGGTGGAAATCAATGCGAGCTTTCCGGGTTTAGCAAATCATGTGGCCAGCTCGATTGGGGCGCCTCCGACGTGTTTGGATGATGGCACCGCACCTAGTGGGCCCCGCAATGGCGAAGTTCTAGCTGGTGGTGGCAATGTACCTGGCTCCACAGATTTTAGTATTAAAAATAGTAATATTGGATCAAGTATTTCTAAATCTGGTGTCGATGGCACCACACATTTTAAAATTAAGGGGTTATAAAATGAAAACTCTTTGTACGTTTTTTCTATTTTTTATTTTTATGGGCACAGCCCATGCACAGCAACAATGGGGATTCACTTATAGCGGAGTCTTAACTGATTTAGGTGGCAGCCCTATAACAGCACCTGATGTCGACATCACCGTTGCTCTTTATGATATTGATGGTGATTGTAAAATATATGAAGAACAGCATCTAGACAATGATTTAAGTACAAGTAACGGTGCTTTTTATCTAGATATTGGTAAGGGCTCTTCTCCTAACACTTTTAGCAACGGTTTTTTAGAAAATTACTTTTACAAAAGTGGAATATTAGGGGAAGCATCTTGTTCGGCCTCTTACAACCCAGGTGAACCTTTTTTAATTGAAATTACCTTCAATGACCAAACTAATATTGAGACACTACCAAAACAGCCCATTCAGTCCGTGCCCATGGCAATGATGGCAAACAGACTAGGTGATAAATCAGCTAATGATTTTGCTCACACATTCACTCCAGGAAATGGAATTGTAGGTTCATTAACAGGTGGTGTATTAAACGCTTCTATTGATACCTCTAATATTGCTTCCTGTTCCGGTACCGGAAATAAAATTACTTGGAATGGTACGAACTTTGACTGTGAGACAGATGAAACTGGCGGTGGTGGTTTGCCTACAGCGCTAACTGATAGCTATGTATATGTGGGCAATGCCGGTACAGCCTCAGCTGTAGATATTACCGGCGATATTGAATTGAGTAACACCGGTGTAACTACTTTACAAGCTGATACAGTAGGTCTTGCAGAGCTAGATGATGCCTTGTGTACTACAGGTCAAGTATTAATGAAAGGACCCAGTACTTGGGCATGTGATTCTAGTGTTGGCGATATCACCGATGTTACTGCAGGTAATGGCTTAAGTGGAGGAGCGGCATCAGGTGCTGCGAACCTGAGTATAGATAGTGGCATTTGTGAGGCAGGTAGTTTTCTTACTTGGACTGGCACTGCATTTGGCTGCGAAACGGACCAAACTGGAGCTGGAATCTCTGGTACTGTGGGTAAGATTCCTAGAATCAATTCTGGTGGAAACGGCCTAGAAGATTCAATAATTTCTAATTCTGCATCGATTGTTAATATAGCTGGCGACCTAAGTCTCACTGGTGTGCTTACTACTACCGGCAACGCCACATTTTCTGGAAATGTGACTATTGGCGGAAACACAATTACTGGTGTCCAAACTGGCGGGCTCGGGATGGCGACAGATGTGATACCTTCCGAACAATCTGTTCACAATTTTGTTAATGACCTTTTTATGGACGCCTCAATTGGAGGTCTAGGAGGAGGCACTGATTGTACTGGCGCAGATGCTCTTCAATGGAATTCAGCCATGAATCAATTTGTGTGTGGTACACCTGGTGGCGGCGGCGGCACTATAGACAGCCTAACTGACGCTTCATTCAGCGGGAACAACATGATTATTGGTACTGATTATTTGCCCACCGGTACCCATAACACTGGTGTTGGGTTTGCAACAGGCAGTACCATTACTACAGGAAGCTATAACTCAGCTTTAGGCAGTAACTCTATTAGCTCCATTACATCAGGAGGGATGAATACTGCTATAGGATTTGGTTCTCTGCAATATTTAACTACTTTTAATAATAATACTGCTTTAGGATATAGAGCTGGCGGGAACGTTGAGGGATCTGGAAATGTATTGATAGGTGCTAACGCCTATAGAGATGCTTCAAGCGGGAACAATAATGTTGTTATAGGATATAATGTCTATGATACGGAGCCTGGCCCTCTGAATGATAGATTCCTTTTGGGAAGTGGTGCTAACATACTAATGGAAGGAGACATTTCAACTGGCGAACTATTTCTCCCCAATCCAGGCAGTAAATTGGGGATTGGGACTAATGCTCCAATTGCTAGTCTTGAAGTTCATACAATAAGTCAGTCAGAAACATCTTTAAAGCTAGTAAACAATTTTAGTCCCGAAAATTGGGATATTAACGTAATGGATAATGGAGATATAACTTTCAAACATGGGCTTGATGGATTTCCAACTATGTCTTTGTTAGCAAACAATGATGTGCAAGTATATGATTGTATAGTTGATGATGGTATGACGCCACAAACAGGTACATGCGTATCCGACGTCCGCTTCAAAGAAAACATCTCCCCTATCGAATCCACCCTCGACAAAGTATCGCAGATCAATGTTGTTGAATACGACTGGAAAAAAGAGAACCAACATATTCATGGACGCGAAGGACATGAAGTAGGCTTGATTGCGCAGGAGCTCGAGAAGATTTTTCCTGAGATGGTGGTTACCGATGAAAATGGTTATAAGCGTATTCGCTATGGCGTGAGTTTTCAGCTCTATCAACTAAAGGCTGTTGTGGAAATGAGTCATAAGGTAAAAGCTTTAGAAAAAGAAAATGCCGAATTGAAAAAAGAGATTGAAGCCATCAAAGCGCATCTTGGTATGAAATAAAATTCAACTATCTACAAAATAAAAAAGGCTCTTACTTTGTAAGAGCTTTTTTTATTGTTGCTAAACGCTAAAAACTTAAATAGCGTCATTTTCTGCCGATAAAGATAATAACTTTTACTATCCATATCGAACCCCCTTTAAACTAGTGTTGAAAAAGGGCCAAAAGGTCTCTGCAAGTGGGTAGCAGCCTTTTCTTTTGCAAAGACGCTACCAGTCTTGCTTGTAGATTTATTTCGATCTTAAAGATTTTTTATCCGGCGTTTGTCTGGGTAACGGAATAATTAGTATTCCAAGCTACCGCTTGCCTTCTCCACCACATCCATCAAATCCCCGCGTAAAATCTCTTTGATGGTCTCAATGTCTTTGGCAAAGACTCGGTCTTCCTCAGCAAAAGACACTTCTTTTCTAATACGATCATAGGCCGCTTTGACTCCGGCGGCGGGCTCTAGCGGCTTTAGAAAATCCAAGGCCTGCGTCGCACAAAGCAGCTCCATGGCCACAATGTTCTCGGCATTACGAATGATGCTTTGCAATTTTCTTGCAGCAATGGTGCCCATACTTACATGGTCTTCTTTGTCTGCTGAAGTAGGTATAGAATCCACGCTTGCTGGATGTGCCAAAATTTTGTTCTCGCTAACGAGTGAGGCAGCAGAGACTTGCACGATCATCATACCCGAGTTCAATCCGCCATCTTTGGCCAAAAAGGCCGGAAGCCCACTCATGGCCGGATTGATAAGCTTTTCAATGCGGCATTCCGCAATGCTCGACATGGCCGCCATGGCAATTCCCAAGTAATCCAAAACAAAGGCCACGGGCTCACCATGAAAATTGCCGCAAGATAAAATTTTATCTTCTTTCACAAATACGAGCGGATTGTCCGTAGAGGAATTGGCTTCTATTTCCAAAGTTTCTAAAGCTCGATCAATGGCGTCTTTGGCGGCGCCATGAACGGCGGGCATGCAGCGAAGCGAGTACGCATCCTGTACCCGCGAGCAATCGGCATGGGATTCCGCTATGGCCGAGGTGCTACCTAAGAGCTTTAATAAATTGCGGGCGGTTTTCGCTTCCCCAGGATGTTTTCTGGTTTCCGGAATCAAAGGATCAAAGGCAGCGCGTGTTCCTTGCAGAGCCTCGAGCGTAATGGCTCCGGCAAGATCCACGGCTTTTGCCAAACGAATGGCCGTGCCAACCGCTAGCATGCCCACGGCCGTCATCACCTGGCAGCCATTGATCAATGACAAACCCTCTTTCGCCTTAAGCACTACGGGCTCAATTTTTTTTTGCTTTAAAATATCGGAGACTTCAACCTGCTGCTCCCCCTGCCACACTTGGCCCTCACCAATCAAGGCCAGAGCAAGGTGAGATAGTGGCGCTAGATCGCCGCTGGCTCCCACACTCCCCTGCTGCGGAATCACAGGCAGAATATCATGATTTAAAAATTCTAAAATTTTTTCTACTGTTTCTAAACGAATGCCCGAGCGGCCCGTGGCTAGAGCGTTGGCTCTTAAGGCCATGATGGCGCGGGTTTGATCCTTTGTGAACGGATCGCCCACACCGGTGCAATGCGAGCGAATTAAATTTACCTGCAATTTCTCAATATCTTGATCACTAATGCGAACCGAGGAGAAGGCACCGAAACCAGTATTCACTCCATAAATCGCATCCTCGCCAGCCAGTTTTTTTTCTATATACTCGCGCGACTCGACAATGCGTTTTTTTGCCTCACTGCTAAGAGCAACTTTCTCGCCCTCGGCAATGGCCATGAGTTTTATTAAATTCAGCGATTGTCCATCCAGCTCTATCATAATGGTAAATTCCTTAATTCTTGCAGTGCCGATACGGCATTGTTTTTAAAAACAAAGGAGCCTGCTACAAGGCAATCTGCCCCTGCATCTACGGCGAGCCTGCCGGTTTGCAGGTTGATGCCGCCATCCACCGAAATAAAAAATTCCAATTCATGCTTTTCTCTTAAAGTATGTAGCTCTTGGATTTTTCCAAGTTGCGATTCCATGAATTCTTGGCCACCAAATCCGGGCTCCACCGTCATCACCAAAATCAAATCCACTTCTCTTAAGTAAGGAATCAATTCTTTTAAGTGGGTGCTCGGCCTTAGACTCAAACCAGCCTTGGCCCCCTTAGAGCGAATGAATTGCAATAAAGACTTAGGATTCTGGCTCGCTTCAACATGAAAGGTAAGATAATTCGAACCGGCATCGATAAAAGCCTCAGCATATTGCTCTGGATTCTCGATCATCAGGTGCGTATCAAATGGCAAAGCACTTGCTGCACGCAAGGAGCGAATCACCGGCACACCAAAACTAATATTGGGTACAAAATGCCCATCCATAACATCCATATGAATAAAGTTAGCCCCTCCACGCTCACAGGAGAGCAAGTCTTTTTTCATATTGGTAAAGTCTGCCGACAAAATGCTGGGCGAAATATATTTTGCTTGCCGTTTGTTTTTGATCATAAATACCCCAATAAACTAAGGGTATTATTAACTGAAAGCTTGATTAATTGCTAGCCTTCTCTGGTGCTGCCTGGCGCGGTGGCGCATTATCCCCCACTGTATTGCAAATTTCACTAGCAAGATGGATGGAATGGTACAAATAATCCAAATGCTTCATATTATCTGCCAGTATGTCTTTTCTTGTACGACTGCGATACTCATCATCGCTAGCAACTAAACTGGCAAATGCCCCCTTGCCATAGTCAAATCCCATAGCATCCAGTGCATTGGCCGTTTGATCAATGGCATCCTCGGTGCGCCTAGCATACTTTTTGTCGTCTGGAAAATAGCCTGCTAGCTTTTGCGCCAAATCTTGGCATTGCTTTAATTTCACGGCCGCTTGTTTGGCTGTTTGTCCCTTGAAATGAGAACAGCTCTGATAATCCATGTACTGACACACCAATATATTGTCTTCATCATCTAAACGTATTCTTGAATTTTTCTCGCAAACCGTAACCGCGTCAATCCTACCACCACTTCCTAAAGTATATTTATAGGATTTAAAATTGTATCCCGTATGCTGCTCCACTCGAAATAAGGAGCGCGCATTTTGATTATGTTTTTGCGATATAAAATAATGGGCTTGCCCGTCCTTTTCTTGAATATGACGCCCTTTTTTCTTGATCTTGTAGGCACTAGCATTGGATTTTACCGCGAAGGTCCAATCTTGCTTCAATACAATATTCTCATCCAAAATCACTTGCTTTACATTTAGTGCAAATCCAAGAGAAATCATTAGTAAAAACATTTGCTCTCCTTAGCCCACTTTTTTTGGCAGTGAAAATCCGTTTAAAAAGTCTTTTACCTTCATCTTCGCCTTTGACTCCGGCTGCAGCTCCAAGACCTCAATCGCCCCTTTGCCACAGACGATATAAAACGACTGCTTATCGTTTTCAATAATATCACCCGGCTCACCTTTCGCATATGCTTTTTTTACCTTCGTAAGCTTTACCTTTTTGCCATTCAAAAAAGTCCAAACCCCTGGCCAAATACTTAAAGCTTTATAGGTGTTCCAAATCTGCTCCGCAGTTTTGCAAAAATCGAGCTCACCTTCTTGTTTGCCAATCTTTGCCGCGTGCGTGACTTCTTCAGGATTTTGCTTAGCACCACTAAGGTTCCCACGAATGTAGTCCATCAACTCAATATGAATCAGTTCCGCAGCGCGCTCTTTAAGAATTTCATATAGCTCACTTGCCGTCATTTCTTCGGAGATTTCTACTCGCCTAGCACCCAGCACATCGCCCGCATCCAGCTCCTTTACCACCTTCTGCAAACAAACGCCCGATACAGAATCTCCTGCCATTATAGCTCTTTGCACAGGAGCTGCACCACGCCAGCGGGGCAGCAAGCTGCCGTGTACATTTACGGCGCCAAAGGGAAAAAGATCCAAAAACTTTTGCGAAAGTATTTGTCCATAGGCAATTACGACCGCAATGTCAGCCTTATAGCTGGCGATTTCCTCTAGCATTTCTGGCTGATTGATTTTCTCTGGCGTCAAGACTTCCAGCCCAAGCTCTGCAGCACAAAGTTTTACCGGCGAAGCTTTCATCTCTAGTTTTCTACCCGCCGGGCGATCTGGTTGCGTGATGACCTTTACTATTTCGTAATGCTCATCCTCAAAGGCCGCCTTTAATGCGGGCACAGCAAAATCCGCTGTACCTAAAAACAAAATGCGAACTTTACTCATTCCTCAGCTTCTTTTTCTGGATAGCCGTATTTACGAATTTGTTTGCGTATTCGATCAAACTTGAGCTGGCTTAGTCGCTCAATGAAGACCTTTCCATCTAGATGATCGATTTCATGCTGTATGCAAACCCCGAGAAGAGAGTCTGCTTCCATGCTATGTTGATTGCCGTCAAGATCTTGATAATGCACCTCTACCCAAGCGGCTCGCTCTACTTCTTCGGTATAACCCGGCACACTCAAACAGCCTTCTTCCCATTTTATATGGCCCTTTTTCTGCTTAATCTCGGGATTGACCATGACCAGCGGATAATCCGCCTGCTTTTCTAAGTCCGTCATATTTTCCGAAATATAGGGGCCATTTTCATCAGATGGGCGGGTGTCCACCACAATCATACGTATGCTTTGTCCCACCTGGGGGGCAGCCAAGCCCACCCCTGGTGCCTCGTACATGGTTTCCAGCATATTGGTCGCCAATGTTTTCAGCTCGTCATTAAAAAGGTCGATTTTTTTTGCCACCTTTTTCAAAACAGGATCTGGATATGTAACAACATCAAGTATTGTCATGCGCACTCCTACACACTTTTATACTAGCAAAAATTATGGAATAAAAACAGAAAAAAGCCGTAATTACGAGCAATTGGCTATTTTTTCACACGTACCAACAGGTGAATAGCAAAACCAAAGAATAGTAGATTGGGGGCCCAGGCAGCAATTAAGGGGGGAAATACTCCGTGCTTACCAAAATTGATAAAGGAAGAATATAAAACCCAGTAGATGAAGACAATGAGTATGCAGACCCCAATGTTTTTGCCAAAGGAGCCACTACGAGCATGGCCAACGCAGAAGGGAATCCCCATTAAGACCAATACCAGCCCGGCAAATGCGTAGGAAATTTTTTGGTGCAAACTCACCTCATATTCCACGGTATCAATACCAGCTGCCTTGTTTTTTTCGATAAATTCACTGAGTTGACCGGTGGTCATGAGCTCCGTTTGTGAATAGTCGGAGTCCAGTACCGAAAAAGCCTCGCTAACCCCAATGCTTTTTTCCGCAAATTTTTTCACAATGGGAAAGGGAGAGATTTCTTCAAAAACGGTAACACTACCATCTTTTAATAACCATTGCCCGGTTTTCATGGCAATGTCCTTGGCACGAATGATTTGCAGTAAATTCCAAGCTTCATCAAAATAATAGAGGGTGAGCCCCTGTGCACTTGATTGGGAACTACTAAAAGATCGCAAATTGAAAAGTCGATTCTCTGAGCGAAACCAAATCTTGTCGGACTTAACCGTCGACATCAACCACGGCTTTTTTTTGATTTTATGATAGTAAATCTGATCTTTTTTGTGCTCCAATTTTGGAATCACCATATCGGCAATAAAAAAACTAAAAAACGAGATAAAGGCCACGCTCAACAAAATTGGCAAACTGATTCGAGCAAGGCTCATACCACTAGAAAATAAGGCCACCAATTCGTTGTTCTTGTTTAAATTTGTAAGAGTAAAAATTGCCCCCATAATAAAAGCAATGGGCAAGAGTTGGTACATGATTGAGGGAGTCATCAACAAATAGTAAGCCAGGAAAACATCTGCACTTGCCGAATATTTTGCAAGATTCGTCATAAAATCGATAGCTAAAAACAAGGAGGAAAACACAATCAACGAGCCGGCAAAGTATCCTAGGAATTGTTTAATGATATAGCGATCGATGATTTGGAACATGAAGCATTTTACGAACTAGTAGCGCAATAGGTCAAGCAGCCTTGGGTTGACTGAAATACGAAAGAACCGTCATACTAAATCTATGGCATTACGCGTCTTACTCGCCGATGAAAGTGCAACCATTAAAAAGGTCATGCAAATCACTTTGCAAGATTTTGGCGTCGAAATCCGCAGTGTGAACCTTGGGACAGATGTGGCGGATGTGGCAAAAAGCTTTCAGCCCGATATCATATTTGTCGACATTCTCTTGCAAAAAAAGAGTGGCTACGAAGTTGCCTCCGAGCTGCGAGCAGCCCCCAATACCGCAAATACCCCCATCATAATGCTGTGGAATGCTTTTATGGGCTTTGATGAGCAAAAATATGCCGAGTCCGGAGCCACAGACAAGATAGAAAAGCCATTCGACTCCGAGGCACTTCGCAATGTGATTTTAAAATATGTGCCCAGTATGCAGTCGAACCCCATTGCCGCCCACCTAGATGTACCAGAAATCAATTGGGATGAGGAACCCACCCAAATTCCTGCAGAGCAGGATATGGCGCAAGAGCCCGCTCTACAAGAAGAGCCCAAAGAAGAGATGAATTGGTCCATGGATCAATTTGAAGATCTTCCCTCCGCAGAGAGTCTTTTGGAAGAAGATGATAGCGAGGATGATGCATTTCAACCAAGAAAATTGGATGAAGTCTCTGCTAGTAGTGACTCTGCCTCAAGTCCTAGCCTATCCAAGTATACCCTAGATATCCCCAAAGAGGAATTGGGGGAATTTGAAATGGACGGCGAGGAAGATCCCATTGAGATTGATGACTCCAGCATCATGTGGGGCAATACCATAGATGAGTCCGTAGAAAAGAAAGTGGATACGGCGGCACAAGAAAAACCTGCCGCTCCGGCACAAAGTGCAAGCCCAACCAAACAACGCAGCGAGAACAGTGACATACAAGCCAATGAGGTTCCACAAGAAGCAAGACCAGAAATTCCTGATAGCTATCCTGATACAGCTACCAACACCAAAATCGCACCTAGCCCTCAAATGAATCAGGGACAAAATTCGCCAGTAGCCAATCTATCCGAAGCCGAAATTGAAGCCTATGTACGAGAGCATTGCCAAGATGTGATCGAACGATTAGCCCGAGAACTTGTTCCGCAATATGCGAAAGACTTGATCCAAAAAGAGATTGATCGTTTGGTAGCGGAAGAGGCCGATTCTTAATGGAATACCTTACATTCGAAGACCACCATTTCGCTTTTCTTGATTTTATAGAAAAAGCCTTCCAGGAGGACATGCCCGATGGTGACATCACCACGGATTCTTTGGGTCTTTCACACAAGGTAGGAAAGGCCAAGCTCGTGGCCAAAGAAGATCTCGTCGTTTCTGGCTTGGACTTGTTTAAAGAATCCTTCTTATATATCGATCCAGACCTGGCTTTTCGCTTCCACTTTACAGATGGTGACAAAGTACTCGAGGGGCAAATTGTTGCAGAGATTAAGGGCAATCTTCTCTCATGCCTAAAAGCAGAAAGAACCGCGCTAAATTTTCTAGGAATGCTCTCAGGCATTGCCTCTCTTAGTCGATGCTATGTCGACATGACCGTAGGAAGTCGCTGCAAAATTTTGGATACAAGAAAAACCACTCCGCTTTACAGGCAACTATCCAAAAAAGCAGTAGAAGATGGCGGAGCACAAAACCACCGGCAAAATTTAAGTGACGCAGTACTTATCAAAGAAAATCACATTCGCGCCTTTGGCGGAAACATGGCTGCTACGATCAAACAAATTCGCTCCTGCTACGCTGGCCCCATTGAGGTGGAAGTTACCAACCTTGAGGAAGTAAAAATTGCGACAAAATGTGGAGTAGAGCGAATCATGTTAGATAATATGTCGAATGAAGAAATTCAGGAAGCTTTAAAAATCATTCCCGATAATGTGGAAACAGAAGCTAGCGGCAATATGAACTTAGACCGCATTGCTAGCGTTGCCCACTTAGGCGTTGATTACATAAGCGTTGGCGCACTAACCCACTCAGCTCCCGTTGCAGATTTTAGCTTGCTCTTTCAGTGGGATTAATATGATTGGCTTGTGGACAAAAGATTGGTGTGAGAAGCAAGGTCTTGCTTGTTTGTATCAAGAGGAAATGACCAGCACAAATGAACTTGCCAAACAAAACTTGTCAAAATTTAGTTTTCCCTATTTTGTGCTATGTGACTATCAAAAACAAGGCCGTGGCCGCGGCCAGAACACTTGGACCCCTAGCTCAAAGGGTAATGCACTATATCTTTCTATCTGTTTTCGCTCCTGTAAGGCCTATCCCCCCATTAACTCGGCAAGAATAGGTCTGCTCTTGTATGAAAGTTTACAAACTAATTTTAAGCAAAAATTCTCCGTAAAAGCGCCCAATGATATCTATTTAAATAATAAAAAATTGGCGGGACTATTGCTGGAGAGTGTACAAAGCGACTGGCATTATTTGATTGTGGGCGTGGGTATCAATGTCTTAGATACTCCGAATATGGAAAACGCCATTTGTCTTGATCAAAATATTTCCAAAGAAAAATGGTGCGCCTTTTTAGATACTTTTTGGCAAAAAATAAAGTCGTCCGATTTGAGTGAAAAACAACTAAAGCCTTATGAGCAAGAGGAACTTACCACGGCAGTGAAAAACTTTGATTCGAAGTTGCAGAGCCTCGATGCAGAGGGCAACTTGCACTATAAAGATCACACAATAAGCTGGCTAGAGATCTAAGATTTTAAGCGCTTTTGCAGCCGCTCAAATTCCGTAGAAGAAACAAGGGCATTTTTTCTATTCTTTACCTCTTGCTGCATCTGGCGCATTTGCACGACGCGCTCACGGCTTGGCGGATGAGTACTCATAGCATCAGCAATCGCCAATTCGACTCGCGAACGACTACTTTTTGCTTTTTCTTCCATTGCCAGCAGGCGCGTGTAAAAGTTGCCGATAAAACGGCTAGAGTAATTGGCTTTATAAGCCGTACGAAAACCCACCCGATCTGCCTCCATCTCATCCTCTCTAGAATTTGCCATAAATGCATATTTTTGAATGAGCAGGCCTCCAGCAGCACCGCCCATAACCCCTAGCTCAGTGGCCCTTTTAATGCATTCTTTATCTCGTTTGTCGCAAATAAGTTTACTAGCCCCATAACCCAATGCTCCACCAAGCAGTCCACCACCCAAAGTATAAAGTAAAGATTGTTTTTGCGAGCGTTTGGCCTTATCCATGCGCTCCGCCGTGTGGCGCGCCACCACGTGACCGATTTCATGCCCAATCACCCCTGCCAGCTCGGCCTCAGTTTCGGCCATCAATAACAAGGGTTTGGTGACAAAAATGGTTCCCGCCGGCAAGGCAAAGGCATTGACCATTTCCGAGTCCACAAGAGTGAAATTGTATGTATAAGGTTTGCGGTTCAGATCGTTGGCGTAGACAATTTTTTGTCCCAAGCTACGTATATAGTCTTGCGCTACTGAATCCTTAAGAGGCGGGTATTCCTTTTGCATCTTCGGCAAGACTTCGCTAGTTAAGCGCTTTTCATCAGCAACCGTTAGCTCCGTTTCCTGTCCTGCATTATCGCCTTCTCGGTACCTTGTTTTTTCTGGCGCCGCACAGGCTGCCATCATCAGCGGAGCCACCTGTAAAAATATACGACGGGAACTAGCGTTCTCGATCATTTTATTGAGTAAATTCTCTAGTTCACTTAGATTCTCTTTTGCCATTGTCATCTCCAAGTGCAATTATATGGCTGTAATATTAAGAAAGAATTATGTTAAAAACAATTTTTTTGACCGTTTTTTTTGCCACCGTTGTAGTTTTAACCGCTACCTATATTTATTTGGGCGGCTACAAGGAGCCGGAGTTCTTTGTAGATTCCTCCCCTACAATGTATCTAGCTTATAAAAATATTTTAGGTAATTATTCACAAACTTCTTTTATTATCAATGAAGTAGAAAAAGAATTGGCAGCACAGAATATCGAGTGCACACAAAGCTTTGGCCTATTTTATGATGACCCTAATAAAACCGTGGAGAGTGATTTACGCTCAAAAGCAGGGTGTTTATTTTTAAAAAAACCTGCAATTGAGGAATCTTCGAAATTGCATCTCCTAAAAATTCCGGCATATCCTAAAATAGTACAAGCTAGCTTTAAAGGCTCTCCCGCATTAGGGCCGATTAAAGTTTATGAACAAGTAAAAAACTGGCTTCAAAAAGATAATGCATTTCCGAGCTTGGAAGTTTACTCTTTTAAGCAAAATGAGAATATTGTAACTACGTATTATTTTTCGCTACCAGAAAGGGATCTACATGATGAAGATGAATGAAATGATTTTCAATATGGACAATATAATTGAAAATCTAATTATTACGGTCATCTATGTAGCCTTTATATTGTTAATTCGCTATGCACTTTTACAACTAATTAGCTCTTGGAAAATTAGAAAGCAGGATGAAAGAAGAAAATGGATCGTACAGATCCGCTACATCTCTATATTCATCATATTTTTAGGCTTAATTATCATTTGGGCAGCACAAATACGTACCCTCGCCTTCTCCATTGTGGCTTTTGCGGTAGCACTAGTTTTGGCCTTCAAGGAAACCTTGGCAAACCCCATAGGCTCCTTAGTGAAATCCAGCAATCGCTTATTCGATGTGGGGGATCGCATTGAAATTAATGGCATACGAGGTGATGTAATTGACCACACTTTTTTCTGCACTACTGTATACGAAGTTAGTAGCTCGCATAATATTCAAAAATATACCGGTAGAATTGTAAAAATACCGAACGCTTTTTTCCTCTCCCATTCCGTTTTTAATGAAACGACCTCCTCACCTTATTTTTTACATACCATTCGCTTACCGATTGCCAATACAGACAATTGGCAAAGAGCTGAAAGCATTTTGTTGAACGCAGCTCGTGAAGAGACGAAGGAATTTTTAGATGATGCAAAAAAGTATTTAAAACGCTTAGAAGATAAAGAGGGGATCGTTGCACCCGATTTAGCTCCTCAGGTATTTATTGATGTATCCGACAAAGATGTTGTGGAACTGCACCTAAGAACCCCTCTTCGCTATGATCTTAAAGGTATCATCGAACAAAATATTATTCGAAAATTTGCCAGTGAATTTTATGAAAAAGAATCGGCAAACTAAAATTTTTAATTACAAGCACATGCCGATTGCACATAAACTCATAATTTTTTAGTTTTGAATGTCATAGCTAACTTGGATCTGAGTTCCTTTTTTAGGCGGAACATCAAAGATCACCGTCTTACCAACTACTGTAAACTTAGTTTTATGATAAGGCGAAAATGCAACGGATACAGATTCTACTGCCGGCATATTTGTTAGCTTTACCGAGTTCAGCAATCGCCTAGCGCCCTGACCAATTGCTGCCAAACCAGCTCCATAGTCCGGAGCACATATACTTGTAGTAATACCATTGGTAAGTCCGGCAAACTCTGCAACATGAGTACCATACTTTCCGTCAACTCCTTGCAGATCTTTGCAGTCGGTATCTCCTGGCTCGATAATGACCCCATTTACCGTAAAGGTTTTATTGGGATAAAGACTTTCCATAAGTGATAGAACTTCGGTAGGCTTTGTTGCATCCTCTGGTCCATTACTTTTTTCATCTTCATCACTAATAACAATCACAGCAAAATCTGCTTTTGATCGAAACAAATCTTTATTCTCCGATGTGCTCTTTCGAATCGCCAGGCTAAGCGCTGCAAGCGGCTCCTCTGTCGTGCTAGGACATCCCCCTATACAATCCGCTGCTTCCTCCATAACGACTGCATCTAGAAACAATTGATTGTAGTTGGGATCTGATTTCGTTAATAATTTTTTATTTGAATTATTAAAGCTTAACAGCGCCCCCTTCAGAGAATGGATGCTATCGGATATATCCGTGTTCGTAACAGCTATTTGCCAATCAACATCTCTTAATTGTCCCGTAAAACTCTGCATTCGCTTTCCTAGCCTTTCTTGCTCTGCACGCATTGAGGGTGAGTTGTCTACGATAACAAGAATGTCCAGCATAGGCTCTTCTGAATCCTGATAGAAAACTTCCGTAAAACTTTTAAAACTGCCTGAACCTTGCGGAGATGAGTCTTCTGCTATTTTTTCAAAGCCCACGTCTCCAGAACAACCTACTAAAGAAAATATGGAAACTATTTGTATTAAGCGAAGATTCACAAATTTCATTCTGCCCCCTATTACATCTTTATAAATAAGAGCAAAACCTGTGCCGAATTTTCTCAACTGGCCATAGGTCTTATTCGCTTTGTAAGTCCTTATTATAACTATTTTTTTTGTTTAGATCTGAAAATGAAATTATCTAAAATCTTTGAAAATCTGATTAGTTTTTTTTAATGCAAACAAAGGTGACACTAATAAAAGGTTTTTTCTGACTCTTATGATTCATAAATATAGAAAAAGCAGGACTAAGGTTTTAAAAAGCCAAACTTTTGCATACAAGATAAACCGTATACAACGAAAAGACTCTGTTTTTTTGTATATAGTCTGTACTGGCCATTCGTATGGAGTGCAGGGATGATTCTATCACATAAGCTCTCGTCTAAATAACAAGAGCCTACGTGATATTGATTTTTTTCTTATTTCTTGTGTTTGGCTTTATTTCTAATAGCTTTCTTCTTCGTCGCCTTTTTCTTAGTTGCCTTCTTCTTGGTTGCCTTCTTCTTGGTTGCTTTCTTTTTAGTGGCTTTCTTCTTGGTTGCTTTCTTTTTAGTGGCCTTTTTCTTAGTAGCTTTCTTCTTCGTCGCCTTCCTCTTGGTTACCTTCTTCTTGGTGGCCTTTTTCTTAGTAGCTCTCTTCTTCGTCGCCTTCTTCTTGGTGGCCTTTTTCTTTGTAGCTTTCTTCTTCGTCGCCTTTTTCTTGGTTACCTTCTTCTTGGTGGCTTTCTTTTTAGTAGCTTTCTTCTTCGTCGCCTTCTTCTTAGTAGCCTTTTTCTTTTTAGGCTTGTCCAAGCCTTGACGAATTACATTCAACGCCGAGCCAGCCTTGAACCACTCAATCTGTTCCTTATTATAAGAATGTTGAACCTCGATTTCCTCCTTGGAACCATCGGCATGACTCAAAACCATGGTCATATTTTTTCCAGGAGCAAAACCCTTCAAACCTTTGATCGAAATGGCATCGTCCTCACGAACCTTATCGTAATCCTCTGGATGAACAAAGGTTAACGCGAGCACTCCTTGCTTTTTTAAATTGGTTTCATGAATGCGAGCAAAGGATTTCACTATAACGGCTGCTGCACCTAAAAACCTCGGGCTCATTGCTGCATGTTCACGGGAACTGCCTTCGCCATAGTTATCGTCACCAACTACTACCCATTGTTTGCCTTTTGATTTTAAATCACGGGCTACCTTTGATGTGTTTTGATTTTTATCGCCACTAATAGGGTGATTGACTGTACCAATTTCATCAGTAAAAGCATTTACGGCCCCGATGAACATATTGTCCGAAATATTGTCTAGATGTCCTCGATATTTCAACCAAGGACCAGCTGGAGAAATATGATCGGTCGTACACTTACCTTTTGCCTTTAGCAATAGAGGCAAATCCTCTAAATCTTTGCCTTTCCAGGGCTGAAAGGGCGTAAGCAGTTGCAAGCGATCCGAGGCAGGGGAAACTTTCACATCTACCCCCTCGCCTTTTGGTTCTACATAACCTTGTTCATCGGCAATAAAACCATTTTCTGGAAACTCGGGTGCTTTCGGTGCCTGAAAACGAAATTCCCCGCCATCCTCTAGTGGTATACTATCGGTCATAGGGTTAAAATCCAACTCCCCAGCAAAACCTAAAGCGGTTACCAGCTCGGGCCCCCCAATAAAACCTAAGGTTTCGGGGTTGGCATCGTTTCTGCCGCGAAAATTTCTATTGAACGAGGTAACAATGGTGTTTACATCACCTTTTTCAATATCATCTCGCTTCCATTGTCCGATACAAGGTCCACATGCATTGGCCAACACGACTGCGCCAACATCCTTAAAGGACTGCATCTGTCCATCACGTTCAATGGTTTTATGAATTTGCATAGAGCCAGGAGTAACATAAAAAGGCGTTTTCATTTTTAGTCCCTTGCTTTTTGCCTGCTCTACCAAGTCAGCAGCCCGACCTATATCTTCATAAGAAGAGTTCGTACAAGAGCCGATCAATGCTGCCGACAGGTGCGTATCCCAACCATTCTCTTTGGCATCATCGCCCATATCACTAATTTTGTGGGCAAGATCGGGGGTATGCGGCCCTACCAAGTGTGGCTCTAAGCCCGATAAATCAATCTCAATAATCTGATCATAATAAGTTTCTGGGTTTTCCAATACTTCCGCATCGGCAGTAACCAAATCCATATTGGCATTGGCTATTTCCGCTAAATCTTTTCGTTTCGTAGCTTTTAAATAATCGCCCATACGGTGATCATAAGGAAATACAGAACAAGTAGCTCCAAGTTCGGCTCCCATATTGCAAATCGTGCCCTTACCTGTACAAGATAAAGACTCTGTACCTTCACCAAAATACTCCACAATGCAATTGGTACCGCCCTTTACGGTTAAGATATCACATAGTTTTAGGATCACATCTTTAGGTGAAGCCCAGCCACTAAGCTCGCCTTTAAGATGCACGCCGATAAGTTTTGGGTTTTTCACTTCCCAAGCCAAACCGCTCATCACATCCGCGGCATCGGCTCCGCCAACACCCACAGCACACATTCCCAAGCCACCAGCATTAGGCGTATGAGAATCTGTACCAATCATCAAACCACCTGGAAATGCGTAATTTTCTAAAACCACCTGATGGATGATGCCAGCACCTGGCTTCCAAAAGCCAATTCCATAGCGTGAAGAAACACTTTCTAAGAAATCAAATACCTCTTTGTTTTCACTCATGGCAATTTGCATATCAATTTCTTCACCCGCGTTGGCACGAATCAAATGATCACAATGCACGGTAGAGGGAACAGCTGCCTCTTCTTTTCCCGCAAGCATGAACTGCAACAAGGCCATCTGTGCCGTTGCATCTTGCATGGCCACGCGATCTGGCTGTAGCATCAAGAAACTTTTTCCGCGCGTAAGATCTTGAGTTTTTGGCTCTCTTAAATGTCCATAAAGAATTTTTTCTGCCAACGTAAGGGGGCGCTTTAAGCGCTTGCGTATAATATCTAAATTTTTACGAGTATTTGCATACACAGATTTTACCATTTTAGGTGTTGTTTCAATCGCCATCTGATCTCCTATATCATGTACAGTATTTATAACAGAAGTGCCTTCAGTCTCAACGCTATTAGCGCTGTGTCAGCCAGTCCTGCGTCCAGTTGCACTTAACAGATCCGTTGGGTTTTTGTACATTCTAAGCAATACTAAACATATGTGGTTTTTACTCCTTAGCCTTTGCTTCTCACAGATCTACTACCAAAATTTGGACGAAGAAATTCGCTTCCAAGAAGACCCAAATTACGCGGATTACATTCGCCAAAAAGTAGAGCAAAAGGAAAAACAAAAACGAGCACAAATAGAGCAAAGAAAAAAACGTGAAAAACTCGAACAGGAAAAAGAGCAGGCCAGAAAAGAATACATCATAGAAAAGCGCAAAAAAATGGCGGAACAAAAGGCTGCCGAGCAAAAAGCCTATGAAGAATACCTTGAACAGCAAAAGCAGGCGCAAATTGCTGAAGAGAAAAACCGCAAAGAATTCATCAAAGAGCGCGACAAAAACGCAAAAGAAGCGGCTGAAAAGAAAAAGGTGGAGCTTGAGCGCATGCGCCGTGAGGTAGAAAAACTACCTCCCTCGTTTTTTGACTTTGCCGAGCGCCCCAGAGTGGAGCGCGAAAAACGCAAGTTTGATTAGACCCAGGCGCCTTTTTTGATTTTATCCAAAATGATTTTTTCAGGTGTAACAGGGTCTTTCGGGTTAACCATCCAAAAAGCCTGCTGTTCACAACGCTTTTTTTCTTTTACCAACCATTTCAAAATTGCCGCAATTTTTTTATTTTTCTTGTCTTGGAAAAATGGATCATTTTTAAGGGCATCTTGCGCCTTTTTGATGGATCGCAGCTCGGAAGCATCTTTTTCCGTTACATTGTAATAGTGCAAATCGTATTGCTGTACATCCTCTGGTAGAACCCCTAAAAAGCGCACGGAGGGGGCGGAAAACTCACTATTTCGTATCAGGCTGGCAGCACTACCGGCTTTTAATGTGCGGTAGATATTTTGCAGCGTATAGGCATCCAAATCGCCAAAAAAATACATGGGTACATCCAACTGGTTTTGAATGGTACGAGCCCAACCGCGAACAGCGTTGGAGGGAACCCCCTGAGCACCAATCACAATACACTTATTACGGTCCGTAAAGCCGTTAGCAACAAGTGTATTGGCCGTACCTTCTGATTCCACGATCAATACGAAATCAATCTTTCCGCGTTTTCTAAGTTTTAAATTTTGCGGCTTGTTCTTAGGTTGAAACGGCGAAGTACCCAAAGTGCTTAAATCAATGGTTGCCGTTTTGCCGTTCGGTAAAGTTTCTTCCACAATCAATTGCTTGGAATAGGTTTGCCCTCCTCGGTCGTTGGCAAAGCAATTTAACTCCTCACGATATACCTCGAGCATATCCGAAATAAAGTCGATGATTGCATCCGATTCGGTTTGTTCATCAAAATCTAAGACCTTGAGCTCCTTATTGTGCTTCACCATACCTTTTGAGATATAGTAGAGCTCCCTTTTTGTGTTCACTTGGCCAGTCCCTAAATTGCGCAAAAGAATCTCTAGCATAAAAACGGTTCGCGATAGTTTTTGCACACTGGAAACATTTAATTCCGTGCGGACCCGCTTATCTCCAGGTGTTAAGTAACCCACACTGGGCTTGTAAAAAGAGTTGTCCAAACTACACTTAACCGCTTCGAGTACAGGCCTTTTTGCCTGCTCCAGATCGGCCAACATTCTTTCGCATAGAAGTTTGGATTTTTTGCTTATATCTGCTTGATTGAGTCTGGCTTTTTTCATCGAGTCCTCTTAGTTTTCTTTTTTGTGGCCTTCTTAGCTTTTGTCTTTTTCTTAGTAGCCTGCTTTTTACTAGCTTTCTTTTTTGTAGCCGTTTTCTTTTTACTAGCTTTCTTTTTTGTAGCCGTTTTCTTTTTGGTGGCCTTCTTTTTGCTTGCCGTTTTTGCTTTTTTCTTCGCAGCCTGCTTTTTCGTTGCTGTTTTCTTTTTCTTCGCCTTCACTTCGGTGACTGGAGCCTCTTGGCTAGCGCCTTCGCCCTCTTCATTTGTTTCTAAAACGTGGGAACGTTTTGCTTTTAAATCCATTAAGCGCTGTTCGGCAACCTCTAGCTTTTGCTCTTCTGCCTTGGTGTCACGTCCTAAAATCTTATGCAAACCATCTTGCGCTTTTTTGCGCCTCTTTTCTGGCGCTTTCACTATGCGCGCCAATGTGTCCACAAGAATGGGGCCAAACTTTTCTATGTGCTGCTTTTTCCTTTCTACATCTGCAGCTCTAGCTTCTCTTTTGATATGCCTAGAAAGGTTTTGTCCCGCCTGCATTAGGGCTCGGCGCAACTCCTCCACCAACTCGTCTGACGCATCGATCGTTTCTTTTGAAGCATTTTTAAATTTAATGAAAGGAGAAACCACACTCACCGCAAAAATATAAGGTCCGCGCGGCAAAGAATTTTTTGGCTGCGACAGTCCGTAGGAGCGCCAGTTCACGGATTCAATGGATTTTGTAATGGCGCAATTTCCCTTATCGAATTGTAGCGGCACACGGTTCGCAAAGCGCAGAAGTCGTACAGGATCGTCATGCTCTCCACCGCGATCTAAAAATCTTGCAATGGCAACTTCCACCACTACGGGCTTGAAGTCACATATTTTGGGCTTTCTAGTTATTACTGAGAAAAAATCCACTTCTCCCATACGCCGAATACTTTTTGCTAGGGACTCCTCTCCAACCGTCAGTACAGACTTGGTGCTCGGTGACATCAAATCGGTTTTTTGAATGGCCGTATAGGCCTTTTTAAACTCTTCGTCCGATAGTTTTTGTAAAGTTTGATTGAGGTACTTTTTTTCTAAACCGTTTTTAACAAAGTTTTTTATAACGTTCTCTGAAACACGGGAGAAACTTGTTTTGAGCCACTTGCCCACTTTCATATTTCCATAGATATGTGCATGGGTCATAAACTCACCCAGCTTCATGGTGTGCGGGTGCGGATCAGTTGGCGGCGGAATGCTAGGCACATCTTTACTAACTCGATCTATCTTTACCCAAGGATTGTCCATCAATTTGTAATTAAATTTTACATGGGGGTTTAAAAGGGTGGTGCCCTCTAGATAGGTCAACAGCCCCCCATCACCATTTAGCTGAATGCGCCCATCAATTTTGAATTCTACTTTCAGGCCATGCTCTTTATCCCAATCGATGCTTTTTTTATTTAAAAACATCCCCTTGTTACCCTTGATATCAACATTCACGAGGCCCTGCACTGCCTTTCGCATGCGCTTGGTTTTCGAGGTGACCACTACGCCTTTGGCGTTGGTCAACTGCGCCCAAGTGGTTGCGGCAGAAATACCAATCCCTTGTTGTCCGCGGGAGCATTGTCCGCGTCCAAACTTTGAGGAGGCCAAGTACTCGCCAAATACTTTTGCCAAATCCTCGGCCTCAAGCCCTGGCCCATTGTCCTCCACGGATATTTCGATCAAATCGGTATTTTTCTGTGAGCCGGTACCAATTTTTTTAATCTCAATGGTAAGTTCGGGCAAAATACCCGCCATTTCACAAGCATCCAGAGAGTTATCCACCGCCTCTTTCAATGTGGTAAGCACGGCTTTTGTGGGGGACGAGAAGCCCACCTGCTGTAAATTTTTTGCAAAATATTCCGCCGTAGAGCTGGATACAATTTTTGTCTGCTGCGCCAAGTTTCACCTCGTTGATTTGGAACTACGCTTATTTAAGCGAAGAATGTCCCTTTATGGCAAGACTAAAGCGGAAAAAACCAAACAAAAATAAGAATTTACCTGAATTCTAAGCAATTAAGCGAGGCCCCAATGTTGAAAAATCTGTCATTCTAGGCAAGGAATGTCTTCCTTCATCCAGAACCCACACCCCATAAAACGCTCAATAAATTGGCATAAAATTAGAGCTCCTCTAAAATAAGGTCCACCGGGGTTTTGTGCTTTTTCTTGAAATTGCAGGCCTTACAAGAGAGGACGCAGTTGGATTTGCTAGTTTTTCCACCTCGAACTAGGGGAATCAGATGATCCATATTCAAATCTTCCTTATCGAAGCGTTGCTCGCAATAATAACAGATGCCTGTGGCCAATTTCTGTTTCCACCACTGGCTCTTGCGCAGCTCCCTGGCCTTGGCTCGCTCTTTCTTTATATAGGCCGGATTTTGCGGCTCGAAATAGTCCATGCTGGCTTTATAGGCAATTATTTGGCAAAAAGCTAGAAATTTCTTTGGGCAAGCCCCCGAGAATTTTCTTTCTCGCAGTCTATGCTGTCGATCTCTTTATTTAGAACGCGAACCCTTCCGCCTTGGTTATTTTTGATACTAAGTGAGTAATCGATCTCCCCCATTAGGGAGCGATCACAGTAATTTTGCGAAATACGAATCGCGACTTGGCGGCAATTGTTGCGATCACTGTAGTACTCCCCCACCTTTTTCACATCCGATAAAAGCTCCAGGTGCGGTGGGTTTAAAACTTGTATGTGACAAAAAAGCCCTTCTGGCAATGGTGTTTTCTTTTTTACTTCAACCACTTTTCTTTGCGGCTGTTTTACTTTGGTGATTTTTGTCTTTTGTTTTCTAACTTTCTTTACACTTCTAGCTTGTGATTCTGCAAGCATCCGCTTGGGAGCCTCTTTTACAGGAGTGTATTGATTGTCATACATGGCACTGATTTTAAATGATTTCCCACCAAGATTTTCTTCATACTTATCTAATAGGATTACAAGTTTTTGATCACGGTTACCAATATGCAAATCCTTTGTTTTTAATAAGTTCGGGTTTCTCGATAAGACTTGTTTGGTTTGCAGCTCGTATACACAATCAAAATATGTACTACCATTTTCTTTTATGGACTCGTAACACTCTCTTTGATGCAAACGAATTTTATCCGTATTTAAAGTTAAAATCATATTATCGCCGCTATAAACAAAAAGCTCTGTATCCTCTAGCCGGGGCTCCAAACCCAAAAAGTGATTGGTATATTTTACCCTAAACTCTGCTGACAATTGGTAGGCCAATCCCTCATTAAAACTGGTAAGGGCGGAGTGCTGAATTTTTAAATTCGACATTTCGATAAAGGAGTTATCCACTAGCTTTTGCTGTTGATGGATTACGTTATCATCGTATACATAGGAGGGATCTATTTCGGCACAATTCTGGTAGGCGATCATAAAAAAACCACCTAAGGAAAAAATTGCGGCACTAGAAATTATTCTTTTCATAACAAACTCCACTAGACCTTTATCTATCGACATTTCCCTGACGAATTTTAGACTTTTCTAGTAATTCTAAGAATTTATCCCTTGGTTTTCGTCGATTTTTTAAACAGAAAATTTATGCTAGTTTGCATCCAATTTCTGTCGATGTTTTTTACAATTTCCTAGAATTTTTTATGTTTTTCTTTTATACCAACAGGCATGATTGCAAAACAGGAAATCATTCAACGAATTCAGCAGCGATTTGACGATGCAGAAGTTCATGTAGAAGATCCCAATGGCGATGGCTACAAGATTCACATTGATGTTAAAACCAAGGCTTTTGCAGGTCTTAATCGAGTCAAACAGCATCAAGCGATAATGGCACTATTTAATGAGGAGCTACGCTCTGGTAAAATGCACGCTATTAGCTTGAATACAGCAATTAAAAAGGAAGAATAATGAGCGTAAAAGAAAGAATTGATGAAATTTTAGAAAAAAACCCAGTAACTCTTTTTATGAAGGGAAACCCCAGTTTTCCGCAGTGCGGTTTTTCCGCCCGAGCGGTTGCCGTTCTTAATGAGGTCGGTGTTAGCTTCCATTCTGTGGATGTACTTGAAGATCAAGAAATCCGTGAAGGCATTAAAGAATATGGTAGCTGGCCAACGATCCCGCAACTCTATGTCAAAAAAGAACTATTAGGTGGAAGCGACATTCTACTAGAAATGTATCAATCTGGAGAGTTGCAAGACAGTTTAAAAGACTTTCGAGCTTAAAACTGCAAATAAACCAACAAGACGATCACATTGATCACAAACAATGTGATGCCGGTTAAGAACTTGGGGTGCAATATGCGCCCTTTGTTTTTTAAATACTTATAGGCCACATACAAGGCCACCATATGCATGAGTGGTGGAACAAAAAAAGTGCCAATGCAGGCAACTAAAAAGCGATGCAAATAGTAGTTTGCGTCCTTATGATTTTCTTCATTGCTTGATATATTTTCATGCTTTTGCCTCTCTAGCCAAAGCTGGTATAGGGCCTTCGCCTTATCATAATCCTTTTCCCCCACCAGAACATCAAAGCCGCTGGATACAGCAGAATAACCACTTAGCCTTAAGTCTGGCTCACCGTGCAGACTGCCACTCACGCTACGCTCTGGCACGTTGCAGGCTATGCCTTCACTTTCTAGATATATACGCAGACCCTCAGCCTCCATCCAATGACTGGCCCTGACTAAGAGCTTCCATTCCTTTTCCATCACTCGATTATCTCACTCTTTTTATCCAAGATAAATGGATTTTAAACATCCGACCAAAGGCCAATTATTATCTTGGCCTATAATCTATTAAAAGACAGACCGATAAGTAAGAGGGAGATTAAATGGCTAGCATACTCGTAGTAGATGATGACATCGACATTTTAAAAATAGCCTCTGAAATTTTATCATCCAGTGGTCACTTTGTATTTGTAGCAGAGGATGCACAGGAGGCTTTGGATCATCTAAATCAAAGAAGTTTCGACTTGATAATCACCGATGCCAATATGCCTCGTCATAGTGGTTATGACTTACTGGCAACTTTAAAACAAAATAAGAACCATAAAGATATTCCCGTAGCTTTCTTAACCGGCAGACGCGAAAAAGAAGACATTCAAAGAGCGGTAGCCATGGGAGCGAGTGATTATATCATCAAGCCGATAGATCCTTTTTTACTAACACAAAAGATCAATCAAATTCTCTCACAAAACAAAAAGCATGTGGCCAGTGTAGAGATTGCGAAGACGAATGTTTCTAATAAAGCTTTTCTAAGATTGCCCTCTGTAATTTTAACGCTTAGTGAAGTGGGCATGGAAGTAATGAGCGAGGAACGCTTGCACGATGGGCGCAATATAAAACTAGATACAGCTATATTCAAAGAAATTGGCATTCAAGAACCCTTTATGAAGGTTCTAAACTGTTCAAAGAATGAAGAAAATGGAAAATATCATGTCAAACTGCAGTTTATTGGCATGAAAGAGCAAGACTTACAAAAAATACGCGCCTGGATGTTACAGGGTGCAAAAAAGCATAGTGCTTAAGAGGTTGTTATGAGAATCCTGATTGCAGAAGATGATAAAAATATTTCCACAATTTTAGCCATTACGCTTGAGCAAATTGGTGATCATAAAGTTACGGCGGTGGAAAATGGGCAGCTAGCAATTAATGAGCTTAAACAACAAGCCTACGACTTGATTCTTATGGACGCCATGATGCCAGAAAAAGATGGAGCCACAGCTTGTCAGGAAATCAAAGAAACTATGGGTATAACAACGCCCGTGATTTTTTTAACCGCAAAAACGGATGAAACCTCTGTTAATCACTTTTATGAGCTTGGAGCCATTGGTGTTATAGCCAAACCATTTGAGCCAATCAGTGTATGCGATGAAATATTTGACATCTTGAAAGATCGTGGATTGATTGCATGCTAAGTTTATTAAAAAAGATCCAATTCTTTTTTGCCATATGTACTCTTAGTATCTGCGGATTGCTATTTTTTTCTTATCAACACTTTTCTTCGGTTAAGCAGATTTCCCTAGAAAAGGATATATATTTTGATTTCTATCGCCTTGTCAGCAGCAAACCTAGAGGCGAAAATAATCTAAAACAGCTGCAAACTGTGCGAAAGCTATCAAAAAACAAAAACCGACAACAAATTATGAAGCAAGTTATCGATGCCTACTCTTCGGCGAACGAGAAAACACTACAAGCCAATATTGATAGTTGGTTAAAATTTGAGGCCGATTTTTTTGTGCGCCTTAACGAAAAGAAACAGCAAGTAGAAAAATTTATGTGGTGGTCTTATCTAGGCTCTCTTCTAATTAACATTCTAACAATGACCTATGTGCTCTCCCTTTTGCAAAAAGAAATTCTAACCCCTGTTCAATCTCTATCTCGCAAGATCAACGATTTTATCGATGGTCATTATGCCTACAATTTTAATGATACTCCAGATAATGAGATTGGTAATTTAGATCGCTCCTTTCAACTAATGGCAGAGAAAGTGATTCGTAATATGGAAGAGTTAAAAGAGTTGGATGAAGCCAAGTCTGAATTTATGAACATTGTCAGTCATGAATTAAGGACTCCCATGACTTCTATAAAAGGTTCTTTAAATCTAATTAGCGCCGAGCGCATTGCTCCGCTTCCGCATAAGATCAAACACCTAATAAAGATTGCAGAAGACGAATCCAATCGTATGATCCGCCTGATTAATGACTTGCTGGATTTAGCAAAGATTGAAGCAAAGTCCTATGAGCTAGAAAAAGACTGGTATTTGGTGGACGATGTGATCCAAGGAGCAAAAGAAGCTTTAGAAGGTCTATCTCTTAATGCAAATGTGAATATCGAATACAAATCTAACATAGAAGACCTTGAAATCTATGTAGATAAGGATAAAATAAAACAAGTGATAGTGAATTTGGTTAGTAATGCGATTAAATTCTCTCCCGAAGGAGCAAAAGTAGAACTATCTTCAAAGCTCGATAACGAATGTATCATGATAGAAGTCCGGGACTATGGTCCAGGTATCGAGCCTCAACACATTGAATCCATTTTTCAAAAGTTTCGACAGGCCAATAGTCCAGGCCGCCCGCTTGTTAAAGGAACGGGTTTGGGTCTATCTATTGCGAAGTCATTGGTAGAAGCGCATAGCGGTGAGATCGGGGTGAAATCCGAGCTCGGTAACGGCAGTGTGTTTTTCTTCACATTAAACGATTTTAGGCAACTAGAATCGGGCGACAAGGAGCAAGTTGCATGAATATAGAAGAAGTATTAGCAGGTCTAAAAAAGGACTACATCAATGCTTTTCCATTCAAATTAGAAGAAATATCCAAACGCATTCACAGCAAAGATAAAGAAGCTGTGATTAGTTTGTTCCACCAAATTAAAGGTTCTGGCAAAACCTATGGTTTTGTGGATATTAGCACATGTGCTGAGCAAGCTGAAAATGACTTGCAGAAAGCCAATGACTGGGTGAAATCCGCCCTTTATCACCACAAATGCTTAAATAAAGTCTACGAAGACTTAATCCAAAAAGCAGCTTAAACAAAAAAGGCTTCTTATTTACTAAGGAGCCTTTTTTATAAAAATATTATATTGAATCTTTTATTGGAGATTCCCTCCATTCAATAAGATTGCTTGCCTTTTTTAACATCCTTGCTATTTCTTTATAGCAGGAGAATTCATGCGTCTTGAAGAAGTAATCGACCCAAAGCAAATTAGCACGAACAAAGAGGATCTTACCAACTATGGGCAAGATTGGACGCGCTACTATGAGCCCAACCCGGAAGCCATCGTTTTTCCAAAAAACACACAAGAAGTGCAGGCCTTAGTAAAATGGGCAAATCAAGAAAGTAAAAAAATTGTGGTCTCTGGCGGTAGGACGGGTTTAAGTGGCGGCGCCGTGGCCAAGGACGGAGAAATCGTCCTAAGTTTAGAAAAGTTAAACCAAATAGGAAGCATCAACGAAATTGATTCTACCATACATGTGGAGGCTGGAGTGATTACGGAGGACTTGCAAAATCACCTCCGTGATCAGGGATATTTTTTTCCGGTAGACTTTGCTGCCCGCGGCTCTTCACATATAGGAGGAAATATTGCCACCAATGCTGGCGGCATCAAAGTATTGCGTTATGGGCTTATGCGCAATTGGGTTAGCTCGTTAACAGTTGTTACAGGAAAAGGCGATGTCCTGAAACTCAACCAATCATTAGTTAAAAACGCTACGGGCTATGACCTTCGACATCTGTTTATTGGCAGCGAAGGCACACTTGGTATTATTACCGAGGCAGAAATCAAGTTCACCAGCCCACCCAAACCGCAACAGGTTTTACTCCTTGGCGCCATGGACCTCGATGCCGTCATGAACGTATTTAAAACTTTTCAGCACAATTTACAAATCACAGCATTCGAACTGTTCACCGAATTGGCGATGAAGTATGTGCTTAAGTCCACGGGACTAAATCGCCCCTTTTCCACGGAAAGCCCCATATATTTATTGTGCGAGGTGGAACTAGAATCCAGCGAGACTGAGGGAGAAATCCTTACCGCATTTGAAAAGTGTTTGGAGGAAGGCTGGTTATCCGATGGTGTCATTAACCAAAGCGAACAACAAGCCAAAGACTTTTGGCGTCTTCGTGAAGACATCACGGAATCATTGGCTTTTGCTACGCCTTATAAAAATGATGTTTCGGTTCGCGTTTCCGATGTACCTAAATTTATGCGCTCCATTGATGAGGTTTATAAAAAAGAGTACCCAGAATTTGAAGTGGTTTGGTTTGGCCATATCGGTGATGGCAATTTGCATATTAGTATTTTGAAGCCAGAAAATATGTCGATGGACCAATTCTTACAGAAGTGCCGAAAATCTGATGAAAGCTTATTTAGTAAAATCCAAGAATTTGGCGGCAGTATTTCCGCCGAACATGGAGTGGGATTAAGTAAAAAGGCCTACTTGTCTTTTTCTCGTAGTGCGGCTGAGGTTGAGGCCATGCGCGCAATCAAGCGCCACTTTGATCCAAAGCTTGTTTTAAACCCAGGTAAGATATTTGACTTATAAAAGGCGAGTTTTTATCGAATTTGGCAACTTGGCAATTTCGTCACTAAAACCTTTGGCCCCTTCATTTTCGATGTCCATAATCAAATAACCAATTTCTGTATTGGTAGCCAGGTATTGCGAACTAATGTTCACCCCTGTACTAGCCACGATTTTATTGATCTCACTCAAGACACCGGGAACATTTTTATGAACGTTCAGCATACGAGTAACACCAGATTTCAGGGGCAAGTCCGCTTGCGGAAAATTCACACTGGCCTGGGTAGAACCCATTTTTAAAAATCGTATAAAAGCATCCGCCACTTCACGCCCGATATTCTCTTGTGCTTCTTCTGTGCTACCACCAATATGTGGAGTCAAAATCACATTTTCTTGTTCCTGAAGAGGACTTTGAAATATCTCTTCATTGTTTTTTGGCTCCACAGGAAAAACATCAATGGCAGCGCCGGCTAAATGCTTTTCACTGATGGCCGTATTTAAAGCGTCAATATCCACCACAGACCCACGAGAGGCATTGATCAAATAGGCTCCTTTTCTCATGAGATTGAGCTCTTTGGTTTGAATCATATTTGTTGTAAGCTCGGTCGCAGGCACATGCAGGCTTACAAAATCAGATTCCGCAAGTAAGCACTCCAATGATTCCACCGGTGTAGAATTGCCTAGGGGCAGTTTTTTGATGATATCATAGTAAATCACATTCATTCCCATTGCTTCAGCCAAGACACTTACTTGGGAGCCGATATGACCATAGCCCACAATTCCCAAGGTTTTGCCACGTACTTCATAGGAGGATTTGGCAGATTTTTGCCATTGTCCCTTGTGAGCCTGTCGATTTAAGTGAAAGACTTTCCTAGCCAGTCCAATAATTTCACAGATTACCAGCTCTGCGACCGAACGAGTATTGGCATAGGGGGCGTTAAAAACAGGAATTCCAAGCCTCGCCGCACTACTAGTATCTATTTGGTTGGTACCTATACAGAAAGCCCCTACGGCAAATAAATGCGGGTTGGCGTGCAGCACTTTCTCAGTAACTTGGGTCTTCGAGCGCAAACCGATGCAGTCATAGGATTTTGCCGCCTCTATTAGGTCCCCCTCATTGAGTGCACCCGGCTGCAAATCCACATCATACCCCTCTTGTTCGAGTAAATCTTTTGCCACCTTATGAATATTTTCTAATAACAAGATTTTCATTCAGATTCCCTTGCTGCTTGCTTTATAATCAGAGCATTAAATTAAACTTTCCAACGATCAAAGTACAGGAGAAATCCCTTGGCTAACAGAAAATACAAACTATTGGTAGTAGATGATGATGATCTAATTTTGGAGTCGATTCACATGTCGTTACCCGAAGGATGGGACATGCTAGGCGTACAACGCAAGCAAGATATTCCCAAGGGCGAATTTTTCCATGCAGCCTTTGTAGACATGCATCTCACCGGGGATATTACCAAGCCCGAGGGCCTTAAAGTCGTAAAGTATCTTAGCCAGGCACAAAGCAATTTAGAAATTGTTGCCATCTCCGGAGATTTGGATCGAGATTTAATGGAAAGCTGCTTGGTTGCCGGTGCCTCACGCTTTTTGGCCAAGCCACTTTCCACCGAAGAAATTCGCTTGATTCTGGAAAAAATCGAAGTGCTGTTTATGTTAAATGATGCCACTTTAAGAGCGAACTGTACAAAAACAGATCCTTGGATTGGCTCAAGTAAAATATCACAAATGATCAAACGTAATATTGGAGAGCTTGCCGCAGAAAATGGCCCGATACTAATTGAAGGAGAGTCGGGTACGGGGAAAGAGGTAGTAGCCAAACTCTTACACCAAGGTCGTCCCAGCACGCCTTTTATTACAGTGAATGTTGCCTCCATTCCAGAGTCTTTGTTTGAGTCCGAGGTCTTTGGCCATGTAAAGGGCTCCTTTACCGGGGCAGATCAAAATAAAATGGGCTTGGCGGAAGCTGCCAATGGCGGCGATTTATTTTTAGATGAAATTGAGGCCTTACCCACCAATCTGCAAGCAAAACTCTTACGCTTTTTAGAGGATGGTGAAATTCGCCGAGTCGGAGCCAAAGATACTTTGAAAGTCAATGTGCGCGTAATTGCTGCCACCAATCGTAATTTAGAAAAAATGGTGCAAGAAGAAAAGTTCCGTGAAGATTTAATGTGGCGACTAAACGGCAAAAAGATTTTCATTCCACCTTTAAGACAGCGCAAAGATGACATCGAAGAATTGAGTCAATATTTTTTAGAAAAAGAAAGACCACGCCGCAATAAGCGCCTATCAGCAGAAGCATTAGAAAAATTAAAGGCCTACGATTGGCCTGGAAATATTCGAGAACTCAAACGTGTCTTCGAGCACCTTTGCTTTTCTTCCCCTCTTCCTATTTTACGGGCTGAGGATGTAGCAAAGATCCTTAATCTAAATGAGCAGCATCCAGAACCAATTCGTCTAGATGTGAAATCCGGTTTGCATAAACTCTTATCCTCACATGAAAAACAAATCATTGAAATGGCCCTAGCTGATAGGCCCGATATAGATGATGTTGCCAAAACCTTGCAAATTTCACGCTCTTCACTGTATAAGAAGATTAGTGATTATAACATCGAGGTTAGGCGATAAATGAAACTATGGGGGGCATGGCTAGATCCAGTATACCAAAAAGCAATCATTGGTATTTTCTTTTACCTTTTGATTTTCGGCCTAGCTCTTTTTCCTCTGCGCCGTAAAAACTTAAATTTTCGAACCGCTTGGCTGATTTATCTTTCTTGGCTATTTGCGGCCCCCATTGTTTGTTTGATTCTAGGACTCGCCGCTCCCATTCCCCTTGTATTCATTGGAATAATTGCCTTACTTGCGATGCGCGAATTCTTTCAAATGACTGGCGTTTATAACGACAAATTATTTATTTGGCCCACCTATATAGCCACCGTACTAAGCATTTCAAGCATTCACTACGGACTTTATTGGATATACAACCTACTCCCCATGATATTATTTGGCCTACTATTTCAGATTCCTCTGCTTAAAAATGAATTCAAACAAATGATACAAAAAACCTCACTGTGCTTGGTTGCCTTTTTATTTATTGGCTGGGCCTTTTTGCATATGGGTTTTATTGCGAAATGGGAGCATGGCGCTCGCTATATTATCTATATCATTCTACTTACCGAATTTTATGATACCATCATACTTTCTTGGTCGAAGCTTTACGGCAAAATCAACTTTATTGAAAAAATCGCACCACGCAGAAGTTTGGAAGGATTAATCATCGGTTTTGTCTGTACCATGCTTTTAGCTAGAGGAATACGCAACATTCTTCCAGTGGATCACCATTACTACTGGATAGCCTCTGGAATTATTGCCTGTTTGATTGGCGGCTTAGGTGATATATCCATGGGTGTGATACGGCGCGATTTAGGGGTCAAGGATGTGGGAGCCTATGTGTTTGGTAGAGGTGGAATTATAGACCGCATAGATCGACTGATTTTTGTCGCTCCTATCTATTACTATACAATCATGCTCCTAAGAGATTATTATCTATTGAAGTAATGAAAGAATGGAAATTTGATAACGAACAATGGTCACATCTACCTGGTCATTTAAGGCATATACCCTTGATTGAGCCTAGCCAAACTACCACAACAAAAGTGGTACAATGGTTATGGGCCTTTTTTCTTAAAAAGATATTTTTTCGTTTTTATATCCGATTGAAAGTGATGGGAAGCTTTCGAGCCATCTATGAAAAGCATCCTCGCCTATTAATCATCTCCAATCACTCTTCACACTTAGATGCCATCAGCATTGCGGCAGCCATTCCCCTTCGTTACTGGCACCGTCAATATGCTGCTGCAGCAAAGGACTATTTTTTTTCTAATCCCATGAAAGAATACTTTTCTAAGCATTGCATTCGTGCCATTCCCATTGATCGCAAAGGCAAGAACGGCTCCGCTATCAAGTTGTGCATACGATTATTAACTGAGCTTCAGCAAATTTGGTTAATACTTTTTCCAGAAGGCACTCGAACTACAGATGGCTACATTCATAAATTTAAAAGAGGAGTCAGTGTTTTTTCGCAAAAAACCAATACCCCGATCTTATTTTTATATTTAGAAAACGCCCAAAACCTATGGCCTAAAGGTGCAGGCTTTGCAAAGCCCGGCAAACTCACCATTCATATTGGTGAAGTGCATCCGCCCGCAGACATCGATACCATCAATCAAAATTACAAAAAATGGGTAGATAGCATCGAGCCTGGACGATTCAAAGAAAATTAAAGACTATAAACACGATGATAGCGAAGCTCGCCATTCACTATGGAGGCAAATAGCTTCATTAAATTGCGCTCTTCTGGACGAATGACAATATTGCTATCGTTCAAATCCAAGTAGTAGTTTATTGCCATTTGCAAGTCGGCATAGCCCTCTGCTTGATAAAGCATATCTAAAAACTCCATCGTTTCGGGATGTAGCAACTCAAATGGCACGACAGTCTCTTTTGCTTGAACATTTAAAATAAAGGCGTTCTCGGATTTCCCCAAAACCACCACCATAGGATTGGCACTCGAGGTAAGAAGTTTGGCGTTAGCATAGACCTTCTCCACATCGAATTCGCTCTCTAGTGCAGGCATCTCGCTAGGATTACTTGAAGTAACGGCTTCCGCATAAGCCTTCACACCTATCGTCATTAAAATAATACAGATGATTTTCATAAGCATTCCCCTCTCTCTGCTTGATGAATAATACATTTAGAGGGCTTAAGAGAAGTGATGCAGCTATATAAGAAATATTTCTATTATAAGGGGCAGATAAGCGTAATTTTCGGGTCTTACCAAAGCTTTGCTTATGGCATATCCAAATTGCATCTTATAGCGCTGACCAAGACTTAGTCAGGTGAATGACAATTCTCTTTTAAGACCCCTGAGGCAACCTCTAAATACCTGTAATCACTTGTTTTTTTATGGCACACATTTCGTATTCTAAATCGACATAGAAATAAAAGGAGAAAATATGAGAATTTTAACTTTGATCTTGTTGATAGGAAGCTTATCCTCGCCCGCTATGGCCCAGGGAGTCTTTAATCCCGACCACCTTAGCAGCCCGAAACGCCCCCCTGCTTTGTTAGAAACAAAGCTAGAATCACCAAATCGTGGAAGCCATGCTGATACCAGAACCCTTGGAAAATCAAAAGACCCTCAACTTCCAAAACTAAAAACAGCAAACCCAAAAGTAAAAACTGCTTTGGATAAAAGTAGACTTTCAGATCTAAAGAAACTTCTAAAGTTTGCACAAAACAAACTACCTCGCACAACTTCTTTGTTTGCAGCAGTAGCAAAGATGAACCCATCAACTAGAGCATTAACATTGGATCTATTTGCTACAGACATTGCCTTGGGAGCAAAGACAAAACCAGATGCGATTGAAGTAAATGGTAAGATTGTCCCTGCATCCATCTAATCTTGCAGTAGAAGCCCAATGGCTTCGACATGTTTAGATTGCGGAAACTGATCCACCAAGTCTAAGCGCTTTAGCTTGTAGCCAAAGCGCTTTAGTGCTTCCAGGTCTTTTTTAAAAGTTTCGGCAAAGCAAGAAGCATAAATAAAATACTTTGGAGCCTCATAGTTAGCAAATAGGTCTACGAACTTACCCAAACCGGATCTTGGCGGATCTGCAAGCACCAAATCTGTATGCTGCCACTTCTTGGTAAACTCTAAATTATTCGCATGAATATTGGTTCGATGAAATTTGATTTTCGCCTTTTCACTGAATGTTTCTAAGGTTTTCTCACAAGCCTTTAAACTTGCTAAGTTCCATTCATGTGCATCCACTTCATAGCCTAAAGAGGCCATGAAAAAAGAAAAATTACCTATACCAGAGCACAACTCGCTTATGTTTTGAACCGGAAGATCGAATAGCATTTTTGATAATACTTGCATCATTATTTTATTTGCTTGTTGGCCGCTTTGTGAAAAATCACCAACCTTTGAAAATAATGGTAGTGGTTGAAAATCCTCGCCTTGATAAGTAGAAAACCAAGGGTAAAAAATATCATCTTGCAGCTTTAATTCTTCCCCTTTTAATAAAAGCGCTTTGCGTTTTTGTCCTAATTCAATATGCACACCTTCGTTCATCATGGACATAAGATAGGTCTTTTCTTCTAACAACTTTTTAATATCTACATTAGGAATATCCATCCATATTCCGCGCTGACCATTGATGCCAATGCGCAAGCGAAAAGAGCCCAAGCGAACTGGTGGTAGTTGCTTACGAAAATCATGAATCCAGTGATTGAGCTCAGGAACCACCTGTTGACACTCTTGAATGTCGACCAGGTCTTTTTTGGCAAAATCATAAAGCCCAAGCTTCCCTTCAAATAAGGAAATGTCCATTCTCTCCCTAAGGCCATAGGGAGCCACTGGGTGAAAAGCATCTACCGTATAAGGCTCTAGTGCTTTGATTTTACGCTGCTGCTGCTCGGAATAAGGCAATTCATACCAAGGGCAACCACTGCATTTCCCTGCATATTGACAGTCCAATTTGGGGAATTCTTGACCACGCATAAAGATTTAGATACTTCACTAACATGTCAAAGTTAATGAAAATCCCTGCAAAGGTAATTCGCAATGAATATATTACGCCCACTGTCTTTGAGATGGACTTAAAGCCTGAGGGAAATCTTAGTTTTCTTGCCGGTCAATTTGTGCAATTTGTTTTACCTGACCCCCGCAACCCGGAGAAAAAATTAAAGCGTTCTTATTCAATATGCTCGGCTCCTGAAACAAATTTTTTGCGTTTCTGCATTAAGCTAGTGGAAGATGGCCTTGGCACACCACAATTGACAAAATTTGAAGTCGGCCAAGAGATCAATTTAATTGGCCCCTTTGGTAAGTTCATTTACGTAGAAAGTGAGCGCGCGCCGTTTTTTATCTCTACTGGTACTGGTATTGCTCCTTTTTACTCGATGCTCGATAGTATGAAGGCACGTCAAGCCTTACCAAAAAAAGCCATTTCGTTACTTGGGGTCAGAACTGAAGACGAAATACTTTATGACGATTATATGTCTAGCTATCCAAATCTAGATTGGATCAAAGCTGTTTCACGTCCAAAGGGACAATGGGATGGCTTTCATGGCCGAGTAACTGATTACTTAAGAAGCCTCAACAACTTTGCCTACAATGATTATGATTATTACCTTTGCGGTAATGGCGCGATGATCAAGGAAGTTAAAGAATTCTTAGCCGAACAAGGTGTTGAGAAAAAACAAATCTATCAAGAGATTTACTTTAAGTAATGGATTGTTTGTTTTGCCAGCGTGAAAAATTGGAAATCCTGAAAGAATCCGAGCAATGTTTTGCTATTTACGATAAGTACCCCGTCACCAATATGCATTCTTTAATTTTACCTAAAAGGCATCTACGTCATTTTTTTAATTTAAATAAGTTAGAGCGAGAAAAACTCTTTGATTTTGTTGAAGAGATTAAAACTTTTCTTGAAACAACAGATCCTAGCATAGACGGCTTTAACGTGGGAATGAATTGCGAGGCCTCCGCAGGTCAGACCATCTTTCATTGCCACATACATCTAATTCCCCGAAGATCTGGAGACATTTCTGAGCCTATGGGTGGCGTGCGCGGAGTTATTCCTAGCAAACGAATTTACTAGCTAAATGAAGTGCATTGACGTCTGGTAATTCTTACATAGTAATTCAATGTGTTTCGTAATGGCACCATATCATGCTTAATTCAAGAACACGGGGAGATAATTATGAAAACAATATCCGTTCTTTTAATACTTTTTTCGCACAACTTAGTCCATGCTTCATACTTTATGCCAAATGATACAAATATAGATCAAGTTCTTGAAGTGATGCATCTTGATCACATTGATGGCGTAAAATACTTAGGCAAGACTCGTTATGATAATGTCATGGTAAGTCCGGTCGACTTTATTCAGGTTCCTTTAATAGACGGCACCTGGGAATCGAAAAAGAAATTTACAGTCTATATACCTAAATCTAATAATGATGACTTCGCTCGTCTTTTAGTTTGTAAAGGACCTGTTATGACAAAGAAGCATCACAAGTTTGTGTCGCCGTTTTCTAATTGGCGTTACTATGAATCCTGGCTAAACGCAGTTATGACCTATAACAATGATAGCCGAGAAACTGGTTTTCAGATTGTTCTTCTTGGATGCTCTCAGTATCCCGCCGATGGCAGCAAAATCGGTGGTGGTTATGGCGGATCTTACATATTTGAAATTGATTCCGCTGGTAGTATTATTAAGACATTTGATTATTAAGCCAATATCATCAAAGTTTTAATTGGCTCTGGACCGCTCGATTTCTCTCTGCGCTTGTCTAATTTGGCGGTTGGCTTCACGCTCACGCTTTTTCAAAGCTGAATATATCTCTTTGGCCTTTTCTTGTCTTTTCAAGGCGCTGTTTAAAATCCTGCGGGCTTTGCGAATTTCTTGTTTGGCTTTTTCCTCTTGCTTTTTGGTAATGCCCTCTTGTTTTTTTGCCTGAGCTTCCATTTTCTTTGCCCTAGCAATCTCTTGTTTTACGCGAAATTGAATGTCCTTAACATCAGCAGCAAGCTTTTGTCGCTTCTGCTTGGCTGCATTCAAGCGCCCTTGAGCGTCGTTTTGTCTTTCAATGGCAAGCTCAAGAGCTTCCTCCGACTTTGCAAGCTCTTCTTCTGATCTTTTGGCTTTATTTTGAAAATCCACCACACGTTTGAGCGTTTTTTCAATCTCTTTACGAAGTTTTGCCGTCTTATCGTCTGCAATACCCTTACGAACCACAGCCTCTTTGCGACGCTCTTCTGCAGCGGCAATGTCGATCTCCGCTTGCTTTTTTACACGTTTTTTCTCTGCGCGTGTCTCTTTTAAAAGCTGCTCTGCCTCTTTGGCCTGCCTTTCTTTTTCTTTTGCCTGCTCCTCTGCAAAACGCAGCTCTTCTTCTATGTTTTCGATTTCAATATTCTCTGCTTCGATCTCAAAATCACTTTGCGCCATTAATGGCTGGGCAAATAAGCTAAGGATTATAATATTTTTCAACATTTTGACCTCTAGGTTTATTTTCTAACAGGAATCACTACAAGCCAAATAATGTATGGAGGAGCTAGACTTTAGTTAATCCAAATCTAGCTGAGAGCATCTTAGCATGATGCTAATCTGATAATTATGCTCATCCATATAGGAAAGCTGTATTGTATTTTTACTAAATCTCTCATTTAAGTAAAAGTATATGGAAGGATGATTTACCAATCGATTATTGTGCTTGTCTTGATTATTTTGAGTATTACCACCGTTACGATTATCCATAACTTCAGCTTTATAGAAGGCCTGTCCTGTTCTTTGATAGACCATTTGATCCTGTTCGGAGGTAAAAACACTCTTCAAAGTCAGTGTAAAGTCCTTATGATCATAGCCCTTTTCAGAATTCATCTGCAAACGGTAGCGGTTGTCGCCTAGAGGTTTTAAGGAAATCCTATAAGAATCATGAAAGGTCATGGTTTTACCATTATAAGTTGGAACCTCTGCCGTTAATTCAACATCTCCACGACACTCATCCATATATCGAATTAATTCCTGCGCAAAAGCCCCAGAAAACGAATTGAACACAACAAAAAAAGCCAATAAAAATAGCAACATATTATCCCTCATTGATGCGATTTTACCACAAAAGTAATCTTGGCACCCATAGAAGTAAAAAACGTGAAATTTTTCACCATTTTGTAAAAGAAAAAGACAAAAAAAAGCCCGATCAGGAATACCTAATCGGGCTAGAAAAAAAAGCTGGCATCGTGCTACTCTTCCACAGGGGCTCCCCTGCAGTACCATCGCCGCTGGCAGGCTTAACTTCTGAGTTCGGAATGGGATCAGGTGTACCTCTGCCGCTATTAACACCAGCAAACTTTGAAAATTTGCTTGAATACGATTTTTTAGTTTTAGTTCGTAAGCAAAAGATCCATTTAATGATCTTTAGCGTACAGTTTCGTGCATTAAAAAAGTCTCACGACCAATTAGTACGGATCAGCTAAACATATCGCTATGCTTACACCTTCCGCCTATCAACCTCGTAGTCTACAAGGAGTCTTTAGGGGGCCGAAGCCCCAGGGA
>DFOS01000002.1:16778-32211 GCA_002376845.1 Bdellovibrionaceae bacterium UBA3535 | reverse complement strand
CGTACGTGTCTACCAATTCCACCACCGGCGCGCACTAGACTTATTGAAAAGTGTGTCTACCAAAACGGAAAATACACTTTGTTACTATTTTGTTACCAAGCCATTTTCACAGTTAGTTACACGATTTGCGAACTTCTGTAAATCATCGACTTTACTGGAGATTTGGCTTGTTACCAGAAAAGTCTGTAAATACCTCGCACAATGCCCTCAACCTAGCTCGTCTACCAATTCCGACACTGGCGCAGTATCAACTCACTATAATATTCCTCACCTTCATCGGGCCTTTGACCTTCGGTCAAGGTGATTTGCTCGCAATGCTAAAGCATCGCTCTCTCATCACATGCTAAGCACAAAATGGATACTTAATCCATTTTGCGCAAGCACTACCTCAACCTAGCTCGTCTACCAATTCCGACACTGGCGCAGAAATTCGCTGTAATCTAGCGAAATTCCTGAGCACAGTAAATGATTTTGTATTAATTGAGAACTTATTCAGCCCTAGCGCAGATTAATTCGGTAAGTACCGTAATTATTTCTTAAATCGATGGCTTTCTCACCTTGCTGCACCTCTACAAGCTCTCTAAGAGAGACATAAAAGTGATCCGAATCACTAACCGGAGTGGGAAGCTCAATTACAAGTCTATGCAAAGACTGGTCTGCAGAGATCTCGGTCTCAGCAATCTTTTGATTGGACTCATCAAAAGAAATCATCTTCAATTCTTTTACCACGGTCTTGGTTTGAAAATAATCATCATAAACAGGCTCAAACGGAGAGACCGAAACAAAGCCATAGCCACCATCTCGCTTTGCGCAGCGAAGAAATTCAATCTCTAAAGAAACCGACTGGGTATCACCACGATCGATAGTAGACAAAGCATTCACACGATAGGCATTCTCGGAACTATATTGCAAATCCGCTTCTCCGGCACAGTACCTGACACTGCCGTCAAACATGATCTGGGTATCAATCCCGTAAGCCGTAGAAAAGGTCATTAGAAAAGTAACAATTGTCATGGATAATAAGCGCATAGCACCCCCTTATAGAGCAATTTATAAGCGATTTTATGCTAGGGCTCATGAATTAAATGGCGTGATGAAAAAATACCGATTCTCTTAGACAAGAATATCTATCATTTTTACAGGCAAAGCTCGTAGTAAGGATCGAGAAATACTTGCACATAGCCTGCTAACATTTCATCACCCGATTTTGCCTGATTGCGTATCTCGCGAAAGCGCTGTTTGTACTCTTCATTTTCGTAAGCTTGTTCTGTTTTTTGTGCATACTCGGCCCATTCTAGAAAATATTGCTCATCATCTAAATAGGGCTGAATTCGCTTCTGCATACGACTGGTAAAATCCCTATCATCGCTTATGCGGGAGGGCTTACCCATGGAGCCAATATAAAGCAGGTAAAATACCGTCTCCTCAGCATCCACTTGATTCGCCTGGCATGAATAGTCTATTTCGGCTCGTATACTAAGGGCATAGAAAGCAATTAATAAAAACAAAAAAACGCGCATATCCCATATGCTAGCATCAATTAGCTAAAGAAAAACTTAAAAGTAGCCCTTCATCATGGCGTTCCAATACATAAAAGGAATGAAGTATTTCTTTAATAAATACATGCTTAGACGCTCCTTAGCTTGATCAAAAAAGAAGGTTTCATCTGGCTGACCGTCATAATCAAATTCTGCCAAAATGCACTTGCCTCTGCCAGTGATCAGCGGACAAGAAGCATAGCCATTGTACTTTTCTTGCAATGGCTGATTTTCTAAATAGGCGATCACATGATTGGTCAAAACCGGGCCCTGCCTACGAATGGCAGCCCCTGTTTTGGAGTTAGGAGTGCCGCTTGCATCGCCCAGAGAAAAGACATTGGCATAGCATTTGTGCTGCAAGGTATATTGGTCCACATCTACCCAGCCCTCCGCATTTGCCAGAGGCGATTGTTTAATAAAATCGGGAGCACTCATCTGCGGCACCACATGAATCATGGCAAATTCTAGCTCCAACTTTTCCCCACTTGCTATGTTTTCAAAGGTGGCAATTTTCTTTTCTCCATCAATTTTGACCAAATTCGATTGAAAAGTGGTTTGAATGTCTCGTTTTTCCACAATTTTTTCTAAAGCATCGCGGTACTTTTGCACACCAAAGATGGCGGCACCAGCCGAGGCAAAGTGCACCTCTACCTGATCTCGCAAACCGCGCTTGCGAAAATCTTCCTCTGCCATATACATGATTTTTTGTGGAGCACCGGCGCACTTAATGGGGGTATTTGGCTGCGTAAACAAGGCTCTTCCCGATTGACATTCCTGCACGGCTTGCCAGGTATAGGAAACATGCTTAGCCGAATAATTACTGGTAACTCCGTTTTTACCCAAGGTCTCTTCGAGTCCCTCAATTTTATGCCAATCCAATTGTATTCCTGCCGCAACCACGAGAACGTCGTATTCCATTCTCTTACCCGACTTTAGCTCAAGCACATTCTCCTCTGGAAAAAATTGCGCCACATAATCCTTTTCCCAGCGCACATCATCCGGTACAAAATCTGCAAAATTTCTCTGGCTTTTTTGAAACGGAAAAACACCGCCCCCTACGAGAGTCCACAGTGGTTGATAGTAGTGCGTCTCAGAAGGTTCAATAATGGTATATTCGGCTTTTTTATAGCGGCGGTGCAGGTTCTTTAAAACAGCAAGCCCTGCCGTCCCCCCGCCTACGATGACAATCTTTTTCATTCCGCCCCCTATTATCTATTAAATAATTGCTCACTCAAAATGGCCAAACCCATAATGAGAACAAAAAAACCAAAAACCTTTTTCAATTTCTTTTCTGGTACAAACTGAACCAAATACGTGCCAATCATAATTCCCACAATCGAAAGCAAAGAAATACCAAATAAAAAATGCCAATCGATATTTGGCATGGCAAGAATATCGCCTGAAAAACCGAGAAGCGATTTAAAAGAAATGATCATCAGCGAGGTGCCTATAGCTTGCTTCATCGGCAAGCCAGCAAAAAATACCAAGGCCGGTATAATTAAAAAGCCGCCACCGGCACCAACAAAACCAGTAAGCAAGCCCACAACAATTCCTTCTAGGGCGACAAGAGGTAAAACAATTTTTTTCTCTTTCACCTCTTTTTCCTCTTTTCGTCCTCGTATCATGGAGTAAGAAGCCAGTATCATCAAAACGGCAAAAACTAACATGACCAAAATTTCTTTGGTCAGCACAAAATTTGAAAGCCTTAAAATTTCTTCGGGCAAGGCCGGCACCAGCCAGGCCCGTGCCGAAAAGACGCCCAAAAAAGCTGGTACGGCAAAGATGATCCCCACCTTGAAGGCAATCAATTTTTTCTTGTAGTAGGATATAGCCCCGATGCCTGCCGACAAACCCACAACAAACAAGGAATAGGCAGTTGCCTCAATGGGATTGATTGCAAATAGATATACCAAAATGGGCACGGTAAGTATGGAACCACCTCCGCCTAGCAGGCCCAAGGTGAGTCCCATTATTACCATCGCAGCAAACGCCAACATAAAACCTACTTCTTTCTAAGAGGTAGTTTTAAAAAACTAGCCCCGTCTTTGCCGTTTTCTGGCATTTTCCCAGCCCAGGCGTTAAATTGTACGGATTGCAGGAGTAGTTTTGGTGCGGGCAAGCCAGAATCTCGAGCCTCCCGCTTTTTAACAAAATCCGCCTCACTTGTTTCTGCGTTCAACCAAGGATTGAGCCGCTTCTGTTGCCCCACTGTCGACTGCACCCAAAGCACACGGTTATTTGGACTATAATCATGTCCTGGATAAACTTTAACATCGTCACCCAGTGTATAGATCTTTTGCGTAATCGAATCATACATTTTTTTGGCGCTGCCTTTTGGAAAATCACAACGGCCAGTTCCGTAATCAGGCGCAAAAATCAAATCTCCAGTGAACACCGCTTCCTCATTGATCAAGTAGGAAACGCAAGCTGGTGTATGGCCCGGTGTATGAAGAACCTTGATCTTTAGCGGCCCTACCTCTAGCTCTTGTCCATCCTTAAGCAAAACATCAAAATCAGAACCATCATCATTTTTTTCTAGTTGAAACAAATCGCGAAAAACATTTTGCACGGCACGAATGTCCTCATGGATGGCCGTTTTTGCGTTCGGCAAATGTTCTTTCATATACTCAATTCCCGTTAAATGATCGGCATGGGCATGGGTTTCTAGTAAATAGTGTACATGGAGTCCTAAGTTTTTAATGTCGGTAAGCATGATCTCTGCGGATGCATGGGACAAACTTGAAGACTTCTCGTCATAGTCCAAGGTAGAATCGATTAGAACGGCGTCCTTGGTCTTCTCATCATAAACAAGATAGGTAAGTGTGGATGTGCTTGGTTGAAAGTAGTGTTGAATTCTCATAGAACCTCCCCTTGATAAGATAATAATATCAAGCAGACCTCAATTTTATTTATGCTCTAGATCATCATTGTGTGGATTTTTCTTAAAGAATCTAAAATTGAGGCAATTAGGCCCCTAGTTCCACCAAGGCTTGCCGATCTAGAATTTCAAAGGCCCGTGATTCTTGTGCAATATAGCCTCGTTTTTCCAGCTCCCCCAAAGAGCGAATGACTGTAGCCGTTGTGGAGGCGATAAAGGTGGCAATCTCTGAGCGAGTCCAGCGGTGCTCAGGATACAAGTCTTTTAAAACCAAGATGGCTCCCGCAACACGCGAGAGCACATCATCATCGGCAATGGAAACCCTTTGCATCTCTGCCTCTCTAAGCTCCTTCGCTAGAGTGTGGGTCACCTCAAAAAGCAAGTCATTATGTTTCACAAAAAGCTCTTTTATGGGCTCCTTTGGCACAAAACGAAGGCTCGTATCCGCAATACAGCGTGCATTGGCATGATAGGGCTCTTCGGCCAGCAGGGAGCGGTGACCAAAGTATTTGCCCGGTTTAAACAAACGCAACAAATGATCATTGCCCTTCGAAGAAGTGGCAATCAAACCCACCAGTCCCTCTTGCACCCAATACATACCCTTAGCGATTTCTCCCTCACGGTAGATATATTCGCCCTTTTTGTAGTCTCGAATCTTTGAATGCTCCTCCAACAGCTGGAGAGCTTTTTGACTGCTAAAAACCATTTACAAAATCTTAGCAGAGCCCTCCTTTAGCCTCTATAAAGAATTCAGAATTGCGGGTTTTTCTTTCCAATTTTACACGCTTCGCCATAAGTTCTAGCCATGCCCAAAACCCTAGTACTGCTTCTCATTTTTCTACCGGCTATATGCCAAGCAAAATTATGTGGTGATCTCTTTGATCCTAGCCATCATGTGCGCCGAGACATCATGGGAGCCGTTCTGCAAGCCAAGATGCACGATTACCGGGATCAACCTGGTAAAAAAATCCTACTAGAAATGGTGTTGGACATTTCCTTTTTGAAAGATCTTTCCACCTCTTCGGAGGAAATTCAGCAGAAGTACAATGAGCTTTTTTTAAAATTTTTCTACCATACCTCTCAGCCCCCCGAAGTTTTGGAGCACTTTACCAAAGAGGAGCCGCTGCGGCGTTTTCACCGAAAATCTAGCAAACAATCCTATTTGATTGTCTCCACCTCACTAAGAGATGTGCCACAGCTTTTGGAACTATTTATTAAAAAGTCCTTTCATCCCGCCTTTGGTTATATGGCTTTTAAAGTCGAAGCACTTTAATCGTCCCAATGGTAGATGATTTTTAAAAATAGATCTTTGTATCGTTGCCGATGAATGCTGGTATCCATATTCAACTCTTCATACTGAGCTTGCAATTTCCACTGCGGATGAGATTTCAAAGACAAATGAAAACCAGCATCAGCACTCAAAGCCTCTTTTGAAGTGTAACCAGAATCTGTGGAGGCAAAATAGTAATGCAGGCGACTAAAAAGACCAAAGCGTATTCCCCAAAAGCTCCATTCCGCAAAATCCACCAGCAAAGAGACCACCGGCAAGTTTACCTTGCGAATATCTAGCCTCGTGGAGGAGGAAGCCATTAAATAGTTTACCTGCCTCACGGAGCCCTCTAAATTTGCTGTCAAATAAGAGCCTTGATAAAAGCTGGAGCCAATCCCTAAATGCAAACGATCCGAGCTTGCATTGTTCAGACTTTTCCCTTCCGCTCGATCAAAGGACTCGCGCAAATATTGCAAATTCAAATATAAGAAATCCTTCCACTCCTTTTGCAGCCAAAAACCATAACCTAAATTGCTTTCCAAGGATCCCCTTGTGTTGTCGGCCTTTTCCACGGCATCTATGGTGGAGAATTGCCACAAAAGACCCACCTGGACTTTCCTTGCCAATTTGGCCACTGGCTCTTGTGCTGCCGCCGGTTGCCGCTCGGCCAATGGATGTTTTTCTTCGGGAAATCTTATCCCTGCCTTTAAGAATAGAAGTTTGGGAATATAAATGGCCTCACCTTTTGCAATGATATCCTCATCTTTTATTTCTCGATTAAAATATTGAATCTCCTTAACAATTGGCATTCGCTTTTTCTTTGGCACTCCTAAAGACTCCAAGAAGCGATACAAATACTGATTTTTCTTTGGCTGAAACACAATATAGTGGTCGATTTGCTCGTACTGGTAGCTTGCCAACGATTGATTCTCATAAGCAAAAAGTGAACTACTAAAAAACAGTATTAAAACAATACACTTCATCAGTCTCATTTATCGACACTTAGCTTTTCGGTATTAAGTCTAGTTTTGAGATTTGGTTAAGTAGAAGTTAAAAACTGCCGATTCGTATAGTATGAAAAAAGGCCTTTTTCTCACATTGCTCGTTTTGATGGTGGGCTGTAAGAATCCTATGGGCGAGGGCTCCTCCGCCGATGGTGGTTTTGATCCTGGTATCGGTGGCGGCGGCGGTGATAGCAGCGATACAACGGCTCCAAGTGCGGTGGGAAGTCTTAGCATTAGTAGCGACAATGCCGCCTATGACCGAAGCATCACGGCAGACTGGTCGGGCTCCCCTGGCAGTGACGATTCGGGCAGCTGGTCCTATCAAATCGCCATTGGTTATGATGATGACAGTGACGGCTTTGATAGCGGCGACATCAACAATCTTGTGGATTGGACCACGATCCCTGGCGGCTCGGCTACCACCTCTTATCAAGTGATTGATGGTAACGACGGGATTAGTTTTTCCCCTGCTTTTTTGCAAGAGCATTACTTTTCCGTACGACTCATCGATGCTGCTGGCAATACCTCCAGTGCTACCTCATCTTCGGCTTGGTACACTTTTCGTCCCAACGAACTCAACTTACTTTTTTGGGTAGATGCCAGTGATCGTAGTACTACTTTTACTGACAACTCTTGCACATCTGCTGCCAGCAACTTTGGTGATGCCGTTCGCTGCATCACGGATAAGGGGCCCGACTCTAGAGATGTAACCACCACGACCAATCCTGCAAGCATTGGCAACGATGGTGTAGTATTCAATGGAACTAGCAGCGTACTGACCAATGCCGCCCTAAATATTACTGCAAGCGATAATGTTTCTTTTTTTCTTCTTATCAAAGCCGACACACAATCCACGGCGGGAGGCTCCTGTTGCCGGCCCATTGTATCTTGGGTGACGGCATCTGGAGCTCTATATCCATGGCTGGGATTAACTCGCGGCAACCTTGCACCCAATCAGAATAATTTGTTCTTTGGATGGAGTGGCTCGGGCTTGAATTATACCCCGACGACTCCCGGCAACACCTATATGGTAGGGGCCAGACATGATGGCGGCAATAGCCAGTGGAATGCCTACTTATTTGGTCAACGAGTGGTTACCAACCATGCCATTCCTGGCAGCTATACCACGGCAGATTTTGGAGTGGGTGGAGATATAAATAATGGTGCTCGCCGCTTTGCGGGAGAAATACTGGAAGTAATTTTTGTCAATGAAGTAGTAAATGACTCCACTCAAGAAAATATTGAAGGCTATCTGGCATGCAAATGGGATTTTCGCTCCGAGCTTCCCGTATCGCACACTTTTTACAATGCTGACGACAATTCCAATGCGGGGTGTCCGTGAAGTATCTTTTAAGTCTTTTACTTCTTTTCTTATTTTGCGCCTGTGAAAACCCTCTTGGTTCTGGTTCAGAAGCCGACAGTGAATTCAATCCTATCCCAGGTAATGGCGGCGGCGGCTCAGGCAGTGACACCACAGCCCCTACGGCGGTGGGCTCCGTTACTTTTGCTAGTAATGACTCGGCCAATGATCGCAGTCCCACAGTGACTTGGTCTGCATCCCCTGGCAGTGACGATTCCGGCAGCTGGTCCTATCAAATCGCCATAGGTTATGACAACGAAGACAATGGCTTTGGCAGTGATGATTTGGACAACTTGGTGGCATGGACCACACTTAGTGGTGGTAGCACCACAACTTCCTACCAAATAGTGGATGGCGTAAATGGCTTTAGCTTTGACGGAGTCTTTGATAAAGAACACTATGTATCCGTCAGGCTCATTGATGGAGCCGGCAATACTTCTAGCGCAACCTCTTCAGCAGCATGGTATACTTTTAACCCCAATAAATTAAGTGGTGTTACGATTTGGCTAGATGCCTCTGACACTTCCACTCTTTATACGGATAGTAGCTGCACAACGTCCGTTACTACCAATAATGACCCAATAGGCTGTTGGCAGGACAAGTCCACTGCCGCCAACAATGCTACGGCCAGTGGGGCTGATCGACCTTTATACTCCTCCGCAGCTGCCGTTATGTTTACCGGCACGGCAACCAATAATAATACGGGGGAATGCCTGGACGTTACCTCCATGGATGCCCAGTCGCAATATTTAGTTTTAGAAAACGCACAAAACTCCTCCAGCGGCTTGCATGGACTACTAGGTAATTCGGATCAAAATAAATATTTGTTTTTGTCCACTTCACAAGGCTATGCAGTAAGCTTTGATGGCACTGTTGGCGATCAAGGTCGCTTTGCCATCAACGGGGATGCTTTTAGCGGATACGGAACCAATATTGGCAGCAACCTCAGTAGTGCAGAACAAATATTTTCTGGGGAATTCCAAAACGCACAGAGCGGCTGGGTTAACATAGGTTGCTTCAATCATTCCTCCGGCCCAAAAAATTACCGCGCCAACTTCGATTTAAAGGAAATCATAACTTTATCTGGCACCCTGAGTACAAGTGAGAAAGAAGAATTAGAGGGCTATCTGGCATGCAAATGGGACTTGCGCTCTAGTCTAAATGCGGCTCACCCCTACTACAACGCCAATCCATCCACAGATGATGGCTGTCCTTAATACTTTCGTAGATATAAAGTCTAGCTAGACTCACTTATGTTACCTAGCATGTCGATACGCATGCCATGCGTGCTGTGCTTATTATTTTATTAACAATGTTTCATGCTGAAACCTATGCCCTGTCCGAGACAGGCGTTCGGCTTTCTGCTGCATTAACGTTTGCCAAACAATCGGCCGTAGACAACGCCCAAAACAATTCCTCAGTAAGCACAGAAAACAGCATCTCCTACTTAGCAGAATTGTATTATGATTCTTACAACACCAGATACTTATTCTCCTACAAACAATACGATATGGATCTAGATGTCGAACCAGGGGTAAGTGCCGAGTTAAATCCTTACACTAGTCGGCAATACTACTTTACCTATAGAAAAAGCTACCCCTTCTTCTTTTTCGGAGCCTCTATAGTTATGGAACAAGATCATATGACTTTATTTAATAATAATAACATTCGCGATTATGATTACGAACAAATGGGTCTTGGTGTTCATCTCGGTATAAATGCCTGGATGGGAGCTAATTCTGGCATTCGTTTGCAGTTAAATTATGCCAACTTTATTTCTGCCGGCGAAATTGACAATGCCGAAATCCAGCAAGCCGATAAATACGGACTGCGAATTGAGCTATTTAACTACTCCCGCTTTCTGTTTGTCGAGCTCCAACAAAAGGAAAACCAATTCGAAACCTGGGAGCATAGCCAGACATTGATGGAAAGTGGTATTGGCTTTGAGTTTTAACAACTTTCGTCTAGCCAAGTTTAGCTGAAATCGTTGATATATTTTACACCTAGATTTTTCTCATCACGGTCTGGTTTTCCGATTTTCCCATTAACTCCGCATGCATTACGCCGATAGTAATAATATCGAGGTGTATTCATGGATATAGCCACGCTGATTGGTTTATTGGGAGCCATAGGAATTGTTTTAGCGGCCATTGTAACGGGCGGCTCCTTAGCATTATTTATCAACGTACCTTCTATTCTTATCGTGTTCGGTGGAACTGGCTTTGTGGTGATGACCAAATTTAGCGTAAAGCAAATTCCCATTGCTTTTAAAGCTGCGATGAAAGCCTTTTTATTTAAAATTGATAAACCTGTAGAACTGATTGATAAGGCCTTTGAGCTTTCTACGGCGGTTCGTAAAAATGGCGTGCTAGCCCTAGAGAGCATACCGGTTGAAAATGAGTTTTTATCCAAGGGCGTAAATATGCTCGTAGATGGAATCGATATTGAAATCGTTCGTGGGATTTTAGCTAAAGAAAGAAGTTTGGTGCAACAACGTCATGATCAAGCGATTAAAATTTTCCGTGCCACTTCGGATGTGGCTCCCGCCATGGGTATGATTGGTACCCTTGTAGGTCTGGTACAAATGCTTGCCAATATGTCGGACCCCGATGCCATTGGGCCTGCCATGGCAACCGCCCTATTGACGACTTTGTATGGTGCTTTTATTGCCAACGTGGTATCTACACCCATTGCCGATAAGCTGGAGTTGCGTAGTGAGGAAGAAGACAACAATCAGGCTCTTATTATTGACGTCATTCAAAGTATCGGTGCGGGCATCCATCCTAATATTATGAAAGACAGCTTACAAAACTACCTTCCAAAAAGTGAACGTAAGTTTGAAGATGAAGCTGCATAGGAAATAGGGCTTATGGAAGCAGAAGAGCAAAAAAAGAAAGACGCACCCGCTGGTGCCCCCATGTGGATTGTGACATTCTCTGATTTGATGTCACTTCTTCTTTGTTTTTTTGTACTACTGCTTACCATGGCAGAGACCAAACCCAAAAAATTCAAAATGGTATCCGGCTCTTTAAAAGAAGCCTTCGGTGTGCAGCGCCAGGTGGAGCAGCAGGATATGCCCAAGGCAGAAAGCGTGATCAAGGAAGAGTGGTCCTCAGGTCCTCCTACACCGATCAAAAGCGATACTGTGAATCAACCCTTGCAAATCGCCAAGCCTGGAATGGAAAAAATCCAAGAGGAAAATAAGGAAAATGAAGAGTCTTTGAAAAACTCTTTGAAGCAAGAGATGCAAAAAGAGGATATCGAGATTGTAAAAGAGGGAAATGATATTGTAATTCGCGTTAGCGAAAAGGCGAGCTTTGCCTCTGGCTCTGCAGCTCTGCAAAAAGCCTTTATTCCCACTCTAATGAAATTGGTAAGAAAAATAAAACCGATGGATTATAGCATTGAGATTGCAGGACATACGGACAATGTGCCCATCTCTTCCAAACGTTATCGCTCCAACTGGGAGCTATCTTCTTCCCGGGCGGTAACCATGGCGCATGCTCTTATGAAAGCTGGTGACATCAATCCTACCCGCATCACAGTAAGAGGCCATGCCGATACCAAACCACTAGTGCCCAATACATCACGCGAGAACCAAGCTCGCAATCGACGCGTAGAAATCGTGCTGAAAAACAATAAGCTAGTGCAATAAATCCCATAAGAACATTATATGGATTAATTTTAACCTGACTTAAGATCCAGGGGTCTAATCTATAGAACGCCCATTAGGATGACGGGCTGAAAATTGCCAAGGATGGCTTTAATTTAAGATGGGGGGGGCGATTCGCATGGAAGCTTATGCAAAGCTCTTAACGCGCCTGGTGGAAATACGCGCTGCTTTGCAGAACTGTAAGGACAAGGAAGTCCGTCGCGAGTTGTGGCTTGAGTATCAAAAAATTTGTTGGGCATTTGCCATTAGTCTAGAAAAAGACTGAGGGGGTGTCTGGGCGGTACGTTGGTGGCGAGGCAAATAGGCTGCCTCGAAGGTGTTTCATTTTTTTCTCCTTTTTTCCCGAGGCCTACTTGAAAAAGTAGGCCTCTTTTTTTTGGAGAAAATTAATAACGTTTATCGGTAGCTCTTGGATAAGTAATGCATTCTACTTGATCGTTAGTAACAAGATCCAAATAACCGTAACGAGTATTCAGCTGTTGCTTTCGGATGCTAGCTTTTTCCAATTCGTAATACTTTAATTGGTGAGTATTGTAATCAGATACCGCATAAATTTGATTTAACGAAACTTCAAAAACATAACGATGCTTTTTCAAATCCCATACACAAGTAACCACTTGACCTTGTGAGGTACAAACATCCTCATAGCTTTTCTGAGTCTCTTCTCCCACTACTTCCAGGTCGCCATTGGGGTACAATTTTATGCTTTGTACATCTTCTAAAGGATTTGCAAAAAACATAAACGAGGAATCCGGAACCTGGCAATTGATGGGTGCTTCAAAAGAGTATTCTGCCGCCATAGCGGATTGTGCAAGTAAAACAAAAAACACGAAAGTTTTCATCTCTCCTCCATATAGTAATAATGCCTTTATAACACAAAGCCGCCCATCCTGCTGCGGAAGCAAGAAAACTTGTAGTATTTTCGCGTATGTATAGAGGTTTGACGCCTGCCTGCCCCTCTTAGTGCGAGCTAATCCGCTTCCCCACACTTCCCCGGAGAATTTGAAAGGTGTCTTGCCATTTTGTTTTCACCAAAAACCCGGATCGCCATCAGCCGATTGTGCTCGGGGCACAAGAGCCGCAAGTTTTCTAACTCCGTTCTTCCTCCCAAGGCGTAGGGCTTTTTATGATCCACCTGCAAGCCATGCCTTGAATGGCATTGCTTACCATTTACTTTAAATTGGCATCTTCCGCCGTCGCGCTCATATAGAGCTTTTTTTAAAGCCATGGGTATATGGCGCGCTTTTGGCTTTGCCTTGGTCTTGCGGGGCTTTTTCTTCAAAGGGTCCACCTGCTTTAGGCAACGCTCTAGCATCCAATCCAATAGGTCTTCCTCGCGCATGCCCTTTAGCTCTTTTAATCGATCCAATATGGCTTTTTGCTCTTTATTCAAGGTGATACTCATTCTTGTATGCTCCTCGGATATTTGCCTCACATCCGTGCGTTTTGCCATTTTAGGAGATAGGGTGCAGAGCCTTTTTTCTACTTCACGTTTGCTTTTGCCCGCAAGGCTTGTAAGAAGCTTTACTTTTTCTGGCTTGGTATAAGGCTCATGTTTGAAAAAACGCTGGGCCATGCTGAGGGTGCTAAGATGCATGGAGCCGCTTTTTAGTTTTTCTTCCATCTCTGGTACTTCCGTGATCATGCGCATAGCCGCGATTTTTCTGCCGGCAGATCCCTCGCTCATTTTTAATTCTTTTACGCAATATTCAAATAAAGAAGAATAGGCCAGCTTGGCATACAAGCGGCGCTTTTGTACTTCTTTTAAGTGATCTAAAATTTCGTTTACTAAAACCCGCTCTTTACGGCTTAGGTCAATTAACTTTTGGTTGAGTTCTTGATTGCTTAGCTTCATCTTGTTTCTCCTTACTAGATACTTTCTATCATGGCTTTTTTATTTAATGTCCGGAGGTGCTTGGAAAGCATGAGTAAAAATGCGAATACGCTGAAGCTAGGCATGTAAGGTGAGGCGCCGGACGCAAGAGGCAGAGAAAATGTATCAAAATTCTAGAATTTGGCTTGCACGGAAAGCTGTGCGGGCAAAAACCTAGTAAAGGAAATTTTGTGCTCAATGACTCGACTGGCTGACAGGATCCGGACCGCGATAAAATCACTGCCACCGGCGAAGTTGATAAAGGCGATCAATCTCGTTTTAAAAACTGCTGCAAAGCCGCCGGATCATCGGTAATGATGCCATCCACGCCCAAGTTTACAAGTTTGTCCCAAGACTCCTTCGTATTCGCCGTCCAAGGAATGACTCGAATCCCAGCTTTTTGCACCCTTGTCACTGTGGTCTGATTCAGTGTTTTGTAATTGGGCGACCAAATGTCTGCCGGTATATCCCGAAGCACCTCTAACAAATTAGGCGGATAAACCTTGCCAGTTAAGGCTGCCACCCGCACCTTGGCTTCTATTTTTTTTGCTGCTTTTAAACTACGATGATCAAAGGACTGAATGATAATGCGGTCTAGCAACTTATGTTTTTTGGCCATATCGATGATGAGTTGGGCAAATTTTTCGGGCGAAGGACTTAGCTCCGGATGATCGGGCGACATCTTGGTTTCGATATTGAATTCTACCTTTTTGGCAGCTGGCAATTTGGATTTTTGCACCAACTTAAAAACGTCCTCTAGTTTTGGTATGCTTTCTGCTGCATCAGGGACTTGCTTTGGAAAGTTTGGATTTTTCACCGAGGCGCAATTGTATTTTTGCAATTCTTGAAATGTGAGAGATCGAATCACAACGGGCTCACTCAACTTCTTGCCTTGATTCGTTCGGCAGATCTCCGCATTCAGAATTGGGTCATGACTAAGCACCAGCACATTGTCTTTGGTAACTCCCAAATCCATTTCTAAGGTATCCACGCCAACTTCTAAAGCATAGCGCATGGCCTTTAAGGTATTTTCTGGATGAATGGATCGTGCTCCTCGGTGACCCTGCACTTCCATTTTAGCAAAAACTAGACTGATGAACGCAATGAAAAACATCTTCTATCTCCCGTTAACAAAAGCCTAGCATCATGGATAGGATTTGCGAATAAAAAGATGGCTCTAGCAGAAGGGCTTTGCTATGACCATCTTGGTGTATTTAAAAGTTTCATCCAAGCCATAGAACAAAAAGTTCTCACTAACAAATAAAAAAAAAGCCAGCTAACTTCGAGCTGGCTTTTTGCATAAAAGTCTATGACATGCTTAGTTTACATCTTTGTAGTCGGCATCGATGACATCATCATCTTTTTTATCCGAACCACCGGCAGCTGCTTCTCCTTCGGCCGAACCTTCTGCACCAGCGCCGTCTGCAGCTCCCCCTGCTTGGGATTGCTTTTGGTAGAGCACATTACTTAATGCATGGGAAGCATTGGTGAGGCGCTCATTGGCCGCCTTCATGGCATCTAGGTCATCGCCCTCAAGAGCTTTTTTTGCCTCGGCAATGGCTTCTTCTGCCTTTTTCTTTTCATCCTCTGGCAGATCCTTGTCATTGTCTTTGATCAACTTCTCCGTAGTGTAAACCATGGAGTCTAAATTGTTTTTCAAAGTGATCTGCTCACGCTTTTTCTTATCCTCTTCTGCGTGAACTTCTGCATCTTTCACCATCTTATCAATCTCTTCTTCAGAAAGACCTGATTTTGCGGTGATCTTAATGCTTTGCTCTTTGCCAGTACCAAGATCTTTTGCACTCACGTTCATGATACCATTGGCATCAATATCAAA
>DFOS01000002.1:0-16445 GCA_002376845.1 Bdellovibrionaceae bacterium UBA3535 | reverse complement strand
AATTTGCGGAACTCCTCTTGGAGCAGCCGGAATGCCAACTAGCTCAAAGCGGCCAAGGGTTTTATTATCCCCAGCCATTTCACGTTCCCCTTGTACGACATGCACATCCACAGAAGGCTGATTGTCTGCCGCTGTAGAGAAGACCTGGGATTTTCGGCAAGGAATGGTGGTGTTTCGCTCAATCAATTTCGTGCTAACTCCGCCCAAGGTTTCAATACCCAAAGAAAGCGGGGTCACATCAAGAAGCAATACATCCTTCACATCGCCGCCCAAAACGCCGCCTTGAACCGCAGCGCCGATGGCTACCACTTCATCTGGATTCACCGAACGGTTGGGCTCTTTACCAAAAAAGTTCTTCACTGCATTTTGAATGGCGGGGATACGTGTGGAGCCACCAACAAGTACCACTTCATCAATTTCGCCTTTACTTAAACCGGCATCTTTCATGGCCTTTTCACAAGGATCAAGAGATCGCTGCACCAAGCTCTCTGTAATTTGGTCAAACTTGGAGCGCGACAATTTCATTTGCATATGCTTTGGCCCGGATTGATCGGCGGTGATAAACGGCAGGTTGATCTCCGTTTCCATGGTGGTAGAAAGCTCAATCTTGGCTTTCTCCGCCGCTTCTTTTAGGCGCTGCAAGGCCATTTTGTCATTTTCTAAATCAATGCCTTGCTCTTTTTTAAATTCTTCAATCATCCAATCCAATATGGCCGAGTCAAAATCATCGCCGCCCAGATGCGTATCACCGTTGGTGGATTTTACCTCCACCACACCATCGCCCACTTCTAGGATGGAAATATCAAAAGTACCTCCACCAAAATCAAAGATGGCAATTTTCTGGTCGGTTTTTTTATCAAGCCCGTAGGCAAGCGCGGCTGCCGTGGGCTCGTTAATGATTCGCTTTACCTCAAGACCCGCAATTTTACCGGCATCTTTGGTCGCCTGTCTTTGCGCATCGTTAAAGTATGCGGGCACCGTGATTACGGCTTCTTTTACTTCTTGCCCTAAATAATCTTCTGCTGTCTTTTTTAGTTTTTGCAGCACTTGTGCCGAAATTTGCTCCGGCGTATAAACTTCTCCATCAATATCAAAAGCTGGCTGACCACCTTTGTCGACCAATTTATAGGGAATACGTTTGGCTTCTTCTTTTACCTCTGAAAAGTTGCGGCCAATAAAACGCTTGGCGGAATAAATGGTTTTTTCTGGATTGGTAACAGCTTGGCGTTTTGCCACCTGCCCCACAAGCCGCGAGCCATCTTTACTGAAGGCTACCACTGAGGGAGTGGTTCTTGCGCCTTCTTCGTTGGTTAGTATCTTGGGCTCGCCATTTTCCATGACGGCCACCACTGAGTTGGTTGTTCCTAAGTCGATTCCGATGATTTTTCCCATACTTCACTCCTATATCGTTATTACAAGTTTAATTTGGTGCAATATTCTCAAACGTCAAGGTCTAGTGTTTGGATATATCGTCTTTAATTTTGCTAAAAAAGCCCGAAATGCTGCCCTTTGAGACATTCTCATGCTTTTTTTCTGCCAATTCTTTGAGCGCCTTTTCTTCCTCGCTGGTCAATTTTTTGGGTATCTCCACCACAACCTGAAAGTACATATCGCCCCGACCGTAGCCGCGAACCGATGGCACGCCTTTGCCCTTCAGTACAATTCTCTCGCCAGGCTGGGTGCCTGCAGGTACTTCCACCTTTTCTTTGCCGCGAAAGGTTTCCACCTCGAGATTCGTACCCAAGATCGCCTGCAAATAGGATACTTTTACCTCGGCATGCAGGTCGTTACCTTCTCGCTGAAAGGTTTCATCCGGTTTTACATAAATTTCCACATAGAGATCACCCGGGGGGCCACCATTGTAGCCGCCTTCTCCCTCGCCATTGACCCGCAAACGGGTGCCGGTATCCACGCCCGGAGGCACTTTGACCGAGATGGTTTTGGATTTCTGCTCTCTACCGGAGCCGCTACAGGTTTTGCATTTATTTTTTATGATTTTCCCGGCACCGCCGCAGGCAGGACAGGTGGTGGCAACTGAGAAAAAACCCTGAGCTTTTACCACTTGCCCCTGACCGCCGCAGGTGGTGCAAGTTTCGGGCTGCGAGCCGGGCTCTGCCCCGGAGCCGTGGCAGGTGCCGCAAGCCACAGAGGAATCATAGGTAACTTCTTTTTCAATGCCAGAGACGGCATCTTTTAGATCAATCTCCAAAATATAACGCAGACTTGCACCTTGCCGGGGGGCATTGGATCTTCGTCTTCTTCCCGCTCCACCAAAACCGCCGCCGCCAAAAAAATCGCCGAAGATGTCGCCAAAGCTTTCAAAAATATCATTGATATCGTGGAAGCCGCCGCCGCCAAAGCCGCCAGCGCCGCCGCCCTTAAAGGCCGCATGGCCGTATTGATCATACATTTGGCGCTTTTGCGGGTCGCGCAGGACCTCATAGGCCTCTGCTGCCAATTTAAACTTTTCTTCTGCTTCGGAATTGCCAGGATTTTTATCCGGATGATACTGCATGGCCATCTTGCGATAGGCTTTTTTGATCGTATCGTCATCGGCGTTTTTTTGTACACCTAGCACTTCATAATAATCTTGCTGCATGAAAAGGCCCTTTTTTCGCGATTGTATGCATCTCTAACAATCTGGGGCCTATTTGGCAATGGTCAAGGCTTGCTCTTTTAGATTTTTTAGGCGCTTCTCGATATGGGCTCTCTCTTTGATTTGAGGATTGTTGGCAAGAAAATTCTCTAAAGTGATAATGGCAAACTCTAGGCGTCCGGCCTGCGAGTAAAGCTTTCCCACAAGGCTCATCACCCAATCTTTGGCTCCATTTTCTACCGCTTGTTGGAGTAAATCTGCCGCTTTAGAATAATCTTTGATTTCTTCCATATAGTGATAGCCAGCAGAATAAGCGAGCTCCCAATACTCAGGAAATCTAGCAACCCCGCGATCAAAAATGTCTTTGGCGCCCCACTTATCATCAATGTAGACACTCAAGAGTTGACCACTTTTTCGGTAGCGTCGCTGGATGCTGGGATTTAAATTAAAACTCGCATCGACAAGGTAGTAGTGCCAGGATTTATCATCTCTATATTTAGTGTACTCAAGATCCGCCGCGATGAAACGAAGCCACATTAGGTTAGCTTGCGCAGCTTTCAAATTAAAATCATAAATTTTTAAGTAATTAGGATTGAAACGAAACTGGGAACGCTCGGGTTCCCAGTTTTTTTTCGGTAAGAATTGTATGCCTACGAATAATATTAGGCATAGGATGTATTTCAACATTCGCTTAGTTAACACCATCCTGAGTATTTAGAGTTGTTTTTGCTTGATCTATTGTCCACTGATCAGGTTGAGCTCCACCAATTTCCCCAGCACAAGCAGCTGTGAAAGTAGCTGGTGGACCTACTGCTGGAGCGGCAGCCCCTACAATTGGAGGTGTAGCACCAGTAATATCAGTTGTACCATCAGTACATTCTGTGCCTGCACCAGGCCCACCGTTACACCATCCCACCGAGGTAGATATACCCACGTTTGGCAAGGCCGGTCTTTGAGCCGCATCTCTAGGAACTTGGATGCCTATTGCTCCTGGCCAACCACAATCATACTGAATTCTACCATCTGGAGAATAGTTCATTGCTCGGAATGAAGCTGTATATTGACCATAATCCCCAATATAAATTTTGTTCGCTTGATAAATACCAGAAAGCTGTGACTTAGCATCTGACTGACGCGACTTACGCTGAAACTTTTGATAGTTTGGAATCGCAATCGCTGCAAGAATACCGATAATGGCAACAGCAATCATCAATTCGATAAGTGAGAAACCTTTTTGGTTCTTGATGTTATTCATTGAATTTCCTCCATTGATTAATTGACCCTTTCAATTCTAAGGTCGTTTCAATACTTTGTACAACTATAAATTGGATTCGTTTTATATTAGGACGAGGGATTGGCAAATTATGTTACTCTGCGACTAGTGTCATTATGATACGCTACTCCTCATCCTCTCCATCATCCTCATCATCACTACCAAGACCATATTTGTCTACGCGGTAGCGCATGGAGCGAAAACTGATTCCCAAAAGTTTGGCCGCCCGCTTTTTTACGCCCTTGGATTTATGTATGGCCTTGATAATCAATTCCTTTTCGATCTGCTCGATGATGCGCTCTAGATCCACCCCATCATCTTGAATCTCGATTTCATAGGCGGAAGCCAACTTTCGCCCTTCATTAGTATGCACAAAGGGCGGTAAGGATTCTGGTAAAATGGTAGCGCCTCCTTCTAATGCAAGAGTGCGCTCCATGATATTTTCTAATTCACGAACATTTCCTGGATAATGATAAGTCTTTAGCTGGCTCATGGCCTCTTCGCTAATGCCGTTTACACTTTTCCCCAAGCGCTCATTGTACTTCTTTAAAAAGTGTTTTGCCAGCACGGGGATATCATCTTTTCTTTCTCTTAGTGGCGGCATACGCAGCTGGATCACATTCAATCGATAATAAAGATCTTCACGAAAAGTACCTTTTTTAACCATATCTTCTAAGTCTTGGTTGGTGGCGGCGATCAAGCGAATGTCCACCTTAATGTCGTCGGTGCCGCCGACCCTTCGAATCACGCGCTCTTGTATAGCACGAAGGAGTTTGACCTGAATGCTAAGCGGCAGCTCCCCCACTTCGTCCAAAAACAAGGTGCCGCCATCAGCCACCTCAAATAGACCCGGCTTATCCGATACCGCTCCAGTAAACGAGCCTTTCTTATGACCAAACATTTCCGATTCCATTAGGGATTCGGGAATGGCGCCGCAATTCACTGTTACAAAGGGCTTATCTTTTTCACTCGAATTGTAATGTATGGCTTTTGCAACCATCTCTTTACCCGTTCCACTTTCCCCAACAATCAAAACATTCGTCGGCGTTGCGGCTACGCGCTTCACAATATCAAAAACCCTGTGCATGGCATCGGAGTTGCCAATAAGGTTGGAAAAATTGTACTCTTTGCCGAGCTCTTTTTTTAGTGTGCGGTTTTCACTTTCTAAAGCCTGCGCGCGAAGGGCATTGTTAATTAGGATGCGCACTTCATCGATTTTAAAAGGCTTGGTTAGATAATCATAAGCACCGAGCTTCATGGCTTCCACCGCCGATTCGGTGGTACCAAATGCGGTGATCATCATAAATACAATTTCAGGGTAATTGTCTTTTACATATTTTAATAATTCGATGCCGGTGACATTGGGCATTTGCAAATCCGAGATGATCATATCAAAGGATTTTTTCTTTAAAAGCTCCTGTGCTTTGGCTCCATCTTCGGCAAGGCTGACATCATAGCCCTCTTTTCTTAGCATGATGTCTAAAAATTCACGTATGGATTCTTCATCGTCGACCACTAGTATTTTGCGTTTCATTATGTGTCTCCAGTAGTAAAATTATATGCTCTAGCAGCGAACCACTCAAAGCCTTCGCTGTGCAGCCAGCCTATAGTAGAGGAAAATGGATTTTAAACTCCGTGCCCTCACCACTTTTTGATTTGACTTCCACGCGCGCCTTGTGATTGTCCAAAATCTTATGAACCATCGCCAGACCCAAGCCCGTTCCCTTTGCTTTCGTAGTATGAAAGGGCTCAAACAAACGCTTTTTCACCTCATCACTCATGCCGCAACCACTATCGCGAATGCTCAAAACGGTATCCAGCCCCTTCGTCTTTAAAGAAATCTTCAGTTTTTTCACCGCCGACTCCTCCATGGCCTGGGAGGCATTGATCAAAAGGTTTAACAGCACCTGTTTTATCTTTGCCTTATCGGCATAGATTTTTAAACTCTTCTGCAATTCTTTTTCTAGATGTATATCATTGGCAAAACGCTCATCCTTTTCCAATAAATCCAAGGTTTCCTGTACAAGATCTGTAAGATCCACTTCCTGCTTTTCGCTTTTTTCAGGTTTAGCAAAATCCAAGAATTCGGTTACCAAAAGGTTAAGCCGATCAATCTCCTTTAAAACAATCTTCATCAATTTCTGTTCTTCTTCGCCGCCGCTTTTTAAAGATTCTGCCATAAACTGAATGCTACCACTCATGCTTGCCAAGGGGTTTCGAATTTCGTGGGCAATCCCCGCGGCCAACTTTCCTATGGCAGCCAGCTTTTCATTTTGCTTGGCTTCCTCTTCCAAACGCTTGAACTCCGTTTGATCAGAAAAAATGATGACCGAGCCCAGTCTTTCGTTGGAATCTGAAAAAATATCCGAAACTAGCAGAAGTAGATTTTTCGTTGCTGATTTGGCGCGGTAAATGTGTTCAATGGGACTGCCGCGCTTTTTTATCTTTGCCAGCTTATGCTTTAAATCCGGCATAATAAAATTCAACCTTGCTCCCTCGACGATATTTTTTTCTAAAATCTCACTTGCCGAGCCATTGTATAGTAAAATGCGGTTGTCCTTATCAATGGATATAAATCCCGACTTCATATTCTCCAAAATTAGAGCATTCAAATCCTTTAATACCTGGATGTCTTGGGTCTTCTTTTCTAGCTCGGTGCCCAGGGATCGTAGCTGCTCGGAAAGGGTCCCAGATAAAAGTGCAATCAAAAAGAAACCCAAATTGTTTAAGCCCAAAGACAAAAACAGAAGCTGCCCTTCGAGTAGCGGGTTCACTACTAGCAATATGCTAAAGCACAAGGAGGTAAAGGCCGCAACGACCATGGCACCAAGTTTTTCTAGTAAAATTCCTGATAAGAGAATTTGCATGAGATAGAGCAGGATAAAGAGCGCCTGAATATTGGGAAAATAAAACAGCAAAATAGTAAGCCAAATGGTATCAAAAAAGAAAATCACATAGTGCAAAATTGTATAATCTTTGATGCGCTCTAAACTGTAAATATAGACACCATGAAAGCTCATCACCAAGGTCATAAGCAGTAGGTTCACGGACATCAATGACCAATTGATAAAGTCTTTTTGCACAAATTGCGTGGCCAATAAGAAAAGAAGAAGCAAAAGTTGAATTCCTACTTTTGCCCACTCTACTCGATAAAAATTCTTTAACGCATTATCCTTCATTAGACCGTATTCGCCAAATCAAAGATGGGAAGATACATGGCAATCACAAGAAAAGCGATGGTGCCGCCAAGAAACACCATCATCAAAGGTTCAATCATGGTGGTAGCCGCTCCCACGGCATAATCCACTTCCTCTTCATAAAAGTCGGCAACTTTGGCTAGCATAGAATCAAGCGAGCCCGTTTGTTCCCCAACCCCAATCATTTGCACCACCATATCTGGCATATAGGGGTTTTTGGAAAAGGGAATCACAATACTTTTCCCCTCCGAGATCACCGCTTTGGCTTGCTTGATCGTACGCTCCACCACGGCATTGCCAACCGATTCTGCGGCAATATCCAAGGCATCTAGAAGGGCCACCCCGCTGGATAATAATGTCGATAGCGTTCTGGAAAAACGTGCCACTTCGGATTTCTGAATGATATTGCCGACGATAGGCATACGGATAAAGATCTCATCCATAAAAGCCTTGCCCGAGGGTGTAGAATAAAATTGTTTGAATGCAAAGACCGCGGCAATTACCCCGCCGATCATCATATACCAATAATCCCGGCAAAACTGCGACATTTCTATCACCAACTGGGTTAAGCCAGGCAGCTCCCTACCCGAGCTTTTAAAAAGCTCTTCAAACTTCGGTATCACAAAAACCATAATTACCGAAATCACAATGGCAGAAACAAAGAGTACGCCAATGGGATAAAACATGGCTCCCTTTATTTTACTTTTAATCTTTTCTGCTTTTTCAATATAGATGGCCAGGCGGTTCAAGATGGTATCCAAAATACCGCCCTCTTCTCCAGCCTTCACAAGGTTTACATAGAGCTTGTCAAAGACTTTGCGGTGCGGAGTCATGGCCTCGCCAAGCCTTCGGCCCTGCGAAATGTCGTCCCGAATTTTTCGAAGAGTTTTTTTTAGCAATTGATTTTTACTACCATCCGATAAAATCTCGAGACTTTGCACCACCGGAATACCGGAGTTAATTAGAGTGGCAAACTGCCGAGTCATAACTTGCAAATCTTTACTACTCACGCTGCCCGAAAAGCCGCCTGCAGCATTGCTGGCTGCCTTCTGCCCTTTTACCACCAGGCGAACCGGCACCAAATTTTGCGCGCGAATCTTTACTCGAGCCTCGGTCTCACTAGCCGCGTTGACCTCGCCCTTTACCACTTTGCCGCCAGGAATTTTTGCTTGAAATACATAGACTGGCACTAAAAGCCTGCCTTTCGCAGCATGCGATCAAATTCTTCTGGATCTGGGCTTGAGGCAAAGGCCATCTTCATATCGATCTTGCGCTTTACTAGAAGCGACATCAAAGACTGATTCATCGTCACCATGCCCGTTTGCGATTGCCCCATTTGCATCAAGGATTTGATTTGGTGCAATTTGTCTTCGCGTATTAAATTTCGCACGCCAGGGGTTGGCACCAAAACTTCGGCTGCCATGGCATAATTACCGTCAGTTGAGGTTAGGAGCTGTTGGCAGACAATGCCTTGTAAAACAAAGCTTAGTTGCAAGCGAATGCGCTCTTGCTGATCGGAGGGAAAGACTTGAATGATACGGTTGATGGTATCGATGGCAGAATTCGTATGTAGCGTGGCAAAAACCAAATGCCCCGTCTCGGCTATGGTTAAGGCTGCTTCAATGGACTCTGTATCCCGCATCTCCCCAATTAAAACATAGTCGGGATCTTGCCGCAGAAGATGTTTCAACGCCATTTTATAATTCTGCGTATCGGTGCCAATCTCTCTTTGCTTTACGATACAGTTTTTATGGCGATGCTTGTATTCAATGGGATCTTCAATGGTAATGATGGTTCCGCGCTCCTCTTCGTTAATAATATCTAACATTGAGGCAATGGTGGTGGACTTACCCGAGCCGGTGGCTCCCGTAACCAAAACCAAACCCGATTTGGCCTGCGTAAAGCTCACCACTTTGGGCGGCAAGTTTAATTTTTCAATGGCAGGAATCGTTTCGGGAATGCGGCGAAAAACGGCCGCTACAGTACCTTGCTGATAGGAAATATTTCCACGAAAACGCGCAATTCCCTTAATTCCAATACCGAAATCCAATTCTTTTTCTTCTTCAAAACGAGCCTTTTGCTGCTCACTGATGATCGAATAAACCAATTTTTTTATTTCGGGAGCAGTGAGCTTATCAGATTTAATACGGTGTATGCTGCCGGCAACACGCAAACACGGCGGCACACCTTCGGCAAGATGCAAATCGCTGGCCTCTTGATCTACCATGGCTTTGAGTAGCTGCTTTAACGTGATCATAATCTACACTCAAATTAGTCTTTTGCAGAACTTGTAAGAACCTCTTCTACGGTTGTTAGCCCTGCTTTTAGTTTGTTGATTCCACTTTGCCTTAAAGTTTGAAGTCCATTTTCCATCGCCAACTTTTTAAAGTCTGCTGGAGATAAATTGTCATAAACGGCTTGCTTTAACTTTTGGTTCATATCCAAAACTTCATAAATGGCAATTCGCCCCTTGTAGCCTAAATCATTGCAATTGCCGCAACCGGCACCTTTGTAGCACTGAAAGGTTCCGATCTCTTCTTCGGGAATGCCCATGTCCAAAAGGATTTCAGGGTCCACATCCACTACATCTTTACAAGAATTGCAGATTTTCCGAACAAGTCTTTGCGCCACCACAATGTTCACTGCCGATGCAACAAGAAAGGGTTCAATCCCCATATTAAGCAAACGATTGATGGTACTGGTAGCATCGTTGGTATGAAGTGTGCTTACCACCAAGTGGCCTGTTAAGGCTGCCTTAAAGGCAATGCTTGCCGTTTCGTAGTCACGAATCTCACCGACCATGATGATATCAGGATCTTGCCGCAAAAACGCTCTTAAAGCGGCGGCAAAATCAAGGTCCACCTCGCGGTTCATCTGCACTTGATTGATACCCTCTAAATTAAATTCTACTGGGTCTTCCGCCGTGGAGATATTCACATCCACTGTATTAAGCTCCGCCAGTGCAGAGTAAATGGTGGTGGTCTTACCACTTCCTGTAGGGCCCGTGATCAAACAAATACCGTAGGGCTTGTGAATTGCTTTTTGAAAGGTTTCCATTTCATGCTGCTCAAAGCCTAGCTTCGTCATATCGAGCTGCAAGTTGGACTTATCTAGTAGACGCAAAACAATTTTTTCGCCAAACAGGCCAGGCAGCACACTTACGCGAAAATCAATTTCTTTATTGGATTTGGTTTTTAATTTTAAACGTCCATCTTGCGGCTTTCTTCTTTCGGCAATATCGAGCTTACTTAAAATTTTAATCCGCGAAGAAATTGCCGGTGCCACCGCAGTAGGCGGCTGCACCTTTTCATATAGCTTTCCATCAATACGAAAACGTACACGGTAGCGTTTCTCGTAGGGTTCAATGTGAATGTCCGATGCTTTCATTTTAATAGCCTCTGTGAGCATCATATTCACAAAGCGAATTACCGGAGCATCATCCCCACTAGCGTCCAAATCAACAATGGCATCTTCTTCATCGTCCAGATCCGTTTCCGTAACGATGGTTTCCCTTTCCATTTCGGTCATTACCGATTCATAGGAAACACTGGATTCATAGTAGCGCTCAATGGCCGCACGTATGGCCGACTCGGAACTGACCACAGGCTGAATCTTGCACTTACTTAAAAAGGTAAGATCATCTCGCACATAAATATTTCCTGGATCAGACATGGCTACCACAAGTGTGTTACCCGAAATTGATATGGGAATCACCGTATGACGCTCACATATTTTTTTCGGAATTTTTTCAATGGCATTTTTATCAATTTGAAAGGTGGCCAAGTCCACTGCCGGCACATTATGTTGTGCCGCTAGCATTTCAGAGATTTGTCCTTCATCCACAAATCCCAAACGTAAAAGCGCGGCGGTTAAACGCTCACCACTTTTTTTCTGTTCTTTAACCGCTTGCTCCAATTGCAATGGGTCGATGATATTTTCTTGAACTAATAATTCTCCAAGCTTTTTTGCCGACACGGGTAGACTCCTAAACTATTAAAATTATCCTATAATTTCGGATTGATAGCCACAAATGCTTAGTTACCTAGAACTAAAGTCGGGCTTTCAAAATAGAATGCTATGAAAACTAGCTTTCAGAAGACTTATGTAACGCTTTTAAGTGCTCTCGCCACTCTTCGATATAGCTCTCGGGGTCCAAGTCTATACCAAAGCAAGTCTTAACCCAAACCACATCGTTGTAGGCATTGACTGTAACCCCATCACAGACATGTAGATCCAAATCCAACGCCTGCTGAGTTAAGGGTGGATTTAACGGTTTGGAATTGGTATCCACCACCACAGAGTTTTTTGAAAGATAGTTAAAATAATACAAATCCTTTAACAAAAGGTTGTCCTCTATATGAGGGGTCGTATTCACGATAATGGAACAAATCCCCGGAAGATAAGCCAGCTCATCCTGGCTGATGTAGCGAATGTCCAAATTAAAGTACCTTTCTCTCAAGGACTTTAAGGTTTGCGTTGCTTTTTCTTCAAAATACTCCGCAAACATAAACTTTACATAACCCAGCTTCATAAGCGCCGAAAAAACCGCCCTCGCCGTCGTACCGCAACCAATGATGATGGCCGTCTCATCAATCTTCAAACTACCAAAGCGATGGATCATGGTCTCCACAAAAGAAACTTCCAAGAATGATCTTGGCCACCACTTGCCATCTTCTTTCATAAGGGCATCGCACGACTGAAGACTAAAAGGAATCAGCGTGGATTGCGCCAAGGTATTACCCAAGATCTCCCCGTAAGGAGAGCCTATACGGATTTGCTCATAATTTTGTTTTATTTCCTCAATTCTTTCGTCAAACTCTGAGGTGGGAAAATCAAAATAATCCACCTGATTGTGAAAGCCCATATCATTTAATTTTTTAGATAGAAAATCATATTGCGTATCATGACGGACCCGCGATATTTCGGCCCACTTACAAATATTTTCTTTTGACATAATCTACATCCTTGCTGATTTGTGCGACCAATTCCTCTACTCCTGAGAATTTTTTTTCTTCACGGATATGCTCTAGAAATTCTATTTTCAGATCCTCACCATAGATATCTTGATCAAATTCAAGAATATGGCATTCCACCTGCACGTCCCTTTTTGTGGCCTCTTCAAAGGTTGGGTTTTTGCCAATATTGGTAACTCCTGTGTACTTTTTATTTTGGTAATGAACGTGGCAGGCGTAAACCCCGTTGGCTGGGTAAATTTCATTGGTTGAGTAAATGTTCGCCGTCGGAAAGCCAATGCTTTTGCCGCGCGACTTTCCTTTCTCAACGACACCTTCTAAATAAAAAGGCCGACCTAGCAAAGCCTTTACCTTCTCCACCTGCCCATTTTCCAAAGATCTTCGTATGAGCGAGCTAGAAACAATCTCCCCCTCCACACGAATAGGAGGGATCACGATCAATTCAAAGCCATACGAGGCGGACAACTTTTTTAAATATTCAATACTACCTTCGCGATTGGCACCAAAGGAGAAATCATAGCCCACCACCAAAACTTTAGGGTTGAAGGGCTTGAATATATAATCCAAAAAAAAGCGCTCCGGACTTAAACTGGATAGGTCACGAGAGAAGGCTTGTTTGATATAATAATCCACTTGGTATTTCGCAATGGTATTTTGCTGATCGCTATGGGCAAAAATACGCTTTAGATTTCTTTCTGGAAAAAGAATCTTATGCGGATGAGGCTCAAAGGTCATCACCACTGAAGGAGCATCATATTTTTTTGCATTTTCTAGAACTGCCTCAATCAAAGCTTGGTGCCCAAGATGTATGCCATCAAAATTACCGATGGTAAGCACACTGGATTTAAAATCCTGCGTCAATTTTTCAACGCCTTCAAATGTTTGCATACAAATCATTCTCCCAAACTGCGACCACCTCTTTAGCGCTTATGGACTCCATGCATTCATGAGTGCCAATGGGGCAACGCTGATGCCCATGTTTACCACATGGTCGACACGAAAGATCTTTTTGTACAATGAAAGCCTGGTTTTGCCAAGGGCGATAACCCAAATTCAAAGTTGTAGGTCCGAAAACACAAATATTGAGTGTGGAGCTTATGGCTGCCATATGCATGGGGCCACTATCATTGGAAAGCAAAAGCTTTGCCCCCGCAATCCACCTCAATGCCTCCCACAAATCCGTTTTGCCGCAAATATTTTTTACTTCAGGGCATAAAGTGGCAACCGCATTGCAAATGGCAATTTCCTCTTTCGCCCCGAGCAAAACTACCTCCATGCCTTGATCAAGAAAATACTTGGCAGCATCAGCAAAGCCTTGGACCGTCCAGCGCTTGGTGGCCCAAACCGAACCAGGGGCTATGACCATGTATTCTTTTTTAAATGGCCTGAGCGGCGGCACGGGAACTCTCATATTAAAATTTTCAGAAATATGATGATGATATTTCCCCGAGGATAAAAAATTCTCTTCTTCTAAAATAGCATTCATTTCTTTTTGGTATTCAATCTGAAAATCTTGATTGTAAGCTGCCAGAAGTGACAGTGCACGCATGGGCTCAGGCAAATACATTGGTCTTTCTATACGCTGCTGAAAAAACAAAAAATTCCACCATTTTTTGTAGGACAACTTATGATTCGCCTTTATTTTCGAAACAAAAAAATGACTTCGAAGGGATTCGTGTACACAAAAAACCGTGTGATATGGGGCTTTGTTGATGTCGATTAGAGCCTCTTGGTAAGAATCTGCCGCTGACTTTTGTACCGTGTAGATTTCATCAACAAGGTTGAGATTCTCTATGAGCTTGCGCATACCGTGGCGACATACAATGCCGAGCTTGGCCTCTGGGTAGTAGCGCCGCAGATTTTTTAATAGCGGAATACATAGCAGCAGATCTCCTAGAAACGCTGTTTGTACTACCAAAATAGAGGGGGGCGAGGTCATAGAAAATTTATAGCAACTTGCTTGTCCTGCGGCAATCTTCGCTGCACTTCATTTTGCGTAAAACGCAAAATGCTTTCCACATCGGCCAAATCATTGCAGCGCACTTGCTTTTCGCAGGAGCGCTTCCAACAGGGAGCGCAGGACATATTGGACACCACCTTATCGCCGCGCCCGTATAGCTCTATTTCATGGGCACAAGTGGGACCAAACCAAGCAACAATATGCTTTTTCTGCGAAATGGCCATATGCATACCCAGTGAGTCCCCACTGATTACCAAATCGCAGGCAGCAACCGAAACCAAACCATCTCGAAGCCCCAAATTGGTAGGACTGGAGATAACATCCAATTTTAAAGACAACTCCTCATTTCGCTTGCGATCTTCTGGGCCGCCAAGTAGCACCACTTGTACGTTCTTGTCTCTTTTTAGATTTTCAATTAAATAGGAAAGGTTGGCATCACTTAACTTTTTATAAGCAATGACAGGGCTGCAACCAGTATTGATGCCCACTATGATTTTTCTGCCCTTCTCCGACCATATGCTGGCACGCTTAAGTCTTAGAGCCTCCTCCTTATCACTTAAAGGAAGACAATATTCATCTTGATCGTAGCTAAGCCCCATGGCCTCAAAAATCATTTCAATCTCGGATTTTTTATTTTGGTAAAACTTGATTTCATTGGACAGACCATTTTCCCAAAGATAGTGAGCATCTGCATCCGCCGGAACAATTACGCCATCATCGTTGACGTAAAAACCCTTGAGACTATCAAAACGCAAATGATTGAGTATGCCGCCGGCCTTTTTTGATTTATCGATACAATAGACGCGGTCAAATTTTTCGGAGCTAAGGGGCAATATGTCCTCAAAAGTATCGGTGGCGATTCGATCTAGATGGGGATGGGATTGCAATAAAGGCTTGATAACGGGTGAGGTCAGCCATGTAATATGGGACTTAGGATATTGTTTCTTGATTGCCGGAAGCAGGGCTGTGGTGCGCACTACCGCCCCAATGGCACCCAAATGAATGATCAAAATTCTATTTTCAATGATGTCTTTACTTGGGCAGTATTCATCACAGACTTGATGTTTCCCACATGGTTTGTAACCATTAAAGTGGCGACATTTTGTTTGGTACTTCGACATGTAAACATTTTAAATCAGGAAAAAGTGGAATCCTACAGAGCTTGTGAAATTATCAAAAAACTGGGCTAAGGGACATATTGTACTAGCTCACCGTTTAAGCTCCCGATTTTGACATCGGCTTTTAGCTGCACAATCATCTTCCTATCATCATTGGTCAGCCAGAACTTCACATCTGTTTTTTCATCCAGCTTACCCTTCTTATACAATTTGGGCTGCACCACAATGGTATCAAATTCGCCCAATTCATTTTGGATTTTTTCTTCTCTTAATACATCAAAGACCACTTTGATTTTTTCTTTTTTATGAATCACCCAATCGGTATAGCTCTTGCCCACTTCTAGCGGCAAACGGCGCATCATGAAAACCATGGAGTAGGCGTTCTGAAATTTTTTATCCAGCTCCCACTTCTCTTCAATCTGCTTGAGCCCATCATCTTTGGTATAGAGCTTTTCCCAATAGCGCACTTCTTTTTTAGACCAATCAAACAAGGCGCGGGCCTGACGTACCTTTCTTGATTCATTGACATTGAGTTCAAACGACAAGGGCAAGCCGCTATCCTGCTGCACATAAGTAACCAGCTCATTTTTTACCTTATAGACCATCTCAAATAGTTTTAAGGTTTCGGCTGACATATAGAAATGATAGGCCTTCTTGCCATTGGCTTTAACAAAGTTTCGCACCTCAAAGCTCATAAGCCCTGCTGTCATCCCCATATAAGACATTCGAATCACACTTTTTTCTCCCACTCGAAAAGGAGATACATATTCGTCTTTTTTATCCGCAAGCTTAGGCTTTTTCTTCTCTGGAGCCTTTTGATTCACTTGCTTTTTACTTCGTGGCTCCAGCTTTGCTTTGGGCTCAGGCGTCGGCTCTGGCGTAGGTTCGGGCTTGGGACTCGGCTCAGGCAGAGTCTCAATCTTTAACTCCTCTTGGTATTTACCATGGGTTTTGAAATCATCTTCTTTGTATTTAAGAAGCTGCGAAGAGCAAGAAATAAAAAGTATGGCTGATAGAAACAAGGATATCTTGCGCATGCCATTATTGTGTCAGTGCGTCGGATTCCTCGCAAGCAAAATAAACTGCTCCCTTTTGATGTTGCTAAGAAAAGTGATCTCTAAGCACTGGAATTGTCCCATTCTCGGAAAGTGAATCAAATCAACTGCGTATTATGGTAGTAGCGATAAAGATTGAGGTGCTTTTGCAGGCACTCCAGGTCTTTGGAAGTGCACCAGGTTCTGCGAAACAATCGGTTCACATTTGCCCGGATCATGGCACATGTATGATTCAGGCTAAAGAGCGGGTCAAAGCCCCCGGCTTTTAACTCC
>DFOS01000014.1:449-37472 GCA_002376845.1 Bdellovibrionaceae bacterium UBA3535 | reverse complement strand
CAGATTAAGTCGTGACTAGTTCAACATAGGCACTTAGAACTTAGTCCCTATGGTAAATTGGTATATGAAAAAGCCACAAAAATGTTCGCTATTGGCGAAGAAATCGAAGCCCATATTCACAGGGCTACCAATTTGAAAACTTTGCATCAGCCCGCTTCTAGTAACTCTATGTAGCCGGTTACAATTTCACTCAATTGCTCTGATGTGAATGGTTTTTCAAGCAGTACAACGCCACCCACATCGGCAATTTCCTCTGCTGTATATGAGCTAAAACCTGTCATAAAAATTACGGGAGTTTCAATGCCAAGGGAGCGCATTTTTCGTATCATTTCGATACCATCCATTACCGGCATTCGAATATCACTAATCAAACATGTATACTTCTTATTTTCCATCATTTTGATAGCTTGGTGGCCATCTGGAGCAATCTCTACAGCACATTTCATACTGCTCAAATGATCCTTAATAACATCGGATAATTCCAAATCATCTTCTACTAACAGTACTTTTGGATAGTCCATATCTCTCCTCGCTACATAAACTTATCGGAATAAAAGTCCGATAGATAAAGCAATATAAGGAAAAAACATAGTATTAACTTATGCTTAACAAAATTCTTAAATTGGAACAGCAAGACGAAGCCATTGAGGTTTTTCAAAGCCAGCACTACCGCTGGATTATGATTCTAGCAAGTATCACGTACTTCTTATGGTCGCCTATCGTGGAGTATACCAATCCTGATATTCATGACCCCATTGCATTTCGATTTTTTTGCGCACTTCCATTCCTATTGGCCGGCATAGCCTCCTTCTTCGTAAAATGGATGGAGGAGCATATATACCCTATTTTTGTTACTAGCACATACTTGGGTACTATAATCAATTTTTACATAATTTATAATAACAACATGGCACTAGAGTTCTGCGCGGGTTTTTCAATGATGATGTACTGCATACTATCTCTTTTACGGCACAATCATCTAAAATATACAATTATGGCAATGAATGCGGTGGGCATTTTATCTGTAGCCTTTTTACTTTTTGGCAATGATATGTTTGATACAAATCATAACACTATCATGTATATAACCTGCTTCTTAATGATAGCCGTCTTTGTCTATATTGGAATTTACTCTGACAATAAATTCCGTTATCTATTAAATAAAAACTCTTTAGAAAACAGCAAATTAAAACAATGGTCTGCCATGGGTAAAATGGCCGGTGGTGTAGCCCATGAAATCAACTCCCCATTAACTACACTATTGTTTTCTGCAGAAGCAAGCTTGGCCAAAGCTAAGCTACAAGGTGACACAAACATAATTAAGTATTCCAATAAAATTATTCAGGAAGCAAAAAAAATAGCACAAATAACAAAGAGTCTTAGGCAACTTACTGAGGAAGCAAGGCAAGTATCCAAACAAGTATGCAACTTAAACACCATTATTAAGGAATCCATTGGTTCCTTACACAATGACACACTACTTACAGATGTACGTATAGAAAATCTTGTGCCTGAAGACATCGACTACGAAATATATGGTGATGCTGAAGTATTAAAATTAGTACTTGTTGGCATGATTAACAATGCCATTGAAGCCGCCGAGGAGGCGTCAGAAAGGCTCGTGAAAGTAAAAATCGACGAGGACCGCTACACTTACAAAATATTGGTACAGGATAGCGGCAAAGGCATTTCAGAAGAACAAATTCCATCGCTTTTTACACCTTTTTATAGTACGAAAACCCATAAAAAAACAAAGGGTCTCAGCTTAAGTATGAGTAAAAATCAAATTATGGCTCATGATGGCGATCTCTACTACGCACCAGATTACAACTATACAACATTTATAGTAGAATTACCAAAATACAGCGGCGACGCAAAAAAGATCGCCTAAATATTATCTTCTTCTACAATTTTGATCTCATAACCCTTAAGAATACTTAGCGATTTTACTACCGGAACCAAGACATTTTTATCTCCCATGAGATACAAAGAGTAGTGGTTCTTTGAAAAGATCGAATTAGAAAAATCATTTACTTCTTTTAGGGACACATTATTCACGTAGCTCTCATATTGGTTTAAAAAACTAGTGTTTAAATCATATAGATCAAATTGCATTTCTCTTACCAAACGATCCGATGGCAACTCATTAGCCTCGCGAAAGGCTGTTACCAGGCCACGTTTTGCTAGAGATAGCTCATTAGCAGTAATATTACGACCAGCCATATCGGTTTTTACTGCAAACATTCCTTTTAGAAGGTCTTTAATCTGTTGGCTACCGGCAAAGCTATAAATATACCATACTGGTAAGTTCTGACCATAGTGTGCACTAACGTGATAAGTAAGCCCTTTTTTCTCTCTAAGAATTGTGCCTAGCCTACCAGTAAGGCCGCCGCCAAAAATCTCAAATACTATATCACTGATTGCCGCCTCTGGTTTATCTCTTTGAACACTAAACGGAGATACCAGTATTACCTGGTAGTCGGTAACCTTAGGTCGATGAACAATTACGATTTTTTTCTTTTCTTTTGGCATTTGCTGTTTAGCAAAATTATATTCCTGGTAATGAAATGCATCTAAATTTTTATTACTCGCAATCAGAGACTTAATATCATTCAAGCTCAGCGGACCACTTGCGTAGTAGCGTAAGTTCTCAAAACTGAAGTACTTCTCATACTTTTTGGCTACTTCTTGCCATTTAAGGCCAGAAACTCTTTTCGGCGATGCAGAGCCATTATGAGTAAAGCTAGCAAAATCAAAAAATTCTTTAAAGGCATAGTATTGAATTGCCGTAGACATGCGCGAAAAGCTTGATGCCACATTTGCTTTTAAGCTCTCCAAAGATTCATTAATATTTTTTTTATCTAGCTTTGGATTTCTTAACGTATCTATAGCCAAGCCCATAACCTGCGATATGTATTGCGGTGGAGCTACAAGTGACAAAGTAAAGGCCCGATACCTAGCTCCGTAATGAATATCTGCATTTTTCAAAAACAGGAAGCGACGATATTCTTTTTCAGTCATACCCTTTGGCCCCTTGCTTAAAATGGTAGACATTAGCGGAAATAGCGCTTGATCTTCACCATCTACTTTCTCTGGCATCCCCTCAAAGACAATGGATACGTATTGCCTGGGCAGTGTCTTGTCTACACTTACACGAATCGGACTGCGGTTTGCCAGTGTTGCAGTTTCAGATTTATGTCCGGAGGTACAGGAAGTGAGAAATATTAGGGAGGTTAAAATTAAGTATCGCATCATCATTACCTCTTCGCCCTTACTAGCACTAAATTAGTTTTATTATAAAAAAGCTGCATTACGTTCCATAGATCTAGTTTACTTACCTTCTGAATACGATCTTCAAAGTCAAAAAAGAATTGCACATCATCGTATTTACCCCATGCAAGTGCCAGCGCCTCATTAAAACGCGCATTTCTTAGGGCCCCCTCTTTATAACCAATCAAAAACTCTCTTTTGAAAGCCTCAAAGTCTTCATCACTAAGATTTTTGAAGTCCTCTTTCAAGGCCATGATTTGTGGAATCAATCGCTGCCATTTGGGAGACAAAGAAACCATAAAAAACTTCATCATCCCGCTATCATAGTCATAATTAAAATCAGAAATACTGGAGACATATTTTTTGTCTACATAGAGACGGCGATTCGCCAAAGAGTTACCCGAACCAAAAAGTATGTGATTTAAAACATAGTATTCCAAGGCATACTTATTTTCATCTAGCAAGCGAAAGCCAGCAAGTATCTGATTTGATGGCGAGGCAATTCGGCCTTTACCTATTAGCATTTTAGAATCAGCCTTATAAGGCGCCGGCATTACCGATTCTTGCCCCTTCGGCCATGTACCGTAATATTTTTTAACCAACTGAATTACATTCTCTGCCCTTACATCTCCTGAGATGAATAGTCCAATATTGTTAGGAACATAGAAGCGTTGAAAAAAGCTATTGGCATCTTTAGCTGTAATTTTATTTAAATCCTGACGATAACCGATGATCGTCCACTCATAAGGATGACCTTTAAATGCCAGTTCGTATATTTTTCCCCATAAATCAATCACTGGGGACGTATCAAATTTAGTGGAATACTCCGACCAAACCGCCTTGCGCTCCACATCAAGCAAATCATCACTAACCTTTAAATTCCGAAAGCGATCGGCCTCATAAAATAGTAGTCGATCTAGATTTTCTGCCGGCACACTACTTGTATAATAAGTAGCCATATAGCGGGTATTGGCATTGGCACTTCCACCCAATGGTTTAATTTTATCAAAAAAGTTCTGCTCCTCCCCTCGAACTGGACGGAACATCATATGTTCAAAAAGATGGGCGATACCTGTAATACCTGGGCGCTCTTGCAAAGACCCAGCTTTTACCCAGTGATGCACCTCTACAACTGGAGCGTCCTGATTTTCACTGATGAACACTTCTAGTCCATTATCAAGGATGTAACGGTGCGTCTTCACGCCTCCAACCGCTTCCCATTCTTGGGCATATAAATTTTCTAAATGCAAAAAACATAGCAGGCTAAAAACCACGATAATTTTCATCATTGAACTCCCATTACTTATATTAAACTCCTAATTCTTGGCACACTCAAGAATAAGTGTTACCTGTTCCTTCAGGCAGCAATCGCTGGGAGGGGGCCTAATTTGCTACTTATAAATAGTCTAGTTATATTACTTTTCACTGGCTTAGTAAGCGCGCAAGAAATCCCGCCAAACTCCTCCCAAGAAGAAGAATGGATACCTATCTCTAAGAGCGACAATACCTTTGCTGATTTAGGTTACCAAAGCCAAGAGGATATTACTGACCTATTACGCGATGGTGCAGGCCGAATTAATTTTACCTACGATATATTTGAAAATGACTTTGAAATCTTTGGCGAAGATGTAAATTTTGGCGTGCGACTGAATCTTCGCACCAAGCGACGTGTGCATGCACGAAATTATGGTGAACTAGATCGACGCGGAATCCCTCTAAGCCCACTACGCTCCGTCTATACTGTCATCGACCAGGCATCTAACCGCATTACGCTTGATCCTAGACTAAATGCTAGCAACAACTTATCCTGGAGCCCTTTCGGCGTGCGCGCACGCATTGAGGTCAATCGCATCTATGATGTGGATAATTTTGAAGACTATAAAAAACGACACTCACCGCAAGAAGCACTAAAGGCGCTTGGCTTCTCTGATAAAAACATAGCCTTAGAGGAAAAGTACAATAAATACGATAGCCCGTTATTTTATGAGCAATTCTCCAACATACTACACTTTTTTGAATCTGCCTTCTCCTCAGGTGCTGATTTATTTTCCGACAAAGAAGAGACGCAAATATTTCTACAAAATTTTCTTGAGCCCCTTAGGCTAAACTATGAGTTCTTTGACCTTACTGCGGAGAAACTAAAAAACTCACCAAACATAAAACCTGGCGAAGTTATTGTTCATAGTATTGTCTTGATACTTGATACCAACCCGTTTTCAATCTCCTCTTCAGGACTTGGCCTACGTGTAGCACCTTTAAGTAAAGAAATAGCTTTACATTCAGCCTTTAAAAAAATGGAAAATGGTGAAGTGCTAGCAAAATCTGTCCTCACACTTTCGAATAGCCATCAGACCAATTTGTCGTTTGAAGAAAAATGGTTGGATTTACGTCTTTTTCGCTGGGTAGAGCGAGCTTTAAAGAGTAATACGAGTGAATACGGTTATAAATTTGACCTTAACGACCCTAAACACGTTGCGGCCTTTAATGATATTTTTACAAAAAGATGGCTTGGCAAGGACGTTCTTGAGTTACCCCGAGTAATAGAAGATCATGAGTCACTACAAAACCATGACTATGTGACTTTTGCAAAAACCAACTCCATGCCTGTTTATAACCGCACATCAAAGATTGACTTAGAGCTTGGTTTTCTAAGCTTTGAAGACGATCTATACAGGCAACTAGTAAAAGAAACCACAAAGACAAATGATGGCCTAGAAGTAACCGAATATAAAGGCAACATATTAAAACAAACCAAATATGCCTTTCGCCCCAATATATCATGGTTAAAGGATAAAGAGGAAACCAAGCAACAAATTCGCTCCTATGTATTTACTAGTCCCTTTTATGAAAACAAGTCCTATGAACTCTCCTTTGAGTACGAATTTCGTGATAACTTCTCACGTAAAGGTGAAACAAAAAGATACATCGATTACTTGAATTTAGCCTTGGCGACACAGAACCTGAAAAACAAAAGTAATATAATTAAGATATTACATGAGAGTATCCAATCAAGAGGGCAAGTAGAAGAAAAACGAGCACGACAATATTTTGGACTACGGATCTCCATGACCAATGCACTACTAGAATCCATAATCCGCAATCCTAATAGTATTCAAAACTTGAATTATATAGCAGAAAGCGAGAGTTTTCAAAAATTGCTTATACAGACAAGGTTTTATGATCAGCATGTAGATAAAGATAATAATGTGCGCTGCAAGGTAAACAACCCTAGAGAGCGCAATTCTATTGCACACAGAATCTGTAGAGCTAAATCCATTGCCAAAAGTCTTCTAGTTAAAAGAATCAAGAAAACTCTTACTGCTACCACGGTGGAGGAGCGCCTAATCCTTCTTAACCAAATGATGAGAAGCCCCTATACTCGCGCGCTAGTACCTCACCTGTTTTTACAGATTGCTACCATTGAAAAAATTGAAAATGGCAAACCAATATATCGAGATATTGATGAATTAATAAAGAAGGGGTATTTAGGCTTTGAAATGCTGCTTGATGGTAGTGGCTTGCAAGCTCCCTTTATTGCAGATTACAACAAAACCAATGTAAACCAAAGATACGCATTTGAATATGACTTTGATATCCATGCAGATAAATATAGAAGCAAGCGCATACAAGCTCGCGGCGCCTTTCTTAAAAAGAAGGATCTAGAACTACCAAAACCAGATGTCTATGTTCAGTTTAACTCTCCCGTTTTCTTTAACCAATCCTACCATATTGTTGGGGAAATCTATCGATACAACTTCAGCCGTAAAGACAAATTAGTAAAAAGATTTATTGTAGATGAAATCAATATGTTAAAAAGTGAAAAAAGAAGTGTCGGGCTAGGAACCACTTATAACTATATATTTGCTGTCAACATAGAAGATCTGGATATCGTTAGAAATAAAAACTATATCATACGTTTTCGTCTACAAAACGACAAAGATATCTTTGCTAGTGAAATTGATGAGACAAACTTCAAGCTACCAAATTAACCAGTCTCTTATGATTATCATTTGCAGCATGTACCAAGTCATCTACAGGTATGTCTTTTATACTAGAGACATGCCTTGCCACTTGATTTAGCAGCTCACTTTGTTCTTCAGCATGATGGGCGTCACTTTCAATTAATAGCGAGTCTAATGGCAAATCACGAATCATCTGCTTAACAGAATCTCGCATAGGCAAAAGAATATTAGGTCCAAGTGAGATCAGAAAACCTAAGCTTATGAACTCTTGCATCTGCAAGCTATTACCACGAAAGGAGTGCACAAAACCGTAGTACTCGTTGCCATATTTTTTTAAAATATTTATCGCCACATTCTCAGATTTAACTAGATGCAAAATGTAGCCTCCATGAAAACTAGTTGTTTGTCTTATTAGCATTTCGAATACTAATTCTTGTTTTTGCCTAGATGACTTATATTTATCGCTGAAATCAAGACCTATCTCACCTATAAAATCTGCCTCTGGCAATGATTTGGACCATTCAAGCTGGTACTTTTCTAAGGAGGGTATATCCTGCTCGTGTACAAACCATGGATGCAGTCCCAAGGCTAATTTTGTCTCCACTAACCTTTTTTTATCCTGCTGCTTAAGAAAATCGGAAAGATCATAGCCACTACGAATATTAGGGGTTTTATACTCAATGGTAATGTCAATGTGGTGATGAGAATCAAAAATATTCATAATTATGAGGCTATTTTTTTACTGGCGTATTTCTGCACATAAAAGTCTTTTAACTTCATAACATCTTCCTCTTTTACATGAAAGTCTTGCAGACTTCTTTTCTTCAATCGCTTTTTCTGCTCATCACCCAATTCGCCACCATCGCAAATATAGCGCAAGAACTTGTCATTGATTGGAAGGTATATATATACATCAAAATCTAGCTTCTCTTTCGTAGGCAATCCCTCAGCATCAAAGCGGTACATATCCTTTTTCTTTGAGATATTGGGTATAATATTTTCGCCCTCTTGAAAGCCTGTAATAACCACTTCCCCATTATGTGATGAAAAATGATGGTAGTCACATTTTTCAATAATATACTTTTTAAAATCCTGATCTTTGATATGTATAGTTACTGGTCTATGAATGTCGACATCAAGATTTTCTTTATTAAAGCTATTTGTAAGCTTTTCTAAAAAAACATTCACGAGGCCACTGCCTATAGTATTGCTATTACCTATACCAAAATAAATCAAACCATTATGTTGCTCACAACTAACATGAAAAGCTACTACTTGCTCCACAGCAATATCATTATCTACATCTTGAGTAGGGTGTATAGTGCTCTGCAAGGCATCTTTAATAATGGTTTTAATTTTACCATCAAAAACATCACTTAGCTGCTGCTTATTATTATCTTCATCATTTTCCCTACCCCAAGAAGTGTCATCTACTTCGACCAACGAGTCTCCAGCATCGCTCAATTCATTAGGAGCTGAGGTATCATCTCTACTCATTTCTTTGGCCGTTGAAACCTCTGCGGATGAATCCTGTCTATCTAAGAAATTTTTCTCAAATGTACTTAAGTCGTCTTCATCTTTTGGCTCATCTTCCTCTCCTGGCAGTAACTTTTCTTTTTTAGACTCAATTGGTGAGCTTGTTTGCAAATTACTTACCTCACCGTCTTCATCGTCGTCATCTAGGTAGTTGCCATCATCATCAAAACTATTTAATAAGTCCTCTACTTGCGAAGCGCTGATTGGCGACGGATTATCGATTACTGTTTTATTTTGATTTTTTTTGGCAATTTTTTTCGTTATCTCTTTTTGCTCTGCAAGTATTTCCTCTTCATCTATAAATGCATCTTCTTCAAAATCATCTTCTTCCTGCAGATCAGGTTCATCGTCAGGTTTGCCTTGTTTTTTTATGGGAATACTGAGACCAGAACTTTTAAGGCTGTCTTTTTTCCCCGGTTCTACTTGCTTTTCTTTGCTTTGTTTTTCTTCCTCTTCATTTAACCAGTCTACTTCGCCTTCATCTGGCTCGTTTTCATAACTATCATCTGAATGCGCCTCTTTTTCATAGTGGCTATTTTTATCTTGAAGATTTTGACTCGGAGAGATTGACCCCGTTGCTTCTGCAGATTCCATCTCATCTTGCTCTTCATCGAGCCATTCTGAATCTACGTCCTCAGCCTTATGCTCGGGCTCTTTATTTTTTAGTTTTGTCTTCTCCTCTTTCAGAAAGAAACGTTCTGATTGATCTTCGTCGTGAAATACCTTGGCTTTACCCGATGCAGCTTCAGAGTTTTCATATTCATAACCTCGAGATTTTTTCTTTTTTGCAGACGCACTTTCTATTTGAGAGTCAGCGTCATATTCTTCATTATCAATATTTTGATTTTCTTGCTCATCTTTTAAGCCAAGTTCATTTTGTAAATCATTAAGCTCTTCTTCGTCTTCATCAGACAGCCAATTGTCATCTTCCTGCTCTAGGTATTCTTGCTCATCTTGGTCTTCAGTCTCTGCTGTGCGGCCGCGCTTCTTAGCCTTAGCGTATAGCTCCTCGCCATCCTCGTCTTCTTCCGACATTCTTCGGGATGATTTTTTCTTTGAGTAATAGGATTCTTCGTCATCCTCTATTTCATGATGCTTGTTTTTAGCTTTAGCATAATAGGCTTCTTCATCATCATCCAGCTCCGATTCATTCCCATCGTAATAAGCTTCCTCATCTTCCTCCTCATCATGATTCTCCTCTTTAGATGAAAATATTCCAAAGAAGCCCTCTTTTTTCTTTTTTGATTCAGTAGATGAGTCTTGATTATTAAAATTGATTAAGGATGATTTTTGCTCTTCGTCATCTTCGGATTTCGTTGGGATGGAGGATCTTATCAAACTAGATTTCTTTTCCTCTTTACTCTCTTCTATTCCCATCATCCGGCGCAATGTTGTACGCGCGACGGTGGCCGATAATTGGTTATTTAATTTATTTGGCCAATTTGTCTCTCGCATAATTTTACTTGTTTGATAGTCATGACTTTCTGGAAATAATATTACTGGCAAATTAAATGTAGAGGAGACAATCTTTGCGACTTTAAGAACAGAAATTCCCTTTACGTTATAAGAAACAAAAACGTGACTAGGAGGATTGGTTAAAATGCTTTGCAGAGCTTTTTTAACATTGGAAACAGCAGAAACTCCCCAACCATCGCGCGATAGTTGCTTCATCATCAGACGAAACTTTTTAGGTTGTTCACAAATGATCAGTATAGATATCTGATTTTCTTCTTCTGCCATGACACTTACATTTCGGCATTTTGAGCAGATATTTGAAACAATATTATGTACTTAGCCCTGAACTAGACCAAGGAAAGACCAGCTTAAAACAACCGGTTTATTTTTTTGCAACCGTACGTGCCACTTGATTTGCCAAATCCAAGGCAATGTTAACTGCCTCTTGCACCTCAGGACTTTTGATATATTCTTGGCGGCGGTCATTTTTAGTCATAGAACGCAATTTCTTACGCTTTTCACGAGCCTCTGAGTTCTTATCTGATAGTATTTCAGAAATACTAATCGTTTTATCCTTCTCTTCTGCTTCCTTCATATCCTGGATGATTTTTTGGAAGTCTTCATTCTTGGCTATTCGCTCTTTGGACTTTTGTCTAATTTCTTTGATCATGGCATCGTTAACAGTAGTCCAGGTATTTTCGCTATTATTACCATAGGCCGTTTTCGACAAGAATGGCTTAATAGAATTTGGCGGCAAAGAGTAATCCAAACTTTTCTCGCCAATATCATCCGAATTCAAGGGGCTGGGAAAAACGATGTCCGAGCTTACACCTGAATGCTGGGTAGATTTGCCACCTGGTAGATAAAACAGCCCGACTGTGAACTTAATGGAGCCAAGCTCGGGAGATAAGCGCATTACTTGCTGCACACTGCCTTTACCAAAGGTATGGTCGCCTCCTACTACAACGGCGCGCTTATAATCTTTTAAAGCCCCTGAGACAATCTCAGAAGCAGAAGCACTCAAACGATTGATTAGTACCACTAAGGGGCCATTATAATAAACATTAGGGTCAATATCCATCAGCTTCATGTTTTCATGGGAAACTACATTTCCGGTACGAAAAAACATACCACCGATTTTTACTGCGCTTTCTAAATCTCCTCCGCCATTATTTGTAAAATCGAGAACTAGCGCATCTATATTTTTCTTCGAAGCCTCAACTAGGAGCTTTTTAACGTCTTTTGCCGAAGAACGACCGCCAATACGGTTATCCGCATAAAATGACGGTAGTGTTAAGACCCCGACTTTCTTTTTTTCTTTACCCACTTTTCTTTCTACGTAGGATATTTGCGCGGCCTCTTCTTCTAAATTAATTTTTTCTCGCACTAGCTTCACTTCGAACTTTGAGACCTTTTTACCTTCTTTGCGCAATACTTTTAAGCGAACTAATGTTTTGCGCTTACCACGAATCAGGCGTACGACATCACTAAGATTCATATCATAGATCGGCTCAAACTTACCCTTTTTGCCTTGGGCTACGGCTAAAATTTTATCCTGACTCTTTAACTGACCAGATTTTGCTGCTGCGCCACCTGGAACCAGCTGCTCGATTACCGTATAACCATCTTGCGAGCTGAGTGTGGCGCCAATTCCTTCGAGTGACAGGCTCATATTGATTTGAAAATCTTCGAACATTTTTTTAGAAAGATAGCCAGTATGTGGGTCCAAGGTATGAGCAAAGGCTTGCAGAAGCTGGGAATAACGATCTACTGACGTTTGCTCCTTAACTTGCTTGACAATACGCTTGTAGCGACGATTTAACATCGCCTTTGCTTCTTTTAAATCCGTATCCGTTACCAAAATATTTGCAAGCTGTAAGTGAATATGCTTTTCTTGAAAGCTGTTAAGTTCTTCTTCATTTTTTGCATAGTCTCGACTGTCTGGGTCTAACCGCATCTTAATAGACTTATCGATTTCTTTGATGGTTTTAAGATATTTCTTCGCGTAGTCTTGGCGTTTTTTTAAGGCCTCAATGTACAATGCATCCACTTCGGAAATAAATTTACAGTCTCTTTTTCTTAGATTCACATAGAAGCTCTTTAGCTTCGAGCGAATCTTTTTTACGTCATCTTTAGTAAAATAAAATTTGCCGCCATCTAATGATTTTAAGTATTGATCAATGGTGCGCTCTTCAAGAGTGGAATTAAATTTTGGGCTGTTCACATGATTGGTCATGATTTTGACCATTATCGGATGTATGTGCAAACACTCTAAAGCGTATAAGGGCGAAGTGGTAAGTAGCAAAATCAAAAGCAGAAATATATTCTTCATAATCATCCTCTCGCACTACAGAATAAATCGAAATCTTTTTTCTGTCAGTTCCTATACAAGGTTTTTATGATTTCTTTTCTATTGGTCTAGATCTGAGTGTCAAATAAACTTAATTGTCTAGAGCTGGTCTTAGGCCCCCTGCCTTTGTCCTCGACAAGTAGTATTTCTTTTTTTACGTAGGCAGAGGCATGTGTATTGATTACAAAAAAGGACATATTGGGTTTTTCTCGCTTCAGAACGCGCATTTCATCCATAATAAAGGCCAGATTTTTTTTGTCGTCATCGGACATACCAAATCGATGAGGCGCGTTGTGGCCAAATCTGCGCAGCGCCATTTCCACTGAGGCTCTTATAGCTGCACGCTTTAACTCCGGGACCGACAACTCAAGCTTATAATCACCGAGCTCCCTTTTTGTGGCAATATCATTTACCGGATAAATGGCTAAGTAATTCGGCTCGTGCGGCAAAAAGCCGTGCTTTACAAATAGCGATATCCCTTCACGAATGGTCTCTTTGGAATGGCCCCTTGCCGTAATCAAGGAGATGGGCCTGTGGTTGTAGACCGCATGATAAAAACAATGCCAAGATGGCCCCTTCCATTCCGTATCCATACGTGAGAGTGCACGTATCATATCCTCCACAAAGGGCTGCTTCTTGCGCAAAAGTTTTTTTTGCCACCAATTTAAATCCATATCACGAAACCGTCGGTAGCTTCCACTGTGGGGGTCAAAAGAAACTTTATAGTCTTTGTAGGGACCTTGCTTACCAATACTATGACTATGTTTGGCCCACTCTGCCGTGGATAATTCTAACTCCTGCAAACCATCTCGATGCTGCACAAACATGGAAGATGGCAAATAAGCAACATTGTCATCAAAATCAAAAAAATAAAAACTGCGACCACCAAAATGATAGTTGCGATCACGCTCTTTAGGGCGATCTAGATCTAACTCTAGCTGTGATAAACGCGCAGAATACTTACGCTTTAGAATGTATTTCAGCATTGCCCCATCCCTTACGGAAACAATCTGCTGTATTTTTGCTCAAGAAACAAGAAGCGTTTCGTTATCGTGTACTATTTAGTAGCTTTTTTTCTACGCACTACTTTCTTTTTTTTAGCTTTTTTCGAGCTTGAAGCCTTACTTGCAGCCTTCTTTTTGGCTGTTTTCTTCTTGGTCACCGCTTTTTTCTTGGTCTTCTTCTTAGCAGTTTTTTTCTTAGACGCTTTCTTTTTCGTCTTCTTTAAGCTTCCCAATTTGGCCTCAATGATTTCAATGGCCTTATCCTTATTTAGTTGGTGAGTTTTAACATCCTCAGGTAGTGAGACATTTTTATTGCCATATTTCAAATACGGTCCATAGCGGCCATCATATAGCACAATGGGCGTTTTGCCATCTGGAGCCAGTTTAAAATCTCGCAGAACCTTTGCCTGCCCGCGACTGCGTTTTGGCGTGGCCATAAGCTCTAGAGCCTGCTTCAAATTGATTTCAAACATATCATAGTCTTTGGTAATCGAACGATATTCTCCGTCATGAAACAAAAAGGGTCCAAACCTACCAATCCCTACTTTTACATCTTTTTTCGTCTCAGGATGCTGCCCAATAACTTTTGGTAAGCTCGCCAAAAAGATCGCCTGTTCTTTCGTAATATCTGCCATATCTATATTTTTCGGAATGGCTACTCGTTTTGGCTTTGCCTCTTCCTTATCGGCATCACCCAACTGAACATAGGGACCATACCTTCCAGTTAGAACATAGATGGGCTTTCCCGTTTCGGGATCTTTACAAAAAACGTCTGCACCTTTGAGTTTTTGTTCAATCAATTTTTCAATTGTCGCTACATCGAGATCCCCCGGCGCAACGGAGTCCGGCAATGAAGCGCAGACCTCTTCCTTATTCTCGTCCAATCGACAAACGTAAGCACCATACCGTCCCACACGAAATGAATAGTCTTGCATGCGTTGAAACTCCATGCTGCGGGCCTCATCGGCATCGATCTTCTCTTCTTGTTGCTGCACGGTATTTCGCAAACCATTCTTACCAAGGTAAATTCTTTGTAAGTAGTCTGCCGAATCCAAATCACCGTCTGCTACTTCATCCAGAGAGCTCTCCATTTCGGATGTAAAACCTAAATCCACATATTCCGGCAAGTACTTTTCCAAAAGCTTGTTGACCACCATTGCGGTGAAGGTAGGAGCTAAGGCATTTCCATTTTTAAAGGCATAACCACGATCCTGAATCGTAGCAATGGTTGGCGCATAGGTTGAAGGTCTTCCAATCCCCTCTTTTTCCATCATTTGCACCAAACTTGCCTCGGTGTAGCGAGCAGGGGGTTTCGTTTCATGCTCTTTTGCATCCACTTGCTGGCATTTTAATTTTTCACCTTGCTTTAATTTGGGTAGATGAACTTCACGATCCTCAATTGCCGCATCCGCATCATCTTTTCCTTCCACATAGGCTCTTAAAAAGCCTGGGAATTCAATGCTTAGGCCATTGGCCTGAAAGCGATAATCTCCGGCATCAATTTTAACCGTCAGCCGCTTTTGCTTGGCATCCACCATTTGCGAGGCCATGGTGCGCTTCCATATTAGTTCGTACAAACGCTTTTCGCGCTCTTTTAGTCCCGTTTCATTTGGCGTGGGCCAATCACTACCAGCCGGTCGAATTGCCTCATGGGCTTCTTGTGCCCCTTTTACTTTTTTCTTTGCATAAATTCGCGGTTTATCCGGCAAAAAGTCTTTACCATAAAGCTCCGAGACTCTTGATCTGGCTGCCTCAATGGCCTCTTGAGATAAATTGGTAGAATCTGTACGCATATAAGTTATAAAACCTTGTTCGTATAGGGATTGCGCCACCCGCATAGCATCGCGGGCCGACAAACCAAGCTTTCGGTTGGCTTCTTGCTGCAAGGTTGAGGTAATAAATGGTGGAGCCGGTTTTCTTGAAACAGGGGACTCTTCCACCTCCTGCACCAACCAATCCGATTTTTTGGTTTCCTTCGCAATTTTTTCTGCTTTGCTTTTATCAATATGTAGTACTTTGGCATTGGCCAGCAGCTTGCCGGTGCTACCATCAAAATCCTTGCCACTGGCAATTCGCTCACCCTTTATATGGGTTAACTTTGCTTCAAAATCTTTTTTGTCTTTGTTCAACGTAGAGCTGACGGAAGCATATTCGGTGGAAACAAAATTCACCCTAGAGATTTCTCGCTCGCACAATAATTTTACCGCAACCGACTGCACTCTGCCGGCAGATAGCCCGTAGGCAACCTTTTTCCATACCAAGGGGGATATCGTATACCCCACTAGGCGATCCAATATTCGGCGTGCCTCCTGGGCTTTAACTAAATCATAATCAATGTCTCGATAGTTCTTTAAAGCGCTTTGAATGGCAGATTTAGTAATTTCATGAAAGACCATTCTTTTAACAGGAACCTTTGGCTTTAATACCTCTAAAAGGTGCCATGAAATGCTCTCCCCTTCTCTATCTTCGTCCGTTGCAAGAATCAATTCGTCGGCATCTTTCAGTTTCTTTTTTAATGCGGTCACAACTTTATTCTTATTTTTTGGCACACAGTAGATGGGCTGAAAATTCTTATCCGGATTGACGCCCAAGCGCGCCCATTCTTCTTTTTTGTACTTCTCTGGTATGTCTTTGGCTGACTGCGGTAGATCTCGAATATGTCCCATACAGGACTCCACAACGTAGTCCTTACCTAAAAACTTACGTATGGTTTTTGCTTTTGTTGGTGATTCTACTATTACTAACGATTTTGCCATTTATTTTTGATTAACCCTAAGTAGTTTTAAAATGTGTTCGACACATGCTTTTTTCAAGTTTAAAATCTGACTCACAGCAATATTTTGCCAAAAGGAATCATACATTTATGCGTAGTATAGAGGAATATCAACAAAAAGTAGAATTTGTTTTTTGTGACTTAGACGATACGCTCACAAATAACGGCATGCTAGAAGATGATGCATACGCGGCCCTGTGGAAGCTTCATAAAAACAATATTAAGATTATCCCCATCACTGGCAGACCTGCTGGTTGGTGTGAAATGATCGCACGTTGGTGGCCCGTGCTTGCCGTCATAGGCGAAAACGGCGCCTTTTACTTTCAATATGATCGACAACAAAAAAAGATGCTGCGCCAATACTCGCAAAGCAAGCAACTTCGCCGAGCAAACCAAGACAAACTCTACAAACTTAAAGAAAAGATCCTACAAGAGGTGCCTGGCGCAGCACTGGCAAGCGATCAGTTTTGTCGGGTGATGGATATTGCCGTGGATTTTTGCGAAGATGTAGAGCAACTTAGCAAAGAGGACATTCAAAAGATTGTGGATATTTTTGAAAATGCTGGCGCAAAAGCTAAAATTAGCTCCATACATGTGAATGCATGGTTTGGTGATCATGATAAGCTCTCGATGTGCAAAACTTTTTGCGAACAAAGTCTACAAATGAAATGGGAGGAAATGCTAAAAAAGGCTGTTTTTATTGGCGACTCACCAAATGATGCCCCCATGTTTGCTGCCTTTCCTCAATCTGTTGGAGTTGCCAACATTCAAGATTTTCAAGGTCAAATTAAAGATTTACCCGCTTATGTCTGCAGCAAGAGAGCTGGCAAAGGATTTGTAGAGTTTAGCAAGCGCCTACTTGATATTCTTTAATTGATCCGCAAGGCCCGCAAATGGGTTGTTGAGGGCCACTTGCCTTGGCTTGCGAGGCTTGCCTTGATTCTTTTGTTGTTTCTTCTTTGGCTTACCCTTTTTCTTACTGGCCTTCACTTTGCTTGCAGGCTTATCCTCTAAAAGCATAGTTAGTGAAATTTGCTTCTTTTCCACATCCACGGAAAGAACTTTCACTTTTACCTGATCCCCTGGGCTAAGTAGAGACTTAGGATCTTCTACGAACTTATGGCTTAAAGCCGAAATATGCACCAATCCATCTTGGTGAACTCCAATATCAACAAAGGCTCCAAAATTTGTAACATTGGTTACCACTCCTGGACAGATCATATTTTCTTTTAAATCACCAATTTCATGAATATCATCACGAAACGATACGGGCTCAAACGTACCTCTTGGATCGCGCCCAGGACTTTCTAACTCTTTGATGATATCATCAAAGGTATACTCACCTACGATTTCTAACCACTTGGTACGTAATTCTAATAACTTTTTGGCGTTCTCTCCAATGATAGTAGATATATTGACATTCAAATCTTTCGCCATATCACGGACTGCTGCATAACTTTCTGGATGTATGCCTGTATTGTCCAGGGGATTCTTAGAATTTGGTATACGCAAAAAGCCAGCAGCTTGCTCAAAAGCCTTCGTCGAAAAGCGCGGCACTTTTAGCAGTGCATCGCGATCTTCAAATAGTCCTTTTTCTGTACGATAATCAATGATGTTCTTCGCCAACGCAGGCCCTATGCCCGATACATATGAAAGCAAAGATATAGATGCCGTATTAAGATCTACCCCCACTTGGTTCACGCAAGATTCTACCACAAAACCAAGATTCTTCTTTAACTTGGTTTGGGAGACATCATGTTGGTACTGCCCCACACCAATACTTTTGGGGTCAATTTTCACGAGTTCCGCTAATGGATCTTGCAAGCGTCTACCAATGGAAACAGCTCCCCTAACGGTAATGTCTAGGTCGGGAAATTCTTCCCTTGCAATTTCGGATGCCGAATAGATGGAGGCTCCACTTTCATTTACCAAAACCACTGGCACATCTAATTTAAGCTCTTCCACCGTCTCGCGAAAGAATTTTTCGGTCTCTCTACCTGCGGTACCATTGCCTACCGCTATTGCCGACAAAGAGATTTTAGAAGTTATCTCTGACAAGATTTCCTTGGCTTTTGCTTTTGCCTTGTCTCCTTGAGTGTGTACCACGGTATGGGAAATTAAGGTGCCGGATTTATCAACCAGAGCAATCTTACAGCCAGTTCGCAAGCCAGGATCCACTGCCAGTATGGTTTTCGCACCAAAAGGCGAAGCCAATAATAGTTTTTTTACATTCTGGGCAAAAACTTCAATTGCATGATTATCGGCGCTCTCTTTCAAGCTTCGGTGAATCTCATTGCTGATAGAAGGATGCACATAAACCGAGTAGGCTTGTCTGGCACACGTCTTTAAAAAGGCTGCAGCCCGACAATTTTCCTCTTTTAAGACTTGTTTTTCATAGAGGCGAATAATCTCTTCTTCATTACCGACGAAGGCAATGCTCAACTCCGATTCTTGCCAGCCTCTTCGAACCGCCAAATAACGGTGCGATGACTTTGCCTGCATCAGATTTTTAATGTCCTCACTATAATCGGCATACATAGTGTACTTTGATTTGGGCTTAAAGGATTTTGTTTTTTTACTAACTAGTTTACCTGACCGCCAAAGATCTTGCTTGGCGCGTTCGCGAAGCTCCGCAATGTTAGTGAGCCGGTCTACAAGAATATCCTGTGCACCTTTAAGAATTTGCTCATAGGTAACAAAACCAGCTTTTACATTTTGATATTCTTTGGCTTTCACTTCTAAAGAAATGTCATCGGAGTTCTCCCCCTGGCCAATGGCAAAAATCCAATCCGCAAAAGGCTCCAAGCCCGCCTCGCGCGCAAGCGTTGCTTTGGTTTTACGTTTTTTCTTAAATGGGCGATAAATCTCTTCTAATAAATTTAAATCAAATGAATTGAGTATGCGTTTTTTTAATTCGCCCGTGAGGTTACCTTGCGCTTCAATTTCTTTCAGAATGAACGCTTGGCGCTTTAAGGTTTCCTCGTATTCTTGCTTTTTATCAAGAATCTCTTTGATCGAGACCTCATCAAGTCCTCCAGTCTTTTCTTTGCGGTAGCGAGCCATAAAAGGAATAGTTGCTCCATCTTCAGCAAGCTGAATCACCGCTGCAGCTGATTTCCAAGGTATCTTTGGTAAGCTTTTTGTAAAAAAAGACTCTAGAGTCATTTGCATGCTCAAAAATTACAATTTTGCATAGGGGAAAACAATCTTTTTTGCCTTTAACTAGAAATATTATTTACAAAGTGAGCAAAGTTCGTTTAATTAAGCTCATGGCAAGAGATGATTTGGCACAATTAGAAGGTAAAGTAGTCGATGTTGCTGCTGGCGGTATGTACAAAGTAGAGCTAGAAAACAGCGTAGTGATTCAAGCAAAGCTTTGTGGAAAGATGCGAAGATTTAATATTCGTGTAGTTGTAGGCGATAAAGTAACCGTCGGTGTATCACCTTACGATCCAAGTCACGGTCTAATCATGTACCGTCACAAGTAATTATTTTCTATAGTTCATTACCAAGTTCTTTATACCCGATTCAAAAAAAACTTTAATTCGATTGTTCTCGGCACTCATAATATAACCCACCCCTAGTTTCGGATGGGAAATCGCGGTCTTCTCCGAAAAGTTCAGACCCATACTATAAGGCTTTGCAACCCCCTCTAGATAGGAGGCGATCTTTTCCCACTCACCACCAGTTTGAATCATTCTTTCAATACTGCGAATTTGCGCACGAGATAATTCACCCAAATAGGTAGAAGATTTACTTGGTGTTACGGCACTGTCCTTAATGGCTTCCTTAACTTCCTCTACTTTTTGTTTTTGTGTTTTTTTAACTGGCTTAGCCTTTGGCGCCGCTTTTGCGGAAGTTTTTTTACTTTGCGCCTTTTTAACGGCCTTCTTCTTTGCCGTTGTTTTTTTCTTTGCCGTGGCCGCTTTTGTGGCCTTTTTCTTTGTCACCTTTTTTGCTGATTTCGCCTTTACCGCTTTTTTCTTAGCCGTTTTTTTAGCAGTTTTCTTGACTGCCTTTTTCTTCGACGCAGATTTTTTTGCCGTCTTTTTCTTTGCTGTTTTTTTCTTAGCAGCCTTTTTTTTAGCCATTAGCTCCCCACTTAATACTCAGCGCGTTACAAAAATAATATTTACACTACTTTAACACAGGGAAATGATCAACGGCTTTTCACTTGATAATGCAGCATAAAAAAAACTCTCCCATTGAGGAGAGTTTTTTCGTTATCTTGGCTACGAAGATACTTATGCAATCAAACCAGCAATCAACAAAGCAACAATGGACATTAATTTAATGAGAATGTTCATCGCAGGCCCTGTGGTATCCTTAAAGGGATCGCCAACAGTATCACCAACAACGGCAGCTTTATGCGCCTCACCGCCTTTGGCTTCGCCCTCTACATCACCTTTTTCAATATACTTTTTGGCATTGTCCCACGCACCACCAGAGTTCGACATTAACAAAGCAAGAGCCACACCGACTACCGTAGCACCGGCCAACATACCTCCCAAAGCTTCCGCGCCAAAAACAAAGCCCACAATAGTTGGAGAAATCACCGCCACCAAACCAGGTGCAATCATTTCTTTTAGTGATGCTTTGGTGGAGATTTCCACACAAGTTGCCGTATCAGGTTTACCTGTTCCTTCCAATAAACCGGGGATCTCACGAAACTGACGACGAATTTCTGCCACCATTTGCGCCGCTGCTTTCCCCACACTGGTCATTGTCAAAGAGCCGGCAAACAAAGGTACCACGGCACCAATGAACAAACCAATGACCACCATTGGATTCCCTAAATCCATGGACAAGGCAGTTCCTCGAACAGCCTCCACGGATTGTGCATAGGCTACAAAAAGTGCCAAAGCGGTTAAAGCTGCCGAACCGATGGCAAAGCCTTTGCCGACAGCAGCTGTAGTATTACCAATCGCATCCAAACCGTCGGTAATCTTACGAACCTCAGGACCAAGCCCTGCCATTTCCGAAATACCACCAGCGTTATCTGCTACGGGTCCGTAAGCATCTACAGACATGGTTACGCCCACTGTAGCCAGCATGCCTACTGCAGCCATGGCAATGCCGTAAAGACCAGCCGTCTGATACGAAGTAAAGATGGCACCACAAATAAATATTAACGGAAGAGCACATGACTCTAGTCCTACCGCCATACCCGTAATGATGTTGGTAGCAGGCCCCGTACGGGATGCTTCAGCAATACGATATACTGGTTTGCCCGCTGTGTAGACCTCGGTGATATGACCAATGGCAATCCCAGCAAGGTTACCAGCAACAATGGCCCACAAAATATTCCATTCAAAACCCAAGTTTTGCAAAGCAAGAGCCGTAAACGCTAAAAAGACAATCGAGGCCACCCAATGGGATAAGTTTAAAGCTTTTGCTGGATCCATAGACTTCATGGCGTTCATACCAAAAATCCCTACTAGGGAGGCAAATAAACCAATCACAGCCATCAATAAAGGAAGCCCCATAAGTAAAGCCGTACCGTTATCGGCACTCACCAAACGCATTACCTCATCACTTGCCATCGTCGCCGCAATGGCTACAGAAGCCACCATCGCGCCCACATAGGATTCAAAAATGTCGGCACCCATTCCGGCAACATCGCCAACGTTGTCTCCAACGTTATCGGCAATAACTCCAGGATTGCGCGGATCATCTTCAGGAATTCCCGCTTCTACTTTACCTACTAAATCCGAACCAACATCTGCCGCTTTTGTAAAAATACCGCCACCAATACGGGAGAATAAAGCAATAGAAGAAGCTCCCATGGAAAAACCAGATAGAACTGCAGCATCATCAGGGTTAGAAGCAAAAAAGTAAAAGAACAGACCGAGACCTAAAAGTCCTAAGGAGGCAACGGAAAGACCCATTACCGATCCGCCCTGGAAGGCCACCATTAGAGCAGAGCCCTGACCTTCATTGGCTGCTGCTGCTGCCGTTCTGACATTGGCTTTAGTTGCTGCTTTCATACCAATGAAACCGGCCACACCCGAACATATAGCTCCTGCCACAAAGGCCATGGCTGTATGGGAGCCCAATTTCCAAAAAATTAAGGCCGCTACTACGACCACAAAGATAGAGAGGATTTTATACTCCGCTTTCAAAAAGGTCATTGCACCCAGGTGAATTTGCTCCCCGATATCTCTTACCTTCTCGTTTTCAACTTTAATTTTAACCACGGAAAAATACGCAATTCCCGCAAATACCAACCCCACCAGACCCGCTAAGGGTGCAAGCATACCAAGATCCATAGGTGACTCCTCTCCTGTTCTTCTTAATGTTTAACGTATTGGTTTTAGCGAAAGTATAAGTCCTGTCAATCACTTAAGATGGTTGATTCACCGGGTAGTTCAGCAAGCGGCAATCAATATTGCCATTTTTTAACGGGATTTTTTGCTTGGCTTTTAAGCGTAGCTCCTTACTTAATTCTGCATCCCCAGAAAGTAACCATAAGTCCCAAGTTCCTTTTGCCTTTAGGGCTGCGGCAAGGTTTTTATACAAGGCTTTTAATTCTGATTTATCGCCGATTCTTTTGGCATAGGGCGGATTGCTTATAATTGTGGCGTTTGAATGGGGTAAGTCCATTTTTTCAACATCTTGTACCTGCCAGTGGATCAATTCTGCCACCCCGGCGCGCTTGGCATTTTGCTTCGCATTTTCTAAAACTTGGCCCGATATGTCTGCCCCCCACAAAGACAGCTCCACATCCGTATTGATGTTTGCATCTATTTCAGCCTTACGCTTTTCCCATTCAGGTTGTTGGTAGTTTTTCCAGCGCTGAAAAGCAAAATCACGCAAATGACCAGCAGGTATCTGCGCCGCCCATCGAGCAGCTTCAATCAAAATGGTACCGCCGCCACACATAGGATCCACCAGCGGCTGTTCGGGGGACCAATTGGCAAAACGCAACAGCGATGCTGCTAAATTTTCTTTTAACGGCGCCTCCCCCAATCTCTTTTTGTAAGATCTCTCATGCAGAGCCTTACCACTTAGATCCAAGGACAAACTGATTTGGTTTTTATAGACGCGAACATGAACGCTCATATCGGGGTTTTCTGTATCGACATTCGGCCGGCTTGAAAACTTCTCTTTAAATTGATCGGCGATGGCATCCTTTACTTTTAACGCGACAAAACGCTGATCTCGAAATGTAGTTCCGTGAAAAACCTTAGCATCCACCTTGAAGGTCTGATCGCAACCTATGTACTTAGCAAAGTCGTGTTTCTTGGTGTTAAAATATAAATCCTCTTCATTATAGGCAGCAAAATCTAAAAAACTGTAAAGCACTCTGGAGGCAAATCTTGAAGTATAATTGTATTCATATGCTTTCAACCAATTGGATTGAAAATAAATGGCGCGCTCTTCTTTTTTAACCACCTTAACATCTAAAGCAATAAGCTCTTCTTCAACAAAGTCACGCAAACCATAAGGGCTTACAGCAGCAAATAATGGCATCAAACTACCTCTTGGATTTGTAGCCTTCTGGCATCCCCATCGATTTCTAGATGGATACGATAGATGCTACGATTAAAGGGCAAAGCTTTTTCTGGCAGACGATTGGCCCATTCCACGAAAACCACATTATCTTCTTCGGATAAAGCCTCAAAAAAACCGGCAGCTTCCAAATCTGCAAAATTCTCTAAGCGGTACAAATCAAAATGCTCCACCTTAAAGTCAGTTGTTAAATAGGTATTGTGTAATGCATAAGTTGGCGAGCAAGTAATTTCCGATTGTGATAATTCTTTTACTATCGATTGCACCAAAAATGTTTTTCCTGCTCCCAAATCGCCTTCTAGCAATATCAAAGTATTGCTCTTTAGCCGTTGAGCAAAGTCTTTTGCCCAGACCTTCATTTGGCTCTGATTAAGATGCAATTCCTTCATTCCTGTCCTATGTCTGGCTTCACTGCTTTCCCCTTGTGGCATGATTCAAAGAATTAGACAATGTCTTATATGTGGTCTGTATTTTTATCTAGCCTCTTCGCCTATCATGTTGTCCTGGATCCTGGTCATGGAGGCATTGATACCGGCGCTTATTATTATGGTCTAAAAGAATCCAAAATCACTCTCAATATCGCAAGCGATTTAAAAGAACTTTTAAAGAAGAACCCAGAAATCAAAGTCTCTATGACCCGATATAAAGATCAAAAACTAAGTCTTAAAGAGCGTGCCGATCGCGCCCATGCAAAAGAGGCGCAGATTTTTATTAGTATCCATACCAACAGCTCTCCTGACCGAAGAGCACATGGCGCGGAAATCTACTTTGAAAATCAATTGGGGGCTGATGAGGAATCCCTTTTTCTTGCTTATCGTGAGGAGAATCAAGAATTCAATAAAAATCTTGTGGGACGGCCATCTAAATTTCGTGGCAAATATCCAAATACCGTGGCCACCATCTTGGACGATTTAGCAAAGAGCAAATACCAAGCTAGCTCCTATCAATTGGCACAAACCATTCAAAATCGATGGCTAGAAGAAAAAAAGATGCGAGTTCGCTTAAGACAAGCCCCGTTTTTTGTAATTTCAAGTATCAATATGCCATCTGTATTGGTAGAAGTTGGCTTTCTATCCCACGAAAGAGAAGCCAAAGCCTTAAAAACTCGTAAATACCAGAAAAAAATTGCTCAAATCCTTTACAAGTCGATTTTGGATTGGAAAGAGCAATGGACAAATAATAGATCTTCGCTATAGTCGCTACATGCGAATCGATAATAGAGAAAATCATGAAATGCGAAAAGTAACGCTGCAGCCCGAATACAGTCTGCATGCGGAAGGGTCGGTACTAGTTTCTTTTGGTTTTACCAAAGTCATTTGTACCGCCAGTGTGGAAAATAATTTGCCTAAATGGCTGCAAGGAAATAGCAAGGGTTGGGTTACGGCAGAATATGCCATGCTACCACGCTCTACTCATACGCGTATACACCGCGACAAAGCCACCAATTCTGGTCGAAGCCAAGAGATCTCCCGTCTCATCGGCCGTAGTCTGCGGGCTGTTGTGGATTTAAAAAAACTCGGGGAAAGACAGATCACGGTGGACTGTGATGTGCTGCAAGCAGATGGCGGTACACGCACGGCTGCGATTAGCGGCGGCTTTGTAGCCCTGGCTCTTGCCTGCAACAAATTAAAAGAACAAGATATTATTAAAGAAATTCCTTTAAAAAATTATGTGGCGGCCGTGAGCTGTGGAATTAAAAAGGGCGAATGCCTTGTGGACCTCAATTACGAGGAAGATGTCAATATTGATACTGATATGAATTTCGTAATGAACAATCAAAATAAATTGATTGAACTTCAAGGCACTGCGGAGGCCGATCCATTTTCCAAAGAAGATTTGGACAATATGCTCGATGCTGCCATAGATGCCTGCGGATATATATTCCAACAACAAAGTGCCATTATCGGTGACTTCTTTCCTTTAGGTGATAAATGAAAATTTGGCTAGCAAGTTCGAACAAAGGAAAGCGTAAAGAATTTGAAAACTTACTTGCGGACTTACCTGTGGAACTACATGGACCGGAAGAATTAAGTTATTACACTAGCCCAGAGGAAAACGGCGATACCTTTATTGCGAACGCTAGAATTAAAGCAAAGTATTTGGCTGCTTCTGTAAATGAAGGTTGGGTTTTAGCCGATGATTCCGGACTAGAGTGTGAGGGCTTAAATAATATGCCTGGTATTCACTCCGCTCGCTATGCTGGCGACAAAGCTAGTGATGCAGAAAATGTAGCCAAACTTCTAAAGATGATAAAACTGCGAACAAACAATCGAAAAGCACGCTTTGTTTGCGCTCTCGTGGCCATTGACCCTAACGGACAAGAATATGTTTTTGAGGGCGAACTTAAAGGCAGCATTGCTAGCAAACAAATGGGTACGGGCGGCTTTGGCTATGACCCTATTTTTATTCCGGATAATCATGAACAAAGCTTGGCAGAAATGACATCCGCCGAGAAAAACCGTTTATCTCACAGGGCAAATGCGCTAAAATTATTTAAAGAGGAATTGCGAAAGCATCTATAGGAGCTAGTCATGGGTATCATTGAGTTTCTTTTTGGAAAAAAGCCGAAAATCCATTTTGATAAAAGTGGTTCCGTCCGCCATGATTTAAAGCCAGAGCAGTGGCAGGCTTGGAAGGATCGCTTTGCCAAAAACCCTGACTTCAACTGGAAGAATCACACAGGGAAAGTTGGCAAGGGAAAACGCAACTAGCACGAAATATATACTGGCGATGGATTTAACAGCTCATACATCCGGCGTTAGCAAAGTGTTTACCTGAAGTTCTAGCTGCGCCTGCTTATCCCAAATGGTTTTATTTTCGGCTCGTTGTTCCTCTACCAGAGCCAGAGTTCTAGCATTTACTGCATTCATTTTGGCAATCTCCCCATAAAACTTTGCCATCATTCCTTCTAATTTATCGAAACGAGCATCTATTTGCTGAAACCTAGCTTCCATTTCATCAAATCTAGCGTCGATCTCATTAAAACGAGCCTCTATTCTGGCAAAGCGTGCATCTACCATCTTAAATCGACTCTCCACCTCACCAAACTGAGATTTTACACTTTTTTCAAAAGACTTTAGTTGCAAAACCATATTGGTATCATTGCTTTTTAATTCTTCTCTTAATTCTTCATGCATTTTTTGTGTTACCTGTAAGTGTTCTCTTTGATTGATATTATTTTTCACGCTTCGCCCCTAGTTTGCTTAAATTCCACCACTGCAGCAAGGCAAATGTCGGTTTGCCAGCTAAGTAGCTGAACTCACTTATGCAAAGCGTGCCAAAGTCTCCGTGCAAAAATATTTGACTCTAAGCGATTTGAGGTCCGAATGCTGGACCAAATAATCCGTCTACACGGACTGCCCAAGAGCTAAAAAGATAGCATCACCTTATCTTCCCGTTCTTAATACTTCCCAAAACTTTGATTCTGAAGAAAGCAAAAGTTTTGTTTCCTTAGGAAGGGATTTTTCATAAGCTTCAAGACTTCTTACAAAACGATAAAAGCCCGGATCACGGCGAAGAGCACTGGCATAAATGGCAATGGCTTCGGCTTCGGCCTTACCTTTGATGTTTTGCACCTTACGGTAGGCATCTGATTCAATGGCCTTGAGATCTTTGTCGGTTTTACCTTCAATCTTTGCTTGCTCACCCTTACCAAAGGAACGAATACGCTCAGCAATGCGCTCTCTTTCTGAAATCATGCGACCATAGACCTTTTTTTGCACACTATTTTCATAGGCTATGCGCTTAAGCTGCACATCGATGAGCTCAATGCCCAGGGGTAAAAGTTCTTTTTTGGCTCTTTCAATGATCAGGGCACTCAATTTTTCCCGGCCAATCTCTACGGGCTCAACTTCACCCGTTACCTCTTCTTGCATATCCGAGGCAACCTTTTCTCCGTCCTCATCCACAGATTCTAGCTCCTTTTGCCTCTCTTCTATAACATCCAATATATTATTCGAGTTACGAACGGCCTCGACCAAATTATTACCCGATATAATATCGCGAGTAACTCCATCTAGTATGGCATCCAGGCGAGATCTAGCTCCCCTCTCATTTTGCACCGTCTGAATAAATTTTAGTGGATCCACAATTTTCCAACGTGCTGTGGTGTCAACTTCAATGTATTTTTTGTCCTTCGTCGGAATTTGATTGGGGTAGCCATCCCAAGACAAGATTCGTAAGTCAATACGTCTTACATCTTGAATAAAGGGCAGTTTAAAATGCAAACCGGCTTCATTCACACTTTTTACTGGTTTACCGAATTGCGTGATAACCACCTGACGACCTTCCACAATAACAAATGCAGCAGAATAAAAAGTGACGACTAGTACGAGTACAATCAAGGGTAAGAATAAAGATTTATTGTTTTGCACTTTTCACCTCACCAAAAACAGGTAGCAAGCCCTTCACTTCTGGGTCCACCACTGTAATAGAATTTAGCCGATCCAGAACCTTCTCAATGGTCTCTATGTACAAACGATCCTTTGTTACCTGCGGAGCTTTACGGTACTCCGTGAGCATGGCACGAAACCGTTCGGCATCACCTTTGGATCTATTCAATATAGCGGCGGCAAAACCTTCTGCTTCGGCAATCTTTTGTTCCGCCCGTCCGCGTGCTTCAGGGATAATTTTGTTATAGTACTTCTCTGCTTGATTGATGGCTTGCTCTTGCTCCTGCTTGGCCTCATTTACTTTGTTAAATGAGGGCTTAACAGGCTCAGGAGGATTCACGTCCTGCAACTTGATGGAGACAACCTTCACACCCATATCATAATTATCTAAAATCTCCTGCGTAAGAGCTTTTGCCTCAGCTGCAATTTCTGTCCTTCCCACAGTTAAAACATCATTTACCAGGCGGTCTCCCACCACTCGGCGCATGATGGCCTCCGAAATATCGCGAATATTTTGAATGGGATCTCGAATATTGAATAAAAACTTTTGTGGCTCCGCAATCTGAAACTGCGTGATCCATTCTACATCGGCCACATTTAGATCACCTGTGAGCATCAGAGATTCATCGTCATAGGAACCTTGATTGTAGGAGGTGCGTTTACCGCTGACGCTATCGGTACGAAAGCCAAACTCCTCTTGCAAAATCAATTTGGTTTTTACCTTGATGGTTTGATCGATACCAAATGGCAACTTCAAGTGTAGGCCCGGCTCTGTGGTTGTATGGTACTCACCAAAACGAAGAACCACCCCCTCCTCATCCGGCTGAATGGTGTAAAAAGAAGTATAACCTGCAACTAGCACGACTATAAGTGCCAATAGTTTCCACCACATTTGCGAGTCCGAAAAAAACTCTTCGATCTTTTTTTGTATTTCTGCGGCAGGGTCTGGACGCCCACCGCCATTTTGGAATGACATGATACCTCCTTAGGTAATCGTGTACTGCGGGCCGCCGCCGCCTTCTGGGGTTGTCCACAAGATGTTGTCAAACGGACACTTGATATCACAAGTTTTACAATGAATGCAGTTGGTATAATTAATCACCAAATCTTTTCTTCCACTTCCAGTCTCTTGCATCTCGTAAACATTTGCAGGACAAAAATGGTTGCAAGGCGATTTGTATTTGGGCTCACATGTGTTGGAGCATATGTCAGTATTTTCCACAAGCAAGTGGTTGGGACTATCCTCATCGTGCATAGAGCCAGTCATATAAACACTAGATAGCTTGTCAAAAAACAATTCCCCATCTGGTTTGGGAAGTTGATTGTCTTCGGCCTTTTCGGGATTGGCTCCCCAAATCTCCACGGCAGGCTCGGTATATTCTCGGTCTTTTTTTACCTTCATATTGTCTACCAGACCGCGTCCTCCTGTAATCTCTTGCAAAGCAATTAGAGGCAAGGAGGCAAAAACCCCTTTGGACAAGGTTTGATGAAAGTTTCTTACTCGATAGAGCTGCTTTTTTACATAGGAATCATGGATTCGTTTTTCGTAGGCTGAAAGTTTTTTCTCGGAGAAATCCTGATCACGAATGGCTTCAAAAGCCGTTTGCCCAGCAAGCATTCCCGATTTCATCGCCAAATGAATGCCTTTTAGTTTTTGCACATCCACCATGGAGGCCGTATCGCCTACCACCATCATGCCGCCATGATAAAGCTTTGGCATAGAATACCAGCCGCCAGCAGGAATGACCTTACCGCCATAAGCAATCACCTTTCCACCTTTTAACATCTTTTGCAAAAAGGGATGGGTCTTTAGTTTCTGTAGTTCTCTGTGGGGATCAAGCAGAGGGTCTTCCGTATCAAGATAGGCAACAAGCCCCAAAATGATTTGATCATTTGGCAGAGTATAAATAAAGGTGCCGCCAATGGACTTATATAAGGGAAATCCCAATGTATGAATCACTTGCCCTGGCTTTACAGTACCCTTAGGCATTTGGATGATTTCTTTTACCCCTTCTTCAAAGACTTCTTCGTTTTTGCCTTTGCGCAAATCCAACTTTTTACAAACTTGTTGAAATAGCGAGCCTCTTGGGCCTTCAGCAAAAATCGTTACCTTCGAATTTAAAATCATACCTGGCTCAAAATTGGCTTTCGGCTTGCCTTCTTTGTCCAAACCCCGATCACCTGTTCGCACACCTGTAACGTTGCCATCTTCATCGTAGAGTGCTTCCACCGCAGGAAAACCAGGAAAGATATTGATCCCCATGGCTTCGGCTTGCTCACCCAGCCAGCGATTCACTTTAGAAATGGAAACAATATGTTTGCCTTTATTTTTAAACGGAGGTGGGGTGATGGGAGCTTTTATTGTCGTATCTCTGCCTAAGTAATAAACCGCATCTTCTTCGGCATCACATTCAATGGGGCATCCCTTCTCACGATAATCCGGAATCAGTTCTTTCAGCGCGGCAGGGTCCATTACCGCTCCAGAAAAAGAGTGGGCTCCTACTTCGGCCGCCTTTTCGATGACAACAATCATTTGTTCAGGAATTGGCTCCGATGCCTTTTCGTTGTGAGCATGGATTTGTTTTTGCAATTCGATAGCACAAGCTAGCCCCGCACTACCGGCCCCTACGATTAAAACATCCACTTCCATGCTTTCTCGCTGCACAGTCTCAAGATCCGTCATTTTGCCTCCTGATGTAGGCAGAGCTTAGTAAAAATCAAGTGAGAATTCTAGAAAAAAAGCCAGACTTATGCGCAGTTCATCCAATAGGCTAAGAAGAAAACCCTCGCAGGCGATGTTCTGCCAAGGGAATTTGCCGACGTGCTTTCGCAATAAGCGATAAATCCAGCTCGGCTAAGACCGATTGTGGCTTATCTGAGCTATTTGGAATTTCTGCAACAATATGCCCCCAAGGATCTACAATCATGGAATGTCCCCAGGTTTTTTGTTTGCCTGCATGCAATCCGCCTTGAGCTGCAGCAATGATAAAACATTGCGTTTCAATGGCCCGCGCTCGATTTAGGACTTCCCAATGATCCTTGCCTGTCACATAAAAAAATGAGGAGGGCACCAATATTACATCCACGCCAAGATCCGCATAGGCTAAAAAAAGTTTTGAAAAACGCAAGTCATAGCAAATGGTCTGACCAAATTCCACTCCTTGAAATTTAAATGTATTTAAACTTTCACCCGCATGAAAAGCGTCAGATTCACGAATTAGTTTTTCTCCATCAACTTCCACATCAAAAAGATGGATCTTCCGATAAGAATCCTCCAAAGAGCCATCCGGAAAAATTTTTACCGACGCATTGTAGGTCTTTTCAAGGTGCCGCACTCCAATGGCTCCAAGATGCATGAAGACTTGTTTGTCGCGGCAATAATTTTGAAGTGGCTCTAGCTCTCCCCCTTGAAGATCAAAAGTTTCTACCACTTCCGCTTGCGAGCCACGCATAAACAAGGAGTTTTCAGGCAGAAAAAACATATCGCCAGCCTGTGCATTCACACCTTCTAAATGGGTCAAAAAATCATCTAAGTTTTTTTTCTTATCATTGACCGAACACATCTGTACCAAATGCACACGCATGGATTTATTCGGATATGACTTTGACTTGTTCGCTGACATCGCGACACTTCCAACCGGCTGCGGTTAAGTTTCCTCGGATATTATCAATCCATTTTTGACAATAGGGCTTATTGCTAGCTCGCCCGACCTCACGGCCAACGCCAGCTTTGGTATATGTGGTTATGCATGCTTTTTCACTTTCTACCCAGTCGACCTGAATGGTACGAACGATACTGCCGTTTTTGCAAATGACGTAAGAAAGAGTCTCATCCTCTGCAAAACTAAATAGAAGTAGTAGAATCAAAGCTGACATACTTGTAGGCTAGCAAAGAAAGCAGCAAAAAAAAAGCAGGTTTTCACCTGCTTTTTGTTATCACCCTATGTGCCTGACTTACTTAGCACGCTTTTTGGCGATTTTCTTTTTTTCTGTAGGATTGGAGATCAACTTAACGTTGGAATAATCGATATAGCCCTCTTTTTTCTCTAGGCCATTTTCACGATCAAAGTGAGTCATCATCTTCACACCCTTTACCTTGATACGCATAGCTCGCTTGTCGATATCCAAAACTTGGCCTTGCTTGCCCTTATCGTTGCCCGTAATTACTTCGACCGTTGCATCTTTTTTAATTTTTAACTTCATAGCGGCAAACTCCTAGACTTTCTTTTTACTTGGCCCAGCCAATTTTTTGCGAATTCTCTTTCTAACTTCTAAGGCTCTTTTTGACAATTTCTGCTCTGGCTGCCTTAATATATAGCTATCAAAACTACCTTTGTTCTCAATCGTACGTAGCGTACTTGCAGCAACCTTAAGACTAACAAATTCATTTAGAGCCTGAGAATACAGCTGCTTTTTTTGAATATTGGGACTAGCCACCGACTTGGTCTTGATATTTGAGTGGCTGACTAAGTTTTTAACTACAGGACTCTTTCCGCTCAATTCACAGCGAGCCATAATACCTCCAAAACGAACCAAGTATATAAATGATCGACGCAGGGGTCGCAAGCATTAATTGGCCATATGGCAGCAAGATATATAAGAAAAAATCACAAAAAGAAACAAAAAAGGCTGGATTTTTCTATATTTTTAAGGTTTTATGGCGACCTGAAAAGGAAAGAGACGATATGAAAAAGAATACGATTCGCTCCAAATACAGAACAGAATACAAGGGTACTCACAAATTTGATTACAAAGATCCTAGCTCGCTTTACCGTTATATTGGCGAAGGCGGGAAAATCGTACCATCTCGTATCTCCAAATTGAGCTTAAAGCAGCAAAACGACCTGGCCCGTGCTATCAAAAAAGCCCGTAATTTGTCGCTACTTCCGAGTGGCTCGTTTGCCTATGATAGTTTTTTTCGTCCGCCGGTGATTTCACCGAAACCATTTGAAATCGATTAAGTTCTCATTTCATTCGAGATTTAAGAAGCGGCTTTGTTGGCCGCTTTTTTTATGCGAGCATAATCCATCAGGCTGAGCAAAAAGCAAAGCAGGTAGGCTTTTTCAGACAATCGATGCAATGTTGAGAAAGGGATTCCGCCTATAATAATTTCACTAGTAGGCAGATCCATATAGTAGATACGAAGGGCCAAAATCGGAAACGCCAAGACTAGCAAAAATAGCAACCACGTATACAAAGCAAAAGACTTCCACCTTAGATAGGCAAAGAAATAGTAAGTAGAAATCATCGCTACCATAATGAATATGCTGGAGGCTAGCATGCCTGCAATGGTCAAAGGCACAAGTTGAAAAATAGCCAAAACAACAAAAACACTGAGTATTTGGAGAAGCAATATCATAGCCACCTTCTTCGGCTTTCATAAATAACTAAAGCACTAGCTACGGATACATTCAAGGAATCCACTTGCCCGCTCATAGGTATTTTCACCAATTCATCTGCCATATCCATAGCTAGCTGACTAAGTCCATCTTTCTCGCTGCCTAGCAGCCAGGCAGCGCCATTTTGCAAATCTACCTGCCAGATATTTTTTGTAGCCTCTGGGCTGGTAGCAAAAATGGGAATCCCTGCCAACTTCGTTTTAATCTCCTGCAAACTTAAAACTTCCAATGCCTGGGTAAAACGAGCCCCCAAAGAGGCACGGATCAGGTTGGGATTGTACAAATCTAATTTTTCATCGCATATAAAAATGCCATCCACTCCCGCACCATCCGCAGACCTTAAGATGGCCCCCAGGTTTCCGGGTTTCTCTACGCTCTCTATAATCAAGTATAAGCCCTTTTGTTTTACGGCGATGGGCTTTGCGTCCTTATAATGAAAAGTTGCTATGCAACCCTCGGTTAGCCCGCGCAGGGAGACCTTTTGCATCAAGGCGGAGGTTAACTGATAGCTTTTCGCCGTATCTATCTTTGGCTCAAACTTGCAATCCGGTAAAAAAAAGAATGCATCCCATTCATAGCCAGACTGAATGGCCAGCTCAATTTCCCTTCTTCCCTCTACTAGGAAAGTTCTATACTCATCCCGCTTGCGACGTTTGTGCAATTGCAAAAGCCATTTAATTTTTGGATTCTGAGCACTTTCAATTTTTAACATAAAAAACAAGTCCAATACTTTTATAGAATTAGCAAGCGAAATCCGGACAGTAGAATCCAGAAAACCGGACAAATCATCGCAATCTTGGCGCCAAATCCAAAATGGTAGCTGCTGAAGAGTGGCACAGCTCTTGCTCATGGAAGGAGGCAGATGGAGGTTAGCATGACAAATGCAGCGAAAACACTAAATATGCAATTAGGTGAATACGGTCTAAACCCAGGGGAATGGAAGGTGCAGTGGCTACATCCAAATTTCCATAAGTGCCAGGGCAAAAAACAGATCCACTCTCTACGAATTATCAATCAAATGGATGAGAGTTTTTACTTTGAAGCCGAGGCGCGAGTGGAGCCGGATCGAGTGACTTGGGAGAACCTACAATTGGTGGATTTATAAGAATTTTCGACAATCTAAGGAAAATAGACTTAATTTCCAAATATTTTGGCGATCCAAATTTTTCGGGTTGGGCAGATCATTCATCTGCCCTTCTCTCCATGACTCGTAATTGGAAGCACCATAATAGTCTTTGTATTTACTTTCTAAAGTGCAAAACAAAAACAAGTTATTACGGCTCAGCCAACTCGTACGTTCATAAATATTTTCGGGAGGTTCATTCCCCCAAGCCAGCCGAAGCATTAGCGACATGGTATCGCTTAGGGCTTTTTTTACTTCTTTACGCTTGAAGAAAGATTGATGGCATTTGGGATTACCACTTTCCAAATCGTCCAAAAGCCTGGTGACACCAGTAAACAAGGCCGCGCAGGCTCCTAGATTATTGCCATTTAAACAACGATCATAGGAGGCCTTAAATCCGGTGGTTTTGGCAAAGGCCTGGCTTTTATCCAAATACAGAAATGGTGTTTGCTCCTCTTGAAAGATCAAAAACTGCGAGTCACACACCGAATGGGGCGGATTTAAAACCACAATGATAACAAGCCCCGCCACGAGTGCTAAGGCCACTAGGGTAGCTCGCGACATTTTGGAGATGGCTCTTTCAATGGGATCCATACGTTTATGTTGCCAGGCTCATAGGCAGGTGGCAATGGCAAAAAAAAGCCAAGCATGGAGCTTGGCTTTTTTCATCACAGATACGATTGCTTCAAACTTAGAAGTCGAAACCAAAATTCACTAGTAAACGCTCGGCATCGTCCGCGTTATTACCTAAGCGATCTCCAGCCTGAAACATGCCGTAAAGTGCATTGGCATAAAAACCGTTGTCATAGGATTTTTCTACCACAAGATCGATCTCACTACCTAGTTCCTCATCTGAGCCCTGATCTTCAGTAGCTTCAAACATAAAGTAATCCAGCATAACTTTTAGGCCAGCACTAGGCTCTACTTTTAAGCGAAGAGCCAAACTGGTTAAGCCAGCACCATTTAAAGAGCCGGGAGTAGCCGCGCTAGTAGAACCACAAGTGTTCGCCACATTATTATTAGCATAAGTACAGCCCCATTTAGCAATCTCCATGCGACCTGCATACTTGTTAAAATCATAATAAAGAGGATCATAAGTTTCGGATTTGCCATCGGCTAAAGAACCACTCTCATCACCGGAGTCTTGGTGATATTCCACACCGATACGAAGCCCCATTACTTCTGGCATATTGAAGCCGGCCCCTAATTGCATCATGCTACCATCACGGTCGATTTCCGATGTGCCATAAACAGTACCATCAAATTTTACATAAGCCGCATTGTAATCAAAAGCGCCGGTTTCACCGCCTGTGCTTAGGCCGATCCAGGTTCTTTCATTCTTGGTAATACTGTTACCCGCAAATGTATCTGATTTAGCATTGATATAATGAACCAAAACATCATTCAAAAACTCTGGTACAGCCTTAAAAGTTAGTGTTGCACCCAGAAAGTCACCACTTTTATCGTTGGAGGCTTGGCCCTCGCCGCCTTCTTCTAAGTTAAAACCATCATCAACACCACGAACAATGAATGCTCCGGCACGGTAGTTATCGGTATCGTGCAACAACAACAAGCCATCAAAAGATACAGGGATATATTCATATTCATTGCGCTTAGAAATCACTTCGCCGCGGCCAAGCAAGTACTGCCCTCGACCAAATTGCAAAGAGGTTTCTTGATCCATTTGGTATACACCATAGGCCTCTTCCACTAAAAATTGGTTCGACTTAACCGCCTCACCTTTCATAGAAGTGTCTTTTCCGTCAAAGGCGGAATTATCCCCCCAAAGCATGATGTTTGTCAGAACTAATTTTGCAGTAAGATTATCATTCTTAGCAGCATCTAGTTTTAATTTCGTTTTTTGTACAAACTCATCTCGCCGGTCATGAGTAGTGTCCGAGAAATCATAATTGTTCATATTGTCGTAAAATACTTCAAGCGAGCCACCCGGTTGAAACTGGGTGTCCTGCGCATTCGCCCCAAAGCCAACTAGCAAGGCAGCAGCTAATAATAGTTTTTTCATATGAAACTCCTTTATATCCATCTTTTTAAACTTCCAGAATTAAACCTTCCTCCAGTCTAGGTTTCAACCCATTAGTTTCGGTTGGGAATTCCTGCGTCATGCCTTAAGATCCTACAATTTCTCTAGATTTTTTTGACAAAGGGAGTAATTCTGCATACTACAGTGCTTTCAAATTCGGGGAGTGGCGCAGGCTGGTAGCGCATCTGCTTTGGGAGCAGAGGGTCG
>DFOS01000014.1:0-121 GCA_002376845.1 Bdellovibrionaceae bacterium UBA3535 | reverse complement strand
TCGAATCCTGTCTCCCCGACCATTCAAGGCTTTTTCAATGACACCGCAGGTGTTAGTGAAAAAGCCTTTTTGTTTTAGGAGATGGGTTTGGAAGATAAGGGTTCTACTCGGTCGATGGTGG
>DFOS01000026.1 GCA_002376845.1 Bdellovibrionaceae bacterium UBA3535 | reverse complement strand
GATTAAGTCGTGACTAGTTCACCTAATCCCTGTGGGCCAAGTGATGGGAAGTTTTCAAAGTAAATCTTAGATTCTAATATATCTGACCAAAGAGCTATTTTTTGAATGTATTCCTCTTTTTTTGTGTAATCTACTTCTATTGTTTTGGGTAGGAATTTTCCATTAGTCTTAAAATGTGCTAAGTGATCAGAGACATATATTGGTTTTAAAATTTCGACGAACTTTCGTATTTTAGCGCCAAGAGTTTTTAAATCGCTAAGTTCTTGATCAAAGGGCATCGAACTCATTATATGAAACGAATAGGGCGTATCACTGCCAAACTCATCTAAAAACTGGTTGGGATCTAAGTGCAAAAAATTATCTACCATCAGTTCAATAAAGTCTACGTTCTTATTGACCACTAAATGTTTAACAGCCGCATAATTATCAGGTGTAGTAAAATTAATACCTTTATACATGGCTTGCTTCTCTTTTCTCTAAATATGCAATAAAGCTTTCCTCAGCGGCAATATTACCCGCAAACTTTGCTTCAAAATCACTTAGTACAATATTTCCAGAATGATTATTCAGTACCCAATTATTTACTTCTTGCTTTAGATTAAGATTTTCTTGTGCTGCATAGTCTTTTAGAGCGGGCAGTCTTTTCAATAAGATCTTAATTAAATAAGACTGTGCGTAAGAATCTATACGCGTAGAGGCTAAGCTTTTATATTTTGATGTTGAGTTGAGGATCTGCTCTAAACTTTTAAAGTCGCTATAGAATTCATTTTTTTTATTTAGCCAAATAGGATCTGAATGCTCAACAGTAAAATACTCTATGGACTCATTATGCCCGAGAAAATGAGAGGAAATTTTTTTATACTCCTCCCAGAGAGCATTAGTAATCGGTTCCCCATGTCCGTCGTGATAAGTTCCATCTTTGCCTTTAAGATAACCGGAAAAGTGAAGTTCAATCACTTGTGACCAATCAATTAATCCATAAACAAGAGAAGGCTCGATTTCATTATTCCTACAATCAACAAAGATATGAGCTAAATCGACGATGATTTTGGAATTGGAGAGATTCGCAATACGGTTTGTGCTTTTCCAGGCTTCAATGATTTCTTTTCCATTCGAGCTATAAAAATTAGCGTTTTCAATCCATATAGGTAAATTAAATTTATGTTTTAAAGTTTTAATAAAGCGAACAGCTCTTTTTTCATAAAGGTCACACGGATAGTAATGGGTAGTTAATCCATATTTTCCCATATTTTCTGTTCTTGGAGAAATCAGATGTAGCCCAATACTTATTACATCTTTAGGATCAAACTCCCTTGATAGGGCGTCGATATAAATATCTTGCGAAGAATAATCTTCAGTAATGGGAGCCCTAGCAAGATGGAGTGAAAATTGTATGTTTTTGAATCGCTCATCGTGGATTTCTTTAACGTGTTTTAGATCCTGAAAGCCAAGTTCTATATAACTAACGGAGTCCGGGATATTAATTCGATTCTTATTTTCTTTAGCGAGAAATCTAGGATTAAATCCAGCGCCAATTTGCCATCGTTTCATATTCGAACTCCGCCAGTTTTTATATTATCGAATGTTATAGTCGCCGCAGGTTTTTTCAGACCGACCAACAACTTTAATCATTTTCAGTGTAATTTTTTTCTTCATTTTTCCTCCTTAGCATTATTGCTTGAATAGGCCTGGTGCAAGTCGCGTACCAATTTCTGGAGCTGTTATTTTGCTTTTCAGGGAAATTATCTGATTTTATAGAATCCTCAGTCCGAAAAGATAGAATATTTTTAATGGATCTACATTTGATCAGTATATAGCAAGGATATAGATAGGGTGGGATAGCATCACCTGATATCGATATTTTTTAAATCCAGATGAAGCAAAGAGATAGCAGCTATCATTTTCACTAAGATCATTGATTGAGTTGGGCCCCAATACACCTTTTTATGAAGCCTGTTTAGAAAATCTGGCCTCCTCAAAAGACCAATCATTCCATACAATTAGGTGGTGATTGAAGTGTTTTTAAGCCTATTATATGCGTTTTCCGCGCCCACCTGCGAGCGCAAGCCCTATGATCCAGGACTAAAGCCCCTGCATTACGGTATTTGCGAGCAACCTTCCACAAGAAATATGGCCTCGATCCCTAAAAACAAATTCCAAAAGCCAGGAAAAAGTCTAGATCCTTTAAGAAAGTATGACCCTCGTCAGCGCAAGATTTACCAAGCCCTAAAAAGTGGGAAATTTCACAATGTGGATTTCAATGAAGATGGCAAATCGGATGTAAATATTCGACAACTAGGAAAAGGTTACAAAGAGATTCGCTACTCATTTCGCGGAGATGGCCAATTTAACCAAATTAGTGTATATAATGCCCAAGGCAAATTGGTTAAAGAAAGGGTCGATTACGATATGGATGCACAGGTAGATTATCTCTATGAATGCAAAGACGATGTATGCGAGATTCGTAGCGACTATGTTGCCGGCAAAGCCAATAAGCTGATTCGCCAAATTACCGATGGCAATACCCGCCAGTTTGAAATCTTTGAAAGAAAGAACGGCCAAATGGTTTTGGTGGAAAAAGGTACGCAGAAGGTGCCCACTTACCAATACGCCACCGGCGAAGTCGAAGTTTTTGATCATACGGAAGGTGCTGCTGCGGTTTTAGGTTGCGAACACTGCGACCAGGATCTTATCGCTTTTGCCAAACAGTTAGATGACATTAAAAATATTCAATCCCATATGGGCCCGCGTCCCGACTTAGAAGAAGAGGGCGACTTTTATATTTCTCCCATTGGTACCATGATCCACAAAAACTGCTTTGAGCCCGGCCGCTGGAAATTCGATATTGCTCAAGCCGATGTGGACAGCATGGTGCAGGGGATGTCTTGTTTGGCGGAAGGTGAAGAATACTACGGCGAAAAAGGAGAAGGCAAAGTAACCTCTACCAAATATGCTCTGATGCCGGCGTTTGTGAATTACTGGGATAAAGAAGCATGGGATACGGAAGTGACGCCGTTTTATAATTTTAATGAGGTGGGGCGATTTGATGTAAATTCATGTGACAAGCTAAAGAAAATAAATTTCTACAGGGCCAATGCCCATAATGATTGTTCGGTTGAGAAAAGGTTTGGAGCTAGGCCAAAAATATTTTGTGGGGATGATATAAACCATGATTTTCGAATTGCCCTAGAGCAAAATCCTCTTGAAAAACAAAGGCTAACTATTGGTAGCGAAGCATATGCCACACTAGGATCGGATGACCCGGTTATCATTAACTACAAAGGTAAAACAAGGGTTTACAATGGTCCTTCGGTAGTGTTTCGAGAAGACCTTACTAAGAATTGGTCAAAAAAATACTTTGAGTCCATGCTATTTCACGAAAGAATTCACAATCTTGGTAGTGTTCATCAACATGAAACTGACGGTGCCGATGGTATCGTTACACACAATGATTATGCTTGGGCTTGCCAGGCCATGTGCTTTCAGGATCAGTTTATCAGCGATATGTCAGTTGAGTTGTTAGATATTGCGGATCAAATGTGTTTTAACTATGAGGTTGATAAGGCTCAGTACAAAAAATACGTTGGCGCAATAGCATCTAAAATCACAAAAAAAGAGTAAGCGTGAGCCTTTAATTTTCTCCCTGCGCTCCATTTTTTCCTGAAGAAAAAATGGAGCAATAACCCTCCTCAGAACTTGCATTTAAATCATAGTAAACTTTGAGTTTGGTTAGATCCGTACGGAAACTTTCTATTTCTGTTGGTTGCCAAGGGGAATTTTCTAAATATTTTTTTAAGTCTATGTCATCACCTGTATGTGAGAACTTCATATTGTGAGAAGTATACTTAATATGCCGTAGTTTTAGTAGACTTTGTAAGTCTTTTGTTTCTTCGGTTAATTTAACTTTCTTTATTCTATTAGAAGTTTGCTCTTCATAATTAAGATCGAATAATATGTCGCTTTTCTTGCTGAGCTCTCTAACAATTTGAAAGCTTATATCTATATTATCGCGTATGCCTTCATTTTTCTCAGCTATATCCTGTTCTAGGCCTTTTTTTAGTTTTTGGTTTCTTGCGCCATCATAGAATTCCACCTTGCCATTGTATACATCACCGAAAGACGTTTTGCATGGGATCTCTTTGCAGGCGATGGCCATCATAACCTGTGAGCATTCCAAGCGTTCTGTATAGGAAAGAGGTTCGTCGTTGGAAATGGATCTTATCCCTACTTTTCTGGATCTTGTACCGTTGATATTTGCGTTTGAGTTATCCCTTTCAAATCGCAGATATTTTTTGCATATATTGTCGATATCATTATTCATAACCGTGGCGCAATTGCGCTCGCCACCAGGTAAACAGCTACGATCATAAAAGTAGAAGCCACAAAACTGGCTTTTATTTAGGAGGGTGCATTTAAAGTTCTCTTTTGTCTGTTCACTAATAGAGGATTCTTTTAAAATCGTTCCCAAAAAACTGTCGTTATCTATACCTCTTGCTATATCGTGCCATTGCTTTGTGTCACAGGTATAATTGGTTTTGGATGTCTTTTCTTTTGTGGGCAAACGTAAACCTTGTGACTGTGTATCTTTCCTTACTAGTGATAGCATTTGGTCACCAATAGCGGTAGAATTACTATCGAGGTTGCTTTTAGATGAAAAGATATCTTCAGGCTCTTTTCTTTTTCCTATTACGCTAACTTCCGAAATTTCTTCGCTTAGCCCACTGGATGCGCTAGGGCTTGTGGGGCTTGAGTCGTTAGAGCTAGAAGGTTTAGACCTGCCAATCCTGTCCGGTCGTTCGCGGCCGCTACCAGAGTCTTTACCTTTTAATTTATCAAATGCTCCCATTGCTCCATCAAAATCAGATGGATTAACTATACGTGGACCGCCTCCACCGGCGCTAGCCATCTGCCTAACATTATTAGCGGAAGAGGAGGGCCTGATGCGCCCTGCAATCTGATCATATTTTGGCACGCGTAAGGTACTTGCCGGACTCACTCCCATGCTGCTTGGTAGGCGTGTGGGCTGCGGGGCCACTCTTAATGCTTCCGAATCTGTGGTAAAGCCAGGAAAGCCAGCTTCCAATCCCACGCCTGGTCCAGCACTAGCACTGGCTGGCATGCGGCTATCTTCGCCTGCGCTACCTTTTGCGCCGCCTTTAGCTAGAGGGCTATTTGAGCCATAACCGCCTCCGCCTCCCAGGCTGCCGCCACCGGCACCTCCTACAAGGCCCGCAAGTCTTCGCATTTGTTCGTCAGATAGATTGAATGAGAAATAATAAAGCTTGCCATCTTTGGTGTACAGCATGGCAGGGTTCTGCGTAAGTAGGTTCGATGAGTAGCGCGAGTATTCCGCTTTTAGGTAGGCGGGGTTGTTGGTGGATTTTGCATAGGCCTGCTGAAATTCGGCAAAGGTCATATAAGGTAAAAGTAAGTTGGCACTTCGCAGGCGATTTACCTCCGCTTCACCAAAGGCTTTGATGAGCTCCTTGTAGTGCAGACCCTTGGCATCAATGTAGCGGGCGTGCTTTTTGTTTTTTATCACCTTTTCAATTTTCGAATTTAGGTGTCGAAAGCTAGAAACAATTAAAGGCGCTTCCCCGGGCTCAGCGTTTTTACTGGTTTTTTCAATATGGCGCTTGCGGTTTAGGCAGTGTTTGCGAAAGTCGGCTACCTTGGAGTCTTTTTCGTAGACCACCTTCACCTTGGTATCAAAGTTCTCAGAAAAAAAGATGCGGTCGCCACAGAAAACATAATTTCGTCCACGCGGCAGTTTGCCCCAAAATCCATTGGGATTTGCGGCTGTGTAAGAGGGCAAACCTAAAGGCGTTTTAGCAAATAGTAGACCTGAAATTAGAAGCGATAACATCTCATATAATGTATCGGTATAAGACGCTCTAGCTTTAAGAAAATCTCTGACTTTTGGCGGGTTTTTTGGTGCTCAGATCAAACCTGTTAGTTTTGGCATCTGGTGGTGTTTCAAAATGAGAAGGCATGCAAAATGAATATTTTTCGTTAACATGGACCAAAATCTGATACTTAAGAAATACTCTGCCAAGCTTATTTAATTAATATTGCGTCAGGGTATAAATTTTCTTGGCATGCTAGTTGCTGGTAGTGGCTTGTTTAGGAGTTTAATGATAATCTAGCAAGCTTAAGTGTTAAGCTTATTTATTAATGATTGATTTAAAGAGGTGGGAATGAATAAATACGAGCATTTGCGTCTTTCTATTTTGCCAATGACGTTTAAATATATTCTATTAGAAAACTCAGAAGACTTAGTAAAATGCCTTTCAAATAATGAAGCCAGGCCAATTGCTTTATTTCAATCAGAAGAAGAGAGTTCTGCTATTATCCCTGATAATGTGAATGTGCCATGTCAAAAAGAAGAGCTTGGTTGGTCCTGTATTACAATTGTAGGAGAGATGCCTTTTGGTACGGTACAAGGATTAATTGCTACTATAACTAACGCACTATTTGAGGAGGGACTTGGTGTATGTGTGGTTTCTACATATCTTAGTGATTGGTTTTTTGTTCGCACGAAGAACCTAGAAGCTGTTAAGGATTGTTTAGAAAAAAACAACTGGAGTTTTTTGTAAAAAAATTAAGTAAAGAGATAATAATGTCTAAAAATCTTGAATATTACTTTTATTTGCTTTTTCTTTTCGTATCTTTAATTGGCAATGCTGCTGCAGATTTTGCTATTTTATGGTTGGGAACAGAGGTTTTACAAGCGGATCTCTCATATGGGATTAAATTTATAACTGCATTTTATGTTGGCCAAAGTATTGGCGTCATATTTCTTTCGCCAATATTTAGTCAGTATGTTGATAGGTATTCTAAGTGTTTATCTAGTATTACAATAGATTTACTACAGGCTTCAGTTTATGGTCTAATCTTTGTTTTCTACTCATTAGATGTTTTGACATATGCAATGATGATTGTATTTGCTATACTAATGTCAGCTTTTTCCTCTCTTCATCGTAACGGAATCACCTTCAGCTTATTAAATGAAATCAAAAATCATATCCCCATAGAAAAAGTGATTAAGAGATTTGTTTATGTATTTAATTTCACCCTTCTTTTTGGAGTTTCTTTTTCTGGCTGGGTGTTTTTTAATTATGGATTTGCAGCGTGTATGCTATTAGCCATCTTGTCGTTTGTACCGATGCTCTTTATTTATTGGAGAGTGTTCAGTGAAAATACGAGTAATAAATCAATGGTTAAGAAAAAGTCTATTGATTCTTATTTAGAAGCTTTTCGTTATGTTTTAAATGATAAAAATCTACTTGGATCCTCTGTTGCAACCTCACTAATTTATATTGCCGGCGGCATTTACCCCGCAATTGTATCGATATACGCTGCAAATGCTAATGACACTGAATCTGCTTCATGGCTAATTGCCATTAGTATTTTAATTGCTACTCCCTTCATTTCATTGGCTCCAAACTTAAATAGAAAAATCGATTTTAATAAAATTGTTATAGTGGCATTTTTACCTACAGCGATATGCCTGCTTTTAGCCTCTTTTTACGCAAATCATTACTTGGTGGGATTTACCTTTGCTTTGAATTGTATAGGCTTTGCTTTTCTAAATTACTCTACAATCAACTACCGAGTTGCAAGCATACCCACAAACTTAATATCACAAGTGAACACGGTTTATTTTGCCATAATGAGTATGGGGCAATTTATTGGTTGTTTGTTTATACTACCTTTTATCTCCTCATATCCAAATTTGATACTACAATTCATGGCATTGTGCTTTGTTTTAGGCGGGCTTGTTGCCCTTAAGGTGTGTTCATCTATAAAACTTCATGAATTGTCCAAGTATGTACAATCATGAAGAGCATTGTTTTACCAAGGCTCAGATTTGATGCTCTCATGCGGTAAAAGTGAAACATGGGAGCGCTGAGTGCGTAGCCAAAATACTTCAATTTTCGTTTGGCCGGACGAATTCTAGGAAATAGGAATAAAGTAGAGGATAATGTGCCTATTTCTGTCATTGCTTTTGGTAAAAAATATATTGTTTCCCCGTTACCCAATCGTACAGAAGCAAGAAATGGGCTCTTAGCAAGAATATGGCCACGGCACGCATATTGCTTCAGATAGCGATGAAATTAAACAAAGGACAATCATATGAAATATTTAGTTTTACTCTTTTTTTTAGTTTTGTGGCTTGTAAGGACGATACTGCTCTTAGCCCATTTCAAGGCTATTGGGTGAATGAAGATGATTACAAGCTGATTCAGCAAGGTGAGTATGATCGTGTAGAAACACACAACATCTATAAAGTCGATGCAGCAGGTAAAGTATATTATGCGATTAGCTCTGAGAAGCCAGAAGATCCAATGGTTTTCGAAAAAGATTCTTATGAGAAATACAATTCAAATGGAAGCATCTCCTACGAGTTTAACGATGCTTTTAAACAATATGTTCAGGAATCTCATTATAATGATCCTAATGTCGATCCTAGAAGTGTTTTTGAAGAAGAGTCCAAAGACTTAAAAAATGCAAAACTCCAGCTAACGAATGAGAATGAAATTACTTTATCGTACGATGATGGCACTTATTCTGTTGTATATAAAAACAAGAAGATTACCGAAGAACAAGCTCTTATGGCACTAGCAAATCATGAGCGTACGCCAGCAAAAAACCCAAGTCCATTTACAGGTTATTTTGTTGAGAAGGATCAACAGCAAAATATCGCAAACCAAGATCTAGCGGCTGTGAGTGCGCAAAAATTGATAGCAATCAATGAGCATGGTGCTAGACTGAATAAAATTCGCTACAACTCTGGTTCGCGTTTTTGGTGGACTTCCTATTCGCCATTTTATGTAAATGAAGATGGCAGTGTAGAGGTAGTGGGGAATGGTAAGTTTTTCTCCTATCTAAATGATTTAATGACAGACTTAGACCCGGAAATGAAGAGCGAAGATGTGTATATGGCAATGCCAGAGAAGTTAAAGATTGCCAGAGAAGATGCCGCGAAAATTCGTTACGAGATAAATGGTGATGAATTAACAAGATATCACATGGGGCAAGTGGATAAAGTCTATATACGGGTTACCGAACTGGTAGCGGATAAAATCATGTCGCAATAGTTTTAGGGCCCTATGGGCCCTTTTTTTTCAATCTGTTTTACATATCGTTTTATAACTGGGCATTTTGATACCCAGAATATGTTCTTAAATCTAATATATGGCCATAAAGGCAAGTAAATTGGGCAATATAGGACTTCAATTCCTGAATTGTCCATTTTATTAAAGATACATACTTGCTAGCAAGAGTATCAATGAATAAGAATTCTCCTTTTCGCTTGCGCCCCTATAGAGACTATGTTTTTTACCTCCTCTTCAAGCGCCACTTGAATAAATAACTGCAATTATTACTACTAACACCAATCTAACAATTGTGCCGTTGACTTAAGCCAAGGGCTCTTTATTCTATAGCCGTTCAAAAAGTTGTTCTTTGAAATGAAAAAGGGAGGCCATTTATGCCCATTCACTGCATAAATGCCACAGGAGGTATTTAATATGTGTGGAATCTTTGCCGCAACCGGAAAGCGCGCCCTTTTTCAGTCTTATTATGGTTTACAACTCCTACAACACCGCGGGCAAGATGGCTTTGGCTTATGTGCCAGGGGCGAGCAAGAATTCTACCAACGCCTGCCAGGTCTGGTGAACCAAAACCCCATCGAAGAAGAGGGCGGCGCCTATAATGTGGCCATCGGCCACAATCGTTATTCCACCATTGGCACCTTTCGTGAGCAGGAGCTGCAGCCCTTTCAAAGCCGCGAGCTAGCGGTATGCCACAACGGCAATATTACCAACTATGCCGTATTAAAAAGCCAAGTCAATTATGACTACCAATCTCAAAATGATGCCGAAATCTTTTTGCCGCTTTTAGAGGGCATGAGCCCAGAGAATTTTACCGTCAAAGTCATGGAAGTTTTAGAGCGAGTGGAAGGAGCCTACTCGGTGGTGGGCCTTTTGGGTGAAGACTATGTCTTTGCCTTTAAAGATGCTCGCGGCATGCGTCCTCTCTTTTACGCCCGCAGCGGCAGTGATTATGCCTTTGCCTCCGAATCACAGGCTCTTACCTTTCTTGGTTATCATGATGTGAAACAAGTAAAGCCGGGTGAGGCGATTTTGGTACACAAAAGCCAAGGCATAGTGAAGCAGGAGGTTTTACAAAGCAAAACGCCAGCCTCCTGCATGTTTGAGTGGATTTACTTTGCTGGGGTGGAGGGACAGATGGATTCTTTGCCGATCTACCAAGTGCGACTGGAGCTGGGGCGTCTGCTCGCCGAAAAAATTCAGGAGCCGAAAAAATATGATATTGTAGCGCCGGTGCCAGATACCTCGCGCACCTCTGCCATTGCCTTGTCCGAGTCCCTCGGAATCCCTTACCGCGAGATTTTAATTAAAAACCGTTATGTGCAGCGCTCCTTTATTTTAAATACTCAAAAACAGCGCGAAGCCGCGGTGAATTGGAAGTTGATGCCGGTCATCTCAGAGATTCAGGGAAAAAACATTTTGCTCGTTGATGATTCCATTGTGCGCGGAACCACCTCGACACGCATCCACCGCCTCTTAAAAGAATACGGAGCAAAGTCGGTTGCCATTGCCAGTGCTTGCCCACCCATTCGTTATCCATGCTACTACGGCGTGGATTTTCCGAAAAAAGAGGATTTGGTGGCGCATGGCCGCGATGAGCCTGAGATTGCAGCAAGAATTGAGGCCGATGAGGTTTTTTATTTAGAAGAACGTGACCTTTATGCTGCCATCAAGCCCGAAGGATTGTGCATGGCCTGCCTGAATGGTAAATATCCCAGCCAAGTGGATGAAGAAAAAGTATTGGAGGCACGTTTATGACTACAGAGAATCTTCCACCCATTATCTATCAGGGAAGCGTAAAAAACATTCGTCACGACAATGAAGATCCTTACATTTTATTTGAGTTTTCCGATCGCTATTCGATCTACGATTGGGGCGAGATGCCCGATCATATCCAGGCAAAAGGTAAAAATCTCTGCCTGTTTACTGACTTGATTTATTCCTTTTTAGAAAAAACCGAGAGCTGGAAGACTTGGCAGCCGAGCGAGGCGGTAAACGAAAATATTTTGGAGGAGTTAAAAGATCAGGCGCTTACCACGCACCGTAAGCCGAAAGAATCTTGTTTCGAAAATCTTTGGAAAGTGGAGCGCATCTATGTACCGCAAATTGTAGATCAAGATTATTCGTTTTATAAAAAGCAGCCCCAGACGACACTTTTGCCACTAGAGGTGATCTTTCGTTTTGGAGTGCCAAAGGGATCTTCGCTTTTGCGGCGAGCTCAAAAGAACCCTGATTATTTGGCCTCCATTGGTGTGGAAAGCGATATCAAAGAAGGATCTCTGCTTGAAAACCTATTGATCGAGTACTCCACAAAATTGGAGCCCATGGATCGCTACCTATCTTTTGCTGAGGCGCAAGAGATTGGTGGCTGTAATGATAGTGAATTTCAGCGCCTAGGGGATTTAACAAAAATCATTGCCTTGCGATTGCGCGATTTTTTTCATTCCATGGATCTATCTCTTTGGGACGGAAAATTAGAGTTTGCCTTTCTTAAGGGCGTGCAGAATCGTAAGTTTATGTTGGTGGATACGATTGCTCCCGATGAGCTGCGCTTGATGTACCGGGATATGCCGCTATCAAAAGAAGTTTTGCGCCAGGCCTATTGGGATAGTGCCTGGTACAAAGAAATCGATAAGTATAAAAAGGAATTTGGCAGTGAATGGAAAGCAAAAATGTTGGCCGCTGGCATTCAGCCACCTCATTTAAAACCAGAGCAAAAGAAGTGGACCGAAGATATGTACGCCTATTTGGTGCAAGCCTTGCAGCAGCCCACTTCAGCAAGAAAGTTGTTTGAAGATTTATATTTACGCTACAAGAAGGAATTTTAGATGAAGATTTTGGTCATTGGTAAGGGCGGAAGAGAGCATGCCTTTGTAAAAAAGTTTGTCAATTCTTCTTTGGTGGACGAAGTGTACGTGGCGCCAGGCAATGCCGGAATACGAGAACAAAAAGTAAAATTGCACCAGGATGATTCTTTGGATTCTTTATTAAGTCTCTGTGAGGAAAAGCAAATCCAAAATGTCTTTATTGGTGCCGAACAATACTTGGCTTTAGCTTATGCGGATGCTTTTCGTGCTCGCGGCTGCCGCGTGATAGGCCCGAACCAAGATGCCGCCCGCACCGAAACATCCAAAAACTTTTGCAAAAAATATTTATTAAAAGCCGATATTCCTACAGCGAATTCTTATACCTACAAGGATTTGTCCTCGTTAAAGTCCCACTGCGAAGAGGCCATAATGGCAGGGCCCTTGGTTTTAAAGTGGGACCACTTAGCCAGCGGCAAAGGCGTTTTTATTTGTCGAAACACGCAGGAGCTCCGCGATGCCTACCAGCGTTTGGATCAATTGCAAGGTGACTTTTCTTGTTTGGTGGAAGATTATATTGAGGGCAAGGAACTATCCGCCTTTGTTTATGTAGAAAAAGGTGAGTGTTACTATTTTGGCTCTGCCTGTGATTACAAACGGCGAACCAGCGAGTCTGGTAGTCCGAATACGGGCGGCATGGGGGCCTTTTCGCCAAACCGCTACCTTGACGAAGAGGAAACGCGGAGGATTTCTCTAGAATACAGTCAGCGCCTATTAAATACTTTAGAGCAAGACGGCATTCAATATGAGGGCTTTTTGTTTTGGGGCTTTATGTTGGCTGATGGCAAACCCTACGTATTAGAGATCAATGTACGCTTTGGCGACCCAGAGACCCAATGCATCCTGCCGCGAATGAAAAACGATCTTGCAGCCTTCTTTTTTACCGACAATAAAGAGCCGCCGCTCTTTTCTGAAGAGCATTGCTTGCATTTGGTAAAAGTTGATCCAGGCTATCCATTGCATACCGGTATTAAAGAAGAGATACAGGTTCAAGACGGGGATTTAGAAGTCTTTTTTGCCGGGGTGATAGAAGAAGACGGCAGGCTTTTTACCAAAGGTGGCCGCATATTGGGTTTAAGTGGCAAAGCTAAGAATCTGCAAGAGGCCCGTAAAAAAGTTTATGAAAATCACCAGCAAGCTCGTTTTGCGCAAGAGGACTTTCGTGAGGATATCGGATGTTAAAGATCGCCATATTATTTTCCGGAGGTGGTAGCAATGCCAAGGCATTGAGCCAAACTTATGAAGAGATCACTGGCAAGAAGCCTTTACTAATTACGAATAACGTCCACTCGCCTCTAGCAGAAGATGCCTTGCTCATTCCAAAAAAGAACAACGAGCAGGATATTATGCATTTATTGCGTGAACACCAAATTGAAAAGGTGCTACTTGCAGGATATATGCGAATTTTATCGAAAAGTTTTCTCGATGCTTTTGCCGATTTTTCTAAAGGAACCAAAAACGTGGTAAACATTCATCCCTCCTATTTGCCAGAGCTTAAGGGAGCCAAAGCCTACGAAAGGGCTTGGGACTCGGATAGGCAAGAGACAGGAATCACGTTGCATTATGTAAGCGCCGAGGTGGATTCAGGGGAAATCATTACGCAGAAAAAGATTCCGATTGATCGCTCGCTATCCATGAATGAATGGATAGAGAAGTCGAAAAAAATCGAGCATAAAATCTATTGCGCATATTTACGGGAGCTTTTAGAAGGAGCCAAAGATGCATAATTATCGATTGGTGGTGAAGAATCCAAACTTTGCTTTTCTAAAAGTATATTATATTTCCTCGCCCTTTGAATTACCGCAAGAAAAACTAGAAGGCCTTGTGGCAAACCCTCTCGTTGAGGAAGTGGAATGCAATAAACCAGAGGCGGAGAATCCTCATTTTGACGTGGAAATCTTGTTTTTAAAAGGCATGACCGACAATCTTGCCGCTTCGTTAAAGTCTGCTCTAGAAATTGTTTTTGAATGCCGCGATGCTAAGGTGCATTCCGGCAAAATTCTTCGCCTTGAAAAAAACAATGATCTTTCGCAAGAGCAAATCCTCAAAAGTCTTGGAAAAAATGATTACAACCCCTTACTACATGGCTTGCATTTTCAAAGCGGTGAAAAATTGGCGTGGCCCGATTTGTGGAAGTCCACAAAGATGCAGCCGCCAGTATTAAAAGAGATTCCCCTAGATAGCGATATCTTTACTTGGTCCAAAGAGCGGCAGATGGGTTTATCCCAAGCGGAAGTGGACGTGATTCGTGAGCACTTTCAGAAACTAGGGCGCAACCCGACCGACTGTGAGCTAGAGGTTTTAGCGCAAACCTGGTCGGAGCATTGCAAACATAAAATCTTTGCCGCCGATATCGATTATAAAGAAAGTGCGGACGCACCAAAAAAAATAGGCGATCAAAAAGTATCTTCCTTATTTAAGACCTTTATCAAATCCACCGTAAAACCCGAGCATCAGCACTGCATCTCTGTTTTTCACGACAACGCAGGAGTGGTCCACTGGAATGAGGATGTGGATCTTTGTATAAAGGTGGAAACTCATAACTCGCCCTCCGCACTAGATCCGTTTAGCGGCGCCATCACTGGTATACTTGGCGTACAAAGGGACATTATGGGAACCGGTAAGGGCGCCAAGCCTGTTGCGAATATGGACGTCTTTTGCATTGGCAATGAGGAGGATTTTCCTGCCGAGGGCGACGATATGCGCCCAAAGGGGCTCTTTCGGGCAAAAGAAATTTTAGAAGGCGTACATCACGGCGTAAGGGAGGGGGGTAACCATATGGGAGTGCCCACCGTGAACGGCAGCTTTCAAGTGCATCCTAGTTTTGCCGGAAAGCCCTTGATCTATGTAGGCTCCATCGGAGCTATGCCTGCCGGAAAAGATTTTGAAAAAAAAGAAATTGCCAAAGGCGATCTGATCTATGTGGGCGGCGGCCGCTTAGGGAAAGACGGCATTCACGGCGCTACCTTTAGCTCGCAAAATATGGAAGGCAAAATCGCTTCCACCGTGGTGCAAATCGGCGATCCCATTACGCAAAAACGTTTGCTCGATTTTACTCTAGAGGCCCGCGATCAGGGACTTATCTCGGCAATCACCGACAATGGCGCCGGTGGTATTTCTTCTTCGGTGGGGGAGATGGCCGAGCGCGGCGGCGGCGCCCGCATTGATATTTCCAAGCACCGCTTAAAGACGGAAGCCATGGACTATTATGAAATGATCATCAGTGAGAGCCAAGAGCGAATGACTTATATTATTAAGCCCGAAAATCAAAAAGCCTTTGAGGATCTGGCCCTGCGTTTTGGCGTGGAAGTGGATCATCTCGGTGAATTTACAGCCAATGGTCGCTTTGAGGTTTTTTATCAAGACAAAAAATTGGTGGATCTCGATTTAGAATTCTTGCATGAAGCTTATCCGAAATTGCATTTGCAGGGCGAATGGCAAGGGCCTGCCAAACAAGACTATTGGTATCGCCGCACATCAACGGAGAAGGCGAGTGAAGTTTTGCCGGTGCTTCAACGCCTCTTAGCGAGTCCGAATATTCAATCCAAAGAAAAGTGGGTGCGCCAATACGATATGGAAGTTGGCGGCGCCACAACCGGCAAGCCCTTCACCGGCGAAAAGCAAGATGGCGTCAATGATCAAGCCATTCTGCAGTTAAAAATGTACGGCTCGAAGAAAAAAGATCGCGTGGTTCTAGGGCACGGCTTTGCTGCGAAAACAGCGCATTTAGATTCGTATTATATGGCGAGCCTAGCAGTGGATGAGTGTCTGCGCAATCTCATTGCCTGCGGCACGCATCCAGAAAAGATTGTCTTGGTGGATAATTTTTGTTGGCCCAACCCCATGAGTGAGGATGCCAATACAAACTCTCGTTTCACGGCGGATTTGGTGCGGGCCTGCTACGGCATGCATGAATATGCTACCAGCTTTGGTCTGCCGTTTATCAGCGGTAAAGATTCTATGAAAAATACTTGGCGCGGAAAAAGCCGTAGCGGCAAAGATCTTCGAATCGATGTAGAGCCCTCCTTATTGATTAGCGGCATGGGCTATCTTGCCGATGAGGAAAAGCATATCTCTTCCGACTTTCAAGCGGCAGGCGATCTCGTCTACCATTTGCAATTTCAGCCCCTAAGCCTTCGGGCCTCAGAATTTTCTTACTATTACCAAGCCGAAGAAGGGGAAATCACCTATGCCGATTTTGCACAGCTAAAAGAAAAATACATCAAGCTTCATAAGGCCATTCAATCGGGCATGATTGCTTCTTGCCATGATGTTTCGGATGGCGGCATGCTTATCGCATTAATAGAATCTTTGATTGGCGCCAAATTGGGCTTGCAGTCGAAGCGCAATTTTGACATGCATGACTTTGCCGAGGGCTTTGGCTCTTTTGTGGTTAGCATTGCACCAAAAGACCAATTGACCTTTGAGTCCGTCTTTGCCGGAGAAGCGCAGCTTCTTGGTAATTGCGTCGAAGAGTATAAAGTTTTTCTGCCAGAGGAGAATTGGAGTATGCAGGAACTAGAGAATCTTTGGAGGCTGCAATGACAAAGGCTTTGGTTTTAACAGGTGATGGTATCAATTCAGACAAGGAATTAGCCTTAGCTCTCCAATCGGTAGGTTTTCAAACAGAATTTGCACTCCTCAATGATCTGCAAACGACTCGTTTAATGGATTATGATTTACTTGCCATTGCTGGTGGTTTTTCTTTTGCCGATGATCTTGGTAGCGGCAAAGTGGCAGCCCTCAAAATTCAAAGAGCTTGGCAAGGCGATCTGCAAGATTTTTTACAAGCCAAAAAGATGATTTTGGGCATTTGCAATGGCTTTCAGGTTTTGGTGCAGCTGGGTCTATTGCCAGGAAAGAAACAAAAAGCCGCATTGACTTTTAATACTTCAAAAACTTTTATAAACCGCTGGGTGCCGGTTCGTGTGCCTAAATCCAATAGCCCATGGTTGCAAAATTTAACGGAGGATTTTTATTTGCCCATTCGTCATGCCGAAGGGCGATTGCTAGCGGACAAACCCATAGATAAAGAGCAGATTGCTTTAAGCTATGTCGAAAATCCCAATGGCTCCCAACAAGACATTGCGGGACTCGTTGATGAGACAGGCTTAGTGTTTGGTCTTATGCCCCATCCGGAAGCGGCCTATGAAGATTTTCAAATCCCTTTTAAAAACAAAACGACATATGCCAAAACTTTTTTTCAAAATGCTTATGAATATACAAGGAGTCTTTAAATGAAAAACGCCTTTTTATCTGTATCGAACAAAGATCGACTCGATTTGCTCGCCAAGCACTTCTTTGATCACGGCGTGAATATGATCGCCACCGGCGGTACCAAAAAATACATCGAAGATTTAGGTTTGCCCGTGCAGAGCATTGAAACCATTACGCGCAAGCCGGAGGCCTTTCAAGGGCGGATGAAATCCATCAGTTTTGAACTTGCCAGCGGAATTTTGTATCGCAGGGGAGATAAAGGAGATGAGGAAGATCGTAAAAAATTAGAAATCCCGAGCATTGATTATGTTGTAGTGAATTTTTACCCCTTTGAAGAAAAGCGTGAAGAAAAATTAAGTGAAGAGCAAATGGTGGATTATATCGACATTGGTGGCCCTACCATGCTACGGGCAGCCGCGAAAAACTTCAAAGACGTTACGATATTGTCCAATCCCGAACAATACGAGAGCTTTGTGAAAAAGGAAGCGGATTCTACCTTTAATGTTTCGCACCGTAAAGAGCTGGCAAAAGAAGCCTTTCGCCTCTCGCAACGCTATGATGCGGCCATCTTTGAGCATTTTAGTTTTCAAGAATTGCGCTATGGGGAAAATCCGCAGCAAGCCGCCAAAGTTTTTTATGATGCTAAGGTATGGCAGATCCTGCATGAAGACAAAGCCCTCTCTTATAACAATTGGCTAGATGTGGAAGCGGCCAAAAATATATTGATCGATTTTCAAAAAGCCTTTTCAGAAAAAAACACGGTATGTGTGATCAAGCACAACAATCCTTGCGGTTTGGCAGCTAGTGATAAAGCCGAAGTCAGTCTTCAGCAAGCTTGGGCCGGAGATCCAGTCAGTGCGTTCGGTAGTATCGTAGGCTTTAGCGGCGAATGTGATCTAGCGGCCGCTACTTTTTTAAAAGACAAATTCATCGAAGTGGTTCTGGCGAAAAGTTTTAGCGAAGAGGCCTTTGCCTTATTGAAAACAAAGAAAAATTTAAGACTTTTAACATATGCGCCTTTGCAGGAAAGCCAGCACTCCACTCGCTGGAACTCTTTAAGTTTGAGTCAGGATTACGATACAACCGTCGATTATGATTTTCAGTGGCAAAGTAAGCGCAAAGATGCCAAAAAAGAAAAGCTTGCGAAATTTTCTATTCTTTGCAGCAAGCATTTAAAATCCAATGCCATCGCTCTTTGCCGGGAGACAAAAGAAGGCTTTCAAATGGTGGGTGCCGGTATGGGACAGCCCAATCGAATTGATTGCCTAAAGCGACTTGCCGTTCCGAGAATGCAAGATTACTTTCCTGGTATTGATACAAAAGAGATTTTTCTAGCCAGTGATGCCTTCTTTCCTTTTGCTGATGCCGTAGAAGAGGCGGCAAAGGTGGGCATTGAATGGATCGCTCAGCCTGGCGGCTCGATTCGCGATGAGGAAGTGATTGCGAAAGCAGATGCTAGCAATGTAGCGATGTTATTTTATAAATCCAGACACTTTAAGCACTAGGAGAAGAAAATGGATTACAAAGAAGCCGGCGTAGATATTGAAAAGGGCGACACCTTTGTGAAAAATATTGCGGGAATGGTGCGAGAAACCCACGATGAAAATGTAAAATCGGGGCTGGGAGGTTATGCCAGTTTGTATCAATTAGGTGGCTATAATATTGCCAGCTCCACCGATGGCGTGGGCACCAAATTATTACTTGCGAAAGAATTGGAAGACTTCTCTGGCATTGGGCAAGATTTGGTTGCTATGTGCGCCAATGATTTAATTTGTGTAGGTGCAAGGCCACTTTTCTTTTTGGATTATTATGCATGCGGCAAGCTTGATCTAGAGGCCTCGCAAATGGTTTTGGCCTCCATTGCCGGAGCTTGCAAAAAATCGAAAATGGCCTTGGTGGGCGGCGAAACGGCGGAGATGCCCGATGTCTACCGCGACGGAGATTTTGATCTAGCCGGTTTTGCTGTAGGGGTTGCAGAAGAAAAAGATTTATTTGATGCGAAGAGCTTTAAAGAGGGCGATGTGATAATGGCAGTGGAATCCTCAGGCTTTCATTCGAACGGCTATTCTTTGCTGCGCAAAACGCCAGAGCTAAATCGCATAGAAAAACAGGAATTGCTGACGCCGACACATTTATATGTGGATTTGATGGCAAAGCTGCAGCCGGAAGTAAAAGCTTGCGCCCATATCACTGGCGGCGGGCTCTACAACCTGGCTCGGCTCTCAAAAGAATTTGATTATGAGCTCACGAATCTGCCACCACTGAACGAAATTGCTCCTATCTTTGCGAAGATACTGCCGCGCTTGGATTTGCCGCATGAGGAGGCCTATAAGACATTTAATATGGGCATGGGCCTATGCTTGATCGTAGCGGAAGAAAAGCGCAAGCAGGTAAATAAGAGTCTTAGCTCTTCAGGCTTTAAGCATTGGGAAATAGGGCGCTTGAAACAGGGGAGTGGCGAGGTCTTGTTTTAAGATTTTATTTTTCTTGAAGCTAAATTAGTTATTAGAAAAATATCTTTAGCCCCGCATTCACACCATCTACTTCCAAGGCAATAGGATTATTCCCCGTTAAGCTAAAATCCATCTCTTCTTGGTAGAGCTGGCCATAAACGCGAACAAAACTGTAATCGATAAACGCCTCAAATTCTGTGCGGCTGCCAGATATCTCTACCTGGTTGTCAGACGTATCTTCTTGGATTTGATAATAGCGTCCTTTGATTCCAAAGTATTTGATCAAGTACAAAGTCAGGCTGCCGCCATAAAAAGTGGTTTTAAATTCTTCGTCTTGAAAAGTAAAAATATCAAGGGTGCGAACGTATTGTCCCACCTCTAAATTGATGTTGGTGTTTTGCTGGCTTGCCCCTAATAGGCGAAGGTGCAGAGATATATCGGAGCCCTCGTAAGCCTCCTCATTATCGATCCAGCGACCTTCGATTCCAATGATGGAAGCATAGGCCGTAAAATTGTATTGCAAGCTGTCCTCTGAGCTTTCGCTTGTACTAGTGCCCTGACTACGGCTTTGATCTAAATCGCCACTATCAGCTCCGATGGAAAATTCAAAGGGATCATCCTTGGTATTCATTGCCAGCCAGTAATCCATCATTTGTATTCGCTCTTTTTGTGCGAGCCAACCTGCTAGCGTCCAGCGGGAGGCTTCTTTTTTCTCCTGCTTTTGACGAAGGTTTTCCAAAATCACTTGCGAGTGAGCTATCTGAGATACGAATAAAAGTATTAAAACAAATATATATTTCATATTTTCAAGGCTAATGGATTTCTCTGGAGCTGTAACGAATTTTCTTCGGCTTGGACTATTTATTGCTTCGGTATTTCGAATCCGTCTATCCATATTCCGAATGCGTCGTAGATAAAGAACGGTTTCTATTTTTCTCCGAATTCCATTAAAATCATTGCGTTTCTTTAAATGATTGTAGTGCCTAAACACTATATAAAAGTATGGTATACTAGGCCCCTCAAAGGAGGGCCGTTTATTGCATGTCGTGTTCACTTTCCGAGGTGAAAGAATACGGCCCATAAGTGCGCGCATTGCAGGAAAGAAAGAGAGGTGGTTATATGGCAAAATCCTACGCAAAATCGCAGAAAGCCTATGAAGACGATAGCGTGTTTGACGATAGCAAAATACTAGAGGCGATGAAAAAACGTCAAAAGGGACAGCGAAAGCCCACTAGTGTGGCGCTGGATGAATCCACCATTAAAGATCTTAAAAAGATAGCTGCAAAGCTGGAGATTCCCTACCAGGTGGTGATGCGTATGTTCATACTTGATGGAATTCGTCGCTTTAAGACGAGCCCGTGAATTCGCGCCAAAAAAAGCTTGTCTTTGGCCCACCCTTTTGTAGTATAAGTACTCAGGATGAAGCACCTGATCGATTTTGAAGAATGGAATAGCGAAGATTTTCGCGAAATTATAAAAAATGCCTCAATATTTAAAAAGGGACCTCAGGTCCCATTTTTTTTATCGGAACTTCATAGCATCGCCAATCTCTTTTTAGAAGCCTCCACGCGCACCCGCGTCTCCTTTGAGGTGGCGGAGCAAAAATTGGGTCTGCATCCCATTTATATTGATGCTACGGCTTCTAGCATAAAAAAAGGCGAAACTCTCTACGATACTTTGAAAACACTTGAGTCGATCGGTGTGAAGGCCTGTGTGCTGCGCGCCTCGCAAGAGGTAGAAAAGCTAAAAGAGCTAGCTAGACAAATCAAGATGCCAATCATCAACGCAGGCTCGGGGCAGTCCGCGCATCCCACACAAGCTTTGCTGGATTTAATGAGCATAGAAGAGCGCTTTGGCTCGCTGGAAAATCTAAAAATTGCCTTTGTTGGCGACATACAGCACTCGCGCGTCGTTGCCTCGCATTTGCAGATGTGGCAGCACTTTCCGGTGCAGACTTACCTTTGCCCTATAGATAATCAAAGTCTTGATGGCTATGAAAATTACCGAATGGATGATCTTTTGGAGAGCGTGGATGTCTTGTACCTGATGCGAGTACAAAATGAGCGCCACGCAAGTATGCAGGCCATGACCAATGAGCAATATCACGAGGTCTACGGTCTGACGGAAGCACGCTACAAGCAAATGAAGCCAGGCTCCATCGTCATGCATCCAGGGCCCTTCATTCGGGACAAAGAAATTGCCAGCTCCCTCATTGAAAAAAAGAATGTGACCATTGATCAGCAGGTAGAAAATGGTACTTTTGTGCGAATGGCAATTATTGATAAGATTCTAGGAGGAAAAGCCAGTGAAAGCTTACTTAATTCTTGAAGACGGCACCAATTTTCAGGGCGACTCCTTTGGCAGTGAAAAACAAAGTCTAGGCGAAGTGGTATTCAATACAGGGCTAACAGGCTACCAAGAAATTTTGACCGATCCTTCGTATTGCGGGCAAATCATCAATATGACCTACCCTCTGATTGGCAATTACGGGGTAAACCGCGATGACTTCCAATCGGTGCGTCCCTTTGTGCAAGGCTTTGTGATGCGTGACTATACGGAGATCCCTTCCAACTGGCGCTCCACAAAAAGTTTGTCAGAGATGTTAAAAAAATACGACATACCTGCACTAAGCGGCATTGATACTCGCAAGCTGACTCGCAAAATCCGCGAGCACGGCACCATGAAGGGGGCAATATATTTTGACCCGGCAAAAGAGACCGAAATCTTAGAGTCTTTAAAGCAAGAATTGCCTCGCGATCAGGTCGCCACGGTATCGACCAAAAGTCCGCAGCATTTCCCTGGAAATTCTTACCGAATTGCAGTGATGGACTATGGCTGCAAACGCGGCATCATTAAGGAGCTTTTGCACCGCGGGGCGGAAGTGATTTTATTTCCTTACGATACTCCTGCCGAGGAAGTTTTAAATGCCGAAGTGGATGCGATCTTACTTTCCAATGGCCCGGGCGATCCTCGAGATGTAAAAGGCGCGAGTGATTTCATCCATGCCGTAAAAGACAAGCTGCCCATCATGGGAATTTGTTTGGGGCACCAACTATTAGCTGTAGCCTTTGGTGCAAAAGTAGAAAAATTAAAATTTGGTCACCGCGGCTCCAATCATCCGGTAAAAGATTTGGCCTTAAATAAAGTCAATATGTCGGCGCAAAACCATTCCTATTCAATCATTGAAGAATCTTTAAAAGATACCGATTTAGAAGTAAGCCATATTTCCATGAACGATCAAAGCGTGGAGGGCTTGCAACACAAAAAGCTCAATATTTTTTCTGTGCAATACCATCCGGAGGCGCAGCCCGGCCCTGGCGACAATGCTTACCTTTTTGATGAGTTTTTTCAGCGCATAGCAAAATTTAAAGGAGTCGAGCATGCCTAAACTGCAAGATGTAAAAAAAGTTTTGGTGATTGGCTCGGGTCCCATCGTCATTGGCCAGGCGGCAGAATTTGATTATGCCGGCACCCAGGCATGCCAGGCGCTCAAAGAAGAGGGCCTTGAGGTCGTGTTGATTAACTCCAATCCGGCCACCATCATGACCGACCCCGAGATGGCAGACAAAATTTATATTGAACCCTTAACTTTGGATTTTGTTACCAAGGTCATTCGGCGCGAGCAGCCGGATGCCTTGCTTGCCGGTCTTGGCGGGCAAACGGCACTAAATCTTGCCATGGAGCTCGATGCAGCGGGAGTTTTGAAAGAAGAGGGTGTAAGACTTCTAGGTACTAGTCTGAATGCGATTGAAAAAGCCGAAGACCGTGAGCGCTTTCGCCGCTTGATGCAGAAAATCGATCAACCCGTTCCGCCAAGTGATATTGTGGATAATATTGAGGCGGGATTAAAATTTGCCGAAGAGACTTCCTATCCTATCATTGTTCGCCCGGCCTATACCATGGGTGGCACCGGCGGCGGCATTGCTGCCAATGAAAAAGAGCTGCGCGAGATTTTGCAAAGTGGACTTGAAAACTCGCCGATCAATCAGTGCTTGGTAGAAAAATCCATCGCCGGTTTTAAAGAAATTGAATACGAGGTTATGCGAGATGCCAACGACAACTGCATCGTGGTCTGCAATATGGAAAACTTTGATCCTGTGGGTGTGCACACTGGGGATTCCATCGTGGTGGCCCCCTCGCAAACGCTATCCGATCGCGAGTACCAAATGCTTCGCAGCGCCTCGATTCGCATCATTCGCGCCTTAAAAATTGAAGGCGGCTGCAATGTACAGTTGGCTCTTGATCCAGACTCCTTTGATTATTACGTGATTGAAGTCAACCCAAGGGTTTCACGCTCTTCGGCGCTGGCTTCCAAAGCGACGGGCTACCCCATTGCCAAAATCGCCGCAAAGATTGCCATCGGCTACACTTTGGATGAAATCATCAACCCGGTAACGAAGACCACCTACGCCTGTTTTGAGCCGAGCATTGATTATGTGGTATCAAAAATTCCGCGCTGGCCCTTTGATAAATTTGCAGGGGGTTTAAGAAAGCTCGGCACGCAAATGAAAGCTACGGGCGAGGTTATGGCCATTGGCCGCTGCTTTGAGGAGTCAATGCTCAAAGCCGTGCGCTCTTTAGAGCTTGGCCTAGATCATATTGAAGATAAGAAATGGCAAAACAAAGAAGTCTCGGAGCTTTTAGAGATTGCTGCCTTGGCAACGGATGAAAGATTGTTTGTTGTTAGCGAATTGATTCGCAAAGGCTGTGATTTAAGAGAGATTCATTCGGCAACGAAGATTGATCTTTTCTTTTTGTGCAAATTAGAAAAAATCATTCAAGCAGAAAAAAAGATTTCCGCAAGCTTAGAAAAAGAGACTCTCTACGATTTAAAACGTTTGGGCTTTGCCGACTCCTATATTGCACGCAAGGCGGGGCTTACAGAAAGACAAGTCTATGATTTTCGCAAACAAAACGATTTGATGCCGGTTTATAAAATGGTTGATACTTGTGCTGCTGAATTTGCCTCTAGCACACCGTATTTTTATTCGACCTATGAGGAAGAAAACGAGTCCTTTGCCTCAAGCAAAGAGAAGATTCTTGTTTTAGGCTCAGGCCCCATTCGAATCGGGCAGGGAATTGAGTTTGATTATGCTACGGTTCACGCCGTGAAAGCCATTCAGTCCATGGGCTATGAAGCCTTGGTGATCAATAACAATCCTGAAACGGTATCCACGGATTTTTCTACTTCGGATCGCCTCTACTTTGATCCGCTCACTACCGAAGATGTTATGCATGTAATTGATACGGAAAAACCCAAGGGCGTGATTGTGCAATTTGGCGGACAGACAGCCATTAACCTAGCTGAAGATTTAAAAGAGCGCGGCGTAGAAATTCTCGGAATGTCGCTAGAGGATATTGATCGCACCGAAGATCGTAAGAAATTTGAAGTACTCCTAAAGAAATTAGATATCGCGCAGCCTCTAGGAAAATCGGTGACCAACAAGCAAGAAGCCGTAGCGGTAGCCGAAGAGCTTGGCTACCCAGTATTGGTTCGTCCTTCCTATGTCCTTGGCGGCCGAGCCATGGAGATTGTTTATTCCAGCGAGGAGCTGGAGCGGTACATTGATGAAGCGGTGGAGCTCAATCCAGCCAAACCCGTCTTGATTGACCGCTATATGATCGGTTTAGAATTAGAGGTGGATGCTATCAGTGACGGTAAGGATGTTTTTATCCCTGGCATTATGGAGCATATTGAACGGGCGGGTGTACACTCCGGTGATTCCATTGCTGTTTATCCTCCTAGAAGGGTGAAGCCCGAAACCAAAGAAGATATCATTTCAATCACCACAAAAATTTGTAAAGAGTTAAAGGTAAAAGGCATACTAAACATTCAATTTGTATTACATAAAGACAATATTTATGTGATTGAAGTCAATCCTCGTAGCTCAAGAACCGTACCTTTCTTATCCAAAGTTACCGGCATTCCCATGGCAAAAATTGCGACCCGTGCGATATTGGGAGATAGTCTGTCCAGCATGGGAATTTCTAGCGGCTACTATGAAGAGCCAAAGGATTCCTACTCGGTAAAAGTTCCTGTCTTTTCCTTTGCAAAGCTCACGCAAGTGGACACCCATCTTGGACCTGAAATGAAATCCACCGGTGAGGTGATGGGGAGTGACCGCAGTATGGAAAAGGCTCTTTATAAAGGCCTTATCGCCTCGGGCATGAAGGTTCCCACCTTTGGCAATCTAATATGTACAGTAGCAGATAAAGACAAAGAAGAGGCTTATCCCATCATTGAGCGCTTTGCGGATTTGGGTTTAAAGATTTGGGCCACCGGTGGAACCGCTGCCTTTTTAGAATCGAAGGGCCTAAAAGTAAAACGTCTGAAAAAAGTAGAAGAGGGCTCGCCCAATATCTTGGATATGATTCAAGACGGGAAGGCGCAATATATTTTGAACACCTTAACCAAAGGCAAAATGCCCACGCGGGATGGCTTTAAAATTCGCCGGGCGGCAGTGGAGAGAAATTTGGTTTGTTTAACTTCACTGGATACTGCTAGAGCCATGGTTTCAGTGATTGAATCTTTGGCCTTTCAGGTTAAAAAAGTTCGAGACTTTAAGGAGATTTGACTTGCGCGAAAAGATTATTTTAGCTCTTGATTTTCCGGACGCTGCTACGGCCTTAGATTTTGTGCGGCCTTTAGAACAGGACTTGCGCTGGGTAAAGGTCGGCATGGAGCTTTTTTATAAAGAGGGCGCCAGCATTGTACATCAATTAAAAGACAGAGGATTCAAAGTTTTTTTAGATTTGAAGTTGCACGACATTCCCAACACTGTGGAAAAAGCAACGCAGTCTTTGTTGCAGTTACCAATGGATATGTTGAACTTTCATGTGGCCGGGGGAAGCGAAATGCTTCAGCAAGCTGCCAAGCATCGACCTGAGCACATACTATTTATTGGCGTCACGCAATTGACCTCCACATCTGAAGAGATGATGCAAAAAGATTTAGGAATTTCAACTAGCATGGAAGAGACCGTTTTGCGCTACTCGCAAATCGCGATGGATTCTGGCATGCAGGGCGTGGTCTGTTCGCCGAAAGATTTACGCTTGGTCAAAGAGAGATTGCCCAAATGCATTAGTGTCTGTCCGGGGATTCGCCGCAAGCAAGATGCTACAAACGATCAAAAGCGTATTATGACGCCTGCTGAAGCCGTACAGGCTAAGGCGGATTTTTTAGTAATTGGCAGGTCCATCACGAAAGCTGAGGATCCTAGTCAGGCTTTGGATGAAATTGTACAGGAGATGGAAAATGTCCAAAGCTAGGTATGCGGAGATCTTAACCAAGATAGGAGCCATTAGCATTGACCCCGATTTTGGCTTTACATGGGCGAGCGGCATTCGCTCTCCTATTTATTGCGACAATCGATTGCTTTTATCTTTTCCTGAGGAAAGAGAAATCATTGTGAATGGTTTGGTGGATTTACTGCAGCAGAATTTTCCTGAGGCGCAAGTTCTAGCAGGCACAGCTACTGCCGGCATTCCGCATGCCGCTTTTATGGCCCAGAAACTAAATATGCCCATGCTCTATGTACGCTCTTCAGCGAAAGAGCACGGCAAAGGCAATCAAATCGAGGGAAAGCTAACGGCGGAGCAAAAAATAGTCGTCATTGAGGATTTAATTTCTACTGGCAAAAGCTCCATGCAAGCTGTACAAGCTTTACGAGAGGCAGGGGCTAATGTCATCGGTTTGATAAGTATTTTTACCTATGGTCTACAAAAATCAAAGGACCTATTTTCGCAAGAAGATCTATCTGTAAAATCATTATTGTCCATGCCAGAAATGCTTGAGCTTTCTTCGATGCCAGCAGCAGATAAGGAAAAGATTCAAGACTTTTTGCAGGGATTGTAAGTCAATTCGTAGTAGACTTGATGTGACACTACACCAAGAAATCTTAGTTTCGACCAGATCGGACAGTATGGGACCGGAATTCAATAGAGCTACCCTGCCTGAATAGGCACGTTATTTAGTATATTCGATTTTGACGTTTTTAATGTGCGTTTAGATGATTCTGAGGAAGAAATCATTTAGAAATGTTGGAAGAAAACGAAGCCTAAGTTGAGGCTAGATGCGGGGTTTATCTAAAATCAGACACAAGGCTGGTAGAGCATTGTTATGGCTATCAAAAAGCAAAGAAATTCACTTAGAAGCAAGTCAAATACAAGGAAATAGAGTGCAAGATTCCTCATATCAGGCAGGGGATACTTTTAGATTTTAACAAATATAGCTTTAATTCTCACTATAAACATTCACATCATTCTGATTTTCTAAATATAAAGTGTAAACTTCGTCCACATATTTATCAAAATAAGAAACAGACATTCTCATCAAGCCCTTGGCGCCCGTTCTGTAGCCCCAACTCTGCTGTATAATAAAGTGAGTCACTTCCCCGAACTCATTTCTCTCGAAGCCGACCAGCAGGGCCAAGTGGTTTGCATACCTCATGGTACCAGTTGTCGGTTCAGGATGTAAAACTTTAAACTCTCCCATTTGTCTCATAAGTTTATGGTCGTGAAAGTAGCGAATCATTAAGGGCTGACCTTCTGCAAGAAACATCTGCATTTTATTTATAAGACTATTGATACTTTTTTTCGTATCAAAACGATGATGAATCTGCTTAGCGCCGAAACCCTCAAACTCAAAAAGTTCGGTGTTTTCAACCTTTAGCTTTCGGGATAGCCACCTTTTAAGAGCAGTAACCTTGGCCTGCAAATGTTTTCTATGCTTTTCTTGTTCAATGGCTACCATGTTTAATGTTTTCTTTAGCTGTTCTCGACTTTTTTTGATGCCGGCGTTGTTGTTTAAAATGATTTCGATCACTTTAAGATCTTTACGAGTCGATGTTTTTAACTGTTCAATTATTTGCTCATTCTCTTTAATGGTCTTTTCCAGTCTAAAAATCTGGTGTGCCAATAGGTCTTTTAACCCACTTATAGACCGCTCGAAATATGATTGACTCCAATTTTCCTTTATACTTAATAATGGTTCGACAAGCCATTCATTGTTAAAGTCTTTTGCCAGCTGATCCATAACATATTCAAAGAAAATTCTAGAATTTTTTTGTTGCCCGTGGTCCCAGTTTATAATTTCTCGAACTTTGTAATTAAGTTCGTTTAGGGTTTGATCAATGATTTGGTTTTCTTCTCTTTGTTGCGCAAAGGTCAATCTTTTTTCAGTTATAATTTTTTTATTTTTCAATGTGATAAGAGTGTAATCTGCACTTCCCCCAGAGATGAGGTCGACAATCTCACGATTGTGATCTTTTTGTTTTGTATATTTATATCGTGCTGGCAGTCGTAAACCATCAATATTCAGAAAGGCTCGAGACAAACGTTCCAATACAATATATTTTATGGCTTCGGTTCGGCTGACGGAAAAATCACTTCCAAAGTTTTCGCGGACCAAGTAGTTTAATGCGAGTACAGAGGCCTCCAAATAACAGGTGCCTAAACACTGTTTTGGTGGGGGTAGTATTCTTTTGCGTTGATTGAGATGTGGTAAAAGTTCTTTACTCTGGAAAAGTTCTGCACACTGCCATGTCTTTGCAACTGCGGAAAATGAAAAAACAGTGATATAGATAGAGATAAACGTTCTTAAAATCACAGATCGGTGATGCCATTATTGTATGAAAACTCAAAGCCAATAGCTAACGGCTAAAATTCTTTCATATACTGAAAGTGCTCATCTGCAAATTATTAGGCTTTCAGGGAGGAAAAAGCGCCTTGCCTAATAGGTTAAACGGTCAAAACCCCGATGTATAAATCGCAACCCGAGCCTACAAAGACGCAATAGAACAGGATATACGGATTTCTAATTACTCACAAGCCTCCGGTATTGCGTCCGGTCATTTAGTGGAAGTCCAGTTTAGTTATGACTTGATATCTGTTTTGTAATGTCAAATTTTTCCTATTAAGACACTTATTTTTTGCAAAGCATTTTTTCTTCTAGTTTTAATTTTTGTATGGTTTTAGGCATACGTAATAAGTATCTACCTTTTTTAGAATTGGCCCTAGTATAATACTTTTCATCGTTCAAAGTATATTTAATCCCCTCTTTCATCTCTGAGATTATCAGTTGTTGCCCCAGCGAGTGGAAAGGCTAGGGCGCCTACAACGGACGCCCTGAAAAGAACTAGTATTTCACCGAGCAGCCGTAAGCTTTGGTGTAGGACTTGGAAATTTCTTTACCATTCATCAATTCATCCAGTGCATTGGCAACATAGTTCGTCGCACCCTTTACGTCCTCTACGTCAGTAGTTGGCTTGTCATCAATAGCGCCAGCGTAAACCAGGGTGCCTTCAGGATTGATCACATACATATGCGGGGTAGTTTTTGCCTTGTAGGCTTTGCCTACTTTGCCGTCCGCATCGATCAATACGTGGGAGGGGGCTGCCTTCTTTTCTGCAACCGCTTTAGTGATTTCTTCGCCTTTCATATAGCCCTGCTTGCCAGGTGCCGAAGAGATGATGGAAAGCCATACTACATCCTTACCGGTATACTTTTTTTGCAGCGCTTGCATATTGCCGGCATTGTAGTGTTTTTTTACGTAAGGACATTCGTGGTTCAACCACTCGAGCACTACGGTTTTTCCTTTGTAGTCAGCAAGGCTTACTTGCTTGCCGCTTTGGTTGGGCAAGTTAAAACTTGGGGCCGTCGCGCCAACTTTGGCGGCCATAGCCGGTAAACTTAAAAACATCAATGCGATTAGGCACTTTTTCATAATCATTCCTCCGTTAGAGAGAAGATCATATCCTTGCTCAAGATCTCAGGCAAGATCTTCGGATCGCGGGAGCCAGGGGGATAATATATGTATAAAGGCACGGAGTTGCGGCCGAATTCTGCAAGCTTCTTGGTGATCTCTGGATTGGAGTTGGTCCAGTCGGCTTGCAGTAAGGTGATATTATTTAAACTAAAATAATTCTGTACCGCATCTGTATTCAGAACCAATTTCTTGTTTACTTGGCAGGTAATGCACCACTTTGCGGTAAAATCAATAAAGACGGCTTGTTGATTGCTCAAAAGGTTTTCTAGTTTTTCATTCGAATAGGGCTGCCAGGCGCTAGAGCTTATCTGACCGGTGGATACAGCGCGCTCTGGAATCTGTAAAAAGGTTGTGGCCATAATAAACGCGCCGGCGATTAAGAAAAAGACCTTGGCGCGTTTCCAATAACGCTGCAGCCAAAACAAAAACAAAATACTTAAAAAGGCCAGGAGTACGACAAAGATAAAAATACTCGATGTCTGAGGTTGCAGAACCCAGAGTAGCCACAGCATCGTTGCCAGCATGGGAAAGGCCAGAAACTCTTTAAAGGTTTTCATCCACAAGCCAGGCTTTGGTAAAAGCTTGAGCCACTGCGGGAAATGGGAGAGTAAAATATAGGGAGACGCCATTCCTAGGGCAAGAGCGCTAAAAATCGAAAAGGTTTGCCAGGCTGGCTGTGAAAAGGCCGTACCGATGGCGGCTCCCATAAAAGGTGCCGTGCAAGGCGTAGCCACGATAGTAGCAAGGACGCCAGTTTGCAGTGAAGAAAAGTAACCCTCTTTTTTGCTGGTACGCCCTCCTACAGCACTAAGGCTTTCCCCGACTTCAAAGAAGCCAAGCAAATTGAGTCCGATAAAAAAGAATAAAAAGGCCATGGCCGTGACAAAGTAGGGAGACTGCAACTGAAAGCCCCAGCCCACGGCTTCGCCACTAGCCTTTAATACGATAAGCGCTAAGGTAAGAGCCCAAAACGAGATAAGAACGCCAAGTGTGTAGTACCAACCATGAATACGAACACTTTTTTTCTCTTCCTTAGCTTGGTGAACAAAGCTCAAAATTTTTAATGATAGCACGGGGAAAACACAAGGCATAAGGTTTAAAATGATTCCGCCAAGAAAAGCAAAGGCCAAGGACAATAGTAGGCCCATATCTTGTTTTTTTCGCTTTGCTTCAATGTTGTAAGTGATTCGCTCTAAATCTTTGTTCTCAGGTATAAGCTCGAGCACCCCATTAAGTCTTTCTAGGTCTGTAGCCATATTGATATCTTTTTTGAGACTCATGCTAAGCAGTCCATCTTTAAAAACAAATCGTTGGCCAGCAGCATGTTGCACAACCAGCTCATCTAGCACATAAAAATAAGCAGATTGGATCTTGGGGATCGAAGCTTGACTAAAGTCAAAATTGAGATGGATAAATTCATCAATCGTAAACTCGCTCACCAAATTTGGCTCATATAAAGGCACTTCATGAAGAGCTGTTCGTATTTTGAATCGATCCTCAGTTGGGCTAGAACTATTTGCTACGGCAAGAGTAAGGCTTAATTCTGCTTTTCCCGGAATGCACTCTACTTTGCAAATAAGCCAAGATAATTGGGCCGTTAATGTGGCTTCGTCCTTTGCAAAATTCTCAGGAACAAAAACCTTTAGCGGCAAAGCTTGCTGACCATCGTAGCCATAGTTCATCAAAATTTCGATAGGCATTTTGTGCGGGGCTGGCCAAATGATTTCGGAGGGGTTCAGTCCCGAGGTTTCTAGCCAAGTAATGCGCGGCTCTTTGCCCGAGTCCCCAGGATTTTTCCAATAAATATGCCAGTCTTCATCAATTTCAAAATAAAAGGCGAGATAGTTGTCTTCCCCGCGAACGAGCTCCTGTGTCTCATGAATGAAGGAAACCTCAACATGTGGGGCGGTCGCCGATGAAGTAGCAAATAGTAGCGAAGCTAGTAGGGATAAGAGCATATTGTATCCTTTTGTTTGATTATAGCGAAGAATTCTCTTGGCTGCAGCTGCTTTTGTTCGGCATGCGCCTTCCTGCTACGTATAAGTGCGTAGATTTAGCACAAATCCCACGCCTCTGAATCCTGGCAGTGGGCAGTCATGTTAGATTTGTTCTCAATGCGGGTTATATATACGAAGTACATTTGTTGAATGTTAAGGAGCGAGTCCTGTTGTACTAGAATGAGTACGGTTTTCTATGGGATGGCTATTTTGGCCATAGAGGACACCTAGAACCTTCGCGATAGATCAGAGTGGTACGTGGTATACTGACTCCAAAGCTATTTTTTGACAGTAGATAAGTAAATTTTTACAGAGATCCACTATTTTTCTGTATAAAAAACGAGCAGATGTTAATTTGGGACATGCTCCATACATTTTTATATTTGTTCGTTGCTTGCCTATTTGCAAACCCAAGTTACAACGAAGTCTTTGATGATAATGGTAAGAAGCGCTTGCCTTATTTTATATTAGATCAAATTGGCTTTCCGGCAAATTTTAACAATCAAAAGCTTAGTCATAAAATGAAGGATTCTCCACTTAGGGATAAACTGAAAATTCATCCAATACCTTTAGTCATGGAAGAAAAAGAGTATATTGATATAATATCAGATATAAATGTCCGCATGGTAGATTTAGTGAGTATCTTTTATACTTATGTCTTTTTAAATCATTCCTATTCGGAAGATTACATTAATATCTTATTTAACTTAGAGGGTTGGTCTTTAGAAAAGTTGCGTGCTTTGTGGCGGGGACAGCCTAAGGAAAAACTCAGAGCATTTTTTGGTCCAGATTTATATCGAATGCATGATGGCAGATGGGCGGTACTTGAAGATAATATTGGAAATGTTGGTGGACGGGGGGATGTTAAAGCCATCTTTGATTCTATGACTTCAGCAAGTGATTGGCCATCTTACTTTATTAGGCCTGATTTTATAGAAGCGAGCGTTGCATTTTTTTTGGAATCTATAGGTCTCAGTTTGGATGATCCTAAAGATATAGAAAAAACGGTGGCAATTTGGCAATATGACACTGAAAAAACAGATATCGATGATAAAGAAGATTTGCGCATATATGAGGAGCTTAAACAATTAGGGATCCGTGTTATAAAGCCTAGTAGAAATACCGACTTAATTCGTGATATTATAGCTAATGAAGGCACTAAAGCCATATTAAACTTCTCAGATCCTACTTTTAATAAAGAATTAAATTATGATTTTTATTATCATATTCTGCAAGAAACGAATATAGAATTAATGGTTGCTCCGGGGATCGAAGTTATCGATAATAAAGCGTTTACCCATATGGTATATGATATGAAGAAAAAAGGGAAGGTAGCAATAGATATTGAAAGCTACGATCTTGTCACAGAAATACCTGAAAAAATTAAATTGAAGCCGAGCGATTACGTTTTCAAGGCCAGCAATGGGGTTCAAGGTGAGCAGGTTCTTTTTTTTAATGATGCCAGCGAAGAAGTGAACCGTAAAAATCTTGAAAACTTTTTTTATAAAAACAGCTTTCAAGATAATGGTAATCATTATTTTTTCTATATTGCGCAAAAACTTATATCACCTAGTACGATTCCGGGAGATAAATACAACCCAGAAGTTGCGATTGACTTACGGCCACTGGGTTATTTTTACGGGAATGGTTCCACGGTATATTCAAGTCCTTGGGCACGAGCAGCAGAATTAAAGAAAAATGTAAAGACGAATATAAATCAAGGAGCCAGCGAGCTAGTGGTTTTGCTGCTTGCAGATGAGGCGGCAAAACCTTTTCGGTGTCAGTACTTGTTTCACTAAATTAGATCAAGACTATTTTTTCAGGCCAATATAAGTGGGTTACAGCCGCTATTAGTAGGAACTCGTATTCCCAATTTTTTGCGGCCATATGAGTCGAAGGCCTATGCCTAGTGTTTCATCTGCCAAGTCTTGTTTAACAAGACAAAGTCTTGTCTATGAATGCGCTTGCCCGTGTCTTTGTTGATCAAATAGCTCAATTCTAAAGGGCTTTTTTCCCAATGAATACGAACTTGGCCAAAGTTTTTCTCAAACTGCATATAAACATCGGGCAAAAGCAGGCGCAGGGGAAATCGTAAATTTTTAGGGACCTGATTGTTAAGTCCGCTGGACATGAGTTCGAAGTATTGTTTGTCTTGAATGCGGTCACTCAATATGGCTCCAATATGTAGGTCGCCACTTAAAAATATCACACCCGGTACATCGTATTTATCTAGCAAGGCAAACAAGCGTCGTTTTGCTTTTGGCAGATCATACCAAGATTCAATTCCTGGAGCCGCCTTTGTTAAGACGGAAATGGTAGAGGTGATGAAATGAATTTTCGCTTCGGATTGTGCTAGCTCATTTTCAAGCCAAAGCCATTGCTCCTCACCCAAAATATCTCCGTCACTGGAATTGACCTCCTTGTTAAAGCGAGTGTCTAGAAGTAAGATCTTAACCATCTGCTCTCCAGAGCCATAGGTATAAGAATCGTAAATTCCTTGCCGGTAGCGACGGGGAGAGTGATCCGGGATTTGAAAGAAATCTAGATAAAGTTGTTGTGCTTGATATTTGAAAGGGTTTTCTATGCCATCATTATCTTTGCCGTATTCATGGTCATCCCAGATGGTGATCATGTCCACGTTTCGGAGCAGATCAGAAAAACCACGCTGCTGGTATAGAAGATTCAGGTGCTGCTGATATTCGTTGGCATCGTAGGTGTTGGAATACATAAGATCTCCCAGTATTAAAACCAGATCGCTGTTCGTATTTAGGATGCTCTCCCAGGTATTGGTATCTCGCTGATGTTTATTACAAGACCCAAAGACAAAGTTGTCGAGTTTTCGGTCAAATTGATGAGACGCAAATATTTGTAAAAGGGCGAAAAAAGCCCAGAAGAATCCAGTCATCAAAGCCTCCTTGCTTTGGTTTAGGATTCTATGCCGACACTAAATTTGTATTAGCCTGTTGTTTAAATTTGGTTAGCGGCTTCGTGTTTTTGCCAATAATCTTAAAATTTCCAGGTATAGCCAGATCAATGTTACCAGCAAGCCAAAGGCTGCATACCATTCCATATATTTGGGTGCGCCCTTAGCCGCGCCTTGCTCAATAAAGTCAAAGTCCAAGACCAGGTTTAAAGCGGCCACGATACAAACGAAAACAGAAAAACCAATGCCGATCAAACCGGCTTCATGAATGTAGGGAACGTTCATGCCAAAAAAACCGAGAATAAAGGTAAGAAGATAAATCAAAAAAATACCACCCGTTGCGGCGGCCACACCGAGTTTAAAATTTTCTGTAACTTCAATTAGGCCACTGCGATACGCCGCCAGTAAAGAAATTAGTACGGTGGCCGTCCCCAATACGGCTTGAATCACAATTCCGGGATAGCGGTACTCAAATAGAGCGGAAATGGTGCCGAGTAACATGCCCTCGGCCAATGCATAGACGGGAGCTAGGAAGGGAGCCCATGTTTTTTTAAAAATAATGACCATGGCCAAAATAAGAGTGCCAATGATAACGCCAAAATACCAAGTAGGGATCACTGGCTGGCTGCCTGCGGACCAGCCGCTTGGAAAGGTGTTTTGCCAAGTCCATATGGCTGTGGCAAATACCAAGGCAACAAGAATGAAGGACTTGTTGACGGCACCAGTAATGGTCATTCTGTCAGTACCCGTAGCGGCGGAGCGAAAGGCCTTGTCGTTTAAAGCGGGGTTCATGGTACGCATATATTCTCCTTAAAAGATTAGAATCATGGAGGCGCCGACAAATGTAAATAGCGCACCGAGGTATTGCGGCCAGCGAACAGGATTTTTCTCTACCAACAAATCCCAAAGTAGAGAGGACAGGATCTGCGCGGCAATGGCAATGATGATGGTGCGGCTAGCTCCCAGGTGAATGATGGCCCATGGCATACCAAGTACGATCACAAAGCCGCAAAAGCTAGGTATCAAGACCCACCAGTGCCATACTTTCCAAGCCATTTCTTTATTTTGCATATATGTAGGCAAAGGCAAAATATTATAGTGTACCAAGAGGTAATAGGCTACGCCCATGATGCCCGTGATAACAAGATTTAAGGTGATGGCGCTTCCCAATCCCCAGTCGTTTGCTAGATAGCGATTCAATCCAGCTTGTAAAGTGACAGCCAATCCGGCTGCAATGGCAATCATAAACATTATTCGTAATTGATCGGGTAGTTCACTACCAGAGCCTCTCCATCAAATTCTCTAAACTTTATACGCTTAATAATATTCAAAGTACATTTTTCTAGTTTCGCCCCGCTTATGGTGGATTTCAGAATCCGCGCATTGGATACTTCGCCATTGGGTTGAATGGTAAAACTAAGATTCATGCGGCCGGCAGCATTGGGGTTCAGACGCAAATGTTGAGCGTAGCAGCGATTAAAAAACGGCTTTTGCTTTTTTACCATACTGGCAATGTAATCATCGGGTAGACTTTCCTTTGGTCGCTTGCGCACCACGGGGGTAGGCGTTGGCTGAATGTCAATTTCTTCCAGTGTCGGAAGTGGGGTAGGCACAGGGGTGGGGGTAGGCGTCGGCGTAGGTGTGGGCAGCTCCTCCACCTCTGGTATAACGGTAGGCTCAATTTTTGTGCCGCTAGGATCCACCGCTTCGTTATCTTTGGTTAGAATCACTTTATCTGTATCCCCTTGCTGCAAGATTTCGAAATTACCTTGTAGGAACGAGATCACAACTTCACCGCTGCTACCATCTTTGGGTTTCTCGAGAACCAATATGGAATTGGGTTTTAGCTCCAACACAAGTCCCGAATTAAAGGCTATGGTAGCGGTGGATTTTTCATCTGTACTAATGGTATCAAAGTAGCGTAGGGCATCCCCTTCACGGAGGTTTTTGTAGACCAGTTTGCGCGGCAATCGGTATTTGGGTTGACCATAGGTCGTATCCACTCGGGCTATGACTTCTCTTGGGTCCTCTTCGCCAAAATAGCGCGCCCAATAATCTAGAACCAGATCCCTTTTCAGTAGAAAAAAAGAGCCAATTAATAGTAGCAGCAATATGATGCTGGTAAATGCAAGACGCTTTAGCATGAGAACATTCTAGGAACTAATCCTAGTTGTTGCCAGGACTTTCTTCTGTATTTTCTTCGGCAGGTGCGGCTTCTGTTTCTATCGCCGCAGCACCAGCAGTAGCGGAATCACTAGCTGCAGGAGGAGTGTTCACAACTGGAGCGCTTTCTAGAACCGATTGTCCTTGCTCGGCATTCCATATGGTAAGAATCACGCTGGTAAAGGCAAAAGCTAGGGCCACCCATCGAGTCATCTTAACCACAAGATTGTCAGCACCTGTAGTACCAAGAATGGAGCCTGATCCGCCGCCACTCATCATACCCAAGCCGCCGCCCTTAGAATCTTGAATAAGAACTAAAAACACCAAAACTACGGCGATGATTACATGTATGACGCTTATGACTGATTCCATATTAACTCCGAAGCAAAACTTCTACCAGACTGAGTGGGCAAGGCAATGATTAATTCTTTGTTTGCTCAATTATTTGGCATAGCTGTTCTGTATCTAGTGAAGCACCGCCAATTAAAAAGCCATCCACGTGGGGCACAGCTGCCAGCGCTTCGCAGTTGCTTGGCTTTACGCTGCCGCCATACAGAATGGGGGTGCGTGCCGCAACCTCTTTGGCAATGTCCTCAGCCAAAAAGCGCCGAATAAAATCGTGGGCTTCTGCTACCTGCTCAGGGCTTGCCACCTGCCCGGTACCGATGGCCCAAACGGGCTCATAGGCAATGGCAAAGTCTTTTTGTAGATCTAGTTTTTGCAGGCCTACTTTTAATTGATCGAGTAAAACTTCTTCTGTCGTGCCGGCCTCTCTGTCTTCTACACTTTCCCCGATGCAATACATGGGCTTAATGTCTTCGGCTTGTAAGAACGCAATTTTTTCTGCAGCGCTTGCATTGGTTTCTGCAAAATATTTGCGTCTTTCTGAGTGGGCGACAAGTGCCCAATCGGCTCCCATTGCCTTAAGTGCTTCCACCGAATTTTCCCCAGTATAGGCTCCATCTTTTGCCGGATAAACATTTTGTGCGCCAAAGGACATATTGGAATGCTGTACAATTTTTGCTAATAAGCCGAGCGAATAATTTTGTGGAAATACAATGAAGTCAGATAGCAAGGATTCGGGAACGCTTTCGCATATGCTTTGCAATAAATCCAAACTTTCTGCAGGCGAGAGATTCATTTTCCAATTTGCTGCCCAAATCATTTATGTACCTCTTCGCAAGACTTCTAAGCCTGGAAGTTTGGAGCCCTCTAAGTACTCAAGGCTTGCCCCGCCTCCGGTAGAGATGTGAGTCATTTTATCTTCCAGGCCAGCATCCTTTACTGCGGCGGCAGAATCTCCACCGCCGATGATGGTTTTTCCGTCGGATTCAGCAAAGGCCTTGGCGATGGCCTTTGTACCTTCTGCAAATTTTGGCATTTCATAAACACCCATGGGGCCATTCCAAAAAAGGGTTTTCGCCTTTGCAATTTCCGCGGCGTAGCTCTGGCGAGTTTTTGGGCCGATATCTAGCGCCATCCAACCCTCGGGGATGGCCTCGTTGGTTGTCTCCGTGGCATCTGCTTCGTTAGAAAATTCTTTTGCAATAATATGGTCCTCGGGCAATAAAATTTTCTTGCCCCGCGATTCAATTCTGTTCATTAGTTCTTTGGCCAAATTGATTTTGCCATTTTCTATTTTCGAACTTCCAATTTGAAAACCCTTTGCGGCTAAAAACGTGTAGGCCATGGCGCCGCCAATGAGAAAGGTGTCAATTTTATCGAGTAGATTTTCTATTAAGCCAATCTTGTCGCTAACCTTGGAGCCACCCAATGTGGCCAAAAAAGGGTTTTCCGTTTCGTACAAAACCTGATCGAGCATTTCGATTTCTTTTTTCATTAAAAAACCGATGCCCTTTTCTTTTAATATACTAGGCAGACCTACGATCGAGGCGTGTGCGCGGTGGGAAGCGCCAAAAGCGTCGTTAATGTAGATATCCGTGTAGCTGGCAAGGTTGGAGGCCATATCATGGGAGTTTTTTTCTTCTAGCTCGGAAAAACGCAGATTTTCAAGCACTAGAACTTGGCCTTTTTTTAGTCCTGGCAAAAGACCCTTTGCGGCTTGAGAATCGGGTTCATGCACAAAAACCACATCACAATCCAAAAGTTCCTGCAAGCGTTCGGCAACGGGCGATAAACTTAGGCGCTTTTTGTCTGCTTCCGTTTTGGGGCGGCCCATATGAGAGGCCAAAATCACTTTGGCCTCTTTGTCCAAGGCATAACGAATGGTTGGCAGTGCCGCGCGAATGCGAAAGTCGTCTATAATTTTGCCATCTTCTATGGGAACATTAAAATCCACTCGAATAAAAACTCGTTTGTCCTTTAAAGCAAAGTCTTCGATGCTTGGAATGCCGCTAAGCCCTGACACTAGATACCTACCTCATGTATATACTTGGCAAAATCCACCATGCGATGGGAAAAACCGACTTCATTATCGTACCAAGAAAGTACTTTTACAAAATGGTCGCCCAAAATGGCGGTGCTCGGCCCATCCACGATGGAGGAGTGCGGATTGCCATTAAAATCAATACTCACCAATTCTTTTTCTTCAAACGCCAATACTCCTTTTAAGGGGCCGTTGGCAGCTTCCTTTAAGGCTTGATTGACTTCCTCTACGCTGACTTTGGTTTTTAATTGTGCGTTTAAATCCACAACACTTACATTGGGTGTGGGTACACGAATGGCCATGCCATCAAGTTTTCCCGTTAACTCCGGGAGCACCTTCGTAACTGCAACCGCGGCACCCGTAGTGGTGGGGATCATGGATACTGCCGCCGAACGGGCACGACGCAAATCTTTATGGGCAGAGTCTAATATGCGTTGATCATTGGTATAGGAGTGCACCGTGGTCATCATACCGTATTCGATTCCAAAGCTATCATTAAGCACCTTTGCAATGGGTGCCAGACAGTTGGTAGTGCAGGAGGCGTTGCTAACAACATAATCCTTATCGGCCTTATAATCTTTATGATTGATGCCATAAACCATGGTCAGATCGACATTCTTAGCGGGGGCTGAGATGAGCACTCGCTTAGCTCCCTGCTCCAGGTGTGCGTTGGCATCCTCTTTTGACTTAAATACGCCTGTACACTCCATGACGATATCTACTTCGAGGTCTTTCCAAGGAAGTTTTTTGGGATCGCGTTCCGCAATAAAGCGAATTTTCTGCTCGCCTACGACTAGGGTTTCGCCATCCACTTTTACTTCGGCAGGAAAGATGCCGTGGCTGCTGTCGTATTTAAGTAAATGCGCCGCGGTTTCTATGCCACCAGGGTCATTGATCGCTACAATATCCAAATCTTCAAATCCAGCACGAAAAAGAATTCTGCCAATGCGGCCAAAGCCGTTAATCGCAATACGTGGTTTTGCCATATTCACCTCTTTCTTGAATGTTAGGCAAAATAGGTTTAAGTAGCTGAAAAAGCAAGGGCTTTTCGGGGATATGTAAAATGACTCGGATGGTGATTTTTGCAAGTTTCTGCTTGCCTGCAAGGCAAAATCTTTTGACAATGAAGCACAAGTCTAAGGAGGGGACATGATTCAATTATTTATGGCCATGGCATTGGCGCACTTTCCAACGGGTAATTTTACTTCCAAGCCAGTAATGGCGGAGGCGACATTGCTGAAGTCTCTAAATATACCTATGGTGGCGGAAGACAAGGCTGCCAATGTGGGAGTGGCCTACGTAAATGCTAGGCAAGTACACGAAATTTCCGTAGCTAGCCATGCTTTGGGGCGTTGTGGGGGTTATGAGGATTTAGAACTAGGGGACCAAAAAGCTATGGTAAACCCTCTAGAGGAGCTGCAAGCACTTTCGCGCGCTGTCGCGCAAGAGGAAGCCAACCGCTATTTAAAGCGCAATATCAAAATTGATTACAATGCAGAAGTGGCAGAAGCTGTAAAAGAGGTGAACGCAGACAATTTGCGTGAAACGGTTGTCTTTTTATCCTCTTATCCAGACCGCTACAACCGTGGACCTTCGCCAAATAAGCATATTGAACCGATGATGGAGCGAATTGCCGCCGTCATGCAAAACTACTCGCACCCTTACGAATTGCGCCGGATTCGCCATGAGTCCACCAAGCAAGATAGTATTGGGATCACACTTTACGGCAATCAACGTCCCGAAGAGTTGGTGATCTTAGGCGGCCATTTGGATTCGATTACGCAGTCATGGACCAATAAAATTGCTCCAGGAGCGGATGATAATGCCTCTGGTTCTGCCAATTTGCTAGAAGCGCTTCGTATCTTTGCTGCCAACAATCAACAGCCGCAAAGAAGTATTGAGATTTTCTGGTATGGCGGCGAGGAGTCGGGTCTACTAGGTTCCGCCGAAATTGCCAAAAACTACCGAGCTGACAATATGGAAGTGATTTCCGTTATGCAAATTGATATGTCTTTGGTTCCTGGTGCCGGTAAAGGGGTGATTGGTTCCATTGCGGATTTTACTACCGCTTGGTTAAGAGATTTGATGCTACAAATTAACGATCATTATGTTGGTTTGGAAGTACGGGAATTCAATTGTGGTTATGGCTGTAGTGATCACGCATCCTGGTTTCGCCAAGGATTTGCTACTTTTGCACCTTTTGAGGCTACAATGAACACCATCAATCGCCGCATCCACACCAGTGATGACGTTATCGATGATCGTTCTGATTTTCTACATTCAGCAAACTTTTCGAAAATTGCTTTGGCTTATCTTATGCATATGGGCAATTCAGATATTCGCGGATTCTAATCATTATTGGGCCTGATACTATCGGGCCCAGAATTTTTTACTCACCCATATCCTAACAAATTTTCTTTCCACAGATTTTCTTTCCTTATTGTGTGTTTCACAGCTAGTTTGCTGGCAAAGAGGAGGAGGAATGAAGTTTATACTTTTTGTGACCACAATCTTATTAGCGGCTAGCCAAGTCAGCGCACAGAATATGAAGCGAGCGGTCTTAGTGGATTTTGGTGTGAGTGTTGAGGGCAAGTCATTAATTTATCTTGTGAATAAAGAAGATACGGAAGTTAAGGTGGAGGAATACCTGCAACGATCTTGCAGTCTTTACGATGTAATGACCCGCGGCGATTATGCAGATTCCAAATGGAATGGAGACGGAATCTTTATCTTAACATTGGATGTAGAAACCGATGCAGATGGCAATCTGCTATCTTACGAAGTGGTGGAAGGGGAATTGATCAATCGACAAGTGAGTCCTTTTGAGAGTCCTTTAACTCCCTTTTACAGTGTAAGTCATTGTGTTGGCGAAATGGCAATTTCAGTGAAGCGCCAGTGGAGAAATTTGTAATAGATTTTTGCCAAGAGGTGAGACCTAAAACTCTCACCTCTACTTTTTGCTAGTTTTAGCCAAGATTTTATTAAATCAAACCATCTAAGTTTGAAACACTTTCTAACTCACTGATTTTTTTCTTTTTTAGCCTAACATTTTTATTTTGTATTTAAGCTCTTCTAGACTATGCAAGCGTCTAGAAACTCTACGTTCGCACTAATTTTTCTTAAAAGCTTGTCGAAAATTCCAGCAGGAGGTCTAAGATGATCATTCTGCAACTAGTATTACTTTCATTAGGCTTTGCTCAGTACAAATATATGCCAGATGTATCAGAAGATGAAATGAAGCATCGTCTTAAATATGTGGATTATACCGCTATGCACTCTTTTGAAAGAAAGGTGGTTAAGAAAAAGTGGAGTTTTGGAAGAAGAATCATAAGGTCGTCAGGTTTTCTTAGTTACAGTGAGTTTATACATGGATTGCAAGGAAAACTAAAAGTTGATTTTTATTTTCCCCAAGGTATTGAAGATAAAAAGTTACCAGTGATCGTTATATTTCCCCCCATCGGCGGTGTGAATTATGTGGATCGTTCCTATGCTAAATATTTTGCAGCAAAGGGTTATATCGCCGTAATATCACAATTAGAAGAAAGCATTGATGGACTCAACACCATCCCAGAAACCACGGGAGTCTTTGCACGCTCGGTGATTCGCAATCGAATTTTACTGGATTATTTATGGAGTCATCCAAATGTTGATAAGCAACGTATCGGCGTTTTCGGAAATAGCTTGGGCGGCATTCGAGCTGCATTGTTTTACGGTATCGATACACGGGTGAAATCGGCTGCTATTGTGGTAGGTTCTGGAAATATGCCTGGTACCATTGCTTATTCGAACCAAGAAATTGTGGTGCGTTTACGCAATCGTATGATGGCAAGCCATAATATCAAGACCCCAGAAGAATTGGAACATCGCCTGCGAGAGGAATACCTAATTGATCCTACAAACTTTTCTAGAATGGTAAATCCTAGAGATTTTTATATGGTCATTGGTAAAAGAGATAACAAGGTGCCAACTTTTTATCAAAAAGAACTGTTTAAAAAATTTGGTATGCCGTATTCTTACTCTCTACCTTTAAATCATATTTATAGTATTTTTGTGGCATTCTTTGGTAAATACCGCATTGGTCATTTTTTTGATTTAAGTTTTGCCGTCGAAAACGCTAGAAACCCGGATCCTTTTGATAATTCTGAAGATATATTCACAGTCTATAAGGAAATAAAAGAAGCTTTTAATTGAGCTTAAGTTTGGGAAAGGTGCGTTGATTATTTAGGTGAATTTGTTTTTGTAAAACATCAATCTCAACGCCTTTTAAATTAGCCAAAAACTCTGCCGTATGCACGACATAGGCCGGTTGATTTTTCTTACCACGCATGGGAACCGGAGCCAAAAATGGTGCATCCGTTTCTACATGTAAGCGGTCTAAGGGCACACTTGCGATTACGTCCCGCAATTCGTTGGAACTTTTAAAAGTGACCACACCGCTAACCGAAATGTCCAGACCCAACTGCAAGGCTTCATTGGCAAGATACTGTGTGCCTGTAAAGCAATGGATCACACCACTCCAGGAGTCAGAGACTTCGCGCAGGATTCGAATGGTGTCTTCTTCTGCATCTCGGGTATGAATTTCAATGGGTAAATTTAATTCTTTGGCTAGCAGCAGCTGCTTTTTAAATGCTTCTTGCTGGATATCTCTTGGAGAATTGTCGTAATAATAATCTAGACCAGTCTCGCCAATGGCCACAACATTGGGCTGTGGGGCCAATTTGCGAATTAGCTTTTCGATATCTTGGCTGTAAAGTTTTGCCTCGTGCGGGTGGATGCCTAATGTGCAAAATACCTTTGGGTAAAAGCGCTTGGAAATATCAAAAACTAATTCCAAATCATCGGGACGCGTACCAATGGTAATGAATCGATGAACGCCAGAGTTTTCCGCCGCAGCTATGGCTTCTTCTGGAGAAATCTCCAGCATATTAAAGTGCGTATGTATGTCCGTCCAACCCATCATGCCGTAACGCTAACATATTTTTTCTTTGACTCGAACCAAAAATTTTCAAGACATAAGCTTTTATCTTGGTTGGCTAAGAATTGTTCTTGTAAGCGAATGGTTGCCCTGTATTGCAGATCGATAAAGTCATCCCCAATCTGGGATAAGTCTTGTAAATATGCTTTTTGGTCTAAGTTGAGCAGCTTGTCCTCGTTAATGGAAAGTATTCTGGCGTCTCGAAGAAAAGACTGCATAAAGAAAAAAACTCTGTCCCAGTTTGGCTTGTCTTTTACCCATTGTTTGATTTTTTGAAAGTTTTCATGTCTTGAAGATTCGCGGTAAAGAGAGAGTACTTCTAGTGCCAACTTTCTTTCTTGCAAACTATCATGTTGCTTTAAATCTTCCAGTAAACCGGGCCTGCCTTGCGCTGCTTTTAGTAGCCATGTTGGGCTCTCAGGCGATAGCTCCTGCAGTTCTTGAAAGCTAAGGGTGTTGAAGGCAATGGGAATGGCACGTGAGCGAATGGTAGGAAGCAAGGAGGACAAATTGCTGGTGAGAAGTATAAAGACGGTCTTTTCTGGCGGCTCCTCCAAGGTCTTTAATAGTGCATTGGCAGCTTGGGGATTGAGCTTTTCAGCCTCTTCCAAAATGACGTAGCGAGTGAGATCCTGTGCCCGCAAAGAAAGAGCTGATAGTAGCTGCCGTACGGCCTCAATTTTTATAAATTTTCCCTCGGGGCGAAGAACAAAAAGGTTTTCATATTCTAAGTTTTGTACTTTTTGACAAGCCGGGCAGTCTCCGCAAGCCGACTGGTGGGAGCAGACTTCGTTGCAAATTAGCTCTAAGGCCACCGCTTTTTTTCCAATGCCATTGGGCCCATGAAAGATCATAACAGGAAAAATCCGGTCTTCACGCTGCTTTTTTAATAGGTATTGCCGCTCTTTTGCATGTCCTATCAAAGGCATTTTTCCTTCTCCAATCTTTGCAGTAGAGTCTTTAGCATATTTTCGGTTGGCTGGCTGGCATCCAAGATCAGCCATTTTTGGGGAGCTTCTTTGGCGAGCTGCAAATAGGTATCACGTACTCGCTGGTGAAAATCCTGTTTTTCTAGTTCAAAGCGATCTTTTTTACCGCCGTTATCATCGTAGCGTTTTTGCACTCGCTCGGCGGCTTCCTCTGTAGCAAGATCCAGCAAGACAAATAAGTCCACGGCTAAATTGTTGGTAGAAAAGCGATTGAGCCAATCGATTTCTTCTTTGGATATGGCACGCCCTCCTGCCTGAAAAGCAATGGAACTAGCCGTAAATCGATCGCACAAAACCCATCGATTTTCTTTTAGGGCCGGGCGAATTTTCTCTTCGACATGTTGCGCACGTATAACTTGGTACAACAGTGCTTCGGCCCGTGCCACAGGGGTGGCGCCTTCGGTGCGCAGCAAAATCTCTCTGAGCTCCTCGCCGAGCGGGGTGCCGCCAGGCTCGCGGCTACGTAGGCACTGCTGCCCTCTCTGCATCAAGGCGGTCTCCAGGGCATTCATTAGAGAGGATTTACCAGCGCCATCAATTCCTTCAAATACGATAAAAGCCATAACTATCCTTAGGTCGGTATGACTATGGTGTAAAAATCTCGCTTTGTCATCTTACAAGCCTTGAATCTGGGCAATAAAAGCCGAAAAAGGGATGTATGTCGACACGCAATTCGTACAAAGTTTTAATTGTTGAGGATGAAGCCACAAGTGCTAGGCACTTGGGGGACTACCTTATGGAGCGAGGCTTTGATGTTAGATTGGAGACCAAGCAAAAAGAAGTAAAAGAAACCTTGTTAAATTGGCGCCCACATTTTTGTGTGGCCAATATGATGTTAGCGGATTACACAGGTTTAGGATTGTTGGAATACGTCACGGAAAAGAAGCTTGATACGAAAGTTTTTATCACCTCCAGTCACAACGATATTGAAAATGTAAAAACCGCTCTACGGGCTGGAGCAAAAGATTATATTGTAAAGCCTTATAAAGTGGAAGACATACTATCACGTTTAATTTTCCAAATTCAAAAAAAGCGAAAGATTCCTAGCGAGACGGAGAAGCCGCAAGAAAAAGACGAGGCTCTACTTATACAATTGGTGAATTTTGTTCTTAAAGAAGCCAACACGAAAAAGTCGCTACATAGCATTTTGTTCAATCACTCAAAAATGTTGGAGATTGCTCTAAAAGCTGTGCGTTGCTCCTTAATTCACTGCGACCCTGATCGGCAAACGGGCTTTGTTGTCTGCTCCAGTGATGAGCGAAGTCTAAGGGGGCTGCAAATTGATCTCAACCGCTATCCAGAAGTGATTCATGTGATGAATACCGAGAAGATGGTGGTGATTGAAAATATGGAAAACGATCCCACCATGGCCGCCATCAAAGAGGTAGTAAAATCCATATCGTTTAATGCCATTATCGTTTCTCCAGTTTTTAAAAGAGGCGAGTTCTATGGAGTTGTCTCGGCCCGAATGCCCAAGGAAAAAGGTGACTTTCAAGACAAAGACATTCGCTTTGCGCAGATTGTTTCGCAGGTGATGTCGCTAGTGGTATCCATGGACTTGCAGCAAGAATTGAAGTTTGAAAAGAAAGAAAAAAAGCAGGAGCCTCAAGTTGAGGCGCCGCAAGAGTCTACGAGTAGCTCCAAAAAAGAAGAAAAAGCTAGCTGATCCATTGTATAGATTCTGGTCGCTGACTCCATAAGAGGCGAGACAGCCTGTCAGCTACAAGCTAGTAGATGGTGAGTTTGTCACGCGTCAAGTCATTAGTCAAAGCTCAATAATTCTAAGTATTTAGAAATAAAAGTCTAGGTGATTGCCAAGGTCCAGGTTATAATGGAAGTCGGAGGACCTTATGAAGAAAGATTTATCTCACTTCAGAAGGTGCCATGTCTGTGGAGCTATCAGCGAAAACAAAGAAATTGTTGAGCGCTGTGCCGAGTGTGGGAAGGTTTTTGCTCCCTACTATTATATCGATGAATTGCAGTCGCCAACCTTTACGGCAGAGCAAGAAAAACCGCCATTGATTGATGGCGAGTTTGCGCCTTTGGTTGGAATTTCTACCCATTGGTGGTACCAAGACGGTTAATATGAAAGTAGCTACTTTTGCCGATATTCAAGAGGCTTTAAAAAATATTGCGGGAGTTCGTAGGCTAACGCCTTGTCGTTTGTCCGAGTCTTGTTCTAGCCGTGCCAATACAGAAGTTTTTTTAAAATTTGAGAATATGCAAAAAACAGGTAGCTATAAGATTCGTGGTGCCACAAATAAGTTTCATCACTTAAGTGAAGAAGAAAAACGCAACGGCGTGATTGCCTCTTCTGCCGGAAACCACGCCCAAGGGGTGGCTTATGCGGCAAGTACCTTAAATATCCCAGCCAAAATTGTCATGCCACTGAATGCCCCCATTGTAAAAGTTCTGGCGACGCGTGGCTATGGTGCTGAGGTCATTCAGCATGGCGATATATATGATGAAGCCTATTTTCATGCGAAAGAACTAGCGAAGCAAAATCACTACACTTTTATACCTCCCTTTGAAGACCCATACATCATTGCGGGACAGGGCACCACGGCCATTGAGATCATGGAACAAGTGGAAAACTTGGATGCGATTATCGTGCCGGTAGGGGGCGGGGGCTTAATATGCGGTATAGCTCTAGCCGTAAAAAAAATAAAGCCCTCCATTAAAGTTATCGGTGTTCAGGCAGAGAATGTCTCCAATATTGCCAAGTCTTTTCAGGCAAAAGACTTAGTGCAAGACGAAGTAAAGCAGCGCACTCTGGCCGATGGCATTGCGGTTAAAAAACCTAGTCCCTATATGCTGGATAATTACTTTCATCCCTATGTAGATGCAATGTACACCGTTAGTGAAAGTGAAATGGCTGATGCGATGGTTTTTTTGCTAGAAAGAAGTAAAACCGTAGTGGAGGCCTCCGCAGCAGCTAGTGTTGCTTTGGCATTTCGTGAGGGAAAAAGTTTTGGCTCCCGTATTTGCTGTGTGCTCACCGGCGGCAATGTGGATCTAAATATTTTATCGAAGGTAATAGAAAAAGGTTTGATCAAGCGAGGCAGAATCTTTCCTCTAAAACTGGTGATGGCAGATGTGCCGGGTAGTTTGTCACAGGTGACAAAGGTGATTGCCGATCATCGGGCCAATATCCTAGAGGTCTATCACGATCGAATCGAGCAGAGTCTAGGGCCCAATCAAACCATGATTGAAATTCTGGTGGAGACCTTTGATGCCGATCATATTGCCGAAATAAAAGGCTCCCTGAATAAAATTGGGGCAACTATCCTTTAAGATTTCCACAGGAAAAAATTCTTTTGCTTCTTCTGCCATTCAATTCTAATTCTATGAATTGAGCCAAGTAGAGGGAATAAGTGAAAATATCGGAATTGATACGCTCTTTAGTGCCGTATGAGCCAGGCAAACCCATCGAAGAAACCAAGCGGGAGTACGGCTTGGACAAGATTGTTAAGCTGGCTAGCAATGAAAACCCGCTTGGGGTCAGTCCCAAAGTGGAAGCGGCCATATTGGGGAGCATAAACAATCTTCACCGCTATCCTGACCCATCTTCCTACGAATTGGCAAAGGTGATTGCCAGCAAACATACAGATTTAAATATTGAGGCCGGCAATCTCTTGTTTGCCAACGGCTCCAATGAGGCCATTGATTTGCTAGTTCGGGTCTATTGTGAACCAGGGGATAAAATATTAACCTCTGAGAAAGCCTTCATTGCCTATAAAATTTGTGCGCAGGCTGCCAGAGCTCTCACAACTGAGGTCAAGATGGCAGAGGGCTTTCGCATTGATTTAAAAAAGATCCAAGAAGCCTGGACGCCCGAGCATAAAATTATATTTTTGCCCAATCCCAACAATCCTACGGGTACTTATTTTCCGCGCCAAGAGTGGGAAGACTTTCTCGCTCATTTTGGCAATCGCGACGATGTATTGATTGTTTTAGATGAGGCCTATACCGAATTTGTTCGAGCCAAAGACTATCCCAACGGTATGGAATATATCACACAGACCTCGAATTTGATGCTTTCAAGAACTTTGAGTAAGGTATATGGCCTGGCTGGATTGCGCCTAGGCTATCTTGTCGGAAATAAGGAATATATTTCGTATTTGCAGAGGATTCGCAATCCCTTTAACGTGAACGCGCTAGCACAGGCCGGTGCCAAAGCTGCTTTTTTAGATGATGAATATATTCAGAAATCACAAAAAATTGTTTGGGAAGGTTTGGATTATTTTTACAAGGAACTAAGTAAAATGGGCATACGCTACTTTGAATCCCAGGCGAATTTTGTTATGTTCGAGGTGCCGGGCGGCAGAGCACAGGAGTTAAATACTTATTTGCTTACTAAGGGTATTATTTTGCGCCCCTTAGCGGGTTATGGAATGTCAGAGTATTTACGTATGAGTGTTGGCTTAGAAGAAGAAAATCAAATGGCCATTCACTTTATCAATGAATGGTTGAAAAGTAGGTAGAAGGAGAATGACAAAGGTGATTACCATTGATGGACCTGCAGCAAGTGGCAAATCTTCCGTTAGCCGCGATCTGGCCAAACGCATTGGCTGGACGTGGGTTTCTACGGGATCTTTTTACCGTGGTTTGGCCTATGTCGCCAAGCAAATGCAAGTGGACTTTGCAGATGAGCAAGCTCTGGCCGATTTGGCAAGACAGACAGATCTTTGGTCAGTGCAATTATCAACGGAGAAAACCAAAGTAATCTTTCGAGGTGAAGATGTAACCGCGGAAGCGCATTCTGATGCCGTGGGGCAATTGGCATCACAAGTTTCGCAATACCCAGAAGTGCGAACGGCACTACTTGAGGGGCAGCGTGCCTGTGCAAAAGGACAACCCGGTTTGATTGCCGAAGGCCGAGACTGTGGTTCGGTGGTTTTTCCGCAGGCGAATGTGAAAATCTTTCTTACTGCCAAGCAAGGCGATCGTGCCAAGCGAAGAGCCGAACAAATGGGAACCGATGCCGCAGAAATTGAGCTATCGCAAAAACAGCGTGATGATCGTGATCAGTCACGCAAAGTAGCACCGATGCAAGTGCCTGAAAAAGCTCATATAATCGATACTTCGGAGCTAAGTCTTGCGGCGGTCGTAGATCGCGTGGAAGAGATCGCACGAGCTAGCTTAGAGCTGTAATCCCAGGCTTTTTCTTTGACTTTAGAGGCGAAAGTTCTATAACCGTAGGACCATCCCAATCGATAATTCATCGACCCGATTCGGGTGGAATACATTGTAAGATGCGAACCTTAGGGTTGGTATCGGAGGAGGAATATTTGAACACATATAAAGATGAAAAAAACCTTACGAAGGCACAGCAGATTCGCCTGAAGGTGCTGGAGGCTCTGGACGCAGAGGATAAAGACGTCGCCGACAATCCGGGAAAGGTAGAGATTAATACCAAACAATCTTTTGCCGATCTACTCAAAGAAAGTGATGCCGATGCTGTGATTGATGTGGGCGATGTTATCAAAGGTAAGGTTATCTCCATCGACCAAGAATATGTGGTTGTAGATATCAATTACAAGTCCGAAGGGGTTGTAAACCTATCGGAATTCAAATCTTACGATGGTAGTTTGACAGTTCAAGAAGGCGATGAAATCGAAGTTTACGTGGTTCGTCTAGAAAATGACAATGGCATGGTCGTCTTATCGAAAGACAAAGCCGATATGATGCGTGCTTGGGAAGACATTTCTCGTGCTGCTGAGAACGAAGAGGTTGTTGAGGGCATGGTGATTGCCAAAGTTAAGGGTGGCCTAAGCGTAGACATTGGCGTGAAAGCATTTTTACCAGGTAGTCAGATTGATCTTCGACCCATTCGCAATCTAGACAATTTCATTGGCAAAAAATTTAAATTCAAAGTTATCAAGTTTAACAAAAAGCGTGGAAATATCGTTCTTTCCAGACGAGTACTGCTGGAAGCCGAGCGCGAGAACCTGCGCTCCAATACTTTGGAGAATATGGAAGAGGGTACTGTGCTGAAGGGTACAGTGAAAAACATCACCGATTATGGTGCCTTCATTGACCTTGGCGGCATGGACGGATTGCTACATATTACGGACATGAGCTGGGGACGTGTGAAACATCCTTCTGAAATTCTGAATGTCGGTGATGAAATCGATGTAAAAGTTCTGAAGTTTGATAATGACAAAGAGCGCGTTAGCCTTGGTATTAAACAGCTTACCGAAGATCCTTGGTTGGATATTGATACACAGTATCCTAAGGACACGAAGCTGAAAGGTAAGATCGTAAGTCTTACGGACTACGGTGCCTTTATGGATATTTCTGAAGGTGTAGAAGGCTTGATTCACGTAAGTGAGATGAGCTGGACAAAGCGCGTGAAGCATCCATCGCAAATTGTAAAAGTGGATGATGAAGTCGAGGTAATGGTACTTGATATTGATAAGGAAAATCGCCGTATCAGCCTTGGCATGAAGCAGCTTCAGCCAAATCCTTGGGATGAGTTAAAAGAGTCCTACCCACCTGGAACGGTTATCGAAGGTGAAGTAAAATCCATCACAGACTTTGGAATCTTTGTCGGTATCGAAGAGGGAATCGATGGGCTTGTTCACATCTCGGATTTCTCTTGGACCAAACGAGTCAATCATCCATCAGAAATGTTTGAAAAAGGCCAAAAGGTTAAGGCCGTTGTACTTGGTGTAGATGTGGAAAACGAAAGATTTTCACTTGGTATCAAGCAACTAGAGGCAGATCCTTGGGCAGATGTGGAGTCACAATTTCCAATCGGTTCTCAGCATGAAGTAAAAGTGGTGAAGCTGGCTGATTTTGGAGTCTTTGTTGAGTTAGGACCTGAAGTAGAGGGACTGATTCACATATCCGAGCTTTCCAATGAAAGAGTGGAAAAGCCAGAGGATGTGGTAAACGTTGGTGATACGATCAAAGCAGAAGTGATCATGATCGACCAAACCTCACGTAAAATCGGCCTTAGCTCCAAGATCGTGAAAATGCGAGAGAACAAAGAGAATGTGGATGAATATATCCAAAAAGCTAAATCTACTTCACGCACTACTATGGGTGATGTTTTTGGTGAAGCTTTAAAAGGCATGAAGGAATAGTGGAATTTCTCTAGCGGCTGGTCTTTGCTAAGTTTGCAAAGATCGCCCTAAACGAAGTTCTTTTTGAGGGTCTCTTAACAGAGGCCCTTTTTTTTGCGAGCAAGCTCGTCTTGTTCTATGTTTTATGTTTTATGAAAAAAAAGGCCCTCATATTTGAGGGCCTAGGTGTGTAGGGTTGGTAAAACGGCTCATCTTAAGCCTTATGGGATTTATAATTTGAAACCATTTGCCATATTCACTTCGCAGTGCAAAGGACTCTCTATGGAAGGCTCTTCCAGGATTTTTGAATCATGACGAATGGATAAAATATTATTTTCTAAACATAATTTGAGGTGAATCTCAAAAGTTGCGCCAGCTAAGATCGTTCCCTCGGCTTTCAATTGTCCGATCATATAGGGAATGCTTTTGCATTCTAGGCGGCTTAATTCTTCTAAGTCCACTATATTGGACGGGTTGGTGTTGCCAGGGTTATGATTCTCATTCACGTTGCTCGTCTCAATCAAGATAGAATCTAATTCGGCCGAATAGGTAATTATATGGCTCCAGGTTTTTTTAAAGTTTTGATTGCTGAAATCTGCCGTGCATCTAGTAGACCAATCGGCACTTTGCAAAACAGAAGTAGAAGATAAACGCGTTTCTTCTAAGGGCGTTACCGAGCCCATGTCGGTACTACACGCAGTTAACAGTAATAAGAAAAATAATAGAATGAATATCTTTTTCATTTTCCCCTCCCTACACACAAATATAATGTGCAAAGCCTGTGCCCATTAGCTTAAAATATATGGTTTTTCAGCTTCTTTGATTGCGAATCTGGTATTCATGTGAGCAGAAGTTCTACGTTCGTCTCACTTTGAGACGATTTTCTATATGCATCGCAAAATCATGTGCGAAGCTCGCCAAGCATGGCTTTTTTCTCTATGATGTGGTTCCAATCAAATAGAGGTAAATATGCTGAAAAATCCATGGTTCTTGTTCTCAATGACGGTCTTTCTTTTTCTAGGCTCCTGTGTCTATATGATGTCTTCCTCGTTAAAGCATATGCAGCCTCCAGGGGAGATGCAGGTCAGCGAGGACTCCATTTTGCATCTAGATATCGATGGGGTGATTCTTGACGGGAAAGAAATCTTAGCGGATTTGCGCAAATACGCCTACGACAAAAAAATAAAGGGGGTTATTTTGCGTCTGAACTCACCGGGCGGTGTCGTTGGTCCCTCGCAAGAAATATACTCAGAAATCAAACGCATTCGTGAGGAACTAGAAAAACCAGTATTTGTTTCTGCCAATGCCATTATGGCGAGTGGTGGTTACTACATTGCCGTGGGGGCAGATAAAATCTATGTAAATGCCGGCACTTTAATGGGCTCCATTGGTGTTATCATGGAATTTGCCAATTTGAGTGAGCTTTATGACTGGGCCAAAATTCAACGTTATTCTCTAAAAACCGGCAAGTTCAAGGACACCGGCACCAACACTCGGGCTATGACTCAAACAGAGAAGGACTACCTACAAGATGTCATTGATGACGTTCATCAACAATTTATGCTTGCAGTAGCGGATGGCAGAAATAAACAAATGCGCGACATTGAGCCCCTTGCTGATGGACGAATTTTTACGGGCAGCAAAGGTGTGGAGTATGGTTTGGTGGACAAAGTGGCCACTTACAAGGAAGCCCTGGATGAAATGGGAGAATTGACGGGTTTAGGCAAGAACCCCCCAGTTTTTAATCCGAAGATGCCAAAGGAGTTTTTGCTAGAGGTTTTAGGTCGCACACAACTTTTTAATTTGGGCAATTTGCCGGCGAAAGTGGAGCAAGTCCTACCGACAAAATTATTGGGGCAACCACTATATTTATATCCAGCGTATTTAGGAGTCGTATTTGAACAAGCAAGATGATGGTTGGCCTAAGGATCGAGAGGTTTTGTACAACCCGCAACGTAAGGCCTACCATAAAGAAAAGGACAATATTAAAGAATGTGTGTTTTGCCATGTAAGACGTGGCAAGCCGTCTTTTGAAAATCTGGTCTTGTACAAAGGCAAAAAGTTTATGGTGGTATTGAACAAATACCCCTACCATATTGGACATATGATGGTAATGCCCAAAAGGCATGTTGGCGACTTGCACAAGCTCAAAGAAGATGAGTACATCATGATTCAATTGGCAATTCGTGTGGCCCTTCGGGTATTAGAAAAAGAATACAAATGCCATGGCCTGAATGTGGGAATTAACTTGGGTAGAGCCGCGGGAGCGGGGATTCCCCATCATTTGCACTATCATTTGATTCCACGTTGGATAGGGGATTGTAACTTTTTTCCTCAAATTGCCAAGACCAGAGTCATGTCGGAGGGTTTAGAGGAAACCTATCACCGCATTCGCAAACCCTTAGAAAAAGCGTTAAGGAAACTCGAAGATGAACATTGATTTTTCAAATTTTGAATTGGACCACCTAGGCATAGCAGTTAATACCATAGAAGAAGGTTTGCAATTCTACCAAGCTTTGGGCTTTGATAAGTATGAAATCGAAGAGGTGCCTAGCGAAAAGGTCAAAGTCTGCTTTCTCTCGTTGCGAAATCAGGTGAACATAGAGCTATTGGAGCCTACCAGTACCGAAAGTCCCATTGCCAAGTTTTTGGCAAAACGTGGGCCAGGCATTCATCATATTTGCTATCGCGTAGAAAATCTCGAGCAATTGTTGCAAGAGTACAAAAAGCGCGGCATTCGTTTGATAGATGAGACTCCCAGGCCGGGAGCGCACAATTGCAAAGTGGCCTTTATCCACCCGAAAGCTAGTGGTGGGGTGCTGATTGAACTCAGTGAAAAGCGGGGCTAGGCAAATTTTATAAGTTTGAGTTTTCCCGTAAAATTTGCCATTCTTAATGCATGCAACGCGGACAAATCATGATGCAGCAGCCCCCCTTTACGCCTATGGTAAAGCGTTTGGTCATTGCCAATGTAGCAGTGTGGCTGCTTTTCCAACTGCTTTTCGGTCGTCTTTTCGATTGGAATATTGTGGGGAATTTTGGCTTGGTTCCTTACTCGGTACTTATGGAATTCAAGCTATGGCAGATTTTTTCTTATATGTTTTTGCATGGTGGAGTCTTGCATTTGCCCTTTAATATGCTGATGCTCTGGTTTATTGGCTCTGAGCTGGAGCTAAAGTGGGGCTCGCGCTTTTTTCTTACCTACTATCTAGTTTGCGGCGTGGGAGCGGCCTTAATTTATTTGGCAGTATATACGATTTTTTTCATGGTGGGTTTTCGTTTGGAAATGGCTTTTGTGCCTGTGATCGGAGCTAGTGGAGCCGTATTTGGCTTGCTCTTGGCTTATGGCATTTTGTTTGGCGAGCGGATCCTATACTTTATGTTGCTCTTTCCCATGAAAGCCAAAATCTTTGTTTTGATCATCGGCTTGTTTGAATTGGTCATGGTACTTGGCGGTGGCCAATCAGGAGTTGCCAATTTGGCCCACTTAGGGGGGCTAATTTCTGGATTCCTCTTTCTCTGGGGATCGGCTAGATGGTCCTCGGATCAGCGCAAAAAGCGAAGAAAGAGGAATGGACCGAAACTGCATTTAGTGATAGACAATGATCAGCCAGATGATGATTCTAAAAAATATTGGAATTAGTGGAGGATAAATGGGTCACAAAAAAGCTTTAGACGATAATAAATTTGATGTGCGATTGGTAAACTGGAATTTAAAGCGTGGCGTAGTGAGCGCGCAAGATGTGAAGGCATACAAGGACTCTTTACCCGATTCGGCCACCAATGCCCGTACCGTGGAAATCCCCATGGACGAAGAAAATGCACAAGACAAAACTTTAAATTAGTTGACAGGAACGGAGCTTAATTCTCTGCCACTGATGGTCTCGGTTCCCAACTCGCGAGTTACCACTTCTCTAGGCACAGATTCCCAGCTTTCATGAATGATCTCAAAGCCGCCTACGGGTGTGCGGCGAACATAAAGAAATTTTTCACCATAGTCTTCATGTTTGTCTGATCGGTAGTGCTGCAAAGCCCTTACAATGATATTGCCATTTTGCTCAAAAACAAATGGCTGCGAAAGGTTCACCTGAACTACGTCATACTTTTCGTTCAATCCTTTTTTGTACCTACGCCAGGTGTCTTTATCCATACGCATGGCTTTAAAGTCATTGGCATAATACGACATATAGGTATCTAAGTCCTTGGATTGCCAAGCCGTTTGCCAGGCGTTCAAAAACTTATTGATACGTTGTACTTCTTTTTTGCGATCTTTTTCAGATACCAAGTTCATCTCGTCATAAATCAGGATTGGGGTACGGCCCAATACGATATTTTCCGATACATTGAGGATGTTCTCATTGCGAAGAACCACGCAGCCCTCGGAGCCGCGGCTAAGAGGGGTGGTATCAGGCACGGCGTGTAGCCAGATGCCATAACCCGTTTTACCAATGCGCTTATCAAATAAATTCGGGTAATCCATGGTAAAGATTCTTTCCCCATAGCGCTCATAATTTACATCATGACCGTTTTTTTGTTCTTGAAAAAAGTAGATGCCCTCAGGAGTTTTGTTATCTCCTTGCACCATTTTATTGCCGTCTACTTTTCCTTGGTCGTTTTCAAATTCTTTTATTTTTTTAAATGGAACTGTATTGGTGTCCCAGACACTGAGCTTGCGCTTGCTTTTGTCGACGGTAAATACATAGGGAGGATAGTAGGAGGAGCCCTCTGCAGAAGACCACAATCCTGCTGGTACCTCGCCTGCTAGAGACCAGCCAGAAAATAGCATGAAACTAGTAATTACCAGTAAATGTCGCACCATACTCATTCTACGGCATTCTAAGGATTTTCTAAAGACTAGAAGCATGATCTCTCAATTAAGCTGTTTAAAAGTTCACCATTTTCTCAAAAATATACTTTATTTTTCCGAACAAAATGACTTTAGTCCAGAAGAAAATCTCCGATAAATTGACTATGGCAGAAGAAGAAAATCAAGAACAGGAAAAGGCGGAAACGCCTAAAAAGAAGAAGGACTGGAAAAAGATCCTGACTATGGCCTTTGTTGCTATCAATGTGCTCGGTGGGGGAGCAGCAGTCTTTACGGTCTACTCCAATACCATTGGTTATGTGGCCGATCCCATTGGGGAAGAGATCAAACGGCTTAAGTTTGCTGAAAAAATGAAGTTCTTTGAGGAAAAGCCCATTATCTACTCAATGGACCCCTTTGTGATCAATCTTGCCGGTAAGGCTAGAAAATCCATGCAGATTGAGATGAGCTTGGAAATGGTGGATGAAAATGGTTATGAGGAAGTGATCACCAAAACAACAGAAGCTCGTGACCGCATTGCCAAGATTTTAAATGAAAAATCCTTTACAGATCTAGAGAGCATCCAAGGTAAGCTTTTACTTAAAGATGAAATCATCGGAACCTTAAACCGCTTCTTGGATCAAGGCGTGGTAAAAGGAATCTATTTTACCAACCTCGTAGTCCAATAGGTGTCCCCAATAGGTGTCAGCTACCTTTTCCGCATGTCCTGTCCGAAAAGCGGCTATGTCTTTTTGGGTGTATGCCGACCTATAAGAATGTCAACTAGTAGATGGGCTGCATAATGCTTAGAACAGCGCGGGAGGGTAAATCTCTACCTCAATGTCTTGCCCATTAATTTTGGCGGGGATTCTTTTTAGTTCCACGCTTTTTGGTAAATTGCCATCGTTAAATAAGTAGACATTCTCCTTATCAATAGAGCTCAGGTCCAAAGCTAATTCCAGTCTTTTCTCGTTGTCGTCACGAACCTCGAAGACAAGAAAATTTTCGTCAAACTTGTAGGAGCCAAAGCGAGATAGGTAGTAAGGTAAACCATCTTCACGAATTTCTTCCTTGCGCCCAAAAACATAGTAGTTGCGTGGAAAGCGCAATTCACCAGAAGCCACTTCTAAACTCGAAGACTTGTGCAGTTGCACCTGCATATTCCCTCTAAATTGGTCGTATTGATACAAGGCAATGGTGGCGTCAAATACCGTAGGGCGCAGGTGGAGGGAGCCATAGCTGATCTCTGGTACTTTTTGAATGAGCATTGTATTGCGGCCCATGGCATTGGATTTTACTTCCACTTCCATGAGTCCTAAGTTTTGCATCAACTCATTAGGCTCACTATAAATTTCTAGTCGAAGTTCTTTGGTGGCGGTGAAAATGCCGCCACTCACTTTTTTATCGCAGGTGAAGTTCAAGCTAACGAATCGCTTGGTGCTGGCCACTTGGCCCTTACAGTACGGACCAACGGAGGAATCATCATAATATGTGGCAGAGCCATTTGCTTCTACAATCAGAGTAAAGGACGCAGTTTTCTTTGGGTCTTTATAGGTGCCCTGCCAGGCGCCTTCTAAGGCGTGTAAGGAAAGGGAGAATAAAAAACTACTTATTAGAAGAAAAATAGGCTTCATGGGGTCTCCTTGAGTGCCGGATAATAAGGCAAGTCTCAAGAATAGGCCAGATGAAATTGCAATTTGTAAAAAGTGTTCACTGCCTTTTTCGCGGCTTAGTGGGAAAGGGTAAAGCGATCTTTTTTGGAGGTATCCTGGGGCGCGGCTACTGGCTGTGCTTTGGAGGGCTCTTGGCTAGCTAGTTGCACGCGTAAATTTTGCAGATCTTCTCGAGTCTTTTCTAAGTCTTCCTGCACGGCTTGCAAGGATTTTTGCACCTGAAAAATACGTAGATACCAAGTGGCGAACTCCCGCAGAGCAAGTAGAAAAGCAAGACAGGCTATAAAGCCAAGGATGAGCAAGGTGGTAGGGCTAAGTCCGGCAGCTTTGGCAAGTAATTCTAAAAATTCCATAGATAAAAAATAAACTCTTTCATTTAAAATTCAACGACTATTTCTTTAATACCATATAGGCGCCCACTGCGAGCAGCAGTAGCGAGACAACCAAGGCGTAATCGAGCCACTCATTGCTGGCAGAGGCATCCTCGTAGCAATCTTCGCCTTCGAAACATTCCCCCTCCTCGAGCATATCAGGAGGTATAATGCCGCCCATATCACTGCTAATTAAGCTGCCAGTACCAGCTCCTCGCAATGTATTGCTACGGTTTAGTAGCGCATCCGTTGCAACTACCTCTAGGGATTCAATTGCTTGAAAAAAATCGCGGGAGTATTTGGTATAGTGTCTTTGGTGGGCCGTGAATGTAACTAGCACGGCCACCTTCGATTTCACCGTAGCCAAATAGCGAGTATAAAAATTAGGGATTTCGCTGCCAAGAAGCAAGCCATCTACCCATTCCATATTTTTAATTTTTCGTGTTTCTAATTTTTTTAAGGTGGCTGGAATGCTCTTGCCCTTCGAGTTCACCGAAACTTTGGGCTTGCGTAAATAGTTTTCGTAATTGGTTAGGGTGTCCTGCGGGGAAACTTCTTTGGCCGTCAATATGATGATGGCCTCGCGTGCGGATTGCCGATTGCTACTTCTGCATATCCATTCGGTTTGCTGCATTTGGCATTGCCAATTATCAGGCAGTTCAAATTTTACATAGGAGTTCTGAAAGAGTTTGGCTTCGGCGGGTGCAAGCATGAGGAAAAGGCTAAATAGTAAGTACATAAAATCATTCTATTAATGGATTGCTAAGAGGGTCAGCCAGAAAAAAACTAGCTAGATTTTCGTCGGGATAGCTGTTACATAATACTTCGTTGTCTTTGCTTGGTATTAGTAATTTTTATGCTAAACTAAGTCCCATAGGAGTAGTAATGAACCTGCAACAGTTACATACATTTTGCGCCGTTATCAAAGAGGGGAGTATGACCTCAGCTGCCCAAAAACTATTTTTGACCCAACCAGCGGTGAGTCAGCAGATTCGACAACTGGAAGAGGACCTTGGGGTGAATCTTTTGGTGCGAGGATCTCGCCGCACGAAAGCCACACCGCAAGGAACCCTGCTCTATGACTATGCTTCTCGCATCATTCAGCTGGCCAAACAAGCGGAGCTTGCCATTCAGTCTATGGGGGAAGAGGTTGCCGGTACCTTGCGGGTAGGCACTTTGAACTCGATAGGTTTGCATATGGTTTCTCCTGTTTTTTCCATATTTTTAAAAAACAATGATACCGTAAGCTTGAGTCTTTCCTATGGTCAGGGCAGTGATATGTTGCGAGCTCTTGAGCAAGAAGAAATCGACGTGGCCATTCTACCTGATGCAGAGAACGAGTTTGGCGGAGCCCCCCTAAATAAGGATGGGGAGTTTATTGGTCGCGATGAGATGTGGCTTGTTGCCAGCTCTAAAAGTCTAGATTATCCAGGCCGTATTGCGATTAAAGATTTTGCTAGTCGCCCAGTGGTACAATTAGGTAAAGAATTTCCGGGTTTCTCCCATACCTTAGAAAAAGAGCTTAAGCGCCATAACGTCAGTATTAGACCTGTGTTTGAGTCATCCAATGTTGGTTCATTAAAAAGAATCATTGAAGCTGGATTGGGTTGGGGCTTTTTGCCGGCTCACTCCATTAAAAAACAGGTACAAACCAATCGTATGAAGCGGGTTCTTATTGAGGATTTTTCCTACCCCATGAACTTGGTTTGTTACTTTTCTAAAACACAGCGTAATATGAAAACGGTCGAGGTCTTTTTAAATATCCTCAAGCAGCAAAACGGCTTGGATTAGTACCTAGACATAGCGAAAGTCTTAAGCCCATGCGCTGGGAAGATTTTGCCTTTTTTTTCAATGTGGAAAAAGCTTCCTAAACATAAGAGAAGAATTCTTGCCGTTTACTTTAATCCTGAAACACTTTCGCCGCCGATCCTTTATACTGATTAAGTCTGAAGGAGAGAACCCATGCTGCAAATTGAGAAGTGGATTAAGAGTGGATTGGACAATATTGAAGACTTGCTTTTGGAAAATGAAAAAGACTGGACGCAGTATTTCGAAGCATCCTCAGAGTTAAGTGAAAAAACACGTACAATCACTTACCTAAATGCCACAGAAGAAGAGCGCGCCAAAATTTCTTTTGAAGCATTGGTGGAAAATTTTGAGGCGGGGCTTCTATTTCGTCGAAGCGGTGATGAGTGGACGCTTGTAGATAAATTTGCTCATGGAGAAAAGGAAGAAGTTCCTACTTATAAAATGATTCTTCCAGAAAGTCGAATGGATCAGGTTTTGCGTGTTGGGCCTAGGGGATTTCATAGCATTGAGCAGTTGGAATTACCCTACTTTTCTAAAGAGGCAAATGCTTTATTATTTAGACCTTGCGCTGATTATGCTTTTATTCTATTTTCTGAATTTCCAAAAGTCATTATTCGCTATTTGGCTGAGGAAGTACACGAATTTTTATTAAAAGCATTTGTATGTAAATGAAAAAAGCCCATATCTTTATTTTATCTGACGGCACAGGGGAAACGGCCACATCGCTAATCAAAGCTGCGCTAGTTCATTACAGTGAATTTGATTTCAATATCATTCGTTGTAAAAATGTGCGTACCGAAATGCAGGTAGATCGTTTGATATCTGAGATTAAAGAAAAAGATGGTTTTCTGATTTATACCGTTGTGAGCGAAAGTCTAAAAAAGAAAATACGCGATATGGCTATGGCAGAGGGGATCATTGCCATTGATTTATTAAGTCCGCTGTTTCAGGCGTTGGATACTTTTTTTAATAAGGTTAGTAGTGAAAAAGAGGCTGGACTTTTGCGTGTGGTAGATGACACCTACTTTAAGCGTATTTCCGCCATCGAGTTTACTGTAAAGCACGATGATGGTAAGGATTTGCGAGAGCTTAACCAGGCAGATATTATTTTGGTTGGTATTTCTCGTACCTCCAAAACCCCACTTTCCATTTTTTTGTCTCACAAGGGCTGGAAGGTGGCGAATATTCCTTTAGTTTTAGGGGTGCCGCTACCAGAAGAACTAAAAAACGTCGACCAAAAAAAGATCATTGGCCTTACCATTGATCGCGAAAAACTCTCAAAAATTCGGCGCAATCGTCTAGAAAAGTTTCAGCAAGATCCTGGTAGTGATTATGCTTCTTTGCAACAAATCCACGATGAGATTGAGTACGCCAATGAAATCTTTAAAAAGAACAAGCGTTGGCCAGTCTTTGATGTTACCGAAAGAGCTCTTGAAGAAACCGCCGCGGAGATTGTCCGGGTGGTTTCTCGCCGAATGGGATTGAAGTCTGAAGAGTTGTTCTAATTCTTAATGGATTATCGTGCTGCCGGGTTGTGTGATTCTTGTTTTGGAATATCAATTACGGCAAATTCGTTTAAGCCCACATCGCTGGCTTCTGGGTAAGAATAAACACCAACGATTCCTTCCAGTGCCTGTTGAGAGCTAATATCCATATTATAGCCGTTCTTAAGAGCATTTTCTCTAGCTTCCTGCTCGGAAAAAACTTTTACTCCTGGTTTCTCCAAGCGTTGACGCAGTAAATTTTTTGCCTCTTGGTTTTTGAGGTAATGCAAGATACTACGTTGCAAGTTTTCTTGATTTTTCTTCCAGTTCCTTCCGCAAAAGTCCTGGTGATCATGAATCTCATCTATTGATAACATCTGAATCAAGTCTCCGTTAATGGATACGCTTAGTTGCGAGGAGGGCTTCTTAAATCCTTTCGTAGAGGAGCAGTCAATGGCTGGATTCAAGTCACAGTAGTTTGGTTGCGTATTGGATACTTTAAGATTTAGGCCAATGTTCAAAGTGTTCTGTGTCTGTTCGTAATGATGGTTATAGGCCTGAATCAATTCCTCGTTGTGCAAATTACGTAAATGTTTATTGATGCAAGAAAAGCTGTCTTGGCCAAAGCTATTGTAATATTCGCTTCTATCGTAAGTCATATTCTCTTGGCCGCGGATTTGATCTTGCCAGCTAAAATCAATCTGAAAGGCAAGACTGGCCATCGCTTGGCTGCTAAATGCTAGGCTCAGGGCAAGTAAAAGTTTGTACATAATTTCCTCCAACCATTTAAAGAGCAAATTCAAGGCCTGTCAGAACCAATATAATGGCATTAGAGGCCCATATTACGAGAGGTGCCGTATTTTGCTACGCAGGTGTTAGCTTGTTAACAATTCGTAGCCTTTGTATGCATTTTTTGTTACTAAGCCTGAAGGGAGGACCTCCATGAAAATCATTTTGCCAATGATCCTGGTTTTTAGTTTTTTTGTAACGCAACATACATGTGCCAAGGACCCATTTATGTATTTAGAGGACATTCAAGGTAAAAAAGCTTTAGAATTTGCAGAAGAGCATAATCAAAAGTCTCTGGGGCATTTTAAGCTGAAGCCGCAATTCCAAAAAGACTACGAATCTACCTTACAGGTCTTAAATGACAAGGACCGAATCACCTACGTTAGTATTCGAAAAAATATGGCTTATAATTTTTGGCGAGATGAACAAAATGAAAGAGGTCTTTGGCGCCGTATGCCCGTAGAGGATTTTTTTGCTAATCGTAGCAATTGGGAGATTCTTCTGAATATTGACGAGCTAGCAGAACAAGAAAATGAAAATTGGGTTTATAAAGGTGTTCATGTAGAAGAAAAACATGCCCGCCGTGCCTTGGTTCAGCTATCTCGCGGAGGCAAAGATGCCGTGGTAGTTCGAGAATTTGATTTAGAGAAAAAGGAGTTTGTACGCGGTGGTTTCGAGTTGAAAGAAGCCAAATCTTGGGTGAATTGGATTGACGAGAATAGAATCACGGTTGCAAGTGATTTTGGTGAAGACTCATTAAATAAATCTGGTTACCCGCGAATTTTAAAATTATGGAGGCGTGGCCAAAAACTACAAGAGGCAGACACAATCTTGGAAACCTCCAAAGATGATTTATTTATTGATGTGGATTACCACTATGAAGAGGATAAACTCACCATTGTGCAAATTCCCGTTTGGTACAAAGAAAATTATTTTGACTACAATTTAAAAACAAAAACTCTGAAGCAATATAATTTACCGCAATATCTTGAATACAAAGGCTTTTACAAGGGGCAATCCTTTTATTCTGTAAGAGAGGATGGTTTTATTGGCGGTGTAGAATTTCTATCTGGTGATCTAATTGCTATTGATGTTGAAAAGATACTGCAAGACGAGATTCGAGCCGAATTGGTATTTCGCCCTAATAGCCAACAGGCAGTTACCTCCTTAGAGCAAACCAAATCCCAATTGCTTTTAGAGATTTTAGAAGATGTAAAGCCTAAGATACTTCGGCTACAAAGAAGTAACAATGAATGGAGCTCTACAAGCCTTATGCTACCGGTGCAAATGGCAAAGACATCCATAGTTTGGAGCTCTCGTTTCTATGATTACCTACTATTAGAGGTAGAGGGCTTTTTGCGGCCTACAAGTTTGTATCGCTATGATTTAAAATCCAATGAATCCTTTCTTTTGCAAGACTTGCAGCCAAAATTCGATGCAAGTAAATATGAGGTGAAACAATATTTTGCAACATCCAAAGATGGTGAGAAAATTCCCTATTTTATGGTGGCGGCAAAAGACATACCCCTTGACGGTAGCAATCCAACATTGATTAACGCCTATGGCGGCTTTATGGTTTCTCGTTTACCTTATTATTTGGCAAGTGATGGCAAGCTATGGTTAGAAAAAGGCGGTGTTTTTGTATTGGCGAACATCCGAGGCGGAGGGGAATATGGGCCGCGCTGGCATAAGGCTGCACAAAGACATAAGCGACAAAATGCTTTTAATGATTTGTATGCAGTGGCAGAGGACTTAATTGCGAAAAAAATAAGTTCATCTGCCAAGCTAGCCGTTCGTGGCGGATCTAATGGCGGTCTGCTAACGGGTGTGGCTTTAACGCAAAGACCGGATCTATTTTCAGGTGTGGTTATAGCTGTGCCGCTACTAGATATGAAACGATATAACAAGCTATTAGCTGGTCACTCTTGGATGGGGGAGTACGGCAATCCAGACATTGATGAGGACTGGGAATTTATCTCTAAGTATTCACCCTATCATAATATTAAAAGCAGCCCTAAGTATCCGAAGGCCTTAATATGGACCTCAACAAAAGATGATCGTGTGCATCCTGGCCATGCTCGTAAGATGACGGCGCGTTTAGAGGACATGGGGCAAAAGGTATATTATTATGAAAATACAGAAGGTGGGCATGCTGGGGCTGCCAACAACAAGCAGTCTGCAACGATCAAGGCTCTAACTTACAATTACCTCTATGAGGTTCTGGGCATGCCTTATTGAGATATAAAATTACTGCGCGTAGGCAGGGTGAGTGGTTTCACAGACAAATGTAACCTCACCCTCTAAGTGCTTGCTTGCAAATTCGATAAAACTTTCTTTTTGCATGCCTTTTGGCAAAAAGACTCGCAAGCTAGGTTTTCCTAAGTCCAGCCACACACGCTCCAGCTCTTCTAGCCAAGGAATATTGTTTTCAAAATAAGGTATGATCATAAGTGCCTGGTTTGGCAAAAATTGACGAGTGGCCAAGTATAAATTTGGCTTTTCAAAATGTATATTTTTGGGTGCCTCAATTTGCTCTTCAGAAAGAATGGTTTGCAATTCTGGCGACAGCTCTTGGCGTTTCACTTGCGAAACTTTGGCTATCAAAAAATTAATGTACCAATCCAATTTATGTGCCCAAGAGGAATGAGCCTTGTCAGCAGCCACCCAGAATTCTGAACCCTCTTTATAGACCATATTGTTTGGCAACTCTTCGATTTGCATACCAAAATCATAGGACTTAGCAGAGGGAATGTCCACCTATGGATATTGCTGCAATGTGTGTAGTTCTAGCGGTTTTTGGCAATATTATCTAAAATAGCATTTAAAAAGGACGGGGAGTCTTCACTGGAATACTTTCGTCCAATTTCGATAGCTTCATTGATAACCACTTTTGGTGGCACGTCGCGATCTAAAAATTTAATTTCAAAGCAAGCGATCCGTAGCAGGCTCTTGTCCACAACGGCCATTCGCTGCAATTTCCAATTTGGAGAATAGGCTTGGATGCATTGATCAATCTCGGCAATATGATCGCGAACACCTCGCACCAAAATTTTTGTATATTCCCATACTTCAGGAGAAGTGTCGAAGCTCTCTCGATATAAAGCTAAGGATTGCTCCATATTAATGTCAGGATTAAAGTTTTCTTGAAATAATATTTGTAGAGCTAATTCGCGAGATTTACGGCGCACACCCATGTACATACTCCTTAAATGGAAGCTTCAGGCGCAGTGGCCGTGTCCTTAGTTTTATCCCCCTCTTCTTTTTGAAGTGTTTCAATAAACTCTTTAATATCATCGAAGTTTCGATAAACACTGGCAAAGCGAACAAAGGCCACATCATCTAAATACTTTAATTGATTCATGACCATTTTCCCGAGCTCATCACTGCTTACTTCTTTGCTAGGGTGCTCCAGTACATCTTTCACAATGGTTTCTACAAGCTGTTCCATCTGTGCCAAAGAAATGGGGCGTTTTTGACAGGCGGCCTGCATCCCTGTCAGAAGTTTGAGCTTGCTAAAAGATTCTTTGCGTCCATCTTTTTTTATAACTGCGGGAAAAACACGCAGTAAAGACTCCTGCGTGGTAAAGCGGTAAAAACACTCGTTGCACTCCCGGCGTCGACGAATGATATCACCATCGGATTGCACACGGGTGTCTAAAACTTTGTTATCAAAATTTCCGCATTTAGGGCATTTCATTGACTATACCGCCATATTTAGTGTTATATTGGAGCGAATTTATGGCCTTTTCTACTAGTGGTCAAGATTAAAGAGGTATTTATGCGAGCGACATTTCTTTCTTTCATTGTTGTTTTTATTTCGGTAAGCGTCGCACATGGGCAGAAAGTCTTGGTGGACGATAGAGGCCAGCCCTCCGAGACCAAGCAGATTCCTACGGGTAAAAAGGCTGCCGATGAATACATCCGTGCACAGAAAAAAGCTACTGGCCCATCCATTTGGGGAGGCGGTGAAGATCGCTTTTTGGCTCTTCACATCGCTCCTTACGTAGATAGTGACATTCATAATTGGGGAGTGAAAAGCCCGGATAATGAGGGAAAGTACAATTTGGGCGTGACCTATCGTTTGGGAGAGTGGTCCTATTCCTCGGACCTAATGTTTCGGGCGGCATTTGATATCGTAGAAATCAATGGTAGTGACACGACGAAACTTTCTTTGATGCCGATATTCTCGTTTCCCGATGCCCGCAGCGATTTTCCCTTGTATTTTGGCGGCGGCATTGGCCTGGGTGTTTTTCTTGATCAAACGGACGATGAATCCAAATTATCTTTTGATTATACCATCCTTGCGGGAGCGCGTTTTTTCAATGTAATTGAAAATGTGGGCTTCATGTTTGAGGTAGGATTAAATAATCATGTTTTCTTAACATCTACAGGCCAATTTTCTGGCACTTATATAGCTGCCGGCACCGTCTTTGAGTTTTGATGCCGACGAAAATTCACAAAAATCTTGTGAACGCGATTGGATTGTGTCTGCAAGACATTTTTCAAAAAGGTTTTTACGCCGATAAAGTGATTGAATACCACTTTAAACGCCAGCGCAAATGGGGAGCTAGAGACCGCAGATTTGTCGCGGAAGCGGTATACGAAATGGTTCGTCATTGGCGCTATCTTTGGTATTTAAACGCTAAAGAGCCCTGCACGGAGCTCGAAAGTCTAGAAAAATTATTTTACATCTGGTGGTTTTGGGCAAAACAAGAAAGCCATCTAGGTGAAATTGATAGAGCTGCGGTGGAGCAAAGAATAGAAGCTAATAAAGCCTTGGCTCTACAAGAGTCCTATCCAGATTGGCTCTTTCAACTTGCCGAGAAAGAGCTAGGTGATGAATGGCCGTCAATATGCCAAGCTTTAAACCAAACGAACCAATTGTATCTAAGGTGCAATACTTTGAAAATTGATAGGCAAAGTCTTCTTCGTAAGTTGCATGAAGAAGGTTTTGCAGATGCTTTGACTGTGGCCGATAATGAAGAGGGAATTGTCATACCATCAAAGAAAAACGTTTTTCGCTCAAAAGCTTTTCAGTCTGGTTTCTTTGAGGTGCAGGATATGGCCTCGCAAATGGTAGCTCCGCAATTAAGAGTTCAAGCAGGTATGCGGGTGATTGATGCTTGTGCCGGTGCTGGAGGGAAATCTTTGCACTTGGCAGCTCTTATGCAAAATAAAGGGAAGATTCTAGCTTTGGATGTGCATACCAACAAACTCGAACAATTGCGCAAACGGGCCAAACGGGCGGGCATCGATATCATCGAAACCCGTCTTATCGAGGGCACAAAAACCATCAAGCGCTTAGTGAATTCGGCGGATGCTCTACTTTTGGACGTGCCTTGTTCGGGTTTGGGCGTATTGCGCCGTAACCCCGATAGCAAGTGGAAACTAAAACCGGAGCGCTTGTTGGAGCTACAAGACCTGCAAAAAAAGCTTTTGCGAGATTATAGTCAAATGTTAAAAGTTGGTGGGCGAATGGTCTATGCTACCTGTTCTATTTTGCCCAGCGAAAACCAAAGACAAGTACAGGATTTTTTAAGTCAGCATAAAAACTTTGAATTGCTTGCTGAAAAGACTTTGCGGCCCGATATAGAGGGCTACGATGGTTTTTATTTTGCTTCCCTTAGGAGGCTTACATGAATACTAGCTCTGCTATCACAGAATTAGGTGAAGAATTTTACGATGTGGTAGAGCCTGCTGTATTTCCAAAGAAAATCATTCGTTATCAAAATCAAAAGTGGGCAGAAAAACTAGGGATTTCATGTGAAGAGAATCTGTGGCTGCAGCACTTTGCCAACTTTCAAGCATTTGCTGGAAGTTTACAAGACTGTCTAGCTTTGCGCTATCATGGTCACCAATTTCAGCACTACAATCCGGAGCTTGGAGATGGGCGTGGCTTTTTATTTGCGCAATTCATGCATAAGGACAAACTCTTGGATATTGGGACCAAAGGAAGCGGGCAAACTCCGTATTCCCGTAGGGGGGATGGGCGCCTTACTTTAAAAGGTGGAGCAAGAGAGATTTTGGCCACGGAATATCTTAGTGCACAAGGGGTGAATACTTCCAAAACCTTTTCGTTAATTGAAACAGGTGAGCAGCTTAGCAGAAATGATGAGCCATCTCCTACTCGCTCCGCAGTCTTATGTCGTTTGTCACACTCGCATATACGTATTGGTACATTTCAGCGTTTGGTTTACCTAGGTGAGCAGGACAATATTGAAAAATTATTGAATTATTGTTGCCGGCACTATTATCCAGATCTGCAAAATTTCGAAGGTAGAGAAAAAGTTGAGAAGTTTCTAGATCGGGTTACCGAATCCTGCGCGAAAACATGTGCCGAATGGATGCTAGCAGGTTTTGTGCATGGTGTATTAAATACCGACAATATTAATATCACAGGGGAGTCCTTTGATTATGGTCCCTTCCGCTTTTTACCCCATTATGATGCGCATTTTGTAGCCGCTTACTTCGATCATGAAGGGCTTTATGCATATGGCAATCAACCCAATATTATTTATTGGAACTTGCAGCAATTGGCTCTTTGCTTTTCGCATTTTTATGATGATCCAAAAGAAAGCTTTGATGGATTAAAAAATTATCCGAAATACTTCTCCTCCCACTTGATGACATGCTTTTTAGCTCGATTAAACTTAAAACCCATCAATTTGTTGGAAAACAACAAGTTGTTCACCAAGACTTTTGAGTTTATGGCAGAAAGCAAAGTTCCTTTTGAGGATTTTTTCTTTGATTGGTTTGGAGGAGAGGCCCGTAGCTATAAGGCCATGACGGGTCCAAGAGGTAGCTATTATACAGGCCCATTGTTTAACGACTTTTTTAATCAAATTAAGGTTTTCGAGCTGGCAAATGCTGAACAGCTCCAGCATGAGTATTTTGAAAAGGATAGTGCCTGCTCGCTTTATATCGATGAAATTGAAAGTATATGGGCGAGCATAGCAGATCAAGATGACTGGTCAGCTTTGTACCAAAAGTTGGACGCGATACGGGGGGCGAAATTTATTGGGCGCCTTTGATGCGGCTAAAGATCGTGCCACCTTCTTCGTATTTTGTTGCGCTCGATAAGCCAGCGGGGCTGCTATGTTCATAGATGGTCCCATCACTCATCGGCTCAATTTGCATTAATAATTCTGCTGCATCTTTAAGGATGTCTTTTTCGCTTTTGTTATCGCCGTAGTTTTTAACCAGAATTTGCCCCTCTTGGCTCACACAAACCTCTACCTTTTCTACGCTTATAATGGGAAAGTTTACTAAGTTTCTGGAATTTCGATAAGTGGCCTTACAGTAGATTTTATTGGTTTTTGCATCCATTAAGTGCTTGGTAAGTTGTCCATCATAAAAGTTTACTGGGCTTACCGCAAAGCTTTCTGGGTTGATTATGGCCAAAAAACTATCGCCAAAAGTAGGGTGGACCTTTTCCATTACCAAGGTTCTCGATTCGCTCTGGGCGAAAAGAGCCTGCCCTAGTAAAGTAATGATGATAAAGATTAATTTTTTCATTTTTCTCCTCCAATAATTTTATATGCAGCGGGCATGCCAGTTGAGTACAAGTGAATTCAGCTGTTTAGCGATTGCACCTTTTCGTATAAAAGCAAAATGTCAGTCAGCTGTTAGGATTTTTACACCCCCCCTAAAATCGCATCATTCAGCGAACATATTTTATACAGCTGCAAAGAGACTTTGGCTCAGAAGCAAATGAATCGCCTTTCATTACGGCACCGATTCTGCATACTAGATGGTTGGACGCTAAAGGGGGTCAAATGAGAATTTTAAAGAAATTAGCTATATTAGGTGTATGTTCATTCTTTGCCGCTTGTGCACAGAATGCCAAAAAGCCAGAGAAATCCGTCGAGACTAAAAATACGAAAAAAATTGAGAAAGCAGAAAATGTTGAGAAGGAGGCCATCGTTTGTGATGTTGGAGAAGACAAGCGCTTGGTACAAATCCACCGCACTACTTTGGACAATCCCTATAAGACCAAAAGGTGCGAAGTGCATTACACCAAATGGGGCGAGCAGCAAGAAGTGGCGTGGGCGCAAGCAACGCAGGAGCTATGCCCGAAAATACTAAGTAATATTAAAGAAAACATTGAGGCCAAGGGCTTTTCTTGTAAACCAGTAGAGCCTAACAATAAAACCGCGAGTTTGGAATAATGCTTGAGGGGCTTTAGGCCCCTTTTTTTTATCTTCGGCTGCGAGATTTCTTTTTCGATTGTTTCGCGCCCTTGCCGCTGTAGATAAACCAATCCTCATCCGTTAACGGGTGAAAGTAATCCGCTTCATCTTTCAAAATTGCGGCAGTAGTTTGCTCTACAGCTGCGATTTCCACACGAACTCCTTCAGCCTTAAGATGGCGAACCAATTCCACATAATCAGAGTCACCAGACATGATCACAATGGTATCTACTTTGGTAGCAAGCTGCGAGGCTTTAATGGTTAACGGGATGTCGGCGGATTTATGACAGGGAACAACGGAGCCATGAAACATATTGTGCAAGCGCTCTGCAAGTTTGGAAGAAATGTGTTTGCCCTCTCGAAAGTAGATAAGGCGGTTTAAAGCTCGGTTATCTAGTAGTCTAGGCACAAGAGTGTCAAAGTTTACCATAGCGGCTTCATTTTCCGTTACTGTGTGAATGCTGATTTCTATATTGTTGCCATCCACTAGTATGGCCACACTTTGATCAATAATAATATTACGCTCCATGATGCTTCCTTTTTTTATATAATTAACGTACATGCCCCTTACCTTCAACACAATAGCGAGTTGTGGTAAGGTCCCTTGCTCCCATGGGACCATAAGCGTGTATTTTGGTAGTAGATATGCCTACTTCTGCACCAAGGCCCAACTCACCGCCATCATTGAAACGGGTGGAGGCATTGATAGCGATACAAGATGCGTCTACTTGGTTTAAAAACAATTCAATGCTTTCTGGGCGCTTGGAAACGATGGCCTCAGTATGATGGCTGCCGTAAAACTGAATATGAGAGATGGCAGCACGAACGTCCGCAACCTCTTTGACAGACAAGATTGCATCCAAATATTCGGTTCGCCAATCTTCTGTTGTGGCCTTCTTGTAACGAGGGAACTGGCCGGATAATTTCTCATCCAAACGTAGTTCACAACCTGCCTCATCTAGCTTGTGAAACAATTGGTCTTTGTCAGCCAATGATATTTTGCTATCTAAAAGTAAAGTTTCCAATGCGTTGCAGACACCAGTTCGTTGCATCTTAGAGTTCATTACCAAGGCAATCATCTCGGAAGCGTCCACGCTATCATCAACATACATATGGCAAAGTCCTTGTGCATGGCAAATAACAGGAACTTTGGAGTTGTCTTTAACGTACTGAATCAGCTTTTCACTTCCACGCGGAATAATAAGATCCATCTGATCCTTGAGCTGGAGCATTTCTTGTGCGGCTTCTTTATCTAGTAGCAATTGAAAAAGAGTGTCAGGTATACTCTTGCCCAATGCCTCATGTGCTAGGTCCATAAATATTTGATTGGTTTCTTTTGCTTCCTTGCCGCCTTTTAAAAACATGCCATTAGCGGATTTTAAACCAAGAGCAAAGCAGTCCAAAATGACATTAGGGCGAGATTCAAAGATAATGCCGATCAAGCCAATGGGGATTCTCTGCTTTTTAATAATCAGTCCGTCCGCACGCTTGTGTTCTTCTTCGAATTGAAAAACTACCTGCGGCTGTTTGGCGATCCCCAAAACCGCATCAGCCAGACCTTGCAGACGCTTTTCATCTAAAGTAAGTCGATCAACAAAAGCAGCACCATAGTCAGCTGTCTTTGCCGTCTTAACATCCTGCTGATTGGCAGCAAGGATTTGCTCTTTGTTTTCTATCAACAAATTGGCAAGTCTTATTAAAACAGCATTGCGCTCCTCTTCACTGGTTTGCCAAAGTTTATTCAAATCAGCTTTTGCTAAAATCGCTCTTTCTGTTAAGTTCATGTTTTCTTGCCCATAGCTAAATAGTTTTTATGAATGACTACGTTGGAGACATGATATCCCAACTTCGTAGAAATGTCTGTTGATTTTAGACCTTGAATTTTTTTTACCTCGACCGCAGAGTACTCGCTAATACCATATCCCACAATGATTCTTCCGTATTTGATGCCAATACAATCTCCACGTTGAAAATTGCCAGCCACTTTTGTTATGCCTGAGGGCAATAAGGAGGCATTCTTTTTTAGAGCTATATGGGCGCCTTGGTCGATACTAACAAAGGCTCCTTTTTTTGCTTGGGAAATGATTTTTCTGTGCTGGTTTTTTGCTTTTGTTGTTTTGCACTCAAACCAGGAGCCACCGGAATCATTCAATACATGAAAAAGTGGGCTCTTGCCATGGAAGCTTGCTATTACGGCGGGAATGTTCACTGCATGTATTTTGGCAATAGCTTCTAACTTGGACTGCATGCCTCCAGTACCGCTTTGGGATTTTTGCATGCGTTTGATTTTGCGTATTTCTTGTAGGTCACTAGTTCTTTTTAAATAACTACCATCCTCAAGTAGCACTCCATCACTTTGTGTGAGGTAAATGGCCAGGTCCACCTCCAGCATCATCGCTATACGGGCAGCCAAGTGATCGTTGTCACCCAAGGTGATCTCTTCGAAACTAACGGAGTCGTTCTCGTTAATGATGGGAATGATCCCATGGGACAAAAGAGATTCCAGGCAGGATTGCAGGTTGTGATAGCTAGATGTTCGATTCATATCCTGATGGGTCAAGAGTACTTGGGCGACCTCTTTATTTTTCTTTGCAAAAAAATCTTGGTACATATGCATTAGACGAGGTTGCCCAAGGGCGGCTGCAGCTTGTTTGCGGTGGATATGGTTGTGTGGACCAGAATTTAAAATTTTTTGCCCCAGGTGAATGGCACCAGAGGAAACAAGGATGATTTCATGGCCGGATTCACTCAGTTCGGCTACTTCTAGACAGATTTTTTCCACCTGTTTTGCGTCTTGCCAGCAAGAAGAGCCAATTTTAACAAGGAATCGCTTCCACTTTTTTTTAGTCATGCTAAAATCATAATGTTGTTTTGTACAAATGAGTAGGAAAAAACCTGTGACTGAAAATACTGCATCAAGATTGAACCTCGATCCAAGAGATATCCAGCGCTCTCCCGTTGCCCAAGCTATTGGGACCTGGGCCGAGCAGGAAAATTTGTTTTGTTATCATTACGAGTATCGCTATCAATTGGAGCCGCCAGGGCATTGGTATTTGCAACAACCAGCCGTGGGTGTGGCGAAGTGGCAAGCCGGCATTTTACAAGAAAATACCTATCAGGCTTTTCGTAATGATTCTGTCTTAGCTAGTTTTCACCCGGGGCAATCTTCAAAGTGGGGAACCCATGAGCTATTGCATAAGTTAGTGGGTTTTTGTTGGCAGCCCGGTCAGGATTTGTTTTTTCACACCATTGCCAATTGGTTGGCAGAAGTTTTACCGGTAACACAATATTATTTTTATGACGAAATTCGATCTGCTAAATGTAGTAGACATAAAGATTATGCCTTCTTGCCATCGTCTTATTGTCATGAATGCGAGAAAGTTGCTGCCATAAGTGAAGCAAGTCCTAGGGATGAGAAGTTTAAAGAGCTAGGTTTGCAGTTTTTTGCATTGCAAATCAACGCGATTAAGGATTCCATTTGTCGGCGGTCAATATCTTTGGCCCCTTATATGAATTTAGACCTGGCTAAAGATGCGCAAAACTATGCGAAGTACAATCTTTACCGATTGAATTCGCAGGATTTTCAGGATTATATGCAATATTATCCTGATAATTCACAGTGGACACCGACGTTAGAGGCCTTTATCGAAAAGGTAGAAATGATTCATCTGGCCTTATCTGAAGGAAAGCGTCCAAGGCTATACCAACAGAAGCGGGAGGATTGGGTGGCTTTGGATTTGTTGTATCGTTTAACAGAACTAGGGGCGCTATGTGATGAATCCATGTCAAATTCTATAGATGATATGAAGGCCCTTGCTACAAATAAAAGTTGGGATGCTTTGGTGGACCTTTATAATGAATTGGAAAAAGAATTTGTTTTGCCCAAAAGCCACGATTTCTTTGCGCTTGGTTACCAGTGGCACGATTCATACGGAAAGAGCTACCGTCTGCTGGAGCAGGGTGTGCGCAGCCTAGCGCCCCATCACTTGCATAAGGTGGATTTACTAGATTTCCTTCAGCAAGACGACGGATGTCGAGACTTCTTAGCCGATCGTTTGCAGCAGCTTAGTGTAGATGCTGCCTTGGATTTCGAAATCGAATTAAATAAATCGATTTCAACTTATCCTCAGCACTATTATGGGCAGGGTGATAATTTGGCGCTTCACCCTTCGATGAAGTTCCATGCAATCAATCTGGCAGATCTAAGGTCCTTGCCTATTGAAGTAGACAAGAGTCTTGCTCCTAAGGAAATTGCTTTTTTTATTACTTTTTGCGAGGATGGAGAAAAGCAGGTATATCAAATGAGTGAGAATGATTTTAATGAAATGCGCGAATTTGCTACAGAGGGTAAGCAAATCAGCGCTGATAAGCTGGATCAGTACCTTCAATGGCATTGGATCGTGAGGAATTAATATGTGGTTTACTATAGTAATTGCTATTCTTTTGTTTGATTTTTTCTTATCTACCTTGGTGGATGCCCTAAACTTGAAAAACCTTAGTCATAATATTCCAAAAGAATTTGATGGTTACTACGATGAAGACAAATACAAAAAATCGCAGGATTACTTAAAAACCAACACGGGTTTTTCCATGAAGCAATCGGCGTTCATGCTGCTAATTACTCTAATTTTTCTGTTTGCTGACGGATTTGCCTTACTAGACAATTATCTTCGGGCTCAGATAGATTCAGATCTATGGCGTGGCCTGTCTTTCTTTGCTGTATTGGGTGGTGCCGTTTGGCTAATAGGACTACCTTTTCAAATCTACCATACTTTCGTGATCGAAGAAAAATTTGGTTTTAATAAGACCGATGTAAAAACCTTTGTGAAAGACCAAGTCTTGGCCTTAATTTTAGGCTCCGTTATTGGTGGTCTTATCTTGGCAATGATTTTATGGTTTTTTGCTAGTATGGGAGAATGGGCTTGGCTGTACTGTTGGATTGCATTGACGATTATACAAATATTCTTAGTTAGTCTTGCTCCAGTAGTTATCATGCCACTATTTAATAAATTTGAGCCGCTTAAAGATGGGGAGCTAAAAAAAGAAATTGAGGATTATGCAAAATCGCAAAACTTTGATCTAAGTGGTGTATTTACTATGGATGGATCGAAGAGATCTACTAAGGCCAATGCATACTTTACAGGTTTTGGTAAATTGCGCCGGGTCGTCTTGTTTGATACACTTGTGAATAAGCATTCCACTTCTGAGTTGGTTGCCGTATTAGCTCATGAAATTGGCCACTTCAAATTGAAACACATACATAAACAATTGTTCGTCGGGATAATGAGCAGCGGAATTATGTTCTACCTCTTATCTCTGGTTATGAACAATCAAGCTATGGCCGCAGATTTTCATTTGAGTGAGCCTAGTGTTTATATGTCACTAATCATTTTTGGTATGATTTATTCGCCGATTTCTTCGTTGGTTTCATTATTGTCTCTGCATATGAGCCGCAAGTATGAATTTGAAGCGGATCAATTTGCAGCGGATACATACAATAAGCCTTTGGACTTGGCAGAGGCTTTAAAAAAGTTAAGTGTGGATTCCTTAGCCAATCTAAATCCACATCCCTGGAAGGTGTTTTTTGAATATACACATCCGCCGGTAATTCAAAGAATTCATAGGATTCAAGAATTGGCTGCTAAGAACTAATCTTCCATACAGAGGTAGATTTTTTCTTTCGTGATTCCCATGCGAAGAATCATGTCGCGCATATTATACAGTATCTTATCTCTTAGGGGTTTGGAGTAGCGAACTTTGTTATCAAAGGATTTTACAAAGTTTGCCGCCAACATATCGCTTTCAGGGTAGTTGCGAGCTGTTTGTTCGAAAACATCTTTGGTAAAACGCACAACTCCTAGGGAGATGTAAGAAAAGTAATTCGCTGGTATTTTCTCAAAAAGTTCTTTTAGAGCCTGTTGGTAGTCAGAAAAAAGGTTGGGAGAATCTATAATAGGGTCCAAGTGCAATGCCAATCGGTAACCTTTCGTATAAAGACGGTACATGGCTTGGATACGAGCCGAAATGCTTGCTGTTTTTAAGTCGTATTTTTTGGCGGCAGTATGCGAGGAGAAAGAAAAACTTACGATAATGTTTTCTAGCGGATCGAGTTTCTCTAGTTCCTTTGTGTTAGCAGACTTGGTTCTTAATTCTAGGTAAGCGCGCGGTAACTCTTGAAAAGCACGAAAGTATATTGGCAGTTCCTTGCTTAGGTGCGAGAGTGCCAAAGAATCAGAGAACTCTCCGGCGTGAAACCACATACGACCTTCGGGATGCTCGCTGTAAGTTCTGCGAATCGATTCAACAATGTCTTCATGATTGAGAAAAAATACCAAGTCGGGCGACTGAAAGTAGCCTTGAAGGTAACAGTACTGGCATTCATACATACAATTATAGGCATGAATATAATAATAGTGAGGCTCACCACTAAGTCCATAGGCGTCCGGGGCTGCCTTCACCAAGTTCCCGCGTTTTTCTGCTAAAAATATGGAATTGTTATTGTGTTTTTGCAGATAAGGTTTTTTTACTTTTTGAAAGTAGTTTTCATATTGGTCGATAATATGTAGTTCCGCCTTGGGGAAGGACTCACAAAACCTAGAAACACTTTCATGTCCCTGCAAATTTTCTTCGACAAAAATTTTATTAACTTTCATTGGGGTCCGGAAAAATGCTAGAAGGTTTCATGTTTTGTAAGCGTTGTAGCTTTGTTAAGAAGTCTTTGTCGTTCTGAAAGCGCATCTGTAATTGCCCCTCGTTGGGCTCTAGATAAGGGCCGAAATCAAAGTAAATTTCTTGTTCTTTCCATGGGGTAAGGTTAGCTTGCAGCTTTTTTTTGAATGTAAAAAAATCGGGATCAAGAGCTTCTTCCATTTTTTCTAACAAGATTTTTGTTTTTTCCTTGGGTAATATTTTTAGCTCTAAGATTTTCTTAGTTTCTAAACTGCATAATAGCTCTTCGCTGTTGCAACCTCGTTTTTTTTGTAATTTTTTATTTAATTCACGATAGCGGTGCGCAAGGCTTGCGGTAAAATAAAATCCTTTTGGCAGTGAGATAGTTTTGGCCGGCAAACTAGGATTGGAATGACGCTGTAAATAGTCTTCCCACATCATCAATGAAAGCGCCTCTGCACGCGAGCGAATTTGGCTACATTCAAGATCTTCTGCAAAGTCGGATACCAATTTAAAAGCCCGAAACGTTTTATGAGTTCTCTGGCATGCGTAGGCATAGGCCCAGGCTTCTCGGTCCACCAAGCTGGCAAAGCGCGAGAGGTAGGTCTTGGTTTTTGCGTCATTAACACGGTCAATACTTGTTACCAAATCCATTTCTCCACTGAGAGCAAAGCTTTGAAAATCCATATTTTCTTGATCTTTTTGGCGGTAGATATTGCCGATGCTTTGAATAGTATGCAGCTCTTGCTGCCCATTCAAAGAGGCGGCAAGGCCGTAGTTCCAAACCTCTTCAATTTCTGGATATTGCAGCAATAGGTTTTGTATATGATAGAGGGCTGAAAACAGCCCCTCACCACTGTAGGTGATGAAAAGATCATCACTTCGATAGATGTTCTTTTCGCAGCTTCGTGGTTGCAAATGATCCAAAAAAGCAATGGCTTCCATACGGTGCGCAAAAATTAGAGCTTTCATGCCTCCTCTATATGCCATTTTTGTCGGAAAATGCAGTGTTTCCTGATTTTTTTTGTGCTAATTCCTAAATATGCAAGATTTTCCGGATTTTCCTTTAGGCTTTGGCGCAGCCTCCATAAGTGGAGAGGGGCGAGGCTATGGATTTGGAAAGATTTCTGAGCAGGATGCGATCCGCTTGGTGCAAAAGGCTTTCGAGCTGGGCTTTCGCGTATTTGATACCGCACCAATATACGGTTTTGGTCTCTCAGAGAAGCGTTTGGCAAAAGCTTTGAAGGAAGTTCGCGGTGATGCTTTCATTGTCTCAAAAGCAGGGGTGACATGGGATCGAAACCGGCGCGTAGATAAATGCAATGCTCCCGATGTGGTCGAAAAAATGCTAGATCAATCCTTGCAAGATCTAGCTGGCGACTCCATTGACTTGTATATGATTCATTGGCCGGACCCTAGAAATGATATTCGTAGTGCTATGGAGGTCTTAGCCAGAAGAAAAGAAAAAGGCGACATACGGCATATCGGTCTTTGCAATACGTTTGCCGAAGACTTTCAAAGGGCAGAAGAGGTATGCTCGATAGAAGCCATTCAAGATTCTTGGAATGCCTTCTCCTATTTTGAAACCGCCAAGCGATACGAGTTTTTAGGGGAACGTAAGATTTGGAAAATGGGTTATGCTACACTGGACAAAGGCATTTTAACAGGCCGAGTAGATGAAACGAGGCAATTTGATGATGAGGATTGCCGCTCTTGGGCGCCTTGGTGGAAAAACCAAAATCACTACCCCAAATTTGAATTAGTCAAAAAACTAAAAAGTATTTTGTTCGACTATGATTTAAATCTCCTCGATTTTGCTTTGCATTTTTCTCGTAACAAATACGATTTTATCGACTTGCCCCTAGTTGGAGCTCGAAATATCGAGCAGTTGGAGGGTGTGGTAAAGTCCATCAACAAAAATGTGACAAAAGAGACTTTAGCGGAAATTGAAAAAAGGTGGCGAGAGCAAGGTTACTCGGAGGCAATTGTTCATGCTTGATTTTGTTTCGGTAATTATCCCCACTTACAATCGTGCCCACACCATAGAACGAGCCATCGATTCAGTTTTGCAACAAAGTTTTCATGATTTAGAATTGATCATCATTGACGATGGCTCTACCGATGGTACCGGAGATTTGGTGGAGCGCAAAAGAAGCAAAGATCCTAGGATTGTATACTTTCGTACAGAAAATCAAGGAGTATCGGCAGCCAGAAATACGGGGATACGTTGTGCTCGTAGTCAGTGGATTGCTTTTTTGGACTCGGATGATGAGTGGTTAAAAGGAAAACTAGACAAACAAGATGAGTATTTGATTGCCCATCCAGATTGCCGAGTTTTGCATACCGAAGAGATATGGATACGTAATGGGGTAAGAGTGAATCCCCATAAAAAGCACAAAAAAATGGGGGGGCGTATATTTATGCAAAGTCTAGAGCTTTGTTTGATGAGCCCATCCAGCATTTTGATCCACAAAGATATTTTTGATGAAATTGGTTTGTTTCGAGAGGATTTTCCGGTCTGTGAAGATTACGAAATGTGGCTGCGTATTTTAGAAAAGCACTCGGTAGGTTTTATCGATGCTCCTTGTATTAAAAAGTATGGCGGTCATGATGATCAACTTTCAAGAAAGTATTACGCCATGGACTTTTGGCGCTTAAAGGCCATGAAACCATTTATGAACTCGAAACATCTTAGTTTGGCAGAAAAGGCCAAGTTGAAGCAGGTCTATGCCCATAAATATTATATTTTGGAGCAAGGTGCTTTGAAGCATAACAATCGTGATTTGTTAAAAAAATTAAACGCCGAAACCATAGTAAGTAGTTAGCCAATAGCCAAAGTTAAATAGTATATGCAGAATTGTAACGTGATAGAGGTTGCGCGTTTTACAATATTCATTGGCCCACCAAAGACCTAGCATAAAGGTATAGGCTCCTTGGAATAATATAAAAGTCTCATAATTCGGACTAACAAGGCCGTAAGCTTTGAGGTGGCTTGCCGCAAAGGCTAGGGCAGATACAAGTACCACTATTTTTTTAGAAAACTGCAAACGTAATAAGGATTCCATCAACATAAAGCGGTATAGAAGTTCTTCAAGTAGGGGGCCAAATAAGCAAAGCAGCAATATACTTTGCCACTGGTCCATAATCATTGGTGATTGAATGCTCGGTGTAAAAAATATGACAAAACAAAGTAGTGCACCAAGTGCAATGGCAAGAAGATGTTGCCAGGAGTAGGCTATACGGAAATGCGGCCGTATATGGAAAATTAAAGCAAAGCCAATAACAAATAGAATATCAATAAGGTAGGAGGAATAGGCCCAATAGGACTCCAGGTGGCTATGCAAAAAATAGGAATAAGTAAAATAAGCGAGTATCCACCAAAGCATAGATCTATTTTTTCGAGCCTTTTACAGAGAGTAAAGCAAAGAAAAATCATAATCTTTTCTCAAATTGATACACCCCCAAAACGTATCATAATCATTCGAAAAAACTTGTCAGAAGAAATCTAATAAGATTAGGCAGGAAAAAATATCTCAAGTTCCCTGGACCAAAGCCGATAAGACTTAGGTCAAGCAAGGGGTATTTTTTGGTCTTTCTCACCATACTATATTCATCTTTTCTTATGGCGCAAAATTATGTGCCAGGTGAAGTTATTGTGAAGTTTAAGAACCAAACCTCAAAGACCACCATGTCGAGTTTTAACAAGCGCCTGTCTTCGAAAGCCAAGGTAAGAATGAAGGGGGCATGGACTTCCATGAAAATGCACCATTACAAAGCCGCAGCGGGGCAGTCTGTGGATGAGATGATTGCAGAAATGGCCAATGACCCTAGCGTAGAATATGTAGAACCCAATTATATAGTTAGTAAAACCGAGCAAGTGGGTGTGCGAGGGGAGTTGCTTACAGAGCTGGAGTTTTCATCCCTTGCGAGCTCCACAATTGATGGCAGCTTCTCGCAGACCTCTGCTCCCATACAAGCCGATGAGGCATGGGACAACTTAAGCGATACTTCGGTAAGACCTATTATTGCAGTGATTGATACGGGTGTCGATTATACCCATACGGCATTTACTCGCTGGTGTGCGATGTGGGAGAATACTTTAGAGAAAAATGGTAGCGCTGGAGTTGATGACGATGGCAATGGATATGTTGACGATATTCATGGTTATGATTTTTACAACAATGATGGTGCTCCCTATGATGATGATGGACATGGAACCCATGTGGCAGGAATTGCGTTAGGTGCTACTCAAGACATTCTTGCGTCACCTGAGGTGGCTCCGAGTGGAGGAGATTGTGCTGATGGTTATGAATCGCGCGTAAGAATCATGGCAGTTAAATTTTTAGGTGCAGATGGCAATGGTACCACTTCTGATGCGATTAAGGGAATCTATTATGCCATCAACAATGGCGCATCGGTTTTAAATAATTCTTGGGGTGGCGGTTCCTACTCAAGATCACTTCATGATGCCATTGCGTATGCCTACAACCGTAGTATACCTGTGGTAGCCGCTGCAGGAAACGCGGCTTCCAATAATGATGTTTACCCCATGTTTCCTGCAAACTATGATGCGCCTAATGTGATAAGTGTGGCCTCGACCCAATCCAATGACCAGATCTCATATTTTTCAAATTATGGTTCGAGCACGGTGCATATGGCGGCACCAGGCTCCGCTATTTATTCCACTTATCCGGGTAATTTCTATACTTATATGAGTGGCACTTCCATGGCAGCTCCTTTTGTATCTGGGGTTGCCGCCATGATTTTAAGAGAGCAGCCTTCGATGAATTCCTTTCAGTTAAAAGAAGTGATTACTGATGCTTCCAATAATATTTCTTCTTTAAGTAACTATACAATTTCTGGCAAACGTTTGAATGCCAATGGTGCTGTCTTAACCTCTCAGGGGGTCAGTGTTGCCTCGTCGCAACCAAGTTACTCGGTCAATTATTCGGCGTTTGATCGTGGTCCAGCCTCAGCTGAAACATCCGCAGGCGGTTGTGGAATGGTATCAAAGTTGGGCAAAGGCGGAAGTAATGGTAAGGGCTTTGGTAGTATGGTTTTGCTAGGTCTACTTTTATTGCCGTTAGTGATTTTATTTGTTCTTAGACAAGATACTTATAGACGCCAATACGAGCGATTTGAAGTGCAATCCAATATGAAAGTGAAAGTTGGTAATAAGGAATTGGTTGGTGCCATGGAGTCTTTATCACTTGGCGGAGCCGGCATTGATGTGGATGAGCTAATCAATAGTGGCTCTGTTGTAACTATGTGCATTCAAAAACCTGATGGTAGTGGCGAAGTAGAAGTGAAGGGTAAAGTGGTTTGGTCCGATGGTGGTAAAAAATATGGTATCCAGTTTACCGAGCATAAACGACGTATGCTCAATTCTATTCGCCAACTGATCTCACAATTGGTAATGGGTTAAAACATATAGCCAAAAGTAATACTTAAATAACTGGGCTCTACATCATCTGAGGTATTCATCATTACATACGAGATTTCTACAGGAATATAAGCACCCTTTTGCATGCCAATATCAACTCCGCCGCCCAATTGAAAACCGCTTGTGGTTTCGATGGTGTCACTGTCAACGACATTTGTATCATCCGAGATGGGGTGGGAAATAACAGCTCCTGCACCTAACCAAAATGCGTAACGTGAATCGTTCAAGTAGTACTGTCCCATTCCCTCAAAATTTAAATAATTAATATCCAGAACGCAGTTAGATTCTCCCGAACAATTGGAGGTACTGGTGGTGCCTTCGGTTTTAAACTGTTTTAAACCGGCTTTAGCACGCAATTGTATGCTACTGGTAAAGCCATAATCCAAAGTGCCTAAAAGGCTTAAGCCGCTTCCGCTAAGATCCTCTTCAAGGGTACTGACGCTGGCGCTATCTTGGGATATTCCAAACATGGCCCCCCAATGCATTTTTTTACCAGCATCTCTTTTTTTACTAGCTGCTTGTTGCGGTTCATACATCATTTCGTTTTCTAACTCTGCCATCCAGCCCTTATTAGCTTTGCCCATGATAACTTTTGCCATGGCCTTGCTGCCGCTGCGATTGATTTTACTTACGCGCAGAACACCACGCTTTTTTCCGCGGAAGAAAACAGAAAGTTTATCACCTTGCTGCACGCTTTTACCTCGAACATCCACAATCACGGTGCGACCTTTTTTGCGTAAAATCTTGCCGGCCCATGCCTCGGATTGAAGGAATAGAATACAAAGAATAATACTTATAACTTTCAACACGCGAACTCCTAGATGCTTGTTTTTCTTAATGATATTTTGCCCTTCTGGCATGCCATTGGGCAAATGCTGAGCCCTGCTTTGGTCGGGAAAAATGTAAAAAAAACTCATATTTTGCTAATCCTAGTGGAATTAGGCAAAAAATACACAAAATCGTAGTTTTTCATCATTAGGAAGGGCTTGTAAGGCATTGAAATCTTTATGGAAAATCTCATTAGAAAAAGTGCGCTAGAAGACGCTACAATTTTTACTCTTCGCTAGCATCAACATTGCCTTCTTAGCGCCTACTGGGCAGTCTGTTTGGGAAGTGTTTTCGAATAGGGTGGCAGTCTGACTTATAATATTTTTTCAGTTTTTTTAGAGATGCCTCACCCCTAGGGTTCGTTATGTTAGTTATTCTGCTGTTTATTAGCTTATTTAGTTTTGCCATTGAAGATACACAGGTCCTGCCCAAGGGTGTGCGCTCGTTTATGTGGAAGCAGGGACGTGTTGGCGGCATCACCAATAAATTTGGTGATGATAACGCGCTTTATAGTTTGGACTCTCGACTTTCTAGAAATTTCGATGCTACCGAAATACTGAAAGTTCACCCGCGTGCCCCCGAGCTGATCAATGGCTTGAACAACTCCTTGGTACAAAAGTACGCAATGGGCCAGAAATTACAGCTTGGTGAGCTGCGCTTCAGTGGTGATGCCTATGTCAATTATTCAGCTCCTATTTTTGCTTATGGTATCTCGGATAAATGGACCCTTGGTGTTGGTGCGCCAATAACCCAGTTAAAAGCAGATATAGTGGTTCGAAGCGGCGGCTATAATAATGCAAAAGAAATTTATCAGTCTATGGGCAGCGGCATACTTGAAGAAGCGGACCGGAAGGAATTTGAGAAGCTCCTAGATATTGATTTGGTACAAAGTTTTAAGGATTTTCTGCAGGATCGTAATTACAAACCCTTGCAAGCAGATGAATCCTGGCAGATAGGAGATTTGCAAGTTATCAGTAAGTACCGCTATTATGATTCGCCAAAATGGACCCTGTTAAATAAAGTTTTATTCAATTTGCCAACAGGACCAGAAGATGATCCGGACTCTCTCATAGACATTCCTATTTTTCACCGCCGTTATATTGAATTCACACAGGTTCAGGATTTTCACTTGGATGCGCGAAATACCATTGGCACTGCGCTGACCTATCAGTGGAACATTGCTGATGATATTAATAAACGTGTTCCCAGTTACTCGGGTGATTATCTTCCTGCAGAAGAGCGCAAAGAGCGGGTGGAGCGAGACCGAGGCGATGCCTTCCGATGGGAAACTAGCTATAGAACTAAGTGGACCTCTTCTTGGTCAACAGCCGCAGCATATATTGGTGAATACAAAGCTGCTGATTACTACAATGGCGATAGAGGATATGATTACGCCTTGCTGTCAGAAAATTCGGATACATTATTTCACAAGATAGAACTGGGTCTTTCGTATTCTAGCGTTGAGGCTTTTTTAAATAAAGCCGCGGCTTTTCCTTATGGGATCACATATCGCTATAGTGATATAATTTCAGGCCGAAATGTGGACAAACAAAAATCCCATGAATTGACAATGATGGTGTTTTTCTAATGATGCGTATAGTTTTTCTTTCTTGCATTTTCGTCTTAGTGTCCTGCTCGAAGGAGCCGGAACCTTATTCAAAGAGCTCAAAAAAAGAAATCTTTGGTCCGGTTAATAACGACAAGTATTATAGCGAGATTAAGTCACCGAACCTAGAATCTCCACAATTAAATGACTTCAAGTATATCGATACTTTTGAGTTTCTAAAAACCATTGAAAATCTTTTGGTCTTGTATCCAGAAAATGAAAAAACAACTAAAATGCTCTATGATTTTTATACTAAGTCAGATTCCGTTACACAGGTAGAAATTCAGAATGCTGCTTATGTGAAAGCTGCAATAGCTCTCTTTAGTGCTGATGTAATGAATGCTTTTATGGAAAATGGTAGGAAACAAGAAAAACTAATGGAAGAGTTTTTCTACAAATGGAACCTTAAGCATAACGATCTAGAAAAATATGAGGTTTTGAATCGGCTTGCAAGTCAAAGCACGGAGCTATCAGCATTAAGTGGAATGCAGCAGTATTTATCCTCAGTAAAACCCACAAGACATGAGTTTAGCAATGCTAAGCAAGCGGTCTTAGCAATGTTGAAACAAGTGAATGAACTGCCGGGCAATATGCGCGATTATGGGATTTCGGATACGGTCGTAGAGACCTTTGAAGTCTTGCTACAAGAAAAACAAGCCTCTTTTGATGAAGTGCTCGACTTAGTTGATTTTGATCAAGAGAATATGGCAGTGGAAGAGCTTGTTCGAAGACTTGAGCGAATGATAGCGATTCTTATGGATTTAAATTTTATCGATGAAGTTCAAAAACAAGAATTAACGAATGTATTGGATATTCCGAAGGATTTGATTTCCTATAAAAATGAACCTACAGCGAAAAACTACCGTTTGTTTTTGGCAAATGCTTTTTCTTATATTTTTAATAAGTTCAATGCCGAGCAAGGCTTACTTGCAGCTGATTGGAAGCATAAGGCCACATTTGAGTTTTATTTTCCACAATTTGTCGAAAATATTCCGGAAGAATACCATAGTTATTTGCGGGCTGCGGTGAAGAGATACAATCTAGTAAGAACTCTTGGAAATGAAAACCCAGAGTCTTGGAGTGGGTCTACTCTTAGGTGGCTCTCAGATGGTGCTTTTTACTTTATAAAACCGAAAACCACCAAGGATTGGGAAAAGAACATTACGCAAATAGCGGATCAAGCCATCACAGAACAGTTGGAGACTTTTTATTTAAAGCTTCCAGATCTTATAGGTAATTTGGCATTGGGAGGCTTTCGCTCTTTTAATGACAATCTGTATACAAATTTTAAACAGGAAGTCTATGAATTGGCTGCAGAAAAGATTCAAGAAGATTTCATGCATGGTCACTCCCATTTGTCCGGCTTTGAATCCAAGCAAATGACTTGGCCCATTGATGCCAAAAGTGATCTATATGAGTTTCATACTGGCGGTAAAGAAATCGGCCAGGGTATTATTAGCAATATTCTCTGGTTGGAGAATGTAGATAAATACAACAAGCCGCAACAGAAGCAGTACAATTATATGGCTTTTTCTTTTATCAATCGTTTGGTTGCGGCTTTTGGCTATCGTAATATGGAGGGGCAACTTTACCCCAACCTTCATCGGCCCTTTACCCCTACAGAGACCCCTTATATGGATATTTATACTTACCGGCAAGAATCGGGTGTTTTTGCTATCCCGGACAATATAAAAATTGAACAAGGCTATAAGGCTTATCCTAGTAAGTCTTATATGCAATCCGTTGGTGGAATGGCTTCTTTGTTAAGGGCCGCAACGAAGCAGTTATCATTCTTTGCTGACTACAATGTTAATTCTTATGATCGGCGCTTTACCTCTTATGCGTTCATGGACTTTCATGTTTTTCCTAAAGTGCCATTGTTTGATTTGTCTTTAGGCTCTGCCATCATTGTCTTAGAAAATCTAACAAAAAATGGTCTATTGTTTATTGATAAAAATATGGATCGTGCACAAATTCATAATGATGATATCATTGAGGCCTCAGATGGGGCTCGAGCCGTGGTTCCTTATTCACGCAAAAAAAATGGTTTGATATCTATTGTGACAAGTGAAGAGCTGGCAGATTTTGGCATAGCTATGCAAGAGTTTATCGCGGAAACCGACCGTTTGCAGTACGCAAAATCTGGATTGCTTTCTGTATTGATCGATGGCGAGCCTAGGGACAGGCAAACGCTTGTGGAGACAATTCCCATTTTGAAGAAGTTTTTGTACGGACTAGGATTGTATTTTGCAAACAATATGGTGAATGAAGAAGGGCTGGTAGAGGCCAGTCATAATATTGATTCCTCTCTTTCAGAAACGGGGGAAGTTTCTTTGTTAGGCCAAATGAAATGGATGCAAGTGACAAGAGAAATTTACAAGATGTGGGATGCGAGAATATTTTTGTGGTTATCCTTTGATTTATACTATGCAGCCAATAATCACTTAGTGGATAAGGATACAGGCTTGTATAAAATTAAAAACAAAAATTTTACCTATTACGAGGCCAGCGAAATATTAATGGCTTTAAAAAACTTAAGAAAAAGTATTTGCAAAGATTCAGAGGGTTTTTATGAATGTGGAAACTCGCAAAGCCGATTTCCTTGGTGGACATTAAAATCTGATCAGCAATTGCAAGAGCGAATCCAAGCCTATGAGGCTTTCTTAGAGAGGTTTATCAATGATCAAGCGTCTTAGCATAATATTATTGTGTATGGCATGTTCTAGGCAAGGGCCAGAATACAGACCTGGGCAAGAAGAGTCCTATAAGGAGCGGCAGAAAGAAATATCTAGCCAGGACAAGGCTGCAAAAGAAAGTGATATGTCTAAACCCAATTCCTCTTTAAAGAGTCAAGATTTTCAAAGTCATGAGGAATTGGTGGATACGAAGTCGACTCGTCGCTTGGAACTTATTGCGGATCAAAAAAAAGAAGATATGTTTGATCCCACGAGCGAGTGTGAATACTATCCGAAAGATTCCAATATTCCAGATTGGCGAGCTTATATTGAAGAGCACCAGCCCTTGGAACTGGTAAAGCCTAACCATGAATCTAGAATTACCTACTTTTACAATATGCATGCCTTTGAGCAGCAAGTTGCATTTGCCTCAAACAAACTAATGATAAGCTATCCAGAGCGTAAGGTCTTTTCTTTTAAAAAAGGCTATCAGAAAAACAAAATTGGCAAGTGCAAGTACCCATCGATTTTGATTTATTCAAATCAAGATGAGGAGATATGGCTCATTCGAGAGTGGCGCACTAGTGAATTTTATATGCCACAATATTTATTGTATTCCTCGGGAGCGGTTTGGACCAACCGAATGCAAAGCGGCTTAATGTCTGCTGGTGTTATGTTCAAACAGCGTATGCCAGAAGATGAAGAAACGCAGTTTTTAAGATCCTTATATCTACATCAAAATTTAAAAATTCTAAACAATAGTGATATGCAAGGAGAAGCCCTAGCGTTCTTGCAAACCTATCTTCTCAATCCTGAGGAGACCTTTGTCTTGCAGGAGACCATTCGTAGTCCCATGGACATGCGGCTGATTATCAATAATCGCAATGGTGTAAAATATGGTAATTTGTCCGTGCGTTGGGATAACCGAGATTATGAATATCATTTAGGAAGTCTTGAGGTTTATTACTGGTACAATCGTTTGGGAAAAATTGTATATCAATTGGAATGGGGTGTAGAGATTCCGGAGCTTGTGGATGATCCTGGAGGCGAACGTGCTGCCGTTGCGAAAGGTAACTTTAATAAAGATACGCATCGAATACGCTTGTTTGTAATTGATCCTGACCTAAATGAAGAAGTAGATTTTGTGGGAGAATTTATAAACCTGGAAGTTCCCTCAGTTCTCTATTTTGCTGGTTCTAGACCGCGCAGGCAAGAATTGAATAACTAAGATTGAATGTAGATACCCCATTTTTGAATTTGTGCTTCGGTTAGTTTAGCTTTTATAATGGTGCCTGTTGTGCCCTCTTCTTGCTTTTTGATGTCAATTTCTCGGCTTAAATCATAGATTAAATGGGATTCATTCAATGGGATGAATAATTCCACATCTTTTTTGTTGGACTCAAGAGCCATGCGCATAGCAGTCTTTAAATCCTCTAGTCCTGTATTTTCCAGGGCGCTAACAAAAACGCGGGGATAGCCATTGGCGAGTAGTTTTTGTTTCTCACTGCATAAATCGACTTTGTTGTAGACATATATAATGGGTTTATTGGTCCACTTAAATTCAAGTATTAAGTTGTCTACTACCTCCTGGTGGCGTTGCATATTATCACTTGAAAGATCAATGACATGCAAGAGCACGTCGGCCTCAGCACTTTCTTCTAAGGTGGCTTTAAAGGCCTCGATGAGTTTTGTAGGTAAACGGCGTATAAAGCCCACGGTATCGGTGATTACCGCTTCTGGACCGCCTTCTAAATAAACTTTACGAGTTGTTGGGTCCAGGGTGGCAAATACTTGGTTTTCCGTGAAAGTCTCTGCATTTGTAAGAGCGTTCATCAAAGCACTTTTGCCAGCATTGGTATAGCCAATCAAAGCAAAAGTGGGAATACGGTTTTTACGTCGGCTTTGCCGGTGCTGACTACGGCGTTTTTGTACTTCTTTGAGCTGCTTGCGCAATTGGTCCACTCTTTTGCGGATACGGCGGCGATCTAATTCCAATGCCGTTTCCCCAGGCCCCTGCGTGCCAATTCCACCGCCTTGTCGAGACAAAGAGCCCATCCAAGCACCAACCATGCGGGGGAGTTGGTCCAATATTTGCGCCAATTCTACTTGTAATTTCCCCTCATGACTTTGCGCTCGTTTGGCAAATATATCCAAAATAACTTGGGTTCTATCGATTACCGCAACCTTTAGTTCTTTTTCAAGATTCATGCTTTGCGAACCAGAAAGTTGGTGATCGATTACCACCAAGTTGGCGTCGGCATCTTCTACAAGCTTTCGAATGTCTATTAATTTGCCTTTGCCAATTAAAGTCCGTGCAGAAAATTTTTCTAATACCTGTGAGGTAGAACCCACAACTTTAGCTCCTGCAGTTTCGGTGAGCTCTATCAACTCGAGTAGGCTTTCTTTGTATTCCTTGGAATCTTCTTTTTTAAGGCCAACCCCAACAACTATGGCTCGTTGTTGTTCATGTTTTTTTCTCTCAATTGCGAGTTGATCGCGTGGTTCGCCTTTCATTCGACTCGTTTTTGCAGATTTTTAATCGACTGCACGTGTAGGGCTGTAACGGCCGTTGTATTTACAATGTCTTCCACACTGCAAGAACGCTGCAAAACGTGGGCTGGTCTTCTGGCACCCATAAGGAATGGCCCGAGCACTTCCCCATCACTAAGCTGTTGCACCAGTTTATAAGCGATGTTCCCAGCGTCTAGATTGGGGAACATCAAAATATTAGCTCCGTCACTAACGTTATTAAAGGGGAAAAACTTTTGTGATATATCAGAGTTTACGGCCGTGTCTGCCTGCATCTCGCCATCCACAATGATCTCTGGCCAGCGTTCTTGAACAATTTTAGCAGCCATTTTCATTTTTCGGGGGCTGGAATACATACCTGTGAAATTGGAAAAGCTTAGCATGGAAACTTTTGGTGCAATACCAAAGTAATTGGCCACCTCGGCTGCGTAAAAGGAAAGGGTAGCTATTTGCTCGGCAGTAGGGTCTATGTTTACGGTAGTGTCGGCAAAAAATAGTACCTTGTCCTTGAATACCATAATGATCAGTCCGCCCGCAATGCCGTCTTCAATGGTACCAATGGTACGCAAGATGGGCCGAACGGCATCGGCATAATTTTGTGAGGCACCACTAATGACCGCATCATAGTCGTTCATTTCAACAGCCATGGCTGCAAAATAAGAGGGGTCTGTCATCAGGCGTAAGGCTTCATTATGGGTGACGCCCTTGCGCTTTTTCCTTTCGTAAAAGGATTTACTATAAGATTCATACCGAGGGTCACGAGAAGGGTGAATGATTTCTATATTCTCTAAATTTTGCAGTTCCAGACCCTTAATGCGCTCTTCGATCACATCGGGATAGCCAAGTAAAATTGGCGTAGCAATGCCCTCTTCTTGTATGATGTTGGCGGCCTTTAGGATTCGCGAGCTAGAGCCGTCAGGAAACAAAATTTTAGGTAGGGATTGGTCTTTTACGGAGGCAGATTTCACTCGGTTGATGGCCGAGCGGATAAAAGAGCGGGAAGTGCCTTGCATGGCCTCTAGCCGGTCGCGGTAAGCATCAAAATCCTCAATAGGCTTTTGTGCTACGCCCGATTCCATGGCAGCCTTTGCCACAGCTGGGGCAACCCATAAGAGCGCACGGGAATCAAAAGGTTTGGGAATAATATAATCAGGTCCAAAGCGAAAGCTTTCGCCCGCATAAGCTTGCGATACATTTTCGGGAACATCTTCTTTTGCCAATCTTGCCAGAGCATGTACAGCAGCAAGCTTCATTTCTTCATTGATAGAAGTGGCACGTACATCTAGAGCACCGCGAAAAATGAAAGGAAAGCCGAGTACATTGTTTACTTGATTGGGAAAGTCGGTTCGGCCCGTTGCCATGATGATATCATCTCGCACCTTTTGTGCTTCACTTGGTAAAATTTCAGGCTCTGGATTGGCCATGGCAAAAACGATGGGAGAGTCTGCCATGGAACGAATCATATCGGCATTCACAGCACCGGCAACACTAAGACCGATGAAGCAGTCGGCACCCTGAAAGGCATCGGCCAAAGTACGAGCTTTGGTATTTACAGCGAATCGCTGTTTGTATTCATTCATACCATCTTTGCGGCCTTCATAAATAACACCGCGAGAGTCACACATAATGATGTTTTCTTTTTTCACTCCTAAGGACTTGATGATTTCGGCACAGGCCACCGAGGCCGCTCCGGCACCATTCATCACGACTTTTAGGTCTTCCAGTTTTTTATTTCCAATTTCGCAAGCGTTTAATAGGGCGGCCCCTGTAATGATCGCCGTACCATGTTGATCGTCATGAAAAACGGGGATGTTCAGTTCTTTTTTTAAACGACTTTCTATTTCAAAGCACTCAGGTGCCTTAATATCCTCAAGATTGATGCCGCCAAATGTTGGCTCTAGGTTTTTCACGGTGTTGATAAACTCATCCACATCGGTGGTTCGAATTTCAATGTCAAAAACATCAATGTCGGCAAAGCGTTTAAAGAGTATGCCCTTACCTTCCATAACAGGTTTGCTGGCTTCCGCTCCTATATTGCCCAAGCCTAAAACGGCAGTGCCATTAGAGATCACCGCAACCAAGTTACCTTTTGCGGTATAATCATAAACCTTTGCGGGGTCTTTGGCGATAGCTGTACAAGGGGCTGCAACTCCAGGAGAGTAAGCGAGTGATAGGTTGCGTTGGCTACCGGTTGGCTTGGTAGATTGAACCTCGATTTTGCCTGGCCGGCCCTTGGAATGGTATTCCAGTGCTTCTTTATCCAACGTGCTCATACGCACCTCCTGCTGTGATATCCGTTAAAGATAAAACTTAGTCTTATGGCGGTAAAGACCTTCTTCTACGAATTAATGGACTGCATTGTACATGCTTAGTTTCTAGGATGATTAACTAAAAACTCGTGCAAAGATAAAAAGTTCTGCGTTACATTTATGTGGTTTTCAAAACAAGGAGTTGAAATGACTAGTCCAAGAGATGTGGTGATCGTAGAGGGAGTTCGAACCCCCTTTGCCAAAGCCGGCACCAAGTTAAAAAATGTACATGCAGCGGATCTCGGCAAGGCTGCGCTTACGGATTTAGTAGCCAAGGCAAACCTAGATGTGGACTTGGTGGATGAGGTAATCATTGGGAATACAGGCAGCCCCTCCGATGCGGTGAACATTGCGCGAGTGGTGGCTCTAAAATCTGGTTTTCCGCAAAAAACTAGTGCCTACACAGTCCATCGAAATTGCGCCTCCGCATTGCAGAGCGTGAGCAATGGTTATGAGAAAATCAAATCCGGCACGATGGATGTAATTGTAGCAGGTGGTACAGAGTCCATGTCGAACATGCCCCTTATTTACTCAAAAGCTTTGCAAGATTCTTTTGGTAAATTGATGGCGGCAAAAACTCCTGCAGCAAAGCTTGCGGTTTTAAGTGAATTCAAATTTACCGATTTTTTTGCTCCTAGAGTCGCCATTTTGGAAGGTCTGACAGATCCTTTTTGCGGCTTGAATATGGGGCAAACGGCAGAGGTTCTGGCTAAAAAATTCGAAATTAGTCGAAAAGAGCAAGACGAATACGCTCTTCGGTCGCATCAGCGCGCCATTGCGGGAAAAGAAAAATTGCACGAGGAGATGACCCCCGTATTTTTGCCGCCGGACTACAAGGAATCTTTGGATGAGGACATTGGACCGCGGGAAGGGCAGAGTATGGAGGCCCTGCAAAAGCTGAAGCCATTTTTTGATAAAAAATATGGGACCATCACACCAGGAAATTCTTGTCCCATCACCGACGGGGCCGCCATGCTTCTGTTGATGTCACGTGAAAAGGCGGAGGCCTTGGGTTACAAGCCCATTGCCAAGATTCGTTCTTATGGCTTTGCCGGCTTGGATCCAAAAGAGATGGGGCTAGGGCCGGTTTACTCTACTCCCATTGCACTAAAGCGAGCCGGCTTAAGTATGAAAGATATTGGTTTGGTGGAGCTGAATGAAGCTTTTGCCGCACAGGTACTGGCTTGCTTAAAGGCTTTTGGTTCGGATGTTTTTGCCGAGCGCGAATTGGGCTTGGATAAAGCATTGGGAGAAATCGATCCTGAAATTTTAAATGTAAACGGTGGTGCCATTGCATTGGGACACCCTGTTGGCACTACAGGAACAAGAATTGTACTTACATTGATTAAAGAGATGCAACGCCGTGATGTGCAGTTTGGCTTAGCCACCCTATGTATCGGTGGCGGTCAGGGCGGCGCTATGGTCGTGGAAAGAGAGGCGTAGATGTCAGAGTCATTAGATCGTATTAAAAGTGAAACAGGGGGAAGTGCCTTGCAAGATGTGGGAATTCACTTAAGTCATGAAGGTGAAGTTGCAATTGTGGAGCTGGATTTGCCAGGCGAGAAGGTGAACAAACTTTCTTCTCCGGTGATGAAAAAATTAGAGGAGCTATTAGACACCTTAAAAAGCTCGGATTTCAAAGCTGTGGTATTAATGTCCAAGAAAGAAAAAATCTTTATTGCGGGCGCGGATATCAATGAAATCAAAGATATTACAACCAAAGAAGATGCTTACGACAAAGCTCACGGTGGCCAATTGATCATTCATAAGTTTGAAGAGCTGCCAATTCCTGTGGTGGCTGCCGTACATGGAGCTTGCCTAGGTGGTGGCTGTGAAATGATTCTAGCTTGTGATTACCGAATTGCAACGGATGATAGTGCCACAAAGATTGGTTTGCCAGAAACGAAGCTGGGAATCATTCCTGGTTTCGGTGGTTGCGTGCGTTTACCCAGAGTGGTGGGCTTGCAAGCGGCTTTTGATATCATACTGGCTGGCAAAGCCGTGGATGGGAAAAAGGCATTTAAGATTGGCCTAGTAGATGAAGTCGTACCCAGCAATTTACTTCGAGAGCGTGCTTTGAAGTTGGCAAAAGAAGCGGCCGCAAAGGGCAAAAGAAAGAAATACTATAAGGCAAAAGGCGCGATGAATGTCTTTTTAGAATCTGTGGCAGGACGTCCCTTGGTCTACTCGGGGGCTCGCAAACAGGTGATGAAGCTTACAAAAGGTCATTATCCCGCTCCTCTTAAAGCCATAGATGCGGTGAAAAAGACATACGGCATGTCCAATACTTTGAAAGCCTTAGAAATTGAGGCCAAGTATTTTTCGGAAGTCGCCATTACGGATGTATCAAAGAATTTGATTCGCTTATTCTTTTTAACAGAGGACATAAAGAAGCAAAATGGGGTTAGTGATCCCAACGTAAAGGCTCGCACCATCCATCATATGGGGGTTCTTGGTGCCGGTACCATGGGCGGCGGCATCGCCCAGTTAGCGGCAGATAAGGGCGTAGAAGTGCGTGTGAAGGATCTTAACCAAGACGCTTTATCCAAAGCCTTTGTTGCGGCAAAAAAGATTTGGGACAAGTTAAAGCAGCGCCGTAAGATCAATCGCTATGAATTCACACGTCGTATGGATCGTATTAGCGGCACCTTGGACTATTCTGGGTTTAAGCGCATGGACTTGGTGATTGAGGCCATTGTAGAAGATATGAATATCAAGAAGAAAGTTATTGCCGAAACCGCGGCCAATGCTGGCGAGAATACCATTATCGCCACCAACACTTCTTCCTTAAGTGTTACAGAGATGGCAACGGCTCATCCTCGACCCGAAAATTTTGTAGGCATGCACTTTTTTAATCCCGTGCACAAAATGCCTTTGATTGAAGTGATTCGGGGAGAAAAAACCTCCGATGAAGTTACGGCAACGATTTACGAATTATCCAAGCGCATGGGAAAAATCCCAGTGGTGGTAAAGGATGGACCAGGTTTTATAGTAAACCGTTTGCTTTTACCTTATCTCAATGAAGCCGTTTATCAATTGTCGGAAGGTTATAGCATAGAGGACATCGATAAGGCCTATGTTGATTTTGGAATGCCCATGGGGCCGCTGCGTCTAATGGATGAAGTAGGCTGGGATGTTGGCGTCAAGGTTGCCAAGATCTTTCATGAAGCTTTTGGCGACAGGGCCACTCCTTGTGAGTTGATGGCCAAGTTAACTCAAGATCCAAAGCGTCTTGGTACTAAAACTGGTAAAGGTTTTTATACCTACGATGAGAAAGGCAAGCAGGAAAGTGTAGACTCCTCGGTTTATGATTTTGTAGGTTTAAACAAGCCAAGTAAGAGAATTGAAAACAAAGATGACTTTGTTCATCGGGGCGTATTTGCCATGGTCAATGAAGCGATGATTGCACTGGATGAGGGCATTGTAGATTCCTTTGATGCGGTGGATTTGGCGATGATCATGGGAACTGGCTTTCCTCCATTTCGCGGTGGATTGTTAAAGTATGCGGAAAGCCTTGGCTTTAATCGCATTGCAGATGATTTGGCAGTCTTTTCCAACAATTATGGTAAACGTTTTCAGCCATCAGAGGCGCTGCTTCAGCATATAAAATCTAGCTAGTCCTGGACTTTTCTTTTTGCTTCTTTGTGCCTAAGCTTGAGTTATGACTTTTAGTGAAGGCCAAAGAAGCTATTTTTCTGAATTTAATCGCTGCCAAGAGTTATTAGATCAACAATCCATTGTTTTAGAAAAAATAGCGACAAGTATATATCGTTCTTTAAACAACGGGGGAGTGTTGCATGTTTTTGGCAGTGGACACTCCCATACACTTGCGGAAGAACTTTTTCACCGTGCCGGTGGCTTGGTTCCTGTGAACGCAATATTAGAAGACTACTTGATGCCGCACAAAGGACCTTCGCGAGTCAGTAAACTAGAGCGTACTAAAGGTATCGCTAGCACCATTTTTCATGCTCACGATCTACGTGAAGGGGAGTGCATTTTGCTATCTTCTAACTCTGGTATGAATGCCGTGACATCGGAGCTAGCACAATTGGCAAACGAAAAAGGGCTGACTACCATTGCCTTTACCTCTTTGACCCACTCTAAGCAAAGCCCCGATCGTGGCGTACCAAAGCTTTATAGCATTTGCGATTATGTTATTGATACGGGAACCCCCTATGGCGATGCTTGCGTGAAAATTGCAAATTTGGATGTAAAAGTGGCCCCCTTATCAACTTTGATGAATGTATTGATAGCGGAATTATTGGTGGTGCGCATATGCGAGCTGTATGCGGAAAACGGTAAGACGCCGCCGGTTTACCAGAGTGCCAACACCGAGGGGGGCGAAGAGCGCAATAAGGAACTGGAAAACCAATATCGCGCCCGCATTCAGCACTTAATTTAAGATTCATACTGCCGCTGCAACAAGAGCGAGCGTGACGGCTAGGGAAGGAGTTTATTATGTATGATTTGCAGATACTATATCCTACTTTTGTTCTGGTGTTTTTAACCTTTGGAGTTACCTTAGCTATGCCATTGATACGGTTCCGCGCAGTCAAAAGTGAGAAGGTAGATTTAAGGTATTTTAAGTATTACGAAACTAGGTACGAAGTCCCGGCTTCTGTTATGGCGTTATCCAATCACTACAATAATTTATTTCAAATGCCGATTTTGTTTTATATTGTGTCCATATTGATTATGTTGACCAATACGGTGGATACAATTTTTCTACAATTGGCTTGGGCTTATGTAGCAATGCGACTACTACATAGTATCATTCATCTATCCTACAACCATGTCATGCATCGCTTGATACCATTTGCTTTGTCGACGCTAATCTTATTGGTTTTATGGTTTCGTTTGTTTTTAAGTATTGGGCAACCCATTATAGCCATTCAGTAATAAGATGTAAAAACCTAGACCTGATCTGGTAAATTCAAAAGCTCGTTTTGACTTGATCTGACAGGTCCAACTGTCTCAAAGAATGGGTCCCTTTCATAAAGCCAAAAATCGAGGGGTTTGAGCGTTATTTGAGGTATTTACTCGTTTCTATAGAGTCTTTTCACTAAAACTTAGGACTTAGACATTCGGTTTCGATGTATTCATTTTTGACAGTCGTGCATAAATTACAAGTGACAGATTTTGGCACACTTTTACACATATAATGCTAACCAAGAAGTACAGTTGCTTTAATTTTTAAGATAGGAAATAAAGATGAAAAAAATATTCGTGAAAATTTTAATTTCATTTTCTGCTTCCCTTGTTTACTCAGTTAGTGTTTTGGCGACAGATTCCTTGGCATTCGAACCGCAAAGTATTTATACAGACGTGGATGAAAATGGCCGTTATCTGGCTATCGTTAGATATGTAAATCTAAAATCTAGCGCAAGCGTAGATGCAAAGTGCTTAAAGGGAGATCTTCTTATTACAGGTGGATGTTTAGGCCCCAATTGGCTAACAATATCAAAATCAGCGCCATCACTAGACACTAGCTCTCAAACTTGGAGTTGCATTTTTGCACCTCTTCAAAAAGTAGAGATCAAAGGCACCTCTTATATGGTTATAAATCCCGTGCAAGGGGCTAAACGTGTCGATGCAGCTTTGAGCGCAAGAGCCCTTTGTCAATCCACTGATAAGTAATCTGATATTCAAAACCGTCAGATAGAGCCTAGGTTTTTGCAAAGAAGACAAAAAAGGTTTTAGAACAGAGGCCTGAATTTATTAGCCTCTCTTCTAAAACCTGGGGATGTCCATTATTCTAAATATGTAACGACGCTTTCGCATTCAATGCATGCTGGAGCTGGGCTAAGTCGCAGGCGCTCCTTAGTAACCATCTTGCCATCCAGATGCACACACTGTTGGTAATTTTGAATGCTTTCAAAGGTATCTACTAGGTCTTGTTCATCTACATAGATTCCTTCCATAAAACCTGCCGGGCATTCCACCACGACAACTTCTTGCGGGCTATCGCTACACTCACCAACGCAAGCTTTTGCTGCTTTTTCACTGCCTGTTGCCTTTATCGTTTCAATCTCCGATGCACAGCCAATGTTGAATAATACAAATGCGATCAATAGTTTTCTCATGTTGTCCTCCTGTAACTAGCTATTAGTATAGCAACTAGACATAGAGGCAGAAAGTATAAGTTATGAATTTAATTGGTAAAAATATTGACGATGCCAACAACTTTGTATGTGAAGAAAGATATAGGCACTGGTTGTAAAAAGTCTGAACGATTCATCTAAAAAAATAGATTAGGGAAGACAAAAAATATTTTTTTAGTGAATCGTAATGAGTCATCTGCTTCTCATTGGGGGTATAATTATGTTATGAACTCTACACAATTTACTTAAATGAATAGTCGAGAATAGATTCTTCCGCGATTTTTCCAAGGTCTGTTTCTATCGTATTTTTCTCTACTGCATAGGCGGATACAATATTGCCGGATTCTGGATCACGTCTTAGTAAGATTTCCAAACTGCGGCTACCTTCAAATCCTGAAATGATTAACAGATTGTCTTCTCTGCGAATCTCCCATGCTCCGGATAGTTTTTGCTCTAAGGCCGTGATGCTGGTATGCGCGTTTAAATCTGCGATACCATCATATTCTTTTTTAAGTATCTCCAGATCTCGCTTCATGGACTCTTTAAATGGCGAGGCCTGGTTTATGTTATGACTATCATTTACTTCGAATTCAAATTTGCCCCAACTAGCCTCGGTCATGACTCTCAATCCGGGCATCGATTGCCATTGGTTTCCAATGGCTACAGGTTTTTTAGTAAAAAACTGAAAGTTCAAAGACGCATAGGGAATTTCGGCTTCTATTACATCAAAAGGTTTTGAATCATATATTTTTCTACTGCTAGTTTTAATCTTCAGATGCCCACCTAGATAAAAGGTAGTAGCATCGTTGGTTTTGTCATAAAGGCCTTTATTGTCGTTAAAAAAATCCTTTATTGTCGCCCACTTTGTCGTTTTGCCGCGAAAAACATCTTGGCAGGTATTTGCTTTTGCACTGAGTGGCAATAGGCCTAAGCCAAAAAGTATAATAAAATATTTCATGATTCCCCTGTTCTATTTGAAACTTGCGTAGCAGCAGGCCATTTATATAGCAACTATAGATTGCTTATAATGCATTATTACCATTGTAAGTTTTATAGGTAGCGAGTATACCGTAGGCTTTAAGCCAATTTAGAAAGAAGAATAAGAAGATGCCCGAACTACCCGAGGTAGAAACCGTCAAAAATGGATTTTTGCAAAATTTAGAGCAAGGACTTAGTGTGTCCAATTATTGGCAATCGCCGTACCCACTGCGCTTTTCGGAGCCCGATAATATTGGCAAAAAGTTAAAGCGCCAAAGCCTTAAGGGAATTTCAAGAAGAGCAAAGTATTTAATGTTTGAGTTTGAAGACTATATATTGGTTTCGCATCTGGGAATGTCAGGCACTTGGCGAGAAGGTGTGAGAAATCAAAAGCATGATCATATTCAAATTGAATTTTCTAATGGCAAAGTCTTCACCTTTCACGATCCTAGGCGATTTGGCTACATTTGCTTGCTGCCCAAAAAAGATTGGCAAAAACACAAGTTCTTTTCTCATCTAGGGCCTGAGCCTTTGGGTAAAGATTTTAGCGCGGATTACTTATATGCTAAAACAAGAAAAAAACAGCAGGCTATAAAGAATTTTATCATGGATCAAAAAATTGTCGTTGGAGTGGGGAACATATATGCTAGCGAAGCTTTGTTTTTAAGTGGTATACGTCCAAGCAAAAGAGCTTTTAAGCTAACACGTAAGCAAAGCCAGGCCTTGGTGGAAAATATAAAAGTTGTGCTAAAGAAGGCGATTCAGGCTGGCGGCTCTTACATACGTGACTTTCTAAACATTGAGGGAGCGGCTAGTTTTCAAAGACAATTGTATGTTTATGGTAAGGCAGAATGTGAATGCAAGCATTGCGGCCATAGAATAAAAAAAATCGTGCAGGCAGGTAGATCTAGTTTTTACTGCCCGCAGTGTCAGGTTTAAATTCGAAGGTCGATATCGGCAAGTTTGTCGCCTAGGGAATTGGTATTATGTTGAAATCTTAGCTCACCTATGAAGCGATCATTTTGTACTTTACCGCTTATGATAATTTCACTAAGACTGTCGCGAAACTTAATGCTGATATTGTTTCCACTATACTGAAAGTCCACACTTTGCTGTAAGCCACCCTCTTTATTTTTGCCAAAAGTATAAACCATGGGGGCAAAACCAAAATCTTTTACATAAGAATCATATATAGTTAACTGCAAGGTGATTCCGTTTTCTTTTACCAGATCTGGCCTTGATAAGGAGCCTTCGGCCATAAAGAGTTCGATATGTATTGCCTGACCCGCGCCTTTGGCGTTGATCATGCTACCTAGATATTGGCTGTCTAAAATTCGCTGAATGTCGGCATCATTTTTACCGTCTAAGTTTTCAATGGTCATAAACTTACGAACGGCCATTTCCAGCTCTTCATTGGAGGCATTTTTTAGGTATGTAGGGCTAACGTAAACTGCCGCTACGGGATTGGTGCTAACCTCTGAGCCCGCATTGGCACTGGAGTCACCAGTAGGGCTGTTGGCAGGGGAATTGGACCTAGCATCCTCATCGCTGCCGCAGGCAATCAAGGATAAGCTTAATAGTATTAGAAGTAATGCTTTTTTCATTTTTCTCTCCTAGCCATTATAAGAGCAAGCTCAGGGCCACCTATACAGCTCTTATATTGTATTTGAGCTGTAAAAATCTTTGACAGCTAACGATTTAAGTCACCTAAACCACTAGGTTTTTTGATTGCTGCAGAATCAAGATTGGCACTTGCTTTGCTGTTTCCCCATCAGTAGAATTGGTGTGTATTAAAGCTATTACGACTGAGATTCATCTATGCAGTATCAATTTCCAGAAGACTTATTTGTATCCGTGATTGGCGGTCTCTCCATTTTGGATATACCGCGTTTGCATATTCGAGACCGCAAGCAAGCCTACGATTTTTTATGGACCTATGGTTATGACTTAAAAGATGAAAAGGATTTGGCAGAACTAAATCGCATATACAGAAAGGGCTTGGCATTTTTTAAAGCCGAACTACTGGTGGAAGAAGAGCAGATACCGCAAGCCTTTCTGGATTTGCATAGCGCAGAAGATTATTACGATTTACTTATCAAGGCATCGTCGAAAATTGATGATGAAGAACAAGTTTGGGCTTGTGCCGTTTTGCGAGTCTTGCATGTAATCAATCACTTGCGCAATGGCTTGTTCCGTACCTTTTCTGATAAAATTCAGAATCAAATATTTGGTCTTTTTTATGGCCATATACATAAAGATGAAAACCAAAGACCTTATTTAGGAAATGAGCTCCGAACCATTCACTTAGAGGATTTTCATGTTAAGAAGTACAAGTCGCGCTCATCTGCAGCCATTAAGTTGCTAGCAAAAAAAGACGCTTTTGCTATGAACATACTGGACAGAATGGGGGTTCGAATCGTTACCCATTCACTTTATGATTGTTTTCGTGTACTCGACTATCTTATTAGTGAGCACATTATTAGCGTGCCCAACATCACTCCGGATCAGTCTAAAAATACATTGTTCCCATTGAATGTTTTTTTTGATGTGATGGATAAGTTGTCCTTGCAAGAGCGCAGTCATTCGGAAGAGGAGATCGACGCTCTGCTTTGGAAAAGTTTGGAAAAGTGGTCGGATGAAGATCTTGGGTATACTTTCAAAGAAAACGACTATTCCGCCGGTGAATATAGGTCCATAAAATTTATAGCACGGCATATGGTAAATATTCCCATTGGAAAAAAGAATCTCCGTTTCTTTTTTCCTTACGAAGTACAGATCATTGATAAGCATACCCATGAGCTAAATACAAAGGGGATTGCTGCACACGGGGAATACAAAAAGCGTCAAAGGCAAGCTGCCTTAAAGCGCGTCTTCGCCTCGGCAAAACACTAATACCTTTTAATAAGGTGCAAAATGCCACCATCACCGAAAGATTTCTAAGCCTCCTCTAAAAATTGCGAGCTGATTCGTCGAGTATTAGTCTTCCCCTCGAGGGGGGATTATGTGGCGTTCGTTGTTGGCGTTATGGCTAGTACTATACGCATTAGGGCTTCATGCCGAGTCTTTTGAGCCACGCATCGTTGCTAAAAATGGAAGCGTGGAGGTGCCAGATGGAATGCACCTTGTGGTGGATAGAGCTGGGCAGCGTTGGCTTTTGCCCATAGCTATGCAGGAGCCGCCGGAGAAGTTGCGCAGCCCGAATTACTTTGTACAAAAGTCAGAACCTAAAATTACCAAAAAAATTGGCTCGCACAATGTTTTGTCTGCGGCAAAGTCGGCGCAAGACACGATTGTTGCATCAGATATTAAAGATTCTGCGCATTTCTTTTTGGATCTACCTAAGGCTTTGAGTGATGTCTTGTTTTTAGAAAAAGCGGCCAATCGACATGCGCAAGAAAATGCAGACCTCAGATCTTTGGGTAAGTTTGCGCCAGGCGAATTTACTAGCTTTGAGTTGCCTTATATTCCCATACCAGAAAAAGAACTGGGTTTTAGCCACATCTCCGAATACGCGAATAAAGAGACCAAAAAGCTATTAAGGTTTCGTCATAAGGGGGAGAATTATATACGTTTTTTTATTCATCCCAATTATGTCAAGGCCTATGAGAAATTGATTCAAAAACACGGCATTGTTTATCACTACCATGCGATGACCACTTCTTCACCTCGCTCACTGATATTGGTAGATCCCAATAATACCAAACGCCCCCATTGGGTAAAAGTAAGTTTGCATCGTAAGATTGAGGGGTCTGTCAGAATCAATTCTGAAAAAAAAGCGCATCGAGCCATTATGATGAGCGAGGCCTTGATGCAAATTCCAAAAAAGATATGGAAAACGTATCAATTGGCATTTATGGCTGAGCCAGCAGCTTTTACACCAAAGGGGATGATTTCCTCTACCATTCATCGGGAGATTCCGGCGGAGTTTTTAAGACCCTCTTCAACAAAACGATGGATCCCCGCATTCATTTTGCAAAACACAGGGGATTATGCCATCGAGGGAATGAATGTTCGCGATCTGTCAGAGGCCATGGATATGCGCGCAAAGGATTTCGTTGCCGAGCACATCATTCGCCCCTTGCTGCGCGCGTATTTACAATTAGGAATGTTGGAAGGTTTGCCTGGTGAGCTACACACACAAAATTTTTATTTTGAATTAAAAAAGCAAGGAAAGGCTTGGGTGCCCAGTGGCCGCCTTCTGTTAAAAGACAATGATGGTTTTCGCTTTGATACAGAGTTGGCACTGAGGCAGGGGCGCAATCTGAATGATTTTGCTAAATTTGATAAGCCATTTGTATGGGGAAAGTATAGCAATACCATAGGCAAGGGCGGTGATGGCATTCCCTTTCTAGGAGCTTGGTACTATAAATTGATTCGTAATGTGAATGGTTTTGAAACCTTGTCAGCCTATATGTTGCGTGTACTAAAAGAATTGGAGCCCCGTAGTAGATGGAACAAAGATCGGATTCAGAAAGTCTTTGATCAAATAGCCATGCAAGAGGCGGAGCGTATCACCGACATTTCCATTCGTGAGTCAGAATTTGGCTATGGCAAAGACAAAGGTTTGAGTCGAATTTTGATGCATTACCGTAGCCTTTTAAGCCAAAGTGTCGAAGAAAAACAAAGGCAGCACAAAAGTTTGCAAGACTTGCTTGCCAAAGAGTGGGCGCGTCTAGAAAAGCAAGAGCGGCGCTCAGCCCTACGCCGCAGCATTGGACAGTCCACTTACTATGTTTATCACCAAGCACCAGATGGTGCTATTTTTATTGAGGCGAGAAGCGCCTATGAGCATGGCCCGAAAGATCCAACCATTGGCTTTGCCGTCTTAGAGGCAGTGGGATCAAAAGAGTATAAGTCTTTTATGGAAAGAATAAAAAACTTGTCGTCCCAGCCTTTAAAGACTAAAGGAGGCGTGTGTCGCGCGTTATTTTAAAAACCCTTATTTTTCTTACTTTTATTTTTGCTGCGGGATCTTTGCATGCTTCCGCCTTTTGCCGAGATATATTTAAAGAACGTCAGCGAGATGAAAATGTGTGGCAAGAAAGACTGGCTTATTTGAAGCGAGTTTCGCGTTTGGGGCTAGATGCCTATATTAGCCAATGGCATGTTAGAAATAAAAAGTATCAGGGCCCATTTCCTCGGCGAGGGGAGATGCCGGTGGTGGCAGTTAGATCCCAAAAAGCAAACGCCTGGATGCGAGCAATTGGTGAAAAATCCATCGGTTTAGGGATGCATGGCTTGCCCGAGAACAATCCCAAAACTTCTTATCTTCGTCTTGGCAACAAGATGTATTATTATGACCAAATACAAAAAGGAGACCCGCCCGTATCGGCAAAAGAAGCCCTATTTGATACTTACTACGAGGGCTATACAGAGGCTACTTTTTTGGTTAGTAAAAAAGAATTACGTGTCTTGCAGAAGTTTTTTGAAGATCGAGCGGAAGGCATCGTTGCGCTAAAAAATGTTCGGCGTGGTCCAAAAGAGGGCGAGGTGATTTGGCCAAAATTTCACCCAAGAAAAGCCACCTTAACGGAAGAATCTTGCGCAGGTGCTTGCAGTTCTGTTTTTTCTGAAAAGTGGCTAGAGCATTATCCGAAGGCGGCAGAGATTCGAGCTGTGCGGGATCGTTTGGGCATTATTCCCTCCCATGTTGCCAAACATTTTATATGGAAACATGCTAGAAATCCGCGTTTAGCATCTTTAACTTTGCTGGCAGTGCGAGAGTCTAAGGAAGATCTCAAACTGGGCATTCAGGAAAATTTAGAGTGGGGCTCACTTCGAGGGATGCCGGCCTATGCCATTGTTCCGGATCTTATTGACTCGCGAAACTCTAAAACTTTATGGACAAGAAGGCTTAGTTTAAAAGAATGGTTAGAGACCGTAACGAACTAAATCAATCTTGTCAGGAAAATGCATAGCTTGCCATCTGTAGGTTTTCTTATCTTTTGCCAAGCCGTAAACTTGCTGGTTTGCTAAGACCTGAAAATGTACTTTTTGTGGAGCCAAAAAGATATCCTGGATAACAAGCTTTTTATTTTTTAAATCAGGAACAGCGTGGATGATATCGGGCCAGCGTACAAACTTATGAAAATGATTGCCATTGTCTTGGCTGCGATATTCCCCAATATAAATGTCTCCATTTTGATCGATATCTACAGGGTAATCTTGCTGGCCAAAAAGATCGATTTTTTGCCAATTTTCCCCATCAAAGCTGCGATAAATACCGCCAGCAGAGGCGATCTGTAGCTTGCTTGATTTGGATTTTGCTATATCAAAAATTTTATTTTTCAATAGTTCGGCTGTAGTAATAATGGTCTGAGATTTAGGCGTTTGTTTGCTGGCTTTCCACCAAACATTACCATGTCCACGTATATAAGAGCGTAGCCAATGCTGCTCTTTTTGTTCCAGGATGGCCACCTTTTCTACTGCTATGGCTTGCTTTTCCTCTAACTTGTTATTTTTATAAAAATACAAGGCTTGCTCTTGCTTAAGGTCTTTAGAAACAAGAACATCTCCGGCATATACAAAATGTTTTTTGCCTTTCCATTGAACTTGGTAAAAGTTTTTATTCGCCTTATTTATAATAAAGCGAGTTCTGGCCGCAAGACTACTTACGGGCCGCATAATATTTGGCTCTAAGTAGATGCGGCATTCTTTTTTACAGAAAGCGTAGCCAAGAGAGTTGGGGTTGTGGAACTCAATTCTTACACTGCGGTGAAGCCAACCCTTACCACATAGCCTTAACCAAGCTCCGTTTTGTTCACAGATTTTATAATCCCCTACCTCAAGTGGGCTGCGACTAGCGGTAAAGTTTGGCTGCTCATGAGTGAAAGTAAAATCCAAACTCTTAGCATGTGTAAAAAAATGGGATTTAAAATATATATCCTCTTCCTTTACTTGTAGTACAGATTGGTCCTTTTTTTGAATCACAAAAGTTCGTTTGATTTTTTGTTGATTGGTTTTTTTCTGCAAAGCTTCACTGTCCATATAGCCCGATGGGTACTGGGAATCGATAGCTTTATAAAAGTAAGCGGCATGTAGGGGGAAAAGTTTTACCACGATGCAGAATATTAGACCCATATCTTTCTATTTTTTCGTGAATGTAGGCTCTCGACAAGACTAGTTTCTAGGCAAGGGCTAGGTACTTAGTTCGCTAGCTAAAAACAGGTTTCCAGCAAATCCAATCTGTACTATAGATAATGACTATATTTTCGTCGAGGAGGACGCTATGACAGTGAAAACACTGGGAGTTATTGGTGCAGGACAAATGGGCAATGGAATCGCACAGGTTGCCGCCGCAAGTTCCTACGATGTGTACTTGTACGATATCAACAAGGAAGCCCTTGATAAAGGTATGGCTACAATTACCAAATCATGTGATCGCTTAATTAAAAAAGAAAAGTTAGATGAAAAGGGCAAGCAAGCCATCCTCGATAGAATTCAAACAACTACAGATCTACATGATTTTAAAAATGTGGATTTGGCTGTTGAAGCCGCCACTGAGGATCTAAATATAAAACTGGAAATATTTCGCAATCTAGATGAAATTTGTAAAGCCGATGCCTTGCTTTGTTCCAACACTTCCTCCATTTCCATTACCAAAATTGCGGGAGTAACTCAGCGAGCCGAGCAAGTTGCGGGCATGCACTTTATGAATCCCGTTCCGCTAATGCAACTAGTGGAAGGAATTCGCGGTTTGCAAACCTCAGATGCAACTTTTACTGCCGTAAAAACTGTGGCAGAAAAGATGGGTAAAGTTTTTATTGAGGGACGTGATATGCCCGGCTTTATTGTTAATCGCATCTTAATGCCGATGATCAACGAAGCTGTTTATGCACTATATGAGGGAGTTGCCGATGTGGAGGGGATTGACCAAGCTATGAAACTGGGTACCAACCAACCCATGGGTCCATTGACCCTAGCGGATTTTATCGGTTTGGATACTTGTTTGGCGATTATGCAGGTTCTGCATGAAGGATTGGGGGATAGCAAATATCGACCATGTCCACTACTAGTTAAGTATGTAGAAGCCGGCTGGCTAGGAAGAAAAACTGGCAAAGGATTTTATTCTTACGATTCGTAAAGAAGGGATATAAAAATGGATTTTATCAAAATAGACGTTGAAAACAAAATTGCCCAAATAACAATTGATAAGGAAGCCTCTTTGAATGCTTTGAATCGGCAAGTTTTAAATGAGCTGAATCAGGCGCTGGATGAGCTCGAGAAACAAAAGGATCTACGTTGCCTCATTCTTACGGGCAAAGGCAAAGCCTTTGTCGCTGGGGCGGATATCAAAGAAATGCAAGCGCTTTCTAGTAGTGAAGCACAGGCATTTGCGGAGCTAGGACAAAAAGTTTTTAGACGTTTGGAAACCACTTCCTATCCCGTGATTGCTGCCGTCAATGGTTTTGCTTTGGGTGGAGGTCTGGAGCTCGCCATGGCATGCGATTTTATTTATGCTTCAGAAAAGGCGCTTTTTGGTTTGCCAGAAGTAAGTTTGGGTTTGATGCCCGGCTTTGGCGGCACCGTTCGTTTGGCAAAATACGTTGGCATAGCGCGGGCAAAAGAAATGACTTATACGGCTGCCAAAATTGATGCCACACAAGCTTTAGAATACGGGCTTGTTAACCAAGTCTGTGGTGCTGAGCAGCTTATGGCAAGTGCAAGGGAAAGCGCTCAGAAAATTGCCAAACTTGCTCCCATTGCCATTGGTGCAGCCAAGGGCTCCATCAACCAAGGTTATGATATTAGCATAGATTCTGGCATGCATTTGGAGCGCACGCTTTTTGGCGAGCTCTTTCGCTCACAGGATATGAAGATCGGTGTGGAAGCGTTTTTGCAAAAACAAAAACCTGAATTTCTTGGAGAATAAATGAATAGCTACAAACCCCAAAATCCGATTCGCATAGTAACGGCGGCCTCTTTATTTGACGGTCATGATGCGAGTATCAATATCATGCGCAGAATTTTGCAAGATTTTGGTGCGGAGGTGATTCATCTTGGGCACAATCGCTCGGTATACGATATTGTTTTAACGGCTTTGCAGGAATCGGCACAAGCTATTTGTATTTCCTCCTATCAGGGTGGGCATATGGAGTTTTTTAAATATGCCTACGATCTTTTAAAAGTTCATGGTGCCGATTATGTAAAGCTTTATGGCGGCGGCGGCGGCGTCATTATCCATGAGGAAAAGCGCGAGTTGGAGGATTATGGAATTAGCCAAATCTTTCACCCAGACGATGGCGCAAAGCTTGGTCTAGAGGGTATGATTGAAATGGTGGTTCGAGGAGCTGATTATAACGTCTTGCAGGCGGCAAAAAAGCAAGCGCCAGACCGTCAGCATAAGTACTATGACCCTTGGTTGGATCAATCGCGAAAAATTGGCTTGGCACTTACTGCAACGGAGTTGGGAGAGTCTTTAGACGAAAAGGTGGAGGCCATCGCGAAGGTAGGTCATAAAGTGCCAGTACTTGGTATTACTGGCACCGGCGGTGCAGGTAAGTCCAGCTTGATTGATGAACTTTTACACCGAAATAAAAATGCATTTCCAGAGGATGCTGTTGCTGTGGTTTGTGTGGACCCCTCCAAGCGCAAAAGTGGGGGAGGACTTCTTGGAGATCGCATTCGGATGAACTCTTTGTCTCGCAAAGGCATCTTTATGCGCTCCATGGCTTCACGTGGCTCAGGTAACGAGATGGCCGCCGCTTTACCCGATGTGATTGGTCAGTTAAAAAATATGGGCTTCTCGTATTTAATTGCGGAAACCTCTGGGATTGGCCAGGCAGCCTCGAACATTACCAGTGTTTCCGATATCTCCATGTATGTGATGACTTCTGATTTTGGTGCGCAATCACAATTGGAAAAAATTGATATGATTGATTATGCAGACTTGTTGGTAATCAATAAGTCAGATCGTCGCGGCTCCTTGGATGCCCTTCATGATGTGCGCAAGCAGTACAAACGTTCGCACAAGGCCTTTCAGGCAAAGGATGAGGACTTGCCAGTGTACCTTTGTCAGGCTTCAAAATTCAATGATGCTGGTGTTAACCGTTTGTTCTTGGGAATGAATCAAAAGTTAAAAGAATTTGCTGGTGGGCATTTTGAAGTCCCGCAAAGCTTTGTTGATAATATGGTAGATCATGCGCAGCAAATCATTATTCCCAGTGATCGAGCTCACTATCTTATGGAGATTTCGCAGACGGTAAGTAAGTATAAGCAAATTACGGACAAAAAATCTATTGCATTCTCAAAGCTTGGTGCTGCAAATAACTTAGAGTCTGAGGGCTTAGATCTTACAGATGTAAAGAAAAAGTATGCTAGTGAAATTACCTCGGAGGACCAAAACTTGTTGGATACCTACGAGGAAATTCAAAAAATTTATTCACAAGATAAATTCTCCTATCAGGTGCGCGATAAAACCATTGAGCAAGATCTTGTGACAGAATCTTTAAGTGGTAATAAGATTAAAAAGGTCGCCATTCCAAAGCTAAGTGATTGGGGCGACCGTTTTCGTTATTTGCGATTGGAGAATGTGCCGGGGCGCTTTCCATTTACTGCGGGTGTTTTTCCATTAAAACGAGCGGGAGAAGATCCGAAGCGTCAGTTTGCAGGGGAAGGTTCCCCAGAGAAAACAAACCGACGCTTTCATTACTTGTCTAAAAATGATGAGGCAAAGCGTTTATCGACAGCTTTTGATTCTGTGACTTTATACGGGGAGGACCCTGATGAGCGTCCAGATATTTACGGCAAGGTAGGAGAATCTGGAGTTAGCATTTGCTCTTTAAACGATATGAAAAAGCTCTATGCAGGCTTTGATCTTACTTCTCCTACTACGAGTGTGAGCATGACCATCAATGGCCCGGCACCGATGATTTTGGCTTACTTTTTTAATACAGCTATGGATCAGGTTATTGAGAAAAAACAAAAAGAACTTGGTAGAGATTTGACGGAAGAGGAAGTGCAAGAAGCTAGGGCTTATGCCTTGCAAAATGTGCGCGGAACCGTACAGGCGGATATCTTAAAAGAAGACCAAGCGCAAAACACCTGTATTTTTTCCTTAGATTTTGCCTTAAAAATGATGGGCGATATTCAAGAGTTTTTTGTGGCAAACAAGGTGCGGAATTTTTATTCCGTAAGTATATCGGGTTATCATATCGCTGAGGCTGGGGCGAATCCCATTACACAATTGGCATTTACGCTAGCAAACGGTTTCACTTATGTAGAATATTATTTGTCACGAGGCCTCAATATAGACCAAATTGCACCGAACCTATCTTTTTTCTTTTCTAACGGTTTAGACCCTGAATACTCCGTTATAGGACGGGTAGCGCGAAGAATATGGGCCATTGCCATGCGCGATTTATATGGAGCCGGCGAGCGTTCACAGAAGTTAAAGTACCACATCCAAACATCAGGACGTTCTTTGCATGCACAAGAGATTGATTTTAATGACATTCGAACTACCTTGCAGGCTTTGCTGGCGCTGAATGACAATTGCAATTCTCTGCATACCAACGCCTATGATGAGGCAATTACTACACCTACAGAAGAGTCCGTTCGGCGTGCCATGGCCATTCAGATGATCATAAGCAAAGAGTTCGGTTTGTCTAAATGTGAAAACAATTTACAAGGTTCCTATATTGTCGAGGAGCTTACCGATCTAGTTGAGGAAGCAGTTTTAAAAGAGTTTGGTCGTTTGCATGAGCGTGGCGGCGTACTAGGTGCTATGGAGACGCAGTACCAAAGATCCAAAATACAAGATGAGTCTATGTACTACGAGCATCTGAAACACTCAGGTGAGCTGCCTATTATTGGCGTCAATACCTATCAAAATCCCCAAACTATGGAAGAGGGCTATCAACCACCACAAATTGAATTGGCCCGAGCCGCACCAGAGGAAAAGCAGCAGCAATTAAATAATCGCATTACATACCAACAAGAACACGCCAAGCAGGCAGAAAAGGATTTGGAGTATTTAAAAGCGGTGGCTCTGCGAGGAGAGAATATTTTTGCTGCCCTTATTCAGGTTTCCCGCTCATTAACCTTAGGGCAAATGTCCAATGCTCTTTATGAGGTTGGGGGACAGTATCGAAGAAATGTCTAGATTATATTGTGCTTTGGTCGAGATTTGTATCGACATTGAACCAAAATCATAGACAAGGGAATTGCTTTTACGCGCACTCATGTAAACTAAACGCATACATCTTGGTTGCAAGGAAGGAATCAGCATGCGTTATTTCTTATTTTTCATCATTATTTTGCCAATTAACTCATATGCTCTAACAAACTACGACAAGGAAAAAACTTTTCTAGCCTATCAACAGTCCTTAAAAAACATGAAAGTTCCCAGTGTCTGCCACAAGTGGACAGCAAGTCTATGTGATTACAAAATCTTGATAGATGCTTGGATCGAATTAATAGACAAACAGTATATGCAGCAAGCCGATATTGATAAATTATGGCAGAGCCTACCCCATGACAAGATTGCTTCCGCAGACATTATTCGACTGCAGTACTATCTTCAGGACAATGCATACAATAAGCTTCCGGATAGGTTTGACCTAGCTCTACAAAGCGAGCGAGATGAGCTTACCGCTTGTTTGTATTTGTCCACGGAATGCCGAGCTACTGTGTATGGCTCCCAAATGCCGGACATGGGAACCTTAAAGGATTTAGTCTTTCACACGCCAAGCGCAGATGAATTTCAGGGCGGTAAATACAAAGAGGGCATTCGTCTATTTATGCTATGTCGACAAAACCGCAAATATCCTTGTTTATTCTTGTTAAAAGATAAGTGGGGCAATTTTTATAGTCGAGAAGATGGCAGTTTGTGGACCATGCCAAGCCTAGGTCTTTCTAAAAAAGGTAGACCTTCTTACAAAACAGATGGTCACACTCCAGCGGGTGTGCATACTATTGATGGAGTCATGCCCTATGCGGATAAAAACTTTCGTTTTGGTGACTATCGCCGTTTGATATTGAATTTTGTACCTAAAAATACGGAAAGCATGGTTTTGCCCGAGAGTAGTCATGATCATACTTGGTGGCAGGAGGCCGTAGTGGCTAGGGATATTGGACGGGCCTATTTGCGTATCCACGGTACCGGGCAAAAAAACTGGAACCCTTTTTCAAAGCACCATCCTTTTGTAGCAACGCGCGGCTGTGTGGCCACGCGTGAAGGAAAGTACGGGGATCAAAAATACAAGGATCAAAGAAGGCTGCTAGATACTTTGATGCTAGCTAGTGGTTTAGAACCAAAGTATGAGAATGAAACAAAACTTCATGGTTTGCTATACGTTGTAAATATCGACGATGAAGAGCATGCCGTGAGTGAAGAAGATGTGATGGAGATTTTGTCTACAAAGGTGGCGGCCAAAAAATATTAGCCGCCGCATGAAATTAAGATAATTCTTGGGGCATTTGACATTTACGATTTAAATTCCTGTCAGATTGAATCATGGAATCCAAACCAAGAACAAAACCATCAGCGTTTTCAGCCTCATAAAAAATTTCGGTGTTCTGGCGAAGATTGTGCAACCAGCGATTTTGTTCGATTCCCTTACAGCCAGATAGAAAGGCCAAAGAATCAATATGAATGCCATGACCTAAAGCAATCTGCTTTCTAATTTCGTGGATATTCTGCTCGATATAGTCTTTACGAATCTTTTTTGTAATATGGTAGTCCAGCATGGAGCAATCCCCCCAGGAGGAACTGTATTGCATGGAGGACATGGCTTGTCCTGTATAGACTCCTGGGTCCACACTACTGGTTGTTTTTTCAATGGAGGAGCCAAAGGTTGAGCTCAGGGCTCCGTGTTTTTTCGTGTTGGCACCCCAAGTATTTCCTAAATATTCATAGTCTATCAACCAGCCATCACTGTACACCATTTTGGCGCATTTATAGGCATTGGCCATGGCAAAGTTGGAAAATACTAAAGCTGCGATAAAGAATGTAATTTGCTTCATGTTTTTATCCTTGAAATGATTGTTTCTATTAGTACAAGTGCTAACCTTGTTGCTGTCAAGGCGATTGCGATTGCAGTACTACCATAGGGCAGGAGGGGTGGGCGCATTTACCTCTTCAGTTAAGTAACTAGTGGAATATAAATGAAGAATTGGCTCACAATCTTGCTTATCAGTTTTTTTTCTACGGCCGCCTTTGCGCAAGAGGATAGGATTCACCAAGTGGCAAATTCTCAAGCTTGGTTGAACCTACTTTATTACGAAAAAGAGGGCAGTGCTTATAAAAGTCTAGTCCTAGATGAGAAATACTTCATAGACCGCGAAAATGGGGCACATGATCCAAAAAAGGAGCTACAAGCTTCGATTCAAGTTTTTCAAGCCACTCACCCTATAAACGAAAGCCATCCTCAGTGTCTATTTCCCGCTCGCTATGAATTTTTAAAAGATTATTTTCCATTAGCTGCAAAGGTAAACTGTAGTAAGTTCAACGAGTGGATGCGCTCCTATGCTCCCAGCAAAATCTATTTGGTATATGCTTCTCAGTTTATTGCCAACCCCGCCTCGGTTTTTGGGCATTCGTTTTTACTTTTAGAGTCTCCCAGACAGGTGCAAAGCTTTTGGCTGACCTACAATTACGCCGGCAATATACCCTCCGATGTAAATGGTTTTTCCTATGTTTTTGGTGGCCTAACGGGTTGGTATCCAGGAGATTATTCGGTCATGCCGTTTTATCATCGTATTTTTCAGTATGGCAGTATAGAAAACCGTGATCTTTGGCTTTATGAAATTCGTCTATCAAAAAAAGAAAAGGATTTTTTAATCAAACACCTGTGGGAAATTGTACATACCGGCGGCTTTACCTATTATTTTTTGGATGAAAACTGTGCCGGGGTATTGCTTCGAACTTTTGCTGCGGTTCTGGAGGATATGCGAGATGAAAATCAATTGGATTTTTATGTGCATCCCATCGAAATAATAACAAAGCTAGAAGATGTGGGCCGAATAGGGGAGCTGCGTGTGGTTCCCTCTCAATCGAGCAAATTGGATTATAGTGTATCAATTTTAACTAAGCAGCAGAAATCAGATTTTTTACAAATCATCTACGAGCCCAAAGCGCCGTTGCCACAAGATGTCTCTGCAAAGACTTTGGACGCCGTTATCGAGTATTTGGCTTATGAAAGACACAAAAATCAAGGAGAATTGCCGCAAGCTTTTCAAGCACTGGAAAAGCAAGTTTACATTCGCCGCGCTAAATTTGCAGAAATCGCCGATTCTGCTAAATATGAGGGGGCGCCCAATGAAGCTCCACATTTGGCTCATCGCTCCCAGGCAAGTTCTGCGGGGTTTTCGATTCTAAATGATGAAATGGTGGGAAATGTTTCCTACCGTTTTGCTACACATAACCTGATGGACCGCGAGCCCGGCTATATAAAGAACTCAAGTGTTGAGTTCTTTCACCTGCGCTTGAGCGCAAATGATGAGGAAGTGTGGGTGCGCGATTTTTCTTTAATAAATATTGAGAATTTTCGATCCTTCCAATCCTATCGTTCTTCCTACTCTTGGGGCATCAATTTGGCATTAAAAGAAAACATACTAACAGAAAGAGTCAGCGACAAAAGGTGGTACACAAAAGCATCCTATGGTTTTACTAAGGATTATTCGAATCTTAGTCTCTTTTCTTTGTTAGTGGGGGAGATAAATTGGGGGAAATCGGAGGTCTTAGGGGATTTGGATCTAGGCCCTCAAATAGGAGCCATACTGTCTTTTCACAAATGGAAGTTGCAGGCTAGGTTGCGGTATGGTCAAGATCTATTGGCCTCAAGTGATACAAATTTTATTCGGGCTCGTGTGGATTGGCGTTATGCTATTAGCAAAAACTTAAGTCTTTTGCAGGAAAATGAGTGGCAGGAAATGCTTAAGTCAACGAAGTCAGAAGGCTATCGCAGTTCGATGTCGATTCGGTATCACTTTTAACACTTTGTTTTCTCACCCATTAAAAAAAGCCTGGGGAGAATTTTTAAGTCATAGATCATGCCAATAAACAGTATTATCGCTAAGCACATACCAAACTCTTTGATAGGTAAAAAATCATGTACGGCAAATAAGGCAAAGCTGATGCAAAGCACTAAAGTGCTGCCAATAATAGGGAGAACTACTGATTGAAAATAAAGTTTACTATTCATTGGCATTTTTTCTAGTGCATGAATGATATGAAAGGAACTGTCGACGATTAAGCCTAAAGAAATGCTATAGGTCATTACGGTCGCAATATTAAAAGATATGCCCAATGTTTTTAAAACAATAAATGAAGCAAATACAGGTATGACATTAACGGCTATAAATATAAAAAACAGGCGAATTTTTTTAAAAAATATAAAGGCAAGTAGTGAGATTATTATCAAGCTAATAAAAAAGCTTTTAAACAAGGTAATAATCATATTTTTTTGTGCGACCATCAGGTGGTAATAGAGACCATTAAAATCGTATTTAAGGTCATATTGATCTAATATCTCGCCGGCATCTGCTGTAAAAGACTCAAATTCATCTACATTCATTTGAGTTGATAGAATCGTTAGTCTAGTTGTATTTTGATTTTCATAATCATGCATTAAGGTTTGAAATACTTCCCTTATGGGCTCTGATTGTTGCAATTCCAGCATATTTTGCATGGCAATAAAATTCAGCGTATTCTTAGATAACAAATTCATATGATAGGTATTTTTGCTTATGAATTCTTTTAGGTCATTTTCTGCAGCGAGTATTTTATCCGAGGAATCATCGCTTGTTTGGATTATGATTTCTAACAGTGGAACGCCAGCGACATTCTTGCTTATATCATTAATATTGGTTTCAACGTTCGATTTTTTTGGAAAATATTGGTTGGCATCAGTTATAATTGGTATTTTATTCAGAAAGTAACCGCCAATTATAAGTAGTAAAAAAGAAGAAATGATTATCTTGCGAAATGAAAAAGCATAGGAAAAAAAGTTTTTTAATCCCCCTAATTTTCTTTCTAGAAAGCTTTCTTTTTTATTGAAATCAATGAGGTTATCTAATTGTATTAACCACATTAGAGATATGATGGCACTGATAAGTATTAAGCTAGCAGTTAAAATGCCAAATTCTTGTATGGCATTGAGATCCGAAAAATACAAAGAGGAAAAACCTATGAATGTAGTTAGTACCATTAGTAATAGTGGCTTTCGTTTTTCGGCTATGGCTTCTCTCATGCCGCCGAATTCGCAGGCTGTATAATAAATATGCAAAACTAAGGAAAGGCTTAATACAAATATTAATACAGGAATGATGGAAGTAATCAGATTCGAATAGCTGAGCAGGCTCTTAATTAAAGCTAGTGATACGGCTGCGCCAAATAGGCATGGAATAAATAGAAGAGCTCCAGTTATAAAACTGCCGCTTAGAATGATAAGAAAAATAAAAATTCCAGCAAATAGTAAGGGAAAAAGAATTTTCTTAATTGATTCAGAGTATTTGTCTAATAATAAATTGGTATATGATACGCCAGAGAAGATGCTATCCTTCCAGTATTTGTCTTTCTGCATGTATTGAATCACTTTTTTTACGGCTGCGCCTTGCTGATGGCCAATTAGTATTAGCCCAAAATAATTGGAACCTTCAAGGGTGAATAGATCGCCAATATTTTTTGTCCCGATATCACTGGAAATGATCTCGCAGCTTTCTTCGCATAGACTTCTTAAAGTCTGAACTTGTTCGAAAAAAAGCTTTCGATCTTCACCTTGTATTGTGTGGGCAAATTCTTTTTTGGCTACGACTAGGTTTTTTTCGCCGTGGCTGATCTTGAAACTGTCATAAGATCGAATTCCAGATTGTGTTAAAAAGACTGTTTCTTTATTATTTTGCTTGAGGTCATTAGAATAAAGTAAACAGCCCAAACAGGTTAAGAAGAGTAAAACTAAGGTTATCGCATTAGTAGTCTTTTTCATGTATTTCATTGGCAGGGGGTAGTAGATCTTCTAGGAAATAAGCTTGAAATTCCTGGCGTCCTTTTAAATTGGATTTTTTATAGATGGAATTAGTTTGATTGCGAATCGTCTTTTCCGAAGAGCCTCGGATTTCGGATATCTCTTCTACACTTAATCCTTTTAGTAGGAAGAGGCCAATTTCTCGCTCTGATGGAGTCAAATTCCACACCTCAAAGGACTGATCAATCACCACGGATAAGCCCTCTAGAAATGTTTGGGACCGCATTTTTAATTCCTCTGCCAGTTGACTCAAAATGAGACGCTCTTTTTCTAAGAGACTAATTTTTTGTTTACTTAATAGTAATTGCCGAAAAAGAATAATCACCGCTAAAAACGAGAAAACAGCGATGCCTATATCTAAACCTAAGTGCCTTAGGTGGTAACCATCAGCAAGGTCTTCAATAATATCAATGGTAGTGAGCAATCCAATGGCAAATAAGATGACAACGGTATATATGCGCTCATATTTTCTCAGTTTGAAGTAATGCATTTTGCCTAAAATCACCCCGTAACTAATTGATAATACTCGCTATAGGAATTTTGCCTATATAGAAAACTAAGAAAAATACCTATAGTTAATCATAGCACGGGGGCAAAGTAATGAGTCAAACCATATGTTACCGAACATTAAACAAAAAGCCAGTATTTGCGCTGGTGGGTTTAATTAATATAGCCATTTTCTCCTACGCAATTTTTCGGCTTTGGTTCTTTCTTTTGTATATGCAGCCAAGGGTAGTGCTCCATAATGATACATACAAAATATTGTCGAATTTGTTGCTAGTCGCTTTTTTTATTATTCCCCATAGCCTACTTTTGAGGGCAAAAACGAAAGTGTTTTTGTACAGGTACATACCTAAGGGATTGTACTATAGTTTTTACTCTTTGCATGCTTCATTAGCGATCATTTTATTGGATACATATTGGCAATCGTCTAATTTTCATCTGTATAGTCTTAAAGGGCACCAGGAAAGCTTTTTCTTAATTTTCTATGGTCTTAGTTGGCTGTTCATGTTTTGGGCCATGGTCGCTGTAGGATTGGGTAAGCAAAACGGAGTAGAAGATTGGCTGAGAAGTCTACAAAATAAAAAATTACAACATAGAATGCCAAGACACGGCCCATTTTTAATTACCCGGCACCCCATCTATATTGGATTTCTTGGGATGATATGGACCACGCCTTATATGTCACTAGATCATCTTTTTCTTAGCATTGTTTGGTCTTCTTATATTTTATATGGAATTGCACGAAAGGAAAAAATACTATCTACGAATAAAAAGTATATTGAATACACACATAAAGTGCCCGTTTTTCCTTTTTCAAAAGTAAGTATTGATAATTTTATTTTTCAAAAAATAGGGAGATATATATGAGAAGAATATTATTTGTTTTTATATTACTATTTTATGTATTGGCGCATGCAGGAAATATAAGTGGGGAATGTGACTATAACGATTATGACAGTGCTGCAGAGGCAGAAAATCAATTGAAGTTTACCGTAGTGAGTACAAAAGTAGGGTTGTTTTCAAGTGATGTCGACGGTTATGTAAAGCACTTTAGGTACAAGGCAGAAGAAAAAGACGGGAAGTTACGCGATATGGAGGTGACATTCTATGCCAAGGATATGGATACTGATAATAAGTCTCGGGATGAAAAGCTACATAATAAATGTATGCAATACAAAGACTACCCAAAGTTAGTAATTCATATACCAGGGCCTTTAGTTATTGATGCAAAAGAGCATGAGCTTGAAGGCTGGGTTATGATGTTCGGAAAGAAAAAGACATTTAAAATAAAAATGCATGCCAACGAAGATAGTGGTGATTTAGATGTTGTGGCTCACAGCACCTGGACACTTAGTGGCATGGAGATACCAGATCCCAGCATTGCAGTAGCGAGATTGTCAGATGAAATACAGCTTAATATTAAGCTTCATTATAATATAAACAAGGAGTCTATATGACTTATTTAGTAGATATTCAAACGGCTTTTCCAGATAACTATTATACTCAAAAAGATTTAATTGATGTGATGAAAAAGTCTTGGAGTGAAAAACTTAAAAATTTGGATAGATTAGAAAGCATTCATCAAAATGTACTAGTAAAAGGTCGGCATTTAGCTCTACCAGTAGAGAGCTATCTACAAGAGATGAATTTTGATGAAAAGAACCAGCACTTTATAGACAATGCAGTAAAATTGGCCACAAAGGCAATTGAGCAATTGGTTGCAAAATATAAAATCGATTACAATGAAATAAATAGCTTATGGAGTAATACTGTAACGGGCTTTGCCATACCGAGTTTAGAAGCGCGCGTAATGAATGTATTGCCTTTTAATAGATCGGTAAAAAGAATGCCACTAATGGGCTTGGGCTGCATGGCAGGTGTAGCAGGTATAAATCGGGCAGCAGAATATTTAAAGGGACATCCCCATGAGGCTATAATTTATTTTTCAGTAGAGTTATGCTCACTTACATTTCAAAATAAAGATATAAGCGCTGCCAATATTGTTTCTACGGGACTCTTTGGCGATGGCGCTGCGGCAGTATTGTTGGTTGGCGATAAACACCCTCTTAAGGCAAAAGCAAAGATGCGTTTCATAGATGCGAAGAGTGCTTTTTTCCCGGATACACCAGATGTTATGGGATGGCAAGTAGGGCAAGAAGGGCTCAAAATAATTTTAAGCAAAGGGGTGCCTGAGCTAACAGAAAGTGAAATACCAAAAGTAGTAGACAGTTTTTTAAAAGAACACAATTTACACCGCAGTGATGTGTCTACATACTTAGCGCATCCTGGTGGTCCAAAGGTTTTGCTTGCAATGGAAAAGGCTTTGGATATGCCGCAAGGTGGTCTTAAGAAAAGTTGGCAGAGTCTTGCCGAAAATGGAAATATGAGCTCTGTTTCTGTTTTAGATATTATCAATCGATCTCTACAAGAAGAGCACGAAAGTGGAGACTATGCATTGGCGATAGCTATGGGCCCTGCATTTAGTGCAGAAGTGGGGTTATTTCAGTGGATATAAATTTAGAAAATATTTTTCAGTTCGTAGTTGGCTTTACTGTTTTGCAAAGAATAGCGGAGCTATTTTGGGCAAAGCGAAACGAGAAACTGCTAAAGGCAAAGGGAGCCAAGGTAATACCAGAGGTAAATTACTTCTTCATGGTGGTGCTGCATGCGTCTTGGTTGTTTTATCTTTCGTACGTAGCTTTTTATAAGGGATATGTGATTCAAGTTCCGCAGTTTATTATAGGAATCACTCTATTCTTTTTAGGGCAAGTTTTTCGTCTATCTGCTATATTTACTTTAGGTTCTCGGTGGTCAACAAGAATCATGATTTTGCCACAAGTAGATGCGATCAAGAAAGGAATATTTCGTATTACGCGTCACCCAAACTATTTAGGAGTCATATTGGAAATATTCGCATTGCCCTATGCGGTGGGTTTATTGCCGGCGGCCCTACTTTTTAGTCTTTTAAATTTTTTAATTTTATTTTTTAGAATTCGATTGGAAGAAAAGTATTTAATTGAGAACAATAACTATAGAGATGTTTATGGCATACAATAATGCAAATAAATTGGCAGTGATTGGTGGCGGGCCTATTGGTCTTTATACGGCAATACGTTTAAGTAGATTGGGTTATAAGGTAGATTTGTTCGAACGAGATCAATTGCCAAAAGACAAAGTATGCGGGCAGGGAATCATGCCGGCAGGAGTTCGTATTCTAGAAGAGGCGGGTATTATTTTCGATGAAAAAAAAGAGGCATTTTCCTTCCAAGGGGTAGAGTATTTCTCTGCGCAACATTATGTAAAGGGAAACTTGCATGGTAAAGCATTAGGTGTAGAGAGAAAGGTGTTGTCTAGTAAGTTATATGAGAAAGCCTTATCTTGTTCGGGGCTAACCATATATGAAAACTCTTTGGTATCAAATATAGATATGCATGACTCCTACGTAGATATTAAAGTAAAAAATGGAAAAGATAATACTGCAGTAATTAGTAGATATAAGTATATATTTGCCTGCGACGGACTGCATTCTAAAACTCGTGAAAAGCTAGCGAATGCAAACAAACGTGCAGGTCCACTTAGAATGGGAGCTCGGGTGCATGTAAATCAAAAGCCCTGGTCGGATTGTGTACAAGTTTATTGGAATGATGGAGTTGAGGCTTATGTCACTCCTATTTCCGAAAGTAAAATTGAGGTGGCTTTTTTATGGTTTACACACAAAAACTTCGATAAAAAGAATTTGTTACAAGACTTGCTCTCTCGGTTTCCTAGTTTAGAGAGAAAAATGGAAGGGTCTTTGTTAGCAAATGATTTTCGAGGCTATGGCCCTTTTGCTAAAGTTTCGAATAAGATGCAGGTAGGCAGATGTTTTTTTATTGGAGATGCCTATCGTTTTTTGGATGGTATCACGGGTGAGGGGGTTGCTCTGGGTTTATCTAGTGCTAAGATTGTTTGTGATCGTTTTTACCGTTTTTCATTTCTTGATCATATGAAGATAGCCATAATGTACAGAAAATATAAATTTTTTGTCGATATTTGTTTGTTTTTAAGCAAGCATACAAAGATTCGAAATTATCTCTTAGATTTAATAAATCGCCGTAGCCCAGTTTTTTCATATTTATTGCGTTTAAATGATGCGAACTAGTGGCAAAAGAATGCCGCCTGCTATCACAGGCGGCAAGTAAACTAGTTTCTTTCACGGTAAATAATATCTTCAGCGCATCTACCTTCACTATTGGGTGGGCATTCTGGTAGGAATACTTTGCCATAATAGCGAGTCTTCACATAAACAGGTAAGTCTACGGATTGATAACCGCCTATTCGTAGCACTCTGGGGTGTGCGTAGTTGGCCAACTTGCCGCTATCCACAAAGAATACGCCCCGCATATCTTCGTGCTTTAGGCCATAGACATTGGCTGCGCTGCCGGATTTTGCGCCGCCATTACCTCCAAGGAAGGCTTTCGCATTCGGGTAGCGGTCTACCATATAGCGGCCATGTTCTAAAATCTCCGAGCTTGGTGTACCAGATTCTAATACAGTCTCAGCATCAGCTTTTTGTCCATCACGTTGCGCACCATTTTTCGTAAGAATGTATTCCCATGGCTCTGCTTGTTCGGAGTATTGCATGCGGCTCGGATCTTCGTAGGCTTCACGAGCATAGACTTTTATGATCGGTGTGCCGACTTCCAACAGTTCGCGAATGTACGCAATGCTTTCATTGTCGGTTCTGGTGCAGCCATGGCTCCTTGGATCGGCAAATAAGTTGGCCCATATACCGCGGGTGGCATCGATGAATTTCTTTTTATCGGATCCCCAGCCCATCGTGCCGTGGGTCCATTGGTAGTAGGAGTTGGGAGCTACCTTGGCCGTAAACCAACCAAATGCACCTCGCAGTTCCGCTCCTTCATAGGGTAGGAATTTATCATCCATCCATTTAAAAATTCCAGCTCCTGGCTCGGGCGGCATGGGGTAGTTCGGATGATACCAAGAAGGGTATCTGCCGGCGCCATCTTGGTAAAACTTGTGCCAACTCGAAATATGATAATAACCTAAGGCGGAAGCGTGTTTACCGGGCTCACCTACTGCGACGTCTGTTTCCAGCACGAGTTTGTGTTGGCAGTTGCCGTCATCACACATTTTTTCATAAATGCGCAATTTCTCGCTGGCAATATTTTGTATCATAAAATATTTTTGCGCCTTCGCGATCCGCTCGTCTGGATTGGTGGATTTACTTAGATACTTTGCTGCCACATAAAGTTTGGCATCTTCATAACCCGGCTTTATTTCTGCATAGCTATCTACAATTTCAATTTCAACAAAGCCCATGTCCTCCTCACTAAGAACCAGCACTTCATCATTCATATTCAACACAGTAGCAATCTCGGCCTCCGTACTTGGACCTACGCGAACGTTTAAGCGGGTAGCATAAACATAGTAAGTTTCCTGCGTGTTTAATACGTCGCCATTTTTCGCTTCCGGGCTCAATGCGGCTTCAAATACGGGGTGTCCCGTATTTGGAAAATTCGTTTCTTGGTCATTTAGTTCTTCTTGAAATGAGCAGGCACCACTGATTGCCAGCACAAAGAAAAGCTGTAAAAGCTTTTGCATACTTCCCCCTTTGTTTTTCTGGTGCCCCCGCACCATAAGAGCTTCATAGGCAAGAAAATGCTGGATGTAAAAGCCTATAGAAAATTTATGGTAAATTGTAATTTCTATAGCTAATTGTTAAAAAATTAGGAGAAACAGCTGCTTACGCCTTTGTAAGAAAGTAATGGTCGTATAAGTATCTACAATGGGCGCGGCTGTTTCTCTTATAGATGAAGTGAAGCTTTAAGTTTGTTTTCATCCTAAAAACTAAGCATTTCGCCTTGGCTTTTGACATCTTGTTCAAATCGTTCTCTGATTATGGTTAAGCATTCAAGGAGGAAGAATGAAAAAAATATTTATTTTTATCGCAGCGATATTCTCGCTAAACACAGCCCAAGCATTTATTAACGCACCCATGGTAGATATGCAGTCCATGATCACGGCAAATGCTCCAGCAAATTGGACCGTTGGTGATTATGCCAATTATAAAATGAGCATAGGTTCTTTTTTAAATGGAACTATGAGCATGGAAGTAATGCGCTTTGATGGTACGGAGCTAGAAATCAATCAAAAGCTAGATCTACAGATCATGCAGCAAGATTGCACCATGGTAATTGATATTACTACAGGAGAGACAAAGTCTTTGGTTTGCAATGGTCAAGCACAAGACACTAGCGGTGGAAACATCGAAGTGATTGAAACTCGCTCGGAAGAAGTAACGGTTCCTGCTGGTACTTTTAATACTACCTATATCAAGGCCAAAGAGACTCGCCAAAACTCCATTATGGAGCAATGGGCAGATCCTTACAGCGTGGCGGTTGTAGGTCTTGTAAAAATGCTTACACAAAGCCAAATGGGCGAAGTAAAAGCTGTTCTAACAGATTTTAATAAGCAATAAGTCTAGTGTTTTCGGGGCCTTATGGCCCCTTTTTTTGCCCTTGTGGATCTTGACGAAAAATCTTTTTGTTTTAAAATATTAATATATCTCGATGTTCGATAGTTTTTGTTAGGATGTTGAGACCCCTGTTTCAAAATCAAACAAGATCTATCGTATTCACCGAGATTTTAACAACAATCTATTTTTAAGGAGGTAAGATGTTTAAAACAAATACCACTGCCTTCTTTTCCAATAGAAGGCAAAATGCATACGGGGTCGAAATGCTGACCCAAGAAAAAAAGAAAGTGGACGAATGGTTGGAAGACCTTCGTGACCAAGTTCCCTATCTCAGTCATGTGGCTTTGAAAGTCCATAAGCTTCCAAGAGCTTATAAGGCCACCATATCGATCAACTCTGTTTCCGCGACCTTTTATGCTGTTAAACAGCATGAGGCTTTATTGGAAGCCGTACGTTCTGCTTATGTGGAAGTGCAACAGCAAATCTTGGTCTGGCGAGAACAACGTTTTGCAGGCTTGGTAAGAAAATCTGTTTCTTAGTATATAGGAGGGGATTATGACTTTGCTTTCTAGTCAATTGGATTGTGTGAAAAAAGAGATTCTGCACATTGTGCCCGAGGCTACAGAGGTGGATGTAAAGATAAAAAATAAGAATGGCAACTTGGCTACTGCTATGGTGCGGGTCTTGTTGCCAAAGAAAAAACGTTTGTTTGCAAAAAAACAAGCTGTTGAGAAAAGCCTTGCCTTGGCAAAGGCACAAGACGCCATTTTAAAGCAAGTAAAACGCTACAAAACCATACGCCAAAGGTGTCGGCAGCATTATGCCGAAGGCGCTTGAGCTTAAAGGGGAGACTTAGTCTCCTCTTTTTTTCGGTAGACCAATCAAATAGGTAACGCCCACAGGAAGCTTTCCCATCTTGGCGACACCAGCTTGCCACTGGTAATCATTTGCCTCCAATTTATCTGTTAATGCAATTAATTCTTTCGGAGTGTAAGTCCTTAAACACGAAACAATTCCATCAAATAAAATCACCAGAGGTATAAGCGGAAGAAGGTAAGTAAAAATAAAGCGAGATGCACGTAGCGGCCGAATCATCGGCGTCGATAACATAGCCAAAATCGGAGTGAAAAACATATAGAGGATAAGCAGGGGGTGCCTTTGGGTGGACTCCAGTATTGCAATGGGAGCATTTTGCTTTACCGCGTCTTGTAAGATTTTTGTGGCCGCTTCGGGGCGGAAGTGATGAAAGGAAGAAAATAGAGTGCGAAAGCCCTGCATGGAATGGGGCACTTGCATGGCGTTAACGGCTTCCTTGCTATAGAGAATTTTACCGCCGCTATCTTTGCTTCGCTGTTCAAGGGCAGAGGTATTAGGGTAAAGATCTGTAAGTAGAACTTTCTCTACGGAGGCGGGTAGCTTTGCCGCAAGACTGGCCCAAGCGCCGCCGCCACCTGAGCAAAGATCCACAACTTGCTTCTCATTGGAGTCGGCAATTGCCTGCATAAGTTGTGGCTCTATATTTTTATAAATCTCCCCTTTTACTACGGCAAACTCTAAAAAATCGGTAACTCCATCTCGAATTGCTGAGGGCAACCAGGTTTGGTCCTCCAATTCGAATAAATGTAGCCGTCCCATGCTTTCTCCTTGATCAATTATAGTCATATTTAAAAATCTAATGCAAAGTATCTATCATTTTGTTTTTGCCTAAGTATAATCAGTCAAGCGGGGTAGTTATGACAGCAGCAAAAAGTCCATTAGAAATTCGCAACGCCACATCAAAGGATATACCTGGGATACAGGATTTAATTCGCAAGGTGTATCATAATATGGAGCCTTATAAGGACGAAATGTTACGGGGGCAAATCGTTCACTTCCCGGAGGGCTGCTTTGTGATTCTACTAAATGGAAAGATCGTAGCCTATTCGGCTTCCTTACTAACCGATGCCGATAGTGCCTTAAGGCAACACACTTGGAAGGAGATCACGGGAGGTGGTTTTGCGGCTACCCATAAAGTCGATGGCGATTACTTATACGGCTATGAAACTTGTGTCGACCCTGATGTTAGGGGACGCCGCTTAGGACAGCGGATCTATAGTGCTAGAAAGCGTTTAGCGAAGTACATGAAGCTAAGGGGGATTGTTTTTGGTGGACGTATCCCAAACTATCATAAGTATGCCGATCAAGTAAAAGACGCCAAAGATTATATTAAAAAGGTGCAAGCCAAGAAAATCAAAGACCCTACCTTGGGCTTTCACCTGCGCTCGGGGTTTCAAGTGATAGGAGTGCTAGAAAACTATTTGCCCAATGATAAAGAGAGTGCCGGCTTTGCGGTTCATTTAAAGTGGGACAACCCTGAGTATAAGGCATTGTTTACCGAGAAAGACAAAGCCCCTTTGCGGCCCAATTCGGTTCGTGTGGTGAGTGTACAATATCAATTGCGACCGGTAAAAAGTTTTAAGGAATTTGCACAAATCGTAGAGTACTACGTCGATGTGGCAGGTGATTACCGAGCCGACTTTTTATTATTTCCGGAATTGTTTACCATGCAGCTTCTTTCGATTGAGAATGCTGAAGTCCCGCCGGATGTTGCCATTGCCAAAATGTCCAAATATACCAAGAACATTAAGTCTTTATTCAAACGTTTGGCAGTGAAATACAATGTGAATATTATTGCAGGTTCTCACCCTACGCATGTGGGCAGTGAAGTGCGCAATGTATCCTATATATGTTTGCGAGACGGCACTTTGCATGAGCAGGCAAAAATTCATCCTACTCCTGATGAAAAGTATTGGTGGAAGATTCAAGGTGGCAATGAGGTAAAAGTCATTGAAACCGATTGTGGGCCTATAGGTGTATTGATTTGCTATGATAGTGAGTTTCCAGAGTTAACTAGGCACTTGATCAACCAGGGAATCTATTTTCTTTTTGTACCATTTCTTACGGACAATCGTCAGGCCTTTTGCCGGGTAAAATACTGTTGCCAAGCGCGTGCAGTGGAAAACCAAATCTATGTGGCCATGGCCGGCAATGTTGGTAATTTGCCTAGAGTTTCCAATTTGGACATTCAGTATTCACAAAGCTGTATTCTTACACCTTGTGATTACCCTTTTGCTCGCGATGGAATCGCAGCGGACACTACACCAAATGTGGAAATGGTTGCCATAGCAGATTTAAGATTGGATACATTGATAGAGGCCCGCGCCAATGGTGCAGTTCGCAATTTGCGTGATCGCCGGCACGATCTATACTCGGTGGTTTGGAACAAGTAGATTGGCTCTTATCTCATAATGAGCTGCGCTTTATAGAATAGCCTTTAATTGCTACCAAGTCTTAGCTTGGGCACTTTAATTTACTTTTAAGTGTATCGTTACAATACAATGAGCTCAACTTATTCGACCAAAGCCCGATAAGATAGAGTAATGAAAATCATAGCGATTTTATCAATTATATTCACTCTTTCTGCTTGCGGTTTAGAAGATGAAAAAAGCACGGTAAGTATTAAGCTGCCAAGTTCCTCTTCGTTTTCTACGAATGAAAGAATTAGCTCAATGAGCAGTGCTTGGGGATACTCGACGCCCAGTGCTACGAGTGAAGTTAGTTGTTATGCAATATTGGTTGGTTCTGCTGGCGCGAATTATACATGCCAGAATTTAAATAATAGCCAAGCATATTGGTATGAACAAGTGCATGGCCCATATTTAGCTGGTGAAGAAATTACTTTGGTGACGAAATCAGCACCGAATGTTTCCTTTCATTTGATAGGCATTCATGCTGCAAGTACTTCTGACTGTGATACATTTGCTACTTCTCCCTCAAATCTTTCCGCTCCAATTCATTTAGCTAGCAGTACGGTTAATTTGCCTGCAGGTGGGGAAATAAATATCGAGTTGAATGTAAGTTTTGATGCTAATCATGAACTCAGTACATGTAATTCTAGTGCGGGGAGCTTTTGGCTTACATCAACAGGGGTAGAGCCTTATTGCAGTCCAATTACAAAAGTAGTGAGTACCCAATCCGCTTTTGCAGGATTGAAATCTGATGGCTCCGTGGTTACCTGGGGGAATTCAACCTATGGTGGTGACTCCTCTGCCGTGTCAGGGGCCTTATCTAGCGGGGTGGTAGATGTTTTTTCTGGATATAGAGCTTTTGCAGCTTTAAAATCGGATGGTTCCGTGGTTACCTGGGGAGAGTTAACATTTGGCGGCGACTCTTCTGCCGTGTCCGGCGCCTTATCTAGTGGCGTGGTTTCAGTGACTGGTAACCTTGGTGCAATGGCAGCTTTAAAATCGGATGGTTCCGTGGTTACTTGGGGAAATTCAACCTATGGTGGTGATTCCTCCTCCGTGAGTGCGGATCTTGCGAGTGGAGTGAGTAGTTTGCATTCAACAATATATGCTTTTGCGGCCTTAAAGTCGGATGGTTCCGTGGTTACCTGGGGAAGTAGTACAAATGGCGGTGATTCCTCATCAGTATCCCCTTTAATAAGTTCTGGAGTAGTCAGCATTCACTCCAACCCCTATGCTTTTGCAGCCTTAAAAGCAGATGGCTCTGTGGTAACGTGGGGAAATAATTTAAATGGCGGAGACTCTGCTAGTGAAAGTGTTTTTCTTGGAAGTGGTGTCGTTAGCCTAGCGAATACGGATAAGGGTTTTGCCGCACTTAACGCATCTGGTGCGGCGGTTGCTTGGGGTGATAACTCATTTGGGGGAGGAGATTACTCTTCTGTCAGCGGCTTAATTTCTTCAGATGTCACTCAGTTATTTGCAAACGGGTATAGCTTTGCAGCTTTAAAAAATGATGGCTCTTTAGTTGTCTGGGGGAGTGCCGCCTTTGGTGGTGATACATCTTCTGTTTCCAGCTTCCTAATGTCTGGTGTTACGGCCGTTTATAGCACGAAAAAAGCTTTTGCTGCTTTGAAGTCAGACGGTTCTGTCGTGACCTGGGGAGTTGCAACCTTGGGAGGAGATAGTACAGCCGTTGCTGGTGACTTAACCTCAGGAGTTAGTCAGATATTTTCTACGCAAAGTAATTCGCAAGCAGCTTTTGCAGCTTTAAAATCTGATGGTACTGTTGTTGCCTGGGGGGACTTAAGTGCTGGAGGAGATGCTAGTGGAGTAGCCGGTGAATTAAATAATATTGTAAATATATACTCGAATGATAAAGCTTTTGCAGCATTGCGTGCGGATGGTGCGGTAATAACATGGGGCAACTCTAGTTTGGGCGGAGATTCTTCTCTAGTGGAATCTCAGCTATGTAGATGATGATTGTGTCAAAAACATTAATTATCTACTGATGGGATATCATCGCGTATTTTAGAAATTAAGTGCTCGAATTCACTTGGCATGGCGGCACTCACATTAAGGCTTTTCATGTAAACGGGGTGCTCAAACTCTAGCAAATGGGCATGCAAAAACATGCGGTGAAAATTATATTTTTCGCGAAAGCGCCGGTTTAACCAGCCCTTCCCGTGATTCACATCGCCCACGACATGATGTCCCAAATGTGATAAGTGCCGCCGGATTTGATGTTTGCGGCCAGTAAAGATTTGTGCTTCCAAAAGTGAATATTCGCCCAAGCTTTCTAGCTTTTTAAATTCACTTAGTGCTGCTTGTGGAATTTTATTTTCATTTTTCAAAGGTCTATCAATTCGCATATGCTCTTCGGTGTTTCCTAAGCATAGAGCATAGTATTTTTTCTTACCTTGGCTCAATGCGGTTTGTAGTAGCCTGGCGGAGTCCGAATCAAAGGCAAATGCTACACAGCCAGAAGTGGCGCGATCCAATCGATGCACAGGGTAAACTTTTTTGCCGACTTGATCTCTGAGGCTTTGAACTAAAACGGGAGCCTTTTCCGCTCCCGCAGTTCGGTGAACAACATATCCACTGGGTTTATTCACTACACAGATAAAGTCATCTTGGTAGAGAATTTCCAGCATAAAAGCTAAGCCAATTCGAGCTTGGCTATGGTTTGCAGCTGCATATTGGAGGTGCCCTCATAGATTTGACCAATCTTGGCATCACGCCAGTATTTTTCTACTGGATATTCTTTGGTAAAACCATTTCCGCCAAACAAGTCAATCGCCATGGAGGTGATCTTCTCTGCCGCCTTCGAAGAATAGTATTTTGCCATAGCTGCTTCTTGCACGAAGTTTTTACCTTCATCCTTTAAGCGGGCAGCATTGTATACCATCAGTCTTGCAGCCTCTAGCTCAATGCGCATTTCTGCCAATTGAAATTGTACGCCTTGAAAGGAGCTAATGGATTTTCCAAATTGCTCGCGCCCTTTGATATAATCCAAAGTGGCTTCATAGGCACCGCTCGCAATACCTATCATCTGTGCGCCAATGCCAATACGGCCCTCGTTCAATGTCTCGATGGCAATCTTATAGCCCTTACCCACTTCGCCCAAAACATTCGCCTTCGGCACTTCGCAGTTTTCAAAGGTTAACTCGCAGGTGGAACTAGCACGAATTCCTAATTTGTCTTCTTTCTTGCCAATATTAAAACCTTTCATGCCGCGCTCAACGATGAATGCTGTAATTCCCTTATAGCCTGCATCTGGATTTATATTGGCAAAGACCAAAAAGATATCAGCTTCATTGGCATTGGTGATCCATAGTTTATGGCCATTCAAAATGTATTGATCGCCTCTCTCCTCCGCACGAAGTTTGAGTGCAAAAGCGTCCGATCCCGAGGAGGACTCCGATAGTGCGTAGGCACCGACTTTTTCCGTCGCAAGCATAGGAAGGAATTTTTGTTTTTGCTCTTCCGTACAATGTTTTAAAAATGCATTGGCCACCAAAGTGTTTTGTACATCACATAAAACCCCAACGGCTCCATCCACACGTGAGATTTCTTCTACGGCAATGCACGCCATGGTAAAGGATGTTGCCGAGCCACTATACTGTTCTGGGATTTCAATTCCCATAAGTCCCATTTCAAATAATTTGGGTAAGATGCTTGCATCCATTGCGGCGTTGGTGTCCATGGATGTTTTTAAGGGACCAATTTCTCCTTGGGCAAAAGCACGAACGGCTTCACGAAAGGCTACTTCATCTTCACTAAAACTGGTTAAAGCACGATTTTCAGTCAATTTCTGCTCCTTGATAATTAGAATGGATCAGAGAATAGAAAGGAAAAGCTTTAGTGGCAAGTTTTCGAGGAATAAAAAGTCGAAGCGGCCGGTCTAAAGGGGGGGGGACGACCGACCGCCTCTTGGGGGGGTTACTATTACTAAGAGCAAATCTTAGGCCAATGTGAGATCCAAATCAGATCCAGATGAACTCAACATACGTACAATATGCGTTCCGCAAGGCCGAAAATCGTCACTCCCAGAAAAAGTAATTGCTAGTGTAACGCAAGTTAAGACTATGTAATATGAAATTCGGAGGAGGTGAAAATCTTACCGCTTCCTCTGTAATTGCTATATAGATTCTAGCAATAGTGATTTGGCGCATAGTCTTAAGGAGCAATGGGCTTTATAAACTGCTCCCTTTTATTGTTGTTATTGGCGCAGCAAAGCTTCTAAGCACTTAAAATTCTTAGAAATTCTGCGCCTTTTTGCTTTCCGCTTCGGGCAATCTCAGAAAATTCGAGCAAGTTCTTGGAATGGCGATGGAAGGGGAGGCTTTAGCAACATCAAAAGGGAGCACTTGGTGCGGCATTTCTGTTCACCCCTCTAAGAAATACACGCGGAAAAGCAAAAGCTAACCTAGACTCCGTTGGCGCCCTAGGCTAATTTCATGTTTATGGACGTAATGGAACTGGCCGCCAAAGTCGCAATATTCTTTATACCTTTTTTATTTTCTTTGTGTTTTCACGAATTTGCCCACGCTTGGGTGGCATTAAAATTAGGCGATGATACTGCCAAATCCATGGGGCGTTTGACCATGAACCCCATGTCACACGCCCACCCCATAGGCACCTTTTTGTTGCCGCTTATGGTGATTGTTATGAATGTGCCGGTGTTTTTTGGTTGGGCCAATCCCGTGCCGGTAAATGAGCGAAACCTAAAAAATGCCCGTACAGATATGTTTTGGATTGCCTTGGCAGGCCCTCTCTCCAATGTGCTCTTGGCCATTGTTGGCGCATTTTTGTTGGTGGGAGTTTTTCATTATTTACCCAATTGGGGGATGCAAACAGCTGCGATCAAATTCTTAGAGGTATTTATTCCCTTAAATTTAGCCCTAGCATTGTTCAATATGATTCCCATTCATCCTTTAGATGGTGGTAAGGTCATTGCTAGGTTTTTGCCCTATCATATCAACCGTAAATTGGAAGAGAACCAGCAAATTCTTAGCTTTGCTCTGCTGTTTTTATTTATTAGTGGCTTTTTGGCTCTACTTCGCTATCCTATTTTTTGGGGTTATCAACTATTAGTGGGTATTGCGGAGAGGATTTTAATATGAGTGAAAAACAGCCGCGAGTCATGAGTGGTATGCGTACCACGCAGTCTCTACACATTGGTAACTACTTTGGTGCTCTAAAGAATTGGTTGGAGCTGCAAAAACAATACGAATGTTTTTTTGGTGCGATGGATTGGCATGCGATGACCAATGCTTATAAAAAACCCAAAGAAATAGATGAGTATACCAAAGACATTATCGCGGACTGGATAGCTTGGGGCTTGGACCCAGAAAAAAATGTCATCTTCATTCAATCGATGGTGCCGGAGCACCTTGAGCTTTCCATGATCTTTGCCAATCTCACTCCCATGGGGTGGCTGGAGCGAGTGACAACTTGGAAGGATGCTAAAGAAGAGCTACAGCAAAGCGATGCCTACAATCTTGGGCGTTTTTCTTATCCTGTACTACAAACTGCCGACATTAGTATCTATCAGGCCTCTTTGGTGCCTGTGGGAAAAGATCAGGTGGCGCATTTGGAAATATCGCGGGAAATTGTTCGGCGCTTCAATCGCCTATACAAAGCCAAATTGCCAGAGCCCAAACCGCTTCTTACAGAAACTCCATTAATTACAGGAACCGATGGCCGTAAGATGTCAAAATCCTATGGTAATGTCTTGCCATTAACAGCAGAGCCCAAAAAAATTGAAAAGCTTTGCAAAAAGATGGTCACCGATCCACAGCGAGTTACCCGTGAAGATCCCGGCAATCCTGAGGTTTGCCCCGTCTATGATTTTCACAAACTCTACTCTACCAACGAGGATTTGCAGTGGGTTATGAAGGGCTGCACCACAGCGGGGATTGGTTGTGGGGACTGTAAGCTTAAATTGGCAGCAAATATTAACGAAAAAATGGCCGATGCCTTAGCGAAAAAGAAAGACTTGTTGAAAGATTCCCGCAAGCTTGATTCTATAATTGTAGAGGGTTCCAGAAGAGCTCGTACGGAGGCGCAAAAAACATTGGCATATGTGCGAGAAATGATGGGCTTTTCTGATTATAGTCCTTGGGGGGATTCGTGATGCAGGTGCATCTCAAACAATTTGAAGGCCCTATGGCCTTGTTGCTTTATCTTATACGCAAAGAAGAGATGGATATTTATGACATTGAGATTCATAAGATTACCCATCAATACCTTGAATATGTGAAGCGCTTAAAGACCATCGATCTGGAGCAGGCTGGGGATTTCATTGCCATGGCGGCTACTTTGATTCAAATCAAAGCCAAGATGCTTTTGCCCTCCTATGGTGAGGACGGAGAAGAGGAAGAGACGGAAGACCCACGTAAACCCCTTGTACAAAGACTGCTAGAGTACCAAAAGTATCAAGAAGCAGGTCAAAACTTGTACGATCGCCCACTACTGGGGCGGGATACTTTTAAGCGCGGCCGCAAAGAGTCTTTGCCAGAAGTTGAGTCGGAACTCTTGCTGGAGGAAGAAGGGGCATTGTTTTCTCTGATTAAAATGTACCGAAGTGTGATTCGCCGAGCAGAAAAGGCAACTCATAAAGTAGCCACCAAATTGCAAACCATTGCTTCTCGAATTTTAGAAATTAAAGACCGCCTAAAAGTGGGCGTCTCCGTGGAGTTGCGAGACTTATTAAATGAAGCCGATGATGTAAGAAGACTGATCATTACCTTTTTGTCGACGCTAGAGTTAGGAAAGCTTGGCTTTGTGAAGCTTCGCCAACAAGAGGCTTGCGGGGCACTTTATATTGATGCCTACAGAGAAATAACAGATAAGATCACCGCACAAGTGGAGGAATATGACAGTGTGGAAGCAGCAGCAGACTCTGCCAAACCACTAAGTTCTGCATTGAGTGAGGATGAAAGAAAGTATCTGCAAGAAGAGTCGGAGGATTTGCCTGAAAAACCAGTGGAAACCTTAAAAGCCACACTTAGTGACCGTGAAGAAGAAATGATGCAATCGACAGAAGCTGCCACGGATGAAGAAATCGAGGCGGCGGAAAAAGAATTGAATATTACGGACGAAGAATTAAGAGACCAAGAGGTTTAAAATGTCGGGAAATGAAGAGAAAAAAGCGATGGACGAGAATGAAGACTTCAATGAAGAGGCGCTTTTAGAGGATTATGCGGATAGTGAAGAAGAAGATGATCCCATTATGGAGTTTGACGAAGCCGAAGATGGGCAAGCAAGTGAGGGAACGGAGTTAGCAACATTTGAATCGGCTGAGATCGAAGAAAAAGAATTCTTAGATGATGATAAAGTTGAATCCATTGTCGAGAGCGTTTTGTTTGCCTCGGACAAGCCGATTACTTTGAACCATATACGTCAGGCTTTTCAAGGCACCCAAGTCAAAAAAGATAAAATTCGAAAAGCATTGGATGCTTTGATGGTAGAATATGCTGGGGCCCGGCGTGGAGTTTCCATTGAGGAAGTGCAAGGCGGCTATCAAGTTCGCACGAAAGTGGACAATGTTGATTACTTAAAACGTATGCAAAAGGCGCGACCTTTTAAACTATCTGGTCCGGCTCTGGAAGTTATGGCCATTGTGGCTTACAAGCAACCCATCATTAAAAACGAAGTGGACCAAATTCGTGGTGTTGAGTCGGGGCACTTAATGCGTGCTCTTATGGATAAGCGTTTGATAAAATTTGTGGGCAAATCAGAATTGCCAGGTAAACCCATGCTTTATGGTACCACCAAATATTTTCTTGAAGTATTTGGTCTGCGCAACCTGAATGAACTACCCTCTTTGAGTGAAATAGATGAATTGATTCCTGAAGGTATTGGCGAGCAAAAAGAAGAGGAAGACTTAGCCAGTGTTAGTGCCAATTTAGGTCTTGAACAAGGTGAGTCCTATTCGGAAAGTGAAGAAGAGTTGGGTAAGATTTCTGACAAGCTAGCGGAGATCGATACCACCACGGAATTTTTTGAGCAAGAAAAGCAGAAAGAAAAAGAGCGCCGGGATGCCATAAAGGCACGTGAAATTCGTGAGGCCATCGAGTTTGAAGAAGAGGTATCCAGTCGAGATAGAAATTGGCTAGAAAAATATGAAGCTCGAATGGCAGAAAAGGCTGCTGCGCAGGAGGCCGAGGCAAATCAGCAAGAGTCTGAAGACTCGAAAGAGCAAGAAGAGCTTTCTGCCGAGGCAGATGGTTCGCAAGCAGAAAGTGCAGAGGATAATGAAGCTCCCGCCGTGCTGGAAGGGGAAAATCTTCAAGATCTGCAATCACAAATGGCTGTTTTCAGTGATTCTGCAGAGATGCATCCAGCCAGTGAAGATCTTACTGATGTTGACTTTGTCGAAGAGGAGGAGCTTGACACTTTTGATTTCGACGCCGAAAACAAAGATCGTGAGATTTAGCGCAAGTCTATTCATTCTACTCCTATTTACAAACATCGCCTTAGCTGACAAGACCTGGGTCGTTAGCAATCAGGCGATGAAGGCTTGGTTTCAGGCTCTTGGCTTTCAAAAAGTTGTAGCCATACTGCCCCCTGGCTCGGACCCACATCATTATCAACTTACAGCAAAGGATTTGGTTCGTTGGCAAAACTTAGAGCGCATTTACGTTCAGTCATACTATTTAGAGAAGCATTTCATAGAAAATATCAAGAAGCAGTGGCCAAAAATAAAGGTTGTGGATGTTTCTGAAAGGTTGTTTGTTGCAAGCCAAGCACATTACCTAGCTAACCTGGGCATTCTTCAGCGCTTGAGTGAGGAAATTGCCAGGCAAGAGAAAAAAGATATAAGTGCTTTTCTCAAAAAGTTAAATCATTGGAAAGGTAAACACCTACCAAAGCTAGCAGGAAAAAAAATAGCAGTTTTTCATAGTTCTATGGATTCCTTTGCTGCAGACAAAGACATAGAAATTTTATTAAGAGTAGAAAAGCAACACGGGGTTTTTCCTGGCATCCAGCATCTGATGTCTGTAAAAGATCGCATCGATAAGGAAAATGTTAAATGCTTGTTGGTGGATCAACATACTAGTGAGCAGCAGCTAAACAAGTTTTTGCAGGTTGTTGGTAAAGTAAAAGTGCATCGGTATTATGGAGATATTGATGGCAAGAAGTTCAATAATCTTTGGGACTGGCTAGATCATCTTAGCCAGTCCGTTCTACAGTGTTCTATTTAGTTAGGCCAATTTCTCTTAATCTTTGCATTAAAAAGTCATGGGAAGAAATGGGGACATATTTTTCTCCAGCCCCGCGGCATGATGGAATGCACTCCAGTACAGCCTCCGGGTGCGGATGCATAAAGTAGGGCATGGAGTAGCGCGAGACATTGGCCCCTTCTCCTGGGTTGATCACCCTATGAGTTGTGGAGGGGATCACATCATTGCAAATTCGCGATAGCATGTCGCCAGCATCGACGATGAGATTGTTTTTAGCGGTCTCTACATCTAGCCAACTGCCATCACGATCTTTTAGCTGTAAACCAGACTGGGAGGCCGCAACAAGTATGGTGATCAAGTTTATATCCTCATGGGCCGCAGCTCGCACGCAGCGAGGGTCTGCGTCTTCGGGAATTGGCGGATAGTGTAGTAGGCGGAGTATGGAGTTGCCGTCTTTGGTCATTTTGGCAAAGTAGTCTTTCTCCACTTCAAGGGGCGTTGTTAGGGCTTCCAATAAGTATTGTCCCGCCTGATCCAGCTCCGTATAAAGCCGGTGAAATATGGATTTAAATTTCGGCACCAAATCTTCGCTAGGCCAAATATTATCGGGATAATACTTTTTAAAAGGGTGGTCTTGAGAGATTTCTCTGCCTACATGCCAAAATTCTTTTAAATCATGTACCTCGGCATCTTTAGCATGCTCTTCACCAAAGGGAGTATAACCTCGCTGTCCACTTCCGGCTTCTGATATATAGGCACGCTTTTGCTCTTCATTCAGCGAAAAAAACTGCTCCAATTTAAGATAGGCTTCGTCCAAAAGATCCGTGCTGACCAGGTGATCTTTTAAAATGATAAAACCATATTCTTTTAAGCCGAGAAATAAATCCTCAGAGAAGCGTTGTTTTTCTTTTTCATCTCCATGTATGTAGGATTGTAGGCTGAGCTCCGGTACTTGCCTGTTTGCCATCATGAACCTCCCTTTTCCTCCATATATATAGAGCGCCTAGAGGAGAGGCAATCGAAGAAAAATGATGCGACTTATACAAATAAGTTATTACGGTGATAGCTTTATTCTAAGGCAAATTATAAAAAATATAGGAATTATTGTACTTTTTACACGGTAAAAAACATAAAATAACCACAAAAAAATGCTAGCAACTTACTTTTTCCTACGGTTTTCTTGGAGCAGATGGCAATCTTTGCTTGGGGAAATATGGGAACCAATAGAATTTATTCACACATGAAAAAAATCATCGTTGTTCTAATATTGATGATATCGACCGTCTCTTGGGGGCAAGGCAAAGACCCGGTGGTGAGTAGCGAAGCCATCAAGATATCTACTGAGATTCCATTAGTAGATGATTTAGGAAGAAAATCTAACAAAAAGCTAAAAGTAGAGATCGATGCGAACATTGGTGAGGAATATGATCGCTCTTGGCTAGAGCGAAAAGTTCGCGAAGCTCACCAGCAAGGAGCTAACGTTGAGTTCATTGTTATGGGGGAGGCCTCAAAGGCAAAAAATATAGATGAGGCCCTAGAAACCCTTGAATATGTGAAGAACTCAAAAGAAAGAACCAGCTTTTTAGAAGCACCCCTTCCTGCAATTAGTGATGAACAATATGAAAGAAAAAAACGTGGTCTGGTAGTGGTTAGCGCCGTATTGGCGGGTGGCTCTACATTAACCACGGTATTTTTTGGTATGGGAGCGGATTTGCTTCATAGTGCCTATGTTGGCATATTGGCCACCACCATTTCAGCAGTATGGACGAATTTTAATAAACCTTATTTTAAGTGGATTGGGCATCACAAGTGGCAGCCCAAGGTTAGCGAAAAGTTAAAAGAATTTTATAATCATTCCGTAACCTATGGCAAACAGCTAGCTGTGGGAACGGTGGCGGGCTTTTTAATTCAGGTGGCAGCGCAACACGCCATTGGCAATCATGGTTTTCATTGGGGCTATTTATTTGCTGAAACAGCCTGGGTAACCGCACAAAGTTTGGCGATGAAGCATTTTTGGCGTGGGGCTCAGCTGAAGTATACAGCGCAAAAAGTTTTAGAAGATGTTCGTAATGCCAATCCCATGGACTTGTTCAATATTAAAACCTCCATAGGTATTAGTGTGGCGTTTAATTCCTTGGCACAATTGATGCTCTTTGGAGTGCCATTTGTCGAGTATGGCATGTATGGCTTGGGCGCTGCTGGTTTTGTTGTTTACAAATACGTCACGGACCCAAGAATACGGGAAACTTTGGACAAATTTACTTTGCGTAAATCTGAGCGTAGGCGGGCCAAATTTGCCGGCGCTTATTGTCAGTCACTCTTTGCTTTATAAAAAAGACTATCTTCTGCGTACGTTTCTAATTACATTGATCTACGTATTTTATGTATTATTTGTTATATCTACTGCCTAAAAATCTAATTAGTTACCTAGTGGGTCATCTAGCTCGTTTGCATATGGGCATTTTTCCCGTGCGGCTATTTGCTGCGATCTTTCAGATCAATTTGTTCGAAGCGGAAAAAGATATCTATGAGTATAAAAGTATAGCGGAGCTTTTTACGCGGAAGCTGAAGCCAGGTGCTAGACCCATCAAAGGCAAATGGGTGCACCCTGTTGACGCAGAAATCCGGGAGCATGGCAAAATTGAGCATGATCGTCTTTTACAAGTGAAGGGGCGGCATTATGACTTAAAAAGTCTATTAAAAAACGACATTTACGAGCGCTTTTTTGATGGTTATTTTATAACATATTATTTGTGTCCAACGGATTACCATCGCATTCATTCTTGTTGTAGTGCGAATATATTTATGACTCAACATATACCGGGCAAGCTTTGGCCCGTTAACGATTGGAGCGTAAATGCTATCCAAGATCTTTTTGCCATTAATGAAAGAGTCGTTTCTTATATGCGGCATGAAGATGGGCTACTTGCTAGTGTGAAGGTGGGAGCCACGAATGTTGGAAAGATTAGCTTAACTTACGAGCCCAATATCGTTAGCAACCAGTTTCGCGGTGGACAGGTGGTCAAACACCACCCTAGTTTGGCTGTAGAGGTAGGTGAGGAGCTGGGATGTTTTCACATGGGATCTACTGTTATTATACTGCTTGAAAAGGCGCTCTATGAAAAATATCAATTCCAATTTCATAACAGCAAGACAAAACTAGGAGAGGCATGGAGCACATAAAGCCACAAAAAGAAAGTCCCATGGCCATGATGATGAACTTGGCTTTTAATATCATCATTCCGGTAATGGTATTAAAGCGACTTTCCACCATAAATGAAAATGGCCCCTTAATTGCGCTGTTAATTGCACTTGCTTTCCCGATCTCCTATTTTTTGTACGAGTATATCAAATTAAAAAAGCGCAATTGGATTTCTGTTTTAGGCTTTGTTCACGTGCTCTTGACAGGTTTGTTTGCGTTATTGCAATTGGGCGGGATTTGGTTTGCTGTCAAAGAGGCCGCTATACCCTTTTTGATTGGTGTCTTTGTCTACCTTTCTCCGTACCTATCAAAAGTATCTCTTGTGGAAATTATGATTTTAAATCCTGCATTTTTTCGCGTGGAGGAGCTATTAGAGAAATTGCGCGCCAAAAATACCGAGGAGGCATTTCAAAAGCATCTTAGAAAAACCAATGTCTTTTTGTCCTATTCTTTTTTTCTAAGTGCTGGGCTGAATTTTTTCTTGGCGATTTATATATTTCAAGACATTCCAATGGAAGTTGACGATATGCAAAGGTCGGTGCTTTTAAATGAACAAATCTCAGATATGACTTGGATGTCTTGGCTTGTTATTGTTGTGCCATCCATGCTCTGCTTGATTCTAATAATGCAGTATCTATCAAAAGGCATGAAAAAGTATGCCGATGTGAGCCTGTTCGATCTAATAGAGCAAAACTAGAAAGTGGTTTTTGCCAGTTCATCTCTTAAATAAGCCAAGCATTTTTCTGAGGCCATGCCAATACTTCTTTCCTTGATGTAGGCAACGCTAATATGGTTTTCTAGGTCTTTTTCATCGAATTTAAAAATATGTATATGGTAACCATTTTTTTCTAAGCTGCGAATGATGTGGAGAGGTAATATGCCCGCAGAAAAATGTGAAGTGATAAATTTTGAAATGCCTTGCACATCCATTACATTTGCACGTGTATTGAGTTTAACTTTTTTGTCTTTGTAGTGATGTTCAAACCACATTTTTAATATGGGGGAGTGTCGCTGATAATCTACGTAATCTAAAGATTCGTAGAAAGCAATTTCTGTAGATTTTTTTTCTTTGGTAGCGATATACTCATCTGTTGCACAGAGGTATAGTTTTTCTGTATAAACGATCTCTGTCGTTACCCGGCGATCCATCTTGTACTCATCTACAAATGCAAATTCAATATCGCCATTTAACAGCATCTCATTTAACTTGTCGGCATAATCAAAATAGATTTCAAATTTTATTTCAGGGTAAATTTGTCCAAACTTACTTAAAAGTGGGATTACTAGGTTGTTGCCAAATTCAATGGGCATGCCAATATGAATGGTTCCGATTAAACCACTTTCATCTTCTTTGAAGGAGCGTAGTGTTTTTTCAATGCTGTTTAGAGAGTTTTGGCATGTTTCATAAAGCTCACGAGCAGCATTGGTAGGTATAAGCTTTTGATTGATACGGTCAAATAAAGTAAAGCCAAGAGTGTTCTCTAAGCTTCGAATGTGCTGGCTGACTCCTGATTGTGTTAAAAAAAGGCGGTCTGCAGCCGCAGTCATGCTTCGAGTTTTATAGACTTCCAAAAAAACGCTTAAATGGTTTAGGTTCATCTGATGAATTAACATATTAGCTTCCTTGCCACTGATTACAACGAAGCTTCTTTTCCATCAATTCATTTCGTAAATATTGGGCATATGCAAAAGAAATGTTAGATGGGCGAAACCACTGCGAGTATTCCTGGATAATCTTATAGGATCGGTAATTTCCACTTAGGGCATTGGCTGTAAGTTGCGGAAGAATATCAGGGTAACTAGATCGAAATTTATAGCCTGCAAGTTTTTGTACTTTTTGATTTAAATTTGGAAAGAGCGGTTGTTTTATTTCTGGCAATATACATGCAGTTTTTTGAGCTTTACATTCCTGTTTGTTGCAGACCCATTCATATTCATTTAGTGGCAGCAATTTGGATTTGTGAGATTCTAATGGTACGAGAATGTATTCTCGAAATTGATTCTTATGAAAGGAGAAGTATTGCTCTTTTGGCCATATCCTTATTTTTTCATACTTGTTTTTTTTCACTCGCTTTAACAAGCTTAGTTGGTGAAAATAACGATCCCCACTTTTCTTTGCGCAAAAGATATAATGCTTTCGCCTCATAATGGGCTGGCTGGCTTGTTCACAACCTGTGGAATAGCTCTTTTTTGTATTCGTTTCTTCCGTCTCTTTATTTTTGATTTCTATGCTGGAGCAGCCAAAGACTAATAAAACGATGGAAAAAATAGTGGGAATAACAGGGGACTTAAGCATCTTTTTCTCCCTGAAGGTGCGGGAGCAAGCCATGGGCCGCACCCTCAATCAAATCCAATACTTTTTCAAAACCTGATTTGCCTCCCCAGTAGGGATCGGGAACATCGTAATTCCTCAATTCTTGTGGGTGGTATTTTAAAAATAGATCTACTTTCGCTTTGCCATTGCCCGGGTTTAATTCTTCTAGAAATGCCAAATTGGAGGCGTCCATAGCTAGGATGAAGTCGAATTCGTAAAAATCTTCGATGATCACCTGTCGGGCTCTTTGTCCCGACATATCGTAGCCGCGTTTTTTAGCCGCCATTTGAGATCTTTTGTCGGGAGCTTCCCCCCTGTGTAGCGAGGAGGTACCGGCCGACTCAACGTCTACGTGGTGCAGACCAGCTTTTTCTAAGGTCGTTTGCATAACGGCCTCTGCCGTCGGAGAACGACAGATATTGCCCAAACAGACAAATAATACGCGCATTTTTCCCTCGTTTTGCTAAGTAAATTAGCATGCAGAGGGTTGCTGCACAATTTTTGTGGCTTAATATATAAGCATTACCGGCTTGCTGTAAAAATTACTTTACACCTGTTGCTTCAAGAAAATCCCGCAGCTTGCGGTTGATGGTAGAATTCCATCCCTCTACGAGGCTAAGCTCGCTAATGACGCTGCCATCGGCAAAATAACAGACGCGATCCATTCGACGATTTTGTTGGGCATTCACACGAATGGCGCCAGCATCCTGACAAGAAGAATAGACAGCGGAATCTGTGGCGATAAAGCTTCGACTTGCATCGGTGAGGATGCCATCTAAGGCCTTCAATGCACTAATAGCACCAAATAAAACCTTATCGTAGCGGCAAAAGCCCACATTGTCGTTAACGGGGGCGGCTAAATCCAAGGCTTGAAAATAACCGTTCGAAATATTGCAGACACGTATTTGCGGTGTTTGTTGCGCCCATAGCTTCGTTGTGGCTAAGACGATCAAGGTGAAAAAAACTGTTTTCATAATTCCCCCATTGCTATTGGGTTAAGTATCAATTTTTGCGGCCAACTGCAAGAGGTCTTTGCCAGTCAAAATTCCTTTGAGCTTGTGGGTATTTCTTTCCACAACAATGATGCGCGAAAGCTTTGTGCGGCGAAGAAGCTTGAGGGTGGGCAGGAGGCCATCATCTTCGTAAATCCAGGTGTTTAAATCTTGCATCAGAGTTTTTGCGGTAAAGGAGTCGTCAAATTTACTATAATTTTTAAAAAAACTTTCTTTGGATATAAAGCCCTGGACGACATTTTCCTTATCTAGCACCGGGTAAATACTATGGGATGTTTCTTTTAGAGTTTTTTCAATGGTGGGGAGCTTTTGTAAAAGTGTAAAAGCAACCACTTCTTTTGTCATAAAATGCCCTACGTTTAACAGAGCAATGCTATTGACCCCGAGCTCTTGGGCAAAGGGAATGTTTTGTCGATGTAAGTGTTCGGAAAAGATGCTGTGTTCATTTAAGAGGTTGGAGATTTGGTCGGCAACCACGCAGGCGAGCATCAGGGGTAGGATGATGGAATACTCCATGGTCATTTCAAATATGATGACTATGGCAGTGAAAGTGGCTCTTCCCGAGGCAGCAAACATGGCGGCCATTCCGACAAGTGCATAGGCACCATGATGCCCGATCAATTCAGGAAAGTAGTTCGAAAGCACCAAACCAAAGGCACCGCCCATCATGGCGCCAATAAAAAGTAAGGGGGCAAAAACACCGCCAGAGGCACCGGCTGCCAGAGTTACGGACATGGTAATGGGCTTTACCAAAAGTAGAATTAGAATGAAGCTCAACTCCACATTGCCGCGCAAAACCTGCATCATACTGTCGTAACCAATGCCCAAGCTTTCGGGCACGGCATAGCCAATTAAGGATACAATGCTGCCGCCAATAAACGCTTTCCACAAGTAGTGTACGGGTAAGTTTTCAAAGGCGTCGCCAACGCGAAAAAAGATGCGGTTTACCATAATGCCCACAATGCCTGCTAGTACGCCAAGTGCGATATAAAAAACCAATTCACTGGGAGCGCTAAGGCGGTAGGCAGGTAAAAAGAATTCCAAGGAATTACCAAAGTGGGTTCTGGCGATCACCGTTGACATAACGGTGGCGATTACCAGAGGTACAAAAGAGCGAGTCTTTAACTCTCGCAAAATCAATTCTACCGAAAAAATCACAGCGGCAATGGGAGTGTTAAAGGATGCGGCCAGTCCTCCTGCAGCGCCACAAGCCAGTAGAACTTTGGTGCTCTTGGTGGGAAGTTTTGTCCAGCGGGCCAAAATTGAGCCGGCCGCAGCTCCCATTTGCACAATGGGACCTTCTCTTCCTGAGGAGCCACCCGCCGCTATGGTGAGAGCGGAGGCAATGCATTTTACAAATACCAAGCGTCCTCGCATTCTCCCGCCGCGAGTCTCCACCGCAGCAATGACTTCGGGGATACCATGACCTCGGGCCTCCGGCGCCAGGAGCTTGATAAAGGCGGCAATGAATATGAAGGCAATGGGGGGTAAGAGCAGAATCCAATCCCCCATGATATGATTTTCAAAGCTAATATTGTGATAGGCTATTTGGTTTTGTAAAATCAGGTTTTGAAAAAAACCAATGCAGTTTTTCAAAAATATGGCAGCATAGCCAGCCAGAACTCCGACCACGGCCGCCATCAGGTTCAGGGAATAGGTTTCTCTCGCATTTAGGCGTTCAAATTGAATACCGGTTAAGTGCTCGATTTCATTTGATAAATCTTTAAGGGCTTTGCGAATGTTAATGCTATCCTTGAGCGACATGCGGCCATACTATGAAGTCCGCATGCATCTGGCAAGGAGGGCTTAGGCTCTTTCCAATCTTTTTATTCGTTCGGATAATGGCGGATGAGTTGAAAACAAAGCCGCCATCTTGGAGCCAGAAATTTTTAAGGATGCGAAGCTCTCGTGTTCCTTGTCTACTAGATCTTCGGTACCAGCTAAAGCCTTGAGGGCTGAAACCATTTTGTCACGACCTGCGTAGCGGGCGCCACCTTGATCCGCTCGGTATTCACGCAATCTGGAGAAGTAGTTGATAACAATCATTGCAAGAAAGCCTAGCGCAATTTGTAGAACGATAACCAGCAAAAAGGTGCTCATTCCACCTTGCCGGTCTTCTCCGCGGGTGAGAGCAAAAGCGATAGCACGTGCCAAAAACATAACAAAGGCATTGAGCACGCCTTGAATCAGGGTCATGGTTACCATATCACCATTGGCAATATGGGCTACTTCGTGGCCAATAACGCCTTCCACTTGCTCTCGGTTCATTCTTTGCAAAAGGCCACTTGATACGGCAACCAAAGAGTTGCTGCGCGAGGGGCCTGTGGCAAAGGCGTTAACCTCTTGGGACTCGTAAACGGCAACCTCGGGCATTTTATGAAGGCCAGCGGCTTTGGCCATGCGATGAACCATGTTGACCAATTCTCTGGCATTAGGGTCTTGGCTTTTGCTGTCGATGATTTGCAAACGAAACATCCACTTGGCCATGCTTTTAGAAATTAGCAGTGAAATAAAGGCGCCGCCCATACCCCAAACCAAGCAAAAACCAAGCAAAAGATTGTAATCAATCCCTTGTTCGCTGGCATAACGGTCGACTCCAAGTAGTGAGGTAACAATGGTGATCATCACCATCATGGCAATGTTAATGAGAAAGAAAAATCCCCAACGACGAATCATAAATCACTCCTTTTTAAGCAATCTAGGGTGATTTTATCCGTGGTCAATAGGCAGGTAAAGCAAAATAGAAAAAATCGGCACGGGTCTTAATATGGCCTAAACAGTAATTATTTCGTTGCGAATTCTTTTTAAAATGCATAGGAGCAGAAAAAAATACATTTTGCACCACTGGTGTCATTTTTCCTGTGAGAGCCTTTTAAACTTTACCATAATGGATTTGGGCTTTGGTATGACTTTTGTATCAGGTCCGTGTGAGGGGGGAGAAATGGCCAAACGGTCACTTCTATTTTTTTGTATTTTTCTTTCGACTTTTTCAATCTGGGCGCAAAATACTTTGCGCACGCAAGTTGCGAAGGATTCGAAGGGCTTTTTGCCTGAGAATCTATCTTTAGCATTGGTCCAAGAGCTGGAGGGTAATAATCAGAAAGATCTTGAGGGAGAGCGCCGGATTCAAAGTCTTTCGTTGTTAAGCCTTTCTTATGAATTGGACAAACAAGATAGCTTGCAATTGGTGGCGGCTTACACAAGTAGGCCAAATCAAAGCGAAGAGGGAGGCGAGTTTCTCAATACCTCAATAACTTGGCTTTCAAAGGCAAACAGACTTTATGGGGAAAAGTTTTTGACCTATCGACATGGATTTTCTTCGTACTTACCGACATCCGCAAGCGATAGAGAAGATACTAGTTTTCGCAGCGCTATTACCTATCGCCCGCGTATTACCTTGGATTTTTCAGAAATAGCTTTGCCGCTACAATTAGATTATCGTCCTAGCTTACGAAGAAACTTTCACCGTTTTACTACCGATGCTTTCTCTCAATTTAATGTGGAGTACTCTTTTGCAAATCGTTTATTAACCACATATCAACTGAGTGAAAAGTGGCTCTTAAATCTAGACTTAAATTATATCGTGAACCGCACGTACAATTCTGTAGATACTACGCAATTTCAAATTGCAGAAAGTTTAATATGGAATTGGAACCAAAACTGGAGCATTGCCATCGGACATCGAAACGGTGGAAGTAGTTTGCGCGCTGATGGAAGCTCCAATATTGGTTTGTACGATGCAATACAATCGCAGTATTTCACATATTTTGAATTTCTCATGTAAGGGGGGCGGATGAAAAATCAAAAAATTTTCGTGATGGGCATGTTGGTCTTGCTGGTAGCATGTTCTGAGCAAAAAGAATTTCAACAGGTAAATCGTCCGCAATCTGAGGAAAATGTCTTTATTGAAAAAACACAGCTACCATCAACACAAGAAGAATATCTCTACGTGCCTTTAGCGGGAGCTACTCCTCGAAGCCTAAGTGCCATGATGCCACAGTACTTGGGTCAAGAAAAGGTAGTGAAGTTTGAAATCCGCGAGGACGAACTAAAAATTGTCCAAATCGATAGGGATGAGCGGTTTCGCGGTAATCCTACCAATCGCAAGCCTGTTATGACCATTCCGCTGGAGCATTTGGATTATAAATGCGCAGAAGATGATTATGGCAGATGTACGAACAAAGAAGAGGAGGATGAAGATAAAAAGTGGCAAGACCGACGTTATGTAAACTTGAAGTTAAAAGAGCAAAAGGTTGAGGAATTCAATTTATTGCCCATAGATTTAGCCAATCTTTTTGGTCGTCAATGTTACCAAAAAGAGTCGCAGAGTATTTTGGATGCCAAGATAAGTCGGGATGCCATTATCATTACCACCGAAGAAACATATTTTGATGCATGTGGTGGTGTTTTCTCTTTATTGGATATTGAGGATAAAAAATTTCGTATAATGAAACATTACAATTTTGTTCGTCTAAGCACCATTGCATCCCAAGACTATGAGCCTTTGGTGTACCCGTTAGCGGATCAAAATATTTTAGGGCTATTTAAAACAGAAAGAAATGTTTTAGGCAGTGATTACAATCCCGACTATACCAAAAGACGTGAATTGGCCAATCGTTGGAATCCCAAAAGAAATAAGATTACCTACTATTTGAGTTCGGATTTCTCATTGCCAGAAAATGATGTCATTTTAAAGGCCACGGAATACGCAGTTGAAGCGATCAATCGCAGTTTGGCTATAGCCGAAGCTAATTTTACCATTGAATTGAAGCAAGGTAGTGATCAACAAATCCAAGACATTCGTAATTCCATGATCGTTATGGTGAGTGAGCCTGTCGAGTCCCGCATATTAGGCTATGGCCCCTCCTTTGTGAACCCCCATACGGGTGAGACCATTAGTGGGCGAACAGTTATGTATAAAGGCAATTTGGTTACCATGATTGCGCGCGAATACGACCTGTTAATTCGTGAGCGATTGGAGGAAATGCAAAAGCAAGAGGCTACGCTAGAAAACAGGTTGAATGATGTGATACGAGATGCTGTGCGAATTTTGCCAGCGGCGTCTTTCGGTATTCCAGGCTATGTGGCCCATGATGATTTGTCTATCATGCAATTTCAAGAGAGTAGTTCCTCATTGATTACGCAAAATGAGCAACACATAATGCAAGAAAATACCAATCGTTTGGCTTTGCAAGAAATGGGTAGAACGAATGGTTTTGGTAACTTGAAAAATAGTAAGAAGGTCCAATTGGACACAAATTTTATTCGCCGTACACAAAGCCCGGCAATGGATCATTTAAGGCAGCAAGCTACAATTAAAGAATATTTAGAAGATGTTCCCGCTTCAGCACGTAAAAAATTAAAGCCGAATCTGCTGCATCCGGCAGAAGCTTACGCCAACCACAATGCGTATCATGAAGAGATGGTCAACATCTCCAAGATAGTGAGCAGTGGACTGGATGGCATAATTGACGAATTGCAAATGCGGCCATGGGAAAGCCTAAGTGATGAGGAAAAAAAGAAGGTGATCGATCATATTCTTCCGGGAATCTGGATACCAGTTTTAACCCATGAGTTGGGGCATAATTTGGGGTTGCGACATAACTTTAGTGCTTCGGAGGACAAGGAGAACTTTTACAATCAAGAAGAGTTAAATGAATTGGGGCTAGAAAGAGCCTTTCACTATTCCTCCGTAATGGATTACGCTCTTCATGAGGCAAAGTTCCTACCAATCATGGGTAAGTACGATATAGCCACTTTGCGCTACGCCTATGCGGGAAAGGTAGAGGTTGTAAAAGATAGCGGCAAGGTGGAACTCGTAAAGGTAAAGGGTTTGCTCAGTGAGGTGCCCCAGCGCAAAGCCTATCAATATTGTAGTGATGAAGGCATCAGCTTAAATCCTACCTGTAATCCCTTTGATGTCGGCACAAATTATAATGAAATATCGTCCTTCCAAGCAGAAAAGCGAGGGATGCTATATCGCTATCGCTATACCCGCAATGGACGTAATAATTTTAGTTTGTACGATGACATCAATGCCTATTTTTCTGCTCGCCGGGATCTGTATTATATGCGATTGTTTTTCGACTTATACGAAAATATACGGGATATACCTAGTCTTCGGGGGTATGACTGGGAGCTAGGAAATTACCCACCTGGAATGGATCAAGAATCGAAAATCTTTCTAGCAGATATTAACGCTGCGGTTGAGAATACAGGTAACTACTTGATTGATTTATTGTTGGAGCCCGATGCTGTATGTGCTCTGGTTGACACAAAAGGGGATGCCGACCCTTCCAATGATGAGAATTTTATTTACCAGCTAACTGGTTTGAATGAAGCCTTTCGTCAGGTAGCAAAAAATTGTTTTGAGGTTCGCTTGCCGAATAATTTGGTTGCGGTAGGTCAGATAGGAAAACCTTTTAACCCTATCGGCACCAATACGAGCCAGTATGCAGATCAAATTGATGTACGTGGTAAATACATTGATAAGCTTGCTGCCATTGAGATTTTATTTCAAGAAAGACAGAACAATCGCGTCTTGGATCGGGTAACTTCGAACTATCTTACCCATCCAAGAATTGGCCCCAAACTTTTGGCAGCTACGACTCAGATGCTTCTAGATGAGGTTCGTCATAACGTGACTATGGACTTTATAGATGGCTCTTCGCAAACAATGCCTTTTAGTTACCAGCCGAGTAAAATGTTTAAAATGCAAAGCCGTATTCATCCGGTAGTGGATTACTTTCTTAATATTCGTAGTGGACACCGAAGCTTAGCCCAAGAGATGGTACGCCGAATTAAAAAATCCATTAACGATCTTTCTGATCCTAATCTTAGGCAGGAGCAATTGGCGATTTATAGTGTGCAGCATGGTAGAACTATATGCAGTGCTTATGAAGATCGAGTGGTTGTAGGAGGTAATGACCATGTTTTTTGTGCGGCTTCAGGCAATCTAATAGCCAAAATGCTAATCGACCGAATTGTCGCTTTCGATGCCATGTCACCACTACCTGAGAAGCGCATACAAGAACTGCTGACGGATCTTGAATCGGGAAAAAAACTGGATATGGACAATTACGAGGAAGCGGAACAAGCAGTTTTGAGCACAGATGTGGGTTTAATAAAAATGTATCTTAGTGGCTCTCTAAGATCACGAGATGTTTATACCAATGCATTGTATGCTTTGGCAGATCATTAAAAATCAAAGTGTACTTTATGGTTTTTTATGGTGGCATAAACATTGCCACCTTTTTTTAACTTACCAAAAAGGATCTCATCAATTAGTGGAGCCTTGATTTTTTCATCAATAATTCGCTGAAAAGGTCTGGCTCCATAGGCAGGGTCGTAGCCCTTATCCAAAAGATAGTTCTTTAAGGCTTCATCATATTTTAAATGAATCTTTTTGTTCTGCAGTAGAATTTGTAGTTCTGCCATAAACTTGTCGATGACTTGTAGAAGTAGTTCGCGGGAAAGATGTTGAAATGGAATAATGGCATCGATTCGGTTTAAGAACTCAGGGCGAAAAGCCTTTTTTACCATATCAAGGTCAAAAGACTTTACCTCTTCCCTTACAATACCAAGTCCCGCTTTTGTCATATCCACAGCTCCCGCATTGGTAGTCATAATCAATAAAATATTACGGCAGTTGACTTTTTTTCCATAAGTGTCGGTTAGACTAGCATCATCCATGATTTGCAATAGGATATTCATCAAATCTGGGTGGGCCTTCTCAATTTCATCTAGTAGAATCAGGGAGTAAGGGGCTTTATGAATGGCCTCTGTGAGCAAGCCGCCTTCCTCATAACCAACATATCCCGGAGGTGCTCCCACTAAGCGAGATACCGAGTGTTTCTCCATGTATTCACTCATATCAAATTTTTGAAATTTTAAGTTCAAAAGGCTGGCAAGCTGACGTGCTAAATCTGTTTTTCCCACGCCAGTAGGTCCAGAAAACAAAAAGGAGCCCAGTGGCTTGCTGTCTCTTTGCAGGCCAGCTTTGGCAGCTTTTATGGCCTTTGAGACTTTTTCAATGGCATGATTTTGACCGTAGATTTTAAGTTTCAGATTGCGTTCTAAGTTTTGTAGCTGTTCTTCCTCGCTCTTTTCCATGGCTTGACTAGGAATGGAGGCTAGTTTTGCTAGGGCCTTGTCTATGGAGTTCTTGCTCAGTTTTTTTGCGCTAGGTTTGTTGAGCTTATTGAGCGCACAAGATTCATCTAATAGATCAATCGCTTTATCTGGAAAGAATCGGTCAAACAAATAGCGTTCGCTTAGCTGCAATACGTGTTCGATGTTTTGTTTGCTAATCTCTATATCATGATGTTTTTCTAGGCCTTTTTGTAAGGAAATAAGAATTTCTCTGGTGGTATCGGTGCTAGGCTCCAGCAACTCCATTTTTTGAAAGTAGCGGTCAAGTGATTGGTTTTTATCAAAAGTATGCTTTAAGTTTTTAGGCGTTGTGGTCGCAATGACAGAGATTTTTCCTCGTAAAAACACGGGTTTTAGCATGGCTGTAATGTCGTTGCCTTGTGAGTTTTGTGAGGATTGATTGATCAAGTGGTGTATGTCATCTATCACTAGAATGGATTTGTTATTTTTCATTTCTAGTTCTTTAATGACTCCCATAAAACGCTCTTCAAATTCTCCTTTAAACTTTGCGCCAGCCTGTAACAAACTGGCATCTAGCAAAAAAACCTCCGTATTTTTTAAATTATCCGGGCAAGCATCCTTATTGATGCAATCCACCAGCGAATAGATAAAGGAGGTCTTGCCAACACCAGGCTCTGCGATAATGAGTGGGTTGTTCTTAGTTTTGCGCGATAGTATCAAGTACAATCTTTCTAAGTCGGACTCTCTATTAACCACTTCCAATTTGTTTTTTTTGACAAAGGAGTTTAGTGGCAGGAGGTAGGAATCACTTGTTTCTATGTCTACGTGCTCTGATGATCGCATTTGGCTAGAAATCTGAGAGTGAGATATTACTTCAAGTAATTTCAATTTGGATACTTTCTCTTTGTCTTCTAACAAATAACGAGCATGGGAATCGTCTTCATAATACAAGGCCACAAAAATATCTGAGGGCATTACCTCTTCTTTTCCTGCACTCATAGCCTGCGCCCAGGCTCTATGTAGTAAGCGCTCTACACCTAGGGTTACTTGGGGAGGGTCCTGTGAGTCACTTTCTGGAGTATGTTGTTCCACTACTTGCAATAGCTCTTTTTGCAGGCGTTTTGTATTGGCCCCGCAGGTCTCCAATAGTGTTTTCGAAAGATCCCCGTTGCGCACTAGCTCAAGAATAAATAAATCAATGGTAACAAATTCGAATTTAGCTTTGATGGCGCTGCTAACGGCGGCGTTGATATTTTTTTCGATTTCACTATGTAATATCATTCTGGCTCCGCACTGGTCTTTAATGGGTGTTCATGGTTTTTGGCGTATTTGTTGACTTGCATAACTTTGGTTTCTGCTATTTCTTTAGTATATACTCCGGCTATGCCAGCTCCTCGGTGATGCACTTCAAGCATGACCTTTTGCGCCTCTTGTTCTTGCTTTTTAAAAAACTTTGTCAATACATGCACAACAAATTCCATGGGCGTGAAATCATCATTATGAATGATGACTTTATACAGTTGTGGTTTTTTGCTTTTTTCTTGTAAGTCCGGTGTCTGTTGCTGGCTTTGTTTTTGCGTGCCCATATTTTAATTTTATCAGATGGATCTAGAAATCTCCAATGGAAAAGAATATTTCACCACTGGACTCACCAAGTTCACGTTTACGGTCTAGTTTGTGTCCATAGCCCAAGTTGATTGCACCGATTGGTGTCATATATTGCAAGGAGAATCCTATGGCATCTCGGTAGGGGTCTCCCAAATCGCGCTTGTGCACTCGGACTCCGCCGCCATCATAAAATATTGCTGTTCCCAAGCTGTCGGTAAATGGAATTCTAAGCTCCAATTTTGCTAGGTAGGAATAGGATTCATTTTCTGCTGAGGCAAATTGATCACTTCCTTTTAATACTTCTTGGTCCGGTATGGAGTTAATCTCAAAGCCACGAATGGTAGTAACTCCGCCGAGAAAGAATAGTCTTTCTTGCGGAACAGCAGAGTTTGCCTTATTGCCTAGGTTCTTTAAATAGCCACCTCTTAGAGAGTAGGCAAAAATGATATTCGAATTCTTCCAAATAGGAATGTACTGATTGAATTGCAAATTGGTTTTTACAAAATAAACAGTTTTTATATTAGAGTCTGTATCATCCGCCTTGGAGGAGCCAATATCGGGTGAAGAAAAATCTAGATTAAAGCGTGTATAGGTGCCCTTTTTAGGCACAAAAGGGTTGTCGCGAAAATCAAATTCAAGGGTAGGGCCAATTTCGGCGATGTTTCTTTCTTCTGAAATGGTCTCATCGTCAACTTCAAATTTTTTGTTGCGCTCAATTCCCCAAGCCTTCCATGTTAGCTTTAGGAAGCGATTTAAATCATTCTCTAGTAGAAAATTTATGGAAGTGGACTCAACGGCCTCCAGGTCGGTCGTACCAAAGCTAATTAGCGATTGGCTATTTACGATATTCACTTTTCCCTTAGTTTGACTATTAAATAGAAAGGGCTCCAGATAGCTGGCGTTCACAGAATAATCAATAAACTCATTTGCTTTTATATTGGAGTTCAATTGCACGCGGCCTTGAATGGCCCGCGCCGTACCAAATAGATTGCGATATGCAATCCCTGAGTAGCCACGCACGGTAAATTCTAATTCATTGCTAACTCCTGCTCCAAAGCTAAATAAACCCGGCTTCCGCTCGTTAACCGTAACGATAATATCTCGTACAGCGGATGTACCTTTTCTGTGTTTGATGGTAACGCTATTAAAGATTCCAAGTCTTCTAAGAGAAGCTTCAGAATTTTTTAATTTGTCAGAGTCAAGAATGTCACCTTTTCGGAAACTTAAAGCCTTGCGTATAACGGAGCTCTTTGTCATCTTATTGCCGTTTACGATAATATTATTCACTATAATTTGATCCCCTTCATTTATGATGAAGTTGAGATCGGCTTTTTTGTTTTTATCATAGTATTGAATAAAAGAGGCATGATCACTGTCTATAGTGACATCTAAAAAACCATTGCTTTTATAAAAATTAATAAGTTTGTCTACCGCCGACTCCACTTTTTCTAATTGAAGTGGTCTGTCCTCTTCGAGGTCCGCTACTTTTTTTAAGCTATCTTTCTCAAATACTTTTGCTCCCTGAAATTCTACATTTTTTAGTATGCTCTGTGGCCCTTCTTCGATACGAATGTAAATTCTTACCTTATTCTTCTTTTTATTATAATTTACTCTGCTTGTAAGTAAGCGAAAACTTAAGAAGCCTTGGTTTTGCATATGTGTAACTAGGTTTTTCAAACCATTATTTAACTGCTCTTCATGGTAATAGTTTTTAGCAATGAGATTTCCAGAAAATTCTTTAATCCATTCAACGTATTGCTCTGGTTTTATCGCTATGGTCCCTTGTATTATGTATTCACGGATTTTGACTTTGCGCCCTTCATCCACTTGAAATTGTATTTCCCTAATGAAATCCTCGGCATTGTCTTTGGATTTGTGTTGGATGTTTACATTTGCATAGCCTTCTAGCTTATAAATTTTTGTAAATCTCTCGGAAAGATCCGCTGCTGGATTCACACCCAACCGATCACCTGGTTTTAACTCAAGCTTGCGCATCAATTGACGGTAGGATATGTCTTTATTGCCATTAAAGCGTAGTTCATAGCGATAGGGCCCCTCGATTTTAAAGCTAATGTTTACAATTCCTCGGCTGGCGTCAAAGTCATATTTGGGTTCCATTAGCTTGGTTGAAAAGTATTTCTTTTCAATTAAGAATTCTTTGATTTCGTTTTGCGATTCTAAGACAGTTTCTTCCGTAAAAGTTTCCTCTAGGTAGTCATTGGTGATTTTTTGCAAATCTTTTTTCAGTTGTGAATTTGGTGTAATTAAGATAATACTGGAAATTTTGTAGGACGGGCCTGCGTCTATGTTCATAATAAGGTTTTTATCTCTGGAATCCTTGATGTCATTAATTTCCACATTTACTTTTGCGGCTAGATAGGAGTTTTTGCGCATTTCCTCTAGGATTCTGGAAGCGGCATTGCGTATTCTATAAGGGTCATAGTTATCTTCTGTTTGCAATCCAGAGGAATTAAATAGCAGGTCCTTGTCTACGGATTCATTACCTACAATATCAATGTCTTTAATTTTGGGTATTTCTTCTAGGAAAAGCTTGTAGATTACTTTATCGCCAATATTTTTTGAGCTAATGCGAATGTCTTGAAATTGATCTTGGCGATACAACCAACGCATTAGGTCGTCCAATTTTTCTTTGTTTATCGGAGGCGAGATCAGGTTGGAGGCCTCCAGTTGCAATTTGTTGGCAATTTTGTTGGGTAGCGCCGAAATGTCGAGTGCGCTGGCAAAGACATTGCAGGGGAGTAGGAGAAGCATGACAAATAAGATCCTCATTTGAACTCCACCTTGTATTCTAAGTCTAAGCCAAATACATCCTCGTTTTGAAATTCAGATGTTTCCGCATTTTCGTTTATGGACTCACCCTCCCAGCTGCCAACTACAGAAAATTTATCATTAATTTTGTATTCAACTTGTGCATCATTGCGCAAGACTTTACCAAAGGTTCTACCTGCCTTGGTTTCTAGCTTGTTGCCCCATTTTTTAGAAACCTCCACTTTTGGAACCGTAATGTTTTCGTTAGCGCTGTCAGTAGTGGTGTTAAATTTAAAAGTGATTCCTGTCTTGTCTTCTAGTTGTTGGTTAATGGGGTTACGATTGATAATGGCAGTACCTATTTCATAGGCTTTAGAATCACTGGCTTCTTCGGTTTCCTCTTCTACAAGAGTGTCTTGTGTATAACCAAGAGTGAGTAAAGTAATAATATCGTTTTCGTTGAGCGGCGGTTGACTTGTGAAATTCGCACGCGGATCATTCAATGTGCCAGTAGCAATTAGATTTATGTCGTACTCTTTCCATCTAGTGTTAGCGTTTAGATAAATATTGGGGTTCATATTATTATTTAATGGAAAAGTTGCCGTTAGAGAATCAATTTCAAACTCGGCTTCATTAAATAATAAGGTTCCTTTTTGCGCTTGGCTGATTTCACCGCTTAAGTAGGGCTTAGTAATATCTCCTTGTACGCTGAGTTGCCCCTGAATGGGGACACGTATGAATGGGTGCTCAATTCGCACTTGGTTGCCCAAGATGTTAACATTTAGATCAGCATTTATCGGCACAAAGCTATCTTCTTTCACGATCTCAGGTAATAGTTTGCTCTTTCTAATGGTTTTTTCATTTGAAGAGTTGTCGGGAGATATTACGCCTTTGCGAATTTCTACATTGCCACGAAGGCTGTACGGGAACCAATTCCCTTCTAAAATTAAGTTTCCAGAGCTTAATAAACTAGATGATTTATTAAGTTGCAGATTGGCTTTGTCTAGAATTGCCTCAATCTTTAGAGGAATATTGTTCAGTCCCTTCAGCTGAATAAAACCATCACCTCGCAGGCTTCCACCGCCAAAGTTCGCTTGAAACTGATTGATTTGTATGGATTCCTGACTAAAGCTTGCATCAAGAACGGTTTGTTCGAATGCCATGGGAAAGTCTTCAATTCTCGCGTAGCCGTTGCGAAGTTTTGCCTCTCCCAATAGTTCAAAGGCACCATCTTTGATAAATAAATTGGAGTTAAGATTTAAAGTACCGCTAATATCGCGAGCAAAGGGTAGTAGAAACGATACCAAGGCAATATTGACTTCACCTCTAAGGGCCATTTTTCTGCGACTATTACTTTCTACTTCAAGGTAGTAGTTATCATTTCCCCGCAGGATGGTGTTAATGGTGGTGACATTTCCCCGCTTGTACTCTAAGAGCATGGGCTCTTGTAGCTCTAAAAAATAATCAGAGATGGCTAGCTTGGCTGCATCCAGTTCTATTTCTAATTCCGATTGTAGAGGCTCGCGAGTATTGAGAGACATGCTCAGCTTACCATTCAAATTGGATTCGTAGGCATCACGGTCACCGCCTTCTGAAATGAGACCAAATATTGATGTGAAATCCCAGCTCTTAAACTCAGCATTCAAATCGATGGAATTCCTATCCTTAAGGTACTTCGATGTGTTCAAAAGAAATGCGTCATTGAATAGTGCGGATTGTATTTGTATTTTTTCATCAGAATATAGTAAGTCGATCTTTCCTTTTTGGAATTCTCGGTTGCCGATAGCATAGTTGGGAAGATTTACTTCTATATTAGCGCTTGGTTCTAGAATTTTGCCCTCAAGGCTAGCGGCTACATTCATGCTAGCCTTGAAGTTTTTAATATATTGTCTTAGGTTTTCTGATTCCTCGCTTCGCAAATTTGAGGCCAGGAGATTTACATTTAGGTCACCTGTTTTTTTTATGAAGCCGGCAATTTGTGCGTTACTGCTAGCTTTTTTTAGGGATGAATTAACTATATTCACTTTTTCAACATCAGATTCGAATTCAGCAAAAAGGCGGTCGATACTTTCTTCGTATAAAAATATTCTTTGTGCTTGAATGCTGCCATTATAATTTAGTTCACTAAGCCTTAAGGGGCCAAAGATATGCCAATCTAAGCTAGCTATACCGCGCACAGGTATTTGTGTTTCTAAGTCATGTAAAACGATAGAATTGATATGGTTCAAATTGAAAATTGGACTCTTGCCTTTTATATCAATGGTATTTTCGATTACATCGATGACAACTTCACTTTCGTAAACGGTGTTTTCAATATTTCCAGCCAATTGCTTGATACTCAAATTGGGATTGGAATACGTTATATTTGCTGTGTTATTGCCCATGAAAACATTTTGAAAATAGAAGTCTTGATTGTTTATGGAAATATCTAGTTTTGCCGTTCTAGAGTTACCATAGGTACTACCGCTTAGTTTACTGATGCCCTTAAAGTTAAGACCAACTATATAATCAAGATCTGAAAAGTCTAATTGTTCCGATTGAAAGTTTACTATAAAACCCTCGTCATACTGAATCCTAGAGTTCGCACTTCCTTTGGACTTTGGTAGTTCTACCTCTCCAGCTATGTGAATGTCTTTGGCAGTGATATTGATCGAGCCATTGGCTTTAATATTATTTACCTCAACAAGCTTTTGCTTTTTGTTGTTTAGGTGAAAATGCGGAACTTCTATTTTAGGTAAGCAATTAACAAAAAAACGCGGCTGTATCGCGCCGCTACAAGTTGCAGTTCCGCTTGCTTGCAGCTTTAGTGGTACCTCGTTTAGGCCCAAGTCAGTAAGTAGCTGGGATAGCTCAAAAGCTTTTAGGTTTAAGTTTGCAGAAAAAGATTTTGCTTTATCAAGGAACATCTTAGACTTGGTGATTTCTATGTTTTGACTTTTGTTTTTTAATTCTAGTCTTTGTAGCAGTAAGAAGTTTTCTGCTAGTTGGCCACTGACATCTACATTGCCAATATTGTATTGATTGATGCCCAGGTTTTGACCCTTAATTTTCAAGCTGGACAACAATTCATTGCTACGATCCAAATTGACTTGCCCGCTTGTGCGCCCGTGAATTTTTGGGAGATTCAGTCTTCTGTGATAGGTGTGAACCCAGTCTCGTACAGATTCTAGTTGTAAATTCCAGCTTGCAACCAAGTTAGTATCATAAAGGGATTCTTTGTTTATTGCAGGTGGCATGGAAGCCTTCGCCGCAATAAAGCTGTCATCTCTTTTTACGACAAGTCTTTCAAGGTAAATTCTGTCTTTCGTTAGCTGCACATCACTAACCAAGGAGAAAAAGGTTAGCGACTCTCTGACGCCGCGTTGTTTTACTTTCAGGTTCGGGATATCCAGAAAAAAATGAAAACCCGTAATTTGCTTATCAAGGCTGACATCAAAGTCTTTTACTTGCAGGGACTGATCGAATTCATCTAGTCGAATGTAGGCAAGGCCTTTTTTTATATGAATGCTATCTAGCGGTATATCTTTTAAACGTTGGAGTAAATCTGCGTAATCAAAGCTTTTGGCCCGGGATGGATTGCTATTTGCTGTTTTCCTAATGATGACGGATGTAACGGGCTCTATGATTTCGATACTAGAGATTTCAAAACGTCCAAGTAGGAGCTTTAAAAAACTGGCGTGTATACGAATCTCTTTGATTTTCATGCCACTTGTTTTGGTCTCCAGGCCCTTTTTGGGTTTCATTTCAAGGTCATAGATCACTACCCCTAGAGTAAAGGGGCTTAGCTCTAGGTCACGAAATTCAATTAGGGCTGGCAAATTGTCATAGGATTGTAGGTAGACTTGGGTTCGGATCCATTCTTTCAGGCGGGGATAATGAAACTCATAGACAAAACCTAAGCTGAAGAAGAAGGCAAATATTATGGCGAACGATATGATTTTATTTTTCATATCGGCTCCACTCATCAAACAGTTCTTTGGCAATCTTAAAATTTGAATCGTACTTTAAGACAGTGTCCATAAGCTGAATGGCTCGACTGGTTTTGCCTAATGCGTGCAGGCTAATCGCTTGATAGTAAATGCATGCCATCATTTTCTCTGGTTCATGGCCATATTTGTTTTCCATTTTTTGTGCTCGACTTAAACACAAGACATGATTGTTTGTCTTGTTTAATAAGAAAATGTAAAGCCATTCTTCAGACTCACTTAATTCGCTGTATTCCAAGCAAGTTTTTGCAGCTTTGAATAAATCGGCAAGGCAAAGTGAGTAGGCGATAAGTCCTTTTAGGTGAAGATTTTCTTTGGCTACACTTAGCATGAGCTCTTCATAATCACTTGTTTCTTGTTCCTCTTCTATCAGTAGACGCTTTTGAATCCAAGCAGTTTGGTATTGCCGATCCAATTTAAACAGGTTGTCAGCATGTCGGGTTTTAAAATCCTCATATAGCCCGAGTAAATCCTCATCGTTTTCTAAATAGGCAGGTAAGTCTTGGAAGATTTTATGTTCTTCATCTATAAGATTTTCATTTTTTAATAGAGCTACCTTCTCTATGATTTTTTCTTTTTCTTTTTTTCGTTGTAGGAACTCTTTTTCTAAAAAGTCCTTTCGGATATTGGCTAAGTTGTTATTGATTCGATCAAAATTTAAATTATTTAGTATTTGCGCTTTTTCTTCTTCATCCGCAGTATTAAGAAAAAACATCAGTTCTTCATCGCTCAATGTTATATTATTTTCCAGGATGATTTGAAAAATATAATGTGCCGGCACCGGAATGTCGTGTTCCACTAAGTACTGTGCCTGTGCAATCAATGTGTTGTGGTAGCCTGTGTTGTATAGAAATTTAAATAGCGCTTTTGTAGCATTACGATTCAGGCCTTGTGCCACCCAGGTTTTTAAAACCTGATCAATTGCTAAAGCCATATCCTTTTGGGTATTTAGCGCGTCAAAGATGCTCCACTCAAAGCCTGCTTGCATAGGCTAATTATCGCTAAAAAACTAGCAATTGCACAGGTTTAAGCTGTAAAACTAAACAAGACAAAAGGCGGATTTATTAGGTGTTTACTCTTTCTATGTAATCACCAGTGCGAGTATCAATTTTTAAATTGTCGCCTTCGTTGATGTGCAAGGGGACTTGAACCTTTAGACCGGTCTGCATGGTGGCAGATTTGGTGGCGCCTGTTACTCGGTCGCCTTTTACTGCCGGCTCGGTTTCGGCTACAGACAAAACTACAGTATTGGGCACTGTAACCCCAATAGGTTTGTCATTGTAAAGCATAATGGAGACTTCCATATTCTCCGTTAGGTAGAGTTTTTCCTCGCCAATGTCCTCATTGGTGATAAGGATTTGTTCAAAGCTGCTTTGATCCATGAAGTTATACCCACTTTCGTCTTGGTAAAGAAACGACATGTCTTTGTTCATGACATCGGGCACCTCAAACTTTTCTCCAGATTTAAAAGTACGCTCCAAATTGCTGCCTGTAAGTAAATTGCGCATTTTGGTCCGGGAAAATTGGTTTCCCTTGCCGGGCTTTACATGCTGAAAATCGGTAATTACGTGGGGTTGCCCCTCCACCATAATTTTAAGACCTTTGCGAAAATCACTAGTAGTGTACATATTAACCTCTAAGTAAGAGCCTGATTTTTTTCGATACGTAACAATAATCTTTCTAAAAAGGCAATCTTTTTCCGTATTGGACTTGCCTTCGTAGTAATGTCCGGCTCTTCTTCGCGCTCATGAATTAAAAGCAAGCGCTTTTCGACTTCTGGAATTTTACCTAATCGCTCTCTAGCAGCAAGCAGGCAAGATAGGGCCTTTTCATAATCATTTCGTGCGAGAAAAGCATCGGCTAAAGAAAGGCAGCGCTCCAAATAACGGTTTTTCTCATGTTGTGTGCTAAGCTCTTCTTGCATTTTCTCATCAATAAAATGGCTGCGAATGTTGTCGCCAAGTTTGCGAATGCTAAAGACTTCTTCTTCAAAATCCTCTGCCTCTAAGCTTTCGAGCTTTTTAACCATATTTTGCGCTAAGGTGTGATTGGGATTCAAAAACAACAACATTTTGTAAGCATGTAGAGCTTTGCGCGGCTTTTTGAGTTCAAGATAGGATTTTGCCAATAGGGTGTGCGCCAAAACATTTTCAGGCGAAAGAGCCACGGCCTTTTCTAAGTGTTCAATGGCTTCGGTGGATTTTTTTAAATCAATTAGCACCTTGGCGAGTGCAACCCTGCCGCTGGGAAAAGAGGGATGCAGTTCCACTCCCTTGTTTGCAACCTTCATGGCTTCTTTTAGCATTCCCATTTTGCGGTATGCTTCAGCAAGTGGGGCGAAGATCTTAGAGTTCGGATCTTTTTGGTAAAGAAGTTGGTAACGCTCTATAAATTCAGGATTTATATCTGCCATCAATATTATGTTCCCACGTTAACTAAATGAATTCAATAGGATAACTTGCTTGTCTTGTGCTTTTTCATTAGAGTGTTGCTGAAGAGGTGAAAATGGCCGGACATAGTAAATGGGCGAATATCAAGCACAAAAAGGGTGCAGCAGATGCCAAGAGAGCAAAGGTATTCACCAAATTAGCAAAAGAAATTACAGTGGCAGCAAAATTGGGCGGTGAAGATGAAGACTCCAACCCTAGGCTTCGCCGAGCCGTTGCAGCAGCAAGGGCTGTGTCTATGCCGAAAGACAATATTCAACGGGCGATCAAAAAAGGGGCCGGCGGCAGCGATGGTGCCAATTTTGAAGAGATCACCTACGAGGGATATGGTCCCGGAGGAGTTGCCATCTTGGTGGATTGCTTGACGGACAATACAAACCGCAGTCTGCATGAAATTCGTTATATCTTTAACAAGGGAAATGGTAATCTTGGCGAAATTGGTAGTGTGAATTATATGTTTGATACCAAGGGAGTAATTACTTTTGATAAGGCTAAAATTGATAGTGAAAAAACACAAGAGGTGGCCATAGATTTAGGGGCCGATGATATAGAAGAGGATGAAGACTATCTAACGATTTATACTGCCTTTGAAGACTTTGATCGTATCCGAGACGAATTGGAAAAGCAGGGTTTTGCTTTTAGCCGTGCAGAAGTATCGAAAATTCCGCAGACCACAGTGCCCATTGAAGGCGAGGATGCGGAAAAGGTGATTCAACTCGTGCAAACATTAGAAGATAATGATGATGTACAAAATGTACATGCAAATTTCGACATCAGTGATAGTGAGTTTGAGCGAATTTCAAACTTATAGGGAGCAACATGACTTTACTTCTAGGAATTGATCCTGGTTCTCATAACACCGGTTATGGTTTGATTGATAAGGGCGATGATATTCGCTGCGTGGATTTTGGTGTGATTGTCGCCAATCCAGATTGGCCGTTTGAAAAACGACTGGCATTTATGGGGGAAGAGTTAGACCGCGTATTAACTAGCTATCAGCCCAATATTGTGGTTACAGAGGATGTTTTTACGGCAAAAAATATTAAGTCCAGTCTACATTTGGCGCATATTCGGGGAGTGGTTTTGTATAAGGCCTATATGGCAGGCGCTGAAATTCATCACTATGCTGCAAAGGCCGTAAAAAAAGGCGTCACAGGAAACGGTAATGCTTCCAAAGATCAGGTAGCCTTGCTCTTGCAAAATATATTAAACACACAAATACATGTGAACAAACTAGATGCCACGGATGCCTTGGCACTAGCTTATTACCATGCTTCCAAGATGGATATATTACGAAGATTCGGCGCGCAGGTTTAAACTGCGGCGCTTCGCTTTTCTTCCATGGCACGCAAGTCTTTGCGCAAAATCTTGCCGACATTGGACTTTGGCAATTCGTCCACAAACTCAATGTGCTTGGGGCGTTTGTAGCCAGTAAGTTGTTCGCGGCAATAGGCCATAATTTCTTCTTCTGTTAAGGACTCTGCTTTTTTAACAATAAATAGTTTTGGCACTTCGCCGCTATCTTTGTCCGGCACGCCAATCGCTGCGACCTCAAGTACTTTCTCGTGCGAGGCGACCACATCCTCAAGCTCGTTCGGATAAACATTAAAGCCCGATACCAAGATCATATCTTTTTTGCGATCGACAATTTGCAAGAAACCATCTTCTTTGATTTCTGCGATATCGCCAGTTTTTAACCAACCATCTTCGGTGAGGGTTTTGGCCGTTTCTTCTGGGCGATTCCAATAGCCTTTCATGATTTGTGGTCCCTTTGCCCAAAGCTCACCTGCCTCATGAAAACCAGCCTCTGTGCCATCTTCTTTCATAATTTTTATGTCAGTACTAGGAACTGGAATGCCAATTGTGCCGGCTTGATCGGTGCCATCGACGGGATTCACGCAGAGTACCGGCGAGCTTTCCGTTAGGCCGTAACCTTCGGCAATTTTGCTGCCTGTAACCTGGTGCCATCTTTCGGATACGGCTCTTTGTAATGCCATACCACCAGCCACAGAAATTTTAAGTGGGGAGAAATCTAGTTTTCGAAAATCCTCATTGTTTAGTAGTGCATTGTAAAGTGTGTTCAAACCTACCATGGCAGTATAACGAAAGTTTTTTAGTTCCTTCACAAAACCAGGAATGTCACGAGGGTTGGTGATGAGAACATTTCTAGCGCCATAGCTGAAAAAAGCGAGGCAGTTCACCGTTAACGAGAAGATGTGGTAAAGCGGTAGTGGTGCGATAATGATTTCTTTTCCTTCTTTTAATACAGGTTTTAACCATTCCCGAATTTGCAACATATTGGCGACAATGTTTTTGTGTGTGAGTTCGGCTCCTTTTGCCACGCCAGTTGTGCCACCGGTGTATTGAAGAAAAGCCGTGTCTTCGAGGGTAATTTTAGGCTCTTGCAAGTCATGGTTCGAGCCAAGGGCAAGGGCGTGATTGAATTTTACTGCGCCCGGCAATTCATAGGCGGGCACCATTTTTTTCAGGTATTTCACAACAGAGTTAACAAGCAGGGATTTAGGAAAACTAAGCAAATCTCCTAGCTCCGTTACAATGACATTTTGTATCTTTGTCTCACCAATAATATCCGCAAGTTTACTGGCAAAATTGGCGACAATGACGATGGTCTCGGCTCCCGAGTCGTTTAACTGATGTGCCATTTCGCGCTCGGTATAAAGGGGGTTCACATTGGTGACGATCAGTCCTGCGCGAAAAGCACCAAATAAGGCAACTGGAAATTGCAATAGGTTGGGCATTTGCAGGGCTATGCGATCGCCCTTTTTTAAGCCCAAATCTTTTTGCAGATAAGCCGCAAAGTTTCGGGATAAACGATCCAAATCATGAAAACTTAAATCCGTTCCCATATTGGTGAATGCCGGCAGGTCATCAAATTTTCTGACTCCTTCACGGTAGACATCCAAGATGTTGTTGTAAGCAGTCAAATCGATTTCAAAATTTACCCCTGCTGGGTAGGACTTTTTCCAAACGGCTTCCATAAAACCCCCTATGTTTTGAAATTCTGCCAACAAAGCCAACCGAAATCAAACACTTACGAAGCAGCTCTGCTATGAATCTTGGCAGTCTGTCGTTCTGTGCGCACTGCTTTAAGGATTGCTTCGCCCGTAAGATCTGCGTATGCTTTTTTTGTTGGGGAGGCAGCTTTGATCGCTTTTTTAAAAGGACATGTGGATTATATTGGTGAGTCCGACTGCATTATAGATGTGAATGGAGTGGGCTATGAACTTACCTGTTCAAGTAACACTTTAGATTCGCTGGTACTAAATGCTCCTGCTAGTTTGCATGTTCACACCCATGTAAAAGAAGATGCCTTGCAGCTTTTTGGCTTTATCAATCGCTTTGAAAAAGATTTGTTTTTATCTCTTAATAAAGTCAACGGCATTGGCCCAAAGATGGCGGCACAAATTCTATCGGGAGCTGGCCCGGATACAATTTTTGAGTGGATCGAAAATGGTGATGTGAAATCTCTGAGCTCACTGCCCAAAGTTGGTAAGAAAAAAGCGGAGCAAATGGTATTGAGTTTGAAAGGCAAATTGGTCATGGAGGAAAGTGTCGAGCTAGAAGGAAAATCAACCAAGCGCGAGATACGTTCCGCATTGGTGAACCTTGGCTTCAAGCTTGCGGATGTGGACATGGTCGTATCCAAGCTGCAAGAAGACATTGGCACAGAGGAAGGCATTCGCGAATCCTTACAACAACTGACGGCGGGGAATTAAATGGAACGAATTGTAGACAAGACTCCAACACCAATGGATCAAAAATGGGAAAACAAATTACGTCCAGTAAAATTCAGCGAATTTCCCGGGCAGTCCAAGTTAAAAGAGAAACTGCAAATTTTTGTTAGTGCAGCAAAAAACCGGGAAGAGCCACTGGATCACTGTCTTTTTTGTGGGCCACCGGGTTTGGGAAAGACAACTCTGGCCCATATTGTGGCAAAAGAGCTAGGCGGAGAAATAAAAATCACCTCGGGGCCTGCGCTAGATAAAAAGGGCGAGCTGGCGGCCGTACTCACAAGCTTAAAACCATTTTCTATCCTTTTCATTGATGAGATTCATCGCTTGAACAAAGTTGTCGAAGAATATCTATATTCCGCCATGGAAGACTACCAAATTGATATTGTTACGGGCGAGGGCTTAGGTGCGCGCGTGATGAAGTTTCAATTGGCACCATTTACCATCATTGGAGCCACCACTCGCGCAGGTCTTATGGACAAGCCCTTTTTAGATCGTTTTGGCATTGTGGAGCGTTTGAACTTTTATAATAAAGAAGACTTGGTCGTTATTTTGCACCGAAGTGCGGGGCTACTCGGCGTGGAAATCGAAGAAGATGCCGCAAAAGAAATTGCCCTTCGTTGCCGAGCCACACCGCGAATTGCCAACCGTTTGTTAAAACGTGTGCGTGATTATGCGCAGGTAAAGTCGAACAATGTTATCACCTTAGAAGTTGCCAAGTACGCCTTGGACCACTTGGATGTAGATCAGCGTGGTTTGGACCCAATGGATCGACGCATTTTACAAGTGATTTGCGAAAAATTTCAAGGCGGCCCGGTGGGCATTGATACCTTAAGTGCTGCCTTAAGTGAGGATCGAGGTACACTAGAAGAGGTGTACGAGCCTTTTTTATTACAAGAAGGATTTATCCAAAAAACTCCTCGCGGGCGAATCACTACCGAGATGGCTTACCAGCATTTAGGTATACCTTTAAGTCGTGCCAAATCGGACAATTTGACTTTGGATATATGAGCGACTTGCTACAAGCAATTTAGTAGAGGCAGTTGGCTTCTACGGAGATGGTGTAGTAGTTCGTTTCTGCGCCTTTTTCACCTTCCATGCGATAGGACTTGTCCATTTTCGTGATTGGCCCTAGTTGACCATTTTTTAAATCACATTTCGTTGTTAGATCTTGCAAGATGATCTGCTGTATTTTTTCCGATGTTGTGTCGCTGAATGTATCAGAAATGACATAGTGGTTGTTCAATGCTCCGTAATAGAAAGATTCGGAAGACATTTGGATTTGCGAGCTAACAATTTCATCGGCAAAAGCACCTTGGGCCAAGAGTAGACAGGTCATTGTAAATAGAGTTTTCATTTTATCTCCTTTGAATAAGTTGCATGATACACTAGAGGGTTTTGCCGCAAAAGCTATGAGATTGCGGGTGAAAAAAAGACCAAGACTGTAAACACGGTTTACATATACTACGCTCTATCTCAAATGAGTGCATTTAGTTGAAATCAGGTAATAGATTTCTTTTATCGGCACCCATCCACTTCGCCGGCAAGTGGATCTTATAGACCCTCACTTTTTTGAGCTAGTTCCCATAAATTACGTTTCAGTGATATTGAAATAATAAAGCCCGCTGGAAATAGATTTTTTTAGGACTTTATGAAAAATGGGCAAACACACGAAGGCAGGTCAGTTTAAAAACCATCACAGACATATGATGTATGCGAATAATAAGTGCGCCCTCCAGTGGGCGAGCACTCCTTAAAATAAAACCTCGCATCTGGTTCGTGATCTCTTTCTGGTGGTGGGGCATGGATAGGAAAGCCATCTGCGCCATAGGCTGCCGGGTGAACATAGGCGGGATAGCGCTCCTCTTCACTTGAAGCGCAGCCCAGCAAAAATAGCGATAAAAGCCACCAAACTTTCATATAAATATTTTAGCAAAGCCCTAAGGTATTTGAAAGACGAGAAAAAGCTCTAGCCCAGGCCCCAGACTGTGCTATAGAATAATCTTATGTACTTACAGCGAACCATACGCAATAAAATCAGGGTAGAAGGTACAGGTCTGCATACCGGCAAACCAGCTAGCCTTGTCTTTTGTCCGGCCCCAGAGAATTCGGGAGTGCATTTTGTTCGTCGTGATCTTGAAGGATCACCCTATGTTTCGCCAAAGGCGCAGTTTGTACAGGCCACCAATATGGCAACCACCTTAGGCGGCAAATACTTTTCCGTCTCTACGGTGGAGCATTGCCTGTCTGCGGTGGCGGCCCTTCGAATTGATAATCTTATTATTGAGTTGGAAGGACCGGAGATTCCCATCGGCGATGGTTCGGCAAAAGTATTTTTTGACGCTCTAGTGGAGTCGGGAATTTTGGAGCAAGAACAACCGCGCAAATACATTCGCATTACTCGCCCGGTTTATTTTGGCGATGGACAAAAGCACGCTTACATTGTGCCATACAATGGTTTGCGGATTACTTGCGAAATCTTCTTTGATCACCCAGCCATTGGTGGGCAGAAAATCGACATTGATGTAAATCAAAACTCCTTCGGCAAAGAGCTGGCAGGCGCCAGAACCTTTGGCTTTATGAAGGATGTGGAAGCCTTGCAGAAAGCGGGATTGGCATTGGGCGGCAGCCTTGATAATGCCGTTGTTCTTGATGAAGAGAAGGTTTTGAATGAGAGCGGACTGCGTTGGCCAGATGAATTTGTTCGGCATAAAGCCTTAGATGCCGTGGGTGATTTGGTGAATCTTGGCAATCCATTATTAGGACATGTAGTGCTTTTTCGTGCGGGTCACGAAGTGATGAATCAACTGATTCAAAAATTGCAAGACTCACCCGATTCCTATCAAATCATGGAATTAGGTGGTGATCTTCCTCCCATATGGCGAGAAAGTCGTCATGCTTGGTTACGATAAGCGCTACATGGTTGCGTTCTAGGCAATTGTCACTGTGTGACACAATTCTCTGTTAGCCTGTGAAAAAAAAATCCATTATAAATCGATGTGATTTTATTCAAGGGGAGAGGCTATGAAAATCGGAGTGCCTAAAGAAATAAAGATTTCTGAAAATCGCGTGGGAATGACCGAGGCTGGAGTCAAGCAACTCATTGCCGATGGTCACCAAGTTTATGTAGAGGATCAAGCTGGTGTGGGCAGTGGAATCAGCAACCAAGCCTATGAGGAGGCGGGAGCCAAGATTTTACCTTCTGCAAAAGAAATCTATGCAACGGCTGACATGGTTGTAAAAGTAAAAGAGCCTTTGCCGGATGAATACGAATTGATGCGGGAAAATCAAATCCTATACACCTATTTGCATCTGGCTGCAGAACCGGAGCTAACAAAAGCTTTGTGTGATCGAAAAGTGAAGGCCATAGCCTATGAAACCATTGAGTCGGCTTCAGGTGGTCTGCCGCTACTTGTTCCCATGTCAGAAGTAGCCGGTCGAATGGCTACGCAAGTAGGAGCCTACTATTTACAAAAAGACCATGGTGGTAAAGGTGTTCTTTTAGGTGGTGTTACGGCAACTGGTCGAGCCAATGTTACCATTTTAGGCGGTGGAGTTGTGGGGACCAATGCTGCGAAAATGGCAGTCGGTCTGGGAGCCAATGTTACCATTCTGGATGTGAATCATTCTCGTATGGCAGAGCTGGATCATATATTTGATGGCCGCATTACAACACTGTATTCCAACATTACAAATATTGAAGAAAGTGTAGCGCAAAGTGATTTGCTAATTGGAGCGGTTCTGCTTCCTGGGCAAAAGGCACCGCATTTGGTTAACAAAGAAATGATTTCAACTATGACAGAGGGTTCCGTTGTTGTGGATGTTGCTGTTGATCAAGGCGGCTGCATTGCTACTTGTAAGCCCACCTCGCACAAGCAGCCAACCTTTGAGATTGATGGAGTGATTCACTACTGTGTTCCCAATATGCCGGGAGTTGTGCCGCGCACTTCTACTTACGCGCTAACCAATGTCACTCTTTGGTATGCAAGAATGCTTGCAGAAATGGGAGTGGAAGAAGCCATTAGTAAAGACAAGGCTCTTTACAAAGGTCTTAATGTTTATGATGGTTACGTAACCTATGAAGCTGTGGCTCGCGATTTAAATATGGAATATCGGCCCTATAAAATCTAATGCAAGATTTAGCTTTAGCAAAAGTATTAGACATTCAATACCCTATCATAGTGGCCCCCATGTTTTTGGTGAGCAATGAGGCCATGTTGATTGCGGCCTGCGAATTTGGCGCCACGGCTGCGGTTCCTTCTTTGAACTACCGTACACCGGAAGAGCTTCGCAAGGCCTTACGCAGGGTCCGCTCGGCAACGAACAAAGCTTTTGGCGTAAATCTTATTGTGAATAAATCCAATATACATATGCAAGAGCATCTAAAAATCTGCCTAGAAGAAGGGGTGGATTATTTTATTACTTCCCTCGGTAATCCCAAGCAAGTAATTGAGGAGTCGCACAAACAGGGAGTAAAGGTCTTTTGTGATGTGGTGGATGAGAAGTACGCTAAAAAAGTGGTGGATTTAGGTTGTGACGGTTTGGTGGCCGTGAATTCTGGCGCCGGCGGACATGCTGGGAGTATTCCAGTAACCGTCCTAGTGCCTATGCTTAAAGAGAAATTTCCAGGTGTTCCGGTAATCTCAGCAGGCGGCATTGCCAATGGCAAAGCTTTGTTGGCCGTGGAGGTTTTGGGTGCAGATGGGTTTCAAATTGGCACACCATTTATCGCGACCAAAGAAGCTCCTGTGAGTGAGGAATACAAAAAGGCCATTATCGACTATCATGCCGAGGATGTGGTGATGACCAGCAAACTTTCTGGTACTCCCTGCACAGTGATTGCCACCGATTATGTGAAAAAAATCGGAACAGAACAAAATCCCATCGAAAAGTTTTTAAATGAAAACCGGCAATTGAAAAAGTATGCAAAAATGCTAACTCACTACAAGGGCATGAAACTATTAGAAAACGCGGCCTTTCAAGCATCCTATAAAAGTGTCTGGTGTGCAGGGCCCTCTTTGGAGTTTTCAAAGGAAATCTCCTCGGTGAAAGATATATTGCAATCCCTTGTTCACTCTTATGAAGAGGAAAAAAATAGCAGGTTTTCAAGGCCCGCAAAGCTCTGAAATAATTTCTTTACATACTTGATGACGCATTGAGTTTGTTGGTTTTGTATTAGCTAGAAACTTGCACCAATGTCCTCATCTCCTATACTGATTCTCATATTTCTAAATAAAGGAGTCGTATGGCGTTTCGAATACCGCGTCCCAAGGGGCTTACCGGGCAGATTGTACTAGCACTCGTTTTGGGATTGGCCTTAGGTGTTATTTTGAACGTTATTGTGTCGCAACCTCTGTTTACAGAAAGTACGCAGCAGGTAGACGCCAATGCCGGTTACTATGTTTTAAAAGATAATACGCCAGTTTATGATTCTTTAGAGGCGACAAAACCCGTATTAACACTGCAGCAAAGTGATTCTGTAAAATTGGTCAGTGGGAGTGCCCAGCAAGATCGATTGCAGATTGAAAGTCCCGATCCCAAATTATCTGCGGAGCAAGACTATTTTGTGCAAAAAAACAGTGTGAGACAAAAAGGTTTTATCTTTCATTGGTTGCAAAACGGAATTTTGCATTTAATCGGTTCTATCTTTATTGCAAGTTTAAAACTGCTTGTTGTGCCGCTGGTATTTGTTTCCTTAGTTTGTGGTACCGCTAGCCTAGATGACATTACCAAATTGGGGCGCATAGGCGGTAAAACCTTGGCACTCTATCTTTTTACAACTTCAGTGGCCATTACCCTAGCTATGCTTGCGGCTGTTCTAATTCAACCAGGCGGTGGGCTGAGCATTGCTACGGACGCATCCTTTCAGGCAAAACAAGCGCCGCCACTAGTAGAGACTTTAATTAATATTTTTCCCACCAACCCGTTAAAATCCATGGTGGAAGGTGAGATGTTGCAAATCATCGTCTTCTCAGGATTATTTGGTGTGGCGCTAACTTTGATTGGTGATCATGGTCAACGTTTGCTTTCTATTTTTAATGACCTCAATGAGGCGATTATGAAAATGGTAATGATGATCATGATCGTAGCTCCCTATGGCGTTTTTTGTTTGATCGCCAAGGTTTTTCTAGAGCAGGGTATTGATGCCATCATTCCACTCGGTAAGTACTTCTTGGTGGTTTTGCTGGTGCTAATTGTCCACGCCAACCTCACCTATCTATCGATTTTGCGATTTATTGGTCGTTTAAACCCCATCACCTTTATCAAAAAGTTTAAATCTGTACCTATGTTTGCATTCTCCACCGCTAGCAGTGGCGCCACGATTCCCATCACTTTGGAAAATGTAGAGCATAAGTTGGGCGTGAAGAACTCCATCGCTTCGTTTACCATTCCTTTGGGAGCCACCATCAATATGGATGGGACGGCCATCATGCAAGGGGTGGCCACTATTTTTATTTCACAAGTTTATGGTGTCGACATTGGCATTCAAGGGATGTTGATGGTGATCTTAACAGCAACTCTTGCTTCGGTTGGAACAGCTGCTGTTCCTGGAGTGGGCTTAATTACACTTGCCATGGTTTTGAACCAAGTTGGTTTGCCGGTGGAGGGGATTGGCTTGATTATCGGAGTGGATCGTTTGCTAGATATGGCTCGTACGGCAGTAAATGTTACTGGCGATGCAGTAGTTTCTTGTGTGGTTGCCAAAAGTGAAGGTGCCTTGGATGAAGATGTTTTTGATAATATGGAATCTTCCTCTTAAGTTTTCCACCTCTGTGTGGAGTTCCTAGTCGTTGGTAGAGCCCCATGCCACTAAGTCTAGGGGTTGCTTAAATTTATTTAAGCCTCGTTGCTCTGTATCCGATGACTAGTTATGCAAGAAAGACTTTATTTTGATGATCTGAATCAATACCCAGTGCAAATTAAAAAAGGCGATGAGAATAGTAGTGCCTTTATTTTAAACCTATCCACTGGAGGTATGTGCTTAGCGGTTCCAAAGAAAAACCATACCGAATACGAAGTAGGGGAAAATTTATTTTTGACCCTAAAGGCTAGACCGATGCCCAAGCTTTCCAGTTATTTTCATGTGATACATAGCCGGGAGGATGATAAGTATTTTTATTTTGGCGGGCAATTTGTCGGATTGGCCAATGAGGACCAAGAGCGTTTAAAGATCGAGCTACAAAATCTGCAAAATAGGTTTGATGAAAAAAGGACTCCTTATTTGAGAGTCCTTTGGTTGCTAATCGTTGCGGTAATGCTTTACCTAGCGATCCGATTTTAGTTTTAGCTGCATCTTGGAAATCAAGCTAACCGCCATGCGCTCATGCATTTCATACATTTTTAGCTCATCTTTACGATAAGATCTTTGAGAGGGAGTAAGAGTGTCCATCTCCAATTCCATTTCGTAATCCATTTTGGATGAGCGTATGCCTTCGAGCTCTTTGGTTTGTTGTTTAAAGAGTTTGGTCAAACCACTCAGCGGCGCCACTTCTAACCACTCCTGTTTTTGTTTGTACCAATTTACCATACGCAAAAAACGAGCTTTGTTCTTAGCAAGGGTAAACTCAGGATAATCATTTTCATTCATGGCCAAGATATCATCGTAGTTTTTGCCGTACTTGTTGTACTTAGCAAAACGATCCACTTCTTTGCTTGCCGATTTTTTTGTTGTGCTTGCCATGGAAGGCTTGATTACTTCTCCGTCCAAGAACGACCTCCTAATATTCGCGCTAAAGTCTAATGCATAGCAGAGAAGCCTTAATTTTTCAATACAGCGTGACTGAAAATACCTGTAATGACTTGGCTTTTATAAAATTTATGCACTGCGCTTTAGAGCTGTGATTTTGACTGTCTCAAAATGAGATGCCGGGCTCGGCCAAAAGTCCAGATATATCAAATAGTTACAGAATGGGAAAAAATTTCCTAATTATCTCAGAAGAAGTCACCGATAGGATTATTGTGAGTCAAATTGTGATTCATTTTAATATTTAGGGGAGGTAATATGGCACGTTCTTTATTTATCTTCGTCAGTGACGATTATACGGAAGTGCAGAAAGTGAGGCAGTGGGCGAGTCAAAATGGCCTATCTGTTAACGCTTACAATCACAGTCAGTGGAATGAAGGCTTACAAGATCAAGGTTTTCGTTCTCAAATTCATACAGAGGATACCAATTTGCAAGCCGGTACACAAAATATGGGCGGCAAAGTATTGGCATTCCCAGGCATGAATCAGGCCGATAAGAAGGTACAGACTATCAATGATGTTGAAAAAACAGCCATTGAAAATGCCATCATGGAGTACCGTGGAAATCTTACGGAAGCAGCCAAAGCTTTAGGAATTGGTCGAGCTACTTTATATAGAAAAGTAAAGCAATACCAAATTGATCCTGCAGTGGCTCGTCGTAAAGCCAACCGTGCTGCTTAATTAAGGATTGTAAAAATTTAGAAGCTTATTATCATAAGCCAGTGACACGACGTCTCTGGCTTTTGTTTTTTTTCGCATCCATTGCTGGCTACTCTTATTATTATTCTCAGAGTCATTTGCTGAAGTTAGCTTTGCTCGAAACCTGTGAAATGGTGGAGAAGCGCTATTATAAAAAAGATGAATTGTTGGCGGATTGGCAAAAAGAATGTTTTAGCGGTGTACGCTCATTACCATTAAGACTAAATAAAGAGAAAGCGATTTCTTGGCTACGCGCCCATTTGGCTACGATGCCGGCCTCCCATCTAGATTTATGGACTCCTAAAGAGATGAGCCGTATTTGGGAGGGGGAAGATCTTGATTTGGGTATCAAAATAAAAGAAGTGGGCGGACATTTTATTGTTTTTGCTATTTATCCCGACTCTCCTGCGAGTGAAAAATTAAAAGTCGGTGATGAGATTCTAGAGGTGGATGGTGAATCTGCTCAGAGCCCTTGGCAAATAGAAAATGCCAGGGGAGATTTTCTGGTACTGCGTCAGAACGAAAAAATACTGGTGCAATTGGAAAGGCGAAAAATTCGCTTTCCGTTTCAACCGCAATTGGTCTCTCTCTCCAACAAAGCTGCGCAGCTAAAACTTCCCAGTTTTTCACCCGTTTACTTTGATGATCTTGAATGGCAGCTGCTCAGTGAAGATTTGAATCAGTATGAAAATCTAATCATTGATTTACGCGACAATACCGGCGGTGACTTTGTGGTGATGCTTAAAATTATTAGCCGTTTTTTTTGTGAGCCCATGGACATTGGCTATTTGGTTCGGCCACGCAGTCAAAAAGACACAAGTGCGAGTTTTAGTGAAATTATGGATGGGGAAGAGCAGGTGGAGCTGATCGCGAAAGTAAAGACTGTCGAGCTAAGGACTTTTCCTGTGGATCTTTGCTATGAAGGCAATGTAAAGGTTTTGGTGAATGCAGAAACTTCATCTACGGCCGAAATTTTTGCCGCCGCCATGCGCTTGCGCATTGGCACACGAATATATGGGCAATACAGCGCGGGGGCGGTGCTCTTGGCCATTTGGTACCCACTATCATTGGGGCGTGGTTATTCTCTCTCTATTCCAGTGGCCACCTATAAGACTTGGCGCGACCAGGAGATTGAAGGGGTCGGAATCGAGCCAGATGTCTATCTTTACTATGACCTAAACGAAATGCGGCAGGGAAAAGACTCTTGGCTATTGCGAGTGGTAAATTAGTATTTGCCTATTTAGTAGAGAAAAGTAAAATGGCTTTAGGGAGTATTCATGGCTAGTGCATCTACAACAGAAGTCTTTCCTTGTTCAGTAGAACAACTTTACAATTTAATTACCGATTACGAATCCTATCCTCTTTTTTTGGATGAGGTAAAAGATTTGCAAATCATCGAAGACCAGGGCGACAAGAAATTGGTTGAATATACCGTTCATGTCGTAAAGAAGTTCAAATATAAATTATGGATGGATCATAGTATTGCCAATGAAGTGCATTGGAGTTTTGCCGGTGGTGATATTTTTAAAAAAATGCAAGGCTCATGGAAATTAGAAGATGAGGCGGGGCAAACCCGGGCGCATTATGAAGTGAGTGCGGATTTCGGCATTTTCGTTCCTTCCCCCATTACAAAAGGTTTAATTTCGGCGAATTTACCCAATATGATGAGCTCTTTTAAAGCAAGAATAAAGGAAGTCTATGGATAACATTCATTTTGACCGCGAAGAAGAAGAGGAACTTCGAAATCGAGTCGTACCGGAGCTCGTGCGAAAGCTACTTACGGCAGGGGTTGGCGCAGCTTTTTTAACCGAAGAAACCATACGAACCTATTTGCACGACATCAAATTACCGAAAGAAGTGCTGGCCAGGCTCTTAGATGGTGCGAACAAATCAAAAAAAGAACTGATCGATCGCGTTGGGGATGAAGTGGTTTCCATCATCAAAAAAATTGATTTTGTGGAAGAGGCGTCTCGCTTTGTTGAGGATCATAAATTTCGTGTATCAGCGGAAATTGAAGTAATAAGAAAACCCGACACCAAATAATGTCTTGGGCGAAATACAAAAAGAAATATCGCCCACTTTTTCGTAGGCCCAAAGAGGCGAGCTGGACGAAAAAAACTTTAGAAGAACTGTCCTATGTAAAAATCAAAGATTTGCGGCTGTCAATATCGCAATCTTCATTATTATCCCAAGCCATTAAAGAGGTTTTACGCGAATGGGAAAGACTAGGTTTTTCCTGGCAACCCAGTTTTTGGCTATCTACAGAATGGTATTATGCTGAGGGCACCAAGGGAGTTGCCATCCCATTTTATTTGGCCCATCCCCATTTGATGGCGCTAGAAAAATATTTAATAGGCCGCATAGAAGGTAAAGACAAAGAAGATATAAAAAAATACTTGCGGCATGAGTTAGGGCATTTGCTAGATTATGCCTACCGTTGGCGCTTCCATAAAAGCCGGCGGCAGCTATTTGGTCTGAGCTCGCAAAAATATCCCATTTCCTATACAGTGGTAAGTCACAGTAAAAAATATGTACGCAATTTGCCGGCGCACTATGCGCAGTCACACCCGGATGAGGATTTTGCAGAAACTTTTGCTTACTATATGAAATATCGCACTGTCTGGCGAAAAAAACACAAAAGCGGTACTTTATTTAAAAAACTATCTCTGATCGAGGAGCTGGTAAAGATGGCCCCCGTAAGCCAGCCCAAAAACCTAAGTGGTTTTCGGCCGGGTAAGGTCAACCAAATCAATTTGAGTTTAAACGCGTTCTATTTGCGCCGCGCCTATGATTGCGATATTACCTATCGCGAAATAGAACAAAAATTTTATGGCATGACCATCAAAGATCCTTTTTTATCTTTGCGAAAAGATCTAAAAAAATGGATCGAGCCACTTGCTATTCCGATACACTACAAAGATTATTTGTTGCATCGTTATCATTCCCCTTTATTTAAGAATAAAAGAGTTTTAAGCTTATGGCGTAAGGGGGATAAAAGGGCTTTAAAAAAATACGTGCAAAACGAACCACTCAAATGGTTAAAGAATGGCCCTTTTTACTATACATAATGAAACGTAAACTTCGAATCGTAGTTCTATTGCATGCTGATCTAGTCCCAGATACCACATTGGAAGAGGAGAAAACTTTCGATCAAGATTGGTATACCGAATACTCTGTGGTTCGTGGTTTGGAACGACTCGGGCATGAAGTCGAGGTTTTGCCAATTTATGATAGTCTAAAACCCATTCGTGAGTGCAAAGCCAAATTTCGGCCGCATATCGCTTTTAATATGCTGGAGGAGTTTAACGGCGAGGCCATTTTTGATTCCCATGTGGTGAGTTATTTAGAGCTACTGGGAATTAAGTACACCGGTTGCAACTCAAGAGGCTTGTTGTTGGCAAGAGATAAGGCATTGTCGAAAAAAATCATGTCCTATCACCGCATTCCCACCCCCAAATTTGTAACTATGCGGCGGGGTAAATTCAAAAAAATCAAACACCTTCGCTATCCTTTATTTGTCAAATCCTTAAATGAGGAGGCCTCTTTAGGTATTGCGAAAGCCTCCATGGTAGCAGATGAAAAAGCCTTAAAGGAAAGGGTGGATTTTATCTTTGAGCAAGTGGGAACGGATGCCTTGATAGAAGAGTTCATTGAGGGACGTGAAGTCTATTTGGGTCTTCTGGGAAATCAACGTGTAGAGGTTTTCCCGCCGGCAAGTTTGGACTTTGGTAAATCGAAAAACCCTGACAAAGAGTTTGCTACTCGGCGTACCAAATGGAGTGAGAAATATCGTGATCAGCAAGGCATCGAGTTGATTTTGCCAAAGGATATTGAGCCAGCCGTGATGAGAAAGTTGGAAAAGGTAGCCAAGCGAGCCTTTAAGGCACTCAATCTATCGGGTTATGTTCGCTTGGATGTGCGCTTAAAAGGGGACACTCCCTATATTCTAGAAGCCAACCCCAACCCTGCCATTGCTCCCATTGATGAATATGCGGTGATGGCGGAAGAGGCAGGCTACTCCTATGAGGAGCTATTAAATAAAATCTTACAACTGGGCCTAAATTACAGGCAAACCTAGCTAGACAGCTTCTTGCGGCTTTGCTAAACCATGGCATGCAAAAAACCTTTTTGGAGCTCCTGCAAGAGCAACATCAGTGGCCCACAGATTATTTATTTAAATTTGTTGTGCCCAAAAAAAATGTAGCAGCTTTTTGCCAAGCATTGGATTTGCAGGATTTTGAGGCCAAGGAATCATCTGGTGGCAAATATCAGAGCTTAACTTTTCGCTGGAAAATGCATACGGCAGAAGAGGTGGTAAAGGTCTACCAAAAAGCGGCAGGTATCGAAGGGGTAATTTCATTATAGGAGGTTATTTTGACTTATGATTTGTATGGTTTTGGAAATGCGTTGGTGGATTTTGAAATTGCCGTAAAAGAAGAGGAGCTGGCAAAGCTAGAGATTGCCAAGGGGCTAATGACCTTGATAGATGAGTCGCGCCAATCCTATCTTTATCAACATGTGCAAGGGCAAATTCAAAAACAAACCTGCGGCGGCTCAGCGGCAAACACCGTGATTACAGCCAGACAGTTGGGATTAAGTTCTTTTTATGCCTGCAAAGTCGCCAATGATGAAACCGGAAGGTTTTTTTACAAGGATCTAAAAGAGCACAAAGTGGATTCCACCTTTGATCATAAAGAGCTTCCGGAGGGGACTACGGGCAAGTGTTTGATTTTGATTACCCCCGATGCACAAAGAAGCATGGAAACCTATCTTGGCATTACCGAAACTGTATCCAGCGAAGAGGTACACAAGCCTAGCTTGGAGAAATCGAAGAACTTTTATATTGAAGGTTATTTGGTTGCTGCCCCCAAAGCACGTGCCGCCGCAATTGATGCTAGAAAGTACTGCCAAGCAAATCAAATTCCCGTTAGCTTGACCTTTTCTGATCCCAATATGGTCAGTCATTTTCGTGAGCAAATGAAAGAGATCATTGGTGAGCAAGCCATTGATTTTATTTTTGCCAATGAGGATGAGGCCATGACTTTTACAGAAAGCCAAAGTCTCGACGATGCTTTTGAGGAATTAAAAAAATATGCCAAGCAATTCATTGTTACTCGCTCGGAAAAGGGCTGCGTAACCTTCGATGGTAAATCAAAAGAAGTCTTAGCAGGTGTTTCTGTGAAAGCCGTAGATACCACCGGTGCCGGGGATACCTTTGCGGGAGCCTTTTTTGCTGCAAGAAAACGCGGATTGGATTTTAATAAGTCGGCGCAAGTGGCGAATTTTGCCGCCTCAAGGGTTGTTACCAAATTCGGTGCTCGTTTGAGTGAGGAGCAGGTAGCGGAAGTGGAAACTTTTATTAAAGATCTTTCCTAGGTAAAAGAAACCAAAGCTTTCCTCGATCTTTGGTAAGGCCGGCTAAGCGGCCCGCCTCTTTGCCGCGTCCCCAAAATAAATCGACTCGGCCAGGGCCGTTGATCGCGCCGCCGCTATCTTGATTGAAAACGATGCGTTGAATTTTTATTTCTGCCTTTTCTATCTCAAGATCAAGGTAGGCCAACAAGCCTTTTGGAAAAAAATGTGAGTCGGTGGCAATGCTTCTTCCATCAATTACCGGAGTGCCTTGGCTGGTTAAAGGGCGCCCCTCTCGTTTTTGAAAAAATACGTAGGAAGGGTTTTTATTCAATAGCTGCTGGAGCTCCTCGGCAGATAGACCCCGTAGATACTCATCAATTTTAGTTGCGGTCATTTCTTTTAAGGGAATTTGATCGGTAAGAAAGCGGCCAATAGCAACATAGTCATGGCCATTTTGCCCCGCATAGGCGAGAGTAAATTCTTCGCCATTGTCCAATTGTACCGTGCCGGAGCCTTGGATTTGCAAAAAGAAATGGTCAATGGGATCGAGCCAGACAATGACATCCTTATGATTTACACCATTTTTCGTGATTTCCTCTCTTGAAGGGTAGGGGACCACACGTTGCTCCACGAGGCGGCCGCGCAAGAGTCTTGGTCCCTTTTCTTTTTTGACTAGGTAGTCAAAATGCGGGCTAAGCTGCGGATGCTCCTCTGCAAAATCACGTAAATTGAGCCAAACCAAGTCTTCAGGTAGTTTTCTTGCGGGGGCAAGATAAGGCGCTTTTGCCTTTCTTCTGCCTTGATACAAAGGTTCAAAATAACCGGTAACAAAAACATCCCCCCAAGCTTTACTGCCATAAACCTCATAGAACTTAAAGTGATCATTTAAGTAGGCATTGGTTTGTTTTAAGTCGGGATAAGAGTCTAAGAAGGCTAAAAAGTTTTGGTAGGCTTGCAGAACTTCTTTGCCTGACCAAGTTGTTTGGCGGTAAGTAAAAGTTTGCTCTTGAAATGTTTTTGGCATGCTTTGTAGATAGCTTCGAAGGTCTTCTCTTAGATCGGCAATATCATCCAAAACCTGTGGCGGGGCGGACTCTCGCAGAGCATTCTCTGCTTTTTTTATTGGCGTCCTGGCACATTGAATGCAGACCATGCTCAAAGCTAATAGAAAGACCTTTTGCGTCAAAAAAAAGACTCTTCTAAAATTGAACGATGCCATGATTTACTATAGCCTTTTAAATGCAAAGGAACAAATACAACAAGGAGAAATTATGAGAATGGTTACAAAACTGCTTTTGGGCGTCAGCATGCTGGGGATCGCCATTTCTTGTTCGAAAAAAGTGGGAAAACTCGACACTACGGAAAAGAAGTTTTCTTACACAATTGGGCAACAAATCGGGAATAACCTGAAGCAACAGCAAATCGGTATTGATACGGATGTTTTGGCCGCTTCCATTGAAGAGGCGCTAAGCGAAAAAGAAAGCCGTTTAAGCCCAGAGGAGATGCAAAAAGTTTTGCAAGATGTGCAAAAGCAACTTCTTGAAAAGCGTCAAGCGGAAGCAAAGACGAATATGGAAGATGGGCAAAAGTTCCTTGAAGAGAACAAATCCAAAGAGGGCGTACAAGTTACAGAATCAGGTTTGCAGTACATCGTGGAAAAAGAAGGGGAAGGCTCCTCTCCTAGTGATGATGACACCGTAGAGGTACACTATCGCGGCACTTTGATTAATGGAGAAGAGTTTGATTCTTCCTATGAGAGAAATCAAACTGCGAAGTTTCCTGTGCGCGGGGTGATTCCTGGTTGGACAGAAGGTCTTAAGATGATGAAAAAGGGAGCTAAGTACAAATTCTTTATCCCTGCGGACTTAGCCTACGGTGAGCGTGGTCGACCTGGCATTCCACCAAATTCCACTCTTATTTTTGATGTAGAATTGATTGATATTGAATCCAAGTCTGCTGCGAAGTAAGAAGATAAACAGCAGCATGGTAAAAGGGAGCCCTAGCGGCTCCTTTTTTTATTTACCGAGCAAGCCGCTTTTGATTTCTGGATTTGGCGGGTTCTCACCTAGATAGGCAACCAAAAAGTTCTTAGCAAAAAACGCATCCTCGATGGTCACCGCATGTTTGCCGCGTACATAAATTTTGGATTCATTCCCACTAACGTGCATTTCTATGGTTTGCCCCTTTTTCATGGATTTGATATAGCGATTCATTTTCGCAATGGCAGGGCGAATTTTGCTAAAGTCTTCGGTAGACAAATTTTTGCGGTAAGCCTCCACTAAGGAATCTTTTAGTTTTTCTTTTTTTAGACTAGTTAAAAAGTGCAAGATGAGCTTTTTATTGCCCGGGTCCTTTTGAATTTCGTGCCAAGAATTGGATTTTTTTTCTAAATAAAGAGCCGCAACATAAGCCTTCACTTTAAATATGGTGGCAAGGCGCAGGCCTAGGCCGTTGAGAATGACTTGTTTTTCTCCCACCTTTGCGGTGTCGGGAAAGTCTACGCCTTGCAAACTAGCCGCATGGGAAAAAGAAAAGAAAAAACTTACCAACAAAATGCCAATGCTTTTCATTAAAACTCCTTGGATCTACATTTCATTATAGTCTTAGAACGTAGAAAGCTCAAATGCTAGGTCGAGTAGGAGCGGATATATTGGATGCTCTCCAGAATTGTTTTGCGGATAATGGACAAATCCTTATTCGCCTTTGCCATAAGAAATGCCCCTTGCGAGCTAACCAAAAAATGTTCGGCCATGGCATCGGTGTTGGCATCACTTTGCAATAGTCCTTTGGCTTGCAGACGGGTTAGGCCCTTAGAAAAAAGATTTTTCCACTTTTCAAAAATATGGGAGATGTCCACCCGAATTACTTCATCTGTTAGTGCCAACTCCGCGCACATGGAGCCAACCAAACAACCGGCGATTTCATTGCCACTTTGGGCCAAGCGAATGCTACCATCAATTAGCTTTTCAAATTCATTTAGGTTTTCAATTTGATTCATAAAACTAGCGGTTTCATCCAATACTTTTTCCGCGTAGAATTGCATGACTTCGCGGAGCAGATCTTGTTTGCTGCCAAAGTAATGATGGAGCTGCGATTTGCCGGCATGGGACTCTTGTAGAATTTCATTAAGACCACAAGCGTGATAACCTTTTTTACGAAAAAGGTGGTAGGCCGTGTTGAGTATCTCGTCCCGTTTGCTTTTGCCGCTGGTCAATCTCATAATGTACTGCACAGTACATAGGCTCTGGTTTAGGAGCAAGAAAAAGACTTTGCATGCACAAGTCTTGTGCTGGTTTTTTGTCTGATAACGAAACAAAGCCGGGGCTTTTCTTGCCTTTTAACCGTCTATAAGAGTAAATGAGATAAGTAGGAGATATTATGGAATTATTAGACGCAGCAATTGGTTTTCTATCGGCTTGGGGGATTTATGGACTTTTGGCATCTGTACTACTTGTTCTAGTAGTGGGCTATTTGGGGCTACCCTTTATCGCTTGGACCGTAGTCTTAGCTTTTATTCTTATTGGCTACGCAGCTCCCACTTGGTTGCTCCTTTTATTTTTAGTTGTTGCCGTGATTGGGAATATCAAGCCCCTTCGTCAGATATTGATATCCTCACCTCTTATGAAATTTATGCGAAGAATTATTCCTGAGATTTCGGAAACAGAGAAGCAAGCACTGGATGCGGGAAAGGTATGGTTGGAAGCCGAATTTTTTTCAGGGAAACCCAATTTCAAAAAAATGCGCTCGGTGGATTTTGCAAAGCTAACGGATGAGGAGCAGTCTTTTCTAGACAATCAAGTCAAACACCTTTGCTCCATCGTGAATGATTTTGAAGTGCATCGCAACCGCGCTTTGCCGCAAGAAGTTTGGGATTACATTAAAAAAGAAAAGTTTTTTGGTTTAATCATTCCCAAAGAATATGGCGGTTTGGGCTTTTCGCCACTAATGAACTCCGCGGTAGTGAAAATGGTTTCTTCCCGCTCGGTTCCTTTGGCAACCAATATCATGGTGCCGAATTCTTTGGGGCCCGCGGAACTGTTAATACATTATGGAACAGAAGAGCAAAAAAAATACTACTTGCCGCGTTTGGCTAGTGCCGAAGAAATTCCATGCTTTGCTTTGACCGAACCCAATGCGGGCTCGGATGCCGGCTCCATAAGTTCAAGCGGGGTGCTATTTAAAGGCGAAGACGGAAAACTATACATTCGTTTGAATTGGAATAAACGCTATATCACCATGGCCGCCATTTCTACTGTATTGGGTTTGGCATTTAAATTAAGAGATCCGGATAAGCTTTTGGGCGGCGAAGAGGATCTTGGAATTACCTGCGCCTTGATTCCAACAAAAACAGAAGGTGTCATCGTAGGGCGTCGCCATGATCCATTGAATTGCCCTTTCTATAATTGCCCAACTCAAGGAAAGGATGTGGTGGTACCGATCGATGCCGTAATTGGCGGCGAAGGCGGTCTTGGCAAAGGCTGGGGGATGTTGATGGAATCCCTGGCTGCAGGACGAGGGATTTCCTTACCGGCACAGGCTAGCGGTGGGGTTTTGGTTTCCGCTTACGGCGCCTCGGCACATGCGACCATTCGTAAACAATTTGGCATTAATATAGGACGCTTTGAAGGCATTGAGGAACCACTTGCACGGCTTGCAGCGCGTGCCTACTTGATTGAATCGCAACGATATTTAACCTGTAGCGGTTTGAATGCTGGAGAGCAGCCGCCAGTGGTGACGGCCATTTGCAAATACACTTCTACTGAAATGATGCGTGCTGCTTTAAACGATGCCATGGATATTTTGGCCGGTAATGGCATTTCCCGTGGACCAAGAAACTTTATCTCCAATGGTTATACCGCCGCTCCAGTGGCCATCACGGTTGAAGGGGCCAATATATTGACTCGTACTTTGATCGTTTTTGGTCAGGGAGCATTAAGAGGTCATCCTTATGCCTACAAAGAAGTTTCGGCTGTGGAAGCAGGGGATAAAAAAGCTTTTGATTATAATTTCTGGGGGCATGTAGGGCATGTCGTAAGAAATCTATTCCGAGCTGTGGTACTTTCTTGGACAAGGGGCTGGGCAGCATCTTCTCCTGTAAGCGGGCCTACAGCCAAATATTATCGAAAAATTACTTGGGCCACCGCCGTTTTTGCCTTCATGACCGATGTTGCCATGGGCTCACTTGGTGGAGCGTTGAAGCAAAAGGGCAAACTAACCGGTCGTTTTGCTGACATTCTTTCCATGCTGTATTACTCTTTTGCGGTTCTTTATCGCTATGAACAAGAGGGTTCGAAAAGAGAGGATCTGCCCTATGTGGAAATTTCCATGCAATATGCATTTTCGATCATTCAAGAATCCATAGACGGCATTTATGAAAATTTAAAAGTGCCAGGCTTATCTTGGTTCTTTGCTGGTCCCGTTCGCTTTTTCTCAGGAATGAATCCCTATAATCGTGGCATTACCGATGAGACCTCACATAAAGTAGCGCAATTGATGCAAGAAGATAACGAGCAGCGCAAACGTCTATTGGAAGATGGTATTTATGTGCCAGAAGATGGCAAGGGGCTGGGATTATTTGCCAATGCTTTTAAGGCCATCAAGGCCAGTGCGGACATTGAAAAGAAGATTCGCCGCGCCATGCGCAAAAAAGAGATGCCAAAAATCAAAGGGCCGGCGGCTTTGGATAAGGCTCTCGAGCTAGGCGTGATTACGCAGGCCGAGTTTGAGCAGGTGCAAGCAGCAGAAGCTTTGCGCAATGATGCCATTCAGGTGGATGACTTTAGCCCAGAAGAGTACTTTCACCAGCCGGAAGTGGCGCACGGTAGATAATTTCTTCTAGCATGTTCCGTTGCCTTGCTTTAAATTAGCGGTAACGGAGCGTGATTTGACGAAAGTACTTTCAGACTACCCTAAGTTGCTCGAGTATTTAGAGGAAAACCCCTCAAAGCGGGAGCTTGCAGAAAAGTATTTAACAGAAATTTCGGCGAATTATTCTTTGGCAACCGTAAAGAAGTTAGAAAGACTTTTTGATGCAACCTTTGCCAAGCTGTATGAAAAAATCAATTTAGAGACGGCAGAGGGGGTAGATATCCCTCAGTTGCAAAAAGACAGTCATCTCATTTTATGTCCCAATCATCAGTCTTACGCCGATTTTCTAGGGATTTCCTACGCCGTTTACAAAAAATATTCCCTTCCCGTATTTATTGCTGCGGGTATGAACCTCAACGTTTTTCCGGTGGGGAATCTGTTTCGCAAAGGCGGCGCGTTTTTCATTCGGCGTAGTTTTAAAGGTGAGGACCTGTACAAACTGGTATTAGAGGCCTACATTTACCACCTTTTAAAGAATCAAAAGATTATAAAGTTTTACTTTGAAGGTGGTCGCTCACGTACGGGACGTCTCTTGCCGCCTCGCTACGGTTTGTTCCATATGCTTTTGGAAGCCTACTCCCATTTGCCCAAGGACAAGCCGCTTTGCTTTTTACCCATCTCCATTTCTCATGAGACCTTGCCCGAGGCAAGGGCCCATAGCCGCGAGTCCCTAGGTGGCAAAAAAATCAAAGAGTCCACCTGGCAATTGGTAAATCTCTTATCCGTAATGTCCAAACGTTTTGGCTCCATTCACCTAAAGGCCGGGCAACCCATTTTTATCAAGCATGTAGAGGAGGATCGCCGTGCTCAAGTGCAAGATTTGGCTTTTGCTTGCTTTCGCTCGGTCGGCAAAGAGATGATGATCAGTCCCACCTCGCTTTTGTCATTGGTCTTGCTAGATAACGTTAGCGGCGCGCTGACAAAAAAGTATATCTACAGCCGTTGTGAAAGTATCCTAGCCTATGCTAGGGACTTTCAAATTCCTTTAAGTCCAAATTTAGATGGCAATGGTTCGCAGGCGATAGAGGATGCCTTGGATTTGTTGATCGACTCTAAAAAGGTGGAGAAAATAAAAAGCAAAACACTGGATCGAACCTTTTATCATGTAAATCCGCAGGCAAGAAGTGAACTGCTATATTTAAAAAATACCATTTTGCATCACTTTCTAATTCCACATTTTATTGCCAGTGCTTGGATCAATATCTTTCGTGGATCTATCGATTCCTTAGCAAGCTTGAAGCATTACTTTTTGGAGCAGCGTCGTATGCTGAAGCATGAGTTTTATCTACCTAAATCGGGGGAAATGTTTGAACAAATTCGCTTTTTAATTGCTAGCATTATGCAGCAGCCTGATTTTCAATTTGAACAAACTTTCCAAGTTGCAAAAAAGGATTTTTATAAGTTAGGTCAAGTAGTAGGTCCTTATTCGGCTAGTTTTGCCCATATTTATGAGGCCTATTATGTGGCAGCGCAAAGCTTAAAGTCTTTTATTGGCACTTCCTTTGACTTTGAAGCCTTTCAAAACGTCAGTAAGGAGGTGTTTCAAGTAGAAAAGGATTTAGGGAAGGTGGTGCGTTATCCTGAGGCCTATTCTGTAAGTATTATGCGTTCTGCACTAAGTTATTTTGCTGGAGAAAAAATCATCGAGATTGTTGATGAAAACGAATTTCACATGCATCATGCAGACAAGCAAATGATTGATCGCATGATTGAAAAGTTCTCCACCCAGCTAAGTGATATTACAACTTTGAATCTTAAGAAATTTCATGATTGAGACAATAAAACAATAAGGAGTAGGTATGTACAAGTTGTTGGTAGCAATATTTCTTTTCATGGCTTCCCTGTCCGTGTCCGCAGAGGAAGTAAAGATGCAAGTATCGGGCATGACTTGCGGCTCATGTGCCAAGTCCATCACTCGAGCCTTTGAGGCAGATCCTGCTGTTCAGGAAGTTAAAGTAGATCTAGATAAGGATGAGGTTTTACTTGTGTTACATAAGGGTAAGTCGCTCAACCAAAAACAGGCCACTGAGCTGATGAAGAAAGCAGGGAAATACAAGATTGAGGATTTTCAGTAGAAGCTAAGGGGGCTTTTATTGACTCATTATCCTAATCTGGATGAGAATTAATGGTGAGCAACAAGGAGAAAAAGATGAAATATATATTAGCAATGATGATTGGCTTTTTTAGTTTGAACGCCAGTGCAGCACTTTATTTAGACCCGTACTTATCCTACGCACTTAGCGGTGGCTATGAGCGAGGCACAACCGATGAAGATGCATCGGGTATATTTTTAGGCCTTCGAGGCGGCTACAGCATGTTAGGTTTGGCTTTTGGCTTAGAGTATATGATGTCCGACGGGGAGATAGATACCAACCCAACAGCCGATACAAGTCACGCCTCCATGGGTGTATTTGTAGCTTATGAATTGCCCATCCTGCTGCGCTTTTATGGCACCTATTTTTTTGCTGATGCCATGGATGCAGAAACTACCTCTACTACCGAATTTGAAGGTACAGGCTTAAAATTAGGTGTGGGCTACACAGGCTTGCCTTTTGTTTCCATCAACTTCGAGTACTACACGGCTACCTATGATGAAAATCAAAATGGTTCGATCAACCCAGATGCAGACTACAACACGATGATGTTGGGCGTGAGCATGCCATTGAGTTTATAAAAACAACATAGGAAATTAAACTTCTAAAAAGGGCCGGGCAGGCCCTTTTTTTATGTAGAAAAAACTCGTGCATAGAAAAAAATGGTCATATCGGCTCGAATGCAGTAAAAAATGGTTTCATTTTGAGCTTTACAAGACAAAGCGTTCGTATTCATATTCAATGCGTCCTTAGGAGGGACATTTATGATCAATCGCCGTAAACATACAATTGCTGCTACATTGGTTTTGTTAGCTGTGTTTGCTATCCTTTCCGCGCGCTTCTGCGACACAAACCTCAATAAAAGGGATCGGGCTACTACGCAGTTCAATCAGGCCCAAGCCGACTTAGAAAAAAAATATTCATTGAAATTGGATCTGCCTTACTTTGATAAGTGTCCAGAAGATGTTTTGGAAAGTTTAAAGGTCGCAAAGGAAAAGGCCAATGCGGCTTTGGATGATTTGGCAAATACACCCTTAGCAAAATTAAATTTTGCTAATACGCTAGGTCGTTTGGATACGATTTATTATGAAGTGGGCAATGCCTCCAATATTGTAGGGCTATTGGCGGAAACAAGTACGGATATGGATTTAAAAAAGGTAGCCAAAGAGGCCGAGGCAGAAATGTCCAAGTGGTATGTGGATGTGGCTGCTCGGCGAGATATCTATGAGGTGATCAAAGCCTATGCCGATACCAATCCACAAGTCGAAGGGACCGAGGCGCGCATGCTAGAAGATACTATGCGTAGCTACAAAAGACGTGGTTTTGATTTGCCCGAAGAAAAATTTCAGCGAGTGATCGAGATCAAAAAGCAGATGGCAGATATCGCAAAGGCAATCTCCATCAATATCGATAAGGCCAATTCAGAAAAAACATTGATCACCAAGCAGGAGGCAGAAGGCATTCCTGCGGATATGTTAGAATCCATTGCCACCAATGAAAGTGGTGACTATTTGGTTGCGGCGGGCATTTTTAGCCAATACCAGCCTTTTAATGTCTATTCTCCTAAGGAGGAAACCCGCAAAAAGGTATTTTTAGCAAGACAGCAACGAGCCATGCAGAGCAATCAGGAATTGATTGAAAAAATGGTTCGCTTGCGAGCCGAACAAGCAAAGCTGCTGGGCTATGATACTTGGGCGGATTATAAGACAGAAGTTATGATGGCCAAAAATGGCAAACGAGCCTTGGATTTTATTACGGATTTAAGTGAAGGCATTGAGCCCAAATTTCAAGCCGAGTTAGCCGCCTTGTCCAAATTAAAGGTGGAAGATACAAATGATGCTAATGCAAAAATCCAAGCGTGGGACTTTCGTTACTATCTGGACCAATACAAAAAGCGCGTGCTAGATGTTGATACCACCCAATTAAAAAAATACTTCGAGTATGAAAATACCTTACAAGGTATGTTCCGAGTTTTTGAAAGATTATTTTCTTTAAAAATTGAAGAAATCCAAGCGCCCTATGTATGGGAGAAGAAGGTGCGCCTAATGCGCATTTACGATTCTAGAAATGGAGCGCCATTGGGTTATCTATATTTGGATATGTTCCCTCGTCCAGATCAAGAAAAGTATTCGCATTTTGCACAGTTCACTTTGCGCAAAGGCAAACTTTTGGATGATGGTACCTACCGGCGTCCCATTGCTGCTCTAGTTTGTAATTTTCCTGAAGCTACAAAAGAAGGTCCTGCGCTCTTGTCCTTAGACAATGTGGAAACGCTTTTCCATGAATTTGGTCATGCTCTACATACCATTTTAACTACGGTAAATTACGCTAGTATATCAGGAACATCGGTGCCAAGGGATTTTGTTGAGGCGCCTTCACAGATGTTGGAATACTTTGTTTTGGATAAAGAAGTGCTGGATACCTTTGCGCACAATTATGAAAATCCCAACGACAAAGTTCCTAGTGATTTGCTAGAAAGAATTAAGAAATCCCAAAACGCTACCATTGCCACACATTACCGCCGGCAATTTGCCTTTGCCATTATGGACCAAAAAATTCATCAAGAGATCCAAGTAGGGGATGCCACAACAAATTTAACATCCTTTACCAATCAGGTCTTAAAAGATGTATTCTTGGAGTTTCCTGAGAATACTTCCATGATTTCTTCTTTTGGGCATTTGTGGGGCGGCTATGATGCCAGTTACTATGGATATGCTTGGGCCGATAGTGTGGCTGCAGATCTAGCCTCGGTCTTTGAAGAATCGCCACAGGGCTTTAACGACAAAGAGGTGGCCATGCGTCTTCGTAAAGAAATCTACGAGACGGGCGATTCCAGGGATGTGAACGCATCCATCGAAAAGTTTTTGGGAAGAGACTTTTCGATCCAGGCATTTTTAAAGCGACTCGGTATTTCCACGGCCAATTGAGCCTATTGGCATTGGGTGGATAAGAGTTTCGCTTTGTATTGAATTTTCGACTTTTTACCTTCGGGGCCTTGAACCTGCATATTGGCAGAAAACGCGTTCTGGCCCACTTGTTTCCAGGTGCCTTTTCCTAGGCTGCCATCTTTGCAGCGAAACTTCATGGTGTAGAGACTGGCATTTTTTTGCTGAAAGTCTTGCTGGCAGGATTCGCTATTGGAGATAAAAAGAGCAGAGGCCTTGTCCTTTGCCGATACGCAAACCTTTTTGCTAGCAGTTTTGTTGCCATACTTTTCATTTAGCGCCGTGCTTAGGATTTTTCTTAAGCGGGCCTTTCTTTCCTCGGGGACATTTTTTAAGGCTTCATCTAGTTTTTTTTCTTTCTCTGAAAGTACGTCGCTACTTACGATCTGTGTTTCCACTTGCCATTGACCGGGATTTAAATCAGGTATGGCGGCCATCAAGTGACTAGCAATAAATAAAATGATCATGATCCACCCCTTTATTGCTTATAGGATGCAAAAAACTAGAGCTTTTGTAAAACCCTATAACTGCTCCCTTTTAATGTTGTTGGATTTTTTGGGTTTATAAGAATTTCGGATGTTTATCCGGAGGGGTCCGGGGCTGCACCCCAATTTCGAGTCTAAGTCTATAAAACATCTAGGTTTTTTCGTGTCCGAGCAACATCAAAAAGGAGCACTTTATAATTCATCCCGAGTGGAGCGAATGATCAAAGACAGGGTTCTGGAATCCCTCTTGGTTTGTGCGCTACCCTTGGCGGCCATTCTTTCACTGGGGTAGCCCAAACTTTGTGCATACTGTAGAGCCCGTGTGGCACGGATTACCGATAGGGCAAAGTTATCATTTACTACTTTTTGTGCGGGGTTTCGAATGGGGATGGAATCTGTATGACCCACAAATTCCAATTCAATTTCATTGGCAAATTCTTGCAAGATTTCTAAAAGCGAGGCGAGCTCGGCCTTATAGGTTTCATTCAATACAGTCTCGCCCTTCCTGTAAATATCATCAGGAAAGTAAAAAACCACTCGTTTGTCGGATTCGTCCACTTTTATAGAGAAGTTATCAGAGACTTTCTCAATTAAAGATGCCGGTACGGCGCCTTTTGCCTCGACCTTATCACGGCCATAGGAGTCGCCGCCACCAGTTCCTTGGGCCTCAGAGCCTTGCTCGGTAGCGGTAAGGATTCTTTCAATTACTTGGTTGGTGTCTTCCGTAGAAAAAAATAGGATGAAAAAGCTAAGAAGAACCATCAGAAAGTCGGCGTAGGATACGGCCCATAAATGCCCCGTATCGTCTTCGAAATGAATGTCTTCATCTCGATCAATGCGCGGCATGCGTGGCTTCTGTTTCATGCCACGCGCTCCACTTCTAGCTCATTATTTATAATGGCATCTGGCTCATCTTGGTTGATCAGCAGCAAGACCTTATAAATATTGGAGAACATTCTTTTACGGTTTAGATAACGAATTTGAATGCGGTCCGCAATGGGAGCAATAATAATATTGGTCAAAAATAGACCAAAAAAAGTTGCCGTCATCGCCAGGGCAATACTAGCTCCCACATTGTCTTTGTTAGAATCGATTTGCGAGAATAGTGCAATCATACCCATAACCGTACCGGTAATACCTAGACCCGGAGGGTATTTTGATAAGTTTTTTAAGGTTTGTAGGGCATCTGATGTGTCATTTTCAATTTCCATCTTTTTTTGTGAGACCAATACGATAAACAAGTTTGGATCGATCCCTTGCTCCCAAAGCTCCGCTGCATAATTGATTAACTTATTATTAGAAGGGGAGGCTAGGGTTTTACTTCTTGCTAAGGATTCCAGTTCAGCATGATAGTCTTCAAATCGTTCTTCTTTGCGAAAGAGTTTAATAAAGGCTTGCCATGTCAGTTTTATACTTTTATCAGGCGTAGCAAAAAAGAAGATCGCAATGGTACCGCCAATCACCAATATAATGGAGTGCTTTTGCATGTAGGCATCTATCCCGCCTTCTACTGACAAGATAACAGCAACTGTAGTTAGTATAATTCCAAAAATTAAACTTTTCATAGCACCTAAATAATCGGCACTTTCTTTAATATATTAATGAAAGCTAAATAAATTGTACCTAGGTCTAAGAAAAGTCCAGGAATGCTAATCTACCCTTAACTCTTTTAAAAAATGAGACGAACCAGTGTTTGAGGAAATATGTTTATGCGTTTTTTGATTGCATCATTACTACTACTTACAACAGCATGTTCGCTGTTGGAGCAGGTATCTACCGAAGCGCCGCAAGGCAGGCAAGTAGTATTGAAGCATGATGCGTGGGTAAAAACATCCAATACAGATGCGGAACAAAAAAAGGCCGGCGATATTATAACAGTATCCGATCAGGCAGTATTGGTAGAATCACCTGGACGTGTGGGAGTTGTGGTGCTGCCAGTAAAACAAAACCCAGACCAAGTGGAAATCGAGCTTCGTCCTATAAGTAATTGGGCGGGAGATGCCACAAAAGAAATGGCCAATCAAATGTTGTCTGAATTGATGCAGGAGATGACGAAGGTTCAAGTGGACTTAAGTCAGGGCAATGCAAGCTCGGCTTTATCCAGAGTGCGAGATTTACGCGGTAAGTATCCCAATGTATCTTTTCTTAAATTAACCGAAGCCTCATGTCTTGTGGTAATGGGGCAAAACAATGAGGCAAAAAATTTGCTGGAGCAAATACTAGTTGAAAGTCCTGCCAATGCGGAGGCAAAAACTTTGTTGCAAACCATAAGTAGTAGGGGGAGCGTGCAATGAAATATATGTTAAGCCTACTGCTTTTACTCTTTAGCACCTCTTTATATGCAAACGAAGATGTGTTTGAATTACAAATGAACCTGCAAAAGCAGAGTGAAGAAATTGTTCGTCAATTTGATGAGCACGCAAAAGTAATCGTAAAAATTGAAGAACAAAAGGTAGAAAGAAAACTGCCAGGGCTGCCACTTATATTGAGTGATATGAAAATACGTGGGCCAGGTAACCGCATCGTTTTGAAAGAGGCAAAGGTTACCATATACTCCCATGCCCCGGAAATGCCTTTTTTAATTCAAGAATTGGTCGGCAATTTATTTAAACCTTACGGTGTGGAGGCGCAAATCGAAGTGCAGTTGCCACCGAAGAAGTTTAATTTTAATGTAACCGAAGCTTTGTATGAGCTAACCAGACCCACAATGCTTGTGGTTTATGTAGCTTACATACTTGTTGCTCTGGCCATGGGCCTAGCACTAATATCCAAGTCTACACAGGATAAACGTTTACGTAATTTGGTAAAAGAGGGGCTTGGCGAGTTAAAAAGTATTTTTGAAGGTGGTAGCAGTGTTAAGGCTTCTGCCTTTGATGAGAGTGTAAGCTCCGTCACCAATCAGAATATGGCGGCTTCCAATGATGCCGATACTGATTCAAATTTGGTGAAAGAGTTAACAGAAGAAGCCTTGATTGCCATATTCTGTGATTGTTATTGGTCGAAAGAAGATTCTTACGCCAAGTATTTATGGTTAAAACTGCCTTTAGAGATGCGTAAAAAAGTGATGAATGCCAAGCCCATGTTAAAAGAATATGCTGGCTATCTATCAGACGTAGAACCGCAAGCTAAAAGCTACCATCAAGAGATGTACTATTTGCAGCCGCTTCCGATTCAGCATTTGAGTAATGAGGATTTATCAGAGATTGTCAGAGGCAAGCAAAGCTTGTACGCGCACCTTCCTAGCATGAGATCTGCCCATATATCCATGGACGTGGAAGAGAAAATCAAGTGCTTGCAAGAGTCGGCTAGTAGTTTGGATGTGAAAGACTATGATTTCCTTGAGAATAAAAAAGAATCTGCCACACGTGGTCTGCGCCGCCGTATGAATATACAAATTAACAATCTAGAAGAAGAGCAGCAAGTTCTACAAATACCTGATCCTAGTATTGAAGTTATGGAGGATATTGTAGTGCTGGGTTGGGCAGAAAAATTAGATGAGGATAGTCTTTCGGAAATACTGAAGAAATTCAATGCTGCGGACTTGGCTTCAGCTTGGGACGCACCACTGTCAGTACTTGAAAAATTTAAATCATGCTTGCCAGAAAAGAAATTAAATCTTGTTATGTCTTATGTTGAAAAAAGCAAACCATCTAGAAAGTCACAAGTATATAGTATGCTACATAAGGAAATCATCCAAGCCCTTCGCAGCAATGAAAGAGAACAAGAAAATGTCGACGTTGCTTAGAGCAATTCCATTTATTTTTATGCTCCTACCTTCCGCCTATGCCGAAGAAGCGGTAAGCATTGCGCAGCCAATTATCAAGGTGGAGGAGAAGCGCAATACTCTGATGTTTCACTCCGGTGCATCATCCATTACTACGGATGCATCAAGTGCAACAGGTTTGGACTTTGGCGTATCCTATAGTTATGCCTTCAATAAAAAAATGGCACTAGTTGCATCCATCCGGCAAGGTTTGAATACGAGTGGCTTTGGTACACTTTATACCGATATTGGCGCCGGGGTGGCTCTATCCCTTCGAGGAAATTCCTTGATGCAAGAGGTAGAAGAAGTTTCCATCAATGGAATGCGCAGTGCCAGCTCAAAGCCCTACAACCAAGGCGGAACCGTTTTAACAGCGCAGATGAAGCAGTATTTGTTTAACGGCACCAACAGTGTCGTGCCGGTAGTGGGGCTTAGCATGGGAGGATACTATATCTTCCCGTCCTCAGAAAAGATCAATCTGCATGTAGGCGGCAGCCTTGATTATGGTCAAAACACCGACATTACTTTAACGGGCATAAAGGTATATGCGGGAATACAGTTTTGGTTGTAACAATTTAATACATTAGCGTTTCATTTTGAGTCCTAAAAAGGCAAAAAATCACAAAAAGAGTTCATGAAAAAAGCTTGAAAAACCGATAGCTTAAGTATGGATCGAGCAAAACTTAGCAAATATTTATTTGCTCTTTATATTCTAGCATTCACGGCTTGCTCTGATGGAGAAAAAGTTGATGAGCTTTTTGATGTAGGTGGCTCCAGTGATACCATAGGAAACTCGGCCTTTGAGTTTACACCCAGTAGTTATGATTTTGGTGCCGTACTAGCAAACTCTGGAAATTCGAATTATGTGATCACTGCCAAGAATGTTGCATCAGACTCGGTAAGTGTAACCGATGTGGAAGGGGACAACACTCATTTTGCCATTCAATCCACTACCTGTTCAGGTCCGATAGGTCCGCAGGGTGAATGCACCATCACGGTTCGCTTTCAACCATTGGCAATAGGAGAGTTTGGTACCACGGTTCGAATCAAGTATTCCTATGGCGGCAACGACTTTCAAGCCTCTATGGGTGTGGAAGGCCGAGGAGTTGGTTCTCTAGCATTTAGTGGTTTGGATTCGATCGATCAAGTGCAGACTCGGTCTTTGCGTTTGAATTGGACACATGATGCGTCTGCGGCAAACTACTTTGTTTTTGAAATTGTCGGCGGCATCCCAAATTTGATTACTAGTGTAAGTGCTCCAACAGACAATTATACCATTACAGGATTAAGCCCCAATACGGCCTATGAATACCGGGTAAGGGCGCAAGATTTTTTTGGCTCACTTGAAACCAATACCAATGACATTAGCGTGAGCACTTTGGCCACCCCAAGTCTGACCGATTTGACAAACTTAGTTTATGATGCGAACGAGCAAATCACCGGGAATCTAATTAGTTTGGATGTGAACAATACCATTACTGGGGATGATTCTTTTATGTCCTATACTTGCACCTTTGATCGTGTGATAGACAATTCGGTGGCCGCAGGTTCCAATTGTTCCAATCTGCCAGGTACGGTGGATACAACCAATCTAGCCAGCGCGGGACAAATTGGCTGGACTCCTAGTGGAACGCAATCCATTGGTACCTACGAGTTGCAGTTTACGGGGAGTATGGGGGTAGATAGTGATACAGAGATTGTTTCGATAAATGTAGGCTCCAATTATACCATCACCAATTTAGAATTGGATTTTGAAGCAAGTTTTTCCCAAATCTTTACACAGGGAACGAATACACCTTTGGATACGTCTTGGTCCAATATACTTAGCACGGGCCCCTACGTTGGCGGCACGGCCACATTAAATAATTTTGATGGGACCGCTGCGAGTGGTTGGAATGGAAGCACTGCTGCCAGTGATCTGCATCGACTGGTTTTTGATGGATTGAATGATTTGTTAAATATTGGCACGGGCATCAATTCCAATGCCAATATTTATGTGCAAACTTGGGTGCAGCTAGGTGATACGAGCACAGGTGGACAAACTTTATTTAGCAATGGCTCCTATGATGGCAACGGTCTTAGCGTTAGGCAAAGCACGGCAGATCCGGACTCATTGCAATTGGTCGTGGGTAGTGGCACGGGGGATTCCCATGATACCGAAGTTCTTGCCAATGCCCCCGTAGCATATTACCGCTTTGATGATCTGGGCGGCACACTCACCAACTACGGTAGTTTAGGGGCAGCCGTTGATGGTGCAGTTTCGGCTAGTATGGGTGTGGCCGGTTTGGCTACGGATACAAGTCCCAACGATGCTGCTTCGTTCAATGGTTCCACTCACAATGTTTTGGTGCCGAATAATGCTTCCATCAATACAAGCAATCACAATTTGCGTAGTATAGAAGTCTACTTTCGTGTGGAAGGCTCTACCGCTCCTCAGCAAACGGTATATGAAGAGGGAGGAAGTGGAAATGGCTTTCGCATATATGTTGAGGGCGGCAATGTGATATGCCAAGCATGGAGTGACAATCAGGGCTGGGGAAGCACCGGCACCAACGGCGTAAAGTACATTAGCTCTCCCATTAGTCTGAATACAGATTATTATGTCGCCCTTACCTTTGATCAGCCAAGCGATGAATTGAAGTGCTTTGTTAACGGTGTGCAAGTGGGATCTACTGTTAACAACATAGGGACCATGAACAATCATGGTGGGGATATATCGATTGGTCGAACAGGGGACAGTACCTATGACACCACCGGTGCGGTGGGCTCTGCAGGCAATTATTTTCAAGGAGTGATAGATGAGCTGGCAATTTACAATTCGGTATTGAGCCCAGCAAGCATTGCCGCAAATTATAATCCAACAAGTATGCGTTCTTGCACTTCTTCTAAAAATTTAAAGGAAGGGGTTTGGTATTTGATCGGAACCTATTACGATGGATCCACGGCAAGACTATATATTAACGGAAATGAAGAGTGCAATTTTGCAATTAGTACGGGTTATTCGCCGCCGGCTGCTGCCTTTCGCTTTGGCGCCGACGCTACACCCGCCAATTATCTAGAAGGTTCTTTGGGACATATGGCAATCTATTCCGACTTGCCAACGGCAGACCCTGTAAATGATCCGCTGAACTTCTACAATGCGACTTATGAAAAGTATTTGGTGCAGCCATCAGAAATTTCGAATTTAACTTTATGGTTTGATCCACAAGTAGGGGTAACCTACGATGGGTCCAACCGCGTCTCTATTTGGCAGGATCAATCTGGCAATAATTATCATGGCGATCAAAGCACTTTGGCGGAACAGCCAACCTATGTTGCCAGTTCGGATTTAAACGGCCGTCCTGGTATACGCTTTAGTGGTGGGGCGCAATATCTACCGATTCGCGATCTAAATTATTCAGCCGTTGGTTCCCTGGCAGGGGTTACCATATTTGCCGTGGTCAATGGTGATGGCGATGGGCACATCGTATCTTTTGATCGTAGTGCTGTTTACCGACTGGAAGTGGAAAGTGGCGGCATCGGTTGGCAAACTACGGATGATGATGGCTCCATTCACGATTTAAATGAAGCAACAAGCGTTACCGATGGCAGCCCTCATATTGTTGTGGTTCGCTACAATCCTGTGACCGGTTTTAAGGATATCATTATCGACGGAGTCTTTCGTCAGCAAAATGTGGCAGGTCATGGAGCAGGCGACAATCTTGCTGGGGGCGCCGAACTACCTCGATTTGGATATATAGGAGTGGGATCGGAGGCCTCCACCTTTGATTCAAGCCCTAGCCCTGCGGAATATTTTGATGGCGATATGGGGGATGTCATTAAATATAGTCGAGCTTTGAGTGATTCTGAGCTTTTTCAAATAGAAAACTATCTAAAAGTGAAGTACGGCTTTTCTTATTAGGGCTAGACCAATGAAAATACAGCGGTTAGCCTATTCCTATAGGGAGAAGGCTTATGAAATGTCCGCGCTGTAAAATAGAGAATTCCTTAGTACCAGAAATTTATGAAGGAGTAGAGATTGATCGTTGCCATCAATGCCAAGGTGTGTGGTTGGACGATGGAGAATTGGTCAAGATTATGCAGTCAGAAGAGGAAAGCTTTAGTCCTGAGCTAATCCAGCAAGCCATTGCTGCGGCCTTTACGGGAATTCCCGAGGCAGAAACTCAATCCCATGAAACATGCCCGCGCTGCGATGCAGCCTTAAAGGCTGTGAATTATGCTTACTCCTCTGGAGTGGTGATTGACCGTTGCCCCGAGCAACATGGTTTGTGGCTGGACAATCAAGAAATAGATAAAATACAAATACACCATGAGCATTGGGAAAAAGAAAAAAAGCAAAACGCTCAGACGTGGCACTCTTGGGTTTCAGATATCCAAGAAAAACATGATCTCAAGTATGAACAAGAGGCTAGCGGCGGAAGGCTTCGTCATATTTTTACTAGTATTGGAAGAAGACTTTTTGCTGGCTAGTGGAACCAACTAAAGTCTGGCTTCGGGCCTCTAGATTTGACTAATTTCCTAAGAATTCAAAGAATTAAGTTAGTATTCAACATCAAGGAGAGAATGTGAAACATCTTAGACTAATGGTTTTATTTGCATTGATTGCATCAAGTGTTGGTTGTGCCTCTTACAGCGGGGTAGCACGCGTGAGCAAAAGTAAAGTAGTAGTATTGAAGAACGATCAATTGTTGTTTGGTTTGTTAAGAAAAGCTCTAGTTTGCGATGTTTCGGCTAGTGGCCTATCTAATTGCCAAGAAAACGAACAGCCCTAATTTCCTTAGGCCGCTTTTTTGGCGGGTTTGCTGAGTAATTTTGATAAAACCTTTCGAACCTTATCTAGTTCGAAGGGTTTGTATATATAACTATCACACAAGAGACTAGCTTCGCTCTGTTTATCTTCAAAATGAATATTCACCCCACCAGTCATGAGTATGAATTTTGGCACATAATGGGAATTCAATGCTTTGATCTCTTTGATGAGTTCCATGCCGCCCATTTTTGGCATTTTCATATCAGAGATAATCAAATCATAACTAGTAGGATTTTGGCTGTACGCCTTGAGCGCCTCTTTTCCATTCGCTGCCGTTACAGTGCTTAATCCAAAATCATTCAGTACGTCGGATAGCAATTCGCAAATGAGTGGTTCATCATCTACGATCATAGCATGACCTTGTAGGTTAGTATCTGCGTTTTTTTCATTCTTATTTTTATTTATATCTAGAGGCTTATCAATTACGTCTAACTCTATGGTGAAGGTGGTGCCAAAGTTTTTCTTAGAATTGAAATAAATCTTGCCACCATGTTCCTGAATGATATTTGCCACAAGTGCCAAGCCGATGCCGGTTCCTTTGTTTACTGTTTTGGTAGTAAAAAATGGATCAAATATTTTGTCTTGTATGTTTTCAGGTATGCCCATGCCACTATCACTGATATGTATGAATGCAGTGTTTTCATTTAGTGTGCAGTGAACTTTTATCTCTTTTGTTTTCGACTCCTCAACCGCATCTTTGGCATTTGATATTAAGTTCATGAAGACCTGTTGCATGCGCCCGCGATTGCCGGAGATAACATCTTTATCTTTTACAAGTTGATTGTCCAATGTGATATTTATGCCTTCTCTACGGTAAATCTCTTTTACCATAGATACGGACTCTTCTATAGATTCACTTAAACTAAATTCACTGATATCACTGCTATCCGAGCGCGAAAAAGTGCGAAGCCCCTTGGTAATGGTTTGAATTCTGTCTACGGATATACGCATTTTTTCTAGGTAGTCATTTAGTTCTGCAGCAACGATCTTTCCTTGTTTGGTGTTTTTTATGATTCTTTGCAGGTATCCCGCAATAATAGCTAAGGGATTGTTAATTTCATGCCCGACACCAGCGGCAAGTTCCCCAATGGCCGCCAATTTTGAATGGTGCATTAGGTGGTGCTCCAGCTTTCTTCTATCTTTGATGTCTTCCACTATGGACCAAATTCCTTCTATACCATCATAATCGTCAATTCTAAAGCCATTGATTTCTACCGATATATGTTCCCCATTCTTTCTTAAATATTCTTTGCGGTAGTGCTCGCGGTATCCCTTACTTATTATGGATTGGTTAAAGTCCTTGTCCGTTTCTATATACTTTAAAGGAGTGAGATCCTCTATAGGGCTATTAATCAGTTCCTCGTTGCTATAGCCAACAATCTCTGCAAATTTTTTATTTACCTCCAATATTTTTCCATTCAAATCAGTAAACACAAAACCCACCGTTGCCTTTTCAAAGAACATACGCAGCTTCTTTTTTTGTTGCTCGGACTGCGTTACATCCAAATGAGTGCCGGTAAAGCGTATGGCTTTGCCATTTTCGTCGTACTCGGAGATTTTTCCCTTTGCTAAGACGTATACCCAATGCCCATCTTTATGTCTTAGACGATGGGTGTTCTCATATACTTTGGTTTTTCCATTCAGGTAGTCGGATATTCTGATTTCGCTAATTTTTTTATCATCTGGGTGGACCAAAGATTCCCAAGCAGTAAAATCGTTTCCTAGTTCCTCTAATTTAAGACCCAACATTTCTGCCCAACGACGATCGTATTTGACGTAATTATTTTCTAAATACCAATCCCAAATACCGATTTGCGAAGCATCTAATGCCAAGTCCAAATAGGTTTGTGTTTCTGTCAGATCCAATTCGCGTTTTTTTTGTTCGCTAATATCTTGAAAAGTACCGACAACTTTTGTGACTTCATTCTTTTCATTTAAATGGGGGCGCCCCTTGGCTCGCACCCATTTTTCTTTGCCATGGGCATCGACAAACTCAAAAACCTCATCATAACTTTGCTTTAACTCAATGGTATTTTGTACGCATTTTGTGATGCGCTCCCTCTCATGCTCTTTGTAATAGGAAATGCCATCAATCATATTGGTAGGGGTGTTGTGGGGCAGGCCATAAATGTCATAAACTGCCTTGGTCCAAATCGTATTGCCTGTAGTAACATCCAATTCCCAGCCACCTGTAGAAGCCATATCCTGAATGTCCTCGGAGAGCTGAATGGACTGGTCGTAAGATGCGTTTTTAAGCTGCAATTCGAGCAACATCATTATATTTTTTGCTAAGGTTTTTAGGCTCTGCTTTTGTACTTCAGTCAATGACCTTGGTTTATCGTCTAGTACGCATAGGGTTCCAATGGTATGGCCATCTGAGCTAAGTAGTGGGGCTCCAGCATAAAATACATAAGTGGTATTGTTGAGCTGTAATGGCTTGTTTTTAAAGCGCGCATCTTGGCTGGCATCCTCAATGATGAATAAATCCTTTTGCATAATTGCATGATGGCAATACGAAATATCTCTAGGTATTTCACTTATATTGGTGCCGTATTTAGACTTGAACCACTGCCGCTGCTTATCTGTAATGCTGATCAAAGCTATTTTTGTCTGGCATATTTGCGCTGCTAAGTCTGTGATTTCATCAAAGTCTGATCCTGATGAAGTCATTAGATCCTTGTAGGCACCTATGGCTTTTTGGCGTTGTTTTTCAGTGTTTGAAGGCTCTTTTTTGCTCATAATTCCATCGTGGTTACTTTTGTTTCTTCGGTCTTATTTTGAGATTTTTTAAGTCCATATTTGCGTTATAGAGGCCTAGACTTATGTAGTATCTTCATTTTTATAATATACCCCTTGAAGATGCGCTGGGCTTGGATTTTTAACTACGAATGCCTCAATCCTGGTGTGCGATACATAAGAACACTGGATATAATGCAGTAAAGGCTTTTGCTAGACTATAATTTTTTAGCATTTGTAGTTTTAACTGATTTTTTTTGTAAAAATAGCTATATATAAGAAAATGAAAAAAAATAAGAAGTTTGATATAGAAGAGGGTGATATTCTTGCTGGCCGCTTTAAAGTGGTGTCTAGTCTTGGCTCGGGCGCAGAGGGCGAAGTCTATAAGGTGGAAGAGGCTCACACAAACAAAACCCGTGCTATTAAAATATTTTATCCACACGCCAATAAGGCTTTTAAGGTATCCACTCGTTACGCCAAAAAGCTGGATAAACTTAGAGGTAGTCCCATTGTGATGGACTATTTTTCCCATGAAACGATCTATGTGGATGGGGAGCGAGTGGCTTGTCTGACTTCTGAATATATAGAAGGAGAAATCCTAGAAGACTTTGTAAATAAGCAAAGGGGGCGGCGTTTAGGGGTCTTCCCGGCCATTCATCTGTTATACTCCATTGTTAGAGGGGTGGAGTCGATTCACTTAATTGGGGAGTACCACGGCGATCTGCATGTAGAAAATATTATCATCAAACGCTTTGGCTTGGAGTTTGATTTAAAGATTATTGATTTGCATCATTGGGGGGATTCAAAAAAAGAAAACCGTGAAGAGGACATCATTAAAACCATTCGCATTTTTTATGACATACTTGGGGGAGAGGCGAATTACTATAAAATGCCCAAATCCTTAAAGTATATCATCTGTGGATTGAAACGAGGCTTGATACTCCAGCGCTTCCCTACTATGACAGCGCTGCGGGTGCATTTGGAGTCTATGGACTGGTCCGATGCCATCAAATAAAGAGAATTTATTACTAAAGGCGGTGAGCGATATCAACCATGGCATTTTGGATACCGGATTGTATCGGCTGGGCTATTACATCGCAAAGAACAAAGAGAAGTCTGCAATAAATGAAGATGTTTTGTTTTGTCATATAGATAAAAAAGGAATGGTTCTGGGCGTATCGGATGGTGCCGGAGGCCATCCTAGGGGAGCGGATGCAGCCGCCATAGTGGGGGAGGAAGTGCTCTCCAAAGCACAGGATGTTTTGGAGAAGGGATTTAATCCTCTGCAATTGATTGAAGACATTAATGCAAAGATTTTGGCTTTAAAAGCAGGGGCCAAAACCACACTGGCTCTAATTACTTTGTACGACGATAGCTTTCGTGCCTATTCTGTTGGAGACTCGGAGGTGGTTTTTTGGAATACACAGTCCACGGAAGTCTATACCAATGTGCCAGATTCCACTACAGGTTACCGTGTGCAAGCAGGGGATTTAGAGCAAAAAGAGGCGCTTGATGCTCCAGATCGGCATATTGTCTACAATATGCTAGGGGATAAGATTTATAAAACAGAAGTCTCCAGCTCGATTGAAACCAAAAAGGGCAATACCATTTTGGTGGGCACGGATGGATTGTTTGATAATTTTTCGCATGAAGATTTGCGGCAAATTTTGAGCTCGGGCAAATTTGAAGAAGCCTTTGATGCCATTGTGCAAATATGCAGTTCCGAGGGGACTCAAGGCTTGCGCAAAGATGATGACATTGCTTTTTTCTTGATTCGTAAAATAAAGTCGAATTGAATGACCTGCCCGGGCTAACCAGATCCAACTATTGTGTTAGTATGGATCTCACAGACGGAGGTCAAAAATGGCAAGAAAACGCTATAGTCCAGAAGAAATTATTCAACATTTACGGACAGTTGAGCTAGAGCAAGGCAGAGGTTTAAGCCTTGAAGAGGCTTGTAAAAAAGTGGGCGTAGTTCAACAAACCATATTCCGTTGGCGCAAAGAATATGGCGGCATGAAGGTAGATCAAGCCAAACGCCTAAAAGAACTGGAGAAAGAAAATGCTCGTTTAAAGCGTCTTGTAGCCGATCAGGCTCTTGATATGGCCATATTAAAGGATGTAGCCGAGGGAAACTTCTAAGCCCGATAAAGCGCAGGGAAGCGGTAATTCAAGCCATGAATCATCATGGGGTGAGTGAGCGTCGAGCCTGTCGAGTCATCGGGCAGCCAAGAACTACACAAAGATACGAAGCGAAGAGCGATTTTGAAAAAGAGAAACTTCGAGATCGAGTCATTGATTTGGCAAAAGAATATGGCCGCTATGGCTATAGACAAATCACTAATATGCTAAACAACGAAGGTTGGAAAGTGGGAAAAGATGCTGTCTATACGATATGGAGAGAAGAAGGATTGCAGGTGCCACAGAAACAACCGAAAAAAGGTCGTTTATACTTGGCAGATGGCTCTTGTATTCGCTTAAGGCCAGAATATAAAAACCATGTATGGTCTTATGATTTTGTACAAGATAGAACTCACGATGGCAGATCTTTTCGTATTTTAAATATCATTGATGAAAACACAAAAGAATGTCTGGCTTCATTTACAAAGCGTAGGATCAATTCTCAAGATGTAATTTTAGTTTTAGCAGAATTATTTTTACAAAAAGGAATACCGAAACACATTCGATCTGACAACGGACCAGAGTTTATTGCAAAGAAATTAGTGAAATGGCTAAAAGATTTAGAAGTTGGTCCTTTATTTATTCATCCGGGAAGCCCTTGGGAAAATGGCTACTGCGAATCATTTAACGGCAAGATGAGATATGAGTTTTTAGATGGAGAAATATTTTATTCATTGTTTGAGGCAAAAGTAATGATTGAAAAATGGAGAGTGCATTATAATACGAAAAGACCACATTCTAGTTTAGGTGGAAAACCACCAGCTCCTGAAACTTTACAACCAAATGTCAATTTGCTTGCGGTCTGAGGGGAACTCATGTGAACTAGTCACGACTTAATC